>CP081102.1:0-1229166 GCA_025141835.1 Rhodobacteraceae bacterium M385 | reverse complement strand
GCCTACGGGTTGGAACATGGGCGCATGGTGGCTCATGGTTTCGTGGGTGGCCAGATAGGTCCAGAGGCGGGATTGGATCACCTCGGATGGGTCGAGCAGTTCAGAAGCGATCGGGGCCGCGCCCTCGCCGCCGCCGGGCTGTTTCTCGTAGCCACGGTAGCCACTGGTGCGCAGGCTTTGGACGTATTCATGTTCGTCGTTGAGAACACCAAAGCGCCGCAAGCTATCAAGCAGCAGTTCCTTGTCTTCCTCCGTCACCATATCGTCGAGACGGTTTTGATCCACGGCCTTGGCCAGCAATTCCGAGATGTGACCACGATAGTCGGTGAGCACCTCTTTCATCCGCATGGGGCGGCCATCATAGGCGTCCGAGCGGTGCACGTAGGCGTTGTAGTTGGTCTGAATAAAGGGCTCTAACTCGACGTCGAGACGCCGGCAGTAATCCATGACGGCGTAGTGATTGTGGGGAATCCGCCAAGGGCCGGGGTTGATGTAGTTGCCCTCTTCGAAGTCGACGGTTTGGGTCGCGCCACCAAGCTCGGTATAGGTATCGCCCGAGCGCAACGTCCAACACCGACCGCCCGCTTTCTCGCGGAATTCCAGCACCTCCACCTCATATCCCGCGGCGCGCATCTCCAGCGCGGCGGTCATGCCTGCAAGACCGGCCCCAAGGATCAGAACCTTGGTTCCGTTCGGGTTGCCTTCCAGTTGAATGGGTCCTGAATAATCCGACGGCATGGCGTGTCCCATTGCCGTCATTGCGTAATACATCGCGCTGCTACCCGCAGCTGTACCGATCATCGTCAGCAAGCTTCGCCGAGTCATCCCCGTCATCATAGATCTCCCGCTAATAAATTGAGACATATGGAAAACTCAGTGCGCGCCACTAAAGTTCCCAGTGATCTCATCCCTCCCGACAGGCAGCCGAACAGCGTCAAAGAAACGCCCAAAAGCGCCCTTTTGCAGAGTTCGGAGTTTGTCGTGTGCCTACATCTTAAGCAGTAAGAATTTTTCTAAGCAAAGAGGTTTCACCGGATCGGCAACTTCCTGCCAAAACCGTTGGATTTACTCAACAAGGCGGAATCGGACGGGCCAGCAGGCCCCATTTACACCCGCGCAAGCGCGGGAGCTTCGGCCTTGGAAAGGGTGGTCGCCACGGCCATCATCAGCGGCGCGATCCCTTTGATGTCATTGTCCCTTAGCGTCTCGGACACGTAGTACGCGGCCGATCCATCACGATAGCGCCCCTCGTAAAAGCCAAGGCCCGCAACGTGGCACAGGTTACCCATGGTCCAGCCTTGATGTGCGTCTCCGGTGATTGTCTGAGAGATCAACCGGTCCAGAAGCCCTTCCACGTCGCCGTTCCAAAGGCCAAGGTTCTTCCCTTTCAGCAATGCATAGACGCACATCGCCGAGGCAGAGCTTTCTTGGTAATTCCCGGCAAGATCAGGCTGGTCCATGACTTGCAACCACAGCCCCTCGGGTTGCCTGAGCTGCTCGATACGAGACAAGAGCGCCTGCGTCCGATCCTTTAGGGGAGCAAAGCGGTCGCGGCCCACAAGCTCTGCGATATCCACAAGGCCCATGGCCAACCAGCCGATGGCGCGGGCCCAATGGGCCTCGGTATGGCCCGTGTCGGGATGTGCCCAAATCTGTTTGCGGGCCTCATCCACAGCATGGGCGTAAAGGCCGGTTTCAGGCACATATGTCATGTCGAGCGCGGTGGAAACCTGAGCCAAGGAATCCGCCACCAGTTGATCCTGCCCGGACCGCAACCCGTAGCCGATCTGAAACGGGGGGCCCATGTAAAGGCCGTCCAGCCAGACCTGCCACGGATAGCGCAGCTTGTGCCAGTAAACGCCCGATTGCGTGCGAGGGTGTGTCGCCAGTTGGTCAACCAGCCGCTCGGCTGCGGTCCAATAGGTCGCATCGCCCGTCACCGTATAGAGGTACAACAGCGCCCGGCCTGCCATGACGTTATCAATGTTGTAATCACTCGGATCATACCCCGAGAGGGACGCCCCTGCCCCGATCTGGGCATCGGCAAGGCGGACGATATGATCCAGCCAGCGCCCCTCTCCGGTGGCGCGGTGCAGGCATTCCAGACCGCGATAGAGCAAGCCGTCCTCGTAGCACCAATTGCCATTCTTGTAAGGCTGATGGGCAAGGGCGTAACGGTCGAAGAATTCCATCATGAGGTCAGGGCCTTCTCGTCTGAAAGGAGGGTGAAGGTGCCTTGCACGTCGCCAAATTCCACCACCACGCCCGCGTGACGGGTGGCGGGGACGTTGCAAGCCATGAGGGGCACGTCGGCGACGGCGTTCGGGTCATAGCTGACCCGGCAATTCTTTAGCGTGATGCCGGTTACGGGGGCTTCGGGAAGCCCCAGGACGGCGGCGGCAGCCAAGGTGACGCCCGTGGCTGTGACATCGCACAGGCTGATATCGCGGATATGGGGCGTCGTGTCGGAAACCGGCGCGGCTTGGCGCGATTGCACCCAATCATCGCGACCATCAGGATCGCAGAAATAGAACGCATTAACGGCCAGAGGCGTAGGCACATCCACCATATCGACGTTGCTTAACTTTACGTCTGCCACGGTCCCGCCCCGGCCCCGGCGCGTCTTGATCCTCAGGCCTCGGTCAGTCTGGCAAAAGGTGCAATCTTGTACGGTCACTGCGGTGATATCGCCGGACATCTCGGACCCTAGGACCACGGCGCCGTGGCCCCGTTCCATCAGGCAATGGGAGATCACGATATCGCGGCACGGGGCGAGGTGCGTGTTATCCTCAAGCCGCCGCTTGCCTGCCTTGATTGCAATGCAATCATCACCCACCGAAAAGGCCACGCCTGTGATCGCGACATTGGTGCAACTCTCGGGGTTCAACCCATCTGTGTTCGGGCTGTTGGGCGGATTCTCCACCCTAAGGGCCGACACTTTCAGGTCGTCACATTTGTAGGGGTGGATGGTCCAAGACGGTGCATTGCGCACGGTCACGCCCGACAAGATGACATCCCGGCCATGGGCAAGGTACAGCGCCCGTGGGCGGCGCGCGCCGTCACGGGTTTCTTTAGGCCATTGCCACCAATCGCCACGATCGCCGCCTGCATCAAGAATGCCGCGCCCAGTGATCGCCAACCCGTCGCATGACAGTGCCGTAATCGGGGCCGCGAACATCGCTTCGGGCACGCCTTCCCATGTGCTCAGCACTCTGCCGTCCGCGTCATGTGGCGGCAAGATCGGCCATCCCGCCCGGTCACCATGGGCGGCAATCACGGCCCCCTCTGGCAGCCACAAGGTCATGTGAGGTTTTAGAAAAATTGGGCCTGTCCGGTGATAACCGGCCGCAAGGCGCAACGTGCCGCCTTCGGGCACGGCATCGACGGCGGCCTGTAGCGCTGCGGTATTGTCATCGGCCTCTGCCGTCACGCCGAAGGAAGCCGCCTCGACTAAGCCCGCGCAGGGCGGGGTGGTAAAATCCAGATCGCCAAGAGGCGTTTTCAGGCGGTAGTCCTGTGCCGGGTCCAGCCCTTCAACAAACACGACCGTCTTATCGGTAGCACCGCTGCGTACGGCTCCTTTATTGAGCTGCGCCAGCGTCCAATCCAACGGCCTTGGCTGTTCGAACCGAGCGCCCTTGGGAGCCAATAGGATCGACACCGTGCGGGCGGTTGCCGAGAGAATGCGCAAACTGCTCATAGGGGGTGATCCGGCAGGAAATAAGAGGGGGAAGGTGCGTGCCGAGGCCTTGGCCCCGGCGCCGCTTGGTTTCGCAAAGTTCAGAGATCTTCGAGCGCTTCAGAAATGGCTTCCATCATCTCAGCCGCCGCCGTGGCCGCGTCGATCTGGCCATAAGCGAAGAACTCCAGCCCTTCCATCATGGCGCCCCGAACGTCCGGATGCTCCATATAGGGGTGGATCGCGGGGCCTTCGGCCTCAAGAACCTGCGCCTGGGCGCTGACTTGAATGTCGGCAATCGCATCGGCTTCGAGCAGCATGTTGCGTGCGGCATCCGAGGCAGGAACACCGCGCGTAGCGCCAAGGGCCATCACGCCAGTTTCCTCGTTCATCAAGCAGTTAAGGATCTGTGCAGCGGATTCGGGATGCTCAGAATTAGCCGAGATCGCGAAGACCATGGACGCTTTACGGTAGATGCCCGGCGTCAGCTGGCCATCTTGGGACAGCAGACCGGAATAGACCAACTCCTGACCCTCTTCCATCGGGTCGGAAATCTTGAAGTAAGTCGAATCCCATTGGTAGGTGCCGCCGATCCGGCCCGCCGTCCAATCTGGGTTTTCGTGCAGAGGCACGTTGCCCGCCGCATTCATTTCTTCCCAAGATTGGATGACATGATTGTCCACCAAAGTCTGGTAGAATTGAATGGCATTGGCCAGTTCGTCCTGCGACCACAGAATCTCATTCGTGGCCGGATCAATCAGCGGGTTGCCGGTGACCTGAGTACCGTACAGCGTGACCACCAGCGCCGCATCAAGGCCACGGGCCTCGAACGGATAGTAATCTTCGCCCAGAACTTCTTGAAACACCGGACCGGCGGCTACCAGTTCGTCCCATGTTGTCGGGATATCAAGCCCGGCCGCAGCCCAAGTTGTGGTGTTGAAGGCAAACAAGCGTCCGGTTGTTGAAACTGACAAACCGTTTAGGGCGCCGTTCATGGTGCCGGCCTCTAGCCCCTCGGCAGTCCAGTTGGACAGGTCGATGATTTCCGAATAATCGTTCAGGTCCGCAAACCCGGTGCCATCGGGCGAATAAATCGGCAGCCAAGGCCAGTTGACCTGCATGATGTCGGCTTCTGTGCCGCCCGCGATTTGCGTTGTCAGGCGTTCAAAATGGCCGGACCAACCGGTATATTCCGGACTGATCGTGTGGCCGTGAGCTTCACCGCAGGCCAGAAGCGCTGCTTGGGTGGCCTCGTGGCGGCTATCGCCCCCCCACCAGCTCATCCGCAATTCTTCGGCCTGTAGAGGGGCGACCATCGCTGTTGTCGATAGCCCCAGAGCAAGGATTGAAAATTTCTTCATAGGTTCCTCCCTTAAGATTTTTGCACGCCAAGTGAGATGTTTGCGCCCTCTCCCGGCGCGAACAGGTGGAGTTTTTGACCCTGCGGCTTCAGACCCACGCGATCGCCGCGCTTGATCCGTCCGATAACCGTTTCGGCCAAAGTCACGGATACGAAGTTGGCGTTGCCGACCTGCGTATGCAGGTTCACTTCGTGGCCCATGAATTCGATATTGGTGACAGTGCCGGTCAACGCGTCCGCGGTGTCGGGGGCGATAACCTCCAGATGCTGCGGCCGGATGCCCAAACGCACCGACCCGTTGCCGCCGGTAATCCGGTCAAACAAGCCGTCGGACACAGTGATGGATTGCCCTTCCACTTGCAGCGTCACCTGCCCCGCATCCCGATGCATTTCCGCATCCACAAGGTTCATTTCCGGCATCCCGATGAAGCCCGCGACGAATTCATTGGCGGGACGCTCAAACAACGTCACCGGATCGGCGACCTGCATGATATGGCCGTCTTTCATCACACAGATGCGGTCGCCCATGGTCATCGCTTCGACTTGGTCATGGGTGACGTAAACAACCGTTGCGGGACGCCCTTCGTCACGCAGGCGTTTATGCAAATCCGTGATCCGCACCCGCATGGAGGCGCGCAACTTTGCATCAAGGTTCGACAGGGGCTCATCAAACAAGAACACCTCGGGGCTTTTGATTAAGGCCCGCCCTAGCGCCACCCTTTGCGCCTGCCCGCCCGACAACTGTTTGGGCAAACGATCCAGCAGCTCCCCGATCTCTAGAATAGAGGAGACTTCGTTGGTCGCCGCCTCGATCTCGGGCTTGGCCACCCGTTTCAGCTTCAAGCCAAAGCTCAGGTTCCGCGTGACTTTCATATGCGGATAGAGCGCGTAGTTTTGGAACACCATCGCGATGCCGCGCTTGCCCGGCACCAATTCGTTCACGACCTGATCCCCGATCGAGATTTCCCCGGCAGTGATCGTCTCTAGCCCGGCAATCATCCGCAAGGTTGTGGATTTGGCACAGCCCGACGGGCCGACCAGCACCATGAACTCTCCATCCTCGACCGTCAGGTCGATGCCGTGGACAGCCTTGAAGCCGTTGCCATAGGATTTTTCTACAGATTTTAGGCGCAGCTCAGCCATTAGCCTTTGACCCCTCCGGTTGAGATACCCTCGATGAAATATTTCTGGGCCATGAAGAACACGACAAGCGACGGCGTCAGGGCGAGCACTGTCATTGATAGGATTTCGTTCCATGAGAATGCTTCGGTGCTGTCGATCGCCAGCCGCAGGGCCAGGCTGATCGGGTAGTTCTCCACCGAAGAGATGTAGATCAGCGGGCCGAGGAAATCGTTCATCGTCCACATGAACTGGAACAGACAGACCGAGATCAGAGCGGGCTTCAACAGCGGCACGACAACGTAGATGAGGGTCTGGAAAGTATTGGCGCCATCGACACGGGCGGCCTCTTCCATTTCACGCGGTATCGCCCGCAGGAATTGCACCAGCATGAAGACAAAGAACGCCTCCACCGCGAACCATTGCGGCACAACAAGCGGCAGATAGCTATCAAGCCAGCCAAGTTCGCGGAACAGCAGATATTGTGGGATGCGGGTGACGACATCGGGAAGCAGCAACGTGCCGATCAGGATCGCAAAAACCACCTTCTTGCCCGGAAAATCGAACCGCGCGAAACCGTAAGCCACCAGTGTGGACGATATCGCCGTACCGATCACCTTGGGGATCACGATCATCATCGAATTCAGGAAAAACCGTCCAAACGTGTAGGGGGTCGAGGTTTGCCAGCCGTCGATATAGCCCTGAAACGTCGGCTCTTGCGGCCAGAACCACGGGGTCGAGAAGATTTCGGAGTTGGTCTTGAACGACGCGCCGATCATCCACAAAAGCGGGTAGACCATGATAAGGCCGACAACGGACAACAACGTGTATCTGACAAAGGCCGACACGCGGGCCCGGCGGCGCAGTTTCAGCTCTAGCTGCGACGGGGGGCGGTCATCTTTGAGCACGGCGGCTGCGGTACTAGAGAAATCAATCATCGCTCAATTCCTCTTATCGCCGGCATAGTAGACCCACTTCTTGGAAGACCAGAAGGCGACCAGCGTCAGCGTCATGATGATGGCAAACAAGATCCAGGCGATGGCCGAGGCATAGCCCATATCAAAGCTGCGGAAGGCTTCGTCGTAGATATAAAGCGGCAGCAGATAGGTAGAATTCAGCGGACCACCTTGGGTAATGATGAAGGGGCCGTTAAATTCTTGGAACGCCTGCACCGTCTGCATGATCAGGTTGAAAAAGATCACCGGAGTGATCAGCGGCAAGGTGATATAGCGGAAGATATGGCGCGGCTTGGCCCCATCAATGGACGCGGCCTCGTATAGGGATTTATCGACCGATTGCAGAGCCGCCAGAAAGATCACCATGGCCGAGCCGAACTGCCACACCCGCAACAGCGTGATCGTGAACAGTGCATTCTGAGGGTCGCCGAACCAATTGACTGCCTCAAACCCAAGGCCCGTCAGGATCATGTTCACCAACCCGTTGCCCGCGAAGATGTAGCGCCACAACACAGCAATCGCGATGGAGCCGCCTAGGATCGACGGCACGTAATACGCCGTGCGGAACAGATTGATCCCCTTGAGGCGGTAGTTGAGCACCGTCGCAATAAACAAGGCGAACGCGAGTTTAAGCGGGACGGTCGTAAACACATAGATCATGGTGACCCGAAGCGACCGATCGAAGGTCCGGTCACGGGTAAAAAGCCGCTCGTAATTGTCGGTGCCGACCCACTCGGGCGCGCTCAGCAGATCGTAGTCCGTGAAGCTAAGATACAGGGACGACACAAAGGGGAAAGCTGTGAACAACAGCAACCCGATGATGTAGGGGGCCACATACCAAAGGCCCAGATACTTGCTGTCGCCCCCCATCACGCGGCCCCCTTCAAGTTTTCGGGCAGCCAGTGATTTGTTGCTGCAAGCATCTGATTAAACATCTCTTTCGCCGTTTTGGTCGGCAGTAGCGCGACCAGTGGATCTTGGTGGAACAACGCAAACAGCGCCGCGCGGTCCCCGTTCAAGACTGCCGGCACAAGCGCCGACTGACGCTGCGCATGAGGGGCCACGATATCTTCGAGCGCAACGGGCAACTTGCCCGCCGGGACCGGCGCGATTCCAAGCCCCGAGAAGACAGCATTGCTTTCCACAATCGCCCCTGACGGCAAGCCGCCGACCTGACCCCGGTTGGGTAAATTCACATTGTCCATGAACACGCCACCGCCCTTGAGCGCGGTAATCTGCTCGATCAGGGATTCATTGGATGGCTTCACGTGCGGCGCTATCCGGCCCATTTTCAGGGCTTCCGCTTTCTCTAGCTTCGCAGCCCGATCGCGGATGCGATAGTCGATCGGCGTCAGGGCAAACCCCCATCGGGCCGGATCGGCAAGGTAATCGGCCACGGGAAGAAACTCAGCCAAATGGCGATCCCCCGCGGCGGCAGGAAGGCCAAAGCGGCGCAACAGATCGAAAGCCACAAGGTTGCGCGTGCCGAAGTACTTACGATGCTCCTTATCGGCGTCGGGCTCGGTCTGATGCCAGCCCTTCGCGCCTTGGGCCGCCACGAACGCGCTGTAAGCAGGCATCATATCGCGCCCCCGCAGGGTGATACGATCAGCAAAGGTAAAGTGGTTGATCCCAAGTACATTCACTTCAACATCACGGAAGGAATAGGTTTCGCCCCCTTCTGCATCATTGGCGATACTGGCGACCATCCGGCGGATTTTCGTAACCTCGTGGCATTCGCCCCATGCCTTGATCTGAGGGAACGCCGCATAGAGCGCCCCCGTCAGAGCGCTCATCGGGTTTGTCAGGTTGCACACATAAGCATCCGGGGCGACATCGCGAATTGCAGTGGCAATGTCTGCCAACATGGGGATCGCCCGGATGGCACGCACAATCCCGCCCGGCCCAACTGTATCACCAACAGCCTGAGGGATGCCGTAGCTTGCCGGAATGGACAGGTCGTGGCCCATATCTTCAAACCGGCCGGGCAGGATCGAGATCACGACCACATCGGCCCCCGTCAGCGCCGCCTCTATTGTGGGACACGGCAAATAGGTTGCCGCGCACCCGCGAGAGACCTCTGCATATCGCGCGCCAATGGCGGCGTTACGCTCGGCAGCGGGGAAGTCGGTGTCGTAAAGGCGCACCTCGGCTTGCAGGCGGGTGTCATATGCCAAACTGGCCATCAGTTCCGGCGCCCAGTTTAGAGAACCGCCCCCGATGAATGCGATACGCACGGAAATATGTGAGCTAGAATTCGCCATGATATCTATAGTACGCAAGGTTTTTACAAACCGAACCCTTCATCCTCCCATTGACAGAGCCTCTGTTTGGGCTCCGTCACATAAGAAGCTAATATGCTAGCGGAGCACATAACATAGTGCTATTGGAGAAAAAGATGGACAGAATTGAACATACACCATTCGACCATATTCCCGTCGGCTCCTTGTCGCTACGTCTGGAACGCCCTGCGATCAAAATGACCCATGATTCCAGTTGGCGGATCGACAAGGTGAACCCCTCTCACGATCTGATTATTTGTCTGTCGGGGGGCGGGTCTTACCAACTTGGAAACGCAGCTGAACCGATCCATCTTCGGCCCGGAGAGGCCATGTTGATCCCCGCTTACACAAGGTTTCAGGGGGCGTTTAGCGGCGGCATGGAACTGTTCACCGGGGTTGCACAACACTTTTCTCTAGAGCTGTTCGGGCGCGGTGATCTGATCTCGCAACTGCGGCTGAAACGCAAAATCGCCCTGCCCGATTGGGAGGTACTGGAACCGTTTCTACGCCACTATCGCAGCACGGCGCCCTTGGGCAGCACAACGATGGCGCAGCATCACAAGTTTATGGTCGTTCTGCTGGCCTTCATCGACGCCGCTTTTCTGGATTGGAACAGCGAAGATACGGACCCGCAGAGCCACGATCAGCTGTCTGTGCACATCATGAAGGTCGCTACACGCCTTTCCGCTGATCCCCTTGGCGAGGGGGTGGACGAAACCCTGGACGACGTCCCCTACAACCCGGAATATTTTCGCCGCGCCTTTAAGGATCGCATGGGGTTTACGCCGCAAAAGTTCCGAGAATTGAAGCGCATGGAGTTTGCCGCCAGCCGTCTTGGAATGGGGCTTTCCGTTAAGGCCGTCGCGGTGGAAATGGGCTTTGCCGATCCGTATTTCTTCAGCCGAAAGTTCAAAGTCTATATGGGGGCGAGCCCTTCTTCATTTCGGTGCAAAGACCCGTAGGTTCCGCGAGCCGCCACACAAAGGCTACATCACGGCCCCGATATTCCACGGAATGAACTCGTTATCGCCCAGGCCCAATGCCTCGCTTTTGGTCGGCTGCCCCGAGGCGGTGGCGACGATTAGGTCAAGGATCTCGGCCCCCTTATCGACCAAGGAGACACCGGCGCTGATAACGTCACCGCAGGTCAAATCCATATCCTCGGGCATGGCCGCGAAAAGCGGGTCGTTGGTGGCCAACTTTATTGTCGGCGCAGGCTTGGAGCCAAAGGCCGAGCCGCGCCCGGTAGTAAACACGACAACTTGCGCCCCGCCCGCGATCTGCCCCGTGACAGAAACCGGATCATACCCCGGCGTGTCCATGAAAATAAGCCCAGAGGCCGTTGGCACCGCGCCATAAGCCACCACTTCGTTCAAGGGCGTGGCCCCTGCTTTGGCCACCGCGCCCAAGGATTTCTCGAGGATCGTGGTCAGTCCGCCGGCCTTGTTGCCGGGGGATGGGTTGTTATCCATCGAGCCGCCGTTGATGCGGGTATATTCCTCCCACCAGCTCAGGCGCTTGGTCAGGGCCGCGCCGATGGACGCATTGGCGGCGCGTTGCAGAAGCAGTTGCTCCGCGCCGTAAATCTCGGGCGTTTCCGACAGGATAACCCGCCCGCCGTGGCCCGCAAGCAGATCACTGGCGACCCCAAGGGCAGGATTGGCGGTGATGCCGGAATAGCCATCCGAGCCGCCACATTGCAGCGCGACGGTAAGGGCCGACAGGGGCTGCGGGCTTCGGGTGATGGCGTTGACCTCAGGCAGCAGCGCTTCGACCCGCGCAATGATTTGCGCAATGGTTGCCCGCGTTCCGCCGGTCTCTTGAATGGTCAGCCCGTGGAAACGCTCTTGCCCGGTGGCGCCGAACATCTGCTTCATGCGGGCAATTTGCATCACCTCACACCCCAACCCCACAAACAGCGCGGCCCCGACGTTGGGATGCGTGGCATGGCCCCAAAGTACCCGTTGCAGGTTCTCCCACCCCGGCCCGCTCGAGGCCATGCCGCAACCGGTGCCATGGGCAAACGCCGCCACGCCGTCCACATTGGGGTAATGGTCCAGAATGCCCGAACGGGTGATCTGATCGGCCGCTTGCCGGATAACGGTGGCCGAGCAATTTACCGTTGCAATAAGCGCGATCATGTTGCGGGTGCCCACCCGCCCATCGGCTCGGGCAAAGCCTGCAAATGTCCGCGCCTCGACCTGAGGGATCGCGGCCCGCGCCTGCGGCAGAAGCGAGCCGATGTCAGTGGCATCGCCATGGTCCCCGAACGCGAGGTTGTGGCTATGGACATGGGCGCCCGCCGGGATTGGCTGCGTTGCGAAGCCAATGATCTGGCCGAACTTATGAACCGCCGCGCCCGAGGCAATGTCGTGACGGGCCACTTTATGCCCCATAGACACCGGGGCCGTAAGCGCCGCGCCATAGCCCAACGGCTGATCGCCCGCTTTCGCCCGGCGGGTGACGATGGCGACATCATCACGCTCATGCAGGATCATTGTGCCCTTTGCAGCCTTCGTCATGGGTTTGCCGCCGTGGCAAATGCCTGAACAGTCTTGGCAGCCCCTTGCTCAAGCAGCGCCTTATAGCTTTGCAGAACAGCCGCCTGAAAACGGCTGTCGCGGGCAAGCTCTGGGTCAAAAATCTCGTCGATCGCCAACAGGTTTGCTACCTTTCCTTCGGCGTCCTCCGCCCCATCGGATGCGGCGCGCAACCGGTCCGCCAAGGGATCGCGCACGTCAATCGGCGCGCCGTTTTCATCCACGCCCCCCACATACCGCATCCATGCCGCCACCGCGAGGCAAAGCCCCCCCGGCACGCGCCCGGCGGCAAGGTTGTAGCGGATCGTAGATAGCAGCCGTTGAGGCAGCTTCTGGCTTCCGTCCATGGCAATCTGCCACGTCCGGTGACGGATCGCCGGATCGCGGTAGCGGGCCAGAAGGGACTGGCAATAGGCTGCAAGGTCTTCGCCCTCGGGTTGCGGGACACTCGGCGTGATCTCATCGCGCCACATCGCGGTGCAGAGGTGGGCGAAATCAGGGTCAGCGACGGTGTCGGAGATGGTTTCAAACCCCGCAAGATAGCCAAGGTAGGCAAGGGTCGAATGGGTACCGTTCAAACAGCGTAGTTTCATCAGCTCATGGGCATCGACGCTGTCCACAAACTGCGCGCCTGCGGCCTCCCACACGGGGCGGCCATCGGCGAAATCATCCTCGATCACCCATTGGCGAAAGCTCTCATGCACAACGCAGGCGGGATCGTAGTAGCTCGCATCCTTGGCCAATTGCGCTACGTCTGCGTCGGTCGTGGCGGGGGTAATCCGATCAACCATTGTAGCGGGGAAAGGCACCTGAGCCTCGATCCAACGGGCCAGGTCGGCGTCGCGTGCGGCGGCGAAATCTAGGACGACGCGACGCGCCAGCGCCCCGTTGGAGGGCAGATTATCGCACGACAGAACCGTGAAGGGCTTGCCCCCCTGCCCCCGGCGACGCGCAAGGGCCGCAACAATGAGCCCAATGGCCGAACGCGGGCCGTCGGGATGCGCCAGATCGTGAGCGATATCAGGGTGATCCATCTGCAAACGCCCCGTCGCGGGCGCGTGGCAATAGCCCTTTTCCGTAATCGTCAGGGACACGATCTTTACCGCCAGGTCGGCCATCGCGGCGATCACCGCTTCCGGGTCTTCCGGGGCAACGAGGACATCAGTTACTGCGCCAATCACCCGGCATTTGTTGCGCGGTGTTCCCAAGGTGACCGAGGTATAGGCCCCGGCTTGAGGCTCCAACTGATCGCGCGCCGTGGCGCTGCGCAGGCTGACGGCAACGATGCCCCAATCCCCCCCTTCTGCCGCCATCGCGTCTTCGGAATAGATCGCGTTGAACGCCCGGAAAAACGCACCGGGGCCAAGGTGAACCTGCCCGATTGCGGGCGCAGGGGAGATGCGGGTCAGTCGGTTTTCTGTTGGCACGTCAACCTCTTACGTTCGGGGCATGGAGGGAAGGCTCATAGCCCGTAGGCGTCTTTCGCCAAGCGGTAGGTCAGATCATGGGCCACCTCAAAGGCCTCGCCCTCGCGCAAGCGTCCGGTGCCCACGAGGGTGGCAAGGTAGGCGCAATCGGTGCGCCGCGCCACGTCATGGCGGGCCGGGATGGAGCAGAACGCCCGGGTGTCATCGTTGAAGCCTGCGGTGTTGTAAAAGCCGCAGGTCTCGGTCGTGGCTTCGCGGAAGCGTTTGATCCCCTCGTAGCTATCAAAAAACCACCAAGGCGGGCCAAGACGCAGGGCCGGATAGGCCCCGGCCAGCGGCGCCAGTTCGCGGCCATAGCTTGTCTCGTCCAAGGTAAAGAGGATGATCCTCAGGTCAGGCTCCATCCCCACGGCGTCCAATAGCGGCTTTAGCGCTGCGACGTAGTCCGTGCGACCGGGGATATCATAGCCCTTGTCGCGCCCGTGTTGGGCAAAGACGGCGGCATTGTGGTTCCGACGAGAGCCGGGGTGGATTTGCAGGGTCAGACCGTCTTCCAAGCTCATCCGGGCCATTTCCGTCAGCATATGGCCGCGAAACGCATCGGCCTCGGCGGGAGAGCACGCACCGCGCAGAGCTATGGCAAACAGCGCCTCAACCTCGGCGCGCGGCAGATCCATCGTGGTAGCCGTCGGGTGCCCGTGATCCGAGGCGGTGGCCCCGAAACTTTTGAAATAGGCGCGACGGGCACGGTGGGCGTTCAGGTAGCCGTCCCATGTGGCGGTATCTTCGCCCGTCAATGTGCCAAGGGCCGCGACGTTTTGGGCGAACCCTTCAAACTCAGGGTCAACAACGGCGTCGGGGCGATAGGTGGTCACGATCCGCCCGGTCCAGCCACTGTCACGCACCGCCTTATGCCAGCGCAGGTCATCCAAGGCCCCTTCGGTTGTGGCTAGCACCTCGATATTGAAACGCTCAAACAGGGCGCGGGGGCGGAAGCTATCGTCGGCCAACTTGGCTTCGATATGGTCGTAATAGACATCGGCTGTCGCTGCACTCAGTGGCTCGGTCAGGCCAAAGACATGCTCAAACGAATGATCCAGCCACATGGCCGACGGCGTGCCCCGGAACAGGTGATAGTTCTGCGCCAGCTGGTTCCAGATCGCCCGTGGGTCCGCCTCGGTCGCGCCGCCATCCACACGTGGCACGCCTAGGTCGGTCAACGCGATTCCTTGGCTGGCCAACATGCGGAACACGTAGTGATCGGGCACAACGAACAATTCGGCGGGGTTGGGGAAGCGGTTGTTTTCCGCAAACCATTGCGGGTCACAATGGCCATGGGGGCTGATGATCGGCAGGTCTTTCACGCTGTCGTAAAGATCCCGCGCGAGCGCCCGTTGGCCCGGCTCCACAGGAAAGAGGCGGTCAGGGTGGGTCAATGACATGGGGCCGATGCTCCGAGGTGATGTAGAATGGCCATCTGATATGCTAGCGGATCAGTTGTGTCAAAGCGTATCTCGTTCTATGGTCGGAGCAGGTTAAGGAAAGTGGGAAACTGAATGTCCAAATCGAACTTGTCATCGCTGGTGCCACCGCCATCGCAAACGGCAACGGAACGCGCCTTTAAAGTCATTTATGACGCGGTGATCTCTCTGAAACTGCCCCCCGGCACCAAGATCACCGAGAACGATGTAGCCAAGCAATTGGACATGTCTCGCCAACCGGTGCGGGATGCTTTCTTTCGGCTGTCGAAACTGGGGTTCCTGTCGATCCGCCCGCAAACCGCCACGCTGGTCACACCAATATCCGAGCAGGCCGTGCTGGACGCCGTATTGGTGCGCACCGCCCTAGAGGTGGAGTGTCTGCGCCTTGCGATGGAGCGTCTGACCGCAGCCGATCTTGCCCGCCTGAACGCCAATCTGGACGACCAGAAAGAGGCCTTGGACCATCCCGACCCTGCCGTGTTCCACGCCTTGGATGAGGCCTTCCACGAAACCCTTTGCGAAATCGCCGGCCATGCCCACGTGTGGAAGCTTATTCAGGAACAAAAGGCCCACATGGATCGTATCCGCTTCCTGACCCTGTCGCAGGAACGTCGGCAACAGGTGCTGGATGAACACCGGGGCTTTGTGGCCGCCATAGAAAGCGGCGATGCCGCGGAAGCGACGGCGCATCTGCGGGCGCATTTGGCCAGCATACGCACAATTCTGGGCGATATTCGCGCCCGCTATCCCGATTATTTTGAGACGTCGAAGTAGAAGGAAGCGTCCAGAAGGCCCCTGCCCCCGACTCTTACCCGAAAAATAGCGCCCCCGCACGAAGCTACGGGGGCGCCGTGGGCACCTAGAAAAAGCCCAGTTTGTTGGGGTTGTAGCTGACCAGAAGGTTCTTGGTTTGCTGGTAGTGATCCAACATCATTTTGTGGTTCTCACGCCCGATACCCGATTGCTTGTAGCCCCCAAAGGCCGCGTGGGCGGGATATGCGTGGTAGTTGTTCACCCAAACCCGGCCCGCTTCAATCGCGCGCCCCATGCGGTAACAGGTGTTCATATCGCGTGACCAGACACCGGCCCCCAAGCCGTACATCGTGTCATTGGCAATCGCCAAGGCCTCTGCCTCATCCTTGAACGTGGTGACGGATACGACCGGGCCAAAGATCTCTTCCTGGAACACCCGCATCTTGTTGTGGCCCTTCAGGATTGTCGGTTGGATATAATTCCCCCCCGCCAATTCGCCGCTGAAGCTTGCCGCCTCTCCGCCCACCAGAACCTCGGCGCCTTCTTCGCGCCCGATGGTGAAGTAGGACAGGATCTTTTCCTGTTGCGCCTTGCTGGCTTGTGCCCCGACCATGGTTTCTGGATCGCGTGGATCGCCGTGCTTGATGGCTTTGACCCGTTCGATCACCCGCTCCATGAAGGCATCATAGATGTCTTCTTGGACCAGCGCTCGGGACGGGCAGGTGCAGACCTCACCTTGGTTGAAGGCAAACAGAACAAAGCCCTCAATGGCTTTGTCAAAAAAGGCGTCGTCTTTCGCCATGATGTCGGAAAAGAAGACGTTCGGGCTTTTGCCGCCCAACTCCAGCGTCACCGGAATCAGGTTTTCCGTGGCCGCCTTCATGATCGTACGACCCGTCGCGGTAGAACCGGTGAAGGCAATCTTGGCAATCCGCTTGGAGGTGGCCAGTGCCGCGCCAACCTCGGCCCCAAAGCCGTTGACGATGTTCAGCACACCGGCGGGCAGAAGATCGTTCACGATCTCGGCCAGAACCATGATCGCCGCGGGCGTCTGTTCAGCCGGTTTCAGGACGGTGCAATTGCCTGCTGCCAAGGCCGGCGCCAATTTCCACGCTGCCATCAGGATCGAGAAGTTCCACGGAATGATCTGGCCGACAACGCCAAGAGGCTCATGATAATGGTAAGCCACCGTGTCGGCGTCGATTTCGCTCATCGAGCCTTCTTGGCCGCGCAACACGCTTGAGAAGTAGCGAAAGTGGTCGGCAGCCAGCGGGATGTCTGCGGCCATCGTTTCGCGGATCGGCTTGCCGTTGTCCCATGTTTCGGCTTGGGCGAGCAGCTCCAGATTGGCCTCGATGGCGTCGGCGATCTTCAGCAACAGATTGGCGCGGTCCGTGGAAGACGTCGCCCCCCACGCCGTCTTCGCGCCGTGGGCCGCGTCCAGGGCCAGCTCTACATCCGCCGCGTCCGAACGCGCGATGTCGTTGATCTTTTCATTTGTGATCGGCGTCACGTTTTCAAAATACTGGCCGTTCACGGGGGCGACGAATTTGCCGCCGATGTAATTGTCGTACCGCGTCTTAAAGGGCGACGTGTAGGTGCCCGTCTCGGTATGCGCGAGATCTTTCATGATATATTCCTCCATTTGGCCCGAGTCCTCCACTTGGGCTAGGCGGAACTTGGCGGGGCACGGCAGTACCGTCACCACGACGGAATCGAATGTCGGAAAGAAGTGTCTCAGGACTGAGACAGGTTGGCCTAGCTTTCGCTGAGGCCCAGGCGTTTCATGCGGCGATAAAGGGTCGCGCGGGCCACCCCAAGCTGTCTGGCGGCCTCGGAGACGTTGCCGTTCGCCCGCGCAAGCGCCCGGATTACGGCAGCCCTTTCGGCGCGTTCAAACCCGGTCGGCCCATCCTCGCGCCCCAGAATGTCGGAGGCGGGGCGCGCCTGAAGCGGCCCAGTGCCCGCCAAGCCAAACGCCCGGCGTGCCTCGCGGGTGGCACCGACCACAAGATCGTCGCGGTCAATCGCCAGCAGCGAAGCGGAGTCGCCATCGTCGCATTCAGCCACCACGATCCGGGCCGAAGCGAAAGCGGCGCGGAAGTTGGCCTCTTCAATCGCGCGGGCGGTTTGGGCGACCTGTGCGGCGATCAGGCGGTTGAACGCCTCGGTCTGATCGGCCCGCGCCGAGGACACATCAAGGGCGGCAACGATCTGCCCATCCACCCCAAAAATCGGCGCGTCGATGCAGCTCATCCCGATATTGCGGGCGTGAAAATGCTCATCTTGATGGATGATGACCCGGCGACGCTCCGTCAGGCAGGTGCCGATACCGTTGGTTCCTTCGCGTTCCTCGCTCCAATTCGCGCCAGCCCGCAGGCCCCAGACCTCGAACGTTGGCGTGTCCGCATCGGACATGCGCTGGTCCAGAATGACGCCCTCCGCGTCGGTCAAAAGCACCGCGCAGCCCGATTGTCCGACCAATGTATAGAGCGCGTCCAGCCGTGGCGCGGCCACCATCATGAATTGTTCATGGGCTTGCAAACGCTCCCGCAGGGCGGATTCCTCGATCAACTCGGGCGCACGGTCATTGTCCGGATTCAATCCATGTTTCAGGACCGAACGGTTCCAACTGGCCGCTACCTGCGACCGCGCAGCAGCCGACGCGGAACTGGTCGCTTCAAGGACTTTATCGGCATGGGACGTCTTGGACTGCATGGTCACCCCGCTGGCAATAGCTGGGGCAGTCTACGAACTTTTGCTTCAAATGAAAGGATAGCGGGCCGGCAATACCGCCAAGCACTCGGCCACCGGGGCCGCCTTGAGGCGGCAACCCCGGCCTAAGATGGCACGACTTAACGCATGACCGATGGCAACCACAAAGAGATCGCAGGCACATATGTCACCAGCAACAGCGCCCCAAAGATTGCCAAGTAGAAGGGCCAAATCGACTTCAGCGCCTGCTCAATCTTAATCCTACCCACGGCACAGCCTACGAACAGGCAGGTCCCTACCGGCGGCGTGCAAAGGCCCAAACCAAGGTTCATCAGCATCATGATCCCGAACTGGGTGGGGTCCATGCCAAGCCCTTGGGCGATCGGCAGGAAGATCGGCGTACAGATCAGGATCAGCGCCGCCATATCCATAATCATGCCAAGGATCAGCAAGATCACGTTAATCATCAGCAAGATGATGATTGGATTGTCCGAGATCGTCACCAGCGCCCCGGAAAGAGATTCCGGCACACGGTAAAGCGCCAGAAGATAGGCGAAAGAGCTGGCGAAAGCGATCAACACCATGACCATCGACGTGGTCCGAACGGTCCCCGTGATCGCCTGAAGAAAGGCTTTCCAGCTAAGGCTCCGATAGAAGACCGAAGTCAGGATCAGCGCATAAATGGCCCCGAACGCCCCGGATTCCGTGACCGTGAAAATACCCGACAGCGTACCACCCACGATGATGACGGCGGTGAAGAAGCCGGGGATCGCGGAGGCGGCGGTGCGCGCGACCTCTCCCCAACCGGGGAAGGGCTCGGACGGATAATTGTGCTTCACTGATAGAACGTAGGCCGCAATGGCGAGGCTGATGCACATGATGATGCCGGGAATGACCCCCGCAAGAAACAACCCGGAAACAGAGATACCGCCCCCCGCCGCTACCGCGTAGATGATCATGTTGTGGCTCGGCGGAATCACAACCCCCGCGATGGAGGACGTGACTGTCACGTTGACCGCGAAATCGGGGCGATAGCCGCGCTCTTTCATCACCGGCACAAGGATGGAGCCGAGCGCCGAGATATCCGCCACAGCCGAGCCAGAGATCCCCCCAAACAGCATCGACGAGAAGATGTTGACCATCGCCAAGCCGCCCTTCAGGTGACCCACAAGCGCGGAGGCAAGGCGCACCAGCCGCACCGCAATGCCGCCGTGTAACATCAACTCTCCGGCGAAAACGAAGAACGGGATCGCCAGAAGCGAAAACACCGACACGCCCGCATTGGCCCGCTGGAAGGTGATGAGCATCGGGAAGCCTTCAAACCAAAAGGCAGACGCCGCAGCAATGCCCATGGCGAAGGCGACCGGCATCCCCATCACCACCAACAGGAAGAAGACGCACAGAAGGATTAAGAGGCCCATTTTAGGTCTCCGAAATGTCAGTGGAAGACGTATCTGGCATTGCCTGCCAGTGCGAGAATTTCAGCGTGCGCAGCACAGCGCGAGAGGCACAGATGCCAAAGGTCAGCGCGCCACAGATCGTAATTGCAGCGGTACGGAAGGTCTCGGGGATATCCAGCATCGGCAGCAGGCTGTCCCAGCCGAATTGCATCAACTTGGTGCCCGCAAGGAACATGATCGCCCCGAAGGCCGCAAGAACGGCGTCCATCAAGATCACGATCACCTTCTGAAGGCCGCCGGGCATCATGTCGCGAAATAGAGTCACGCCCAGATGCGTTTCATCCCGTGTGCCGGCAACGGCGCCCAAAAATACGATGTAGCAAATCAACAGCAGGGCCAGTTGTTCGACCCATGTGGGGGTTACGTTCAAGACGTAACGCCCGAAAACCAACCAGCCGAATGTGGCTACGAGGATGACCAAGGCGAGCGATGCAATAAGCGTACAAATCTTGCCAATCCAGTAGAGGATGTTTTCGACCCATCCCTCCGGCGCTAATTGATCGTGCATGGCTGTCTCGCGATTAGGGTGGTTTCGATAGTGGCGCGGCCCGCGTTTCAAAGCAACGCGGGCCGCACTTTCTCAAGCCCTTGGCAGGATTACTCGGTGCCGCGGATCAGGTTGACCAGATCAGTCATGTCGGGGTTATCCGCCAGGAACTGCTCGTACACAGGGGCCATTGCTTCTTGGAATGGACCCTTGTCAGCGATCGTGTTCACGATCGTGCCACCGGCTTCAACGATCTCCATGGAGGCCGCTTCACGGGCCTGCCACAACTCACGCTGCAACTCGGCGCTGGCGCGACCGGCGGCCAGAACGATTTCCTGATTCTCCGGGGACAGGGCCTCGAAGGAGGCAAGGCTCATGCACAGGCACTCGGGAATAATCAGGTGCTCGGTCAGGGAGTAGTATTGAGCAACCTCAAAGTGGCTGGTGGATTCGTAGGACGGTGGGTTGTTTTCCGCCCCATCGACAACGCCCGTCTGGATCGACTGATAGACTTCCGCGAAGGCCATTGGCGTCGCGTTGCCATCCATCGCTTCAACCATCATGACGAAAAGGTTGTTGTTCATCACGCGGATTTTCAGGCCTTCCACATCGGCAGGCGTGTTGATCGGACGCACCGAGTTGTAGAAAGAGCGCGCGCCCGCATCGTACCAACCAAGGGCCACGATGCCCCGCTCGCGCATGCCGGCGTCGATTGCGTCGCCAACGGCACCGTCCATCAGTTCATACATCTCTGGGATGGAACCGAAGATGAAGGGCAGCGAAACCACGTTGGTTTCTGGAACGGAGGTGCCCATCTGACCCAATGAGAAGACGCCGAAATCAAGGGCGCCAAGGCGGACCTGCTCAATCGCGTCGGGCTGGCTGCCCAGAACGCCATTGTGGAAGATGTTGCCAGTGACTTCCCCCCCGGTCGCCTCCGACACTTCAGCGATGAAGGACTCCATCGCGATGGAAACGGGGTAATCTTCTACGTGGATGTTCCAACCGCGAAGGTCCTGTGCAGAGGCTGCCGAAGCCGCAACCGCCAAACAACCGCCAAGAATAGCGCTCGTGAGTTTAAAAGTCCGTGACATGTGATCCTCCCAGATCTGTTTTCTCGATCTTGCAGGTGGAAACGAAGCCTTTGCCCCTCATCCACCCGCCGACTAGAATACTAGTATAGTCGGCGCGGATTTGAGTCAATCACAACGATAAACAGAAGGTTAAAAACTGGTTGGGCTTTGAATGTGCAGGGAAATTGCGGGACTGCGTCGTGTAACAACAGCGCGGAGCAGCCATCGGCGCGCATTTCGCGCGCAAAAAGTGGGGAAGAGGCAGGGCTAAGACGCCCGGCCTCGGTTTGCGATTTATACAGTACCGCGCGGGGGGCGGTTGTTGTCTTTGGTGAAGATCATGCCGTCCAACAGCTCATCCAGATCAGGACGCGCCGAAGGGCCGTTGGAAATGGCGATCAGCAAGACACTGCCATCGGGCCGGATCACGAACGTGCCCGGCTCCGAGAACCTTTGATTGGTTTCCGCGTCCGACAAAGGCTCGGTCACATAAAGGCCAAGCACAGCCATCTGGTCTTCCGTCAGACCATAGCCCAGATCAAAGCCCCAGCCGAATTCAGCCTGATCTGCCGCCGCTTTTTCTTCCGGGTCTGCCGACACAACGGCGATATCAAAGCCCGCATCGGTCCATTTGGACCGCATTCCATCTAAGATATTGAGGTACTTCTTACACCGAGGGCAATGCTTACCCCGATAGACTGTCAGAAGGGTCCAATTCTCACGCTGGCCACCAACACTCAGGCTGCCACCGCCGAGCTTTGGGAAGGACATTTCATCAAGGACTACGCCGGGGGCGAGTTTAGGGGTGGGCATGAAAGAACCTCTTTCGTGTTGTGTTCAAGGATCGGGGTGATGGGGGTGTTCTAGCGCGGCGACGACGCCGCGAAGCTCGGCCAGACCACGCAAGCGCCCCACCAACGGATAGCCCGGGTGGCTTTGGCGTTGCGTGTCAGACAGAAGGTCGTGCCCATGATCGGGCCGGAACGGTATAGACGTGCCGCGCTGCTTTTCCGCCGCCAAAAGCGCTTGGATCACGGCAACCATATCAGTGTCGCCGCCCAGATGCGTCGCCTCTTCAAACGATCCGTCGGGGTCTTTGGCCACGTTGCGCAGATGGGCGAAATGGGTGCGCGGGCCAAACTTGCGGGCCATTGCGGGCACATCATTGGCGGGGTTCGCCCCTAAGGACCCGGTGCAAAGGGTCAGGCCATTAGCCTCAGCGTCCACAGCATCCAACAGCCATTGGATATCCGGAGCGTCCGACACGATCCTTGGCAAGCCAAGGATATCGCGCGGCGGGTCATCGGGGTGGATGCACATGGCCACCCCAAGTTCCTGCGCCATTGGAATGACCTCTTCCAGAAACCGCTTCAGGTTGGCGCGAAGATCGTCGCGACTTAAGCCGTCATAGGCTTGCAAAGCTTCGCGCAACGTCTCGATATCAAAGCGGTCATAGGCGCCGGGAAGGCCCGACATGATAGCGTGTAATAGCGCGTCCCGGCCCGATGGCCCTGCCGCATCAAACCACGCGCGGGCCTTTTCCAGAACCTCCGCGCTGTAGTCCGCCTCGGCCCCTGCCCTTTCGACCATGAATACCTCAAACGCGGCCATTTTGGCGGCCTCAAACCGCAGGCATGTGCCGCCCCGAGCGACGGGCGCGGCAAGATCGGTGCGGGTCCAATCCAGCAGCGGCATAAAGTTGTAGCAAATCGTGCGCACGCCGTTGGCGGCAAGGTTGGCCATGGATTGGCGGTAGTTGGCGAAAAGTGTGCTCAGGTCACCCTCGCCGCGCTTGATCGCTTCGTGCACGGGCAGGCTTTCGACCACATCCCACGTGAACCCCGCCGCTTTGATCGTGTCGTTGCGTGCGGCGATGGCGTCGGCCGCCCACACCTGCCCATAAGGGATATCGTGTAGCGCGGTGACGATCCCCGCCGCGCCGGTTTGGGCAATTTCCGGTAACGTAAGCGTATCGAGGGGCCCGAACCAACGCCAAGTCTCTTTCATGTTTGGGCCGCCTTCCACGCTTCAAACCGCTCCAGCGTATCTGGATCGGTGGGGGGATAGAGCCCAATGATCGGCACCCCGCGCAAGACCTCTTGCATCACAAATTCTTCAAACAGCTCCATTGGCGCGCCCTCAATAGCGATCTCGTCGGCCAAATGGCGGGGGATCACCATGACGCCATCGGCGTCGCCCACAATTATATCGCCGGGATAAACAGCAACGCCGCCGCAGGACACTGGCACATTCATATCGACTGCGTGATGTTTGGTCAGGTTCGTCGGTGCCGAGGGGTTTGCCGCGAACACAGGCATATCAAGCGCCGCCGCCCCCGCCGCGTCGCGGATACCGCCGTCGGACACAACGCCGCCCCCGCCGCGCACCTGAAGGCGCGTCAGCAAGATCGAGCCCGCCGAGGCCGCACTGGCGTCCTGGCGGCAATCCATCACCAGAATATGGCCCTTTGGGCAGGTTTCGATCGCGAGGCGTTGCGGGTGGTCAGGCTCCCGAAATGCTTCAATCGGGTCGGTGTCTTCACGCGCTGCAATGTAGCGCAGAGTGAATGCCGGGCCGACCATCCGGTCCTGTCCCTCGGCCAAGGGCTGCACCCCTTGCACATAGCAATTCCGGAACCCCTTTTTATACAACAAGGTCGCGACCGTCGCAGTGCTGATCCCTTTCAGCCGCGCCAGAGTTTGGCCATCCAGGGGGACGTCTTGGGCGGGTTGCGGGTTTGCCATCTGTTTTCCTTTCAGCTTGCAGGCGCCGTTGGCCCATCAAGGGTGACCAAAGCGCCCTTCTGGCCGATCACTTTGCGCGCCACATCACACCCCAACTTGATCGCCTCGGCGATGGAGGCGCTTCGCCCCAACCCGGCCAATAGCCCCGCATTGAAACTGTCGCCCGCGCTGGTGGTATCCACGACTGCGCCCGCTGGGGCTGGCGTCACAAGGCCGGTCTGTCCCCGGTGTGTGTAATAAATTTGGCCCGAGCCGTTCTTCACAACGACACTGCTCGCCCCATTGGCGCAGTAGCGGTTGGCCGTTGCCTCAAACGTCGCGTCGCCAAAATACTCGGCCTCTTCATCGAACGACGGTAGCACAAGGTCACTGACGGCGGCACCTGCCATGATCGCCTGCTGCATCTGCGCGGCATCGGGCCACAGTTTGGGCCTCAGGTTGGGATCGAACACAATTGTTTTTCCGCCCGCCCGCGCGGCATTCACCGCGGCAAGCAATGTGGCCCTTGCTTCAGGCGCCAAAATGGCAAGCGTGATACCCGAAAAAAACACCACGTGAGCATCCGCAACGGCCGCCGCCACGCGCTTTGGATCATCGGCCAGTAGGCGGGCCGCGGATTGCCCGCGCCAATACGAAAAGCTACGCTCTCCATCGCTGAGAGAGATCATGTAAAGCCCCAAGGTTCGGTCGGTTTCCCGGCCCACATGGTCCGTTTCCATGCCAGCGCCCGCCATCATCTTCAGCATTTCCTCCGAGATGTGGTCTTGGCCCACGCGTGTCAGGTAGCGGCACTTCCAAGCCGGGTTAAGCTGGCGCAAGTACCAAAGGGTGTTCAGGCTATCTCCCGCAAAAGATTGAGTAAAACTACCCTTCTCTTGGGCTGGCGCGAGCTCGACCATGCATTCCCCAATCGAGGTGACGCGCAGCGGCGCAGAGGATGGGCCGGACAAGAGCGGCTTGGATGGGTGGACACTCATAGCAGAATCAACTTTCACTTCTCAAACTGGTATACTATCATACCAGATACCGATAGCGTCCACATTAAGGAAGTCTTCCATGCCCCAATTCCCTATTGTCGAGGCCGGCGATAACGTGACGCGGCAGGTCCTATCTGACCATCCTGACCTTATGGTTGTCGCCTTTACGTTTGCCGCTGAAGGGGCCGAGGGGGCGCTTCACAACCATCCCCACGTCCAATCCACCTACGTCGAAAGCGGGCGCTTCCGTTTCTCGATGGATGGGGACCCGTTCGAGGTTGGCCCCGGCGATAGCTTCGTCATCCCCTCGGACGCCGTCCATGGGTGCGTTTGCCTTGAACCCGGTCGGTTGGTGGATTGCTTCACACCGCGCCGCGACGACTTTCTGTAAAGCATGCCGCGCGCGGCACATCCTATGAAAAGAGGTCCCATGACCCTGAAGATCGAAACCCGCCACGCCATTGATCCCGCTTCCGCAAAATCGATGGATACCACTGCATTGCGTGACCATTTCCACAAAGACGGTTTATTTGCAGAGGGGGAAATTAACCTTCTCTACACTCATTACGACCGCTTCATTCTTGGCTCTGCCGTGCCCGGATCTGGCACGCTGACCTTGGATCACGTGGCCGAAACCGGCACGCCCAACTTCCTTGATCGCCGCGAAATGGGCATTCTGAACATCGGCGATACGGGTCAAGTGTCCGTCGGTGGAGAGACCTTTACCCTTGAGAACGGCGAATTGCTGTATATCGGCATGGGCGCCGGCGTGGTCACCTTCTCGGGCGCGGGGCGTTTCTACATCACCTCGTCCCCGGCGCACCGCAGTTGCCCAACAAAGATGATCAAACTGGCCGATGCCCGTCGCGTGGAAATGGGATCGCGCGAGGCCGCGAATGAGCGGGTGATTATCCAGTTCCTCCACCCGGACGTCTGCGAGACTTGCCAGCTGTTGATGGGCTACACGCAGTTCCAACCGGGTAGTCTGTGGAACACGATGCCCGCCCATATCCATGACCGCCGGATGGAAGCTTACTTGTATTTCGAGGTTCCTGACGACGCCCGCGTGTTCCACTTCATGGGCGATCCGGCTGAGACACGCCACATCGTGATGGCCAATGAAGAAGCCGTCGTTTCGCCCCCATGGTCGATCCACTGCGGCGCGGGCACGGCCGCCTATACATTCTGTTGGGCCATGGCCGGTGACAACGTGGACTTCACCGATATGGACATGGTTGCCATGGATGCGCTGCGATGAACCCGTTTTCCTTGAGCGGGCAAACGGCGCTGATCACGGGCGCAAACACCGGGATCGGTCAGGCGATTGCAGTCGCTATGGGCCGCGCCGGAGCTCATGTGATCTGCGCCGGGCGGTCCTCATGCGCTGACACGGTGGCCATGACCGACAGTGCCGAGGCGCTAACCCTCGATTTCGCCGATCCGATGGCCGCAAAAGACGTTTTTGCAGCGCGGCAGATTGATATTCTGGTGAATAACGCCGGGATCATTCGGCGTGATGATGTCGTGGATTTTTCGGAAGCCGATTGGGATGACGTGATGGACGTGAACCTGAAGGCCGCGTTTTTCACCTGTCAGGCCTTCGCCAAGGCGGCCTTGCCGCGTGGTACGGGTAAGATCGTGAACATCGCATCGCTGCTGTCGTTTCAAGGCGGCATTCGGGTGCCAAGTTACACCGCCTCCAAGCATGGGATCGCCGGGCTGACCAAGATCATGTGCAATGAATGGGCCGCCAAGGGCATCAACGTGAACGCCATCGCGCCCGGCTATATCGAGACCAACAACACCGAGGCTCTGCGGGCCGATGCCGCGCGCAATGCGGCGATTCTGGATCGCATTCCTGCGGGGCGGTGGGGGCGAGCTGACGATATCGCAGAGACAGCAGTGTTCCTCGCCTCGCCTGCGGCGAATTACATCCACGGAGCGGTGCTGAACGTCGATGGCGGGTGGCTGGCCCGCTAGGGTAACTGCCTCGTCCGTTACCGAAATAACGCAAAAGGTGCGGGCCGTTTTCCACGACCCGCGCCTTTTCTCGTACATTTCCGCAGCTTTAGCTGAACAACATGCCGCCGTTGATATCGACGTTGGTCCCCGTAAGGAACGACGAGTCATCGCAGGCAAGGAACAGCACAAGGTTCGCTACGTCATCGGGCGTGCCTTGGCGTTTGACCGGCGCGTTCGCCTCATAGGCGCGGCGGCCCGCGTCAGGGGTGTGGATGTTGTGGAAATCGGTGTCGATCATACCGGGGCAAAGACCGTTCACGCGCACGTCTGGACCCAGCTCTTTCGCCAAGCCGCGAGTCATCGTCATAATCGCGCCCTTGGAGGCCGCGTATGCCACCGAACCGGGGCCACCGCCGTCACGGGCGGCTTGGCTGGCGAGGTTAACGATCGTGCCCTGCCCCATATGCGGCCCGACCGCCTTGATCATCATGAACGTGCTGGTCAGGTTCAGGGACATGACGTTGTTGAAATGCTCCAACGACATCTCGGCAAATGTTTTGCGCGCGATCAAACCGCCCGAGTTGTTGACCAGGACATCGACGCTGCCGAACGCCTCGACCGTGGCGTTAACCAGCGCGTCCACACCCTCTTGGTGGTTGAGATCGGCCTGCACGGCAATCGCATTGCCGCCTGCGGCCTTGATCTCGGCCACCGCACTGTCGGCACCTGCGCTACTGGCGAAATAGCTGATGGCGACATTCGCCCCCTCTGCGGCAAGTTTCAGGGCGCAGGCCCGTCCGATATCGCGCCCACCACCAGTAATGATTGCAGTCTTGTTAGCGAGTTTCATAGGTCTTCTTTCCTCGACAGTTTTGGCGCTTGGCGCTGGATCATTCTTGGGCGTCGCACATCGCAGATTTGGACTAGGGCTATTGCGGCAAACGGCAGAGCACTCCTCCCCGCCCCGCTTCCGCAACGCTCTAGCGACACGATTCGCCGCCCTCTGGTATACTAGTTTAAAATGCGTGGTATACTAGTATTGATTTTTGACCGCTCCCGCGGCTAAGTTAGAAGCAACAAATTGGAAGGGACTGCCTGCGGGTCTGCTAAAGACATACCGCTAGGTTTTTACCACAGGTGACACCTGCTTATGCTTGAGGTTACTGGCCAATACCCAACTTGGCCAGTATGTCCGTCCTGACCGAAGGAGTTTAAGATGCCTACATCCGCACGCACCAGAGATCGCCGAACCAGCGTCGATGTCGTCTTCGACCACCTCCATGCTTCTATCACCTCTCTCGAACTTATGCCGGGCGACAAGATATCGGAGGCAGAGATCGCCTCGCAGTTCGGGGTTTCCCGCCAACCTGTGCGCGATGCGTTCAGCCGCCTGGAAAACCTTGATCTGTTGTTAATCCAGCCGCAGAAGGCGACCGAGGTGAAGCGCTTTTCTTTGCGTGAAATTACCAAGTCGCGGTTCGTTCGGTTCAGCGTTGAAGCCGAAGTCCTGCGTCGCGCGGCAAGGGAAATCACCCCCTCCGACAGCGTAAAGCTGGACGCGAACCTGATGCTTCAAAAGCCCACAGTAGAAGACGGCAACTACGAGGAATTCAGCAAACTCGACTACGAATTCCACAACATCTTGTGCAAGATCGCCAAAGTCGAATTCGCCTTTGACGTGATCTCGTTCGAGAAGGCACGGGTGGATCGGCTGTGTATGTTGAGCTTGTCGAGAGAAGACAGAATGCCATCCCTTATAGAAGACCATCAGGCGATTACGGACTGCGTCAAAGCCAACGACGCCGAAGGCGCAGTGGCCGCCGGTATGCTCCACCTATCCCGGCTTGATGAAACCATCGACGCGATTTTCCGCGAGAACCCCAACTACTTCGAAACCTGAACGCCTGCTGCATCGCCGGGCAGAGGCAACCGCCCCTGCCCTTGCGCGCCCTAGAGGTCTTTCACCAACCGAAGCGCGTCATAGATGGCGGCGTGGGTATTGCGGGCGGACACCGCATCGCCGATGCGGAACAGTTGAAACGCTCCATCGGCATTGCGCTCAACCGTTTGTGGCACGCCTTCGATAAGC
Source organism: Rhodobacteraceae bacterium M385 (assembly GCA_025141835.1). Classification (NCBI taxonomy): domain Bacteria; kingdom Pseudomonadati; phylum Pseudomonadota; class Alphaproteobacteria; order Rhodobacterales; family Paracoccaceae; species Rhodobacteraceae bacterium M385. The sequence continues at coordinate 1,200,062 of CP081102.1, read as the reverse complement.
GCCTCGTGATCCACCGCCCCGCCGTTGGAACTGAGCGGTTTGAGGTCGAAATACAAAGCATCCAACGGCAAGGTCCCGTAGTTGACCACCACCTGATCCACGTCCTTTGTGGTCGAATGGTCACTGTAATCGGTGCCGATCACCGCCGTTAGCTGGTTGCCGTTTTTGGCCACGTCCAGCAAGCGGCGCGTGACGGTAAAGGTCACGTCCTTGTCTTGGAGCGACCGCATATAGGGCACCAGGTTCATTGCCATAACGCCCGCTGCGAAAACTCGGTCCGGTGTCATCACCTCCACGGTGGACCCGGCTGCTGCGGCAATCTCGGCGGCCTGAAGGCCCGCGTGATCGCCACTTTCGTCATAGATCAGCACGTTCTTGGCCGGTTTCACATCGCCCGAGATAATGTCCCAAGAGGTCACGACATGGGCCGCGTCCTGGCCTGTCTCGAACAACTCGGTATTGGGCATGCCGCCGGTGGCAATAATCACCACGTCGGGGTTCAACGCGGTCACGTCTTCCACCTCAGCCCATGCGTTGAAATGGAACGTCACATCGCGGGCCGCGCATTGGGCCATGCGCCAATCAATGATCGAGATCATCTCGCGCCGCCGCGCGCTTTGGGCCGTCAGGCGCACCTGCCCGCCGGGATCAGGCTGCGCTTCAAATACCGTCACGTCATGGCCACGCTCCGCCGCCACACGGGCCGCTTCCAACCCGGCGGGACCCGCCCCCACGACCACAACTTTGCGCTTCTTTTCAGCGGGTTGGATGGTGTGAGGCATGGTCAGCTCTCGCCCCGTTGCGGCGTTGTGAATGCACAATGCGTCCCCCGTCTCGTAGATCCGGTCGAGGCAATAGGTGGCCCCGACGCAGGGGCGGATATCATCCTCGCGCCCTTCCATGATCTTCTTGACCACGTGGGGGTCGGCCATATGGGCGCGGGTCATGCCGACCATGTCCAAAAGCCCCGCCTCTACCGCGTGACGGGCGGTGGCCACGTCAGGAATTTTCGCCGCATGGAACGTGGGCATTCCCGTCAACTTCTTGACCTGGCCCACGAAATCCAGATGCGGGGCGTTCTTCATGCCTTGGATCGGGATCAGATCGGTCATGGCCGGGTCCGTATGGATACGCCCGCGCACCACGTTCAGGAAGTCGAGCTGTTCCGTCTCGGCCAGTTTTTGCGAGATCTTCAAGCCGTCCTCAGCCGTGATGCCACCCTTCTGCGCTTCATCCGCCGTATAACGGAACCCGACGATGAACCCGTCCCCCACCCGTTTGCGAATGGCCGCCAGAACGTCCAGCGGGAACCGCATCCGGTTTTCCAACGTGTCGGCGCCGTACGGCCCCACCAGATCATTGGTCAAGGGCGACCAGAACTGGTCCAATAGGTGGCCGTAAACCTGCAATTCGATCCCATCCATGCCACCTGCCATCATCCGCTCTGCGGCATCGGCGAAGTCGTTGATGATGCGCTCGATATCCCAATCCTCGATCAGCTTGGGAAAGGCCCGATGCGCCGGTTCGCGATGTTTGGACGAGGAAACAGAGGGCAGCCAGTCGCCCTTGTTCCATGTAGTCCGCCGCCCCAGATGGGTCAGCTGGATCATCACCGCACAGCCATGTTCGTGGCACCCGTCGGTCAGGTTCTGAATCCACGGCACGACCTCATCTTGGTAGGCGAGGATGTTGTTGAACACCGGCGGGCTGTCCTTGGAAACCGCCGCCGATCCTGCCGTCATAGCTAGCGCAACGCCCGCTTTTGCCCGTTCCTCATGGTAGGCACGATAGCGATCTTTCGGCATCCCATCTTCGGGATAGGCCGGTTCATGGCTGGTGGTCATGATCCGGTTCTTCAAGGTGAGATGTTTCAACTGGTAGGGTTGCAGCAAGGGATCTTTGGTCATTGAAAAGTCTCGCTATCTGTTGGCTGGACAGGGAAGTTTACTGCGCAATTCATCTTGACACAGGTGTCATGTCGCCAATCCTTGAAGCAATTGACATACATGTCAAGTTTTCTATTCTACCCCCATGACAAACGCCCCCTCTCGTCAGCGCGGCTCCAGAGAGCTTTGGATCAATGCCGCCTACGAGGTGCTGATCTCCGACGGCATAGATGCTGTCAAAGTTATGCCTTTGGCGCGAAAGCTAAATCTGACGCGCACCGGCTTTTACTGGTTCTTTGAAGATCTGGACGAATTGCACAGCCAGATGGTGACTTTATGGGAAAATCAGAACACCGGGAATCTGGTGGACCGCTGCACCCTGCCCGCCGCAACCATTCACGAGGCGCTGTTCAACCTGATGGATTGCTGGCTGGACCCCAACCTGTTTGACGCAAGGCTTGATCTGGCGATCCGCAATTGGGCCCGCGTGTCCCCTGCCCTGCAATCCCAAATCGCCGCCGCCGATGCCGAACGCATTGCGGCCGTGGACCAGATGTTTCAACGCCACGGCTTCACGCAGAAACAGGCCGAGGTTCGCAGCCTCACGGTGATTTATACGCAGGTCGGATATATCTCGATGCAAGTGGAAGAGGACCCCACCGAGAGGCTGGAGCGCGTGCAACACTACGTGGAGCTTTTCGCCGGAAGCCCTCCCAATACGCCCGAAGTAGCCGGTTTCCGGGCCCGCCACCAAGGCCCGCGCTCCGCCTAACCCGCCGCGGGGCGACCGGGCCGTGGTCGCAGATACCAGTACCAAACGCGATACGCCTCCAGCGCGATAAGCGGACCAAAGTGGACCAATGCGGGCACCGAGCCGCTCCAATTATGCAGTGCCGCCCAATGGACTAGCGTCAACACTGCCGCTCCATAGGTCCAGCGTTGCAGCCATTTCCACCACGTCCCCATCTTGCGCACGAAGAAATCCAACGAGGTTGCCGCCAAGGGCACGAAGATCAGGAACGCGATCCAGCCGGTCCAGATGTACAGGCGCGAAAGTTCGGCCAGCACCGTCGCGGCAGAGGCTTTGTCGAGCAAGTAAAAGACCGTGTGCAACAAGGCATAACCGAACGCCGCAACGCCCAGATATCGGCGATTGCGTTTCATCCATTGCGGCCCTCGCCACCCCTTCAACAACATCGCCAAAGGCGTGGCCATTAAGGTGACTATCAGCAATCTGGCCGAGGTTTCGCCAGACGGATGCACCAGAATGTGGAACACTCTTGGATTGGCCGAGGTCAGCGCGTCATAGGTCATGGCGATGGCGGGCAACGCCGGCACCAGCCAAAGCAAGAAAGGGTGGGTCCGAGAGAGGAAGTTACGCATCGAAAGGCCTCCTACATTGCCGGGACAATGGGCGTTACACGCAATAGCGGCCCGTTTCAGTCGCCGCTACTGCGAATTTTTATCGCTACCCCTTAAGGGCCGGGATCATCCGGCGCAGGGTGCCGTCTTTGCGGATAAATTGGTTGAATACTGCCGCGGCCCCGTGGAGGGCTGCTAACCCAAAAAGCACGTTATTGAGGCCGAAGTGAATGCCCCCCAACGGCGCGACGCCGTTCCATGTCAGGCCACCGGTAATCACCATCCCGAACAGAGCCGCATAAAGGGCGCGGTGCATCCAAGTGGCGATTAGCGCCTGCGCCTTTGGGGTGCCGGGGGCGTGGCCGGGTACACCATAGCGATAGCGCAGGAACAGCCGGGCCAAGACCGCCAGAAAGATCAGCGAGCCCACGGACACATGCACCCAAGCCATGGTGACATCCGCGCTGACCGGGGTAACGCCGGTTTGCATCGCCTCGACCACGCGGACGATCTGTTCATTCGCGATCCATTGCACAAGAATGCCGAGGACGACGACCCAGTGCAGGGCAATCTGCGACGGGCGATAGGTTTGCGAAGACAGGTCCATCATGCGTCCTTTCCACTCGTTACAGTCCGCAAGGTGATTTCGACACCGGTGGGATCAATCCCGTGGGCAGAATCGCCGTTTCGTTGCAGGCCCGCATTTTCCAACAGGGCGGGATCGTGGGCGATCACCTCATAGCGCAGCAACCGCGCCATATGATCCGGAGCAGCGGGGCGGTTTGGTCCGGCCCAGGTGTTCATCGCCAAACGGTGCGTATTGGGCTTACCTGCCCCCATATCCGCAAAGCCCCAACCTGCAAGCGTCAGGTGGTTTTGAAAGCCCAGTCTTTTGTACCAGTCCAATGCCGGCTCTAGCGCGGCCACCTTGAAATGCAGGTGCGCCAGGTAGCTATCATCGGCCAAAGGGGCCATCAGGTCTGCTGTCTCTGCGTGGGCTAGTTCCTCGGACAGGTTTAACGCCTCGCGGCCATTGTGGGGGCGACCCTCGGCATCGAACATGATCAGCCCGCGCGACATGTCGCCCATGCGGCCGAACCGCCCAGGTGTTTCAAAGGTGATCTCGATCTCCAGTCCATCGGGATCGACCAGATACAGAGATTTCGACATCAGATGATCGGTCGGGCTGACTGGTATTTGCAGATGAAGCAACCGCGCCAACATGCGCGAGAATTCAGCCTGACTGCGCACGCCAATTGCAACGTGATACATGCCTGTAAAGGCGGCCTCTACCGGGGCAGTAGCGCCAGAATGCAGCACGAATAGCGTGCGCTCTGCCGTGCCCAAAGCCACACCGGGGGCTGCATGGTTGCGGTCGACCAAACCAAGGGCCGAGGTCCAGAACGCAACGGCACGCTCAAGATCTGTGACCTGAAGCTCTACCACGCCCCAAGACAGACGATCGGTTGTCGCTGCGGGTTCGGAATTCTTGACGAGGGAAAGTATAGACATAATGGCGACCCCTTAACTGACGAGGAAAGAAGGGCCGCACCCCACCCGCAAAGGGGGTGGAATGCGGCGATATCAGACGCTTAGCCCCGGGGCGCGATGGGTGCCTTCTTGGTGCGACCCCAGATGACAAGGCCAGCCAAGGCAAACAAGATCACGTTCATTGGCAGCACTTCGAATTCGCCGCGCACGGCATGCAGACCGAAGGCAAGGACCATGATAACCGCCAGCCCCAGAGCCGCGAGTTTGGTGAGGTCAGGCATGATGCGGGTGGCCGCTGGCAGGATCACACCAATCGCGCCAAGCACCTCGGCTGTGCCGATAAAGCGGATCAAGGCCACGGGCGTGTTCTCGGCCCAAAGCATCCCCATAGCGACCATGTCAGCGGGGGCAGAGGTCAACTTCATAAAGCCGGCCATCAGGAACATGGCAGCCAAGGCCACTTGAGCGACCCAAAGACCGATGTTCCAGGCTTTGCTTGTCGGTTGTGTGTTTGTGTTAATCGTCGTCATTTTTCGTACTTTCAAAAAAGGCGACCCGGCGGGCCGCGTGTTCACTTGATGGCGCCAGAACTAAACGTTTCCCAAACGAAGATCATTGCCCTATTATTTGAGACACCATTTACTATGAGTTGATGATCTGGACACGCTTCTAAGCCTCCGCGTCTTTGCCGAAGTGGCAGACCACAAGAGCTTCACCGCCGCGGCGGACCGTTTGGGCTTGTCCGCCGCGATGACCAGCAAACACGTCCAGCACGTCGAGGCCCGCGTCGGGGCCCGCCTGCTGAACCGTAACAGTCGCAATGTCTCTTTGACGGAAGCAGGCGCGCGATACCTTTTGGCCGTGCGCCCGCTTCTTGAAGGCGTGGATGAGGTGGAGGCTCAGCTATCCTCCGACACGTTGTCCCCACGGGGGCGGCTCAAAGTGTCGATGCCCGTGTGGATGGCCACCCCAGCATTTGCGAGAATACTGACCGCCTACCACCGCACGAACCCCGAGGTGACCCTTGATCTCGACCTGAGCGGACGGAAGATCAACATGGTCGAAGAAGGCGTTGATCTGGTGTTGCGGGTGGCGTTTGATCTGGATGATGGGTTGATCGCCCGCAAACTGGCCAAAGCCACATTTCAACTTGTCGCCGCCCCAGAGTTTTTGGACCGCTTCACCCGCCCTCAATCTGCCGCCGACCTCACCGGCGCACCGATGCTGGCCTATTCCCGAGTTGCCGCCGACGGCCATCTCCAATTTGGTGGCGCCACTGGATTGGACGTGAAATTGAACCCAATCGTGGTCAGCGCCAATGAAGGCCTGCTGCACCAAGCCACCGTCGCGGGCATGGGGTTTGCGATGATGCCCAATTGGGTCACCCACGAGGATCTGCAAGCGGGGCGGCTTGAAGTTGTGCTACCCCATGTTGAATGGCCCACATTGGACATCCACGCCATTTACACCGACCGCAGCTATCTGCCCGCCAAGGTACGCAGTTTTCTCGATTTCTTGGCAGGCCCCCAAGGGCTGTCCACCGTGCTTGACTAGGCAACAATCGGGTTGACCGGTTGGAGCGGTCTGACCAAGCCTCAATTGACACCGGAACAGGCGGCAGGTTTACCCTTTCACGTTACTTCGAAAGGGACGCATGTGGCACATCTGGGCATTGATATGGGCACCTCGGCAATCAAGGTCTGCGTGACTGACGACGCGGGCGAGGTTGTGGCAACGTCCGAGGGGCCGCTGACCTCTCAACACCCATTCACCGGAGCCAGCGAACAAGCGCCCGACGCTTGGATTGCCGCCCTAGGCGTGGCGATGGCGGGCTTGCCTGCCAATCTGCGCGAAACGATCAAGGTCATCGGCCTGTCGGGCCAAATGCACGGCGCTGTAACCTTGGATGAGAACCGCAAACCCCTGCGCCCCGCGATCTTATGGAACGATGGCCGCGCCGTGGCCGAATGTGCCGCGATGAGCGCCGCCGTGCCCGAAATCGGACATATCACCGGCGTCCCCCCCATGCCCGGATTCACTGCGCCCAAACTGCTATGGCTCAGCCGCCATGAGCCAGAGGTTCACGCCCGTATTGCCCATGTGCTTCTACCCAAGGATTATGTGGGGCTGTACCTGCATGGAAACTTGGCGACAGACCCGTCTGACGCGGCGGGAACATCATGGTTTAATCAACATTCCGGTCAATGGTCGCAGGCTTTGTGCGATGCCTCCGCCACTGATATCGCGTGGCTGCCCCCTGTGCTGGCGGGTCACGCCGTGGCCGGGCACCTCGGCGCTGATGCGGCCCTTGCCCTTGGCTTGCCTCAAGGCATCCCCGTGGCCACCGGGGCGGGCGACGGCGCGGCAGGCGCCGTGGGGATTGGGGCCGTCGCACCGGGCGATGGCTTCATCTCGCTTGGCACATCGGGGCAAGTCTTTGTGACCACCAAAACATGTGAGCCAAACCCCGAGCGCCGGACCCACGCCTACGCCCACACCTTGCCGAACCTGTGGTTTCAGATGGCCGCCATGCTCAACGGCGCGCGGCCCATGGCGTGGTTGGCCGAGCTGCTGCAACGCCCGATCGCTGACTTGTTGGCCGAGGCCGAAACCGCCGCCCCCGGCCCACTGTTCCTGCCCTACCTGAGCGGAGAGCGTACCCCCCACGGCGACAACGAAATTCGCGCGGGGTTTTGGGGCCTGTCCGAGACAACCACCCAAGGCACCATGATGCGCGCGGTGGTGGAGGCCATCGCCTTCACCTTCGCCGATGCCCAAACCGCCATGGCCGCGGGCGGCGCGAAACCCGACACGCTTCTGGCCATCGGCGGCGGCACCCGCAGCGACTTTCTGTTGCAAATGATCGCCGACGTGATCCAAGTGCCCCTTGGGCGCAGCGATGCGGCAGAGGTTGGCCCCGCCCTGGGGGCCGCGCGTTTGGGGCAAATGGCGCTTGGCGGCGCCCCATCGGACGTCGCCACCAAGCCCGAGGTGAGCCGCTGGTTCACCCCCGACCCGGCCCGCGCCGCCGAATTGGCACCGCGCCTTGCGGGTTACCGCGCCCTCTATCCGGCTCTCAAAGCCGTGGGCGCGGCAATGGACGCCTAGATCACGCCCCGTTGGATTTGATCCTCTTCGATGCTCTCGAACAGAGCCTTGAAGTTGCCCTCACCAAAGCCGTCATCCCCTTTGCGCTGGATGAACTCGAAGAAGATCGGGCCGATTACGGTTTTTGAGAAGATCTGCAACAGGATCCGCGTCACGCCCCCGTCAACCACACCTTCACCGTCGATCAGGATGCCGTGCTGCTTCATGCGCTCCAACGGTTCTTCATGGTTGTGCACACGCTTGTGGCTCATGGCGTAGTAGGTGTCTGGCGGCGGCGGCATGAAGTCGATGCCGTTGGCCGCGATCTGGTCCACGCTGTCGTAAATCGAATTGGTCGCCACGGCGATATGCTGAATGCCTTCGCCTTTGTATTCGTTCAGGTATTCCTCAATCTGCGAAGTGTCATCGGCGCTTTCGTTGATCGGAATACGGATCTTGCCGCAGGGCGAGGTCAGGGCCCGTGAGAACAGGCCCGTCTGCTTGCCCTTGATGTCAAAGAAGCGGATTTCCTTGAAGTTGAATGCCTTGGCGTAGAAATCATACCAAGTGGACATGTTCCCGCGCATCACATTGTGGGTCAGGTGATCGAGGTAATAGAACCCTGCGCCAAACGGCTTCGGGTCGGCCTCTGCAAGCCAGTCGAATTCAGCCTCATAGGGGCTTTGGTCGCCATAGGTGTCGATGAAGTAAAGAAGCGAGCCGCCGATGCCGACAACCGCAGGAACGTCCAGCGTTTTATCGTCGCCGGTATATTCTTCGGCCCCATAATCCACCGCACACTTCAGCGCGTGGGCGGCATCAACGCAGCGCCATGCCATCGCCGGGGCGCAGGGCCCATGATCTTGTACGAAGCGGGCGGCGTGGGTGTTCGGCTCTCGGTTCAGAACGTAGTTAATGTCGCCCTGGCGATAGAGGCTGATATCTCGGGTCTTGTGCCGCGCCACTTCGACGTAGCCCATGGATTGAAACAGAGTTTCCAGCTCGGCCGGATTGGGGTGAGCGAATTCGACGAACTCAAAACCATCGGTGCCAGCCACATTGGTGGCGTCGATTACGGATTTCGGGGCGTCGTGGGGGAATGGTCCCATATCGGGTCTCCTGTTTTTGAACGTCGCGTGGAACGTGCCCTTCACGCAACAAACAAATCCCGGCCCGCGGGGCATGGGCATCGCAAGATGCACAGCAGTTACATGTGTAACAGATTCTCCCCCGCCCTCGCAAGTATCAGCGTGCGGGTGTTTCCGCCCCCATTGCTGCCGACAATTCGGCAGCGGCTGCCATCACGGCCTCGGCCAAAGAGGCCATTTGCGCTGTCGTCACCCGGCTGGCAGGGCCCGATACGCTGATTCCTGCAACGGCCTCTCCGCTCAGATCAAAAACCGGGGCCGCGATGCAGCGCATTCCCTCGTTCTTCTCTTCATCGTCAAAGGCAAAGCCCCGGTCGCGCGTGGCCTCTAGGTCGGCCCTTAGGGTGGCGGGTTCGGTCAACGTCCGGGCGGTAAACTGATCCAATGGCGCGGTGGCGATCAGCCGGGACAGGCGATCATCGCTCATCTGGGCGAGCAAGGCCTTTCCGATGCCGCTGGCATGCATGGGCGACAGCGTACCGGGTGCGAAAAAGGCGCGAATGGTAGCTGTCGTTTCCACCTGACTGACGAATAACACGCTGGTATCACGCGCAATTCCAAGGTTCGCGGTTTCTCCTGTCTCCTCCATCAACCGGCGCATGATGGGGCGGGCGCGGTCCACCAGCGTCGTGCGCCGCAGATAGCGGGCGCCGATCACAAAGGCCCGCGCGCCGATGTGCCAATGCTGTGCGGCGGGGTCAAACTCCACCAGCCCGCGCCCCTCCAGCGTCACCAGAATTCGGTAAACGGTGGCAGGCGATTGGCTCAGATCCTCGGCCAGCCGGGACAGCGTCGCGCCGGGGGTTTCGCTCAGATGCTCCAACACCTCCATCGCCCGGTCGAGGGACTTGATGGTGTTCTGCGCGGTCTTGTCATCCCAGTCGCGCGGCCGTCCGCGCGCGCGGCGAGACGGAGTGTTTTCAGGATCAGACATCGGCGCGCCCCGCAAAGTTGAAATTCTATTTCACCATATGAAAAATAACAACTGACTGTAAAGACTTAATAAAAATCGCATCCCGCCCACATGAAAAATGATTTCAAAAAAATTGCAGTTGTCTGAGCTGGCTTCTACGTTGCCCCCAACCCAATAGGAGCCCGCCCATGTCCAGCCAAAACCCCGTGTTCATCCCCGGCCCCACCAATATGCCCGAAGTGCTGCGCCGCGCCTGCGATATTCCCACCATGGATCACCGCTCTGCCGCGTTCCCTGATATCCTCCACCCTGCCTTGGCGGGCGTGGCCCGTGTGATGAAATCGACCGAGGCCGAGGTATTCGTTTTCCCCGCCACAGGCACAGCCGGATGGGAAGCCGCGATCACCAACACGCTCAGCCCCGGCGACACCGTGCTGGCCGCGCGTAACGGTATGTTCAGTCACAAGTGGATCGACATGTGCACGCGGCACGGGCTGAACGTCATGCAAATTGACGTGCCGTGGGGCGAGGGCCTGCCGGTGGACGCCTTCGCCAAGGCGCTCGCCACCGACACAGATCATAAGATCAAAGCCGTCCTCGCCACCCATAACGAGACCGCAACGGGCGTTGTTTCCGACGTGGCAGGCGTGCGCCGCGCGTTGGACGCCGCAAACCACCCTGCCCTGTTCTTCGTGGACGGCGTGTCCTCCATCGGGTCGATGCCGTTCGAGTTTGACGCTTGGGGCGTGGACATCGCCGTGACCGGATCGCAGAAGGGCTTCATGCTGCCTGCGGGCCTTGCGATCATCGGCGTGTCCCCCAAAGCCATGGCCGCAATTGAGGGCGCGCACCTGCCGCGCACCTTCCTTGATATTCGCGACATGAAGGCGGGCTACGCTGCCCACGCTTACCCCTATACGCCCTCTGTCGGGTTGCTGAACGGGCTGAAAACGGCTTGCGAAATGCTGGAGGCGGAAGGTTTGGAAAACGTCTTCGCCCGCCATGCTCGTATCGCCAGCGGTGTCCGCGCCGCCGTGGCCGCCTGGGGGATGGAGCTTTGCGCCACCTCGCCCGAGCTATACTCAAACACGGTATCCGCGATCAAAACGCCCGTGGGCTTTGACGCGGGCAGGATCGTGTCCCATGCCGCCACTCGCTATGCCGTCGCTTTTGGCGGCGGTCTGGGGGATGTCGCCGGAAAGGTGTTCCGGATCGGTCACCTTGGGATGCTGACGGACGTGATGGCGCTGTCCGGCATCGCCACGGCTGAAATGGCAATGGCCGACCTAGACCTTCCCGTGACGCTTGGGTCAGGCGTGGCCGCCGCGCAAGAAATCTATCGCCAATCCGCCGCCGCCACCGCTTTGGCAGCCGAGTAAGGAGCCCGACGATGAAAGACCTGCCCCCACATCTCAGCTTTGACGACGTGATCGCTGCCCATGATCGCATCCGTCCCCATATCCACCGCACCCCGGTCCTGACCTCGACCTACCTGAACGAGCTGACCGGGGCGGAGTTGTTCTTCAAATGCGAGAACTTCCAGAAGGCAGGCGCGTTCAAGGTGCGCGGTGCCTCTAACGCGGTCTTCGGCCTGTCGGAAGACGACGCCCTGCGCGGCGTGGCGACCCATTCGTCCGGCAACCACGCCCTGTCGCTGTCCTACGCCGCGGGCCGCCGGGGCATCCCCTGCCACGTGGTCATGCCCAAAACCGCGCCTCAGGCCAAGAAAGACGCCGTGCGCGGGTACGGCGGGATCATCACGGAATGTGAGCCCTCTACAACCTCCCGTGAGGCCGTCTTCGCCGAGGTTCATGCCGCGACTGGCGCCAACTTTGTGCATCCCTACAACGACTTGCGCGTGATCGCGGGGCAAGCGACATGTTCGCGCGAATTGCTGGACCAGGTTGCGGGCTTGGATGCTGTCATCGCCCCCATTGGCGGCGGCGGCATGGTGTCGGGCTGCTGCCTGACGCTCTCTCACATCGCCCCTGACGTGGACATCTTCGCCGCAGAACCCGAGCAAGCCGATGATGCCTACCGCAGCTTCAAGGCGGGTCGCATCATCGCCGACGACGCCCCCGTGACGGTAGCAGACGGCCTGAAAGTGCCGTTGAAAGAAAATACGTGGCACTTCGTCAGCACCCATGTCACCGAAATCCTGACAGCCTCCGAGCAAGAGATCATCGACGCCATGAAGCTGATGTGGGCCCGCATGAAGATCGTGATGGAACCCAGCAGCGCCGTGTCGCTGGCCACGATCCTGAAGAACCCCGAGGTATTCAAAGGCCGTCGCGTCGGCGTCGTGATCACCGGCGGCAACGTGGACCTGGGCACGTTGCCTTGGATGGCGTGACGCCCGCCCCCGGGCCTAGGCCCGGTCTACCAAACCCCGCCGCCGTAAACCGGGCCTTGGCCCGGGAACCGGCCGGGCACACGTAAACCGGGCCTTGGCCCGGCACCCGAACACCCCAAATGGGAGACAAGACCATGAAAGACCTCGCAAATTTCTCTGACTTCGAAGTCGGCTTCGACATCCCCGCCAAGCCCGGCATGAAAGCTGCCGAGGTGCAAACACCCGCGCTGGTGCTCGACCTCGATGCGCTGGAGCGCAACATCAAGAAGATGGGCGACTACGCAAAGGCCCACGGGATGCGCCACCGGATCCACGGCAAGATGCACAAATCCGTCGATGTGGCGCTGTTGCAAATGGATTTGGGCGGCGCATGCGGTGTCTGCTGCCAAAAAGTGTCCGAGGCCGAGGTTTTTGCCCGAGGCGGGATCAAAGATGTGCTCGTCTCTAACCAAGTGCGTGACCCGCTGAAGATCGACCGCCTCGCCCAGATGCCGAAACTTGGCGCCCGCACGATTTGCTGTGTCGATGATCTCGCCAATGTGTCGGAACTCTCCGCTGCTGCCCATAAGCACGGCACCCAGATCGAATGTCTGGTGGAGATTGACTGCGGCGCGGGTCGCTGCGGCGTAACGACAACCCCCGAAGTGGTGGAAATCGCCAAGGCCATCGACGCCGCCGAGGGTCTGAAATACGCCGGTATCCAAGCCTACCAAGGCGCGATGCAGCACCTTGATAACTACGAAGAGCGCCAAGAGAAAACCCAGATCGCCATCGACATGGTCGTCGACGCGGTCGACGCGCTGAAGGCCGAAGGGCTAGAGAGTGACATCATCGGCGGCGGCGGCACGGGCAGCTATTACTTCGAGAGCAAATCCAACATTTTCAACGAGTTGCAGTGTGGCTCCTACGCCTTCATGGATGCCGACTATGGCCGTATCCTTGATGAAAACGGCGCGCGGATCGATCAGGGCGAATGGGAAAACGCGTTGTTTATCCTCACCTCCGTGATGTCCCACGCCAAGGCCGATAAGGCGATTGTGGATGCAGGGCTGAAGGCGCAATCGGTAGACTCCGGCCTTCCGGTCGTCTTTGGGCGCACCGATGTGGAATACGTCAAATGCTCGGACGAACATGGCGTGGTGTCTGACCCAAGCGGCGCCTTGAAAGTGAACGACAAGTTGCATCTGGTGCCGGGCCATTGCGACCCCACCTGCAACGTCCATGACTGGTATGTCGGTGTGCGCAACGGTGTGGTTGAAACCGTCTGGCCCGTTTCGGCCCGTGGGCGTGCCTACTAATGTCGCAACACCAACTGACAATCGTGCCAGAGGGTCTGATCCCGGACCTTCTGACACGCGACGCCTCTTTCACCGCCGTCGAGAGTGTTTTCGCGGCGATGGCGGCGGGCGATGCCTACAACTTCCCCGTCGTGCGCGAGGCAATTGGCCATGAGGACGCCCTGTATGGCTTCAAGGGCGGGTTTGACCGGACGAGTGAGGTGCTTGGCCTGAAAGCGGGGGGCTATTGGCCCAACAACCTGGAAAAGCGCGGGATCATTAACCATCAGTCAACGGTTTTCCTGTTTGATCCCGATACAGGCCGCGTCACGGCGATGGTGGGCGGCAATTATCTGACGGCGCTGCGCACCGCAGCGGCCTCTGCGGTGTCGATCAAGCATCTGGCACGGAAAGACGCCAAGGTTCTTGGCATGGTCGGCGCAGGCCATCAGGCCGCGTTCCAACTGCGTGCGGCGCTTGAAACCCACGCCTTTGACAAGGTCATCGGCTGGAACCGCTCGCCCGAGCGGCTGCAATCGCTGGCCGCTGTCGCGCAAGAAGCGGGCCTGCCGTTTGAGGCCGTCGACCTTCCGGGCATGACAGAAGCCGATGTGATTATCACCATCACCTCCAGCTTCGCGCCTAGCCTTTTGGCCGAACACGTCAGCCCCGGGACCCACATCGCCTGTATGGGCACCGACACGAAAGGCAAGCAAGAGATGGAAGCCGCCTTGCTGGCGCGTGCCTCTGTATTTTGTGATGAGGTCGCGCAAAGCATTACCATCGGCGAAGCGCAGCACGCGATTGCCGAAGGAACACTGGCCGAAGACCACGTGACGCAACTTGGCGCGGTGATCAACGGCACCCACAAGGGACGCGCCTCGGACGCGGAAATCACTCTGTTCGACGGCACGGGGGTGGGTCTGCAAGACCTTGCGGTGTCCGCTGCCATTGTGGAGGTCGCCAAAGCCAATGGCACCGCCATCACGGTGCCAATCTAACCAGTCTCGCCGCGTTTCGGGCTGTTCTATTACGGCCCGGGGCGTGGTACGGTGCCTCAAATCACACCGGCAAACCGGGGATATTGGGCGACGTGCAGCACCTCAAGAACACCTCAAAACATGGCGAAGTTCTGGCCGTATCGATGATGAAAGACGAAGCGCCGTTCCTTCTGGAATGGTTCGCGCATCATCTGGCTGTGGGCTTCACGAATATCCTCGTCTACACCAATGATTGCAGCGACGGCACCGATACTATGCTGAAAAGGCTGGAGGAATTGGGTCTTGGCCACCACCGTGAAAACGTGATCCCAGAAGGGATCAAGCCACAACCCTCGGCCCTGAAGCACGCCCAGATGGAGCCAATCGTGCGCCAGGCTGACTGGGTTTTGAACTTTGACGCCGATGAATTCCTTTGCATCCGCCACCCCTCGGGCAGCGTTGAGGGGATGATCGACGACGCCGTAGCCCAAGACGCCAATGGCATTGTGATCACATGGCGGATCTACGGCTCTGGCGGCGTGGTGGAATGGTCCCGTGCGCCCGTGACCGAGCAATATATCCGCGCCGCGCCGCCGCTCTGGAACAAGGGCTGGGGCGTGAAGACTCTGTTTAAATTTGACCACCGGTATTGGAAACTCGGCATTCATCGCCCGTCGATCAAGAACAAGTGGCTCGAGACGGATTTCCCCGACACTGTAAAGTGGCTCAACGGCTCGGGCCGCCCGATGGAGGACTACTTCAAGTTTCGTGGCTGGCGCTCCATCCGGCGCACCGTTGGCTATGACTGGTGCCAGATGAACCACTATGCGGTAAAGTCCGTGGACAGCTACGCCGTGCGCAAGTTCCGCGGCAATGTGAACAACAAAAAAGATAAGTATAACAACGACTACTGGTCTTTGCAGGATCGCAACGAGGTGGAAGACAAAACCGCCATGTTGCACGCTGAAAAACGCGCCGAGATCATGGAAGAGCTGTTGAAAGATCCGGTCCTGCACGACCTGCATTTCGCCGCGCTGGATCGGGTGGAAGCCCGCCTTGACGAATACCGCCAGACCGACGCCTACGTAGAGCTTCGCGAAGGGTTGATCGAGGCCGGAAAGGTGCCCATCACCAAGATCGAGGCCAAGCCCCCCCAAGCCCGCGACCCCGCCAAGATCGCCGCGCTGATGAGCCGGGTGGAAAAGGATGCCGCCGCCAAACCGATTGAAGAACGCCGCAACGACAATGTCGCCGGATGGGCGGCTTCGGACGGCGATCCCTACGTGCAAGGCGACATCGACCTGAGCGGGGAAATCGGACTCGAATGGGTGGCGAACCACGATATTGACCTTCCCGCCGACCCCCGCCTGTTTTCGCCAGAAAGCCTCGACGTGATAATTCTAGGCCGGTTTGAACGCCGCCACGCCCGCAATATCGCAGGCTACTTGGCCCATTGCCCCCGCGTGTTGGAAATCGGTGCGGGTATTGGGTTTATTGGGATGCGCACCGTGAAGATGAGCGAGGGTCTGATCTACATGGCGCAAGACAGCCGCACCCCGCTGGTGAACTACGGGCGGACGCTGGCCGAGCGGGCCGAGATCGCCAGCGACCGCCTGAAATATACCGATGGGCCCTTGGTTTTCGACAGCGACGGGCCGGATCAAGCCAGCGGGTTGGCCGCCTACCTGAAAGATTTCAACCCCGATGCCCTGCGCATTGGCCGCGCCGCGGACCTGCCCGCAGCACGCTTGGCGACCCAAGACCTGAGCCAATTGAAGCGGGTGATTATCCCCGTCGTCTCGGACGATCAGGCCGAGAAGTACCGCGCGGAATATACGCCGGTTCTGGCGGAAAAGGGCTTTGTGGAAGACGTCGAACGGGCGCCGTCAGGCTCTTTGCAATTCAATGGCACGCTATAGGCTAATTGGCCTTGGCGAGGGGGGCTACGCTGGCCTACTCTGCCGCAAAAGGGGCATGCAGTGACGAATACTTCCGATGAAGATGAGGGTCTGACCGCCAGCCACGGCGTGGTGTTGCGGGCTAAAAATGGCGACGTCATTCGCTACGACCCCTCGGGGCTGGTGCTGCGGTTGGCCGACCGTGTGGTCGAGGATTTGGCGCTACGCCTGCCCGATCGCGGACCCTCGCAGACGGTGGCGAACGCGATCGAGACCGCCGAGCTTCCCGACGGCATTGACGCTTGGGATGGCCGCCGGGATGGCGATTGGCTCACCTTCACCGCAAGACTGTCCGGTGACCAAGGTGTGCGCGGTTTCCGCAAGCATGTGGACGGCGGCGATATCATCGCGGAAACCAACGGGCCGCTTCTGGGAATCCTCGGCGTCGGCGGCGCAAGGGCCGCGTTGGCAAGCCGCGAACCCGCCCGCTATCCTCAGCATATCGTTGCCCCTGCCGATGATATCGGCGCCGTGGGACACGCGGGGATCGAGACGGCAAAGCCGCTGGATCGCTTGGAACATCTGCGCGAAATGACCCTGGAGGCACTGACAGCGCAGGCCATTCTTGACTGGCGCATGGCTGATTACGGTCCCCTGCCCCTGTTCGTCACAAGGGTCGAGACCGACGCCGCCACCACCTCGGCCAAATTGGCCAAAGGCCGCGCGGTAGAGAACCTGTTGATCGCCGCCAAGAACCTGAAAGACGCCGCAGCCCTGATGGGGAAGAAGGCAAAGGTCTTGGCCGTCACCCTCGACTTCGCACTCGAAGACCACTCCGAGACTGCCGCCGCCTACCGCGACGGGATGCTCGCCACAATGGAAGCCATCAGCGCGGGGCTTTGGGCGCTTGGCTTTGACAAGCCGCTCTTCGTGGCAAAGTTCGAATCCGGTCTGCCAGATATCGCCCCCGGCCCAGCGCTGGACGGACAGTGGGAACTCAGCTGGTCCCACGGTGACCACCGCCTGATCCACTCGGCCCCCGCCTATATGTTCGCCTTGGACGACTACGACCGTCTCACCGACACTGCCCGCACGCAGCAAGCCGAGATGACCGCCTCTGCCATCGCCGAGGCCGCCACGTGGAAGTGCCCCACTCTGCATTTGGCCGAACTGGAGGGCACGGTTTTGCGCGTCCCAGCCCGTACCAACGGGCCGTTGGTGGTGGACAAGGCCGATCCCTTTAACGCCGGAGAGTGCGCCGGCTTCAGCCTTGCGGGCTGCACCAACGGGGCCAAGATCACCGGCATCTCCGTGGCCGAGGATGATCCGCAAACCTTGCTGATCTCTCTTTCCAAGGCCCCCGAAGGCCCTGACTTGCGCCTCATCCACGCCGCCAACGGCCCCGGCGCGGTGCGCGACGATTGGCACCTCGATAGCGTCACGGGCGTTATCTTGCATCGGTGGGCCCTGCCCGCGCAGCTCCCTATCACCGGGGGCCGCCATGCTTGAGCTGGACCACAACCTGCCCCCCGGCGCGCTCTGTTCCGCAGAACCCGGCGCGGTGAAATCGGCCCTCAAAGGAAGCCACTGGTGGCACGGCGCGACCGCGCAGATGGAGCAGAACCCTGCCACGGGCGCGGTATCCCTTTGGCGCACCCTCATTGGCGGCCCGCCCGCCGAGCCAACCGACCCCAACGAGGACAACGGCCAGATCGGAGAGGTCGATACTCTCATGGGCCTGCAATGCCGTTCTGGCATTCATTGCGGCATGGTGGCCGAAGACGCCGCCCCCGATGCGGCCACCGCCAGCCTCGCCGTGCGCTTCTACACTCCACCGGGAACCGACGCGCGGACCCTGTTTGCGCTTAACGCAACGCGGGCGGGCAATTACCTGTTCCTGTCGGAGACCGGCGGCGTGCTGACCGCGAAAGACGATCAAGGGCGAGCCTCGGTCGATCTGCCCTGCCCTGACAAGGACGCGCCGCGCATGGCTATCGTGTCGCTCTTTGGCGACCAATTGGCGCTGGCAATGGGGCCGAACCGGGTGGACGCGAAGGCCAGCGACGGCATCCTCCAAGGGACGGCCAGTCTGTTTATTGGATGCCGAAACCAACGCCCTAAACTGTTGAAAACACTGGGTGGAGCCTTGATCCTTGATCTGTGGCTGTTTCCGGGGCGGGCCTTGCTGCATTCATCCGCCCCCGCCGACACCCGCGCATTGGCCGCTCTCAAGCGCCACCACCTATGGGCCGCCGCATGACCTTCAACCCGGACAGCATCAAAGACGGCAATATCTGCGTGATCTGGGTCGATGATATGATCGACGTGTTCACCTGGCGCACGACCTTTGGGCTCGAGATCCAGACACCAAACCTTGACCGACTGATGGCCGAGGGCGTGCGCTTTTCTAACGCCTACGCAACTGTCCCCCTCTGCGCGCCATGCCGGGCGGAACTGGCCACCGGTATCTCGCCGTTTCGCAGCGGCCTCGTGGACCTCAACCGCTTCTGGCGCGATGTTTATCCGCCGGAAAAAGCATGGGCCTATGACCTGCGCCGCAACGGGTTCTACAATTTCACCACCGGCAAAGTTGACAGCAATTACAAGCCGATGCCCGAAGAGTACCGGCGCATCTTGTTCCATGAGGACGTGCTGGCCGAAGACGGCGGCAAGCGCCGCAACGTCCACGCCTATCTGGACCGCGGCCCCGGCATCAAAGGGGTCAACCACCCCAATGACCAAGGCGAATACGACCACACGTTCTTTGACAATCGGGTCGCACAAAACGCCATCGACTTTCTGGACCGAGCCGACCCGTCGCGCCGCCATTTGATCCAACTGGGTTTCAAGCACCCCCACTATAACCTTGTCGCCCCCGACAGGTTCTACGCCCAATATGACCCCGCCGATATCGTCTGGCCTTCCATCGCCGCGCCCGAGGATTACTTCGGCCCGCAACCCGGTTTCGCCGTTTACGAGGCCGCCTATATCGCCAACGGCGTCTGGACCCCCGAGAAGGCGGGCGATGACGCTTGGCGTCAGGTCGTACGTGCCTATTTCGCCTGTATCTCCCATGTGGACCACGAGATTGGGCGTTTCATGGATGCGCTCCGTGCTTCCCCAATGGCCGACAATACAACCGTGATTTTCCTGTCCGACAACGGTTTCAACCTCGGCAATCACGACAGCTTCCACAAAATGAGCCAATGGGATAGCGCCGCCCACATCCCCCTTGGCATCTGGAACGCCAAGCTGGAACCGCGGGTCGAAGACCTCCCCGTGTCCCTTCACAATATCCCCAAAACGATCATGGAACTCGCTGGCCTACCACCGCGCCCCGACTGGACCTCGGGCCAATCCTTGCTGCCCCTGCTGGATGACAGCTTCGGGACGTTCGATGAGACAAAATCCCCCATCACTTGCGTCTTCGGCACCCTTTCCGTGCGCCCCTCGGTGCAGGGGCTCAGCCAATACCGCTACTTCCGCTACCCCAATGGCGAGGAACACGTCTACGATCTAGTCGCTGACCCCGGCGAGACTCAGAACCTCGCCGATAGCGCGCCCTTGGAAGCGCTCCGCGATGAGTTGACCCGTGGTGCGCTGGACCTCGGCCTCGACCTGCGCGGGTTCGAGAACCCGGCAGAAGGCGTGAACGCAATGATGGCCGTGGATGGCTCTGTCGTGCTGGCAGGGGGGCGTGCTGATAATGATTACTGGGCCTACGGCAAGGATGCCGAGAAGATTGTCGAGGAAAAAGACGGCGGCACCGATACCCTGTGGTACATGGCTGGCCCTGACGATTACATCCTCCACTGCCCCGCAAACATTGAAAAAATCCGCATCGCCACGGTGGTGTCCCGCAAGGAAGAAGGCGCAGGCAAAGGCCCCCAGCCCGAGGGCAAACGCATCCGCATCGTCGCCCACCCCGACAGCCCGATCGAGTTTGAAACCTCCGAGAGGGTAGAGGTCGATGTGACCGGCTCCACCGGCGATGACATCATGATCGGCCCCAAACACGGCTCCGCCACTTTTTATGGCGGTAAAGGCAACGACACGATGATCGCGAAGGCCAAACAGGGCAACCGCCGTCATGGCTTCTACGGGGAAGAGGGCAACGATACCCTCTACGGCGGACCGGGGCGCGACACGCTCGATGGCGGCACCGGCGATGATGAGATCCATGGCAACGCAGGCCGCAACCATATCTACGGCGGCCACGGCAACGATGTGATCTATGACGGCGAAGGCGCCTCCACCATCGACGCGGGCCCCGGCCAGAACACCCTTCACATCGGCCCCGGCGACCATGAAATCGCCACCGGCCAAGGCCGCACCCATATCACCCCCGATGATGGGGCCAAAATCTTCAAACCCGCCTACGGCGGCGTCACGATTATTGTCCATTGGCACGCGGATCAAACCTACGACCTCTCCGCCTGGCCCAAACCGCCCCACATCACCCAAACCGCCACAGGCCACCGCCTGCGCTGCGGCCTTTCCATCCTCGACATCCACGGCTCCCCCGCGACCGCCGATCTGACGCGCCAACTGCGCCCCTAGCCCCGCCCCCCTGCTTCCTCGTTCTGAAAATATCCTGGGGTGGGGTCTGGGGAGGGGCAAGGCCCCTCCCCAGTGGTCGCCCATGGGCACAAGCCCAAGGGCGAAACCCCTCAAACCCAACCGCAATTGTGCAACATGCCCTAACCCTAATGCCCAAAACCCTTTGCCATCTGCGCGCAAATATCCGACAAAGACTCAAAGCCAAGCGCGGAACAATCCGCCACCACATGAGCAGCATGAAAGGCCCAGAAAATGGACCTCAACCGACGCCCTGTCGCCTCCCTTTGGATCGGCGAGAGCCTTCAATACCTCAACCAGCTTTGCCTGAAATCGCACCTCAAGCACGGCCATCCGGTCACGCTTTACTGCACCGACAAGGTCACCAACGCCCCCGAAGGCGTCGTTGTGAAACCCGCCACCGATATCATGGACATCCCCATGGATATCGTCGAGGCGACCTCGGCCTCGTTCCTGTCCAACGTCTTCCGCTACAAGATGATCCAACAGACAGGTGCTGTCTGGATTGATTGCGATGCATTCTGTCACCAGCCTTTCCCCGATGAATGGGAACACATCTACGCCGGCCATGGCATGCGCGGCGCTCTGAACTGTGGCGTTGTGGGCATCCCGCAGCAGGGCGAGTTGATGGACCAACTCCTTGATTACTACGACAACCTGCCGGACTATCCGCCCTGGTGGAACCCGCGCCAGCGCAAGCGGATGGATCGCCAGGACCAAAACCTGCCGCTGGCCGTGCGCATCTATAAAACCGAGCGTACCGCCTTTGGCCCGCAGGCTTTCACCCATTTCGCGCGGGAAACCGGCGATATCGACAAGGCCATGACCTCGGACGTGCTCTACCCCGTGCCGTTCCAGCTGAACGATATCTTCTATGATCCTCATGGACGGGTAGAAGGCTGGTTCACGGAAAACACCGTTTCGGTCCACCTCTATACCAACGGCACAAAACCATGGTGGCGCAAGAACGCGCCGCTGGAAAACTCCTACGCTTGGCGCATGTGTCAGGAAATCGGCATCACCCCTGAGGATGCGCTGGAGTGAACGATATGCAACCCGTTCCGACGCCCGCGCCAGCGCTGGATTTCGATCCAGACCGCCCGATCAATTGGACCCCGTCTTGGCACGATGATGTGACGCTGGTCCCTTGGGTCGAGGGCGGCGATCGTGGCGCGCGCCGCGCGGCGGGCCTGTTTGACGCGCAGGGTACCTTCCTGCCGGAAGGCCATTGCTGGCGCTATGACACCGGCCCGATCACCTTGGAACCCGCCCTGCCGACACCGGAACAAGCGCCCGAACGTCTGGTGGGCCGGTGGCTCTATGGCGGGCTGTTCTACGGCCACTTCGGCCACTTCCTGTGCGAAACGACCTCTAGGCTGTGGGCGCTGGACGCCTTGGGGCCCATTGCGGGCATCGTGTTTCTGCCAAAACAGAACCTGACCCACGAGCGGCGCCATTACCGCCATCAGCTCCCCTTCTTTGCCGCCATGGGACTGAAGGAACCCGAGATCACCTTCCGCGTCCCGCAACAGCCCGTTATCATTGACCAATTGGCCATCCCCGAACCCGGCTTCGGCATCGGCAACATGATCAAGGGCCGCCCCGAATACCGAGATTTCATGCAGGCGACCCTTGGGGCCGACGTGGCGGCGCATGGCGGGCAGGATCTCTATATTTCCCGCTCGCAACTGCCCTCCAAACGCGGCTCCGTATTGCTGGAAACCCTGATCGAGACACGGATGGAAAAGGCCGGTTACAGCATTTTCCACCCTCAGAACCACGACATCACAGAACAAATCGCCGCCTATAAGGCCGCGCGCCGGATCGTGTCGCTGGATGCTTCGTCGTTGCATCTGGCCGCAATGGTTGTTTCGCCCGATACCAAAGTGGCCATCATCAACCGCGGTCCGACCAACAATATCGAAGATTACGTCGCGCAGTTCACCAGCTGGCAGGGCCGCCCCCCCACTAGGATCGAGGCGGTTTCTGGCGTCTACGGCCCCGAGGGACGCCGCACTAAAAAACGCGAGGCCCACGCAGCGCTTTCGTTCCCCGCCATCGGGGCCGCTTTGGCCAAAGACGGGTTCCTGCCCGCCGCCACCAAGTGGACCGCGCCCACCAAACTCCAGACCTCAAAAGCCGTCGCCGCTTTGTCTGAACGGGTCGGCGAAACGCTTAGCTTCCAAAGCATCGAAGGCTAGAAGATATGGCCAAAGAGTTCCTCTGCGCCCTGACCCATGTGCGCCACGAAAGCTACTTCCTTCAGAAATGGATTGATTACTACGGCCCCATCGTGGGCGGGCGTGAAAACCTATATGTTGTGATTGACGGCGACGATTGGGAACCCGATGTGGACCTGACAGGCATCACCGTGGAGGTGTTGCTGGACGCCCCGCGCCGCCGGATCAAGAACGATCAGTTCATGGCCAAAGCCATGTCTGGCCGCGCCAATCGTCTGCGCAAACGCTACGAATACGTTATTCGCGGCGATGTGGATGAATACGTGGTGATTGACCCCGATGCGGGCATTGAGTGGCCCGATGCCTTCGCTGAATTGGGCGATCACGGCTACATCTTTGCGCTTGGCTGTGATGTGGTGCAGGCGGCCTCGGAAACGACGCCGGTGGACCCCACACTGCCGATCCTTGGGCAGCGCCAAGCGGGTTTCATCGCCGACCGCTATTCTAAACCATTCGTAATCAACCGCTGGTCCAACTGGGCTGGCGGCGCCCATCGCCTGTTGAATCGCCCCGTGCGCATGTCCGAGCATTTCGTCCTGTTCCACCTCGCCTTGGCCGACCAAGACTTGGCCCAAGCCCGCATGGATGCACGCGGCGGCACCCAGCAACACAACAGCTTCGTCGGCCATCAAACGGACCGTCTGAATGCCATCGCAGATGCCGGTCTGGCCGAGCCGATTGACTGGCCCGAGGCCCGCGCCATCGGCCTTGCGGAATTCCCGATAGAGCCCGACACCGCAGAGCCCGCAAAGCGCCCGCGCCCCTCGCGCGATCCGCGCAACCGCGAACAGGGCCTTCCCGTCCAGATCCCCGCCCGTTTCCACGGGTTGCTCTAGTCCCATGGGCTTCACCGTCGCCACAATCGCGCGGGAACCTTGGCCGATCCTGGATCGGTTTTTGCGTTGGCATCTGGATCAGGGGGCGGACAAGATTGTCCTGTTCCTCGACGATCCCGACGATCCGTCTCTCCCCCGCCTGCGCGGCGAGCCGCGCATTGACGCCCGCCCCTGCACGCCTGCGTTTTGGTCCAGTCTGCGCCTGAAGCCCGACGCCCGTTTCACACGCCGCCAGCGCGGCGTCTTGGGCCAAGCATACCGAGAGTTATCAGACGGTTGGCTGCTGGTTCTTGATGCTGACGAATTGATGTGGATGCAAGACCGCCCCATCGCGCAAGCCTTGGACAGTCTGCCCGAGGACGCCATGTCCCTGCGCGTGCGCAGCGCCGAACAGGTGCGCCTGTCCGACGGGTCCGAGGCCTTCCGCACCCCCATCGACCGCGCCGCCGTCGACCGTGTCTACGGCGAGAAATCCAACCTCCTGCGGGCGCGTTTCGGCCTCACATATCACCCCGAAGGCAAGAGCTTTCACCGCGCCGGGCAAGAGGGGCTGAACATGAAGCTCCATTGGGCACAAGACGCCCAGGGCGACAGAACACCCGGCCCCGTTTGGGGCGCCAGCGAGCGCGCGTACCTTCTGCATTACGCGGCCCCCACCTTTGAACGCTGGCGTGAAAAGGTCGCGTGGCGCGCCGGGGCCCACGGCTTCGTGGTCCCCGTGAAAGAGCGTGTGGCCGAAATCGCCGATAGCCCCGACCCGGAAGCAGGCTACCGCGCTCTGTTTGACACGCTGCACGCCCTGACCGATCCCCAAGCCAAGGCCCTTGCCGCCGAAGGTGGCCTTTTGCGGCACGGCCCGGAGGGCTGAAACCATGGCCGGTCGCACCATCGTCACGATGATGAAGGACGAAGCGCCTTTCCTGCTCCATTGGATCGCCCACCACCGCCTGATCGGCTTTGACCGGATCGTCGTGTTCACCAACGATTGCAGCGATGGCACCGACGCGATCCTCGACCGCCTCTCCGTGATGGGTGAGGTCATCCACCACCGCAACAAGGTGCCCGCCGGCGGCAAGCCGCAACCCCTTGCCCTACGCCGCGCGCTGAAATTGCCCGAGGTGGTGGAAAGCGACTGGATCATTGCCCTGGACGTGGATGAATACGTGACCGTGAAACGCGGCAACGGCCACCTCGATGACCTCTTCGCCACCGCGCCCGAGGCCGACGGCTTCGCCCTGACGTGGCGGATGATGGGCGGCAACGGGTTGACCGCTTGGACAGATTCCCCCGTGACCGAGGCCTACACCCGCGGCGCGCCCGACCTGTTTCGCAAGGGCTGGGGCGTGAAAACCCTGTTCCGCCCCTTTGACAACATGAAATTGGGCATCCACCGCCCCACCGTCAAAGGCCGCGACAAGCAAGCTCTGCAAAGGCTGGATTGGGTCAACGGCTCAGCCAAACCCATGACGCAGGCGTTCAAAGACGGCATGTGGCGGTCTTCTTTGGCAACGCTCGGCTACGCCCACGCCGAAATCGCCCATTTCGCCACACAAAGCACCGAGGCGTTTCTGCGCCGTGCCGCCCGCGGCAACGTCAACGCCAAGCCCGATAAATACGATCCAACCTACTACGCGATCTTCGACCGGAACGAGGTCTTGCACACCCACCTGCTATCCCGCTCTGCGGCCACGCAATCGCGTATCGCCCAATACCTCTCCGACCCGGCTCTCAGCGCCCTAATGGAACAGGCCTCGCAATGGCACGCCACGGCCCGTACCGCACTGCGTGCTTCTCCCTCCTACGCCGCGCAAATGGCGGCGCTGAAAACCGCATCCCAATCCAACTTCGACACCCTCGATGATATTCTTTTCCCCCAACCCCTCGCCCCTCAAGGCAAGGAGATGGTCGCGAAAATGCAGGCCGAAGGCATTCCTGACCTTCAAATCGCCTGCGCCGTCGCCAAATCCGTGCGCCGGATGGAAGACCACCGCGATGCGCGTGATGCCCGTGAACTGCTCTCCAAAGGCGTCACGCCCGATTACGGCACGTGGCGCTAGCAGGCCCTTTCACCTTTTTACAAATATCGAATCCCCAAACCTCCGCCCGCGCCACCGATCGCGGCCCCTAGCACGACATCCCAGACTGCGATGAATGCCTCAGTTAGATTTGTCGCCCGGTACTCCCGGCAAAGGCAGGATCGGCACACCGTCTTCGATCAACGCGCGCGCCTCCTCGGGCTTGGCCTGCCCGTAGATGGGCCTTTCGGGCTTGTCCCCCAGATACATGGCCCGGGCCTCGCGCGCGAAATTACCCCCCACATCGGTGGAGGTCTTCTCCACATGCTCCCGGAGCGCGCGGAGCGCTGCTTCCGCTGGGTGTGGCGGGGCGGACAGAGGGCGCACTTCTGCGCCAGAGGCCCCCTCCCC
This sequence comes from Rhodobacteraceae bacterium M385, assembly GCA_025141835.1. NCBI lineage: Bacteria > Pseudomonadati > Pseudomonadota > Alphaproteobacteria > Rhodobacterales > Paracoccaceae > Rhodobacteraceae bacterium M385. The sequence continues at coordinate 1,173,587 of CP081102.1, read as the reverse complement.
ATCAGGAGCGCCTTCCCCCGTCACACGCGGCGCCATCATCGCTTTGCTCACATCGCCGCCGCCGCAGATTGCGCAACTCAACAGGCCCCTGTCGGCCAGACCGTCAAAAGCCTCTGCCGATTGGAACCAGCTTTCAAACCTGTGGCCTTCGCCACATTTCATTGCGTATCTAATCATGCTCTCTTGAATTTATGCCAATTCCGGCACGCTGCAAGGGCCACGCCCCATTCGCGCATCGCTACTTCAGACGATCCACCGAAAACGTCGCAATCAATTGGCGCAGGTCCTTCTCTTCCACCTTGGTGGCGGCCTTCTGCAAGCTAAACCATTTCCGCCTGCGTTCACCTGCTTCTGGAAAGTCCTTCTCCAACTTGCTCACCTTAATTGCGAAGACGGCCACAATCACGGGCAGCGTCAGGTCTTTGCTCATCCACTTTCGGTAAGAATATAGGCCCAAGCATGTGTCATAGGGCTTGCCTGTAGCGCCGGCCTCTTCCCAGACTTCTTGGGCAGCCGCCTCAGCTGGGGTCATGCCATCCATGGGCCAGCCCTTGGGGATGATCCATCGCTTGGTTTCCCTCGACGTGACCAGCAAGACCTCTACCTTTTTGCCCTTCTTGCCTTTCACCACACGAAACGGCAGCCCCGCGAACTGAGTCCTCGGGTCGCGTTTAGACTCCGCCCGGATACGAAGCGGGCGTTGTGGATTGGCATCTGGGTCAGGGGTCGTCGTGCTATTGCTCATGCCTGCTGTGATGTCATGGCCGCCAAACGGACGCAATTGCCCCCCGTCCAGCTCTGCCCAACCGTTGCAGCGCAGCGATACCTGTGCGCCTCATCCGGCCACCGAAAGCGTTCCGAGTAAAAGACTCAGGATTGACAAGTCCGACTCATTTAGTCAGATTTACCACAACAGCACGCCAAAGGAGCCGACCATGACCTTTCAAGCCCGTATGACCGAACCGGACAACACGCCCCCCGCCGTTCGCCCCTCGAGCGAGCCGATCTACGACGCGCAACGCCTTGTTGGCGCCGAAGGCACCGCTTTGATCGTGTTGGACGATAAAACCTATACGCTGCGCATTACCCGTGCGGGTAAACTGATCCTGACAAAATAGGATCGAAGGCGCTTCAGAAGACGAAGCGCCAGATGTTGTTAGATCCCAATTCCGCCAGTAACAGCAGCGCAAAAACCACCCGCCAGCGCCAATCCGGCACCCGCCACCACAAAAGCACAACCAGCGCGATGCAAAGCGCCAGTTCGGTCGGTCCGACCCAGTTGGCGTGGTGGTGCCTGTCCCAATAGCTAACCGGGCTGTCAAAGATCCACCGGCTAAGCGGCCAGAAATGCGCCCGCCCGTCGCCCGCGTGCAGCGGGAAATCAAAGGCGATATGCACCAGCGCTGCACCGCTGAAGGCGATAAGCACCCGCCAGCCCTGCCAAAGGGCCAGCGCACAGACGATCCCCCAGAGAATGAAAGAATTATCGACGGCAAAGACCGTCTGCCAAGTATCAGAGTAATAGAGCTCTCCAAACACCACCCGCGCCTCGGTGCCTGCAATCAGCAGGTGCCAGCCCACCATCAGATAAAGTGACAGATCAGGCATCAGCCCCCCTGCCAAAGCGGCGGCAAGGGTCCAACGGTGTTCGGGCCTACCGAATGCGGCAGCGCCGAAAATAAGATGTGCGGGCGTGTTCATAGCGCCACCTTGCCGCTTCAGTGCTGCAAGGGAAAGCGCCTACGTTCAGAGGCCAGACGTTAGACGAACACGAACTCGATACCATAGGGCTGACTGCCCGCGTAATCGGTGTGCACATAGACGTAGAGCTGCCCGTTCACTGTCCGGAACTCGACGTTGGTGAAATTGCCGTGGGTATGGGTCGTGGAAAAGAAGACCGAGCCATAGGTCACGCGCACCCGCGCCAATTGGCCTGCTCTCACCGGCAAGTAGTAGCATTGCGATTGGTGCGCGTTGGCATGGCCGTGGACTGTATGGGCGAAGGCCCCCCGCGGGAAATGGACTTGCTGGCAGCCATGACCCGTGGCTTGCGCCTGCATCGGGGCAAGGGTGGCGGTGACGGTGGAAACGGCCAAAGCCGCAACGGTGAGGAAGGAACGGAACATAAGGGGCCTCGTGAAAATGACAGCGGTTTGAATGCCGCCAGCCTACACGGGAAGGCCCAATGCACCAAAATGAAAAACCCCGCCGGATTGGGCGGGGTTTTCTGACTTGATCGCCTTGGCCTTAATCGACCTTCGGCAGCAACGCATCGAGCGAGGCTTTCGCATCGCCGTAGAACATGCGCGTGTTCTCTTTGAAGAACAGCGGGTTCTCGATGCCCGAGTAGCCCGTACCCTGGCCCCGCTTGGACACGAAGACCTGCTTGGCCTTCCAGCATTCCAGAACCGGCATACCGGCGATGGGGCTGTTGGGGTCATCTTGAGCTGCAGGGTTTACGATGTCGTTGGAGCCGATGACGATGGCGACATCCGTATCCGGGAAGTCCTCGTTGATCTCGTCCATCTCCAGGACGATGTCGTAAGGCACCTTGGCCTCGGCCAGCAGCACGTTCATGTGGCCGGGCAAACGGCCCGCAACGGGGTGGATCGCAAAGCGCACCTCTTTGCCCGCAGCACGCAGCTTCTTGGTCAATTCGCTGACCGCTTGCTGCGCTTGGGCCACCGCCATGCCGTAGCCGGGGATGATGATGATGCTGTCAGCCTCGTTCAAGGCCGTCGCCACGCCGTCAGCGTCGATGGCGACTTGCTCGCCTTCCACGGCCATCTGCTCGCCCGCCGGACCGCCGAAGCCGCCCAGGATGACGCTCACGAAGCTGCGGTTCATCGCCTTACACATGATGTAGGACAGGATCGCCCCGGAGGAACCGACCAACGCGCCCACAACAATCAGCAGATCGTTGCCAAGCGAGAAGCCGATCGCCGCCGCTGCCCAACCCGAGTAGCTGTTGAGCATGGAGACAACCACCGGCATGTCCGCGCCACCGATGCCCATAATCAGGTGGTAGCCGATGAACAGCGCCGCCAAGGTCATCAGGAACAGTGGGAAGAAGCCGCCCGTATTGCAGTACCAGATCAGCGTCAGCAACGACACAACCGCCGCTGCGATGTTCAGCATATGGCCGCCCGGCAGTTTCGTCGCAGCGCTGTCCACACGGCCCGCCAGTTTGCCGTAGGCAATGACAGAACCGGTGAAAGTCACGGCACCGATGAAGACGCCAAGGAACAGCTCTACTCGCAGGATGGAGATCTCGACCCCGGATTTATGCGCCAAGAGGCCCGCGAAACCGGTCAGCGCGTCGCGCGTCTCGGCGTCCATTCCCATGACACGGCCCAACTCGATATGGGCGATATAGCCCACAAGAACCGCCGCCAGACCGACGAGAGAGTGCATCGCCGCGACCAGTTCGGGCATTTGCGTCATTTGCACCTTGGTGGCCAGTTGATAGCCGATGGCCCCGCCCGCCGCGATCATCATGATCGACAACAACCAGTAGCCTGCGCCGGGGCCCACAAGGGTTGCCGCCACAGCCAAAGCCATACCCGCGATGCCGTACCATACGGCCCGCTTCGCGCTCTCCTGCCCGGACAGACCGCCCAGAGACAGGATGAAGAGGATTGCCGCGACCACATAAGCCGCTGTTGTGAAACCGAATTCCATTATCCCGCCCCCTTAAGATTTCTGGAACATGGCAAGCATGCGCCGTGTCACGAGGAAGCCGCCAAAGATGTTGATCCCCGTCATAAAGACGGCCAGCGCGGCCAGAATGACGACAAAGAAGCTACCCGAGCCTACCTGCGTCAACGCCCCCAGAATGATGATCGACGAAATCGCATTGGTGACCGCCATCAGCGGCGTATGCAGCGAATGTGCAACGCCCCAGATTACTTGGAAGCCTACGAAAATCGCCAGAACGAAGACGATGAAGTGCTGCATGAAGCTGGCGGGCGCCACAAGGCCCACCCCAAGCAGCAGCGCTGCACCCACAGCAATCAGGCCGACCTGCATCTTGGTCTGCTCTTGGAAAGCGGCCACCTCTTGGGCGCGTTTTTCCTCAGCCGTCAGTTCCGGCACCGGGGCCGCTTTGGGTTGCGCCGCGATTGCGGCCACCTTGGGCGGCGGCGGCGGGAAGGTGATTTCCCCGCCATAGACAGCCGTGGCGCCCCGGATCACGTCATCCTCCATGTCGTGGTTAACCTCACCATCCTTTTCAGGGGTCAGGTCAGCCATCATGTGGCGGATGTTGGTGGCGTAAAGCGTGGAAGATTGCGCGGCCATACGCGACGGAAAGTCGGTGTAGCCAATGATTGTGACGCCGTTGTCGGTGACGATCTTCTCGTCCTTCACGGTCAGCTTGCAGTTGCCGCCGCGCTCTGCTGCGAGGTCAACAATCACAGAGCCGGGCTTCATCGCGGCCACCATGTCCTCGGTCCACAACTCGGGCGCGTCGCGTCCGGGGATCAGGGCCGTGGTGATGACAATGTCGATTTCTGGCGCAATCTCGCGGAATTTGGCAAGCTGAGCGGCCGCAAACTCGGGGCTGGAGACGGCGGCATAGCCACCGGTTGCCGCACCGTCCTGCTGCTCTTCCTCGAAATCAAGGAAGACAAACTCTGCGCCCATGCTCTCGACCTGTTCGGCCACTTCCGGGCGCACGTCGAAGGCATAGGTGATCGCGCCAAGCGAGGTAGAGGTGCCGATCGCGGCCAGGCCAGCAACGCCCGCGCCCACAACCAGAACCTTGGCTGGCGGCACCTTACCGGCAGCCGTGATCTGCCCCGTGAAGAAGCGGCCAAAGTTGTTGCCCGCCTCGATCACCGCGCGGTAACCGGCGATATTGGCCATGGACGACAGCGCGTCCATCTTCTGGGCGCGGCTGATGCGCGGCACCATATCCATCGCGATGACATTGGCGCCCTGCTTGCGCGCGCTTTCCATGCCTTTTTCGTTCTGGCCCGGATAGAAGAACGAGATCAGAAGCTGCCCTTCCCGCAGCCGCTTGGTTTCGGTCGTGTTGGGCGGGCGGACCTTGGCGACGATATCGGCCGCTTTCCAAAGGGCCGCACCGGTTTTGACAACCTCGACCCCGGCCGCCTTATAGGCGGCGTCCGAAAACCCTGCGAGCGCACCCGCGCCGGTCTCGATCACACATTCATATCCAAGCTTTTGCAGCTGCACAGCCGAGTCCGGCGTCATCGCCACCCGTGCTTCACCGGCCTCTACCTCTTTCGGAGCCCCGATTTTCATCGCACTTCCCCCCGTTGATTATCGCCAAGGCCCAAAGGCCGCTCAGTATCCCAGTACCAAGCCCCAACGGAAGGAACAACGCAGTGACGCAATTTTGTTGCGCAAAAGCAGGTATACAGTGCCGCAGCTTTTCGTCAGGCTGCCCAATAACGTAGCAGTTATCGTGGCAGGGAGCGCAGAAATGAACCTAACAGGCCAACATGCGGTGGTAACCGGCGGCGGCACGGGGATCGGGTTAAGTATCGCCTTGGGGTTAGCTGGACTAGGGATGGAAGTCTCGATTACCGGGCGCGATGAGGCACGGCTGAAGGGTTTAGCTGATGACCATCCGCACCTGCACGCCTTGCCGATGGATGTCACGAATGAGGCCGCGGTGCGCGAGGGGTTCCAAGGCGCGGCAGAGCGGCGCGGCCCCGTCTGCGTCTGCGTCGCCAACGCAGGCATCGCAGAGCCCGCCCGGTTTCACCACGAAACGTTGGATCATTGGCGCAAGACCATGGCCACGAACCTGGATGGGGCATTTTTGACCTTTCAGGCAGCGATGGCGACGCTGGAGCGCGACGCATGGGGGCGGATGATTGCGATATCCTCCATCGCGGGCCTGCGAGGATTGTCGGGGGCGGTGTCCTACACGGCCTCTAAGCACGGGGTGATCGGCCTGATGCGCGGCCTGTCTGAGGAATACATGGGCTCTGCCATGACCTTCAACGCGATCTGTCCCGGCTATGTGGACACGCCGATCGTGGAGCGCAACGCAGTCCAGATCGCCGCCAGCCAAGGCATGACGGAAGACGAGGCGAGAGCATTATTGGCAAGGGGGAACCGTCATAAGCGGTTGTTGGCGTGTGATGAAGTGACCGCGACGGCGCTTTGGCTGGTCTCGGACGCGGCGCGTAGTGTGAATGGGCAAGCGATCCAGATTTCCGGCGGGCAGGTGAGTTAGGGGGTGGCTCGAGAGCCAGGAGTATCGCCGACTACGTCGTCGATCAGGGGGCGCTGCCCCCTTGGCGGTTTTCCCAAGGAAAACGCGCCTACCCCCGCGATATTTTTGAAAAGATGAAGGAGAGGCGCGTCAGCGGAGGGCGCGGCGCAGGATCTTGCCGGTCGTCGTCATGGGGAGGCTATCGGCGAGAATAATATGGCGGGGCACCATATGGGCAGAGGCTTTGGTGCGCACGAGGGTTTTGAGGGCCGTTTCGATATTCGTGGTATCGGCACCGGGGCGCAGGACGACGTGGGCGACAATCGCCTCGGTTCGGATCGGGTCCGGGACGCCGACGGCGGCGGCGAGGGTGACATCGGGGTGGGTGCAGAGGGCTTGCTCGATCTCGACCGGGCCTATGCGGTAGCCGGCGGAGGTGATGACATCGTCATCGCGGGCGTGGAAGGTGAACTGGCCGTCAGGCGATTGGGTGGCCAGATCGCCGGTGCGCAGCCAGCCATTGCGTATTTTCTCAGTCGTGGCCTGCGGTTTGTTCCAATAGCGTAGCATCATCACCGGATCGGGGGATTTTACGCAGATCTCTCCGACTTCGCCGGGGCTGACTTTCGTGTCGTTGGGGCCGAGCAAGGCCACCGCGTGGCCCGGAACCGGAAGGCCCATGGCACCGGGGATGCGCGGCATCGGGCCGTCGCAGGCGGCGATAATCAGGTTAGCCTCGGTCTGGCCGTAGAATTCGTTGATCGGGCAGTGGAGCGTTTCACGGGACCAGTCCAGCAGATCAGGGCCGAGAGCTTCACCGCCGGAGCCGATGGCCCGTAAGCGCAGGTCTTGGGGGGGCGTTGCTTGGCGCATCAGGCGCAGGGCCGTGGGCGGCAGGAAGCTGTTGGTGACATTTTCGCGGGCCATCAGGGCGAAGGCTGCATCCGGGTCAAACTTGGCGAAGCGATGAGAGACCAGCGGCACGCCGTAGAACAGGCAGGGCAGCGCCATGTCCATCAGCCCGCCGATCCAGGCCCAATCGGCCGGGGTCCAGCCGATATCGCCTTTCTGGGGGAAGTCGCCTTGGGACAGCTCCATGCCGGGCAAGTGGCCATAAAGGAAGCGATGGGCGTGCAGCACGCCTTTGGGATCGCCCGTGGTGCCGGAGGTGTAGATCATCACTGCCGGATCTTCGGCCGTGGTGGCGGCGATTGCGCGCAACGGGGGCGCAGCCATTGCCACCTCTAGCGAGGCTGCGCCCGCGCGCGCCCGTGTGGTCAGGATCACCGGCGCGCCTGTAATGGCGCGAAGCTTATCCTCGACCGAAGCCTCCACGATCACCGCTTTCGCACCGCTATCGGACAGGCGGTAGCGCAGGGCATCTTCGCCGAACAAGGTAAACAGCGGCAGCGAGATCGCGCCCAGTTTGAACGCTGCCAGATGCGCCACCAGAACCCGGGGGTTCTGCGCCATCAAGATCGCCACCCGGTCGCCCCGCCCCACGCCCTTCGCCGCCAGCGTTGCCGCCAAGCCATCGGAGGCGGCCTTGAGCTGGCCGTAGGTCCATACCTCATCGGGCGGGCCGATGTGGCGGATCGCGATGCGGTCCGGGTCGGACCGCGCCCAACGCTCACAACAGACCTCGGCGATATTGAGCGCCGGGGGGATGTGCCACGCAAACGCGCGGCGCATGTCGGCCCAAGTGCCCTGCTTGGGAATCACCCGGTTAATCGGCGATTACCGTAACTGTGGGCAGGGAGGTCAGGCTTAGGCCCAGGGCTTGAAATGCCGCCAAGGACAGGCGCGAGCCTGATCCACGTTCGCCGCCAGACGGGCGGGCTGTGACCTCCACCGTGGTGCCATTGGGGGCCACGACGGTGGCCGTGCGCTCTCGGTCCACCAGCGGCGTTTCGATCCAGAGGCCCGGCACGGTAGCGTCCCCAAGGCTGGCGACCGTGAAGCCGCGCACGCTGTCGCCGGCAGCGGTGTTACCCTCAGCCACGGCGGCGGCGCGCACGGTGTTGTCCGTGGGCGCGATATCTTCGGCCGCAGCCTCGCCCACCACAGCCTCGGAAATTACCTCAGCCGCCGCGGCGTCTTCCGCCGCGGCGTTGCGCCCGAACCCGCTGCCCGGTCCATCGCCGCTGAACATTCCGCCAAGCCCGCCATTGGCACAGCCCGCTACCGCCAAAACCGCCAGCAAAGAAATCGCTCGTGTCATCTCGCACCTCTCAACACGTTTCGCGCCAGACTAGGCCCGCACTCAGCCGTGATCAACCGCTCCCTTGTGCGCCCTGCCTCACCCTCCTACTGTCCGCCCATGACCCAAACCGCCCCCCTCATTGATCCCTTTGCGCGTGCCATCACTTACCTGCGCGTCTCCGTCACCGACCGCTGCGATTTTCGCTGCGTTTACTGCATGTCTGAGAACATGCAGTTCCTGCCGAAGAAAGAGCTTCTGACGCTGGAGGAGTTGGACCGCATGTGTTCCACCTTCATCGGTTTGGGCGTGCGTAAGCTGAGGATCACGGGCGGAGAGCCCCTTGTGCGCCGCGATATCATGACCTTCTTCCAAGGCATGAAACGCCACCTTGATAGCGGTTATCTGGAAGAGCTGACGCTGACAACCAACGGCAGCCAATTGGCGCGATTTGCGGAGCCTTTGGCCGCGGCGGGGGTGAAGCGGATCAACATCTCCCTCGATACGATTGATGAGAAGAAGTTCGCCGAAATCACCCGTTGGGGGCGGCTAAAGCAGGTAATGGACGGGGTAGACGCGGCGCTGGCGGCTGGTCTGAAGGTGAAGATCAACGCGGTGGCGCTGAAGAACTTCAACGAGGATGAGCTGTTCACCTTGCAGGAATGGTGTCTGGCGCGCGGCATGGACCTGACGTTCATCGAGGTGATGCCCATGGGCGATCTGGGAAATGAAGATCGGCTGGACCAATATTGGTCCCTCAACGACCTGCGCGCGCGACTGGCGGAACGGTTTACCCTGACCGATCTGGCCGAGCGGACCGGCGGCCCTGCCCGCTATGTGCAGTTGGATGAGACGGGCCAGAAAATCGGCTTTATCACGCCGCTGTCCCATAATTTTTGCGAGCAGTGCAACCGCGTGCGCCTGACCTGCACCGGACAGCTCTACATGTGCCTTGGCCAAGAGGACATGGTCGACCTGCGCGCGCCTTTGCGGGCGTCTGAGAGCAACGCGATGCTGGAAGCCGCGATCCGCGACGCGATCAGTCACAAACCCAAGGGCCACGATTTCGACTACTCGCGGCAAGTGGCCGACGGGCAGATGTCGCGCCACATGAGCCACACGGGGGGGTGAATTTCCGGACCCGGTCTTTGACCGGGCAAAAGGTCCAGTGGACCTTTCGGGAAATTCACGGGCGGAGCCCCGGGAATGCCGGACCCGGTCTTTGGCCGGGCAGAAGGTCCAGTGGACCTTTTGGGAAATTCACGGGCGGAGCCCCGGGAATGCCGGACCCGGTCTTGGGCCGAGCAGAAGGTCCAGTGGACCTTTTAGGAAATTCACGGGCGGAGCCCCGGATTGCCACGCATTGCCCCAGTCAGGTCACCCATTCGCAGCAGTAAGAAGCCGCGAATGGATCAACGTGCGTCACGGTTCGGGCGCCCTAGTTAAACCGCCACAATTGGCCCGAGAAGTTACCACAGGGGTCCATGCGAATTGGGCCATCGGCGCGGCTGCTGCTTTCCAGACATTCGTTCGATCCTTCGCGGAATTGCGACGTCAGGCGGTAGTAGCCGCCGCCTGCCGGGATCGCACGCCAGAGTTGGCCCGAGACGTTCTGGCAAATATCCATGAACGCGGGCCCGCCGCCAGAGCGGTTGCTTTCAAGGCATTCGTTAGCGCCTTCGCGGAACTGGGATGTCAGGCGGAAATAGCCGCCGCCCGCGGGGATTGCGCGCCATTGCTGGCCGCTGACGAATTGGCAACGATCCATAAACGCAGGCCCTCCCCCCGCGCTGCGGCTTTCCAAACACTCATTCGCGCCTTCGCGGAACTGGGATGTCATCTCAAAATAACCGCCCGGAAACCCTTGTGCAGAGGCCGCAGAAGCCCCTCCTAAAGCCAAAGTCACGACCAACGCCACTGTCGAACCAATTCTCATGAAAATACACTCCCTAAATCGAAGGCCAAAATTTGCCTTTCTTTTTATGCGCCGCGCCTTGGGCAGCTGGCAACAACTTCGTTGTGGTGCTTGGGCGTTAGGGGTGTGGGGGAGATCGTTTCTATTAACCGTCAGCACGAGTTCCTCGTTTCTAGCCCGTGGGCGGCGGCACCCCGATTTCACACGCCCGGCTCCACTTGATCCGAGCGTTTCCAGAACGTGCCTTCGTCAGCGCTTTTCGGTCGATCATGCGCCCGGATATTCGAAAGCAGCCAAAACCGTCATCGCCTTCGGCACAGTCGACCTTCACGACAAGCAACTTATTGAAATGTCCGGATAGCTTGACCAACGCCTGATCGGTTGTGCTACGCGGTCCGATCGTTTTGATCTCTATGAAATCATTGTCCAACTTCCCATCCGAGCCTTGAGCGTCTGGCAACTTGTGAAGCCGAACACCCCAAATCATCGACCCATACAGCTCCCCCAATGCGCCGTAGATATTCAGGTGTTTGCCTGTCTGCTCAAAGTATTCCTCTGCCGCGTTCACCAGCCGGATGAACTGCCGCAGAACCGGGAGTTCGGCGTTTGGATACTTTCGTTTTAGCTTATCTTGCCACTCCAATACGGGCAGCACCGCGGGTTGCGGCTCGTCGGGGGTCGATGTCCGCATACTCTCCAAATTCACCCCAACTCAGCCATTCCCCGTCGCCAAGGTAAACGCAGCCGCCGACTGGTTCATAAGAATACATCAATGCCTCCCTCGTTATGTCGAGAGAGGCATTTCATAGGGATGTGGAGAATTTACGGCGGAATCCCAATCAAGCCGCTGGCATACGCTTTTCTACGATCTCGGCCCACCAGCTACAGCCTGCTGGGATTGCCTCATCGTTGAAGTTGTATTTGGGGTGGTGGACCATCGCCGTGTCACCGTTGCCCACAAGAATATACGCGCCGGGGCGTTCTTCCAGCATGAAGGCGAAGTCTTCGCCGCCCATGACCAAAGGCACCTCGTCGCAGCCGCCCGAAACAGAGGTGGCGACCTCTGCCGCAAAGGCGGTTTGCTCTTCCGAGTTCACCATAACCGGATAGCCGCGCACATAGTTCACCTCGGCATGGCCGCCCATCATCGCGGCGACCCCTTCGCAGATCTCCGGCACGCGCTTGTTGGCCAGGTCGCGGTTCTCGTTCGACATGGTCCGCACCGTGCCGCGCATGGTGACGGTTTCGGGGATCACGTTGAACGCCTTGCTCTCGGTCTCAAGCGAGGTCACAGACACCACGATCTGGCTAACCGGGTCGGCGTTTCGCGCCACAATGCTTTGCAGCGCAGTGACAGCATGGGCGGCCATAACCGTTGTATCAATTGTCTCGTTGGGCTTGGCGGCGTGCCCCCCCTTGCCCTTGAACTGCACCTCAAACGTGTCAGTCGCGGCGAAAAACGCGCCCGCGCGGATACCGAAAGAACCCACGGGCTTGCCCGGCCAATTGTGCATTCCGTAGACCTCATTGATGCCGAAACGGTCCATCATGCCGTCATCGCACATCTCTTTACCGCCGCCGCCGCCTTCTTCTGCGGGTTGGAAGATCACCGCGACGGTGCCGTCGAAGTTCCGGGTCTCGGCCAGATACTTCGCCGCGCCCAAAAGCATCGCCGTGTGGCCGTCGTGGCCGCAAGCGTGCATCGCGCCCGGCGTCTTGGAGGCATATTCCAGTCCCGTATCTTCAAAAATTGGCAGCGCATCCATATCCGCACGCAGTCCCAGCGTTTTGCCCGAGGTATTCGTCTTGCCCTTGATGATCCCCACAACGCCGGTACGGCCCAGACCAGTCACGATCTCATCACAGCCAAATTCCTTCAGCTTCTCGGCCACGATGGCCGAAGTCCGGTGCGTCTCAAACAGGATTTCGGGGTTTTCATGCAGGTCCCGGCGCCATTCGGTGATCTCGGGCAGCAGTTCGGCAAAGCGGTTCTTCACTGGCATTGGTCTATTCCCATGTTTGATTTTGGCCCGAAGGTGACACCGCCATAGCGCACCTTCAAGCGGTTAAAGGTTTGGTCCGGGCCGCAGGCGCGTCCCGTCGGTGAAGCGTTTCATGGCAAAGCGGCTAAGGTCATGACCCGGCGCGTTATCTTGCGCCATGTCGGCAAGGATGCGCCCGAAAGCGGGGCCGATCCCAAAGCCGTGGCCGCACATGCCGGTGGCCACGATCAGCCCCGGCAGTTGCGCCACATGGTCCACGACGGGCACCACATCGGGCAATACGTCGATCATGCCCGCCCAAGCGGCCCGCGTTTTCACCTCTCCGACCTGAGGGTAGGCTTCAGTGAAGCGACGCTTGATCTCGGCGATTTTACGGGCGTTGGGTGTGGGGTCCAGAATGCGCAGGGCCTCGAACGGGGACCGCGCGTCATCGGCCCATTTTCGCGCCGTCCCCCATGCATCGGGGTAGCCCCTGGGGGCCGGACCACGGGGGTAGACGTCGAATTCTCCGCTCAGGGCGAGCGGCAAGTAGCGATGCAGATTTCGCAACAAATCGGGGCCGGTGAACAGCTCTCCGAATGCGGCGGGGGCAAGGGTATAGCCGCCATCCGCGCGGGGGCGCATGGCCAGTTTGTCATCCACCGCCGCCGTTCCCAAGACCTCCGGCAACGGCTGCGTCGCCATCACGGTCGAGCGTACCGATAGCTGCGGGATGCTTACCCCGTGGCGGCGGAGAAACAGCGACGACCACGATCCCCCCGTCAGCACCACGCGGTCTGCCTTCACCCTTCCCGCTTCCGTCACCACGCCCGCGACGCGGCCTGCTTCCAAATACAGCCCGCGCACCGCGCAATCCTCTACGACTCGCGCGCCGCTGGCCTGCGCCATGCGGGCCAGTTCTGGCACGGCGACCCAAGGCTCGGCCTTCAAATCTGTCGAGGTGTGCAGCCCGCCCACCCAAGGCCCGTTGGCATGGTTTAACACCTCCGCCAGCCCAGTACGGTTCAGAAGTTCGGACGCCACGCCATAGGGCCGCGCCATCTGCGACCAATCCTCAAACCCCGCCATGTCCTTGGGGGTCTTGCCCAGATAGGTGACACCCACCTGCTGCACGCCAAGACGGCCCTGCGCCTCGGCGTTGAGCGCCTGCCACAGGCCTTGAGACTCCAGTGCAATCGGGATCTCGGCCTCATCGCGGCCCTGCACCCTGATCCAGCCCCAGTTGCGCCCCGATTGCTCGGCGGCGACCCGGCCCTTTTCCAGCACCACAACGGACAGGCCCGCCCGCGCCGCATAAAGCGCTGTCGAAATCCCCAGAACGCCGCCGCCAATGATGGCAAGATCAACGCTTTGCGGCAGGTCATCAACGAAAGTTGCCGGTTTGCCCGCGTGGAACGGAAACGTCATGCGACCTCGGACAGAAGCTTTTCGATAAAGGCCTGCCCCTGCTGGAACTGGTCGATGGTGATGTATTCATTGGCCTGATGCGCCTGCGCGATAGAGCCGGGGCCGCAGACCACTGCGGAATATCCCGCCGCCTGAAATTGCCCCGCTTCGGTGCCGAAGCTGACCACACCGCTAGAGTTCAACCCGGTCAGTTTGCGCACCATGTTTTCTGCTTCGCCGTCTTCCTCGGCCTTCAATCCGGGCACGTCCCAGCGCGGTTTCACCCGGATTTCAGCGTCAGGATGCACAGCTTTCATCCCCGCTTCGATCCGCGCAATCTCGGCCAATATCTTTTCGCGCCACTCAGAAACCGATTCGGTGGGAAGCGCGCGCAGAGACAGCACAAAAAAGCAGTCTTTCGCCGTAATATTGTGCGCCGTGCCGCCTTCGATCGTGCCCACATGCAGGGTGGAAAACGGCGGATCGAAGGGCGAATTCGGGTCCGCTGCCGCCACCGATGCTGCGTTCTGCTCGTTGCACCACTGGATCAGCCGGGCGCTTTCCATGACAGCAGACACACCGCGATCTTGTAGCGAGGAATGCACCTCGAAACCGCGGAAATGCAGGTCAAATCCGGTGCCACCCTTGTGGCCATTGATGATCCCCATATCCGTCGGCTCGCCGATAATGGCCAGCGACGCGCGCGGCAGACCGGCCATCGCCTCGATCATCGGGGGCGCGCCCACGCAGCCGATCTCCTCATCGCGCGACAGGGCCAATTGCATCGGCCGTGACACGCCGCGCCGCTTCGCCTCGACCACCCCCCAGATCGCCAGCGCGTCGAATCCCTTCATGTCGCAAGTGCCGCGCCCGTAAAGCTTTCCGTCCTTTTCCGTGACGTGAAACGGGTCCGTATCCCATGCTTGCCCGTCCACCGGAACCACATCTGTGTGCCCCGACAATACGATTCCCCCCGCCTTTTCCGGGCCCACATGGGCGAACAACGAGGCTTTTTTTCCGGTCTCATCATGGTCGCGGGCGCTGTCGATTCCGTGGCCCTTCAGATAATCCGCCACCCAATCCACCAGCTCCAAATTGCTGTCGCGGCTGACAGTGGGGAAGCTGACAAGTTTTGCCATAAGTTCACGGGGCGAGAGGACGTTTGTCATGGGGATTCCGATGTTTTGAGGTAAGCGCCCCATAACCCTGAGCGCGTCCCGATCCATCGTCAAGGCTGCGCCCGCAGCATGTGCCCAAACTTTGAGCCGTCGCCTATTTTGCACGCAACGGAATGCAGGTTGGCCCTTGCGGGAAAAAATTTCCGTGTTAGCGTCAATGACATAGATCGCCCATTTCGACCCAGTCGAGCAACGAGGCGACGTACATCCGACAGGTCAGGGAGACCTCCGCATATGCCCGATGGGGCCGATTCTCAGATGCCCGAAGGGGTAGATCCTTACGTATTGGACGTTCGCGATCTGAAAACAGTGTTCCGAACCCGACGCGGGGAAGTGCACGCCGTCAATGACGTGAGTTTCCGGCTGAAAGCCGGGGAGTTGCTTGGTGTTGTGGGGGAATCCGGCTCGGGTAAATCCGTGACGATGATGTCTCTGATCCGGCTGTTGCCGATGCCTCCGGCCGAAATTCGCGCCGGTGAGGTTTTGTTTGGCGACAAAGATCTTATGCAAGTTACCGAGGATGAGCTGCGCGCCATCCGCGGGGCGCGGATTGGTATGGTGTTCCAAGATCCGATGACCTCGCTGAACCCCGTCTTCAACGTAGGCTATCAGTTGATGGAACCGCTGCGAAAGCACATGGGGCTGAACAAAACCGCCGCCCGCGCCCGCGCGGTCGAGCTGTTGGAACTGGTCGGCATTCCCGATGCGGAGCGTCGCCTGAAAGATTATCCGCACCAGTTTTCCGGCGGCATGCGCCAACGGGTGATGATCGCCATTGCACTGGCTTGTGACCCCGAAGTGCTGATCGCGGACGAGCCGACAACTGCGCTCGACGTGACCATTCAGGCGCAAATCCTCGAGCTGGTGAAAGAGCTGCGCCAGAAACTTGGGATGGCGATTGTCTGGATCACCCACGATCTGGGCGTGATCGCAGGCATCGCTGACCGGGTGATGGTGATGTACGGGGGCCAGGTAGTGGAAGAAGGCCCGGTACGGGAATTGTTCAACAACCCCAGCCACCCCTACACAAAGATGCTGCTTGAAACGATCCCCAGCATTTCCGGCGAACGCGCCGAGCGCTTGCAGGTGATCCAAGGACAACCGCCCATGTTAGGGGCCGCGCCCTCTTCCTGCGCCTTCCGCGACCGTTGCCCCCATGCCTTTGATCGCTGTGCGCGGGAAAATCCGCTGCTGGAAGATGTGGGCATAGAAGGCCACCTTGCCGCGTGTTTCTTGGAAAAGGGAGCCATTTGATGTTGGATGACACCACGGCCCCGACCGCCGCGCGCAAACTTGTAGAAGTGCGCAACCTGCGCATGTATTTCCCCATCCATACCGGCCTGTTCCGCAAGCATACGGGCGACGTGAAGGCCGTGGATGGCGTGAACTTCGACATTTACGAAGGCGAAACCCTTGGCCTTGTGGGGGAATCCGGCTGCGGCAAGTCCACCTGTGGCCGCGCCGTCATTCGCCTTTACGATCCCACCAGCGCCTCGATCAAGATCGACGGGACCGAGCTGGCCTGGGCCCACGATGGGGCCCGCAAAATCGACGCTCGCGCCGCCAAGATTGCCCGCAACGTAAGCATTGCGATCTTTGTCGGTGGCGTTGCCTTGATGGCGCTTCTGGCGGTGCAATTCGCCGCCTTTGCCCAGGGTTGGGCCGTGGCCTTGCAAGCCGCTCTGGTTCTGGCCGCCACCATTGGCGGCTACTTCTTTACCCGCAACGCGATCCGCGCCTCAGGCGCCAAAGCGGCCGGGATCACGGCCGATGACTTCGCCCCTTCGGAAAACGAACTGCGGCGTTTGCGGCCCACCATGCAGATGGTGTTCCAGGATCCACAGGCATCGCTGAACCCGCGCATGACCGTGGCTGCCATCATCGGAGAGCCGCTGTCCGAGCATACCAAGCTATCCAAGGCCGAGCGCAATGAGCGAATCTACGAGCTTCTGGACGCCGTCGGCCTGAACCGTGATTTCGCCAACCGCTACCCTCACGAATTTTCCGGCGGGCAACGTCAACGCATCGGCATCGCGCGGGCCTTGGCGCTGAACCCGAAGTTTATCGTCTGTGACGAACCGATTGCGGCGCTGGACGTGTCCATTCAAGCGCAAGTCGTTAACCTGTTGGAAGATTTGCAGGAAAAGCTGGGTCTGACCTACCTGTTCATCTCCCACGACCTGTCGATGGTGCGCCATATCGCAGACCGGGTGGCGGTGATGTATCTGGGCAAGATCGCTGAACTGGCGCCGCGTGATGCGCTGTTTAACGATCCGCTCCACCCCTACACCAAGGCGCTTCTCAGCGCTGTGCCCGAGCCTGACCCCGCCGCCCATGATGTGGCTGAACGGGTGATCTTGCAGGGCGATGTCCCCTCGCCTTCCAACCCGCCCAAGGGCTGCAATTTCTGCACCCGCTGTCCCGCCGTAATGGACATTTGCCGGGTGGAAGACCCCGAAATGAAGGAAGTGCGCCCGGGCCGCTTTGTGGCCTGTCACCTTCACGACTGAACACAAAAAGACCGCCGAAAAGGTGGCAGAAGAAAACGCCTGAAAAGGTAAACGAAACCAATAAGGAGAGAGAAAACCAAGATGAAACGTACATCCATCCTTCTCGGAGCCGCGGCGGCATTCGCCTGCGCTCCACTGGCCGCGCTGGCCGACGGGCACCTTGCCCGCGGTGGCTCGGGCCACCTCAACATCATCTATTGGCAAGCGCCATCCACGATGAACCCGTTCCTGTCGGGCGGCACGAAAGAGGTTGAGGCCGCGTCGCTGGTTCTCGAAAGCCTTGCGCGTTTTGATGACACGGGCGCCATGGTTCCTTGGCTTGCCGCAGACATTCCAACCGTTGAAAACGGCGGCATCTCGGAAGACCTGACCCAGATTACTTGGCAGCTTCAGGAAGGCATCCTGTGGTCCGATGGCAGCGCGATGACCGCGGCAGACGCCGTGTTCACGTGGGAATATTGCACCCACCCCGAAGGCGGTTGCGCACAGGCATCCTACTTTGACGGTGTTGAAAGCATCGTGGCCGTGGACGACACCACGATCCAGATCACGTTCGACGCACCCACGCCGTTCCCCTACACCGCGCTGGTCGGCTCCGAGAGCCCGATCATCCAGGCCGCTCAGTTCGCTGACTGCCTTGGCGCGCGCGCGCCTGAGTGCACCGAGGCCAACTTCGGCCCCATCGGCACCGGTCCCTTCGTTGTGACCGATTTCCGTCCGAACGACGTGATCGAACTGGCCGCAAACGACAACTACCGTGTGCCAGATCAGCCCCACTTCGCGACCGTGACCTTCAAAGGCGGCGGCGATGCAACGGCAGCGGCACGTTCGGTTCTGGAAACAGGCGAATTTGACTACGCTTGGAACCTTCAGATCGACCCCACGATCCTGAGCCAGATGGAAGCACAGGGGAACGGTACCGTTGTGACTGCCTTCGGTACGTCCGTTGAGCGTCTGCACCTGAACCAGACCAACCCTGATCCGGCACTGGGCGACCTGCGCTCCACCGTTGAAGGGGGCGAGCATCCGTTCCTGACACATCCCGCAGTGGGTCAAGCCATGTCCATGGCCATCGACCGCGCCTTGCTGGTTGAAGTCGGCTACGGCGCTGGTGGTCAGCCTACCTGTAACGTTCTGCCCGCTCCTGCGGCCTATGCGTCTACTGCCAACGATGGCTGCCTTGTGCAGGACATCGCCGGCGCCAACGCTCTGCTGGATGAAGCTGGCATCGTTGACACCGACGGCGACGGCATCCGCGAATTGGATGGTGTGCCACTCTCCGTGCTCTACCAGACCTCCACCAACGCCGTCCGTCAGGACACGCAGGCACTGGTGAAGCAGTGGTGGGCCGAGATCGGCATCGACGCCGAGCTTCGTAACATCGACGCATCCGTGTTCTTCGGCGGCGATCCGGCTTCCCCGGATACGTTCCAGAAGTTCTACGCTGACATCGAAATGTACACGAACAACTTCGCCGGTGTTGACCCACAGGCGTATATGGCCAACTGGCTCTGCTCGGACATTCCTGGTCCCGACACCCAGTGGCAGGGTGCCAACATCCAGCGTTACTGTGACCCAGCCTATGACGAGCTGGTCGCCGAAATGGCCGGAACGGCTGACCTTGCAGCCCGTGGCGAACTGGCGATGGCGATGAACGACATGATTATGCAGTCGTACTCCATCATCCCACTGGTTCACCGTGGTGGTGTGTCCGCACACGCCAACTCCTTGGGCGGCATCCGTATGTCCGACTGGGACAGCGAGCTGTGGAACATCGCCGAATGGTACCGCATTCCTGAGTAATGTGACCTGAACGATCGCCCCGCCCCCTTACTCTCAGGGGGCGGGGCACCCCGCGTTTCTCAACCATCCACCTAATCTTTGTAGGCAGAACCCAATTCCCATGCGGTCCCCCCTTCCCCACCCCCTCCTCGCTACGCTCCTCGCAGGTGTCCCCTTGGGCCATGCGCGCGCAATGACGGACCGGGCAGCGGCGGACCTTATTGGAACTGAGTTTAGCGCCGCGCGAGAGGCCGCCTGATATGCTGACTTTCACCATCCGTCGCCTGATCCTTGCGATCCCGACGTTGATTTTCATTAGTTTCGTGATCTTCCTGATTGTGAAACTCAGCCCCTCGGACCCGACAGCGGGCCTGCCCCTGACGATCCCGCCAGAGGTGCGAGAAGCGATCCGCGAAAGCCTTGGGGTGAACGACCCGATCTTTGTACAATACTTCAAATGGCTCAAACTGATGGTCTGGGACGAGCCTTTGCACATGATTGACGGTTGGTTCGGCACCGCGATGGCGCCCGATGGCCCCCGGATCATCAGCTACCAGACCCGCTCTCCGGTAATGGAGCTGATCATGCAGCGGATGCCGCAGACCCTTTGGGTTGTGGGCACTTCCTACATTGTCGGCATCCTGATCGCGGTGCCGCTTGGCGTGATTTCGGCCTACAAGCAATATTCGTGGTTCGACCAGATCGGTACGTTCATTTCGATGATCGGGTTCTCGGTCCCGACCTTCTTCACCGGCGTCTTGTTCATCGTAATCTTCGCTGTGAACCTTGGCTGGTTCCCTTCGGTCTATGACACCACCCTCGAAGTCACGGACTGGGAAAGCTTCTGGGCCCAGATCCGCCAGATGATTATGCCGGTGATGGTGCTTGGCCTGTTCAATGCGTCGCAAATCAGCCGCTACATGCGGGCTTCGATGCTGGACAACCTGAACCAGGATTATGTGCGCACGGCGCGGGCCAAGGGCCTGGGCGAAAGCGTTGTGGTTCTGGTCCATGTCCTGCGCAACTCGATGATCCCCGTGGTCACCGTGATCGCGCTCAACGTGCCCGCCGTCTTTGGCGGCGCGATCATCACTGAACAGGTGTTCAAGGTGAACGGCATTGGCCAGCTTCTGATCATCGCCATTCAAGCGGGCGACGTGCCAGTGGTGCAGACCGTCAGCTTCATCTTCGCGGTCCTGATCGTGCTCTTTAACCTTATCGCCGATATCCTCTACGGCGTACTCGACCCGAGGATTCGTTATGACTGAGACCTCAGCCGACATCCAAACCACCCGTGCCCCGCGCAACCAATGGTGGGACGTATGGGACCAGTTCCGCACCCACAAGGGCGCGCTCTTCGGGCTTGGGTTCTTCATTTTCTCGCTGTTGTTCGTCTATCTCGGGCCGCTGTTCTGGACGCTGGAAAGCACCTACATCGACATTCGGGCGCGCAATACGAACCACATCATCGCGTGCTTGGGCGTGGGGGGCGGATGGTTTTCGCCCGAAGGTTGGGCCGCATGGTTCAGAGATATGCCCGCGTGTTTCCTATCGCCCGAGGAATTCAGCCGTGCCAACCCAATTTACGCGCTGAAAGTGTCTTGGGCTCATCCCCTTGGCGCGGACCAATTGGGCCGTGATACGCTGGCTCGGATGATGGTGGGGGGGCAGACCTCCATTGCGGTGGGTCTGACAGCGATGCTTCTGGCGCTGTTCTTCGGGACGCTGATTGGCGTTCTGGCGGGCTACTTTAAAAAGATCGACGGGCCGCTGATGCGCCTGACCGACCTGTTCCTTGCCATGCCGCTGCTGCCGCTTCTGCTCGTCATCATCATGCTGTTCCGTGACACGTTGCGAAACGCGTTCGGGCCCGAGGGCGGGATCTTCGTGCTGATCGTTGTGGTCATTGGCCTGACCTCCTGGATGCAAACCGCCCGTGTTGTGCGAGGCGATGTGCTGGCCCTGAAAGAGCGTGAATTCGTGCTCGCTGCCCGGTCCATCGGCACGCCGCCCTGGCGGCTGATCCTGCGCCATGTGCTGCCCAACGTGATGTCCTCGATCATGGTGTCGGCGACCCTTGGGATTGCCAACGCGATCATCACGGAATCGGCGCTGTCGTTTCTGGGCCTCGGCTTCCCGTCAGACTTCCCCACATGGGGCCGCCTGCTTTTTGATGCCACCGATTGGCTGAGCCAGAACCCCGAGCGTGTGATCTGGCCCGGCCTGTTCATCTCGCTCACCGTGCTGTCGGTGAACTACATCGGGGATGGCCTTCGTGACGCTTTGGACCCGCGTATTCGGGGGCGCTAAAGCCCGCCTTCACCGCTTAGAACAAACTACCCTGGCCGCCTTCGGGCGGCTTTGGTTTGCCCGTGCCCGACTTGGCGCCCGTCTTGCTGGTCTTCTTGGGTGCCGCCTTCGGCGTGGCCCCGGTGGGGGTGACACCAAGGCGGCCGTCGGCAAACTGGATTTCCATCGCTGCATGCCCCTCGGCCTGCGCCTTGGTGGTCAGCACGTCTTCGCCGGCACGGATCACCGCATAGCCGCGCCCCAGGGTTTCCTGATAGCCCAAGGTCCGGCGCAAGCGTTCCAAGCCGTCCAACGCCTCTCGACGGCGGATAACCGATTGCACTGCCGCTTGCGCAAAGCGCGTGCCGACGGCTGCCAACTGCTCCTCCATCTGCGATGTCCTCGCCGTTAATCTCTGCGGATCAAGGCGGGCGGCCAAACGGTCCAGATCGCGGCGACCCTGCCGGGCAACACCCGCCAAACGCGCAGGTGTCAGCCCAGCGGCGCGTTCGCCCAAAGCCAGCCGCTTGCGAGCCACGGCGCGATCCAGCGCCGGATCAAGGCGCGAAGACAACCTCTCCAACTGCGCTCGCGCATCTTTCGTGCGGCTCGCCAAGGCAGGCGCAAGGCGCAGGCTGGCCAAGTCGAGCCGTTGCCGCGCCGGTTCCATCAACGCCTCGGGCCGGGGCAAAGCGCGGCCAAGGTCGGTCAAACGCTGCTGGCGGGCGGTCAACGCCCCGGTGATGCCGCGGGTCAGAATACCCTCCTGCTGGCGCAACCAGTTGAGCATATCCATGCGCACCGGCACCGCCTTTTCCGCCGCCCCCGTGGGCGTGGGCGCGCGGTAGTCGGAGGCGTAGTCAATCAGCGTCGTGTCCGTCTCATGCCCCACGGCCGAGATCAACGGAATGGCGCTTTCCGCCGCTGCACGCACCACCGCTTCTTCGTTGAAGCCCCAAAGATCTTCGAGCGAGCCGCCGCCGCGCGCCACAATCAACAGGTCTGGCCTTGGCAACGCGCCGCCGGGCGTCAGGGCGTTGAAGCCCCGTATCGCATTGGCCACTTCCGGCGCACATTTCGGGCCCTGCACGGCAACCGGCCAGATCAGTACCTTGCGGGGAAACCTGTCGCGCAAACGGTGCAGAATATCGCGGATCACCGCGCCGGAAGGCGAGGTAACGACCCCGATCACCTCGGGCAGAAACGGCAGGCGTTGCTTGCGGGCGTCATCAAACAACCCCTCCGCCGCCAAGGCCTTGCGGCGCTTTTCCAGCATCGCCATCAACGCGCCCGCCCCTGCGGGTTGCAGATCGTCGATCACCAGCTGGTACTTCGATTGGCCGGGGAAAGTCGTGAGCCGGCCGGTGGCTATAACCTCCATCCCCTCCTCCGGCTGATGGGTCAACCGCGAGGCGACACCCTTCCACACGACCGAGGCCAGAACGCTACGATCATCCTTCAAATCCAGATAGATATGGCCCGAGCGCGGCAGCGATAGCCGCCCCACCTCGCCGCGCACACGCACATGGGAAAACGCGCCTTCCACGGTGCGTTTGACCGCGCCGGACAGCTCGCTGACGGTGAATTCCGGGGAATTGCCGTTCCCGCTATCGTCGTCGATCAGATCATTCATCGCCTAGTCTCCGCATCCGCCGCACCCGCCGCCGTCACTACCACTATCCCCGTCGCCGTCACCATCAAACAGCGTGGCCCAGAACCCGCGCCCGCTGCTATGTTTGTCGCTGCTACTATGAGAGCGGCCACTGCCGGAGCTATCATCGCTCGATGTCTCAATATAGCTGCCGTCGTCCCCCTGCTTGGGTCGCCGCTTTCGCCGACCATTGGGCCGCGCCAATAGGGCGGACAGCGCGAAGGCCACGACCATGATAACCGCGTAGACCACCCAATGGGTGTCAGGCCGCACGACCCACAAAACAAGGCAGCCGGCAATGGCGATGAAGATCAGCCCGCCATCGGCGCCTCCGGTCTCGTCCCTCAGCAACTGCCGCCTTGGTCTGCGCTTTGTCGCGTCTTCGCGGCCCCAAATGTCCCTTGGCGGCTCTCCCCCGAACTCGGCTTCATAAAGCGCCTTGGTCGCGGCGAACTGGTCGCGATAACGCGGCATTTCCTCGTCGCCCGCGCAGGGTTGGTGGTGGATGGGCTTGCCGATCACGTTGGGGCAGAAATCCTCCCAATAATCGCGGGTGTAGGTCAGATGCAGGTGCCATGCGGCATCCACCGTCTGGCTCGGCGTGACTTGCCTTGGGCTGACTTGGGTGAGGTAGAGGAACCGGCGATACTCTTCGATCACGCGCAAGGTAAAGGGGCGTGACCAGCCCTGCGCGCGGGCCAGCTTGACCGAGTAAGGCGCACTTCCCGGCCCGTCGAAGGTGTGGGCCTTTAGCCGCGTCCAAAGCTCTGGATTTCGCATGGTTGTGCCCTCCCCGCTTGCTCTTTATGCCTAGGCCCAAGTTAGCAGAAGGGGCACGACGTTGAACATCCTTATCCTTGGCTCCGGTGGCCGTGAACATAGCCTTGCTTGGGCGGTATTGCAGAACCCGAAATGCGACCGCCTGATTGTCGCGCCCGGAAACGCGGGGATCGCGCAAATCGCAGATTGTGCAAGTCTTGATGTGGATAACCCCAGCGCCGTGACCGAGTTCGCCGTGGAAAACTCCATTGATTTCGTGATCGTAGGCCCTGAAGCGCCGCTTGCGGCGGGGGTTGTGGATATGTTGAGGAATGCGGGAATTCTGGCATTCGGTCCCACCGCGGCGGCAGCGCAGTTGGAGGCCTCAAAGACCTTCACCAAGGAAGTTTGCGATGCAGCCTCGGCCCCCACGGCGGCTTGGGCACGCTTCACGCAACCCGAACCCGCGCGGGACTACATCCGCCAACAAGGCGCGCCGATCGTGGTGAAGGCCGACGGGTTGGCCGCGGGAAAAGGCGTTGTCGTCGCCATGACCGAGGATGAGGCGCTGGCCGCCATTGATCATATGTTCGACGGTGCCTTCGGCGGCGCGGGCGCAGAAGTGGTGATTGAAGAATTTATGGACGGCGAAGAGGCCTCGTATTTCATCCTGTGCGATGGTGAAACTTGCCTGCCCATCGGCACCGCCCAAGACCACAAACGCGCCTTCGATGGCGACAAAGGCCCCAACACCGGCGGCATGGGGGCCTATTCCCCCGCCCCCGTGCTGACCGACGAGATCGCGCAAACGGCGTTGGATCAGATCATCAAGCCAACCATGACCGAAATGACCCGGCGCGGCACCCCCTATACCGGCGTGCTTTATGCGGGCCTGATGATCAAAGATGGCCAGCCAAGGTTGGTGGAATATAACGCCCGTTTTGGCGACCCCGAATGCCAAGTGCTGATGATGCGGTTGGGCGGCCAAGCGCTCGATCTGATGCTGGCCTGTGCCGAGGCGCGTCTGGCCGATGCCCAGGTAAACTGGGCCGATGATCACGCGATTACCGTTGTCATGGCCGCACAGGGTTATCCCGGAAGCTACGATAAAGGCAGCGTTATCAATGGGCTGGACGGCCTGCCCGAAACATCATCAGAAATGGTGTTCCATGCGGGAACTACGGCGAAAGACGGTCAGATCACCGCCACGGGCGGGCGGGTTTTGAACATCACGGCCCGCGGCAACACTCTGCAAGAGGCCCGCAACCAAGCCTACGCGATGGCCGACCGGGTCGATTGGTCCGAGGGCTTTTACCGCACGGATATCGGCTGGCGCGCGTTGTAGACCGGGCTTCAGCCCGGGGCGCCCCCACCTGTCCCGGGCCAAAAGGCCCGGTCTACGGCTCAGCTTCAGCCTTGCAGCCATTCCTCGTAGTCAGAGACCAGCAAATGCGTCGGGGCGACGTCTTCCTCGATCGCCGAGAAGCGCCCAATCGGCTCGCGGAACCAGTTATCGGTATCGTCGTTGTTCACGGTCGAGACCTCTCCGATCAGCACGTCACCGCCCTCGCCCCAGAACTTATGCCAGTCGCCGGGCATCAGCGTGACGCTTTCACCGGGGGCAAACAGCAAGACCTCACCCGCCTTGAACTTCCGCTCAATCCCGTCGCACATTACCACGCCGCCAGCGTCGGGATCGAACGAGCCGTCAGGGGCCGAGCCGTTCATTTCAATGGCCATCGTGGCGCCGCCACGATTGATGATGTCTTCCGCCTTCAGGTAATGGCGATGCATGGGGCTGATCTGATCTTGCTTTGAAATCAACAGCTTCTCGGCATAACACATGCCGCCACCCGCTTGCAGATCGCTTAGCCGGCCGTTGCGCAGTGTAAACAGGAACAGGCCCAATTCGTCGTAGTTGCCCTGCCCATAATCGGTGATGTCCCAGCCCAAACGGCTGTCGATCACCGCCTTGGCAACATCGGCATTGGCGCGCATTTCTTCGGGGGACCAATAGGCAAACGGCGGCAGGGAGAACCCAAAAGAGCGCATGAACGCATCGGCTTCGGCCATAATCTCGTTAATTTCGGATCGTTTCATCGGGTCCTCCAAACCTGTTAGCGCTAAATGCGACATTTTCGGGCATCAAGACAAGCCCAACCTCGATAGATCGCGCCGAATTTGCGCGCGATCAGGAGTTTGCCGCCTCGCGGTTCGCCGCCATTGCCGCTACACTTGGGTCAACCGAACTCTCTCCCGCGATGGGCCCATGGAAGAAACCCTTCTTCAGATTACCATCTACCTTGGCGCAATGCTGATTGCAGTGCCAATTTCGATCCGCTTCGGCCTTGGCTCTGTCCTTGGCTATCTTCTAGCGGGCATCGCCATTGGCCCGGTGCTTGGCCTTGTCGGGTCCGAGACCGAAGATCTCCAGCATTACGCGGAATTTGGCGTCGTACTCATGCTGTTCCTGATCGGGCTGGAGCTAGAACCGCGAGCCCTTTGGGGGATGCGAAAGCGGCTCATCGGCCTTGGGGGCAGCCAGATCTTGCTCTCGGTTTTGGTGCTGACCGGAGGGGCTTGGGCCTTTGGAATTGCGGGGCCACTGGCCTTGGCCATCGGCATTACGCTTGCTTTAAGTTCGACGGCTATCGTGCTGACAACGCTATCAGAAAAAGGATTGATGCAGACTGCGGGCGGACGCGGCGCATTTTCGGTTCTGTTAACCCAGGACATCGCCGTGATTCCCGCCCTAGCGCTACTGCCGCTTCTGGCGACCGCCTCTCTGGTGCGGTTCAATGAAGACGGCTCCATCGAGCGGGTCGCGGAGGAGGCCCACGCCTCCCTCTCATTGGTCGATGGACTGCCCGCTTGGGGCGTCACGCTGGTGACCTTGGCGGCGGTTGCGGCGGTGATCCTTGCCGGGCGTTACCTGTCGCCTTTTGTGTTCCGGGTCATCCACAACGCCAAGCTGCGAGAGCTTTATACAGCCGCCGCCTTGGCCTTTGTGGTGGGCATCGCGGTGCTGATGATCCTTGTGGGCCTGTCCCCCGCCCTTGGCGCGTTCCTGGCAGGGGTGGTCTTGGCAAACTCGGAATTCAAGCACGAGTTGGAGGCCGACCTAGAGCCGTTCAAAGGCCTATTACTGGGGTTGTTCTTCATCACCGTGGGGGCGGGCATTAACTTTCTCACCCTTTTCACCAACCCCTTCCTGATTATCGGACTGACCCTTCTGGTCATGTTGGTTAAGGGCCTGATCCTCTACGCCATCGCCTGGGGCGCAAGAATGCGGGGGCGGGATCGGTGGTTGTTCAGTCTGGGCCTCGCACAGGCCGGAGAGTTCGGCTTCGTTCTTGTGGCCTTCGGCGTGTCGCAAGCGGTCTTCCCCGCCCCTATCGCCGAAATCCTGCTGCTGGTGGTCGCCCTATCTATGCTTCTGACACCGCTGAGTTTTATTCTGTACGATAAGATCGGCGCCCACCTTGGGGACACGTCCGAGGCCGCGCCCGAGCACGACGACATCGATGACGCCGCCGAGATCATCATCGCGGGGATTGGGCGTTTTGGGCAATCGGTGAACCGGATGGTGCGGGCATCGGGGTTCAAGACGGTAGTGCTGGATTCCAACCTGGAGACGATCCAACTCATGCGCCGCTTTGGGTTCAAAAGCTTCTACGGCGACCCCACCCGACCCGAGTTGCTGAAAGCTGCAGGGCTCGATACGGCGCGGGTGTTCGTGATCTGCGTGGACGGCAAGCAGACCTCCGTTAACCTTGTGCGCTACGCCAAACGCCACCGGCCCGACATCTCGGTCGTGGCCCGGGCCCATGATCTGCTGCATGTCTATGAGCTGTATGAGGCAGGCGCCGATCATATCGTGCGCGAAGTGTTCGACAGCTCGCTCCGCGCAGCGCGGTATGTGTTGGAGGATATGGGCCTGACAGACTACGAGGCCCACGCCATGGAGATGGCCTTCTATCGCCACGACCGCCACAACCTGCGGGCGTTGGCCGAAGTCTGGAAGCCCGGCGTGCCGGTGTCGGAAAACGAAGACTACATGCGCCTGACGAGAGAGATGACAGATAATCTGGAAAGCGCGATCCTGACGCAACTGGACGAAATGGAAGACGAAGCCCAGGGCACGCGCACCCCCACCCGCGCACGGGGCGATGTGGGGGCTTTGTCCGGCTTCAGCCGCAAGCCCACCGGTCCCGGAGGGACGAAGCGGTAGGGTGTGGGGAAGCGGTAAGATGCGTGACTCAATCCCGACGGTGCCTGTGGCGGGGGCGGGATTGAGTTGTATTTGCCAAGATGAAGGGGAGGCCGCGTGGCCCTCTGAGAAGATTGGGGGGCGGGGTTAGCCCCCGGCCACGCCAGCCTCGGCGAAGGTGGCCATGCCGGAATGGCAGGCAATGGCGCCGCGCAGGATTTGGATGGCAAGCGCCGCGCCGGAGCCTTCGCCGAGGCGGAGGTCCAAGTTGAGCAGGGGCGCTTTGTTGAGGTGTTTGAGCATGGTACCATGCGCCTGTTCCGCGGAGCCATGGCCTGAGACGGCGTGATCAAGCGCACCGGGCACGGCTTGGGCCAGCGTCGCGGCGGCGGCGGTGCAGATGAAACCATCAAGAATGACTGGGATATGCAGGATGCGGGCATGGGCGATGGCGCCCGCCATAGCGGCCACTTCGCGCCCCCCCAAGCAGCGCAGGGCTTGCAGGGGATCATTGGCGGCCTGAGGGTTTGCGCTGAGGCCTTCGGCCACCACTTTGGACTTCAGGGCGACGCCTGCATCGTCAACGCCGGTGCCTCGGCCTGTCCAATCCTCGGGCGCGCCACCAAAAAGCGCATGGGCGATGGCGGCGGCAGAAGTGGTGTTACCGATGCCCATTTCGCCGACGACAAGA
Source organism: Rhodobacteraceae bacterium M385 (assembly GCA_025141835.1). NCBI lineage: Bacteria > Pseudomonadati > Pseudomonadota > Alphaproteobacteria > Rhodobacterales > Paracoccaceae > Rhodobacteraceae bacterium M385. The sequence continues at coordinate 1,144,823 of CP081102.1, read as the reverse complement.
AGATCTGAGGCGGAATCAACGGCATTCCAACCGGTGTTGATGGCGACCATCACCTCGGCCTCGGACATGGCGGGGCCTTGGGTGAAGTCGGCGGTGGGGGTGTCGAGGTCAATCGGGTGAACGGACATTGTTGCCCCGGCCAGGGCGGAGAGTTGGTTAATCGCCGCGCCGCCATGGGCGAAGTTGGCGACCATTTGCACCGTGACCTCAGGGGGGAAGGCACTGACGCCACGGGCCGCCACGCCGTGGTTGCCGGCGAAGACAAGCACTTGCGGCGCGGAGATCTGCGGGCGGGCGTCTCCGCGCCATGACGCGTACCAAAGCGCAAGATCCTCCAGCCGTCCGAGAGCGCCGGGGGGCTTGGTGAGCTGACCGTTGCGCTCCTGCGCGGCAGCGAGGGCGGCCGTGTCGGGGCCAGTGGCGGCGGCGAGGGCCGCGTGGAATTCGGCAAGTGTGGTAGGGGATGTCATCAATCGGCTCTCTTGCGTGGCAGTGTCGGGTTGATATGTAGCGGATTACGCCGCCCGCGCCCTGCGGCAGAAAGGTCCAATTCATGCCAAAAACCGACACGGTCCCTGCCCCCCTGACATTCGAGCCGCGCGATGTGATCCGAGCGGCGCAGCTGCTGACCCGTGTGCCCGTGCCCGGCGGCGATGGCACGCGCGCGGCCGAGGCCGCTTGGGCCTGGCCATTGGTGGGGGCCATGGTGGCTTTGGTGCAAGTAGTGGTGGGGATCGTCGCCCTGGCCATCGGCCTACCGGCAAGCGTTGCAGCGGGGCTGGCGATAGCGACCGGGATGCTGTTGATCGGCGGGTTGCACGAGGATGGCTTGGCCGATTGCGCCGATGGGTTTTGGGGCGGGATGACCCGGGACCGGCGGCTCGACATATTGAAGGACAGTCGTATCGGGGCCTACGGGGTCTTGGCGCTCATCGTGGCGATTGGTCTGCGATGGGCGCTATTCGCGGCCCTGCTGGCGGTGGCCCCTTTGGCATTAGTTGCCGGAGCAATGCTGAGCCGCGCCGCCATGGCGCTGGTCATGGCACGCCTGCCCTTTGCCCGCGAAGGCGGCTTGGCGGCCCATGTGGGACGGCCTCCCATGGGGGCGGTATGGCTCGGGGGGGTATGCGCTCTGGGGGTGGCAATCATCGCCACGGGATTTATCGCAGGCATCGTCGCCGGATGGGCTGCGGCTTGCGCGACGGGCATCGTGGCTTGGGTTGCCCACAGAAAAATCGGCGGACAAACCGGGGATGTGTTGGGCGCGACGCAGGTTCTGGCAGAGCTTGCCGCCCTGATGGCCTGCGTCGCGCTGTTGAGCTAAGCGCTCAGATCAGCAAGGCGCGACGTAGTATGTGCCGTCGCCGTTGGAATAGGCGCACTGACCGGTCTGTGTGTTACGTGCAACCTGCGTACCGATTGCGGCACCGGCAAGGGTCGCACCAACGGTCCAGGCAGGGTTGGCATCAAACGCAGATGCAACCAGAAGGCCCGCGCCTGCGCCGCCGACGAGGCCAAGGTTGGAACGGTCCTGTGGGGACAGCGGCTGGCAAGCGGTGATTGCAGTTGCAGCGACCAGAAGCACGGGGGCGATGAACTTTTTCATAAGGGGTCTTCCTTTCAAAGAGAGGGTGGTTCCCAGATTTGGAACCCATCCCGATGTTAACGCAATGCGTCCGTCATAGGTTCCAATACCACAAAGAAAAACCCGCCGCGAGGTCGCGACGGGTCAGGTTTTCCGTAGTCAGGCCTTAACCCCTTGGATTTGAGCGGTCTTCCGCCCACCCCCAATGACGTTTCGCGATCAGGCGGCGGCGACGCGCTTGGACAGAACGTCGACCAATTGTGCGCCAGCGCCCGCTTCGTCGATGCCCTTCACGACAGCCAATTCGCGGGTCAAACGCTCCAGCGCGGCTTCATAAAGCTGACGCTCGGAATAGCTTTGCTCGCGCTGATCGTCGGCGCGGTGCAAGTCGCGCACCACTTCGGCAATGGCGATCAGATCGCCCGAGTTGATCTTCTGCTCGTATTCCTGCGCCCGGCGCGACCACATCGCGCGCTTCACGCGGGCCTTCCCCTTCAGGGTTTCCAGCGCTTTGGACACAACCGCAGGGTCCGACAACGGGCGCATGCCCACTTCGGTGGCCTTGGCGGTGGGAACGCGCAGGGTCATCTTGTCCTTCTCGAACGAGATCACGAACAGTTCCAGATTAAGCCCGGCGACTTCTTGCTCTTCGATCTTGATGATCTGGCCCACGCCATGGGCGGGATAGACGACGTAATCGTTAGGGCTGAAGTCGAGCGTTTTGCGGGCTTTTGTCATGCGATATTCCTTACTCAAGGCCCTTGCGGGCTGGGGAGCCTTGACCCAATCGGGCTAGGGCAGTCGTCAAAAAATCTGGCGGAACGCTCGATCGGTGAAAATCGGCGCTTTCCGTCAGAGCAATGTTTCGGTCGGCTGATATAAACGCAGCCATTCTGGCCTGCGTCGGCGGTCAGTCACATCTCTTCCTTCAAGGAATATAGCACGAATCGGGCCACATTTAAAGCGTGCCGCGGTGCAGCGCCCGTAAAGCCCTTAAAAATCTGGGGGTTCGGGCGAAGGTCAGCGACCCTCACCCATCGCTGAATCGAGCGAATCGGGGCTTAGCCGCCCTCTCCGGGTTTCTCCGAGAACAGCTCCATCTTGCCGGGCTTGCCGTCCATCTCTTCGGCGTTGGGCAATTGGTCTTTCTTGGTGATGATGACCGGCCACATCTCGGAATACTTGCGGTTGAACTCCACCCATTTGTCCATGTCCGGCTCTGTATCGGGGCGGATCGCGTCGGCGGGGCACTCGGGTTCGCAGACGCCGCAGTCGATGCATTCGTCGGGGTGGATCACCAGCATATTCTCGCCCTCATAGAAGCAATCCACCGGGCAGACTTCGACGCAGTCGGTGTATTTGCAGGCGATGCAGGCATCGTTGACGATATAGGTCATGGGCGGGCTTTCGGCGGTTAGGTCGGCGTTAACTGCGGGTCTGCTAAGGCAGAGGTCAAGGGGATGCAACGCGGCGGGATGCCACTTCACAAAAATGTGGCGCTAGCTATGGCGTTTTGCGGCGCTTTCCAAGGTGTCTTAAGGGTCTTCGTCGCGGAAAGCATCCATATCGCGGCGGTCTTTCTTGGTGGGTCGGGGACCGACGCGCGGGGCGATCGGCTCGGCCTCTGGAGTCATATCCGTATAAAGTGTCTGCGCTTCGGTGGCGGGACCGCGTCGCTTGGCCAACGCCTCGATTTTCACGATGCGGATTTGGCGACCCTGGGCAAAGGTCAGCACATCGCCCGGCGTCACCTGGGTCGAGGTTTTAGTAACCTTGGCCGTGTTCACCCGCACATGCCCGTCCGAGACTTGGCGGGCGGCAAGGCTCCGGGTCTTGAAGAACCGGGCCTGCCACAGCCATTTGTCCAAGCGGTCTTTCGGCGCGGGGCCGTTTTGGGCCGCCTCGGTTATGACTTGTCTTTCAACGCTGCAAGAACCGCGAAGGGGTTATCGGGGTCCACCTTGTTGGATTTCTCGGGACGGGCCGAATAGGTCTTGGGCTTGTCTTCGCGCGGCGGACGATTGCCGCCCTTGCCTTGGCCACGATGCTTGCCCGGCGCGCCTTTGCCAGAGGGACGCTTGCCGCCCCGGTCGTTGCGCTTGCCTTGCCCACCTTCCGAACGACCACCCTGCTCGCCGTCATTCCGACGGGGGCGGGCGTTACCGCGCCCACGGGGGGCCCAAGTGAAGGTGTAGTATACTTCCATCTCGGCAGGCGTTTCGGCTGGCGCTTGGTCTGGCTTCTCTGCCTCTTCGAGGCCCGTTGGCGCTTCAACGCCACCAAGATCGCTGGCAAGATCCTCATCCATCGTTTCGGGCGCGTGCGTCGCCGCAGGCTCGCTCTCAGCCCCTGTTGTCGCAGGCGCTTCCTCGGCTGACGCCTCCTCAGCGGGTTTGGCCTCCGCCGCTGGCGCGGCTTTCACCTTGGCGCGCTCCGCGCGTTCACCCTTATAGCCCAAACCGCCCATCAGGTCGGCGAATTGTTCCAACGTCAGCCCCGAAATCGAGAGCATATCGGGATTGGCTTCAAACCCGGCACGGCTGTTTTCGGTGCGTAGCATATCGGCCAGACGCTCCAGCATATCCACACGGATCGCGCGGCTGCCGGCCTCGAAATAGCCTGCCATCGTGGCGTGGCCCTTGGGCGCATCGGGCACCGTGGGGATCGTCACCAAGCCCGGAGGCGGGCTGTCGGGGAACATATCGAAATCTTGCGACAGACCCCAAAGAACCAAGCGCAACCGGGTCGGCGCGGGCTTCAACAGAAGCGGCAGGAAGATCGTGTATTGGCCAAAACGCACGCCATGCTTGCGCAGGAGGCTGCGGGATTCCTGATCCAACGCTTTGATATCGTCGGCAATCTCTCCGCGCGGTACGATACCGAACCCTTCCAGAAGTTGGAACGCGACGCCGCGGGCAAGGCCGGTCACGGCCTCATCGCGCGACATCGCCAGAAGCGGCTCGAACTGTGCCGCAATGCGACGGTCGATGAAATGCTGCAAGCGGCGCTGGACCTTTTGCACAACCTCGGCGCCGGCGTCTTCGTCAACGAAAGCCTCGGCCACAGGTTTCAGGGCCTCGGCCCCTTTCACCAGCTTACCCACCGCCATGTCGCCCCACATCAGGCCACCTTGCTCGGTCAGGTCAAATTCGGTGTCCGGCGCATTATACATGCGGTCGGCCCGCAGATGGAACTCGGGCCGCAGGGCCGCCATCGCAGCGCTTTGCAGCGTCTTCGCCTCATCGGCGGTAGCGGTTTCATCCATGCGGAAGCGGAAGCCCTCAATACGGCCAAGGACTTGGCCCTCGACGCTGACTTCACCATTCTCGTTCACTTCGGCCACAAGGCTCTCCCTCTGCTTCAATCGCCGGAGGAGCACACTCGTCCGCCGATCGACAAATCTAAGCGTCAGCGCGTTGTGTAACGCATCCGACAGGCGGTCTTCTACGGCACGAGTCGCCCCGCGCCAATGGCTTTCATCGTCAACCCACCCCGTGCGCTGCGCCACATAGGTCCATGTGCGGATATATGCCAGACGTTTCGACAGGGTATCGATGTCCCCCTCGGGGCGGTCAATCCGCTTCACCTGACGGGCCAGCCAATCGTCGGGGACGCGGCGCTTGTCGTGCAGAAACTCGAATATCCGGCCCAGAAGATCGGCGTGCTCGGCGTGGCTGATGCCCCGGAAATCGGGGATATTGCAGACATCCCACAACAGTTTCACAGCGCGCGCGTCGCCCAGACGTTGCGCAATGTCGGGCCTTGCGATCAGGGTCTTGAGCGCTTGAACGTCGTCCGCCTCCCGCGCGCGGGTCAGCCAGTCGTCATCGGTGCGCTGTTCAAGACTAGCCACCAAGCGCTCGGCGCTGCCGAATTCGAGGTCAGAATTGCGCCACATCAGTTTGCGCACAGGCGCGAAACGGTGGTTCATGATTGCGTCGGCCAGACCGTCATCCAGCGGCGGCGCTTCGCCCGTCACCCCAAAGCTGCCGTCTTGGGTGTGCCGCCCTGCCCGGCCCGCGATCTGGGCAAGCTCATTCGGCCAAAGCTCCCGCATCTTGCGGCCATCAAACTTGCGTAACCCACTGAACGCGACATGTTTGATATCAAGGTTCAGGCCCATCCCGATCGCATCGGTCGCCACCAAAACATCCACGTCGCCGTTCTGATATAACTCCACCTGCGCGTTGCGCGTCCTTGGGGATAACGCCCCCATCACAACCGCGGCCCCGCCCTTCTGGCGGCGCAAAAGCTCTGCCGTGGCATATAGATTTTCAACCGAAAACCCCACAATGGCCGAGCGCCCGGGCATTCGACTTATCTTTTTAGAACCTGCATACACAAGCTGTGAAAAACGTTCCCGATGCATGAATTCGCAATGGGGGACCAGCTCCGCGATGGCATCTCGCATGGTGCCCGCGCCCATAAACAGGGTCTCGTGCAGGCCACGCGCGTGCAGCAAACGGTCCGTAAAGACATGGCCCCTTTCGGGGTCGGCGCAAAGCTGGATCTCATCAATCGCCAGAAAATCCGCGCCGTTGCCCGTGGGCATCGCCTCCACGGTGCAGACCCAATAGGCCGCACGCGGTGGCACGATCCTTTCTTCTCCCGTGACCAAAGCCACGACCGATGGCCCCTTCAGCGCCACGACCTTATCGTAAACTTCCCGCGCCAAAAGTCGCAGCGGCAGACCGATCACGCCGGTCCGATGGGCCAGCATCCGTTCTATCGCATAATGGGTTTTGCCAGTGTTCGTCGGGCCAAGGATGGCCGCAATTCGGGATGGAGCGCGCACGTCAAATTCCTCTGGACCGGGCGCCTGTTACAGCGCCTCGCCTTCAAGCTGCACTCGCAACCCGTCCAGCAACCGCTGGATGTCGGGTTGATTGGGATGAAGCGCATGAGCCGCTTCATAAGCGGCCAGCGCCCCGTCGATATTGCCCATGTCCTGCAACATGACGCCAAGACCGGTCAGCGCTCCGAAATGGCGCGGCTCCAGCGCCAAGACACGCTGGATATCGGCAATGGCCGGGCCAAACATCTGTTGCTCAAAGAACATCGTGGCGCGGGCGTTCCACCCTTCGGCAAATTCCGGCGCATGGTCGGTCAGTGCGGTCAGATGATCGTAGGCGGCGGCGTAATCCTCGGCCTCCATCGCGGCCAGGCCCCGGCGCAGCAAGTAATCCGCGCTGGCCGAGCCGGACAATTGCCAGCGCTCATACAGGTCAGCCTCCACCACATCCCAATTGCGCAACTCCGGGTCGGCAAGCCGATCGAGGAAGTCATCCGCCGTCGATTGCGCCATCCCGATCGAGGGCGTCAGCGCAACTGCGGAAATCCCGCAGAAAAGTGCCGCTACGGCGGCGTTGATGATGGGTCGCGGAATCGTCATGGTCAAAACGTAGCATTCCTTGCGGGCAATACTAGATCAAGTTGACAGTTTCGTGCAGGGATAGGGAAACAAGGGGACAGGTTCCATGAGCAATGCAATTATCGACGCCGCTGTCGCGGCCCTGAGCGCCAAGATGGAAGGCGCTGACTTCGACAGTACAGCAAAGTTCGTGATCGAAGGCGAAGGCGCTTTGATCGTGGACGGCACAAGCGTCCGCGCCGCAGACGACAGCGACGAGGCAGAAGTCACCCTCTCCGCCGATGCCGATGTTTTCCAAGACATCATGTCCGGTGATCTGAACGCCACTGCGGCCTTCATGTCCGGCAAACTGACACTTGACGGTGACATGGGCACCGCCATGAAACTCGGCTCCGCGTTAAGCTAATGCGCGACATGCCCGTCCCCACCCAAACGCCCCCCCCTTCCGAGGCGCCGTTCTTCGACGCCGTGGCCGAAGGGCCCGCAGGCGTGAAAGCGTGGTGGGTGACGGCGCGTGACGGCACACGGTTGCGCATGGGCGTTTGGCCCCAAGGCACCCGCGGCACGGTTCTGATGTTTCCGGGCCGCACCGAGTATATTGAGAAATATGGCCGACTTGCCAGTGACTTAGCGGCTCAGGGCTACGGCATGGTCGCCTTCGATTGGCGCGGCCAGGGCCTGGCCGACCGCCCCGCCCATCGCCGTGACATGGGCCATGTGCTCAGCTTTGACGAATACCGCCAGGACGTCGCCGCCTTCCTGGAAGCGCTCGCGCCCATGGACCTGCCGCAACCTTGGTTCCTGATCGGCCACTCCATGGGCGGCTGCATCGGCCTTCGCGCCCTCTACGATGGCCTCCCCGTTTCGGCTGCGGCCTTCACCGGGCCGATGTGGGGCCTGCAAATGTCGCCCCTGCTCAAAACCCTGTCGCCCGCGATCATGGCCCTCTCCGGCCCCTTGGGCTTTGGCAAAACCTTCGCGCCGACGACAGGCCCTTGGGCGCCATTGGTGTTTGAAAACAATACGCTAACGACCGACCGTGACCAGTTTGACTATATGTCCCGTCAAACCGATACCCACCCCGATCTGGCTTTGGGTGGCCCCTCCCTCACGTGGGTGAAGGCCGCAATTCAGGAAACCTCGGCCCTGATGGCAATGCCCGCACTGGACCTGCCCACGCTCTCCATCGTCGGCACCGGAGAGAGGGTCGTCGATATCGACGCCGTCAAAACGCGCATGGCCAGCTGGCCCAACGGCAGTTACCTCAGCATCGACGGTGGCGAGCACGAAGTGCTGATGGAATCGGCGGACCGCCGCGCGCCCTCCATTGACGCCATCCTCTCCCTCTTTGCCCAAGCCGCGCCCTGACCCACCGCGCGCACCTGCGCCGTTTCGCGCAACACCCGGCCAAACCACCCTATACATCCTTCCGATAGCTATCACCGCATGGGGCTCCTCAGCCCTGCGCAACTGCACAGGCATCGGCCGCGTCACCCCAGACCGCCCCCTCATTGGGCGCAGGTGATACCGGCCCAGACCAACGCGCTTTGATCTGCCTTTCGGGTAACGCCGAAAGGTTACTCCTGCCGTCTCCAAGCGGCGCCGCTTACCCCAGCCCACCCCAACTACCGGGCGCAGATACCACCCCGAGCAGCCTCAAACACCCCGCCGCCAACGCGCGCGACCGGGCCCCTTCCTCGTTCTTGAAATATCCCGGGGGAGCCCTGTTTTTGCCTGCAAAATCAGGGTGGGGGCAGCGCCCCCCACGCGGCATCAGCCGCGCATAAAAATCACTTAATCCCACCTCACGCAGGAACGAGAATTCCATCTTCCAGCCGCAAGACCCGGTCCATGCGCCCGGCCAACTCGTGGTTGTGGGTCGCAATCAACGCCGAAAGCCCCGTGCCCCGCACGAGGTCCATCAACACGTCAAACACCGTGTCCGAGGTCGCCGGGTCCAGATTTCCCGTCGGCTCATCGGCCAGCATCAACGCGGGCGCATTGGCCAAGGATCGACAAAACGCGACGCGCTGCTGCTCCCCGCCCGATAGTTCTCCCGGGCGGTGGCCCGCCCGCGCGCCCATGCCGACGCGCGTCAGCAAATCCAGGGCCCTCGCCTCCGCCTCCGCGCCGTTCACCCCGTGGGCCAACTGCGGCAGCACGATGTTTTCCACCGCCGAGAACTCCGGCAACAGATGGTGGAACTGATACACAAACCCCACCTGCCCGCGCCGCGCCGTTGTCCGCGCCCGGTCCGACGCGCCGGTGACCACCTGCCCGCCAATTTCAACCCGTCCCGCATCGGCGCTATCGAGCAGCCCTGCGATTTGCAGAAGCGTGGATTTCCCCGCCCCCGATGGCGCGATAAGCCCCACGATCTCTCCGCGCTCAATCCGGGCCGAGGCGCCGCGTAGCACGTTTATCTCATTGGGTTTACCGTGGTTATACGCCTTCTCGATCCCATCCAGGATCAACGCCGGAGCGCTCACACCATCACTCATAACGCAGCGCCTCCACCGGGTTCATCCGGGCCGCTCTGCGCGCCGGAAAGATCGTCACCACAAAGCTCAACCCCAGCGACAGCGCCATGGCGGTCAGCACGTCGCCGCCCTCCAACCGTGCAGGCAAGGCCGAGATCATGCGCACCGACGGGTCCCAAACGCCGCCGCCTGCCACGTAGTTCACGAAGCTGAAAATCGGGTCGATCCAGATCGCAAAGGCGCAACCCAGCGCCACGCCCGCGATGGTTCCCGCCACGCCAATGGCTGATCCGCAGATGAAGAACACCCGCAGGATGCTTCCCTCGCTCAACCCGATGGTGCGCAAAATGCCGATGTCTCGGGACTTGTTTTTCACCAACATAATCAAGCCCGACACGATGTTCATCGTCGCAATCAGCACCAGGATCGAGAGGATGATGAACATGATATTGTCCTCCATCTGCAACGCCCTCAGAAACGCGCCCGAGCTGTCCTCCCACGTCCAAATCTGAATATCCCCGCCCGCTTGCAACAGCGGCAAGACGTATTGCGAAATCTGCTCTGGCTCGGCCACGGTCACCTGCACCTCATCGGCCACGCCATCACGGTTGAAGTAGGTCTGCGCTTCCTCGAACGGCAGATAGACCCGCGTGCGGTCAATGTCCCAACGGCCCACTTGGAAAATGTAAACGACCTCATAGGTGCTGACTCGTGGAGAGGTCCCAAACGGCGTGCGCGCCCCGTCGGGCGAGATCAGGCGAATGCGGTCGCCCACATTGGCCCCCAACTCCCTTGCCACGCCCGACCCGATGGCAATCCCCGGCCCGCCGGGCATCGGCAAAGCGCCCTCCACCTCTGGGGTGATCTGGGTTTCCTCGCCGAAATTGCTCAGCAATCCTTGGCGGTATTCCGGCTCTGCCACCAAGGGGATCAGCGCCAAATCCTCGGGCGCGATGCCGATGACTTCCACGGCAGAATTGCGCCCCCGATAGCTTGAGAGGACCTGCCCCCGCACGACCGCCGCCGCATGGGTGACGCCGTCTACGCCGCGCACCGCTTCGGCCACCGCGTCGTAGTCTTCCAAGGACCGTTCCAGCCGCCCCGCATCGGTCATTTCCGCGATGTCATAGACCGCCACATGGGGGTTCGCTCCCAGAATCGTGCCGACGAATTCGTGCCGGAACCCGGCCCGCACCGACAGCGTGGCGATCAAAGCCATCACCGCCAAGGCGATGCCGATGAAGCTGATCCACGTCATCGCGGACACGCCCCCATCGGTGCGCCGCGCGCGCAAATAGCGCCATGCGATCAGGAACTCGAACCCGGCAAACGGGCCGGGAGGTCTGGGAGGGGAGGCCATGCTGCTCAACCTTCTGAATATTTGGCGCTCAAGGTGGCTATTCCGGGCCTCAAGTCAACCGCAGCGCGGCCCCATAGGCGGGCTTCCCCGTTGCACCACGCCCCGTTTCCCGTAACCTGAAACTATTACAATAGGAGATAAGCCATGAAAATCGGAGCATTTTCCGTATCCCTATCGGTGAAAGATTTAGCCGCTTCACAAGCGTTTTACGAGACCCTCGGGTTTTCGCCTATGGGCGGCGACGCGAACCACGGCTACCTGATTATGAAAAACGGCGAGACGTTGATCGGCCTGTTTCAAGGCATGTTTGAAGGCAACATGCTGACCTTCAACCCCGGTTGGGATCAGAACGCGCAGCCTGTGGATGACTTCGACGATGTCCGCGCGATCAAGCAGATCGTCGCCGACGCCGGGCATCCGATCGAGCAGGAACTAGGCGGCGGTGATGGTCCGGCCAGCTTCGTCACCCGTGATCCCGATGGCAATGTCATCTTGATTGACCAGCATAGGTAAGGGACCGCAATGATTGACCATTCCGGCATCAGCACTTCGGATTTCGCCGCCGCCAAGGCGTTCTATTCCGCCGCCCTCGCACCCCTTGGATCGTCCTATCTATTTACCGTCCCGGCCGAGCATACCGGCGGCGTCGAGGTCGGCGGGTTCGGCCAAGACCGCCCGCAATTCTGGATCAACCAAGGCCCCGCGCAGGTCCCGCCCCTGCATTTCGCCTTCACCGCGCAATCGCGCGCGCAGGTCGATGCGTTCCACAAAGCCGCCCTTGCGGCGGGCGGCACCTGCAACGGCCCACCCGGCCTGCGGCCCCATTATCACCCTGATTACTACGGCGCGTTCGTGCTGGACCTTGACGGCAACAACATCGAAGCCGTCTGCCACGCCCCCGCGTAAACCTTGACGACGCGGCACCTTAGGGGCCAAGAAAACAGACCGGATCGGGAGAGCGACATGTTTGAGCCAGCCATCACAGGGTCAGGGGTTTTCACCCCGGAGTTAAGCATTTCCAATGACGAACTCGTCGTGGCCTTCAACGCCTACGCCGACCGTTGGAACGCGCAAAACGCCGATGCCATTGCTTCGGGCGACGTCACCGCGATGGCCCATTCCTCCAGCGACTTCATTCTTGCAGCCTCGGGCATCGAGAGCCGCTATGTACTTGATAAGTCTGGCCTTCTAGATCCGGAGGTTATGCACCCTTGGCTGCCCGCGCGCGAAGATGATGCACCCGGCGCAATGGCGGAAATGGGCGTAGATGCCTGCCAGAAGGCGCTGGATATGGCGGGCGTTGCGGCGGCAGATGTGGATCTGGTGATCTGCGCCGCCTCTAACCACGAACGCGCCTACCCCGCGATTGCGATTGAAATTCAACAGCTTCTGGGCACCGGCGGCTTCGGCTTCGACATGAACGTCGCCTGTTCCTCGGCCACGTTTGGGATACAGGCCGCCGCCGATATGATCCGCTCAGGCTCCATCAAACGGGCGCTGGTGGTGAACCCCGAGATATGCTCCGCCCATCTGGAATGGCGCGACCGCGATTGTCACTTCATCTTCGGCGATGTGGCCACCGCCGTGCTGATCGAGCGGTCCGACCTTGCCACCGGCAGCTACTTCGCCATCAAGTCCACCCGCTGCGCCACCGAGTTTTCCAACAACATCCGCAACAATAACGGCTTCCTGCGCCGCACCCGCGAAGGCCAGATGGAAGACCGTCGCGACATGCAGTTCATGCAGAATGGGCGCAAAGTGTTTAAGGAAGTGTTACCGATGGTCTCGAAACATATCGCCGAGCATATGGAGGCCGAAGGCGTCGCCGCAGATGATCTGAAGCGGTTATGGCTGCATCAGGCCAACAAAACGATGAATGATTACATCGGCAAAAAGGTTCTGGGCCGGGTGCCGGAGGACGGCGAGCAGCCCAATATTCTGCAAGATTACGCCAACACCTCTTCTGCCGGATCGATCATCGCTTTCGCTAAATATTCCAAAGACATGGAAGCGGGCGACACGGGCCTGATCTGTTCGTTCGGGGCGGGCTATTCGGTGGGTTCGGTGATCTTGCAGAAGGTCGCAGCCGCGGGCTAAAGGGGCGTCATGGGCTTCTCGACCACCAAAGATCGGACCTTCGCGGTTTATGACAAAGTGTCAGGCTGGATCGCCCGTCGTCCGGCCCCGATCCGGCGCGCGGCTTACGGCGTTTTCGGCGGCATTTTATGGGTCGCCTACGCGCTTCCCGGCAACCTTGTGCGCCCCACGATGAAGGCGCTGGCCCGCCACGCAGGCCGAACATCCCCCGCCAGAATGTTCCGCGGCTTCGTGCGCAAATTCATCGCCGGCACCGATATGACGGAACAGGTGCGCCACGGTTTCGGCACGACGCTCAACGGGGCGTTAACCATTCCCGACAAGGAGCGGCTCGACGCCTATCTGGCCCATGGCGGCCTCTTTCTGGCGCTGCCGCATCTGCACGCCTCTCTCGCCATGACGCGCTGTTTAGCGCAGTCCTACGACATTCTGGCCGTCGTCAGCCTGACCCGAAACGCCAACCGGGCCGAAGCGCAGAAGGCGCTTTATGCTCAGGTCGATGGTGATTTTCTGGACGCCCGCAACGAGGAACCGGCCAAGGTGGCGCGCAGCATCCTGAAAGCGTTGAAGGCCGGAAAGATCGTGGTCGGCACGGTGGACCGCATTCAGGAAGCGCCGCAAACCGCCTACGACAAGGAAAAAGACGTGGTCCGGGTCGAGGCGTTTGGCCAGCCCGTGGGTTACGGCGGCTGGCCCACACGCTTTGCCGCCAAGGCGGGCGCGCCGCTGGTTCCGGCCATGGTGACCCAAGACGCGGGCGGCGGCATTTCCTTGATCCTGGGGGAGGCCACTGTGCCCACGGGCGACGTGCAGGAAGCCACGCAAGCCTGGGTTTCTGAGCTGGAAAGGTTGGTTAAGGCACACCCCGAAGAATGGGCCTTTTCGCTGGACAAGCATTGGTCGCGGGTCGTGCAGGCCGCCCCGCCGGAGTAGCGCGATCAGGCGCGGCTGTCGGCCTCTAGGCGCAGCTTCATCTCTACCAGAACCTTTTGAAGTTCCAGCGTTTCTTCCAGCAAACGCCGGGTCTCATTCACCGAGATTACGCCGTCCTCGATGGATTGATGATACTCGGCCATCAGCACCGCGAACTTCTGGCTTAGCGCGATCACGTTGTTATTCACGCTGCCCATATTGTCGCCCCGCACCGCGTTGCGGCGGTCCGACCCGTAAGACATCTGCCCCCCGTTCAACTCGGCCAAAGCCGCCGTGACATGGGGAAAGCTCGACGCGGCCTCAAGCGCGGCCACGGCATCCACGGGCATGAAACGGTCGGCATGTTCATCGGATTCCGAGAAGTAGCGCCCCAACGTCGCCTTGGACCGCCCGGTCAATTCACACGCCGCCGCGTAGCCTACATCCTTGATCAAACGCTCGGTGTGGCGCTTCAGATATCCACGCGCCGTAATGTTGTCCGTATCACTCATACTCGTCCAATCCTTTTCGTCCCGTTAACAGAACCCGCTTTCAGGTCAACCGTCAACGTCTTGCCAGCGCTCGTGACTTGGGCCAAACCACGGGAATGGCCAAGCTTTATTTCAACTACTCCACCATGAACGCGGGCAAATCGACCCTGCTGTTGCAAGCCTCCTACAATTATATTGAACGGGGCATGCGAACCTATCTGTTAACCGCGAATTTCGACGATCGCGCGGGAATGGGCAAGATTGGATCGCGCATCGGGATCGAGGCCGAGGCAGACACCTACACCCAAGACGATGATTTGTTTGACAAGATCCAGGCGCGTCTGGAAACCGGCCCCTGCGCTTGCGTGCTGATCGACGAGGCCCAATGGATGACCCGTGAACAGGTCTGGCAACTGGCCCGCGCCGTGGATGATCTGGGCGTGCCGGTCATGGCCTACGGTTTGCGCGTCGATTTCAGGGGAGAGCTTTTCCCCGGTTCCGCCGCCCTTCTGGCGCTCGCCGACGAAATGCGAGAGGTCCGAACGATCTGCCACTGTGGCAAGAAAGCCAACATGGTGATCCGTGTAGACGAAAATGGTGACGCCGTGGCCGAAGGCGCGCAGATCGAGGTGGGCGGAAACGACCGCTACATCAGCCTGTGCCGCAAACATTTCCGCGAGGCGATTGGCGATGCACCGAGCCGTTAAGATCGGACTGAAAGCCCTGCCCTGGGTGGGGATGGCTGCATGGCCCGATGGGCCTACGACTCCGGCCCGGACAGCACCTGTGCGGGGAACTGAGAGAGCTGCGAGGAGAGCCTGAAAGGGCTCGACGAGGGGCGCGTTAAACGGCGTTGGGTGCAGCCCGGCCCTCAGCTACGGCAATCACGTTATCCAAGGCCATACGGCCCATATCTTCGCGCACTTCCAACGCCGCCGTGCCCAGATGCGGCAACAGCGTCACGTTTTCCATCGCCCGCAGGGCGTCGGGCACCAATGGCTCGTTCTCATAAACATCCAAGCCCGCGCCCGCGATGTCCCCGGCTTCCAGCGCGGCAATCAGCGAAGCCTCATCCACCACATCCCCACGAGAGATATTCACGAAAAGCGCGTGGGGCTGCATCGCCGCAAATTGCGCCGCCCCCATCAGGTGCCGCGTTTCCGCGCCGCCGGGCGTGGCCAGAACCACGACATCGGCCTGCGCCAAGGCATCCGCCATCGGCATTTGTTCTGCCGCGAAATCCATCTGCTTTTCAGACCGGTTCACATAGACGATCCGGCAACCGAACCCAAAGTGACAGCGCCGCGCAATCGCTTGCCCAATGCGCCCCATGCCGACAACGCACACGGTCTTGCCGCTAAAGTGCATCCCCAGCATTTGCACCGGATGCCACCCGTCCCAAGCGCCCGCGCGCACCATCCGCTCGCCCTCGCCCGCGCGCCGTGCCGTCATCAGGATCAACGTCAGGGCAATGTCGGCGGTGGCGTCTGTCACCGCGCCCGGCGTGTTGGAAACCGCCACGCCCGCGGCCGTCGCGGCATCCACGTCGATATGGTTATAGCCCACCCCGAAATTCGCCAGCACCTTGGCGCGGGGCGTTCCGGCGGCCTCAAAAGCGGGGGCCTGAAAGGCATCCCCAAGGCTTGGCAGGATCAAGTCGTAATCGCGCAGCGCCGCCACGCATTCGGCGTGATCCATCGGTTGCGTCGTCGTCCGGCAGGTCACGTCAAACCGTGCTTGCGCGTCGGCCATGACGCTTTCAGGCAAGCGGCGGGAAATCAGTAGGCTCAGCAAAGGCGCTCTCCATTCGAGACGGCTTGGTCCGGCCCCACCAACACAATGCCGCCGTCCGCGTCATGGAGACCAAGGATCAGCACTTCCGAGCGTACCGGCCCGATCTGGCGCGGAGGAAAGTTCACCACCCCCATGACCTGTTTGCCCACAAGGCTTTCCGGCGTGTAGTGAGCCGTGATCTGGGCCGAAGATTTCTTCTCGCCAATCTCGGCCCCGAAATCGACCCAAAGCTTGATCGCGGGTTTGCGCGCTTCGGGGAAATCTTCGGCACGGATGATGGTGCCGACGCGGATATCGACGGCCATGAAGTCGTCAAAGCTGATCTCGCTCATCGGGTCGCTCACTTGCGCAATTCGCGCGACCGATGGGTCGCGGCGGCTACGGTTTTGCGTATCAAAGGGGCCAAGCCGCCTTCGCCCATCAACACCTCGAGCCCGGCCTGGGTCGTGCCATTGGGAGATGTCACATTGATCCGTAATTGTTCGGGTGTTTCAGCGGCTTGCTCTGCCAAGGCCCCAGCGCCTGCAACGGTGGCTTTCGCCAATTGCATCGCCAGTTCCGCCGGCAGACCTTCGGCGCGGGCGGCAGCGGCGAGCGTATCAATCATGTAGAAGATATATGCAGGCCCAGAGCCCGAAATCCCCGTGACCGCATCAATCTGGCTCTCGCTCGTCAAACGCACCACCTGCCCGATGGCCAGCAGCATGGCTTCGGCCATATCCAGGTCGTCCGGCGTCGTTTCAGAATTACCCACAATTGCCGTGATGCCCTTGCCCACCGCAGCGGGCGTGTTCGGCATGGAGCGGACGACCCGCGTGCCCGCCCCGAAGGCTTGCTCATAAACCTGAATGGTCGTGCCCGCCGCCACCGACAAAATCAGCGTCTCGCCGCCGCCAAACCGCGCCACTTGCGGCAAGGCTTCCTGCATCATCTGAGGCTTCACCGCGATCATCAAAACCGCGGGGCTTTCTGGCAAATCCCCGTTGATCGAGACGCCCGTGCCTTGCAGCCACTCGGACGGATTAGGATCGATGATGTGGACAGCCTCGGCCGACAGACCCTCCGCCAGCCAACCCTGCAACATCGCAGAGCCCATTTTGCCACAGCCAAGCATCACCAGCCCACGGCTGTTAATCTGTGTGATATCCATTAAACGCATCCCCCAAGGCACCAAATGGGTGCCTGTAACAGCGCCTAGAATGCCAGTGTCCAAAGGGCAGGAAAAGGGGCGCGGGTGACGCGCGCGGGAAGTGTTGCTTAAACGTTCCGCCTGTGCGGCCAGAGCGTGGCGGGCACGCCGTTAAGCCTAGGCGCGGCCGTAGGTTTCGGCGATTGCGACTTCCATCGCCTGCTCGGGCGTGTTGTCGGACCACAGCGCCAATTGGAACGCGGGGTAATAGCGCTCCGAGGCCACAACGGCGGCCTCCACCATGCAAGCGATCTGATCGGCCGAGGCCAATTGCTCGCCCGCCAACACAAGGCCGTAGCGGTAAACCATTAGTTTTTGCGAGGCCCAATAGGTAAACGCGCCCGCCCAACAGCGATCGTTCACAAGGTTCATCGCCTCGTAGAGTTTCGGCATGGTGCCTTCGGGCGGCTCCATATCGAAGGTGCAGATCATCCGCAGCGTTTCGTCGTAAGAGGACCACGCCAAGGTGATCGAGTAACTGCGCCACTGCCCTTCGATCGACATCGCGATCTGATCGTCCGCGATGCGGTCGAAGTCCCATGCGTGATGGGCGGCCAAAGTTTCCACAATATCAATGGGGTGCAACTCATCGAAATCGACGTATTGTTCAGCGTGCGACATAGCCCCAAACCCCTTCAGGTCGGCAGCCGCCGTGCCATTGGTAGTTCCTACCTAATTGGCCACGACGGCTTGGTGTCTTTCCTAGGGCTTGGCTGCTCGGCCTCTATCCCTACGAAATATGGTGATCCTTCGAGGACTCCCTGTAAAGAAGTATTTTTGTTGAGGAAATAGGGGCGAGTCGCGAATTCTGCGGTTAACCACAAGATATTGTGATTTTGTCAAGATGATCCACAAGTCCGTGAGTTATCCACAGATTTATGTGCATAACCGCTGAGCAAATTGTGAGTAAGTTTCGCGCGCCTACTCCGCCGCAACCCGCGATATCGTCCCCAACAGGTCATGCAAATCGCGCCGCTGACCCGCTGTGAGGCCGGATTTCGCGACCTCCATAAACGCGATGTCGGCCTGTTCACATACCGCCCGCTTTACGGCATCTCGCGCCCGAGCGTCGCCCTGATAGTGGCCTGAGCCTTGGTATTCAATGACGCAACACGCCATCCAATTCGCATCAACGATCAAGAAATCGACGCGCTTGGGGTTGAAGGCGTTGAAAACGGTTTGCCATTTGGACTGCGGCATCCCCTTTCGATCAAGGCGCAGAAACTCTCCCATCGAGACTTGGGCCAAAAGGGTATGTGAACCGCTTTGCCGGACAATATCAGCCAAGGCCCGATGCACTGCACGCTCGGCTTGGTTGAGCACTGGCACCGCGCGCACCGGGGCGCGACGGATCGCGCGGAGAACTTGCCTTGAATTGGAGCGCGGTCGCCGACGCCGCGACGTGCCCCCCAAAAGGAGGCAAACAATGGCAATACCCACGGCGGCATAAACGCCAAGGGGCAATTCGATAGCGAAGGGAATAATATCCGAGAGGTCCATAGCGAACCGATTTCACGACAGATTGGCAAAAGTTTGACGCTTTGGCCGCGCCGTTGCCTGCAACCATGAAAAAAGCCGCCTCGGTCAGAGGCGGCTTCAAATACTTCGCTTGGGGAGGGCGTTACTTGCCTTCCAGCGCGTCCAGACGGGCTTTGAGCACCTCATTCTCTTCGCGGGCTTTTTGGGCCATCGCGCGGACGGCGTCGAATTCTTCGCGGGTCACAAGGTTCCGGTTCGCCAACCAGCGATCCATCATGCCGTTCATCGCCGTCTCGGCCTCGTCCTTGGCACCTTGGGCCACGCCCATGGCGTTGGTCATCAATTGGCTGAGGTCGTCCATTACTTTATTGCGGGTTTGCATCGGCGGGCTCCTACTTCTGTTAGGACGGATATGGGCGTTGGCCGCACAGGTATCAAGGTTGACAACGTCGCAGCGGCCCCCCACCCAAGGGGGAAAATGTGACCGCGAGGCCCCTTCATATGCACGCCATTCCTTTCCCGCCGCTCTCGCCCGAGTTGTTCGAGATATCGCTCGGCAGCTTCACCTTCGCGCTACGGTGGTACGCTTTGGCCTATCTGGCGGGGTTGGGGCTTGGCTGGTGGGTCATCATGCGCGCGTGCAAGCGGCCCGAGTTATGGCCCCACAACACGCCTCCGATGCTGCCCGAGAAGGTAGAGGGTCTGCTGACGGCGGTCGTCATCGGCGTGATCCTGGGCGGGCGGCTTGGCTACGTCGCCTTCTATCAACCGGGCTTCTACCTGGAAAATCCCGGCCTGATCCTACAGGTCTGGCAGGGCGGCATGTCGTTTCACGGCGGGCTTTTGGGGGTGACGATCGCGGCGGCAATCTTCTGCCGGATCAACAAAGCACCGCCGTTGCAGGTGGCCGATGCCATGGCGATGGTGGTGGGCTTTGGCCTTCTGTTCGGGCGATTGGCGAATTTCGTGAACGCAGAGCTGTGGGGCCGCGCCTCGGACGCGCCATGGGCGGTGATCTTTCCGGGTGCGGCGGCACAGGATTGCGCGGGGCCAGAAGGTTTGGTGAATTATCTGGGGGCGACGGTCTGCGCGCGCCATCCCTCGCAGCTTTATGAGGCGGCACTGGAGGGCGCGTTGCTGCTGGCGGTCGTGCTGACGCTGGCCTTCAAGGCCGGGTGGCTGAAACGCCCCGGCGCGATCACGGGCATGTTCCTGCTGATCTACGGCGCGTCGCGCTATCTGGTGGAGTTCTTCCGCCAGCCCGACGCGCAATTCGTGGGCCCCGACAACCCAATCGGCTACGCGCTGGCCCTATCGCCCGAGGTGGGTCTGACCATGGGGCAGATCCTGACGATCCCCATGGTGCTGGTGGGCTTTTGGTTAATCCTGAGGGCAAAACGTGTCGCTTAAAGAACGCATGATCGCGCGGATCACCCGCATGGGGCCAATGTCCTTGGCCGACTACATGGCCGAGTGTCTGCACGACCCCAATCACGGCTATTACGCCACCCGCGATCCTTTGGGAGAGAGCGGAGATTTCACCACCGCGCCCGAGATCTCCCAGATGTTCGGAGAGCTGATCGGGCTGTGGCTGGCGCAGGTCTGGATGGATCAGGGCGGTGGCGCGATGCGGCTGGTGGAACTTGGGCCGGGACGCGGCACGTTGATGGCCGATATGCTAAGGGCGACACGGGCCGTGCCGGGGTTCCACGCGGCGATTGATCTGCATTTGGTAGAGGCCTCTCCGGTGCTGCGCGCGGCGCAAGAACAAACGCTGGAAGGCTACGAGCCGACGTTTCATGACAATCTGGGCGACGTGCCGGAAGGCCCGATGCTGTTGATCGCAAACGAATTCTTTGACGCGTTGCCCATTCGCCAGTTCCAGATGAACGACGCGGGCGATTGGCAGGAACGACAGGTGGGCACGGCAGATGGCGCGTTGATCTGGGGCCTCGCTCCCCCCGCCCCGCTGGAGGTCCGAGAGGGCTTTACCCCCGGCATGATCGTGGAAACTTGCGCCCCCGCCCAAGCGATAGCGGGGGAAATCGGCCGCCGCGTGGCCCAGGGCGGCGCGGCGCTGATCGTGGATTACGGCGATTGGCAAAGCCGGGGCGACACCTTTCAAGCGCTGGAAAACCACGCCTATGCCGACCCGCTGGCCACCCCCGGAGAGGCGGACCTGACCGCTCATGTGGCGTTTGAACCCATCGCGCAAGAGGCCGGGGTCAATGCCGCGCCGCTGACCACACAGGGGGTATTTCTGGAACGTCTGGGCATCACGGTGCGGGCTCAGGCCCTGGCCAACAAGCTGGACGGACCCGCGCTTGACGCCCTGATCGCCGCGCACCGACGCTTGACGCACCCCGACGAAATGGGGACGCTGTTCAAGGTGCTGGCGCTGACCCCCAAGGGCGCGCCCCCGCCCCCTGCCCTCGACTAACGCCGGAGCTTTGTTGATGACCCTATCGCCCCTGACCTCCCCCCTATTGGACGGCGTGACCCACGGGTTTTTCACCCGCGAAGGGGGCGCTTCGACCGGGGTGTATGAAGGGTTGAACTGCGGCACAGGATCATCCGATCAGGCGGACGTGGTCGCCGTGAACCGCGCCCGCGTGGCCGAGGCAATGGGGGTGAAGGCACTGGCGGGCGTGCATCAGGTGCATTCTGCCACAGCCGTTGAGGCCGATCTGGACGACAAACCCAAGGCCGACGCACTGGTGACCGCAACGCCGGGGGTGGCGCTGACCATCCTGACCGCCGATTGCCAGCCTGTGCTTTTTGCCGACACGAAAGCGGGCGTCATCGGCGCGGCCCACGCGGGCTGGAAGGGCGCGGTGGACGGCGTGCTGGAAGCGACGCTGGAGAAGATGGAAGGTTTGGGCGCCGACCGCGCCCGTGTGAAGGCGGTAATCGGCCCGTCGATCAGCCAAGGCGCCTATGAGGTGGGCCAAGAGTTTCTGGAACGCTTCATGGATGAAGACCCGGACTATGGGCGCTTTTTCGTGAACGGTGTGGACGGCAAGTATCAGTTCGATCTGGTGGGCTTTGGCCTGTTTCGCCTGCGTGCCGCTGGCGTGGCCGAGGCCGAGTGGACCGGCCATTGCACCTATTCCGACCCCGCCCGGTTCTATTCTTACCGCCGCACGACCCACCGGGGTGAGGCGGACTACGGACGGCTGATCGCCTCGATTCGTCTGTAGCGCGGGCGGACCAGTCCGATTCTGGGATTCGGGCCGGAAACAGCACCGCGATTGGTTCCGAATTGGACACAATCACGGCGCGACCTGCCCCAAGTTGAGCACAATTTGAAATACTTTGGCGAACAAGCCTAATGAAACAACGCTTTTGTGCCGCATTCCCCGCCCCAAAATTTCCCCGATGATTCATCGCCTGTTAGAGATTTCGCCCCATAAGTGACCCAAACCCGAGCCAGATTATCTGCAACGGAACAAACGCAGCTCGAAACTGAGCGCTCGGCAAAAGGATCAGGAATATGAAAACGCGTCGCTGGATGAAAACGGTCTTGAACGAAGCGAAAAAAGAGCAGGTGGAATTGCCGTGGTCGCGCAAAGTGCGTGCTGTACGGCGTGCGGAGAAGCCGCAACTACTGACCGCCGCTGAATAAGCGGTAAGACCCCGGATAAACGACCCCGAGGCCCCAAAAAATAATATAGCTACCACGGGCGCAGCTAGAATGGCTGCACTTCGTGGGATTGCACGGAAGGGCAGCCAGAATGGCCGCCCTTCTCTCGTTTCATGAACGGGGTCAGCGCCGGTTAAGGCGCGACCTGATAGCTTTGCTCCAAAGCTTGGATCAACGGCTGCAATGCCGTCTCATGGCGGCGCCAGCCCGCAACGGCGGCGGTGCCAATCGGTTGACGGGCCTGCGCGAAACTGAGGGTCTGGATGCGCCGCCCCGACGCCTCGGGGGCAAGGCAGGCATCGTTCCAAGGCAGATCGACCCCAGCAAGCAACGCGCGGATCTGGGGCTCGGGATCAGCGGTAAGCGCCTCATATTCCACCACATGGACCCGGTCGGGCAGCGCCTTTTGCCAGAACGCAACCACGGCATCATGCAAGCGCATGTACTGGCCCATCGCCTGCAAATCATAGGCGTAGCGGTGAGTGCCTTCGGGGAACATATTGCGATATAGCGACAGTCCGGTGTCGCGATGATCGCGTTTGACCAGCACGAAATGAGCACCCGGAAGCGCCCGCGCGGCGTGCCCAATGCGGGAGAACGTGGCGATTGCCTTGTCCGCGATCACCCGCGCCCCCCCGGTCCGGCGCTGTGCGCCCGCAAGGTAGCGCGTACCGGCGGTGGCCAGCACCTCGGGCGACAGCGTATCATGGCGCAGTGCCTCCAACACGGGGGAAAGCGCACGGGTGAGGAAGGGCATCTCGCCGCCCGCGACCACATCGGGGTGGGCCGCAAGGATGGTCTCGATCAACGTCGTGCCAGAGCGCGGCAGACCGGTGACGAAAACCACCGGATCAGCGGGGCCGTTGGCGGGCAAGTCCTTGAGGGTGTTCCACTCGGCTACCAGCCGCCGCGCCTCGGCCAGATCGGCGTCAAAGTTGTACGGATAAGCCTTTGACATCAATCGGTTGGCCACATCGAGATGCGGGAAAACGGCGTCGTGTTCACCCATATCCCCCCGCGCTTTGGCGGCAGCAAAATGCAGGGAGGCCCGGTCGTAGGGTTTGAGGTCCGCACGCGCCAAGGCCGTTTCCAGAAGCGGCAACATCGGGTCATCGGCGGTGATCTTGCGCCCGTTCATATAGGCGCGAAAGGCCTCTCCGCTGGTGGGATTGGCGGTGATGGCCGCTGATAGCCCGGCCTCGGCAGCCGAGAAATCGCCCGCGGATTGGTGCAATTGCGCCCGGTGGGTCAGCAGCGCGTCAGTGGGGGAGGTCAGCGCGTGGTCCAGCACCGCCTCGGCCCCTTGGATGTCGCCAGATTCCTCTAATCCCGTCGCGGTCGAGCGCAACAAAGGCACCCGCGCGGCACCAGCTTTGATCGCCACTTTGGCAGCCTCAAGCGCGCGGTCGCCCTGCCCGGTTTGCGCCAAGGATAAGGCCAGCTCTGTCGCCCCGCGCATGGTCTTGGACGCAGCACCTTCCAGCGCGGCGACGGCATCTTCCGGCCGTCCGGTGTCACGGAAAAGGCGCGCGCGGGCGACGGTGGCCTCGGGCGTGGACAGACCCGCCAGAGTGGCTTCGGCCTGGGCTGGACGCCCCTCCGCCCCGTAAGCGCGGGCAAGAGCGAGCCGCGCGGGCGCGTGGGATGGATCACGGGTTGTCGCAGCCTCCAGCGCGGCGACGGCGGGTTTTGACAGCGCAAGCCGCGCCTCCCCCAGCAGATAGACCGGCCAGAACGCCACGGGCGCGCGTTTGTTCAGGGCGATGGCAGCGGCCTCGGCCTGTTCTGCACGGCCCGCCTTGAGGGCTTGCAGGATCGGGCGGGCGTCAACCTCGGACCCCAGTGGGATCTTGGCGCGCTGCGCTTCTTTTTCCAGCTTCACCCGCGCCCCGCCCCGCAGGACGCCGTGCAGACCTTGCCAAATCGCGGCCTCTTTCGGTTTGCGTTTCAGGGCCGCGCGAAAGCCTGCCTCGGCCTGTTTGGGATCACGACCCGAAAGGCAACGAGCGCGTTGAAAAAGCACCTCGGGGATGTCGGGTTGTACGGCAAGGATACGGTCATAAAGCGCCAAAGCCGCATCGGTTTGGCCCGCCTGTTGCGCGGCCAAACCCTCACGATAGAGGGCGGTAAGATCAAGCGGCGCCACGATTTAGGCGATCTGCGCGAGGCGGTCTTCCATCACGTCAAATGGCACGCCGGGGGTGTCTTTCGCGCCCCGGATCACCAAAGACGTGCGCACGGATGCCACGTTTGGGGCAGAGGTCAGCTCTCCGGTCAGGAAGCTTTGGAAGGACGACAGGTCCGGGGCGACGCATTTGAGGATAAAGTCGATGTCGCCGTTCAACATGTGGCATTCACGCACCAGCGGCCAGCCGTGGCAACGCTCTTCAAACGCTATCAGGTCAGATTCGGCCTGCGACGCGAGGCTGATCATCGCAAAGACCTGCACCTCGAACCCCAGTTGGCGAGCGTCCACCTCGGCGTGGTAGCCGGTGATGTAGCCCGCTTCTTCCAAGGTGCGCACCCGACGCAGGCAGGGCGGCGCAGAGATGCCGACGCGCTTTGCCAGCTCCACATTCGTCATGCGACCGTCGCCTTGCAGTTCGGCCAGAATCTTCCGGTCGATCTCATCCAGTTTAGTTTGCGGCATTGGTCGTCGTTCCCTGCATGCGCGATTTTCAGATGAACCGCAGCCCTAGTTGTTTGCGCAATTATATTTCACGATCGCGCAAGAATTGGAATAGGTCACGTGCAAGTGAGTGCATTTTGCGGGGCTTTAAACGGGACGCGGAGGGGGATATATCGCGGGGGTCACACCGCCGCTGGAGAGCCAACCCATGTCCGAGACCCGCCACACCCGCCTTCTTATCATCGGCTCCGGCCCCGCTGGCTATACCGCCGGCGTCTATGCCAGCCGCGCGATGTTGGAACCGATTTTGGTGCAGGGCATTCAGCCCGGCGGCCAGTTGACGATCACCACGGATGTGGAGAATTGGCCCGGCGACAATTCCGTGATGGGCCCCGATCTGATGGTCCGCATGGAGGCGCACGCCAAGGAAATGGGAACCGAGATCATCGGCGACCACATCCAATCGCTCGATCTGTCGAAGCGGCCTTTCACGGCGCAAGGCGACAGCGGCACCACCTACACGGCGGATTCGGTTATTCTGGCAACGGGCGCTCAGGCGAAGTGGTTGGGGCTGCCAAGCGAGGAACACTTCAAGGGCTTCGGCGTATCGGCCTGCGCCACCTGCGACGGCTTCTTCTATCGCGGTCAAGAGATTGTGGTGATCGGCGGCGGCAACACGGCCGTGGAAGAGGCGCTGTTCCTGACGAATTTCGCCAGCAAGGTCACACTGATCCACCGCCGCGACAGTCTGCGGGCCGAAAAGATCATGCAAGACCGCCTGTTCAAGAACCCCAAGGTCGAGGTTCTGTGGAACCACTCGGTCGACGAAGTGGTCGGCACGTCCGAGCCGCGCGGCGTCGAAGGGGTGCGCGCCAAGCACGTAGAGACAGGGGAAATCACGGAAATTCCCTGCAAGGGCTTCTTCGTCGCCATCGGCCACGCGCCCGCAACGGAGCTGGTGAAAGACCAGCTAGAGATGCACAATGGCGGCTACGTGAAGGTGCAGGCGGGGACGACGAGAACCTCGATCCCCGGTGTTTTTGCGGCGGGCGATCTAACCGACCACGTCTATCGCCAAGCAGTGACGAGCGCGGGCATGGGCTGCATGGCGGCGCTGGATGCAGAGAAATTCCTGGCCGAGATGGAAGGCGAAGAGACCGCCGACGCAGGTGCCTATGCCGCGCCCGTGGATGCGGCTGAATAAGCGGTTGTGCGTATCGGGGCGGGCTTGCCCTGCCCCCATTGCCCGCCTTGGGTTGCATACAATCTTCGGTAAGTTCCCGAGAAACCTGCCACATTCTTAACGAATTTCGCTTCTAGATAGCCCCAAGCCGCCCCGACATACCCGTCGGGCGTGGCTTTGGTGCGCCGCAAAGTTACTCGGGAAAAATTTTATGTTCACCGATGAACAAAGTTCTTTGACTTGGCAGCCATCTGTGGCATGCGTTCATCCGTGAACAGACACTGGACCCGAAAATAATGCCCTCCCCCGCCCCTGTAACCCTGCCGGAAGATGACCTTCTCTTCCGCCTTCTGCGCCAGATCGATGTCGCGCCAGAAGGATCGCAACGGGTGACGGCACAGGCGCTTGGCGTCAGCCTCGGCAAGCTCAACGCGCTGTTGCGTGCGGTGACCGAGGCCGGGTTCGTGCAGATCAACGATAGTGACAGCCCCGACCGGCGTCAAAAGGTCAGCTATGCGCTGACCCCGCGCGGGGCGGCCCATAAATCGCGGTTGGTGGATACGTTCCTTGCCCGCAAACTGAATGAATACAACGCGCTACACGCCGAACTGACCGGCAAGGCGCTTTCCCCAAAGCTTTCGAAAAATAGGACTACGACCATGGCAGCCCCCCTCCACGCTCCGATCCCGGAGCTTTATGTCTCTTACGACAGCGCCCAGAAACTAAAGATCGAAGCGGCTGAATTGCCCTCTTGGGATCTGACCGCCCGTCAGGTTTGCGACCTGGAACTGCTGATGAACGGCGGCTTTAACCCTTTGAAAGGGTTTATGGGCGAAGATGACTACAACGGTGTGGTCGAAAACATGCGCACCGCCGATGGCACCCTTTGGCCGATGCCGATCACGCTGGATGTGTCTGATGCGTTCGCCGGGGACGTGGAACCTGGCCAAGACATCGCCCTGCGCGACGCAGAAGGCGTGATCCTTGCGATCTTGTCGATCAGCGACAAGTGGACGCCCAACAAAGCCGTGGAAGCGGCCAAGGTCTACGGCGCCGATGACATTGCGCATCCGGCGGTAAACTACCTGCACAACGTTGCGGGCCCGATCTATCTGGGCGGCGCGATCACCGGCATTCAACAGCCGGTACACTATGATTTCCGCGCCCGTCGCGACACACCCAATGAGCTGCGCGCCTATTTCCGCAAGCTCGGCTGGCGCAAGATTGTGGCGTTCCAGACCCGCAACCCCCTGCACCGCGCCCATCAGGAACTGACGTTCCGCGCCGCGAAAGAAGCACAGGCCAACCTGCTGATCCATCCCGTTGTGGGCATGACCAAGCCGGGCGACGTGGATCACTTCACCCGCGTGCGCTGCTACGAGGCCGTGCTGGACCAATACCCCGCCGCGACGACCTCGATGAGCTTGCTGAACCTCGCCATGCGTATGGCGGGCCCACGGGAGGCCGTTTGGCACGGTCTGATCCGCAAGAACCACGGCTGCACCCACTTCATCGTGGGCCGCGACCACGCGGGCCCCGGCAAGAACTCGGCCGGGGAAGATTTCTACGGCCCCTATGACGCGCAGGAATTGTTCCGGGAGCATCAGGAGGAAATGGGCATCGAAATGGTCGACTTTAAGCACATGGTTTATGTGCAGGAGCGCGCCCAATACGAGCCGAATGACGAGATTGCAGACCGCGATAACGTCACGATCCTGAACATCTCGGGCACGGAACTGCGCCGTCGTCTGCGCGAAGGGCTGGAAATCCCTGAGTGGTTCAGCTTCCCGCAGGTGGTGAAAGAGCTTCGCCGCACCTCTCCACCGCGGTCGCAGCAAGGTTTCACTGTGTTCTTCACCGGGCTTTCCGGCTCGGGCAAATCCACCATCGCCAACGCGATCATGGTGAAGCTGATGGAACAGGGCGGGCGTCCCGTGACCCTGCTGGATGGCGATCTGGTGCGCAAAAACCTGTCGTCCGAGCTGGGGTTCAGCAAAGAGCACCGCGATCTGAACATCCGCCGGATTGGCTATGTCGCCTCGGAAATCACAAAGAACGGCGGCATCGCGATTTGTGCACCCATCGCGCCCTACACGGCCACTCGCCGCGCGGTCCGCGAAGAGATCGAGCAGTTCGGCGCGTTTGTGGAAACCCACGTAGCGACCTCGTTGGAGGAATGCGAACGCCGCGACCGCAAGGGCCTGTACAAGCTGGCGCGTGAGGGCAAGATCAAGGAATTCACAGGGATTTCAGACCCTTATGAAGCACCCACCAATGCCGAACTGGTTGTGGATACCGAAGGCATGGACGTCGATTACTGCGCACAACAGGTGTTGCTGAAGCTGGAAAGCATGGGCCTGATCAAGGCCTGAGAAGCGTCCAATTAAAAGGAACCGGCCCTTGCAACACCAAGGGCCGGTTTTGTTTCAGCGCCGCGCTATCAGATCCAATAATAGGGAGCGGCGAAGTAATCGTGCGTCCGCGTTTCCCAGTCCCGGTTGCGATACCAATCATTTGGCCGCTCCGGTGCGCCGGTTAGCTGTTGTTCAGTAATCGCGGTGACATAGCCATTCTTGGACGTGTCATATGTCAGTTTGTTCCACGGAATTGGGTGATGTTCCTCACCCATCCCAAGAAAGCCGCCAAAGCCCATCACGGCGTAAGACACGTTGCCGGACTTCTTGTCGATCATCAGGTGATCGATCTCTCCGACCTTTTCGCCGCCAAGGCCGTAGACCGTGGTGCCGTTCACATCGGCTGAACTGACCAGTGGATTAGTTTCATAGCTGTCGAGTGCCATTGTACGTCTCCTTCTTCGGTTGCGGTAAAGAGGAAACGAATGAGGCCGTGCGAAGTTCCAAGATTCCTGAAGACAAGACGCCGTGCCACACACGCCAGTCGGCGGCGCGACCCAAGCGGGGGCGCTACCCCCTAGTTATCGGTATCGGTCGGATCATCCGCGCCCGGCTCCACCTCGGCGGTGTCGGGCGTTTCGGCGGGGGCGGGGGCGTCTTCACCTCCGCCGGAGGGCAGGCCATTTTCCCAAGCGCCTTCAAGCACTTCACCTGTGGCATAGGTCATTGTACCGTCGCCCTGCCGCCTGCCGTTCACGAATGTACCGACATAGACATCGCCGTTGGAATAGGTCGCGGTGCCTGCGCCGTTGATCTCTCCATCAGCCCAAGCGCCGGTGTAGGTGAAGCCATCGGGCATAGTTAATGTGCCCTGCCCGGCCCGTTGACCGGCGGCGAATGTGCCCTCGTAGGTGGTGCCGTCGGCATAGGTGGCGCGGCCTTGCCCGTGGCGCAAGCCGTCCTCCCACTGGCCCTGATAGCGGTAGCCGTCTGGGTGGCTCATCGTGCCTTGGCCGTGCTGGCGGGCGTTGAGGAATTGGCCATCGTAGACGAGCCCGTTGGCATAGGTCGCCACGCCTGCCCCCTGGATCACCCCATCGACCCAAGCGCCGACATAAGACGCGCCATCGGGGTAGGTGATTGTGCCTTGCCCATGGGCGAGGTCATTGCGGAACATCCCGGTGTAAACCGAGCCATCGGGGTAGGTGACGGTGCCCTCACCCTCAATGCGGCCCTCGACCCAATTGCCGGTGTAGACATAGCCATCAGTCCCGGTGAAGGTGCCCGCGCCGTGGCGGCGATCGGCGGCAAAAGCGCCTTGGTACACATCGCCGTTTTCATAAGTCACACGGCCTGTGCCCTGGCGTTGGCCATTCACCAGCGTGCCCACATAGACGTCACCGTTGGGCTGCGTCAGCGTGCCTTCGCCGTTGATCTGCCCCTCGGCCCAAGCGCCATCGTAGATCACGCCATCGGCCATTTCCAACCGCCCGGTGCCCGACCGGACCCCGCCCGCGAATTGGCCCGTGTAGGTCGCGCCATCGGGATAGGTGATCGTGCCGTTGCCCTGCTTGACGCCATCGACCCAATCGCCTTCGTAGCGGTAGCCGTTGGGGCCGGTCATCACGCCCTCGCCGTGGTGAAGCGCGTTACGGAAGGCCCCGGTATAGGTCACGCCGTTGGAATAGACGGCCGTGCCCTGCCCCTCGATCCGGCCCTCGACCCAAGCGCCCTCATAGGTGGAGCCATCTGCAAAGGTGATCGTGCCGGTGCCTTGGGGCCGCCCGGCGACAAAAGCGCCGACATAGATTGACTGGTCGGGGAACACGGCGCGGCCTTGGCCCCGGATTTCGCCATCCACCCAAGTGCCGGTGTATTCATAGCCGTTAGGCAGGCGATACGTCCCGGTGCCGTGCTGGACCCCGTTGCGGAATTCACCCTCGTAAATTCCGCCGTTGTCGTATTGCTGGATGTCTGTCGTTGTCTCGGCCCCGGCGGCGGCGTCTGGCGTCGCGGCTTCTTGCGCCATGGCGCTGCCTGCGATCATCATCGCGGCGACACCTGCCAAAACTACTGGGCTTCCCAAAATCCGTGACGTCATTGCTCGCCCCCCTCAACCGGAGATGTTGTTCATTTCAGCCGCAAAGCTAGGTGACGATGGGGTTTCGCGCAACGTCTTTAACCTTGTTCGTGCAACGCTTGGCGCTTGGACGCAGGCGCCAACCTGATATGACAGGCGCAACATCCGATGAGGAGGCACCATGGCCGACACCTTTCGCCTGACTTTGGCACAGCTTAACCCCACCCTTGGCGACCTTCAGGGCAACGCCGAGCTTGTTCGCAGGGCTTTCGTAGCGGCCAAGGCCGAGGGCAGTGATTTCCTTGCGTTTCCAGAGATGTTTATCACCGGGTATCAATTGCTTGATCTGGTGATGAAGCAAGCTTTTGCCGAAGACGTGCAGCGGATCATTGCCAGTTTGGCGGCAGAGCTGGCCGACGGGCCCGCCTTTGGCATCGGCGGCCCGATGTGGGGCGGCGACAAGCCTTACAACGCGTACTACATTTGCGATGGCGGCAAGGTCGTCGCCACGATCCTGAAGCACCACCTGCCCAATTACGCCGTCTTCGACGAGGTCCGCTATTACCACAGCGCCGACCCCCAAGGCCCGGTCAGCATCAATGGCGTGCGCATTGGTTTCCCGATTTGCGAGGACGCGTGGTTTGAGGATGTCTGCGAGACATTGGAAGAATCCGGGGCTGAGATCCTGATTTCGCCCAACGGGTCGCCTTATCACCGCAACAAGATGGAACTGCGCCAGTCCGTCATCGTGTCCCGCGTCGTGGAAACGGGTCTGCCAATGGTCTATCTGAACCTGCTTGGCGGCCAGGACGATCAGGTTTTCGACGGCGGATCGTTCGTATTGAACCGAGGCGGCAAGTTGGCGGTGCAGATGCCGCAGTTTGAAGAGGTGCTCGAACAGGTCGCATTCATCCGAGGCGATGAGGGATGGGCCGCCGAGGAGGGCGAAAAAGCGCGTCTGCCCGGAGAATACGAGGCCGATTACCGCGTCATGGTCATGGCGTTGGGCGATTACCTGCGCAAGACCGGCTTCAAATCGGTGGTTTTGGGCCTGTCGGGCGGCATC
Source organism: Rhodobacteraceae bacterium M385 (assembly GCA_025141835.1). NCBI lineage: Bacteria > Pseudomonadati > Pseudomonadota > Alphaproteobacteria > Rhodobacterales > Paracoccaceae > Rhodobacteraceae bacterium M385. Next base: position 1,113,110 of record CP081102.1, on the reverse strand, counting down.
GATTCCGCGATCGTGGCCTGTATCGCCGCCGATGCCATTGGCCCAGAGAACGTCCATTGCGTCATGCTGCCGTCGCGCTTCACCTCTGAGACCTCGCTTGATGATGCCCGCGATGTGGCCGCACGCTTGGGGGTGCGGCTCGATACGATCCCGATCACGCCCGCGCGTGAGGCGGTTTCAGCATCCCTCGCGCCGCTGTTTGAGGGCTGGGAAGAGGATGTGACCGAAGAAAACATCCAAAGCCGCCTGCGGGGCGTCATGCTGATGGCGCTTTCGAACAAGTTCGGCTCTATGCTGCTGACAACCGGCAACAAATCCGAGGTCGCGGTGGGCTATGCCACGATCTATGGCGACATGGCGGGGGGCTATAACCCGATCAAGGACCTCTACAAAACCCGCGTGTTCGAGACCTGCCGCTGGCGCAACCGAGAGCATCGCGATTGGATGCTGGCCCCTGCGGGCGAAGTCATCCCGCCCCGCGTTATCGACAAGCCGCCCACGGCGGAACTGAGGGAAGATCAGAAGGACGAAGACAGCCTGCCGCCCTATGCGGATCTGGACGTGATGCTGGAGATGCTGATCGACAAGGATCTGAGCGTCGCTGAAGTGATCGCTGCGGGCTACGACGCCGAGTGGGTCCGCAAGATCGAGCGGTTGATTTACCTGAGCGAATACAAACGCTTCCAGGCCGCTCCGGGGGCGCGTCTGACCCAGAAAGCGTTCTGGTTGGATCGGCGTTATCCGGTGGCGAACAGATGGCGTGACGGGGGGTAAGCAGCGGATCGGGCTTCGCCCGATGAAACGTCCAGTGGACGTTTTAAGCTGCGAACGGGCGGAGCCTCGGAGAGGCGGTTCGGCTTTATGTTCGGCGGGGGGCCGAAACACCTGCCGCCCAGAAAATGTAATGGAGGCTTTCCTCCATTGCGGCAAGCGGTCCCAAGGGGGCAGGCTCACCCAAAGCCTCGTCCCTTTCCCGAAAGCGCCGCCATGTTCAGATCGTTCCACCCCGCCCCCCTAACCGCTCTGTGCCTCTTGGCGTTGGCGGCCTGCCAACCCAGCTACGACGCAACGGCTGTTGGGCAGGAACGGCTGGAGGAATGCGTCGCATCGGCCTGCACAACCCTGAACCTCGACGGGGCGGGCCTGCGCGACTATTCGGATCTGGCCGCGACGCCGCAGGTGACATCGTTGATGGTCAGCTACTCAGCCTTTTCCGACCTCTCGGACATTGCCTTCATGACGCAACTGCGCGAACTGCACATGGGGAGCAGCCCGGTGACAGACCTGAGCGGCTTGTCAGCCTTCCCCAACCTGGAACTGTTGCACGCCCAGTATCTTGGGACAGATAACCTGGCCCCGATTGCGCAACTGGACAACCTGAGAGAGCTGGCAGTCGGCACCTCCACCCTGCAAGACCTGTCATTCGTGGCGGAAATGCCCGGCCTGCAACGGTTGTTGGTCATCACCTCGGCCCTCGATCTGGACCTCGCCACCCTTGGCGCCCATCGCGGGTTGCAGACGGTGGAGTTGCGGTCTTCTGACGGGATAGAACTAGCGCCGCTGTTGGCTTTGCCGAACCTGCGAGAGGTCTCGCTGAGCCGCAACTCGGCTGAAATCGGCCCCGCCCAAGCACAGGTCGTGGCGCAGTTGCGTGCCCGTGGGGTCCGGGTGGAGTTGGACCAAATTATCGTCCCCGTTTGTTAAAGCGGTAAGCTCCGGTACAGGCCACTTGCGTTTCCACTCGTGACCGCGTCCCTTAATGGGCACGCAGCACCGGGACCGCAGCCATGACCGATTTCCTCCTCCTTTCCTTCATCTTTCTGATCGCGGGCGTGATTTCCGTGCCGATTGCCAGCCGCCTCGGCCTTGGCTCGGTGCTTGGCTATCTGATCGCGGGGATCGTGATTTCCCCGGTGCTGAGCCTTTTGCGGGTTGATGTCATCTCGATCCAGCATTTCGCGGAATTCGGCGTGGTGATGATGCTGTTTCTGGTGGGGCTAGAGCTGCAACCCAAGGCCCTATGGGACATGCGCGCCCGCCTGATCGGGCTTGGCGGCGGGCAGGTTGTTCTGACGACTTTGGCGGTGATGGGCGTGGCGATGGCGCTGGGACAGGTTTGGCAGATCAGCCTCGCGATTGGCTTGGTCTTCGCCCTGTCGTCCACGGCGATCGTGCTGCAAACCCTTGGAGAGAAAGGGCTTCTGAAGTCCGACGGCGGGCAAGGCAGCTTCTCGGTGCTGTTGACCCAAGATATCGCGGTGATCCCGATGTTGGCGCTTTTGCCGCTTTTAGCGATGCCGGAACTGGCGGACATGGGGGCTGATGCCGCCCACAGTACCACGGGGCACAGCGGCGAGGACGCGCTTGGCGCGGAGGAGCACGCGGGCGGCGATCATGGCAGCGCCATGAGCCTCGTGTCCGGCCTGAACGGTTGGCAAACCGCCCTTGTGACCCTTGGCGCGGTGGGTTTCGTGGGGGTTGTGGGCTCTCTGCTGACCGGGCCGCTGTTTCGCTTCATCGCCGTTGCCAACCTGCGCGAGCTGTTCACCGCCACCGCTCTGATGATGGTCATCGGCATCGCCCTTCTGATGTCGCTTGTGGGCCTGTCCCCTGCCCTTGGCACCTTCCTTGCGGGCGTCGTTCTGGCCAATTCCGCTTACCGCCACGAGTTGGAGTCCGACATCGACCCGTTCCGGGGCCTGCTTCTGGGCCTGTTCTTCATGACCGTCGGCGCGGGCGTGAACTTTGCCCTTTTGGGCGAAAATCTTGGGGTCGTCTTGGCCATGACCCTCGGGTTGATGGCCTTGAAGGCGGTGATCCTGATGGTTCTGGCCTATGTGTTCCGCATCAAGGGCTCGGATAAATGGCTGATGGCGCTTAGCCTTGCCCAAGCCGGAGAGTTCGGTTTTGTGCTGCTGTCCTTCACCGTCGCCAACAACGTTCTGCCCGAAGACCTGTCGGACCTGTTGCTGCTGGTCGTCGCCCTGTCGATGTTGCTGACCCCAGCCCTTTTCATCCTTTACGACCGGGTCATTGCGCCGCGCTACTCCGCCTCGGAAGCGAGGGAGGCCGACACCATGCCCGAGGATGTGAAGATCATCATCGCCGGCGCGGGCCGCGTGGGCGGCCTGATCGACCGGATGTTGCAGGCTGCGGGGCACAAGGCGACAGTGATCGACTATAATTCTCGCACGCTCGAGATCATGGCCAAGTTCGGGGTAAAAAACTACTTTGGCGATGCAACCCGCCCCGACCTTTTGGCTGCCGCCGGGTTGGCCGAGGCCAAGGTCCTGATCGTTGCCATTGATGACCGCGAAAGCATCAACCAGATCGTGAAATACGCCCACGCCACCTACCCCGATCTGCACATCATTGCCCGCGCCAGAGACCGTGATCACGTCTACGATCTTTGGGCCCACGGCTGCCGCGATATCATCCGCGAAACCTACGACAGCACCCTGCGCATGGGGCGATCCGCCTTTCAGGCCATGGGGCAGGACCAGGACGTGGCCCAAGCGATGGTGGATGTCTTCAACGACCATGACCGCCGCGCAATGTTGGCGGTGGCAGAGGTGCATCAGGTAGGCGTCCCCCCGCACGAGAACCCCGCTTACGTCGCGCGCGTACAATCTTTGCGTGACGAATGGGCCGACAAAGTCCGCGCCGACGTCAATGCCGTGCGCGAGGGCCGCGAAAGAAGCGAAATCGACCCCTCTGAAAAAGACACGCGCGGCTAGGGGTTTGGGCCCAGAACCTCGCCCACCGCCATGAAGACAGCAGGCGCGGCACAAGTATTTTCTAGTGAACGCTCAGGGGCGTCATGTCGTTTTGGCGGGCAACCACAAAGGCCAGCTCACGGTCGCGCACAAGGGCCAGATGTTCGCCATCCTCGCCGCCAATCGCATAGAGCGTCTTCAAGCCTTCGGCCTGCTCCTGCACCTCTGCGGGCAGGTCATCGACCGCTACTTTGCGGATGTAGACGATCTTTTGCTCCGTCGGTGTATCTGCTTGAGTCATTAGCTATCGCCTCCGGTGTTAAACGGGCGGCTTTCCCCGCCTTTGGTCTGGATCTTGATGGTTTGCACGACGCTGTCGGGCACGACGCGGGTCAAATCGACGTGGAGAAGCCCGTTCTCCATCGCCGCGCCCGCCACATCTACGCCGTCTGCCAGTACGAACGAGCGCTGGAACTGGCGCGTGGCGATGCCCCGGTGCAGGAACACCCGCTCGGCGCTGGCCTCGCCCTGTTTGCCCCGGATCACCAGTTGGCGGTCCTCTACGGTGATCGAAAGATCATCCTCGGCAAAGCCCGCAACGGCCAGCGTGATACGGTAAGCATTCTCGCCGCGTTGTTCGATATTATAGGGCGGATAGCCCTCATTCCCGGATTTGGCAGTCCGTTCCACCAGCCGTTCCAGCTGGTCAAACCCCAACAGATAGGGGTGGGTCGCAAGGGTCAGTTTCGTCATTTCAGGCACATCCTTAAGACAAGCGATCTGCGGCACGGTCAGGCCCCCCGCATTCGGCAGAGCCCCGTTGCAGGAAATATGGGGGCCAAAGGCGCGCCCTTCAAGCCCGAGAGGCTTGGAGCGCACCGGTATAGGCGCTAAGTTAGGGGTCGGAATCAGGGAAAGCCGCCGATGAACGCGCCATCAGAGATGAACCACGAGGACGTCTTGGCCGTGCAGTTGCGCGTTTTGCGCCGCGAACACCGCGATCTGGACGATGCAATTGACGCGTTGCAGCAATCGGTAAACCCCGATCAATTAACCCTGAAACGGCTGAAAACCCAGAAGTTGAAGCTGAAAGACCGCATTTCGCGTGTCGAAGATGAACTCACCCCCGATATCATCGCTTGAGCCCCTCCGCGCGACCCGTATAGTGCGCGCTCCTTCAGGGCCAAAGGCGGAGAGATTATGGTTCAGGTCGCGATCATCATGGGGTCTCAATCCGATTGGCCCACAATGCGGGAAGCCGCCGATATTCTTGATGCCTTGGGCGTGCCCTTTGAGGCAAAGATCGTCTCGGCTCACCGCACGCCCGACAGGCTGTGGGATTTCGGCAAAGGCGCTGTCGACGCGGGCCTGAAGGCGATCATCGCAGGCGCAGGCGGGGCGGCGCATTTGCCCGGCATGGTGGCGTCGAAAACCCGTGTGCCCGTGATCGGAGTTCCGGTGCAGACACGTGCGCTTTCCGGCGTCGATAGCCTCTATTCCATCTTGCAGATGCCCAAGGGCTACCCCGTGGCGACCATGGCCATCGGTGCCGCGGGCGCGGCCAACGCGGGTCTGATGGCGGCCGCGATCCTTGCCAATGAAGACGCGGACCTTGCCGCCCGCCTTGACCAATGGCGCGCCGACCTAAGCGCCTCCATCCCCGAGGTGCCAAGCGATGACTGATCCCCTTCCCACAGGCGCCACCATCGGCATCCTTGGCGGTGGCCAATTGGGCCGTATGCTGGCCATGGCCGCCGCGAACCTCGGCTACAAAGCCCATATATTCGAGCCCGGCGCCGCCCCCGCCGCCGATGTGGCCCACGCCTGGACCCAAGCCAGCTATGATGATCTCGACGCCCTGCGCACCTTTGCCGAGGCCTGCGATGTCATCACCTTCGAGTTTGAGAACATCCCCGCTGACGCGCTCGACGTGATCTCCGCCACCACGCCCCTCTTCCCCGATCGCCGGGCGCTGGAGACCAGCCAGGACCGCTTGATCGAGAAAGCCTTCCTGCGTGATCTGGGCCTGAAAACCGCCCCCTATGCGCCTGTCAGTGGCGATATCCTGACGGTTCTGGAAACCACCGGCACCCCGGCGATCCTGAAAACCCGCCGCTTCGGCTACGATGGCAAAGGCCAGGCCCGCGTCATGGAGCTCTCCGAGGCCGAAAGCGCCCTCGCCACCCTGCAAGACGCCCCCGCCATCGCTGAAGGATTCGTTAATTTCTCCAAGGAAATCAGCGTCATTGCGGCCCGTGGTCAGGATGGCTCCGTCGCCGCCTTCGATCCCGGCGAAAACCTCCACAAAGACGGTATACTCGATACAACCACCGTCCCCGCTGCCATCGCCCCCGGCCTGCGCATGGACGCGGTCCTCATCGCCTCGCAAATCCTCAACGCGCTCGATTACGTCGGCGTCATGGGCGTCGAGCTCTTCGTCACCCCCCAAGGCCTTGTCGTGAATGAGATCGCGCCGCGCGTGCACAATTCAGGCCACTGGACCCAGGCGGGCTGCGCCGTGGACCAGTTTGAACAACACATCCGCGCCGTCACCGGCTGGCCCCTCGGCGATGGCAGCCGCCACGCCAATGTCACCATGGAAAACCTCATCGGCGATGACATCTCCCGCGCCACGTCCCTCGCGGGCGAAAAGGGTGTGCAAGTCCACCTCTACGGTAAGACCGAAACCCGCCCGGGTCGCAAAATGGCCCACATCAACCGCGTCACAGGCCCCGCCTAAAAGGGGGCCACACCGCTCCCCCCTTCACCTTGGCCCATACAACTCAATCCGGCGCTTTCCCCCCTCGCAAACCTAACGGCAAAACGCCCCGCACCGAACACCCCTACTCGATCAACTCCCCGATCGCGCCGATCACGCTCAACTCGTGATCGAACGCCCCCGTCTCCAGAAACGCCTCCACCTGCGCGATCACCAGGGGGCTGTTCATCATGAACGTATGGGTCACCGGCAGCACGATATGGTCGGCCATGCCGTCCACCTCTGTGCTGTCCACCCCCACTTTGCCATCATCGGGGCCGGGGATCAGGGCGGAGTAGAACGGGTTCAACGTCCGGTTTCCGGCAATGACCCCCAGATCAAAATCCACATCCCCCAGCCGGTTCACCAAATCCGTGGGGTCCGTTCCCAATTGCATCCCCGCCGGGCCGTTGAGCCACTCAAACGGCTCCAGCGGTCCGAACACATCCACCAATTCCGAGCCGCCATTGGGCGGGGCCAACATGACCACTCGGCCCAAAAACGGCGTCCGGTGCTCGCCCAACCAATAGCGCGCCAGAATGCCGCCCATGGAATGGGTCACAAAATGCACCCTCTGCATGCCGCACCGCGCCAAGGCGGGCGGAATCGTGTCGTCCGCCAGTTCCGCAATCGTCGCCCGAGTAGAAGGGTAGCTGCGGTTCTCGACCTGATAGCCAACCGCCTCCAGCCGCTCTTCCAATACAAGCAAAGAGGTCTCGCTACGCGCCAACCCGTGCAGCAAAACCACGCAATCAGCCCGTGCCGGGGCAGTCAGAAAAACTGCTGCCAAAAGGAAAATCACCAAACGCATAGTCCCTAGATAGGCCAACATGCGCCCCCATACGAGGGGCTTGCCCTTCTTGTCGCGCCCCGTCAGGTTCTGACCATGTCCAATCCCGCCTCCAAGCGCCCCATTCGCATGGCTGTCCGCGGCCTCCTGATGGTCGATGACCGCCTCCTTTTGGTGAATGCCTGGCCGGAGGCGAAGTCCGATCTGATGTGTGCGCCCGGCGGTGGGGCCGATCCCCATCACTCCCTTGAGGACAACCTGAAGCGAGAATTTCAGGAGGAAACCGGGCTGGAAATTGCCGTCGGGGCGCCTTGCCTCGTGAATGAATTCCACGACCCGCGCCGCCACTTCCACCAAGTCGATGTCTATTTCCGCGTCACCCTGATCTCGGGCGACCCCTTGCAGGCCTGGACCGATCCGGAAGGCATCGTCACCAAACGCCGCCTCGTGTCACGGGCCGAAATGGCCAGCATTCGCGTGAAACCCGATAGCTTGGAACGCATCGCTTGGGACGGCGGCTTCTACTACGATCCCTTGGAACTCGCCATCCGCTGAAACAGGCCAAGGCCGTAAGCAATGCCCCCCAAGGTGACCAAACCGGCCCCCAACATGCGCCATGTCACCACCTCGTCCAATAGCGCCACGCCTGCGGCCATAGCGATGATCGGCACCGTCAGTTGCAGCAGCGCCGAGGTCGATCCCCCAAGACGCGGCAAAACCGAATACCAAAGCGCATAGCCAAGCCCCGAGGTTACAGCCCCCGCCACAATCGCCAAGGCAAAGCCTAACGGCGTCGTCTCTACCCCATCAATCTGGGCAGGACGCAGCATCGTCAGCAACAACAATGGCGGCACCGACCAAATGAAATTCGCCCCCGTCTCGGCCATCGGGTCTAGCGCGCGACGCCCCGCGAGGCTGTAGATCCCCCACCCCACCGCTGCCACCAACATGGCGATGACGGCAACCGCCGGAAGAGCCGTCGGTCCCGTGGGCCAGCTCAACCACGTCAGGCCCGCTAGGGCCAGTGCGGCCCCGATCCAGCGGCGCAGCGGCGGGCGTTCGCCCTCAAACAACGACCCGGCAAACATGGTGACCTGAACGCCACCGAACAGGATCAAGGCCCCAAGCCCCGCATCCATCTGCACGTAAGCAATTGAAAAGCCAACAAGATAAAGCGTAAGGCTGCCCGCCCCCACGATCCGGGCTGCGCGAAACACCGGCAGGCCGCGCCGCCGAGCCAAGACCAGAACGGTCAGCATTACCGCCCCGGCGAAGGCGCGGACCAAGGCGAACAACAGCGCGTCAATCTCTGCGCCACCCACCGCCATCCTATTGAGGATCGAGTTCGCCGCGAAGGCCACAAGGACCACGCACACCAGAAGCATAAATCGCACGTCAGCCCACCATTCTTGTTGCAAGTTCACCGGTCAAATGCGTCACGCGCCCGCCACAGATCACACCCTCGATCCGGCGGGTCTCTGCGTGCATCACCACCAGATCAGCGCGCAGCCCGGGCACCAATTGGCCCCTGTCCTTCCATCCCATCACCCGTGCCGGCCCGGCAGAGATCAACCCCCAAGCCTGCGGCAACTCCATCCCATCATCCCAAAGTTTCAGCGCCGCCCGATGCAGTGAGGGGTAATGGTAATCCGATACCAAAGCCGTCACCCAACCCTTTAAAATCAAATCTTTTGCCGCGATCTTCTTATCGTGTGATCCGCCGCGCACGACATTGGGAGCGCCCATGATAATCGGCTCTCCGGCCTCATGTGCCGCCTCCGCCGCCGCAAGCGTTTCGGGGAACTCGCATATGTCTGCGCCCAGGGCCCGGTTGCGGGTGCGATCACTCGCGGTGCGATCATCGTGGCTGCCGATGCGCACATGAGCCGCCCTCAGCTCTGCCGTCAGCGCGGCAACGGCTATTTCAGCGCGAGGCATGTTTTCATGAAGCTCTTGCAGCATTGCCAGATGCGCCTCGGGGGAGCGCCCCGACTTCAGCGCCTGCCCGGTCAGCCGAGGCGGGCGCTTTCCGGCAGCCAAAGCCTTGTGGGGAAGGTGATCGTTCAGCACCACGTAACGGATGCCCCCTTCCGCGATCAATGCGGCGGCGCGGGTGAAAAGGTCCGAAATCGCCACCTCCAGCCGCAGTTGGATGTGCAGGTCCGTCGTCGCCTGATAATCCGCCACCGCACGCACCAGCGTTTGGGCAAAATCCGGCCCCCGCATCCCGCCTTCCCACGAGAAAAACTGCGCCAGCATGGCGGTAGTAATGCCGTTGGCCGCCAACTCTGCCTCGACCGCGCGAAGGCCAAGGGCGGGGTCCGACTGCGCCCCACGACGGGGCGCCATGTGGTGTTCAAACCCGTCGCCATGCAGATCGACAATGCCCGGCAGGATCATGTAGCCCGCGGCATCAACGGTGCGGGAGGCCTTCGTGCCGATAAGCCCCTTCGAGGTCGAAAGATCAGCCACCTCAAGCCCATCGGTCCTGAGAACCTGAGCATTTTGAAACGTAATGGAAAGGGGCGCGTGGGGCATGGGGTTTTCTGTCAGCAGGCGCGGTAAAAGAAAAGAGCAATGCCGTAGACGTGACAAAGGCCCCACGAGGGGGCCTTTGCACTGCCGTTGTGGCAGACTTTGTTAAAGCAAAGTCGCCTTACATCATGCCGCCCATGCCGCCCATGTCGGGCATTGCAGGGGCGCCGCCGCCGTCTTTCGACGGCTTGTCGGCGATCATGGCTTCCGTGGTGATCAGCAGGCCAGCGACAGATGCCGCGTCTTGCAGCGCCGTACGGACAACTTTGGCCGGGTCGATCACGCCGAACTTGAACATGTCGCCATATTCTTCGGTCTGAGCGTTGAAGCCGAAGGCTTTGTCTTCGGATTCGCGGATTTTGCCCGCAACAACCGAACCGTCGACGCCGGAGTTCTCGGCGATCTGACGCAGAGGCGCTTCCAGTGCGCGGCGCACGATGGAGATACCTGCGTTTTGATCGGCGTTGACACCGGTCAGACCTTCCAGAGCCTTGCCACCTTGGATCAGCGCAACACCACCACCCACAACGATGCCCTCTTGGACAGCGGCACGGGTTGCGTTCAGGGCGTCGTCGACGCGGTCTTTACGCTCTTTCACTTCGATTTCGGACATGCCGCCGACCTTGATAACGGCAACACCGCCGGCCAGTTTGGCCACACGCTCTTGCAGCTTCTCACGGTCGTAATCGGAGGTGCTTTCTTCGATCTGCTGGCGGATCTGAGCAACGCGCGCTTCGATCTCGGCGGAAGAGCCGTTGCCGTCGATGATTGTGGTCTCGTCTTTCGTGATCGTCAGACGCTTGGCTGTGCCGAGCATGTCCATCGTCACCGACTCCAGCTTCATGCCGAGGTCTTCTGCGATAACCTGACCACCGGTCAAAATCGCGATGTCTTGCAGCATCGCCTTACGACGATCACCGAAGCCGGGCGCTTTGACAGCAGCGATTTTCAGGCCGCCACGCAGCTTGTTCACAACCAGCGTTGCAAGGGCTTCGCCCTCAACATCTTCGGCGATGATCAGCAGAGGCTTGCCGGACTGGATAACAGTTTCCAGAAGCGGAACCATTGGCTGGAGGGAAGAGAGTTTCTTCTCGTGCAGCAAGATCAAGCAGTCTTCCAGCTCAGCAACCATCTTGTCGGGGTTGGTCACGAAGTAAGGCGACAGGTAGCCACGGTCGAACTGCATGCCTTCGACAACATCGGTCTCGGTTTCGAGACCTTTGTTTTCTTCCACAGTGATGACGCCGTCGTTGCCGACTTTCTGCATCGCATCAGCGATCTGACGACCGATTTCGGCTTCACCGTTGGCAGAGATCGTGCCGACCTGAGCAACTTCGTCGGAATCAGCGACTTCACGCGCGGACGCTTGGATTTCGGCGATGACTTTGGCAACAGCCATGTCGATGCCGCGCTTGAGGTCCATTGGGTTCATGCCAGCCGCAACCGACTTCATGCCCTCTTTAACGATGGCTTGGGCCAGAACCGTTGCCGTCGTTGTGCCGTCACCGGCTTCGTCGTTGGTGCGGGAAGCAACTTCCTTAACCATCTGTGCGCCCATGTTCTCGAACTTGTCTTCCAGCTCGATCTCTTTGGCGACAGATACACCGTCCTTCGTGATGCGCGGGGCGCCGAAGGATTTGTCGATAACCACGTTACGGCCTTTGGGGCCGAGCGTGACTTTGACCGCATCAGCGAGGATGTTCACACCCTTCAGCATACGATTGCGGGCGTCGGTATCAAAACGGACGTCTTTTGCCATGATGGCGTCTCCTTAAAATTCGATGTGTTTTTCGGGGATCGGAATGTTTGCGCCGGGCAAACGACTTAGGTGATGATGCCCAAGATGTCCGATTCCTTCATCATCAGAAGCTCTTCGCCTTCGAGCGTCACTTCCGTGCCGGACCATTTGCCGAACAGGATGCGATCGCCGGTTTTCACCGACATCTCGATCAACTCGCCAGAGTCTTTCCGGGCGCCGTCGCCGCAGGCAACAACTTCACCCTCAGAGGGCTTTTCTTTCGCGCTTTCGGGGATGATCAGACCGCCAGCGGTCTTTTCCTCGGATTCTACACGGCGAACCAACACGCGGTCTTGCAGCGGTTTCAATGCCATTTTGGCCTCTCCTCTATCCGGTTAGGGATTGTCTCTCGGTACTGCTGTCACTCACCCCTAGTGAGTGCCAACGACGTTGAGATAGGCAGCAGACCCGGTGCTGTCAAGATGATCTGAAGGGTAACGGTTGATTCAGGTTTTGCCACTAACACTCGACCTTAGTGACCCCGAAATCGTGTGGAGGCGGCGATGAAATTTCTCAACAAGCTAAGCTTGAGCGCTAAACTCATCGCTTTGCTGGCTGCCACGCTGATGGCGCTGTCCTTTGCGGTATCTTTCGTGGGCTATCTGGAGGTTCGTCACACCTATTTTGAAAGTGTTGAGAACGACAATTGGATCGGCGCGCGGATCGTGGCCAACCAAGTGCAGGAGACCTACGAAGGGGCCAGCTTCGTTGCAGGTGAGGGCCATGTAATTGACAGAATCGTCTGGCCTGACATGCCGCAAGATGCGAGCGACGCGCTGGTCGCCCCCGCTGCAAGCCTCGCGGGGCTGGACGCTGCAATCTTTCGGTTTGATCCCGCAACCGAGGCGTTTGTCCGCATCGCCTCGACTATTGCAGAAGATGTTGAACAGCCCGCGATAGGGGCCATGATCGCGCATTCGGACGCTTACCTTGCGCTGCGGGACCATGACACTCACATAGGTCCGGCGCAGGCGGATGGGGCAAGCCATCAGGTGCTTCGCGCCCCGATATTTGACGCAGATGGTTCCGTTGTGGGTGCCATCGCAATTGCGGCCAACACGGCTGATTTCATAGGCCACCAGCGGGAGCTTTGGGTAAATGAAATCCTGGTGGCCGCGGCCTCCATCGCGGTGGCCTTGCTGTTCGCTTTCCTCGCTGCCCGCTGGATCATGACCCCCCTGTCGCGCATGACCCAATGCATCGTGAACCTGTCGAAAGGCACACTGGATCAACACATCCCCTATCGAACCCGCGAAGATGAAGTGGGCATGATGTCTTCCGGATTGCTCGTGCTCCAAGCCTCGATGGTGGAAGCTGAACGTCTGCACCAATTGGAAGCAGACCGCGTCCGTCAAGATCAGGAAAAGAAACGAGATCAGGACATTGTGGTTGAAGCCCTGACCGAAGGGTTGGCCCGGCTTGGAAAATTGGACCTGACAAAGCAGATCGAAAGCCGTCCCGACGCACCGTTTCCATCAGAATATGAGGGGCTGCGCACGTCGTTCAATCTGCTGGTCGATAACCTTTCGGACAACGTGGAGGCGATCCGCGAAGTGGCTGATGAGGTCAACCAAGACGCCCGCGAATTGGCCAGCTCCTCGTCTGATCTATCTAGCCGAACCGAAAGCCAAGCCGCGACACTGGAACAATCGGCCGCCGCCTTGGAACAATTGAGCGAAAGCGTTCGATCAACAGCCGCCAACGCCTCGGACGCGGAAGCCACAACGGATGAGAACCGCCTTGTCGCCAAACGCACTGGCGACATTGTGGAGGATGCCATCACCGCCATGGCCGCGATCGAAGCTTCGTCCCAACAGATCACGCAGATCATCTCTGTTATCGACGACATCGCCTTTCAAACCAACCTGTTGGCCCTGAACGCGGGGGTTGAAGCCGCCCGCGCGGGCGAGGCAGGCCGTGGCTTTGCCGTTGTGGCATCGGAGGTAAGGGCTTTGGCGCAGCATTCCTCGGCCTCGGCACAGGAAATCAAAACACTGATAGCGTCGTCAAGCGAACAGGTAGAAAGCGGCAGCAAGCTGGTTCGCAAGGCCGGCGACACGATCGGCGACATCATCAGCCGTGTCGATAAAGTAGCAGGGCTCGTCTCGGATATCGCCGTTTCCGCGAAGGAGCAGTCGACCGGCGTTACTGAGATCAACGCCGGCATGAGAGAGCTAGACATCGCCACCCAAAGCAACGCCGCTATGGCGGAAGAGGCGTCTGCCGCCAGTGAAAACCTGACCAATGCAGCAGATCGCCTGGCCGGACATCTTGCGCGCTTCCAAATGATCCGATCAGCCTCTTCCGCCCCCGCTTGGGCGCCGGGGGGCACAAGCCCCACGGGCCATGCCGCTTTCGACGGCGCAATTCAGGCCGCCGCCGTTGCAGGTGCATCCACGGCCCCACTGCTCGCCAGCTCTGCCACAGGCGATCCCCAGGCCGATGTTTTCAAAGACTTCTAGACGCAGCGCCACCCCGCACGCCCAAAGTCCCGCGCGATCCACGGCCATAGCGCCCGATATTTCCCACCCGTGCCAGTGACAAACCTGGGCCTCACCGATAGAAGGGCCGCAAATTTCGCATCTTAAGCAAGGTATGCCCCATGACCACATTGGTTTTCGGCCACAAATCCCCCGACACAGACTCCACAGGCTCCCCCCTGATCTGGGCATGGTACCTGTCGGACGTGAAAGGCACCCCAGCAGAAGCCGTTTTGCTGGGTGAGCCCAACACCGAAGCCGCTTTCGTGCTGGAGCGTTGGAACATGCCCAAACCCCGCATCATCGACACCGTTGAAGCGGGCCAACCCGTTGTCATCGTTGACACCAACAACCCTGCGGAACTGCCCGACGCGATCAACGACGCTGATATCCAAGCGATCATCGACCACCACAAATTGGTCGGCGGGCTGGAAACCAAAGGCCCGATCGACATTCGCATTGAACCGCTCGCCTGCACCGCCACGATTATGCATAAAATGATCGGCGATGACCTGAACAAAGCGCCCGAAAATATCAAAGGCGCAATGCTCAGCTGTATCCTATCGGACACGCTGGAATTCCGCTCGCCCACCACCACCAATGAAGATCGCGCGGTGGCCGAGGCTTTGGCGGCGGATCTGGACATTGATATCCCCGCCTACGCGGCCGAAATGTTTGCGGCCAAGTCCGATGTCTCCAGCTTCTCGGACGCGGAATTGCTGCGCATGGACAGCAAGACCTACGAGGTCGGCGGCAAGACCTTCCGCGTTTCGGTTCTGGAAACCACCTCGCCGGCGACGGTTCTGTCGCGCAAGGACAGCCTGATGCAAACCATGCCAACCGTCGCCACCGAAGACGGCGCGGACCAAGTATTGTTGTTCGTGATCGACATTCTGAACGAAGAAGCCACGCTGCTGGTGCCAAACGATCTGGTTAAAACCGTCGCTGAGAAAAGCTTCTCGACAATTGCTGGCGATGGAGACCTGCTTGTCCTGCCCGGTGTCGTCAGCCGCAAAAAGCAGATCATCCCGAACCTCGCGATCTAAGACCTTAAGGCAAGGCGGGTTCCCCTGCCTTGCCAACCCTCCGCTGCAGCGCAAAACTGAACGCGCCTCAACCCGGAGCCGATCATGCGCCCAAATGTTTCCGCCGCTTTGCTTGCCCTCACGCTAACCACCGCTCCGGCGATGGCCGATGTCTACTGGCCCGGCCCCGGTGATGTGGTGACCCCCCATGCAACTGGTCTTTACCTGAACAGCGCCGACGGAACCGCCCGCGAAGGCATGCCCTTCGGCAGCTCTTTCCACGCAACGATGCATACCCTCGTGCCTATCTACGGCCACGACGTGAGCGTCGGCTTCCCGCAGGAATGTGGCGAAGGGCCGATGGTCTCTGTCAACATTCCCGGCCAGATTAACCTTATGTTTCAGGATGATCGCCTGTCAGGATGGATGCTAATCGACGACAGCACCCTGCGCACGGCGACGGGCCTTGGCGTTGGCAGTCCGCAAGAGGCCTTATCCGCCGAAGGGCCAGTCAGCTTCTTTGAGACCGGGATCGGCACGGAATTCGGCGCTGGAAACCTGTTTGGTTTGATGGCAGAAGATGGCCGCACCGTCGCAGGTGTCTGGAGCGGCGCAACCTGCATTTTCCGTTAGCGCACCGCCGGCAGGACTGGCCCCGCGCCCGTGCATCGCATAAGTCTGCGACACCGCCAGCATTCGGAGCGCCCAATGACCCAAATTATCGAGTCCCTCGCCGACATTTCGGAAAAATACGACGCAGTTTTCTGTGACCTTTGGGGCTGCCTGCACGATGGTATCGACGCCTTTGACGAAGCGGTCGAGGCTTTGCGTACGTTCAAAGCGAGCGGCGGCACGGTGCTTTTGTTGACAAACTCGCCCCGCCCCCGCGCCAGTGTGGCGACGCAGCTAGATCATATTGGCGTGCCGCGCGACTGTTGGGACGTGATCGCGACCTCGGGCGACAGCGCCCGCGCCGCGATGCTCACCGGGGCCGTGGGCCGGAAAGTCTGGCACATTGGCGAACCCCATGAAGAGGCCTTCTTCGCCCCGATGGACCTGCTGGCGGACGCCGTGGACATCACGCGCGTCCCGCTGGATGAGGCCGAAGGCATCGTATGCACAGGCCCGTTCGACCCTTTCGCGGACCCCGCCGAGATGCGGCCGCAGTTTCTACTGGCGAAAACACGCGGGCTGAAACTGTTGTGCGCGAACCCTGATATAGTGGTGGATCGTGGTGAGGAACGGATTTGGTGCGCGGGCGCATTGGCGCAACTCTATACGGAAATGGGTGGCGAGAGCCTCTATTTCGGCAAGCCGCACCCGCCGATTTACGACCTTGCGCGGCGGCGCTTGGTGCAGATGGGCAAAGCTACCCCCGATGACCGCATTCTGGCCATTGGCGACGGGATCATTACCGATGTGCCCGGCGGCATCGGCGAGAATATCGACACGCTCTACATTACTGGTGGCCTTGCGCGGGAAGAGACCGGCACCACCCGACAACCGGACCCAACGAAATTGGCGAAACATCTGACCGAAGCACAGATGGAACCAACCTATTCCATTGGGATGCTGCGATAACGGTTGCGCAACAAAGTTTCACGTACGGGTCACTATTTCACACTTTGTTACTTTCTGCATTGCAGAATATCCCTTACTTGGCCTATGAAGGCGCCATGGAGGGACACGCAATGCTCGACAATATCGCCACCGGCACCATCGTCATCGAAGATCTGGAAATCGGCATGTCTCGATCTTTACGAAAGATCGTAACCGATCAAGATATTGAAATGTTTGCAGAAGTCTCCACCGACCGGAACCCGGTGCACTTGGATGATGCCTACGCCCAAGACACCATCTTTGAGGGACGCATTGCCCACGGGATGCTGACGGCAGGCTTGATCTCGGCCGTGATCGGCGAGCAGCTTCCGGGCCACGGCACGGTGTATCTAGGGCAAAGCCTGAAATTTATGGCCCCCGTGCGCCCCGGCGACATGGTCGAGGCCGTGGTGGAGGTTCTGTCCATCGACTACGCCCGCCGCCGTGTGCAGCTGAAAACCGAGGCGAAAGTGGGCGAAACCACCGTCTTGAAGGGCGAAGCGACCGTTCTGGCACCATCAGCCAAATTCGACTGACCTACAATTGACGCGGACGCCTTGCAACGGGGCCGCGCTCTGGCCTAACTGCGGGCTATGAAAATCCTACGCGATCACCAGTTTGCAGCCCTCAGCGACAAGGGGGCCTCTGTCGCCATCGGCAATTTTGACGGCGTCCATCGTGGGCACCAGCATGTGCTGAACCTTGCGAAACGGTTGGACGCGCCTTTGGGCGTTGTCACATTCGAACCCCATCCACGGCAGGTCTTCGCCCCGGACGCCCCGCCCTTTCGCCTGATGAACGCCGAAGCGCGGGCCAATCGGCTGCGCAAATTAGGCGTTAACCTATTGGCCGAACTCCCTTTTGATGCGCGCCTGTCAGGCTTAAGCGACGTGGAGTTTGTGCGCGACGTGCTGGTCGGAAGTCTCGGCATTAGCCACGCTGTGGTTGGCGCTGATTTCTGTTTCGGCAAAGGGCGCAGCGGCACCGCCGAGACGTTGCAGCGCATGGGCGCAGAGTACGGGTTTGACGTGACAATCGCCGATTTGCTGGAGGGCGACGCCGGGGCGGTGTCATCCACCGCGATCCGCGACGCCCTGTCAGACGGCCGGCCCGAAGACGCCGCCGCGATGTTGGGCCATTGGCACCGCATCGAAGGCCCGGTCATTCACGGCGAAAAGCGGGGCCGCGAATTGGGTTACCCGACCGCAAACATGGCGTTGGCCGGGCTGCACGTGCCCAAACCCGGCGTCTATGCGGTCACGGTCGATGTGCGCGACGGCCCCCACGCAGGCAGCTACGGCGCGGTGGCAAACCTGGGGTTTCGCCCAATGTTTGAGTTGGAAGAGCCCAACCTGGAGACCTATCTATTTGATTTTTCAGGTGATCTTTACGGCGCGCGCCTGTCTGTTGGACTTGTCGAATACCTACGGGGCGAGGCCAAGTTCGACAGCCTAGAGGCCCTGATTGCCCAGATGGATGCCGATAGTTTGGACGCAAGGGCCGCGTTGCGCCGATGAGAGACCAGTTCTGGGATCGGGTGCCGCCGTCAAAAATGACCGCAGAGGAATGGGAAGCCCTGTGTGACGGCTGCGGGAAATGCTGCCTGAACAAACTGGAAGACGAAGACACGCAGGAGGTCGCATTGACCCGCGTTGCGTGCCGTTTGTTGGACGACCAGACCTGCCTTTGCGGACAATATGAGATCCGCAAAACGCTCGTGCCCGAGTGTATTCAACTGACGCCCGGCACGATGAAAGACGTGGCTTACTTCATGCCCGCCACCTGTGCCTATCGCTTGGTGCACGAAGGTAAGCCGTTGAATTGGTGGCATCCTTTGATCTCTGGCGATCCCGAGACTGTTCATCAAGCAGGCGTTTCGGTCCGCGGCATCACGGTGCCAGAATTCGAAATCGATGAAGAAGATTGGGACGAGTACATCATCGATGAGCCGGGGACGTAATCGCCCCCGGTCATGTGGTGTGGGCCGTAAACCGGGCCTAGGCCCGGTCTACCCGCGCGCTTCGCCGATCAACCGCAGGATGTCTTTGGCCGCTGACGGAATATGGGTGCCGGGGCCGAAGATGGCGGCGACACCCGCGTTCGTCAGGAATTCATAGTCCTGCTGCGGGATCACGCCGCCACAGATCACGATAATCTCACCCGCGCCTTCGGCTTTCAGCGCCTCGATCAGTTTCGGGGCCAGCGTCTTGTGGCCTGCCGCTTGGGACGAAATGCCGATGACGTGGACATCATTGTCGATGGCGTCTTGCGCCGCCTCCTCCGGGGTTTGGAACAGGGGGCCGACATCGACGTCAAAACCGATATCCGCGAAAGCCGTGGCAATGACCTTTGCGCCGCGATCGTGGCCATCCTGGCCCATTTTTACCACCAACATGCGGGGCCTGCGGCCTTCCATTTTGGCGAATTTTTCCACGTCGGCTTGAATTGCCGCGAAGTCTTCGTCGCCCTCATAGGCCGAGCCATAGACGCCCGCGAGGGTTTTCACTTCCGCGCGGTGGCGGCCAAAGGTGTTTTCCATTGCCATGCTGATCTCCCCTACGGTGGCGCGGGCGCGGGCGGCCTCTACGGCGGCGGCCAGAAGGTTCCCGCCCTCTCGGGCGGTGCGCGTCAGCTCCTCAAGCGCGCTCGCGCAGACGCTTTCCTCGCGGCTGTCGCGGATGGATTTGAGCCGGGCGATCTGCGCGTCGCGCACGGCGTCGTTGTCGATATCACGGATATCAATCGGGTCTTCGCTGTCCTTGCGATACTTGTTAACCCCGACAATCACCTCTTCACCGCGGTCGATCATGGCCTGGCGGCGGGCGGCAGATTCCTCGATCCGCAGCTTGGGCAGGCCCGAGGCGACAGCCTTGGTCATGCCGCCCATTTCCTCCACCTCGTCCATGAGGGCGGTGGCCTTTTCGATCAGTTCCGCTGTCAGCGCTTCCACGTAGTAGGAGCCCGCCAAAGGGTCCACCACGTTCGTCACGCCGGTTTCTTCCTGCAATATCAACTGCGTATTCCGCGCGATGCGAGAAGAGAAATCCGTCGGCAGCGCGATGGCTTCGTCGAAAGAGTTGGTGTGCAGGGACTGGGTGCCACCCAGAACCGCGCTCATCGCTTCGTAGGCGGTGCGCACGACGTTGTTGTAGGGGTCTTGTTCTTGCAGCGACACGCCAGAGGTTTGGCAATGGGTGCGCAGCATTTTAGAGCGTTCCGATTGCGCGCCCATGTCGGTCATCACCTTGTGCCACATGGTTCGCGCGGCACGCAGTTTGGCGGCCTCCATGAAGAAGTTCATGCCAATGGCAAAGAAAAACGACAGACGCCCGGCGAATTTGTCCACATCCATCCCGGCTTCCATCGCGGCACGCACGTATTCGCGGCCATCGGCGATGGTATAGGCCAGTTCTTGCACAAGATTGGCCCCGGCTTCCTGCATGTGGTAGCCAGAGATAGAAATGGAGTTGAATTTCGGCATGTTATCAGAGGTATAGCTGATGATGTCCGAGATGATCCGCATGGAGGGTTCGGGCGGGTAGATATAGGTGTTGCGCACCATGAACTCTTTCAGAATGTCGTTCTGAATGGTCCCCGACAGCAGCGCCTTGTCGTGGCCCTGCTCTTCCCCGGCCACAATGAAGGAGGCCAGAACCGGGATCACCGCGCCGTTCATCGTCATGGAGACAGAAATTTTGTCCAAGGGAATGCCAGCGAAGAGGATTTTCATATCCTCGACCGAGTCGATGGCCACGCCCGCCTTGCCCACATCCCCCAACACCCGGGGGTGGTCGCTGTCATAGCCCCGGTGTGTGGCCAGATCGAAGGCCACCGATACGCCCTGCTGGCCCGCGTCCAAGGCCTTGCGGTAGAAGGCATTGGATTCTTCCGCCGTCGAAAAGCCCGCGTATTGGCGGATCGTCCAAGGGCGGCCCGCGTACATCGTGGCCTTCACGCCGCGGGTGAACGGCGCTTCACCGGGCATCGCGCCCATGTGGTCGAGCCCCGCGGTGTCTGCCGCCGTATAAAGCGGTTTGACGTCGATCCCTTCCAGCGTTTGCCAGGTGAGATCGTCCAGATCGCGGCCCCGAAGTTCCTTCTCGGCCAGCTTACGCCAATTGTCGGTGGTCTCCGTCATCGGGTTGTCCTCTTCCTAGGTCTGTCGGCGCTCCAGTCTCTGCTGAAGGCGCGTCGATGTAGTCGGCAAAGCCCCCTGCCCCGGCAGAGAGCCAGGCAAGGTCTTCTTGATACTGGGCGTTCAACGCCTCAATCTCGTAGGAGTTGAAGGGCATAAATTGCCCGTCTGGCCAATGGAACGTGGCCGGCTCGATGCCACAAGCTTCCATCAGGTCGTGCAGGACGGCAGCGGTGGGGCGGCGATTTTGGTGCGGTGCGTCGGACACCGGGGTGGCAATGCCTGTCAGTTCCTCCACCAAACGATGCGAGGCATGGGCCGACGTTTCATACCGCCAGACAGCGACACGGGCATCGGGCAGAACACGGGCCAATTCTTCTACAATATGCCGCCAGCGGCGCGGCTGCGTTACCAGATGCTCCCGCAGTTCTGTATGGGGCAGCGGCCCACCCCGCATCAGGCGGAACGCCATGGCAGAGGTCCACCAATCCACATAATCGCGCACGCAAAGGGCAACCGTGATGTTGTGGCGGTCAAACCCGTGGGCGTAAGCCGCAACACGGCGTCCGGCGTCTGTGTAAAGCCGGGTATGTTCCAGCGCCGCGCGCATGGAGCCCAACATATTTTCGTCAGAGATTACCAGATGTGTCGCCCCGGTCTTGCGCACCGCATCGGCCCGCATCCGACAACGCCCGACAAAGCGGCGTTCCTGCCAGGCCATCACCCCTTCCACGCCGCCAATCGCACCGCGAAACAAGCCGCCACGGGTGATCTTGGGGCCCCAATAGACAACACCCGCATCAGCCAATTCGACGCGATGGACGGCCAAGTGATGTTGTAGGGCGGTGGTGGCGGTGCGGTGAGCACCGACGTGAAGGACGACATGCATCGCGGAGACCTTTCCGGCAGAGGGTGTGACATACCCCTCCGTCGTCTCCGATCGCAGTGAATATTCGGTCAACGTCCCGAACCAAATAGCGAAAACCTTAGCATTGCCCGCGAAGCTGACTATATCTGTCAGGACAGGAGAACCGATGACACTATACCGAACCCTATTGCTCGCCTTGCTTAGCCTGGCGCCCGCTGCCGCGCTCGCCCAAGAGGCCCTTGTTCCGCTAGAGCCACGCTCGGCCGAGGGCCT
Organism: Rhodobacteraceae bacterium M385; assembly: GCA_025141835.1. Taxonomy (NCBI): domain Bacteria; kingdom Pseudomonadati; phylum Pseudomonadota; class Alphaproteobacteria; order Rhodobacterales; family Paracoccaceae; species Rhodobacteraceae bacterium M385. The sequence goes on along the minus strand of CP081102.1, from coordinate 1,091,133 downwards.
GACTTTGGACGAATTCCAGTGGGTTGCGCGGCCCATCATCGTTTTTGCCGACACGCCCGCCGACCCTCGGTTCATCGAGCAGATGGAGCTGTTAACCAATCGCCCCGAAGCACTACTAGAGCGTGACGTGGTTATATTGTTCGACACCGACCCTGACGCCCGGTCCGATATCCGGCTGGCGTTGCGGCCCCGTGGGTTTTCGATTGTCATCCTTGGTAAAGACGGCACCGTCGGCATGCGCCGTCCGGCCCCGCGCGACGTGCGCGAAATCATCCGTGCCATCGACAATTTCCAGCTACGGCAAGAAGAATTGCGCCAGGGCGGTTGAGCGGTTTGATCCGCCTCACAACGATATCCGCCCCGGCAATTCATTGGGTTATTCGAACTCCATAATGATCTCGTCCACGGCAAGGCTGTCGCCCGCGCCCGCGTTGATCTTGGCGACGATGCCCTTGCGTTCGGCGCGAAGGATGTTCTCCATCTTCATCGCTTCCACGGTGCAAAGGGCCTGACCTTCCTGCACTTCGTCGCCTTCTTCCACGTCCACTTTCACCACCAGCCCGGGCATCGGGCACAGCAGCAGCTTGGACGTATCGGGCGCGATCTTCTCGGGCATCAGCGCGGCAAGTTCCGCCTGCCGCGGCGTACGCACGAAGACATCCAAATCGGCGCCACGGGTCCGCAGACGGAAGCCGCCGGGGCGCTTGCCGACCTTCAGCACAAGCGGGCTGTCGTCCACATTTAAACGCGCCAGCTTGTCGCCCGGCGTCCAGTCCGAAGTGATGCGCAAGGCCGCGCCGTTAACCGTTACGGTGGAACCATCGTGATCGGCCTCGATCTGCGCTTCATAAGATTGGCCTTGCAGGGACACGACCCATTCGGCCCCGACCCGGCGTTCATGATTGTCCATCCGCCCCGACACCCGCGTGCGACGGATTTCGGCCACACGGTGCATGGCGGCGGCGGCGGCAGCGACGCGGATCAAGTCGGCCTCGGGCAGGTTAACCCCTTCAAAGCCATCAGGATATTCTTCAGCGATAAAGGCCGTGGTGATGTCGCCCGAGGCGAATTTCTCATGGTCCATAACGGCAGAAAGGAACGGCAGGTTATGGCCAATGCCCTCTAACTCAAAACTATCGAGCGCCACGCGCATTGCCTCGATCGCGGTGGGGCGATCTGGCCCCCATGTGCACAGCTTGGCGATCATCGGATCGTAAAACATCGAGATTTCGCCGCCCTCATAGACGCCCGTGTCATTGCGCACTGCCGTGGGGCCGCTGTCTGCGTCGCCCTGCCATTTGCCGGTGTCCAGCAACGGCCCGGCAGAGACCTCAGCCGGAGGCCGGTAGCGCGTGAGGCGCCCAATAGAGGGCAGGAAGTTGCGGTAGGGATCTTCGGCGTAGAGGCGGCTTTCCATCGCCCACCCGGTCAAAGTCACGTCACTTTGCGCCATCTCCAGTTTTTCACCAGCGGCAACGCGGATCATCTGTTCCACGAGATCCACACCGGTGATCAGCTCCGTCACCGGATGTTCCACCTGAAGGCGCGTGTTCATCTCGAGGAAGTAGAAATTCCGGTCCCCGTCGACGATGAACTCCACCGTGCCCGCGCTGGTGTAACCCACGGCTTGGGCCAAGCTAACCGCCTGTTCCCCCATGGCTTTTCGGGTCGCCTCGTCCAGAAATGGGCTTGGCGCTTCTTCGATCACCTTCTGGTTGCGGCGCTGGATCGAGCATTCGCGCTCCCCCAGATAAATCGCGTTGCCGTGTTTATCGGCCAAGACCTGAATTTCGATATGGCGCGGCTGGGTCACGAACTTTTCGATGAACATGCGGTCATCCCCGAAGGAGCTTGCCGCCTCGTTCTTGGAGGCTTGGAACCCCTCGGCCACCTCGTCTTCGGACCACGCGATCCGCATCCCCTTGCCGCCGCCCCCTGCCGATGCCTTCAGCATCACCGGGTAACCGATTTCGCCAGAAATCTTGATCGCCTCGGCCGCGTCTTCGATTAGCCCCATGTGGCCCGGAACCGTTGAAACGCCTGCATCCTGCGCGATTTTCTTTGAGGTGATCTTGTCTCCCATCTGTTCAATCGCCGTGGCGGGCGGCCCCACGAAGGCCACGCCTTCCGCTTCCAACGCTTCGGCGAACTTCATGTTTTCGCTCAGGAAACCGTAGCCGGGATGGACCGCATCGGCACCCGTATCGCGGATCGCCTGCATGATCTTGTCAATCACGATGTAGCTCTCGCTCGCGGGGGGCGGGCCGATGTGCACCGCCTCATCCGCCATCTTCACGTGTAAGGCGTTGCGATCCGCGTCGGAATAAACAGCAACGGTGGGGATGCCCATGCGCTTGGCAGTCTTGATGACGCGGCACGCGATTTCACCGCGGTTGGCGATCAGCAGTTTCTTGAACATGGGGTGTTTCCTTCTCTGCGGATAGATTTGGCCCGCGTGACTTGGGCCAGCAAAAGGGGAGATGTGGGCGCCGTTGAAACGCCAAAAACCACCGAGGCACGGGGGCCCGGGTGGTTACATAAATTCTTGGGTGTGCGGGCTAGGCCCGCCCGGAACTTAGCGGCAGATGCGCGTGACTTCGTCGCAAAGCGCGCCGATGGCTGCGCCCGCCACGACGCCCGTGGCAACGGTGCCACCGACGGCCGCTGCCGTGACGCCGCCCGCAACGGCGCCGACGCCGGCGCGCTCAAGGTCGGACATGACGCAACCGGACATGGCGAGGGTGGCCGCGAATAGGGCTGTGATGGTGAATTTAGTGCGCATTTCGATGCGTCTCCTGTCGATGTGCTCAATGGCGAGGTCTCTCGCGCCGCTAACCCTACAGCGCGCAGAACCTGCGGATAAGTAACGATTTCCTGAGCCCGCATTTCGGCGGGAAAGAGCCTGACAGACCCGAGGATGCCGTTTTCGCAGCGCAAAAAAAGAGGCGGTCGCACCGATAAATCGGCCGACCGCCTTAAAGGGGAAGGGTAACACGTATTGTCAGTGTCGGCCGGGTAAAAGTTAGTTGGGACATTGGCCGACTTGGACACCATCGCAGGTTTCGCGGGGTGCGAAAGGCCGCGCGGCCCAGTTCCCCCGCCCTGCGCGGCGGGCCGCTCAAAATGGTTAATGACGGGCAAAATCATGCCGATCCGCCATCCCAGACGCCGGTGCCGTCAAACGCCTCGGGGAACGACGCGCGGGCGCGGTTCACATCGATTTTCAACAGCGCTTCATAGCTTTCGGGGTCAAATGGGTCTTCGGCGGGGATAACCTCGCGCCCAAACAGCCAGCTCAGGCGACCCGCATCCAGATTGCCACGCTCAAACGGTTCTTCTCCGAAGTAGAGCCATAGCGCCTCCATGAAGCCGCTGTCGGCCCGGCGATCTGGCGGGCGGCGGTCGGCGAAACGTTCGCGCGCAATCAGCTTGGTCGCGCCGGATTTGTTGTCGCGACGGATAACGAATTGATACTCGCTGGACGGAAGCCGTCCTGGGAAACCGCGGTGTTTTAGCATGGGGAACTCCCCGTTTGAGGGGAGGGGATATACCGGACGAAGCTACTGCCCCGTCCGGTTAGAGGGGATGTCCTGCTCGGGTGCTCTGGGGGATTGCACCATAGGACTTGCCGTTTCGGCTTGGACGGTGTCTGCAAACCCGTCTGAGCCGTTTTCTTCTTCTTATTGCCTCGCGGTGTGACCGGGCCAAAAGGCGATGTGCCCGTAGACCCGGGCACGATCCGAGGTACAGCTGCATTGGTGCAGCTAGGAAGGACGTTACATGGAGTGACGGTTTCTCCACAGGGTTTTCCACAAAGAAGATCGGGCTGTGACTCGAATGCATCACCCCGGCTTTCGCATGAACGTCGCATCTCAAGATGTTGGGGATACATCACAAAAGCTCCCACATGCAGGTGGCGTTCTCTTCAGAATACGCCTCGATGGATTGAGTTATCCCCGGTGCAGGCTCTCCGCGTTGAAACGGCGCCTCCATGATCTGCACGATGATGCGCGTGGGACGAGGCTCTTTGTCCAGGGCGGGAAGACCCCACGTCTCACAAGCCCAATCATGGTCGCCATGATCGGCCCGGGCAGCACCACCCGCGAGGGATGGATCGGTGACACGCACCACCACCCAAGCATCATTGTTGGGCTGCACCTCGAACAACACATCACACAGGCGCAGGTCATTGCCCGAGGGGGCCTGCAACACCTCGTCAGCGGTGCAGATGTCGGCTTCCGCCGGACCACGCAGGAACAGATATGCCCCACTGGCGGCCACGGCGATGGTCAGCACGATAAGGATGTTGCGCAACATTACCGTTTCCTCGCGGCGTTGCGGGTCCAGCGGGCGCGGAGGTCCGGGTCTTGCAGCAGGTCCGATATCGCCGTGCGTGCCCGGTCCGTAACCGGCCCCGCCACTGCGCCACCTGCCAAAACCGCGACGCCGCCCGGTTGCGTCGTGACACGCACCGCCGGGCAAAAGCCGCGCAAGCGTTGCAGCTTGCGCCACATATCCTGCCGGATTTGATGCGCAATTAACGAGCGCACCAGATCATCGCCCGGAAGGAACGTCACCTCGGCCAGATCAAACCGGGCCGTGCGCTGGCGAGACAGGGTTAACGTCTCGCCGTCACGGTCAATATGCCATCCATGCCGCGCCATCAGAGAGGGATATTGTCGTGCTTTTTCCACGGCATCTTCTGCTCCTTCCGCCGCAAAGAGGCGAAGGCGCGGCTGACCCGGCGGCGGGTGGAATGGGGTTGAATGACCTCGTCAATGAAGCCCCGCTCAGCAGCGACGAACGGATTGGCAAAACGGTCTTCATACTCGGCGGTATGGGCCGCGATCTTGTCGGCATCCCCGAGGTCGGAACGGTGCAGAATTTCCACCGCGCCCTTGGCACCCATCACGGCGATCTCGGCCGTGGGCCAAGCGTAATTCACGTCCGCTTTCAGATGCTTAGAGGCCATCACATCATAAGCTCCACCATAGGCTTTGCGGGTAATGACCGTGACCAAAGGTACCGTCGCCTCGCCATAGGCGAACAACAGCTTTGCGCCATGTTTGATGACGCCGCCATATTCCTGCGTCGTGCCGGGCAGGAAGCCGGGCACGTCCACAAGGGTCAGGATCGGGATCTCGAAGCAATCGCAGAACCGCACGAACCGCGCCGCCTTGCGAGAGCTGTCGATATCCAGCACTCCCGCCAGAACCATCGGTTGGTTCGCCACAACACCCACGGTCTGGCCTTCCAGCCGGATGAAACCGGTCAGAATGTTGCCGGCGAAGTCCTCTTGGATCTCGTAGAAATCGCCTTCATCGGCCAGCTTTTCGATCAGCTCTTTCATGTCGTAGGGCTGGTTGGGGTTGTCAGGGATCAGCGTATCAAGGCTCTCTTCGATCCGGTCGGGGCTATCAAAGAACGGCCGCACTGGAGGCTTTTCGCGGTTCGACAAGGGCAGGAAGTCGATCAGGCGACGCACTTCGCTCAGCGCCTCCACATCGTTTTCAAACGCGCCATCGGCGACGGAGGACTTCTTCGTGTGCGTAGCCGCGCCGCCCAGTTCCTCGGCGGTAACCACCTCATTTGTCACGGTTTTTACCACATCGGGGCCGGTGACGAACATGTAGGACGTGTCCTTCACCATAAAGATGAAGTCGGTCATCGCGGGGGAGTAAACCGCGCCGCCGGCGCAAGGCCCCATCACCAGCGAAATCTGCGGGATCACGCCAGAAGCTTCGACGTTGCGACGGAAAATCTCGGCATAAGCGGCAAGGGCATCGACGCCTTCCTGAATACGCGCCCCGCCCGAGTCGTTGATGCCGACCACAGGCGCGCCGTTTTGCACCGCCATATCCATGATTTTGCAGATTTTCTGCCCGTGGGTTTCCGAGACCGAGCCGCCAAGGACGGTGAAATCCTGACTATAAACGTAAATCTGACGCCCATTCACAGTCCCCCAACCGGTGATGACACCGTCTCCGGGCGGGCGATTGGCGGCCATGCCAAATTCCGTCGTGCGGTGCGCCACGAACATATCATACTCTTCGAAAGACCCCTCATCGAGCAGCAGTTCGATCCGCTCACGCGCCGTCAGCTTGCCCTTGGCGTGCTGTGCAGCCACCCGCTTTTCGCCGCCTCCGGCCCGCGCCAAGGCGCGTCGCTCGTTAAGCTGTTCCAGAATATCGGTCATGGTGCCTCCCTCTTCGGCTTGGCGCGGAAACTATGCGGATGAGGTCCCTTCATCCAGCAAGAACTAGTAAATTTGCAAATTACTTTGCCGCGAAGATACGAATTTTGCAAATTTGCGAACCCGGTATACATCTGCACACACTCTGGACCTTCGCAAAAAACCGCAATACGCCAGTGTCATGAGCACGCACCAACCGGCGCGGTTTCTAGACCGCACCACGCCCCCGCACATTTTCACGTTGATAATCATGACCGGCCTTGGCGCCCTGTCGATGAACATATTCCTGCCCTCGCTACCTGCGATGACGGATTACTTCGACACGGATTATCGGCTGATGCAGCTTTCTGTGTCGCTGTACCTTCTGGTTAACGCCGCGCTTCAGATCATCATTGGGCCGATCTCGGACCGGTTCGGACGCAGGCCGGTGATCTTGGGGGGAACGGCCCTGTTTATCTTCGCCACCATCGGCTGTCTTCTGGCATCCAGCATTGAGGTTTTTTTGCTGTTTCGCATGATGCAGGCCGTCATCGTGACCGGCCTTGTGTTGGGCCGGGCGGTGGTGCGCGACATGCATGACGAGGCGGAAGCCGCCTCCAAGATCGGCTATGTGACCATGGGCATGGCCGTGGTGCCTATGGTCGGGCCGGGCATCGGCGGCACGTTGGAACAATCCATGGGCTGGCAGGCGAATTTCTGGCTGCTTTTGGCCCTTGGCTTGGGCATTTTGGCCCTTGTTTGGGCGGACTTGGGCGAAACGGCAAAAGCCAGCACATCCAGCCTGCGGGAGCAGATCGCCCAATACCCCGAGCTTCTGACCTCGCGCCGCTTCTGGGGCTACTGCCTGACAGCGGCCTTCGCCTCGGGGGCTTTTTTCTCATACCTTGGGGGCGCGCCCTATGTGGGGACGGAGGTCTTCCACCTATCCCCCGCACAGGTTGGCATTTTCTTCGGCGCACCCGCCGTGGGTTACTTCTTTGGCAATGGCATCTCGGGCCGATACTCCACCAGCGTCGGCATCAACCCCATGATCTTATGGGGCACTTCGGTAACCGCCGTGGGCATGGCGCTGTCGCTGGTCCTGTTTCTTGTCGGCCTGCAATCGCCTTTCGTTTTCTTCGGCTTCATGACGACTGTGGGCTTTGGCAATGGCATGGTTTTGCCCAATGCCACCTCGGGCATGTTGTCGGTTCGCCCCCATTTGGCGGGCACCGCGTCGGGCCTTGGGGGCGCGATTATGCTGTTTGGGGGCGCCGCGATGTCTGCCTTGGCAGGCACCATGTTAACCGGAGGCGACGGAGCCTATCCGCTGATTATCATCATGCTGATCACATCGCTTCTGGCGGTCGGTTCCATCGTCTACACGATCCGCAGGCAGGCGCAGGTGGCCGAGGGTTGAGGCTTGCCCCAGGCTTTGCAAACCCGCTAACCTAGGGTTGCAAAGGGGACAGGCATGGCCACTCAAAAACTTTACGTCGGCGCCAAGCTGCGCAGTTTGCGCACCGGACTGGGGCTCACTCAAAAGGATTTCGCGGCGAAGTTGGGGATATCCCTGCCCTATCTTAACCAGATGGAGAACAACAACCGCCCTTTATCGACGGCGGTGCTGATGGGCTTGGCGCAGGACTTCGGCGTTGACGTGACCGAGCTTTCAGCCTCGGACGCGGATCGCATCGTCTCTGACATGCGAGAGGCTCTGGCCGATCCGCTGTTCGCGGAAACCGTCCCGCAACTGGCCGACTTGCGACTTGTCTCGGCCAACGCGCCGGCACTGGCCCATGCGTTTCTGGAGCTGCACCGCGCCTATCGCCAAACCCAGGAACGCCTTGCGTCGCTGGACGAGGCTTTGGGCCAACAAAGCAGCGCGACCGCCTCTCCTTGGGAAGAGGTGCGCGATTTCTTCCATTATACCGATAATTACATCGATGCTGTGGACCGCGCCGCTGAACGGTTCGCCACCCGCGCCACTGGTGATCTTGCCGCCCATACGCAATCGGTTCTGGCCGACATGGGCGTGACCCTTCGCTTTGCGGCAGGCGATGGCGTCCGCGCCTATGACCCAGGCACCAAGACACTGACCCTGTCGCCCCATGCCGCCCCTGAGACCCAGCGCTTTCAACTGCTGCACCAATACGCCCTTCTAGGGCAGGAGCAGTTGATCGAGGCGACGCTGGATCTTGCCCGGTTTCAGTCCGACACCGCCCGCGAAATCGCCCGGATCGGCATGGCGAATTACTTCGCCGGGGCGGTGCTGATGCCCTACACCCGTTTTGCCGAAGCCGCCCGAGACACCCGTCACGATCTGGAGCGTCTGGCCATCACCTTCGGTGCGTCGATCGAACAAATCGCCCACCGTCTGTCTACCCTGCAACGTCCCGGTGCCAAGGGCATTCCGTTCTTCTTTGCCCGTGTCGATCAGGCCGGCACCGTCACCAAACGCCATTCCGCCACGCGGCTGCAATTCGCCCGTTTCGGCGGCGCTTGCCCCTTGTGGAACGTGCACCAAGCCTTTGAAGCACCGGGTCGCTTTCTGCGCCAACTGGCGGAAACTCCCGATGGTGCACGCTACGTGATCCTTGCCCGCGACGTGTCAAAATCTGGCGGCGCATGGGGCCGCCCCACGCGCCGCTATGCGGTGTCCTTGGGCTGCGAGGTCCGCCACGCGGGATCACTGGTCTATGCCGATGGCCTTGATCTGGACCGCGACACGGCCTTTCAGCCCATCGGCATTTCCTGCCGCATTTGCGAGCGTCCCAACTGCCATCAACGCGCCGTTCCCCCGTTAGAGAGGCGCTTGGTCGTAAACCCAAACCGTCGCGGCACCCTTCCTTACGAGGTTGCCCAATAACGCCCGAAATAGTTTTTTGGCATTCAGGTATGAATTCTTGCCGAGCGAAGGGCGTAGGCCATTGCCAATCCTCCCCCGGCCCGTAAGCTACAGCGAAACAGGGAGAAAACCATGGAACTTCACGCAAGCCGCCACATCGCCGCCGACCGCCAACAAGTTTGGGAGGCCCTGAATGAGGCTGAGGTTTTGAAGGCTTGCATCCCCGGCTGTGAAGAGCTGACAGGCTCTCCGGAGGAAGGTTTCGAGGCGACCGTGAAGCAAAAGGTCGGCCCCGTGAAAGCGACATTTAAGGGCGGGGTCACTCTTTCCGATATCGTGCCGGGCGAAAGCTATACCATCACGGGCGAAGGCAAAGGCGGCGTCGCGGGTTTTGCCAAGGGCGGCGCAAAGGTTCATCTGGCCGACCACCCCGAAGGCGGCACGGAACTGACCTATGACGTTGAAGCCAAAGTCGGCGGCAAGATCGCGCAATTGGGCTCTCGCCTTGTAAACAGCTTTGCCACCAAAATGGCCGATCAGTTTTTTGAACGGTTTCAAGAGCGGCTGGAAGGCGGCGGCGAAGACTCTTCTGCCTAAACCAAACGCTTCACCTATCTTACCGCGTCGCCCGCTAAGGCTTCTTCCTTGCGGCGGCGACGCGCCAACGCGGTCTCTCGCCATGTGATGAAGCTTACCGACGCAATAATCATCCCGCCCCCCGCGATCACGAAGATATCGGCGGGTTCGCCAAAGACAAACACGCCCAAAGCCGTGGCCCAGACCAATTGCAAGAACGACACCGGCTGCGTCACCGCCAAAGGCGCGGCGCGGAAGGCCAATGTCATCGTGTAGTGGCCGAGGGTGGCAAAGAAGGCGCAGAGGAACAGCCACCCCACATCGCCCCAGGTGACGGGCACCCAGACATACCACGCCAAAGGCGCTAGGATGATCGGGACCACCAGCGAAAGATAAAAGACTACCACTTCGGCACTGACCCTTTGGGATGCCAGCTTGGCGAGGAAATAGCTCGCCGCCATGGCGACGGCCGTGATCAGCATCGTCACATGTCCCAGGTCGATCTCTCGGAATCCGGGGCGGATGATAACGAAGGTGCCCACAAAGGCGATGACCACCGCCGCGATGCGGTAGGGGCCAAGGCGCTCTCCCAGAAACAGCACGGCCAGCAGGATCACATAGACCGGATTAAGGTAGTTCAGCGCCGTCACATCGGCGATCGGAATGCGCGTCATGGCAAAGAACCAAAGCGACACGGCCAGCGCATGGGCCACCCCGCGCGCCAGGAATATTCCCATCAAGCCCCGGCCCACATCTTCCCGTTTGACCGAGGGCAACATCGGGATCAGGAACACCAACCCCAAGGCATAACGTAAAAAACCCGATTGGATCGCTGGCACCTGCGTGCCCACCATCTTCACCGTCGCCGTCACCGCAACAAAACAAAGCCCGGTCACAAGCATCCAGAAAACACCCCAACCGGGGCGCTGCTCTGGGGTGTCAGGTTTAAGAGAGGGGACAGGCGTTTCCATGCCTTGCCAACAGATCACTCTGCCGCGTCAGCGGCAACCGCAATCGGCACCGAAGGTGCCATTGATTGCGCGGTGGGCGCCGCCGTCAGGCGGCGCCACAATGTCAAAGCGCCGTAAGGCGCGGCGGATCAAGCCTATTCAGAAAGCTGCGCCATAACCTCGTCAGAGATTTCGAAGTTCGCCGTCACGGTCTGAACATCGTCATCTTCTTCCAGCGCCTCGATGAGCTTCATCAGCTTTTGCGCATCTTCAAGGCCAAGCTCTGTGGTCGTCGTGGGACGCCATACCAGTTTAGTGGATTCCGACTCGCCCAATTCAGCCTCAAGCGCATTGGACACCTCGTGCAAATCTGTGTCCGCACACCACACAACGTGGTTCCCAAGGTCTTCGTCGCCGTCGCCCTCATTGGTTTCCACGTCTTCCGCGCCCGCTTCGATTGCAGCCATCATCATCGTGTCAGCGTCGCCCACAGAAAGCGGATAGGTCACCTGCCCTTTGCGGTCGAACATGAAACCAACGCTGCCGGTTTCGCCCAGATTGCCGCCGTTCTTGGTGAACGTGGAGCGCACGGTGGAGGCGGTGCGGTTCTTGTTGTCGGTCATCGTTTCCACGATCACCGCGACGCCGTTGGGGCCATAGCCCTCATAGCGGATCTCGTCATAGTTCTCCGCATCGCCGCCGGTCGCCTTGGAAATCGCCCGTTCAATCACGTCCTTAGGGACGGAGACGGATTTCGCCTCTTTCACCGCCAGACGCAGACGCGGGTTCTTGTCCGGGTCCGGGTCGCCCATCTTGGCTGCCACGGTGATTTCCTTGGACATCTTCGAGAACACCTTCGCGCGCAGCTTGTCCTGCCGCCCCTTCCGGTGTTGGATGTTTGCCCATTTTGAGTGGCCTGCCATGGGTCGCTCCCGCCTTTATGAATAACCTGTCGGAGGCCCATATACGGCACGAGCGCCCCCCCGTGCAATGGCCCCCGCCGCCAGCCGCCCCGCTATCCGCGTGACGCGGCGTGGCAGCCCCGCTAATGTTCCCCCATGACCACAGATCAAATCATCCTCTTCACCCTCTTCGGAGCCGTCTTCGCCCTGCTACTTTGGGGACGTTTCCGCTATGATATGGTGGCTTTCTCCGCCCTCATGCTCGGCACCGTGTTGGGGGTTGTTCCCGCCTCAGATGCCTTCGCGGGTTTCGGCCACCCCGCGACGCTCGTGGTGGCGCTGGTGCTGGTGGTCTCGGCGGGCCTTGTGCGTTCGGGCGCGGTGTTTCTGATTACCCGCACCTTGGTGGATGCCTCTCGTTCCTTGGGGGCGCATATCACGATCATGGGGGCGATCGGCGGCGTGTTGTCGGCGTTCATGAACAACGTCGCGGCCCTTGCCCTGTTGATGCCCGTCGATATCGCGACCGCCCGGAAATCAGGCCGCTCTCCGGGCCTGTCGCTGATGCCGCTATCGTTCTGCACCATCCTTGGCGGTATGGTCACACTGATAGGCACGCCGCCCAACATCATCATCGCCACAATCCGTGAAGACCAGTTGGGCGCGCCTTTTCGCATGTTCGATTTCGCCCCCGTCGGCGGTGTCGCGGCCATCGCGGGCCTCGCCTTTGTGGCGCTGATTGGCTGGCGCCTAATCCCCAACCGTGACAGCGGCGTGGGCGGCGACCAACTCGAAGCGCTCGCCCCCTACATTGCCGAACTACGCCTGCCCGAAGACAGCAAACTGGACGGCACCCGCCTGCGCGACCTCCAAGGCGCCGCGGAAGAGGCCGACGTGGCCATCCTCGGCATCCTGCGCGATGGCAAACGTCGCTTCGGCACCGGGCGCAATCTGACCCTCAAACACGGCGACGTGCTGGTGCTAGAGGCCTCTCCCGAAGCGCTGGACGAATTCCGCGTCGGCCAGAACCTCGAAACCGCCGAGACAGAGAACGCTGCCGCCAATGCCATCGGCGACGGGGTCAGCTTCATCGAGATGGTGGTCCCTGACGATGCCCGTATCGCTGGCAAAACCGCCGAAAGCGTGGGGCTAGCTTGGCGCCAACGCACCACGCTGATGGGCATCGCGCGCAAAGGCACCCGGATCACGAAACGCCTGCGCAAAACGGTGGTGCAACCGGGCGATATCCTCCTGCTCCTCGCGCCCTCCGACAGTGCCGATGACGTGGTCAAATGGCTCGGCGGCCTTACGCTGGCGGACCGAGGCCTCACCGTCACCAACGATAGCAAAACCTGGGCCGCCATCGGTCTCTTCGCGGCCGCCGTCATCGCGGCGTCCCTTGGGATCGTCTACCTGCCCATCGCCCTTGGCATCGTGGCCGTGGGCTACGTTCTGATGAAAATCCTGCCCCTGTCCGAAATCTACGACCACATCGAATGGCCCGTCGTGGTGCTTCTGGGCTCCATGATCCCGCTCGGCGCGGCTCTCGATAGCTCTGGCGGCACCGAGCTCATCGCCAATTCCCTCGTCAGCCTCACCCAAGGGATGCCCGCCTGGGCGATCCTCACCGTTTTGATGGTCGTCACCATGACCATGTCCGATGTTCTCAATAACACCGCCACCGCCATCGTCGCCGCCCCCGTTGGCATCACCATGGCTCAATCTCTTGGTGTCTCCCCCGACCCTTTCCTGATGGCCGTTGCTGTCGCCGCCTCCGCCGCCTTCCTCACGCCCATCGGCCATAAGAACAACACGCTGATCCTTGGCCCCGGCGGCTATGGCTTCGGCGACTATTGGCGCATGGGCCTCCCGCTGGAAATCATCGTGGTCGCCGTCTCCATCCCCACAATCCTTTTGGTCTGGCCTCTCTGACAACCACCCCAATCGCGGCCTCCCCCTTCATCTTGGCAAGTACACCTCTGGGGGTCGCGCCTCCTTCAGGAGGCGCCTAAGGGGGCTAGCCCCCTTCTTAAAAATCGAATGCAGCTTTAGCTGCTCCGGTCTTGAAATGCCTCTTCCTACAGGGGCCAGATCAACGGGATCGTCAGGCAGACGACCACCCCCAACGACAGGTTCAACGGTACGCCAACCTTCAGGAAATCGCTGAACGCATATCCACCCGGACCGTAGACAAGCATATTCGTCTGATACCCAATCGGCGTTGCAAAACAGGCCGACGCCGCGATCATCACCGCAATCACCAAGGGCCTCGGGTCCACGCCCGTGGCTTGTGCCAAGGCAATCGCGATCGGGGCCATGATCACCGCAATCGCGTTATTCGATACCAGCTCTGTCAGCACAGTTGTGATGTAGTAGACCGCGAACAACAGCACCCATGTGGGCGCGCCCTCCAACCACGGGGCCATCGCCCCCACAATCAGGTTGATCCCGCCCGTATGATCCAACGCGGCCCCCACGGCGAGCATGGCGAAGATCAGCGCCAGCAAGCGGCCCTCGATGAAGCTGAACGCCTCTTCCGCGTCGATGCAGCCGGTCAACAAAACAACCGCCACGGCCACCACAGCCAGCGCCAGGATCGGGGCCACGTTCAACGCCGCCAACACCACGATCCCCGCCATGGCGGCAATCGCTATGGGGGATTTCTCGCGTCGGTAAGCCCGCTCCGAGGGATGCGTGACATCGACCAGATCCATATCCGCCGCCAAGCGCTGAATGTCTGCCGGATCTCCCTCCAGCAGCAGCGTATCCCCGATCCTGACCACCAGATCATCCAATTGCGTGCCGATGTTCTGGTTCCGCCGATGCACCGCCAATGGATACACCCCGTAGCGCCGCCGCAAACGCAGGTTCCCAAGGGACCGGCCGATCATTTTGCACCCCGGTGTGATCAGCACCTCGACCGTGGCCGTCGCCACCTGGCTCAGCTTATCGACCGTTTTCAGCTCCTTGGAGGCCTGCAACCCCAGTACCTCCGCCATATCGGTGCGCAGAACGACGCGGTCGCCCTCTTCCAGGGTCACCGCCTTCATATCGCGCCGCAAAGAGGCATCGCCGCGCAGCACGTCGATCAGGCGCACCCCGTCGCGGCGGAACAAGTCCACCTCTTGCACCGCTTGTCCGATCAGGGCCGAGCCCTGTGGCACCGCCACCTCGGTAAAAAACTTCGGCCTGGAGCTTCTGCCCCCCAACAACGATGCCATCGACGCCCTGTCCGGCAGCAAAAACCGCCCAATAAACGTCAGATAAATCATTCCCCATGCCACAACGACCAAGCCGATGGGAGTAACCTCGAATATGGTCAACGGCGCCAACCCCTGCGCCCTTGCCACCCCATCCACCAACAGGTTGGTGGAGGTGCCAATCAGCGTCAGCGTGCCCCCCATGATCGCCGCATAGGACAGTGGAATAAGAAACTTGGACGGTGATTTCCCGAGGATCTTCGAGATCTGAACGAAGACCGGGATCATGATGACGACAATGGGCGTATTGTTCATAAACGCCGACCCCACCGCCACGAACGCCAGCAAGCTGGCCACCGCAACGGCAGGCCTTGCCTTGGCATTGGCCTCGGCGAACTTGGTCAGCCGGTCCAGTGATCCGGTGCGCACCAAGGCCCCCATGACAATGAACATCGCCGCGATGGTCCAAGGCGCGGGGTTAGACAGCACGTCAATCGCGTTGTCATAGGGCAGCAGCCCCAAGATCAGCAAAACCGCGCAACCGCCAATGGCGACGACTTCCGTGGGCCACCGTTCCCACAGGAACATGGCGAACATGAACAGCAGGATCGCGAGGGTCAAAAGCCCCTCTCCGGTGTCTGATAGAGGCAAGGTCAGCATGATCTCTCCAGCAAGATGCGCGGATCAAGCATCCTCCAAGCGTCCCGCGCTCGCAAGGGTTTACGCGCCTTTCCGGCTTGGCTGCACAAGGAAGACGCGCAACTGCCCCATCCCTAGGGCCAGCAGCCCCTGCACCGGCCTAAGGCGTGGCCGATTGAAGGCGCCCGCCCTCTCGGATCGGGGTAATTGTCTTGGCGTGGCCGGTCTGGTCGTCGGTTTCAACCAAAACGCCAGAAAGTGTCGCCTCGCCCGTCGCCGGACTAAAGCGATCCTTCGGCATTCCGGTGATGAAGCGACGCAGAGGTTCGGTCTTTTCCATCCCGATAACCGAGTTGTAATCGCCGCACATGCCCGCATCGGTCATATAGCCGGTGCCGCCGGGCAGGATCATCGCGTCGCCCGTGGGCACATGGGTATGGGTGCCCACCACAAGGCTGGCACGCCCATCGCAGTAATGACCGATCGCCATTTTCTCTGAGGTCGCCTCGGCGTGGATATCAATGATCCGCACTTTCGCCTGCCCGCCAAGGGTCCTTAACGCGCTCTCAAGGGCTGAGAACGGATCATCGAAGGGGCGTTTCATGAACACCTGCCCCAGCGCCTGCGCCACCAGAACCTTACGCCCCTTCACATCAAACAGCCGCGCCCCTTTGCCGGGGGCGGATTTGGAGAAGTTCAGCGGGCGCACAATACGCGGCTCATGCTCGATGAATTGCAGCATGTCTTTCTGGTCAAAGGCATGATCGCCCAAAGTCAGACAATCGGCCCCGGCATCCAGCAGGGTCTTTGCATGCGCGCCCGACAGCCCCATGCCAGAGGTCGCATTTTCGCCGTTAACCACCACGAAATCGAGCTTCCAGTCAGCCCGAAGCCCCGCCAAACGCTGAGTGATCGCCGCACGTCCTGCGCGGCCCATGACATCGCCAAGATAAAGAATACGCATCCGAAGGGCTTAGGCGGGCTTGGCCGCGGCGGCAAGGGGGCCGTTTTCGGTAATCAACGCATCAAGCGGTTGATCGGTGGGTTCTTGCGGAACTTCGGGCAGTTCCTGCGCGGCGAAGGCAAAGCCAATGGCTCGCGTGGGGGCGGCGGCGCGAAGCTGTTCCAGCGTGCGGTCGTAAAAGCCGCCGCCATAGCCCAACCGGTTAAGCCCCGCGTCAAAGGCCACCAGCGGCACGATCAGCGTATCGGGCGTTAACCAATCACCCTTGGCCGGGACGGACGCCCCGAAAGGACCGGGGATCATCGCAGTTGTGGGCGTCCATTCCTGAAACGTCAGGGGCTGGCCGTTGGCCTCGATGATCGGCACGCAGATACGCGCACCGGCCTTGTGCAGCGCCTCCATGGCGGGCAACGGCGAAAGCTCGGTCCGCATTGCCATATAGCCCGCGATAATGCGCCCCTCCGCCGGGCCGATGGCGGCCAGAAGATGCCTGGTGGCCGAGGGAACAAGGGCCGAGGCCTCGGCGTGGGCGGCTTTGCGGGCGGCGAAGGCTGCGGCGCGCGCAGTGGCTTTGAGGTCCTGGATCATGGGGGCATCAAACGCCAAGCACGGCGCAAGTGCTAGGTGCTTTCCGACGCGGGGCGCATCGGTTACGACTAGGCCCATGCTGACCTTCGATCATATCGCTGTCTCTGCCGAGACCTTGCCCCGTGGCATCAAAGACGTGGAAGCCAGCCTTGGCCAACCGCTGCTTCCCGGTGGGGAACATCCCGACATGGGCACCCACAACCGCCTTTTGTCCTTTGGGCCGGAAGAATATTTTGAGGTGATCGCCGTCAATCCCGACGCCGATGGGCCGGATCAGCCGCGGTGGTTCAACCTTGATAACTTCAAGGGCCAAACGCGGGTGACGAACTGGATCTGCCGCTGCCCCGATATCGAGGCCGCGATTGCCGCCGCACCCGAAGGGGTTGGTGTGCCATGGCGGTTACAACGCGGGGATTTGCGCTGGTCCATGGCGGTGCCCAAGGACGGGAAGCTGCCGTTCGAGGGGCTGTTTCCGGCGCTGATCCAATGGCACGGGCACGTGCATCCGGCCCCCTTGTTGCAAGATAGCGGCGTGCGGCTGAAGGAATTGCGGCTGCATTCCCCCGACGCGGCCGCCCTTCGGGCGGCGCTCGACCCGCTCCTCCGTGACGCACGCGTCATCGTCCTCGCCGCTGAAACGGCTCGGATCGAGGCGCGGTTGAGCACGCCGTCGGGCGACGTAACCCTATGATTGAACGGGCCCGTGCCAGCGACGCGGCGGCGGTTTTGGCGCTGTGGAATGAGGTAATCTCTCAGACCACGATCACGTTCACCTCCACCCCAAAAACGGCGCAGCAGATCGCTGACTTGATCGCCACCCAGCCGGTTTTCATTGCCCGTGATGGCGACGATACCTTGGGCTTTGCTACCTATAGCCAGTTTCGCGGCGGCGACGGCTATCGCCTGACGCAGGAACACGCGATTTACCTGACCCAAGCCGCTCGAGGGCGGGGCATGGGTAGGGCGCTTTTGGCCACGGTTGAGGACCACGCTAGGGCGGCGGGAAACCACTCACTTATCGCGGGAATTTCGGGCGAGAACACGGGCGGACTTCGTTTTCACCAAGCGATGGGATTTGAGAAAGTCGGACAAATCCCGCAAGCGGGGCATAAGTTTGGTCGGTTTCTGGACCTCATCTTGATGGTTAAGCTTCTTTGACAGGCGAATCCGTGTGAAATCCTTGTGAACACGTGATTTTGCTCTGCCGCTTTTGGGTCGCTGCGGGTAAGCTGACGCCATGTCGCTCTGGACCCGCATATCCGAGGCGCTGGAGGCGCTGCGCCAAGGTGAAAGCCTGTCGGAGGTCTTTGGACGTTTGCGCACCCCGCCTGAACGGACGGTGGCCTTTACGATTGCGGTCATTGCGCTGTCGGCCAAAATGGCCAAGGCCGACGGTCTGGTGACCCGCGATGAGGTGACCGCCTTTCGCCGCGTGTTCCACATCCCCCCCGCCGATGAACCCGCCGCGGCGCGGGTCTTCAATATGGCGCGCGAAGACGTCGCGGGATTTGAGCACTACGCCAGCCGGATCGCAGGCATGTTCCGGGTCGAGGGCAAGCCCTGCGGCGCGGACAGCGTGTTGTGTGACCTGATGGAAGGTCTGTTCCACATCGCCACCGCCGATGGCGATTACCATCCGGCAGAAGACGCGTTCCTTGCCCGTGTGGCCGAGATTTTCGGGATGGACGACATCGCCTTCCGTCGCCTACGCGCGCGGCACGTGCCAGACATGGCGCCCGATCCCTATAGCGTGTTGGGCGTGTCGCCCGATGCCCCCCTTGATGACATTCGCGCAATCTACCGGGCCGAGGTGCGCCAGATGCACCCCGATCAGATGATTGCGCGGGGCGTGCCGGAAGAAGCCGTGAAGATGGCCGAACGGCGGATGCAGGCGATTAACCAAGCGTGGGAAGAGATTCAGGATAGCCGCCGGGAAATGGCCTGAAATGCGCATTGCGACCTACAACGTTGAATGGTTCTTCAAGCTGTTTGACGATGCCGGGAACCTTCTACGCGATGGCGATTGGTCGGGGCGTTGGAACGTCACCCGGGCCGCCCAAATTGACGCCTTGAGCCGTGTGTTTCAAGCCCTCGACGCCGATGCGATTTTGGTGGTGGAGGCCCCGGATACCAGCCGGGGCCGCGACGGGACAATTGCGTTGCGCAACTTCGCGGCCCACGCAGGGCTTCGCGCGAGAGAGGTATTGGTAGGCTTCCCAAACACGACACAGCAGGAATTGATGCTGCTTTATGATCCCGATGTCATCTCCGCACGCCATGATCCCCTGACCACGGGCGCACCGCAGTTTGATGGCGAATTCGCGATTGATCTGGACATCGACGCGACCGAAGATCTCGTGCGGTTCTCGAAACCGCCGTTGGAGGCTGCGCTGGAAACGCCTGTGGGACCGCTGCGCCTGATTGGCGCCCATGTGAAATCCAAAGCCCCCCACGGGGCGGTGACAAACGCCGATGTCATGCGGCTGGCGATTGCCAACCGGCGCAAGCAACTGGCCCAATGCATCTGGCTCCGCCGTCGGGTGGCGGCGCATCTGGATGCCCGCGAAACGCTGATCGTGGCCGGAGACCTGAACGACGGGCCGGGTCTGGATGAATATGAGGCGCTGTTTGGAAGATCGGGGCTGGAGATTGTGCTGGGAACAGCAGAGCCCGCGGATCGGCGGCTGTATGACCCCCACGCGGCCGAGGCGTTGCAGTCAAAACTATCAGCCGCGCCCACGACGGCACGGTTCTTCAAACGTCATGAGAACCGGTATCTTCAGGCACTGTTGGATTACATCATGGTGTCGCCCGCTTTGCGGCCTCGGGCGGATCAATGGCGGATTTGGCACCCCTTTGATGACCCTGAGTGTTGGGAGCGAAAGGATTTGCACGAAGCTTTGCTGACGGCGTCCGATCATTTCCCCGTAACGCTCGACTTGATCTGAAGGGGGGGCTGCCCCCATGTTGAACCTATGAAACACGCAGTCTCCGTAGGGATTTTGGCTGGCGCGCTCGCGATTGCAGCACCCGCAGCCGCACAAGATGACAGTGACTTGAGCGAAGGTCTTGGCCTGTTGGGCGAAGGGACTCGGCTGATCTTCGAGGGGTTGATGGAAGAGATGCGTCCGATGCTGGAGGAAGCGCGGCCGTATTTTGAGGATGAAGTGCTGCCGTTCCTGAACCGCATGGGCGAGTTGATGGACGATGTGACCTCGTACGAATTGCCCGAACGTCTGCCCAATGGCGATATCATTATCCGCCGGTCCCCTGATGCGCCTGAGTTTGTGCCTGAGGTGGGTGAAGACGGAGAGGTCGAGTTGTAGGCGCCGCTACGCGCCGCAAGGGGGCGCGGCCCCCTTGGCGGTTTTCCCAAGGAAAACACGCCTACCCCCGCGATATTTGAGAAAAGATGAAGGGGCGGGTTGAGACCTTGGCCGCGCGGGCGCATATCTGTGACGACGCTTGTTTTTAAGAGGAATTCCCATGCGCCTGTCGTTTCCCGCCCCCGCCCGCGATGCTGTGTCTGACACCGGAGGCGCGCCGTTGGAGGGTTTGCCGGAGTGGGATTTGAGCGACCTTTATGAAGGCCAGGACGCGAGCGATCTGAAGCGGGACTTGGATTGGTTGGAGGGGGCGTGCCGTTCCTTTGCCACCGATTACGAAGGGAAGTTGGCCGACTTGGACGCGGCGGGTTTGCTGGAATGCACCTTGCGCTATGAAAAGATCGACATGATCGCCGGGCGCATCATGTCTTTCGCCGGTCTGCGGTATTACCAGAAAACGACCGATGGCGAGCGGGCGAAGTTCATGTCCGACATGCAGGACAAGATCACCACCTACACCACGCCGCTGGTCTTTTTCTCTCTAGAGTTCAACCGCATTGAGGATGCGCCTTATGAGGCGATGATGGCGGAGAACGGAGACCTTGAGCGCTATAAGCCGGTGTTTGACCGGATGCGCGCGATGAAGCCCTATCAGTTGAGCGATGAGTTGGAGAAGTTTCTTCACGACAGCTCGGTCGTGGGGTCGTCGGCTTGGAACAAGCTCTTTGATGAGCAGATCGCGGGTCTGGTGTTTGAAGTCGATGGCGAGAGCATGGGCATCGAAGCGACCCTGAACCTTCTGACCGACAGTGACCGGACGCGGCGTGAGGCGGGTGCACGGGCGCTGGCCGAGAAGTTTGAAGAAACCGCGCCGCTGTTTGCGCGGGTTCACAACACCTTGGCGAAAGAAAAAGAGATTGGCGATCGGTGGCGCGGGTTGCCCTCGCCGCAAGCGAGCCGTCATTTGGCCAACCATGTGGAGCCTGAGGTGGTGGAAGCCCTGCGCAATGCCGTGGTCGCCGCCTATCCGCGCCTGTCGCATCGCTATTATGCGCTGAAGGCCAAGTGGATGGGGTTGGACAAGATGCAGGTCTGGGACCGCAATGCCCCCCTGCCGATGGAAGAAAACCGCATCGTAGGATGGGACGAGGCGCAGCGCGTCGTGTCCGAGGCCTACGCCGCCTTTGATCCGCGGATGGAAGAATTGGCGCGGCCCTTCTTCACCGACGGCTGGATTGATGCCGGCGTGAAAGAGGGCAAGGCCCCCGGCGCTTTTGCCCACCCAACCGTGAGCGACGTGCACCCTTACGTGATGCTCAACTACCTGGGCAAACCGCGCGATGTCATGACCCTCGCGCACGAGTTGGGCCACGGCGTTCACCAACGCTTGGCCGCAGGGCAAGGTGAGATGTTATCCTCTACCCCGCTGACATTGGCCGAAACCGCATCTGTATTCGGCGAAATGCTGACCTTCCGCAAGATGCTGTCCGAGGCCAAGGACGATGCTGCGCGCAAGGTGATGCTGGCGGGCAAGGTCGAGGATATGATCAACACCGTCGTGCGCCAGATCGCCTTCTACGATTTCGAGTGCAAGCTGCATGACGCGCGTCGAAATGGTGAGCTGACTGTCGATGACATCAACGCCCTGTGGATGTCGGTGCAAGGCGAAAGCCTTGGCCCAGTATTCGAGTTCATGGACGGCTATGAGACCTTCTGGGCCTACATCCCGCATTTCGTCCATTCGCCCTTCTATGTCTATGCCTATGCCTTCGGTGATGGCCTCGTGAACGCGCTTTATGCCGTCTATGAGGAAGGCGAAGAGGGCTTTGAAGAGAAGTATTTCGACATGCTGAAGGCGGGGGGATCAAAGCACCACAAGGAGCTTTTGGCGCCCTTCGGGCTCGACGCCAGCGATCCGGCGTTCTGGGACAAGGGCCTGAGCATGATCGAGGGCTTCATTGACGCGTTGGAGGCGATGGAGTGAGCGCGAGTGAAGGCGGCGTGACCCTGCGCCGCCTGACCGATACGGACCGCGCGGCCTTTGCCACAATCACGATACCGCCTGCACAAGAGACCTTTGGCGGGCGGCCCGAGGCAGCCTTCGATGATCTGCCAGAGCACATGGACCTTTACGGGATCGAAACCGCCGAAGGGCCTGCGGGCCTTTTCAGGATTGATCGGGGCTACGGGGCCTATGATTTTGCCGCCCAAGATGAGGTTGGTTTGCGGTATTTCATCGTCGACCATCGCCAACAGGGGCGCGGAATCGCAGCGGCGGCCTTGGGGCAATTACCAGACGTGCTGCGCCGCGATTACCCCGATGCGCCTTCCATTGCTTTGACCGTGAATTGCCGCAACTTGGGCGCTTACCGTGTCTATGAACGGGCCGGGTTCAAGGACACAGGTGCGCTCTATCTGGGCGGGGGCGCAGGACCGCAACATATCATGCGGTTGGGCCTGTGACTCTGGACCGACGGCATGTCCTGATGGGTGGGGCCGCCGCCCTGCTTTCCGGCCCCGTGGCCGCGCAGGCTGATCCGATTGCGGCGCTGGTCGATCAAGTCTCGACCGATGCGCTGGCGAACGTGATCCACGGGCTGACACGCTTTCCGACGCGCTTCACAGGCCATCCCAACTTCCCGGTTGTCGAAGGCTGGGTCTATGATCTGATGGCCCAACAGGGCGATGTCACGCGGTTTGGGTTCCAGATGCCCTCCGGCAAGACACGGCACAATTTCATTCTGGGCGATGCCAGCGATACACGCGGGGTGATCTTGATCGGGGCGCATTACGACAGCGCCTCGGAAGATCCGATGAACAACGCGCCCGGTGCCAATGATAACGCCACCGGCATGGCCGCGATGTTTGAGGCTTACCGCATCCTGTCAGGCGCGGGGCTTAACAAAAGCATCGTTGCGGTGGCTTTTGCGGGGGAGGAACAGGGGCTGTTCGGCTCCGCCGCGTTGGCGGAGTTTGCCCGGACCGAGGGCTGGCCGATCGAGATGATGGTGAACCTTGATATGTTGGGATGGCGCCCACCCAACCCGAACGCGCCGATGATCGTGGAATACGACATGGGCAATGCCGTGGCGGACAATGATGCAGCCTCTGCTGTTTTCGGGCAGCTAATGGCCCAGGTCGCGGCCCAATACACCACGTTGAACACCACCCATACAGACATATGGTCCAGCGATTACATGCCGTTCGAGGCGGCGGGTTTCCCAGCTATGGGGCTTTACGACGGCGGGGTGGAAAGCCCCCGTTACGGCACCAGCCGCGATATCCCTGAAGTCATCGACTACGGCCGGCTAGAGCAGGCGACGCGCATGGTCGTGGCCGGGGTGGCGCGATACTGTGGGGTGTAGAGTGACTTGTATCCTCGCGCCCATCGCTCTTGCGTAAAATGCGCGGGCGTGGCTACCTTGCGATGACATCGCGGGGAGGATGAACATGCGGGTTTTTGGTAAGTTTCTCGGACGGTTATTGCTGCTTGCGGTCGTGCTTTTCGCGGCCTTTTTGGCCTTTGGGCCGGGCTATGTGGAATCCCAACGCAACGCGGTGAACTGGCAAGGTCCCTACCCTGTTTCAGATGATGCCGCCGCCCTGCACGGGTCTTTGACCATCGGGGATTGGCACGCGGACAGCCTGCTTTGGAACCGGGATCTGACCCGCGAAAGCACCTTTGGCCACGTCGATGTGCCCCGCCTTCTGACCGGCAACGTGGCGCTGCAAGTTTTTACGGCCGTCACGAAATCTCCGGCCGGGCAGAATTACCACGAGAACACCGCAGATGCCCGCGACAACATCACCACACTGGCCATGGCGCAACTCTGGCCGCCGCGCACCTGGAACAGCTTGACCGAGCGCGCGCTTTATCAGGCCGAGCGTTTGCATGGTTTCGCAGAAACCTCGGACGGCGCGTTGCGTGTCATCACCACCGAGGCTGATTTGGACGCACTGCTATTGGCCCGCAGCCAAGGGGTGCAGGTCGTGGGCGGATTGTTGGGGATTGAGGGCGCCCACGCGCTGGAAGGCGATATCGCCAACCTCGACCGGATGGAGGACGCGGGCTACCGGGTCATCGGATTGCACCATTTCTTCGACAACGAATTGGGCGGATCACTGCACGGTGTCGGCGACCAAGGGTTAACGGCGTTCGGACAAGAAGTCGTGGCCGAGGTCGTGGCCCGCGGCATGGTGCTGGACCTTGCCCATTCCTCGGAACAAGTCGCCCGCGACGTGATCGCGGCCACGGATATTCCGCTGATTGTTAGCCACACGGGCCTGCGATCCGCCTGTGATGCGCATCGCAATTTCCCCGACGATCTGATGCGGGCGATTGTGGCCAACGGCGCGGATCAAGGGGGCGGCGTGATCGGGATCGGCTATTGGGCCGATGTGACCTGTGATGACAGCCCCGATGGGGTCGCCCGTGTGATTATGGCGGCGATTGAAGCGGTTGGGGTGGATCACGTCTCGCTTGGGTCGGACTATGATGGATCGGTTTCGGTGGGGTTTGTGTCGTCCGAATTGTCTGCCCTGACAGATGCCCTGCTGCGGGCGGGTGCGACGGACGATCAGATTCGCGCGGTCATGGGCGAAAACATGCTACGAGTTCTGCGGGCGCGGTTGAACTGATTGGTTAACGCGGCGCTAGTCTAGATCGGTCCAGGGCCAAGGCTTCACGTCCGAGGCCGCCGCTTGGTAACGGGCGGCCTTGGCCATCCAAATCCCCAGATCGGTGCCGAAATCGGCCAACCTTTCATTCGGCTCTCCCTTGGAGACGGCAATCACGATGAATTGGATCACGGTGATCGCTGTCAGAACCGTGCTGGCAAGGCTGAGCATGATGGCGATCAGGACCACATGTAGCAGCCGCTGCAAGATCGCATCACGCTCGCCCTCGGGCTGTTCGCCGTTCAGGCGGCCTTCTAGATTCTCGTCATCATTTCGGGCCATGGAAGGCGTCCTTTTTCAAGCGTCGGGCAGAGTTTAGCCGCCCGTCCGCGCGGCGACCAGCCCAGTCACGCCTTAACCAGTTGCTTGGGCAAAAATCGCGTCCAACACCGCTTGGGTGCCTCGAGATCGTTCCAGCGGACAAGCGAAAGCGGCACCGTCAAGGACATAGGCTGCCACGGCTTCAACCTGCGCGATGTATTGATCAACGCCGGGATAGCGGATCACCTGCACCTCAGCCCCGTCGCGTTCAATGATAATCTGCGCCTCGGCGTAAGAGCCGGGGTTGAACGGCGCGGGCACGCAAAGCGTCCCTTCAGTGCCGTGAAACATCATGGTTTGATAGCGCGAGGCGCGCATGGATACGTGGAAATCAAACCGCACGTTTCCCGCCCGTGACGACACCCAGGTCGAGGTGTCGACACCATTCTCGCGCACCATATCGACATGGACGGGCGCAGGCTCCAACCCCGTCGCAAGGCGGAAGGCCCCGATGGGATAGACCCCGATATCGCGCAACGCACCGCCGCCCAGATCAGCCGAAAGGCGGATGTTCGAAGGGTCGGCAAGGCCATAGGTAAACACGCCGGTCACATGATGCAGGCGCCCGATGGCGCCCTCGGCGATCAATTGGCGCGTGCGGTGCCATTGCGGGTGATGGGCCGGCATCCAGGCCTCTGCGATCAGGCGGCCTGTGGCCTCACGCGTTGCAATCAGAGTGTCGAAATCATCGGTCGACAGGCCAATCGGCTTTTCGCACAGCACGTGCTTTCCAGCCTCGGCGGCCTTAATGCTCCATTCCGTGTGCAGCGCGTTGGGCAGGGGGATGTAGACGGCGTCAATCTCGGGGTCACTCAAGATGGCGTCGTAGCTCCGCTCGACTCGCAACCCGGGCACGAGGTCTTCGAATGGGATCGCGCGGGCGGGATCGCGGGTGGCAATGGATTTCGGGCGGGTGCGGCGGGCGGCGTGGATCGCGGGAGCCATGGTTTTACGCGCAAAACCAGCGGCCCCGAGGATGCCCCATGTCAGATGTTGTGTCATGGGGCCAAGCTATCGCGCCGCGGTTCAAGCCGCCAGTGGCATCGTGTGGCTACGGGGGCCGTGAGCCTCGGCCAGCATCGTGGCAAGCACCGTGCCAATCACATCAGAATAGGCCTCTTCCAGCTCAAGATTGTGAGACAGATGTTCACAAACCGTATCCATTAGCGCCGCATGGATCGCCATATAGCCGCGCGGAGACATACCAGAGGCTCGCAATTCATGGGCCAGCCCGCCGACAAGCGCCCGCAAAGCGCCGGGATGATTGATCACGGCAACGGCGTTTGTGAGCATGGTGGCAGGGCACACAGGCAGGCGCTGCCCCATGGCAGGCGCGTAGCGGGCCAGATGCATCCGAAACGCCATTTCGGTCTGGGCAGGGCGTTGGCTGATGCGCGGGAGGGTCGCTTTCACCAAGGCGAGTTGCACAGGGGTAACGGGAGGCATGGTGGTCACAGACATATCACGCGTCTCCGGGCTGGGGCTGTTGCGCGGCGCGGGCAATGCTGAACTGCGGTAGAGCCGCAAGAAGGGCAAAGACATCCTCTTCAGCGGTGCCCTTGGGGGCGGCTTTAGGCAGGGTAAAGAGGCGGCGAAGCATGGGGTGTGTCCGATGTTGTTGGGCGCTGTCTGTGAACAGTTATGCCCCCTACCCGCGTGTCCCGAAAGGCAGGGTTTCCGTACCCACAGTCCCATCCCCAGCATGGAAAAGACCCACACGGGTGAACCGCATGGGCCTTCTGTCTTGGGCACGCCTTGGGCAAACGCGCCCTATCTTTTGCCTTACGCGGTGGCCAACATGCCTTGTTCCCGCGCCAGGTCGCGCATCCGCTTTTGCAGCTTTTCAAACGCCCGCACTTCAATCTGGCGAATGCGTTCGCGGCTAACATCATAAACGGCGGACAGCTCTTCAAGCGTCACGGCTTTTTCCTGCAAGCGGCGCTGGGTCAGGATATCTTTTTCCCGCTCGTTCAGCACTTCCATCGCCTCCGCCATCAGGGCCATGCGGCTTTGGTATTCGTCCCGCTCTGCGTAATCGGTTGCTTGATCGGCGTCTTCGTCTTCCAGCCAATCCTGCCACTGCGCCGTGCCGCCGTCTTCCGAGCCGACCGTCGCGTTGAGCGAGGCATCGCCCCCCGACATACGGCGGTTCATGGAGACAACTTCCGTCTCGGTCACGCCAAGGTCATTGGCGATCCGCGCAACGTTTTCCGGGCGCAAGTCACCCTCTTCCAGCGCGCCGATACGGGCCTTGGCTTTACGCAGGTTGAAGAACAACTTCTTTTGCGCGGATGTCGTGCCAAGTTTCACCATCGACCACGACCGCAGGACGTATTCCTGAATCGCGGCGCGGATCCACCACATGGCGTAGGTCGCCAGGCGGAAGCCCTTTTCGGGGTCAAATTTCTTGACCGCCTGCATCAGGCCCACGTTCGCTTCCGAGATCACCTCGGCCTGAGGCAAGCCGTAGCCGCGATAGCCCATGGCGATTTTAGCCGCCAAACGCAGGTGGGACGTGACCATCTTGTGCGCCGCGTCCGTGTCTTCGTTTTCGACCCATGCCTTTGCGAGCATGTATTCTTCTTCAGGCTCCAGCATCGGAAACTTGCGGATTTCCTGAAGGTAACGATTTAGACCGCCCTCGGGCGTTGGGGCGGGAAGATTTGCATAATTGGCCATGACTGGTTCCCCTCGTGCGATTGTCCCGATTTACGGGCCGGGCGCGTTGATGCGCTTTCCGGTATGATATGGCATGTAAATACGATTAACTTAACTTCAAGAGGTCGCGTTTACATTTTGTACAAAGGATATGAACCTCTCGGAAAAACAAGGCAACTGGCCAGAACGCGCAGTAACGTGCATTTGCGCACATGTGATACTTTTCAAACCATCCCCTCAGCCGCGTGGTTAGTCAGGAATTGTTGCGATTACGTTAATGCCGCCAGCAAATCGCGAAAATCATCCGGCAAGGGGGCCTCAAAGCTCAGAAATTCCTTAGTGACCGGGTGCACGAACCCCAGCGTCGCCGCGTGCAGGGCTTGGCGCGGGAAGGTATTTAACTTCTCGGCTCCCAGCACTTTGGCGCTGACCCGTCGGCGCCCCCCATAGGTCTGATCGCCGATCAAAGCATGGCCCGCGTGGGACATATGGACCCTAATCTGGTGCGTACGTCCGGTTTCCAAACGGCACGACACCAGCGAGACCGGGCCATAGGCCTCGACCACACGCACGCGGGTTACGGCGTGACGGCCCCCGGTGAACAGCACCGCTTGACGCTGTCGGTCGGTCTTGTGGCGGGCAAGTTGCGTGGTGATCTTCACGGTAGAGCCCTCAAAACTCACGCCTTTGACACCGCGCAGGCGTGGATCTGCACCATCGGGGGCCCCGTGGCAAAGCGCCAGATATTCCCGCTCCATCGAATGATCGGCGAATTGCGCCGCCAATCCGTGATGGGCGCGATCAGACTTGGCCACCACCAACAGCCCCGAGGTATCCTTGTCGATCCGGTGCACGATGCCGGGGCGCTTTTCGCCCCCCACGCCCGACAGTTTGCCCCCAAAATGATGCAGTAACGCGTTCACCAATGTCCCCGAGGGCGAGCCCGGCGCGGGATGCACCACCATGCCAGCGGGCTTGTTGACCACAATCAGGTCTTCATCTTCGTGGATAATGTCCAAGGGAATATCCTCGGCCACCGTTTCCACTTCGGCGGATTCCTCGACAGTGATCGTGACCACGTCGCCTTCGACCACCTTCGCCTTGGGATCCGTCAGAACCGCGCCATTCAAGGTGACGGCGCCCGCCGGGATCAGTTTGGCCAACCGTGTTCGGCTAATCGCCTCTGCCTCTGGCACGGCGCGGGCCAGTGCCTTATCAAGGCGCGGACCCGGCTCGGGTCCAATGGTAACTGAAACGACACGTGTGAGGCCGGACATGGCGGAAGACTTTCCCGAAGAAGACGGCCCCCTGCCCCCCAACCTGCGCTTCCTGCGCATGTTGGTGACGGTGCTGACCGCGGTGATGATCCTCGGCGTCATAACCATCGTGGCGCTGCTTGTCATCCGGTTGGCTGATAATGGTCAGCCGATCCTGGTCCACCCTGAGGTGTTCGAGATCCCCGAGGGGGTCAACACGTTAGGGTATAGTGTGGTGGATGGCTACACGGTGATCGTCGGCGACGACCAGGTGATCCGCGTTTTCGCCAGCGATACGCGGGAGTTGGTGGATCAATTGGACCTTGCGCAGTAACGCAGCATTCGCGGGCGGTTAGGCAGGCAAACGGTCGCGCACCAATTGCGTCCAGAAATCTCGCCCGATGGGCAAAAGCGCATCATTGAAGTCATAGTCCGAAGCGTGGAGAGGTTGTCCATGCGCCCCGCTTTGCCCATTCCCGAGAAGTAGGAAACACCCCGGCACCGCCGCCGAGAAATGGGCGAAATCTTCTGAAAAGCTCATCGGCTCACGGTCGCCAATGGTCTCCAACCCCAAGGTTTGCGAGACAGAGATGACCGCTTGGGTCGGCTCAGCGGCGTTAATCGCTTCGATGAATTCGGTGTTGAACGTGGTGGACACGCTGACCCCATGGGCCGCCCCGATCCCTTCGGCCATCTGGCGCATCAGGCGGGCGACGTCTTCGCGGTGCTCTGGCAGCCGCGCCCGCACGTCGCCCTTCAACGCCGCACGCCCCGGCAACACATTGCGCTGCCCATCGGTCAGAAACTCGGTCACCGACACCACGACGCCCGCACCGGGGGGCATCTTGCGGGCCACGATGGTTTGCAACGCCTGCACAATTTCGGCCCCGATGGTGATCGCATCGCGTCCTACATGGGGCATGGAGGCATGACCGCCCTGCCCCTCGACCGTGATCTCAAACAGGCTTTCGCTGGAGCAGATTTGCCCCACACGGGTCGAGATTTGGCCAATGGGCGCGCCGGGCAGGTTGTGGATTGCGTAAATTTCCTCGACAGGAAAGCGGTCCAACACCCCTTCGTGGATCATCGCCTGTGCGCCCAGGCCATGTTCCTCGTTCGGTTGAAACAGGAACACGACCGTTCCGTCGAAGCCTCGGTCTTTCGTCAAGGTCTCAGCGGCCCCCAAAAGCATCGCCATATGCCCGTCGTGGCCGCACGCGTGCATGACGCCGGGCGTCTCGGAAACATAATCGTGGCTGCTGGTCTCGGTAATCGGCAACGCATCCATATCGGCCCGCAATCCAATCACGCGGTTTCCGGTGCCGTTTCGCAATACGCCCACAACTCCCGCGCCTTCCTCCACCTCTAGCCCCAAATCGCGCAAATGCTGCGCAATCAGGGCCTTGGTGGCCTTCTCGGCGAAGCCAAGTTCCGGCGAGCGGTGCAACCTGTGGCGCAGGTCTATCAAGTCCTGATCGGTCAAGGGCACCTCGGGGTTGGGGGACAGGGCATTGCGCAAACAGTCGCACAGATCGCCGCCTTCGCAAAGCGACGCAATTGCGCCCACGCCACGAGGCACCTGTTAAACACGCCGTTCCTTTGCTACGGCGCCCCAAGGTTATTTGCGAGAACACACCCCATGCTGACAAACCGTGACCTGATCGAGCTTACCGAATTTCGCCGCTTCCATTAACGACGCCGAGGCCTACGGCGTGGCAGTAAACGCTGTGGAGGCAATTGGCGTCCCCCATGGCGAAGAAAACGTGCCAATGCGTGCGTCAGAGGATTTCGGTGTATTCGGATGGAGCGCAAGAGCCGCGATGCTGTGTCTGGGACCGGGCGAGGATTACGCCGCCCTACACAACCCGGATTACGACTTTCCCGATGACCTGATCCTCATCGGAAGCGCCATCTTTGATCGCATCGCCCGCGATCTTTTGGGCACCGCATAGCAAAAAGGGGGCGGGAATTCGTATCGCAGAACTCGCACCTAAAATGCACAGTCTGCATGGCGTTCGGATCAGTACTCTGCCGGAGAGAAATTGGAGGGGGTATCTGTCCGCCCGGTCAAACCTTTACGAGCTGGACCCTAGGGGCCCCGAAGCATTGGTTCGATTTCTGCCTAAAGGGTTCGCCTGAACTGCAAAGTCCCGGTCGATTCTTGCAAACACGCGCAAGAAAGTACGAAAGCGCCACGGTTCAGTGATTTCTGTGAAATGGTACCAGCGCCCCGGCTCGAACGGGGGACCTCCTGATCCACAATCAGGCGCTCTAACCTACTGAGCTACGCCGGCATCCTATCGGGGGCGGGGATAGCGCCCGTTTGATGCGATTGCAAGAGGGTCAATCGCTAAGATTAATCGTCCATTCTTGTTCAACCAAATCCACCCCGAACGAGGTCACGGGCCGCGACTGGGTGCAGGTGAACCCGTTGGCCGCATACAGCGCGCAAGCGGCGCGGTGGCTTTCGTGGGTCCAAAGGCTCAACTTTGCGAACCCATGGCTGCGGGCATGATCCAAACACAGGTGCAACAAGCGCTTGCCCAACCCCTTCCCTCGCGCGGCGGGGGTCAACAAAAACAGGCGTAGTTTCGCGGTGTCAGGCACTGGTCCTTTTACGCAAAAGATCGACCCAAGCCGTTGCCCGCCTTCCCAAGCGATCCATGCTCTCTCTACCGGGGCGTCGCGATGGTCGATGAAATCGGCAAGAATGCGGGCCACCAGCGCCTCGAACGAGGCGTCAAAACCTTCATCGCGGGCATAAAGGGTGCCGTGTTGCTCTATTAACCAACCGGCGTCGCCGATTGCTAAATCTCGAAACTCGACGGCCATTTCAGCGCTCCCTTGCCACGACCTACGCCGCTACGGTAGGGCATAGGTATCACATTCATGCGGAGGGCCCCATGGGGATCAATAGCGAAAACGACCTGGCTGCCGATCTACAGATCGGGCCAACAACCCTTGGCATGGTGCGCATTTACCTTGTGGGTGACGGCATCGACCTGCCGATGGATTTCGACCCGGACGAGGCGGAAGACATCGCGGAAGAACTGCGTGCCGCCGCCGCTGCCGCACGCAAATCGGGCAAGAAGCGCAAGTAATTTAGCGCGGTCAGTGCGGAGGAGTTCGCCCTACAGCGCCCTTCCCACGCCGGGATCTTTCAACGCCTGCAACCGAAGCGCCGCCGCACGGGCGAATTTTTGCGCCACGGCCTTGCGGCGGGCCCCTGCCAGCTTGGTTTCTGGGCCCATGCGCAGGATCTCTGCATCATAGGCGTCGGCGATAATCAGGCCGGTGTCATCGGGCAACAGCTCGGTCGGGAAATCTTCGTCCACGGCCCAGAAATATCTGTCCCCCCATTCCAGATACCCCTCCCACTTGCTGTCCGAGGTGAAATCGACGCGGGACGACTTGCATTCGATCACCCAGAATTCCCCCTTCGGCCCCAACGCCATAACGTCGAGCCGCTTGCCCCGTTCGGGGGTGAATTCTTCCAATGACACGAAATCATGGGCCAGCAGGTGGCGGCAGACACCTCGGGCCAGCAATTGGCCGGGCATGAGGGGCGCGATTGTGAGAGACTCTTCCATCACGAAAACATGAACAATAGGTGAACAAAATGCAAGAAGCTTGGCGGGGTTGACATGATACCATTTGGTTTCTTATAAATTGCGAAACCAAATGGTATCACATTATGACCCCTGACCCTCAATCCACCTTCAAGGCCCTCGCCGATCCTACGCGCCGCGATATTCTGGGGCTGCTCAGCACCCAAGACATGACCATTGCGCAGGTGGCAGGCCATTTCGACATGACCCGCCCCGCCGTGAAAAAGCACCTCGCCGTGCTGGAAAGCGGGCGCTTTATCACTGTCTCTGCAAAGGGGCGCGAACGGATCAACGCGATCAATCCTGACGGGTTTCGTGCGTTGGAAAGCTGGCTGAACATCTTTGACCGCTTCTGGGATGATCGCCTCTCTGCCCTCAAGACAGCCGTTGAAAAGGACGCAAAATGACCACCCACACCATCGAAAAGACGCTGATTCTGGCCGCCACGCCTGCCGATGTCTGGGCGTTCCTGACTGTGCCCGACAAGCTGGCCCTCTGGTTTCACCGCCCCGATGCAGCCCTCTCTGCGCCCGGCCCGTTCTCCATGACCGGCGAAGACGGCGCGCCCTTGGTCTGGGGCGAGGTGCAAGACGCGACCGCGCCTGAAAGCCTGACCTACAGTTTCACCGCCCGTCCGATGGGCGGCCACATGACCGAGGTTTCTTGGACCCTAACGGCGGTGGAGGCCGGAACCCGACTGCACCTTGTTCATTCCGGCGTCCCCGCCGGGGCCGAGGCTTTCGGCCTGCTCACCGCCTTTGACGCGGGATGGGACGACCACTTGGTTCGGTTTCGCAAAGCCCTGTCCTAAGCAATCTAAACTGCCCCTTGCCGCAGGCCCCTTCGCCGCCTATCTGCATGGGTGGCGGATCTACCCTTCTCGTGCCTGTGGCAACATTCCAGTGGCCTTAAGCAAATCCGAGGGAGCTGGCTCTGGCTTGACCGTGGTCATGCTATCTGGCGCCCACCTGTACATACAGGTCCTCGGGAATAAACGCCTCTACGGAAGCGGTGGTCCCCGCCACTTTTACCGCCGCCCTTGGCGAACCCTTGCCAAGGGTTCCGGCGCACCTTGGGCAACCTGCGGCCATAGACTATATGTTAATCAGACATTTAGTGGAGCCGCCCCCAATGCCCGATCAGACAGCCCCCCAAACCAACCCCCACGGGTTGGCCCATGCCCGTGAATTGCAGGGGCACCTGAGCGCGCTTGATAGCTTCTCGGGCACCGCCTTGGCCGTTTTGGCGACCGCGTCGGGGATCTACACGTACCTTGGCGTCTCCTCCCTGTTGGATGATACGGGCGCGCTGTCGTTCTTTGCGGCCTCGGCCTATTCGATCGCGGTGTCGGTGGGTATTTTCGTGTTCTGGTCCTACCTGATGCGACTGATGCCAGCCATGCGCACGACCGGCGCGAAGCTGAAGCTGATGGGGGCGATGGCATTGGGATCACTGGCCATTATCGCCATGTCATCTTGGCTGAACGCGGCCGCTTTGGCGGGATCGGCGGCGGTGGAACAGCACTTGGCCCAAACGGTCCAAGAATACCAAGAAGCACTGGAACACGCGCACGACACCGCCGTCAGCGCGCAAGCTCTGGAGCGTGATGTCGCCCGTGTGCGTCAGTCCTTTGAGGATCTGTCCGAGCAGGAGGCGGCAGGCGATCTTTCCGGCCTTGCGGGTCGCGGCGCGGTGTTCCGCGTGTTGCGCCAGAAGGCCGAAGAACTCGCCGCCCTAGAGGTTCAAATTCAGGCGCAATCGCCCTTGATTGAGGCCGCGTTTGAAGAGGGCAACGCGATCTTGTCGCGGATGCGGGCGTTGATCGTGGAGCCCGGCGCGGTTGAGGCGCGCTCCGTCGCGTTCTCGGAAGACGCCGTGCGCCTTGCGGGGCTGGTGTCGTCCTTGCGGCAACTGTCCGTGGCCCCCTTGGTGGACCGCGCGGCCGAGGATCTGTCGGCCTCCGTCGTGTTGCCGGAACTCGATTCCACCGTCGCCGGCGGGCAGGCGGCGCAGCAATCAACCATCACCTCGGTCCTGCAAGTTCTGGCCCTTCGCGCCCAATCATTGGAAGACGCCGCCGAACAGGTACTGGCCCTGCCCCCCGCCCCACAGGTGAGCTACGCGCCGATTTCCTCGGCCGATGCGGTGATCCTTTATGCCGGCAACTTCGTGCCGTCATGGGCAGGGGCCATCGCGATTGATCTGTTACCTGCCGTGTTGGTGTTGATCCTGATGGTGACCCAGGGCGCGATCCGCACGGGGCGCGGCGACCTGCCCGCCGAGGACGCGCTGACCTTGGCCGAGCTGCGCTCTGCCCTCCATGCCATGCGCGAGATGGAGGCGTTGGACACGCCCCCCGCCCCCTCGCCCTCAGCCGAAAACGTGCAGCCCATAGCGCCCCAGCCGGTGCGCTCGAATGACTGACACGACGGCGATTTCAAAGCGCGGCGGCGGCTTCACCGTCAAACGCGCGATGACCGCCATTCTGGCGTTTCAAATCGGCATGGCTGTGGTCTTGGCCGGGTCCGATTTGCTAGGCGCTTTGCCGCAACTCTTGTCCGGGCCTAACGCCCCCGCGATGGATGCCCCGATTGCCCCCGGCGACCAAGTGCGCCGTTTTCGGCCCGGCGATTTGCCGCAAAGGGATCAGGGCAATCCGGATCGGCAGACCCCTATTCCAGACCCCGGCGATATGCCGACGCGGCTGCGCTTCTCGGTCGAGCAAGACGTGGCACTTTTGACCGGGCAGATCGCCCCCGGCGATGCCGCTCGGTTCACGGAATGGTTGGACGCCGACGCAACCTTTGACACCATCCGCCTGCATTCCCCCGGTGGCTCCGTCGCGGACGCCTTGGCCATCGGACGCACGATCCGCGAAGCCGCTTTGGCCACCATGATGGAGCCCGGAGACATCTGCCTTTCCGCCTGCCCCTACGTGCTTGTTGGCGGCACGACCCGCAGCGTGCCCGACGACGCGATGGTTGGCGTGCACCAGCATTACTTTGGCGAGAACACCGCCCTGCCTGCGTTCCTTGCCATCGAGGACATTCAATTCGGCCAAGGAGAGGTGATGGCCCACCTCGACGACATGGGGATCGACGTGCGCCTGATGCAGCACGCGCTGACGACCCCGCCAGAGGCGATTTACCTGCTTCTGCCGGATGAGCTGGAGCGATACGGCGTCACCGTGCCCGAAGACGCGCCTGCCCCCTCAGGCGGCTGATCGGCCTTTGGTCCCATGGGCGTCGGGCAGCTTGAAGTCGCTCAACAAATCATTGACCCTTTGGGACAGGGCCGAGGTTTCCCGCGCGGTGCGGCTAGAGGTGTCCGCCATGGTGGAGTTATGGGCGGCAAGATCATTTACATCGGCAATCTCTCCTACCAGATCATGCAACCATTGCGATTGGCGGGTTGATCCTTCTGCAAGACGGCTCAAGACCTTGTCCACGTTGGTAATCTTGTCCGATACTTCTGTCAGAACCATACCCGCCTCGCGTACCAGCGTGACCCCTTCCGAAACATTGGCCGTGCTGTCGTCGATCATCGACTTGATCTCCTGTGCAGCGCTGCCGGACCGTCGGGCCAGATCGCGCACTTCGGACGCCACGATAGAGAACCCCCTGCCCGCTTCGCCTGCGCGGGCAGCCTCGACCCCTGCGTTCAGCGCCAGCAGGTTGGTTTGGTGTGATATCTCATCGATCAGCATGAGCACCCTGTCGATCTCTCGCGAGGATGCGGCGATGCGGTCCATCGCGTCGGTCACGGCAACCACGACCGCGCCAGAGCGGTCAACATTCGCCTTGGCCGTGCTGGCCAGATTTGCCGCCTGTTGCACGTCGCCTGCGTAGTTTTTCACTTCCTCCGACAACACGATGACCCGGTCGCTTGTGGCATTCAGAGTGGCGACCTGTTGGCTTGTACGCGCTTCAAGGTCTGCGGCAGATTGGGCCATGATTTGCGCCCGCGTGCCCAGATCGCCCGTGGCTTGCGAGATATCATTCATGACGTCGCATAGGCGTGTGGTGGCGGCGTTGAAATCCGACCGGATCGAATCGTATTCCGGATCGAGGGGGACGTCGAAATAGCGGGTCAAATCCGCACGGGCCAAATCGGCCAGCCCTTCGGTGACCAGTTCAACGACCTTCTGCGCCTTCCCCAATATCTGCGCCTCATCCGCGGCTTTCAATTCGGCCGCGTCGCGGCGCAGGGCCAGGGTATGCTCCTTAAACTCATGCACGGCGGCGGCCATTTCCCCCACCGCATCCCCGTGATCCGTATCAGGGATCACGACGTCAAACGCGCCAGTCGTAAACTGCTTCACCGCCCCCGTGATCCGCTTCACCCGCCTGATAAGGCTTTCAAATGTGGTGACTGCCATCGCGGTCGCCCCGGCTGCCACACACAGAGCAAGGGTTAGCTGCAACCAATACACCCGTTGCGCCGAGGTCAGCACACCAAGGGCCGTAGCACTGACATCGCTCATCAAATCTTGCTCAACCGCGCGCAGGTGGTCAATCCATTCTGTCGCGGCCCCAAACCAATCCAACGGGCGCCGCCCTGAAACACCGTTGCCCGTCATCGCCCGATCAATCGAGCCGCGAAACAGCGCCACCTCTTCTCCGCTAGGATGCGCCGTGATCCGCTCTGTCAGTTCCGGTGAATGGCTCGCCTGTCCCGCACTTCGCAGCAGTGTTTCCATGCCCCCGCGCAGCATCAGGAACTCCGTATACAACTCAGGCGGAAACTGCGCCCGCCCAAGACCCGCTGCCCCGATGGCCCGCTCCAACCCCGCCGCTTCCTTCGCAATCGTCAGATGTAGCGCCGCCTGAAGATCACCCATGACCTCATATTCAGTTATCAGCCCCGCCAACTCTGTTTGAATGCTCTGCATGAGAAGGATCGGGCCCGTATAGAACGCGATAATCTCGGGCACGCTTAACGAAACTTGGGTAATCGCCGCGCGTTGCGCCCCCAATTGTGCCAAATCGGATTGCAACGGGGTGATGTCTTCAGGGAAACGCGCCGCCAAAGCCTCCAGCGTTGCCTGCGTTTGCATCAAGGCCGCATCGGTGTGCAGCCTTTGGGCGTTCAGTTCATCGGTAAAAACCCGGCCATTGGTCGTCGTAAAGCCCGCCGAAAGCCCCCGTTCGCGCTGCAATTCATGGACAAGGTCGCTCAGCCCCGAGAATTCCAGCGTCACGATATGGGTCGTCCGCGCATTGCGGAAATCTGCGCGCAGAACTGACAGCTCCAACCAGCCGAAATACCCCAATGCGATCAGAAGCGGCGCAATCATCAACGCCATGCGCGTCCGCAAATTCATGTACGACACTCCGATTCGAGGGTTCCCCCGACAGGATTAGCCGCAACTCACTAACGGTTGTTTAAAACGCTTCGGGCTTCGCTTCGCGTGCCATGTGGTCCAACACAGCGTTCACAAACTTCGCTTCCTTCCCTTCGGGAAAGAACGCGCGGGCCACGTCAACGAATTCGGTAATCACCACCTTGGGCGGCGCATTGCCCGCAACCAATTCTGCCCCCGCTGCGCGGAACACGGCCCGCAAAGTCGGGTCAATCCGATCAATCGGCCATTTTGCCACCAGCGCGCGGTCGGTCATCTGGTCAATCGTGCCCTGTTTGCTGACGGCATCCTCAAGGGTTTTGCGGAACAGGTTGGGATCGCCTTCAGCCATCTCATCCCCTTCATAAACCTCACCAAAACGGTAGTCCTCGAACTCCACCCGCACTTGGTCGTAGGTCTGATTGGAATGCTCCATCTGGAACAAGGCCTGCACCGCATATAGCCGTGCCGCCGAGCGCATCTGGCGCTTTTCGTCCCGAGAGGGGCCTTTGGATTTCTTGTCGCTCATGCTGTGCTTGATCCGTCTGCGATCTCGATGGTGTCGCCCGAAAGCCCTCCGGGCTTGAAGCCGAGGTTCCCCTTAGGCGCGCCGTACTTCCGCGTCAACGCGATCAAGTGCAATGCCGCCTCAGCCGCGCCGCCCGCCGTGTTTAAACGCGCTCCATCGGCGCGTTCTTCGGCTTGGTCGCGGTTTTCGACGGTAATGATCCCATTGCCGATGCAAAGACCCTGCAATCCCAACATTGTTAACGCACGAGAGCTTTCGTTCACCACAACGTCGTAGTGCGAGGTCGCCCCCCGGATCACACAGCCCAAGGCCACGAAACCGTCGAAATTGCTCATTCTATGAGCGATTCCAATGGCCGTTGGCACTTCCAGCGATCCGGGCACCTCAATCGTTTCATGGGCCACGCCCGCGCGGTCCAGCACACCCCTTGCGGCTTCCAGCTGCGCGTTGGAGATCGCGGTGTAGTAGGGCGCAATCACAATCGCCACTTTGACGGACTTGTCGAAGGAGGGAAGCCCCAGATCGTTGTCGGAATGACCAGCCATTAACCAAGCTCCGAAATCTTGCGCGTGCCGACGATCGACAAGCCGTATGCGTCCAAACCCACAACCTTGGGTTGCGGGGAATTTGTCAGAAGGATCAAGTCGCTCAATTCCAGCGACGACAGGATCTGCGCGCCAAGCCCGTATTGGCGCAAGGTCTGCGGGCTGACCTCATCGTCAGCCACCAGCTTCATGGTCAAATCCCGCAGCAGCACCAGAACGCCCCGGCCTTCCTCTGCAATCAGGCGCATCGCATCGCTAAACTCGGCCGCGCGTCCCTTGGGGCCAATGCCCACCACATCCAGTAGCGGGTCCATCGCGTGCATCCGCACCAGCACGGGATCATCGCCGCTGATATCGCCCTTGATCAGCACGATATGTTCAGCACCCTGGGTCTGGTCGGTATAAATCCGCATCGTCCAGTCGCCGCCGAACTCCGAGGTGATAGCCTCTTCCTGCTTCACCCGCACAAGGTTGTCGTGACGGCGGCGATAGGCGATCAAATCGCTAATCGTGCCAATCTTCAGGCCGTGACGTTGGGCAAAGGCAATCAGGTCCGGCAGACGCGCCATGGAGCCATCATCGTTCATCACTTCACAGATCACGCCCGAGGGATTCAACCCTGCGAGGCGAGAGATATCAACCGCCGCCTCCGTGTGACCGGCGCGGACCAATACTCCGCCATCCTTGGCGCGCAGCGGGAACACATGGCCCGGCGTCGCGATATCCTGTGCGCCCTTGCCGGCATCAATGGCCACCGCCACCGTCCGCGCCCGATCATGGGCGCTGATCCCCGTGCTCACGCCTTCGCGTGCCTCGATGGAAATCGTAAACGCTGTCTCGTGGCGCGAGGAATTGTTGGTGCTCATCAGGCTCAGGCCCAAGGCGTCAATCCGCTCTCCGGGCAACGACAGACAGATCAACCCGCGCCCATGGGTCGCCATGAAGTTGATCGCTTCCGGCGTTGCCATCTGCGCCGGGATCACAAGATCCCCCTCATTCTCGCGGTCCTCATGATCCACCAGAATGAACATCCGTCCGTTACGTGCGTCGTCAAGGATCTCTTCCACCGAAGAAATCGCATCGGACCAATCCTTCTCGACCGGACCGGGAGTTTCAAAAGCTTGCGTCATAAAGCGACATCCCCTTTGCACGTCAGACATAAGGGCAGATAGTCGAACCCGTGCGCATTGAAAAGGGATCGCGGCCCCTCAGCTTGGGAACATCACGTCCCTTGGGATCGTTCCGCCAAGCCCCGCGGTGGCGCTCCACTCTTTCTCCAGCGCCGTGGCCGCGACAACGACCAAGCCATCATAGGGAACCGAGGCCTCAGCCGCCATGGCCCTCAACCCTTCTCTGGCATCGCGCCAACTCGCCATCATGCCCGGCGCCCGCCCCGCGCCGTCAATCACGCCCGACTCCAGAAAAGCTGCCGGATCGCCGGGCCCATGAACCGCAATCAACCGGGTCGCCGCCCCTTCCAAATCCTGTAACCTAGCCCGCTCAGCCTCAGGCACCGCCCCTCCGCGCCGCACGCCCAAAGCGTTGTCCGAGAACAAGAACCCCACAATATCGCGCCCGGTCACGGCTCTTACAGTCGCATAGGTCTTATACGGCAAACCCAACCTCTGCGCCCGCTTCACCCGCAATCGCACAACCTCTAACGGCAACGCCGGCAGCAATGCCGCCCTCGCCTTACCCCAGGCCACTTTCCGAAACCCAAATCCAGCTTCCAGACTTGGCCCCCGATTATGCCCAATCATCCCTGCCATCACTCACTCTCCATCCATGGCACAGACGCTACCGCATCCGCCGTCGCCTCTACTTCGCTGACAAAACCGCCCTCGCCAACCCCAAGAAACCGCCACCCATGGGCATCCTCCGGGTCTCTTCGGCACTCTGCCCAGGAAAACAGCCCCTCCGGCTCCCTGCGCACATCCACGCAACGCTGCCCGGACCAATCCTCAATGGAACGCACTACCAACCGCTTCATGCCCGCTCCTTCATCTTGGCCAATACAACTCAATCCCGAACCAGCCCCGCGCGCCTCGGTCGGCGTTAACTCCCTCAGGCCTTCCAATCCGCCAACCGCGCCACGTATCTCGCCAGCGTATCAACCTCGAAGTTGACCAGGTCGCCCACTTTCGCCCCGCCCCATGTGGTGACCTCCTTGGTGTGCGGGATGATATTCACCCCGAACTCTGCGCCATTCACCTCGTTTACCGTCAATGACGTGCCGTTCAGCGCGACCGAGCCCTTGGGCGCCACAAACCGTCCGAACTCTCCCGGTGCGCGGAAGGTGAAACGCGTGCTGTCGCCCTCGTCTTCCACCGCGATGATCTCTGCCACCCCGTCCACATGGCCCGACACGATATGCCCGCCCAATTCGTCGCCCACCTTCAAGGCCCGCTCCAAATTCAACCGCGCCCCGACGGCCCACGACCCGATATTGGTCTTGGACACCGACTCGGCTGAGATATCCACGTCGAACCAATCCGGCCCCATCGCCACAACCGTCAGACACACCCCGTCGCACGCGATAGAGGCCCCCATATCCACCGTGCTCATATCGTAGCCGGTGCCGATCCGCGCCCTCAGATCCCCGCGATACTCTAGCGCGCGCACCTCGCCCAGATCGGTGACTATTCCTGTAAACATCTGCAAACTCCCGTGCTTCCCTTCCCTGATATCTCTCTCCGTGCCGCAAGGTCCAGCCACGCAGATGTCACATTTCAGCCCTCAGACCGCCCTTCCGCTTTGCTCTTGTTAACGAAATCCGGCTACACAGAACCACGACCGAAGGATCATTCACCGATGGCCCCCAGCCACGCCCACCGCACATTTCTGTTTCTGCAAGGCCCCCATGGGCCGTTCTTCTCTCGGCTGGCCGGGATGCTGTCGAACGCGGGCGCTCAGGTTTGGCGGGTGGGCTTTAACCGCGGCGATGATGCGTTTTGGCCCGATAAATCGTCCTACATTCCCTTTACCGCCGCATCCGAGACTTGGTCCGACCACGCCGCCCAGCTTCTCGATGAAAAGGGCATCACCGATCTGGTGCTCTACGGCGACACGCGCCCCATTCATGCCCAAGCCATTGCCCATGCCAAGGCCCGTGGCATCACCGTTCATGTGTTCGAAGAAGGCTACCTGCGCCCCTATTGGGTCACCTATGAACGCGGCGGCGCCAACGGCCATTCCCGCCTGATGGATACGCCCGTGGCCCAAATGCGCAACGCCCTGAAGGATCTGGACCTTGATCTGCCTGATGCGCCCGCCAAATGGGGCGATATGCGTCAGCATGTGTTCTACGGCGCGCTCTACCATTGGTTCGTGATGAGCCGTAATCAGGAATACGCCTCGTTCCGCCCCCATCGGGCACTGACCGTGACGCAAGAATTCCGCCTCTATTTGCGCCGCCTCGCGCTGATGCCTTTGCTTTGGCTCGACCGGGTGCAGGCCACGTACCGGATCAAGACCGGTGGCTTCCCCTATCACCTTGCTCTCCTGCAATTGGCCCATGACGCCAGCTTCCGCGATCATGGCCCGTTTGAGAGCATGGCCGAGTTTCTAGAGGTTCTGATTTCCGGCTTTGCCGACGGTGCCCCCTCTCATCATCATCTGGTGTTCAAGGCCCACCCCTTGGAAGACGGACGCACGCCGATCCGCGCCGATATCATCCGCCTTGCCGCGCAATATGGCGTCTCGGACCGCGTCCATTACGTGCGCGGTGGCAAACTGGCCCGCCTTCTCAACGATGCGCGTTCTGCCGTGACGGTGAACTCCACCGCCGCGCAACAGGCGCTATGGCGCGGACTTCCGCTGAAGGCTTTCGGCCAAGCCGTCTACCTCAAGCCCGAGTTTGTCTCGGATCAATCCCTGCCCGCTTTCTTTCAAAACCCTTCGCGCCCCGATAGCCGCGCCTACCGCGATTATCGCCATTATCTGTTGGAAACCTCGCAGATCACCGGCAGCTTCTATTCGGCACGCGGGCGTCGCCAATTGTTGCGGCAGGTAGTGGATATGATGCTTTCCAAGGAAGACGCCTACGACGCGCTCGACGCGGGCAGACCGGCACCAAGGCAACACCTTTCGTTGGTAAAATAACGCATTACTTGCAAGGGGCTTCCGTGAGCCTGCCTTTTTAGCTAGTCTGCAAAAAAACGAGAATAAAATATCTGAGGCAGTTCAGGCTAAAGGAGCCATCCCCGTGACATCGAGGGTTCCCCGTTTCGCGCGCATCATTGCGCTATGCACTTGTGTTGTGTCGCTCACCGCTTGTGATGTGATGACACGCGTTCTTCCATCCGCTGGTCCGACCCGTAACCAGATTTTTGCAGGTTCCGTCCAGAACGAGGGCGACGCCTTCGTGGTCGAGGTCAACCAACGCGTGACCGCCGCTACGTCGCTGGTGCCCACCTTGGGTTTCCCGCCCGCGTTGCTGAATGCAGGCGTCTCCAATACCGACGTGATCAGCCCCGGCGATACGCTGACGCTGACCGTGTTTGAGAACGTGACCGATGGTCTTCTGGCGGGCGAAGGCGCAAACGCTGCGCAGTTGTCTACGCTTCAGGTTGATACCTCCGGCCATATCTTCATCCCCTACGCAGGCCGCATTCGCGCCGCTGGCAACACGCCGGAACAATTGCGCGAAATCATCACCCGTAGCCTTGATGAGCAAACTCCAGACCCGCAGGTCATTGTCACGAGAGAGCCCGGAAACGGTGCCACCGTGGTTGTCACCGGCGATGTGAACGGCCCCGGCATCTTCCCGATTGAACGTCCGACGCGCACGCTCTCAGGCATGCTCGCCGCAACAGGCGGCACGACGATTGATGCGGAAATCACCCGCGTTACGCTGGTACGTGGCGGTCAAACTGGCACCGTTTGGTATCAGGACATCTTCCGTGACCCCTCTATCGACGTGGCCCTGCGCGCCGACGACCGGATCTTGGTCGAAGGCGATACCCGGCAATTCACCGCCCTTGGCGCGACCGGCGCACAAACCGTTGTGGATTTCGACAGTCAGGTCATTTCCGCCATTGATGCGATTGCCTCCGTTGGCGGCCTGAACCCTGCGCTGGCTGACCCTACGGGCGTCTTCGTGCTCCGTAATGAGCCCGAGGAACTGGCAAATCTGGTCCTTGCCCGCAATGACCTGACGGGCTCGCAACGGATGATCTATGTGCTTGATCTGACGGCCCCGACCGGCATGTTCGAGGCGCGAGATTTCGTGATCCGCGATGGCGATACCGTTTATGTCACCTCTGCGCCGATCACCCAGTTCAACAACGTGATCTCTGCCCTGACAGGCACGCTGACGGGTGTTGCAAGCGTCGCATCGACGCTCGCCGATACGTGACGCCAGCCGATGGCTGACACAGGCGCTTGGGGCGGTGGGTCTGATGACACATCCGCCCCGCCCGCCCGCCGACATGCCTACCACTTCAACGCGGGTTTTCTCACGAACGCCCGCGTCCGTCGCATCCTTTCCCTTGCTGGCTACGACCTGAAACTGGGCAAACCCGGCGCGCAGGATGATGTTGTCGTCTGGGGCCATTCCCCCTACGCCCCGCGCGGCGAAGCCGTGGCCGAGGCGACCGGCGCCCATCTTGTCCGGGTCGAGGACGCCTTCCTACGCTCCCTCCACCCCGGCCGCTCGGGGGAGCCGCCCCTGGGCCTCGTGATTGACCGCCGTGGCATCTATTTCGACGCCACACAGCCCTCGGACCTCGAACATATCCTCTCCACCCATCCCTTCGATGACACCGCC
This sequence comes from Rhodobacteraceae bacterium M385, assembly GCA_025141835.1. Lineage (NCBI taxonomy): Bacteria > Pseudomonadati > Pseudomonadota > Alphaproteobacteria > Rhodobacterales > Paracoccaceae > Rhodobacteraceae bacterium M385. The sequence continues at coordinate 1,046,266 of CP081102.1, read as the reverse complement.
CTGCTTGATCGGGCCCGGGATGTGATGGCCCGCATGGCCGAGGGGCACCTGTCGAAATACGCAGCCATCGATCCGGCGCTTTTGCCCCCCGATCCCGGCTATGTCCTGCTGATTGACCAGACCAAAGGCGATGCGTCGATCCAGCTTGGCCAAGCCACCCCCGATAGTTTTGCCGAGGCGCTGGCTTGGGCCCGTGAAGATCACCCCGACGCCCATATCGTGATCAAGACCCACCCCGAAACCCGTGACGGCCACCGTCCGGGCCACTTTGACCCCGACGCGCTGCCCCCCAATGTGTCGCTCGATGATCGCCCCATCAGCCTTTGGCGCATGTTTGAAGGGGCCCGCGCTGTTTATACCGTGACCTCCCAAGCGGGGTTCGAGGCGATACTCGCAGGCCATAAACCCGTTACCTTCGGCGTGCCGTTCTATGCCGGATGGGGCCTCACCGATGATCGCAGGCCCACGCCCGCCCGTCGCCAACGGGTGCTGACCCGGGCGCAATTGGTCGCCGGTGCCTTGCTGCTCTACCCCACGTGGTACGATCCCTACCGTGATGCCTTGGGCACGGCCGAAGACGTGATCGGCGCGTTGGAAGCACAATCCCGTAGCTGGCGGGAAGATCGCTTGGGCTACACCGCGCTGGGCATGCGCAGCTGGAAGAAGGGCCACCTGAAGGCGGGTTTCGGCCAACATGGCCCCCTGACCTTCGCCGATACGCCCGCCCCACCGCAGCCCACAATCATCTGGGCGGGCCATGAAACTCCTGCAATTGTTGCCGCCTGCGCCGATGCACCCCTTCTGCGGATGGAGGATGGCTTCCTGCGCTCTCGCGGCCTTGGGGCCGAACTCGTCCCCCCCCTTTCGCTGGTCCTCGATGACCTCGGCATCTACTACGATCCAACCCGCGAAAGCCGCCTAGAGCATCTGATAGCAGAAGCCGCCGCCCTGCCTTTGCCGCGTTTGGAACGGGCCGAAAAGCTGATCCAATCCCTGCGCCGCGCCGGGCTGACCAAGTATAATATCACCGGCGGCACCCTGCCTGACCTGCCGCCCGATCGCCCGGTGATCCTCGTCCCCGGACAGGTCGAGGATGACGCCTCCATCCGCCTCGGCGCGGGCCCGGTGAAAACCAACGCGGCCCTCTTGCAGACGGCACGCACTCTACATCCCGATGCCTTCCTGATCTACAAACCCCACCCAGATGTGGAGGCTGGTTTGCGCGTCGGCGCCCTACCCGACGTGGCCCGCGCCTTGGCCGATCACATCGCCGATCATACCGGGGCCGAGGCGCTTTTGTCCGTCGCCCACCGCGTTGTCACCATGACCTCCGCCATGGGGTTCGAGGCGCTGATCCGCGGCGTTGATGTCACCACCCTCGGCGCCCCCTTTTATGCTGGATGGGGCCTCACCACCGACCACGGCCCCGTGCCGTCGCGCCGTGTTGCGCGGCCCTCTCTGGCCGCGCTCATCCACGCCGCATTAATCACCTATCCGCGCTACATGGACCCGGTCACGGGCCAACCCTGCCCCGTCGAAATCGCGGTAGAACGTCTATCCACGGGTGAGGGCCTATCAGGGAAACCGACCCTCCGAGCCTTGGCAAAACTCCAAGGTTGGATGGCTGGGCAAAGCTGGATCTGGCGCAGGTGATTGCACAAATACCATGTGAATTTACCCTATCCACAGGTTTATCCACAGAAATAAGTATAATTTCGAACTAATCCGATTGCCGCGCCCAAAGGCTCAACCCGTCAGCGCCAACCTGCTCGACTTGCTCCAACTTGAAGCTCGGCGCCTCGGCCAGCGCCGCAATGCCCATCGCGCTCACCGCTGGCGTGCCCTCTGCGCCCAGGATCAGCCCGCCTGAAAAGACCGCCAGCCGATCCACCAGATCAGCCGCCAGAAGCGAGGCCGCCAATGCGCCCCCGCCCTCGCAGAAAACCCGTGTCAGGCCCGCCTCTCCCAACCGGTGCAACACGGCCCCGGCATCCACCTGACCGCTCGCGCCCAAGGCGCATTCCATCAGCACCGCACCCGTGGCGTCCCATGCCTCTCGCGCGGCCTCCGGCGCATCCGGTCCGTGCAACAACCACACCGGAACCTCCCGCGCGCTACGCCCCAAAACGCTCTCCACCGGCACATCCAGCCGACCCGAGACGACAACCCGCACCGGCTGTGGCACCTCGCCCATGCCGCGCACCGTCAGGGACGGATCATCGGCCCTCGCCGTCCCCGCCCCGACCATCACCGCATCGTGCCGCGCCCGCATCCCGTGCACGCGCCGCCGCGCTTCCGGCCCGGTGATCCACTGGCTCTCGCCACTCGCCGTGGCAATCCTTCCGTCCAACGAGGTCGCAACTTTCAGCGTTACCATCGGGCGGCCCTTTTGCAGCCGCGAAAAGAACCCCTCATGGGCTTGCAGGCCCTCATCCTCAAGAACGCCGGTAACAACCTCAATGCCCGCCGCCCGCATCCGCTCGATCCCGCCGCCCGCAACCCTCGGGTCCGGATCTTGGCAGGCGACCACAACGCGGATCACGCCTGCGTCAATCAGCGCTTGGGCGCAGGGGCCGGTCTTTCCGGTGTGATTGCATGGCTCAAGGGAAACATAGGCACATGCGCCCTGGGCCAAAGCACCCGCCTGCGCCAGCGCCTTTACTTCCGCGTGGGGCCGCCCGCCGATGTCGGTCCAGCCGCGCCCGACGACGCGGCCGTCTTTCACCAAAACGCAGCCGACCGCCGGGTTCGGCCAAACCCGGCCCAACCCTCGGGCGCCCAGCGACACCGCCAGCGCCATCCAGCGCCGGTCACTCATCTCAACTATCTGTGGAAGGCGTGGGCGGACGCAGCTCGGACAGGAAGTCCTCGAAATCGCCTGTCGCCTGGAAGTTCTTGTAAACGCTGGCAAACCGCACATAGGCGACCGTATCAATCGCCGCCAGACGTTCCATCACGATCTCACCGATCACCTTGGATTGCACGTCCGTCTCTCCAAGGCTCTCCAGCCGTCGCACCATGCCGGAAATCATCTGATCCACCCGATCCGGGTCAACCGGGCGCTTCTGCAACGCCATCCGGATCGAGCGTTCCAGCTTCGTCCGGTCAAAATCTTCGCGCTTCCCGCTGGATTTGATCACCACCAAATCGCGCAACTGCACGCGCTCATACGTCGTGAAGCGCCCCGCGCAGGCCGGACAAAACCGCCGCCGCCGGATCGCCACATGATCCTCAGCCGGACGCGAGTCCTTTACCTGAGTGTCCACATTTCCGCAAAATGGGCAACGCATGGCGCAGCCTCCTGTCCCTAATGCGCATAACAGCTTACTGCCGCGCCTGCCTCTACCTTGGGGCTTATGCCCACTTATCCACAGGCACTATAGGGAGCCCCCCCCGCCTTGTGTAGACCCAATCCGCCCCCACAGGATATAGCGACGCTCGACCTGTTGCACTCCGGTCAACATGCCCTTCATCTTTTCACAAATATCGAAGAACCACCTCTCCCCCCTCGCAACGCCGACGAGGGCCACAACCCGTCATCCAGAAACGGCACTCCGCCCGGCCTCGCTTAACCGATAAACACCCTTGGACACCTTATCGAACCAACCGTAGTGGTTGTTGCGCATGATCATTGTCGCTTTCGCCACGCCCGTAGACTTCGCCACCTCTGCGCCCTTGGCCTCCCCAGCCAGCGCCAGAAACTCGGCACACAAAGTGGCCTCCTGCCGATACGCCGTGATCCTCGCGCCCTGAAGCCCCCCCATATTCGGGTCGCCGTCTCGGCGCTCGAACTCGCCCACCATCGCGCGTTTCTTGCGGGCCACCTTGCGTGGCGCATAGGGGCCGGGGTCGCAGTAAACCTTCACCGTGCCCGCCACGATATCCACAGCCATCACGCCCAGGCCCAGCCGCCGCGCCATGCGCACGTTCTCCCTCAACGACTTCAGCCAGGGCCGCCCCTTCCCCTTCGACACGGCCACATAAACGCAGTCGCAAACCGCCAATCGCGCGATCCCCTGATGAAACAGCGTGAGAGAGAATCCCTTCTTCAACTCCACCACCACCATCTCGTCCCCGCGCAGGCCCATCACGTCCGCCGGGCCGATTTCGCCCTTCACGGCGTAGCCCTGCGCCTCTAAATGCGCCTTTACGGGCGGATATAAGTCGGTCTCTTTCATCGCGAACCACGCTACGCGCAAACATTGGCCCCGTGAATCCCCGAAACGCGCCCCCTAGGGCCGATTCACGGCTTGACACCCCGCCCCTGCCTTCGTACTTCCCAATCCAGATTTTCCGGGCGCAGAGTCTTCTCCGCGCCCTATTGGTTTCAAAGCCCCACGGCATCCGCCCCGGCTTTGCATGAGATACGAAGAGGACACCCCATGTCGCGCGTCTGCGAACTGACCGGCAAAGGCCCGATGACGGGCAACAACGTAAGCCACGCCAAGAACCGTACCCGCCGTCGGTTCCTGCCGAACCTGAGCGATGTTACGCTCGGTTCCGACACTCTGGATCGCCGCTTCAAGCTGCGCATCTCCAACGCGGCTCTGCGGACCGTCGACCACCGTGGTGGCCTCGATGCGTTCATGGCAAAAGCCAAGGACACCGAGTTGAGCGAACGCGCCCTCAAGATCAAAAAAGAAATCGCGAAAGCCCAAGCCGCTCAGGCCTGATCTTTTCGTCAGATTATCTGCATCGCCCCGCCGGGAAATCCCGCGCGGGGCTTTGTTGTTCCTGCAATCCGCCGCCCCCCCTGCCCGCGCTTCCCTTATTGTGGCATGGCCTCCCCCGATCCGCCGCGCTACACAGGCGCCATGATCCGCCGTGTGTTCCTTCATACGCTTCTTGCGCTCGCGCTTGTGCTCAGCAGCTTGACTGCTGTTGTCGCGGAAACCCGTATGGCGATCTCGGGCGGCTATTGCGGCCTGTCCGCGCCCGCCCTTCTGCTCGATGTGTCCGGCCTGCCGATTCTCGACGATGACGGCGCGGCCATCGCCGCCCCCGATTGTCCCGCCTGTCACCTGACAGTTGCGGCCCTTTCGGCCCAGCCCCCGCACGTCATCGCGCCCACCCATTTGCTCCCCACGGCAGAGCCTTCCGCCCGCCCCCTCCCGCCTCTTTCCGTCGTTCGGTTAAGCGGCCATGCCCGTGCGCCCCCGCGCCTGGGCTGAGCCCAACCCCTTAACCGACAACACAAAAAGAGACGACAATGACCTTCAAAACAACGCTTCTCGCAACCGCTTTCGCGGTTCTCCCTGCCCTTGCCTCGGCCCATATGGTGATCGAGGACGCCTATGCCCGCGCCTCCAGCCCCGTGGCCCAATCCGGGGCTACCTTCCTGACGCTGTTCAACCATTCCGACCAAGATGACGTGCTAATCGGAGTCACGTCTACGGCGGCAGAGCGGTTGGAGCTGCACACCCACATCCAAGAGGACTCCGGCATCATGCGCATGGTTGAGGTGGAGGCGGGCTTCCCCGTCGCCGCCGGCGAGCGCATCCATCTGGTGCGCGGCGGCATGCACGTGATGATGCTCGGCCTGACCGAGCCCCTGGTGCAGGGCGAAGAGATCGAGATCACCTTCACCTTCGAGCAGGCCGACCCGGTGACCCAAACCATCATCATCGACAATGAACGCCAGCCCGATGCGGGCGGCCATGGCGATCATGGCGACCATTCCGGCCATGGCGATCACGAAGAGATGGAGATGGAAGGCGACGACCACTCCGATCACGACGCCGACCACGATCACGACAGCTGAAACGAAAAGCGGCCCCGCCGGAGTTCCGGTGGGGCCTGCCTCTCTCGCCTCGGGTTCAACGCCCGACGCGCCTCTCATTTCATCAACAGTTACAGACCGCTAGCCGCAGCTCTGCTCTGCCAGGGTCGAGAACGTGCGCCACGCCGACCACATCTCTTCGTCCCGCTCCCGGTCCGATTGCCGCGTATCCTGCGCGCGCTGAGGGTCGTCAAACCACCTCGCGCCCATGCGCATTTGACTGCGCGACAACGTCTCATCAGCCGCATCACCGATGCATGAACACAAGCTGCGCGACACATTGCGCTCCGACGCCAAACAGGCGCGCTGAATGGGGTTCGCCTCTGCGGAGTCTGGAACGACCATAAATGCCGCCGCGATGACGGGGTAAATCAATCTCATTGCAAATGCCTCTGGGTTAAACGGGTCTTTTCGCCCGGTCTGCTCTGCGCCCATTATGCCAGAGGCAAGGTATTTCGGTCAATTCACGACTTTGCGGGGGGGCTAGTCGCGCCGCGCCCCGCGCCCCCCGTGCCACGAGCTTTTTCTCGGACAAAGTTGCCTCGAGGGGGTCGTCATTTGGTAATGGCACCGGGACCTGCGGCCCTAGTTCCGTGCAGGGGTGCGTTGGAACGATCACTTCAGAAGTCCGACACCCCACAGAACCAACGAAACGAGCATCGACAGGATATCCCCACGCGAAACTCGATGCTTCTCTTCAAGCCTATCAAGCAGCTCATTTCCCCCTGCGCGAACTTCAGTCAGCATTTTGCTGGCCCGCCCGAACACGCGCACTTTCTCATCATAGCCCGCTAGAACCGGATTCCGCTCACCCTCAACGAATGCACGCGGCGGCCCGGCCCGCATCTCCACTGTCAGATACAAAATGTCCTCGTGGAACTCCGCTGCCAACTTTGGCTCGGAAATCAGCTCCAACATCGGCTGGGCCTCGGTCAACGCGGCACGTGCCTCTTCCGGCAACTCTCGCAACGCTTGCTCCGTCAGGATACGGCGGTTCTCTGCAATGTCAGGGTGAACCGCCCGAATGCCTTGGGCGGCCTCCTGTAATGCCGATTGCAATGCAAGATTGTCCTCGGACGGCGGCAAGTCCTCCGTCACTGTCATCTGCCGCGTGAGAGAGCGATATTCGTTAACGCAATCCGTCTCCACCCGTTGCGGATTGTTACTGTACCGTTGGATCATGCGGCGCAGAACCCGCGTCGTGCGCGAACGTACTGTCAGGCCATTGGACGGTTCTGAAAGCGCGTCCTCCAAGGCGTCAGAGACGGCATCCAACGTCGCGCCCAACAAATCCGGCTTGGCCGATACCACGGGCTCAACACGGAAAGTAGCAGCGTCGTCGTCAAACTGAATGGTCTCACTCAGCGGCATCGCGCCCAAAAGAAACGCCCGCTGAAGCTTTTCGATCTCTGCCGCCACCGCGTCCGGCCCGGCCTCCCAAACAACATCGTCGATCAGCGCGATCTGTTCCTGCAACTTCCAATCCAGCGGCTCACCCGCCATCGCACGGGCATACCATTCGGCCCAGAAGGCCCACGGTCCGCCGGATCGAAGCAAATCAATGCGATGCCTTACCCAACTACCGACAGTCTCATCAAAGTCTTCCGGAATTGAGATCCGACCATTTGTTAGCTGTTCGACAGACAACTCTGAATCCAATTGGGCCAAACGGAAAACTGCTGCTACTTCCGCGCCAAGCTCTCCACCTCCACGGTGAGCGTACCTCGGATTAGCATAGGATACTTTGTAGAAAGCCAACGCCGCATCGTCGATTGTTGCCGCAACTGCACCGCTTTTTGTGGCGGTGGCAGCGGCGGCAAATGATGCTGTGGCATGAAGTGCAATGGTGACGCTTGGACGAGATGACATCGCCGTCCCAACGGCTCTGATGTCTTTTAGGCCCCGGAGATCCTTCACATCACGGATGCTCGCTGCTGAAGCATCACCAGCCTGACGAGCCGCAATCGCCGCTGCTTTGGATGCCGTTGAAGTCGAGGGACTGCGGACCTCGATATGGCACCCACCACTAATACAAGCTCGCAGAGCCGCTAATGCGTAAAGGGCGTTACGCGGGCTGTCGACATCAACAACGGTAACCAATGGTAGCACCCGCATCGCGGCACGATACGCAATGCCCCTACCAACATTCATAGGCAGCGCCGACAGCCACTTAAGAACTTCCGCATTATCTTCGTGCGACATTATTTTTGCCCCTTCACGCTCAAAATAAGCGCATGGTCAATTCCCGCAACGGTAAACACATCATCCCCTTCCCCCGCCGCGCCCAACACGCTACATCCCCTTGAAACCCTGCATTTCAAGGCCGCGCCCATGACCGACCTCAACCGCATTCGCAACTTCTCCATCGTGGCCCATATCGACCACGGTAAATCCACTTTGGCGGATCGTCTGATCCAGCTGACCGGCACCGTGGCCGCCCGCGATATGCAGGCGCAGCTGCTCGACCAGATGGATATCGAGCGGGAGCGCGGCATCACCATCAAGGCCAACACCGTCCGCATCGAATACCCGGCGCAGGACGGCCACACCTATATCCTCAACCTCATCGACACCCCCGGTCACGTCGATTTCGCCTATGAAGTCTCGCGCTCCATGCAGGCTGTGGAGGGCTCGCTTCTGGTGGTCGATGCCTCCCAAGGGGTAGAGGCGCAGACGCTGGCCAACGTTTACCAAGCCATCGACGCCGATCATGAGATTGTGCCGGTGCTCAACAAGGTTGACCTGCCCGCGGCCGAGCCCGACCGGGTGCGCGAACAGATCGAAGATGTGATCGGCATCGACGCCTCGGAAGCTGTTGAGATTTCAGCGAAAACCGGCATCGGCATCCCCGATGTTCTGGAAGCCATCGTCACCCGTCTGCCCGCCCCCAAGGGCGACCGCGACGCGCCCCTGAAGGCGATGCTGGTGGACAGCTATTACGATAGCTACCTGGGCGTTGTGGTCCTGATCCGCGTGATTGATGGGGTCATCAAGAAGGGCGACAAGATCAAGATGATGCGGACCGGTGGGCAGTACCCCGTGGACCGTTTGGGTGTGTTCACGCCCAAGATGAAGGACATCGCCGAGCTTGGGCCCGGCGAGATGGGGTTCCTGACGGCCTCCATCAAACAGGTACGTGATACGCGGGTGGGTGACACGATCACCCACGACAAACACGGCGCGACGGAGCCGCTTCCGGGCTTCAAGCCTTCTCAACCCGTTGTTTTCTGCGGGTTGTTCCCGGTGGACACGAACCAGTTCGAAGATCTGCGCGACGCGATCGAGAAGCTGGCCCTGAACGACGCCTCTTTCAGCCACGAGATGGAAACCTCTGCCGCGCTTGGCTTTGGTTTCCGCTGTGGCTTCCTTGGCCTGCTGCACCTCGAAGTGATCCGCGACCGGCTGGAGCGCGAATATGACATCGACCTTATCACCACGGCGCCGTCGGTGATTTATCACGTCCACATGCGCGACGAGACAATGGTGGACCTGCACAACCCCGCCGACATGCCCGACCCGGCCCATATCGACCGGATCGAGGAGCCGCGCATCAAGGCCACGATCCTTGTGCCCGATGAATACCTCGGCGACGTGCTGAAACTGTGCCAGGACCGCCGCGGCATCCAGATGGACCTGACCTACGCGGGCACCCGCGCGATGGTGGTTTACGACCTCCCCCTCAATGAAGTTGTGTTCGATTTCTACGATAGGCTGAAAAGTGTTACCAAAGGGTATGCGTCGTTCGATTATCAGATGATCGGCTATCGCGAGGACGCTTTGGTCAAGATGCAGGTCTTGGTTAACGATGAGCCGGTCGACGCGCTCTCCATCATGGTGCACCGCGAACGCGCCGAGGCCCGTGGCCGCGCGATGGTTGAGAAACTCAAGGAACTCATCCCCCGCCACATGTTCAAAATCCCGATCCAAGCCGCCATCGGCGGCCGCGTGATCGCGCGCGAGACCCTATCGGCCATGCGCAAAGACGTGACCGCAAAATGCTACGGCGGCGACGCGTCCCGGAAACGGAAGCTGCTGGATAAGCAGAAAGCCGGTAAGAAAAAGATGCGGCAGTTTGGTAAAGTCGAAATTCCCCAGAGTGCCTTCATTAGTGCGCTTAAGATGGACAGTTAGCACGCAAAGGGGCCAGCCATAGCTGGCCCCTTTGCGTGACGGTGGGCGACAGCGGTTTTTGCTTGCAAAAACTAGCGGCCCATACAGAATTTAGGTGTTGGGCACATCCGCAACACTTTCTTGGTGCGCTAAATCTTTTAATGAAGGCTTTGGTCGAGATCCGCAATGAACGATAGACCAGATATTTATCTGCCAAGCGGCGGTTCAATCTCAAATCTTGCAGCATTTTCCAGATCGATACAAAACGCCCCCAAACGAGAAACGCTGCATATCGGCGCCGGGCACGTAAAATTCCTTCGCCCTACATGCATGATACTTTTAGCAAAAGTGTGCAGAACTCGCGGCCGAAAGTACAAAGATGAAACTCTTACTTATCATGGTTTGAACAAACTCGGGTACGCGAACAATATGGGCTTCTCTGAAGCTCTGAGTCTAGACGACAACCCGTTTCCGCAAGGAGCATTCGGGGGCGAAAGCTACATACCTCTGAGCGTTATTTCGCTTGAAAGCCTTCAATCAGACATGAGCGAAAACGGTGGCGAACTCGGGGACGCTATTGAGAGACGTAGTCGGGATATCGCATTGATTGTTTCACAAGATCGATCGACTGAGCTAAGGGATATTCTCGCAAGGTCTTTTCGTGAGATTTTTCGAAACTGCTTCGAACATGGCGATGCGCAGAACGCGGTGTTTTGCGCTCAGTATTGGAAGAACTTGGACACCGTAGAAATATGCATTGCTGACCGGGGAATAGGCGTTTGCAAATCACTCAACCAAAGCAAACACACCAAGCCTGAAACCGACGAAGAAGCATTAGCGTTCTCTTTAATGCCTGGGGTTTCCTCAAAGGCGTACCGACAAAAAAAACAGAAACGAGCCAACCAACATTCTTCATGGAACAACTCAGGATACGGGCTCTTTTTCGCCCATCAACTTTTTGGAAAACTGGGCCACTTTTATATCGCAAGTGGCGAATCTAGTCTCTATCTAACCCGTGAAGGTTATCAAACTTTTCCTTGCTCTATTGAAGGTACGCTAGTCTCAATGCGAATGAGCTTGTCGAACGAGAATGAGATAACTGGCGCAATAACAGAAATCCGGAATCGGGCGGAACGAGTAAAAGCACGACTCGGCGTCAAAAGCTTGGCCTACAAAAGCGTTCAGGCATTTCTCAGTTCCGGGGAATAACTGCCAAACACCCCCGCCCGGCTATGCCGGGCAGCGCCCGAACCGCCCCCACGGGGCGGGCGCTTCTCGCCCACCCCATCGGTTCGGGCGCGGCGGTACCAATTGATGTTGCGAAACACGCAACGCCCCCGGGGCTCCGCCCGTTCACGGCTGAACCGGTCCACTGGACCGCTTCCGAGACGCCGCTCACCCCCATCGGCTCAGACGCGGCGCTCTCCATCAATGTTCCGAAAAAGGCAACGCCCCCGTGGCTCCGCCCGTTCACGGCTGAAACGGTCCACTGGACCGTTTCCGAGACGCCGCTCACCCCAAACCCCACCCGCGTCCAGCGGTGTACGGGGTGTGTACGCGGTGTGCACAGGTGTCACGCGGCCAAGAACGCCTCACAGGCCGCCTCGAACTCGCGCGGTTTTTCGGCGTGGAGCCAGTGCCCCGCCTCGGGGATTTTCGCGAAGCGCGCCTGCGGGAAAAGCGTCTTCACCCGCGCGCGATGCTCGGGCAAAACGTAGTCCGACGCCCCGCCCGACAGCATGAAAACGGGGCCCTCGAAACTGCCCGTCACCTCGGGGAAACTCAGCACCGCCGCCATGTCCGTTTCCAGCTGATCCAGGTTCAACCGCCAGCGCTTTGCGCGCACATCCAAGGACTGCAACAGGAAGGCCCGCACGCCCGCCTCCTCCACCGCCGAAGCCAATTGTCGGTCCGCGTCGCCTCGGGTCTCGACGGCCTCCAGGTCCACGGTGCGCATGGCGTCGATCATGCCTTGTTGGGTGTGCCCATAGGCCACCGGCGCGATGTCCGCGACGACCAGCTTGCGCACTGCATCGGGTGTTTGAAGGGCCAACATCATCGCCGCTTTCCCGCCCATGGAATGGCCAATGACGTCGGCCTGCCCGCCGAATTGTTCAATGACTTCAGCAAGATCGCCTGCCATCGCAGGGTAGCTGTGGGGCGCGGCCCAAGGGCTGGCGCCATGGTTGCGCATGTCGACAGAGATGACACGGCGCGTCTCGGACAGGCGCTTGGCAATGACGTTCCAATTGCGGGCAGACCCGAACAGGCCATGGGCAATCAGAACCGGAGGGAGGGCGGCATCGTCGCCGAAAGTGTAGGTTTCCAACATGGGACCAGAGTTACGGCCCCTTGGCGCGAATTGCCAGCCATGAGGGCCGCAGGGGTTGAGAGGCCGGGGCCTTCGCCGTAGGTTTTGCGCAGATTGCGTGGGGAAGGCGATTCTATGGATCAGGCGGGCTACCGAACAGTAACAGAAGAATTGCGCAGCCTGATGGCAGAGCGCCTGTCGGTACGGGCCCCAACCTTCCCCGGAGCGGTCCGAAAAGCAGGGCGGTTGCTGCCGGCGTCGGCCCGCTCGGCGGCGCAAGAGCTGGTGGCGTTGGAATCCCGGATGGCGAACCCAAAGCTCGCCGCCCGCACCGATCCCGCCCAAGCCAAACGGGCCGCCGACACAATCCGAAACAGCCTGTCGCGCCACCGCCCCGGCGCCCGCGCCGCGCAACGCCGCAGCCTTCTTGCCGCCGAAATCGGCTTCCGCGCGCTGGTCGTGATTGGCGTGGGGTTGGCTATCGCGCAATGGTACGGTTCTGCCTAAGGCAGTCCCCTTCCCCCCCTAGTGCGCGGGCTTGATAAACGTCCCGTTCTGTAAGTCACGCATCGCCTGCTGCAACTCGGCCTGGGTGTTCATCACGATTGGCCCGTGCCACGCCACAGGCTCCTCTATCGGCGCGCCTGAGATCAGCAGAAAACGCACGCCTTCCTCACCGGCTTGCACCGTGACCTCGTCTCCATTTCCGAAGCGGACCAAGGTGCGGTCACCGGACATGTCGCGGATGTTAACCTCTTGTCCCATAACCTCTTTTTCCAACAGAACGCCTTGCGGGCCCGAGGCATCAACGAACACTCCCGCCCCCTGAAAAACATAGGCGAAGGCCCGGCGGTAGGTGTCGATCTTGAACGTCTTCTTCACCCCCGGCGGCACCGATATGTCCAGATATTGAGGGTCCGCAGCAATCCCGTCGACCGGCCCACGCTGGCCCCAAAACGCACCGGTGATGACACGCACATGCACGCCGTCATCGTCGGTCACCTCGGGAATATCGGCACCGGTAATGTCCTGATACCGAGGCGCTGTCATCTTGTCTGCGGCCGGTAGGTTGCCCCATAATTGGAATCCATGCATCTGCCCCTTGGCGTTGCCTGATGGCATTTCCTGATGCAATATCCCCGACCCGGCCGTCATCCATTGCACCGATCCCGGCCCCAATTCGCCCGAGTTGCCAAGGCTATCGGAATGCGCGACCGTGCCTTCCAGAACATAGGTAATCGTCTCGATCCCGCGATGGGGATGCCAAGGGAACCCCTTGGCATAGAACGCTGGGTCATCATTGCGGAAGTCATCGAACAAAAGGAACGGGTCCAATTCGCTCGGGTCTTGGAAACCGAACGCGCGATAAAGATGAACGCCCGCGCCTTCCATCGTGGCTTGCGCCGGGCGAGTCTCTAGAATGGGACGAATGGACATGGATCAGCCTCCTTGCGGCAATTGTCCAGCCTAGGTAGGACCGGAGAAAGCCTTCGTCTATTCTGCACGGCGGCACGAAAGGTGTGCAATGGCGCGTAAACATAAGAAAATTGACCCCAACGAAGTGCTAGCCACGATCGAGCCGCGTCCCCTGCGCCGAGGCGTAGCCGTAGCCTTCGTCGTGTCGCTCGCCGTGGTCGTTTGGACCGTCGCCGCCCTGCGCCCGCCGGAGTACTTTAGCTACATGCTGTTTCTTGTGTTCTTCGGCGCCAGTTGCTTCTGGTTGGGCTATGCGATGTGGCAGGCAAGCAGCAAAACCATCGAGCTCACCCGTTCAGAACTGCGCGAGGTCGGCGGCCGCGTCCTTTGCACCATCGACAACGTGGCCCGCGTGGACCGCGGCGCCTTCGCATTCAAACCCGCCAGCGGCTTCCTTGTCCGCCTGAAAGAGCCCCATGCCCCCCGCGTCTACGCGCCCGGCGTCTGGTGGCGCTGGGGTAAAACACTGGCAGTGGGCGGTGTCACCGCGCGGCAAGACGGCAAGAATGTCGCCGACATGATGATCGTCATGCAGGTCCAAAGCGGCCAAGACGTCTAAACACTCAGACGGCTCCTCGGGGCCTTCCGCCCCCTCCTCGCCGCTTCCAGACAAGGCGCAGAACTGCTCCCTCCTTCATCTTGGCAAATACACCTCCGGGGGTGTTGCGCATCCCTTGGATGCGCAGAGGGGGCAGCGCCCCCTTTGCACAGGCTTATCATCAAGGCGCAACGTCCGCGCCTCAGATCCCTTTCGCTTGATAGCTCGACGCGACCCGGCTGATCGACACAAGGAAGCCTGCCGTGCGCAGATCGTGCACATCGTCGCGCTCATACCAGACCTCACGCATCGCGGCATAGGCCTCTCGCATGGTGTCATCCAGACCTGAGCGAACCAGCTCCAACTCTCCGGCTCCGCGTAGATACTTCTGCTTGAAGTCCGGTGTCATGGACCACGCGCCGCCCAGATGCTTGTCCAATCGCTCCAGTTCGTCGACGATCAACTGGTGGCGAGCTTCTTCCTGGCGCCGTTGCATCCGACCAAAACGGATATGGCTCAAGTTTTTCACCCACTCAAAATAGGACACCGTCACGCCGCCCGCGTTGGCATAGAGGTCAGGGATAATAACCGCGCCTTTCTCCAACAAGATATCATTCGCCCCTGCCGTCACTGGGCCATTGGCGGCCTCAATAATCAGCGGCGCTTTGATTCTGGCGGCGTTGTCGAGGTTAATCACCCCCTCCAATGCGGCGGGGATGAGGATGTCGCACGCTTCTTCCAACGCCGCTGTTCCATTCTCATGGTAGCTCCCGTTGGGATAGTTCTTCACGCCATTATGCTCCGCAATCCAATGGCGCAGATCGTCGATATCAATGCCGTCGGCGTTGTGAATGGCTCCGTCGCGTTCAATCACGTGGGTGACGATGCTACCGTCTTCCTCGCTCAAAAACTTTGCCGCGTGGTAGCCCACGTTGCCAAGGCCCTGCACGATCACGCGCTTGCCATCCAGTGATCCACTGAGCCCCGCCTTGGCGACATCTTCGGGGTGGCGGAAGAATTCCTGCAACGCATATTGCACGCCGCGCCCCGTCGCCTCTACCCGGCCTTGGATGCCGCCGGCGTGGGGGGGCTTGCCTGTCACACAGGCGCGCGCGTTGATGTCTGTGGTGTTCATGCGCGCATATTGATCGGCCATGATCGCCATTTCCCGCTCTCCCGTCCCCATATCCGGGGCGGGGACGTTCTGGGCCGGGTCAATCAGGTCACGCTTAATCAGCTCGTAGGCGAAACGGCGGGTGATTTTCTCCAGCTCATCGGCATCGTATTCCCGTGGGTCGATACACAACCCGCCCTTGGAGCCGCCAAACGGAGCCTCCACCAAAGCGCACTTATAGGTCATCAGGGCGGCCAGCGCCTCTACCTCATCCTGGTTCACGCCAAGGGAGTAGCGGATGCCCCCTTTCACCGGTTCCGTATGTTCGGAATGGACCGAGCGGTAGCCGGTAAACGTGCGCACTTCCCCGCGCAATTTCACCCCAAAACGGACCGTATAGGTGGAATTACAAACGCGAATCTTCTCTTCCAGACCCGGTGGAAGCTCCAACAACGCCGCTGCGCGGTTGAACATCAAATCGACGGATTGTCGGAAACTGGGCTCTGCCCGGTTGGTCGTCATGGCGCGTCTCCCTTCGCGTTCACCTACAGACATCACGCCTGTAGACATTGGTGCCGCGGGGCCCGCGCGCACCCAAGATTACAAGGCCACAGCATCGGCCAGAGTGCAACAGCACCTTACCCCGTACGTCCAAACTCCTCGTATAAGAATTTCGTAAAGAACCCGTTTACTCCACGTCTCCGCCGCATTTCTGCCTTGCTTTCGAAAGACAACGATCCTCGGTGCCGTGGGTCTTGCCTATGGATCGGTTTTTTTATGATTGGGAGTAAAGGCATGTTCAGCCTTTTCCACAAAATGCAAAGTTCTGCCGGGGCGATTACCGCCCGACTGGCCCCTTCGCGCTTCATAAAGCGCGAGGACGGGACGATTACGGCCTTTGCTTTGATGCTCTTTGTTTTGATGGTTGGCGCCAGCGGCATTGCAATTGACGTGATGCGGTACGAGACGCAGCGGACCCAACTTCAGTATACCTTGGACCGCGCCGTTCTGGCCGCGGCCTCTCTGACACAGCCCTATGACCCGGAAGGCGTTGTACGTGACTACTTCTCCATTGCAGGCATTGAAGGCTACCGCCTTGATGTACGTGTGGATGAAGGGATCAACTTCCGCCGGGTCCACGCCTATGCGGAACTCGAAGTGCGCTCGCTGTTCATGCAAATGTTTGGGGTGCGGGTCATGACCTCGCCCGCGATCGGGGCCGCCGAAGAACGGGTGCGCCGGATCGAGGTTTCGATGGTGCTCGATATCTCGGGCTCCATGGGGGACAACAACCGCATGACGAACATGCGCCCCGCCGCGCGGGACTTCGTGACCGAAGTTCTGAACGCCAATGACAACGTCAACAACGAGCTTCTCGTCTCGGTATCCATCATCCCCTACAACGGGCGGGTGAATGGCGGCGACTTGATCGACAGCGTTTTTGCATTTGAAGATACCCACAACTACTCCAACTGCGCCCGTTTCGGCTCGGCTGACTATGCCAGCACCGTGATCGACCCCGCAGTGCCAATCCGCCGTATCGCCCATTGGGACCGGGACCGTGAAGGCAACGACCAGGGATTCAACAGTCCATATTGCCAGACAGATGAATACGCTGCGATCTTGCCGTGGGAATACCGCGAAAACGTACTGCACGACCATATCAACGCGCTGAACTCCGGTGGGTGGACAGCGATCGACATCGGCATGAACTGGGCCGTCGGCCTTCTGGACCCCACAGCGGCCCCCGCGGTGGATGGGCTTATCGCATCAAACAATGTCCATGCTGACTTCGGCGATCGCCCCGCGCCCTACCGCGACAATGATCCGAACACGACGCTGGATGATGAAACGATCAAAGTCGTCGTGATGATGACGGACGGCGAAAACACCAACCAATACGACCTTCGCGATGTTTGGATGGCGACTGATAACCGGTTGATCTACACGCCGGAAACCGGCGCCTCTGTGGTGCCGGAAACGGGCGCCATCTACATGGGCTTCCGCGAGGGTTATTCGCAGGTCTTCCTTCACGAAGGCGCAAGCAACGCCACTTGGGACGACCGCTACTCAGTTTGGTGGGAGCCGCAGAACCAGTTCTGGATTCCCTTGGGGGATCCCCGTGATGCCAACGGCATCTGGTCGAATGAACCCTTTGGGGGTTGGGCCGCCTACGGCATGCTTGACCTGAGCGACCTTCAGGTCGTGGATGAATGGAACACGCTGCGCCACAACGCCTTTGACCCAGATCGCAACAACGACGGCGTCGCCGATGTGTTGGACGGCAGGGTTCTGGCTTGGGCGGATTTGTTCGCGAATTACACCGCTGAATGGATCTCCGAGGAATGGTACGAAGAACCTGCCCGCGCTAATGGCGACTGGCGTTTGCATGACGCTGTCGCCAACCCCAGCTTTCTATCGGCAGGCGGCTCTGAGGCTGACACCAACCTGCGTGCCATCTGTGACGCGGCCAATAACGCCGGTATCGTTGTCTTCTCCATCGGGTTCGAGGCCCCATCGGGCGGCCAGGAAGTGATGCGCTACTGTGCCTCGTCCGACGCCCATTACTACGACGTGGAAGGGATCGAGATTTCGCAGGCCTTTGCCTCGATCGCGCGGACCATTAACCAGCTGCGGTTGATCCAATGATTTTGCCCCTGCGATACCAGATCCGCGAATTCTGGAAGGACGAGACGGCCACAGCGACGCTGGAATTGGTCATCGTCTTCCCGCTTCTGATGATTGTGTTCATTGCCGCCTTCGAAACGGCGATGATCCTGACCCGACAGATCATGTTGGAACGCACTCTGGACATGTCCGTTCGGGTGCTGCGCTTGGCCCAAGGCGTCATCACCGACGCCGATACGGTGCGCGATACCATGTGCGCCAATACCAACCTGTTGCCGAACTGCGAAACGCTGCTGACCATCGACCTGCAATTGATTGACCGCACGTCCTACGACATGCCCTCCAATGACGAGGTCTGCGCGAACCGTGGCAATGATATCGTCATTGCCCCTGACAACGAATTCCAAGTTGGGGCCGACAACGATTTCCTACTGATCCGCACCTGCTTGATCGTTGACCGCATTCTGCCCTTCTCGGGCTTTGGCCTGAACCTGACGCGGGACGATTCCGGCGGTATCCATATGATGGCGTCAACCATCTTCGTGAACGAACCGAATTGAGGGGCAAGAGCGATGAAACGCCTTATTATAAACTACCTCAAAGACACCACCGCCGCCGTTTCACTGGAAACCGTGATCGTGTTCCCAATGCTGACATGGGCATGGGTCGGCACATTCGCCTTTTTCGACGCCTACCGCGTCTACAATACGTCGATCAAAGCGACCTTCACGATTGCGGACCTGATCTCTCGTCAAACCTCTACGGTTTACGGCTATGACATTGAGGGCATGGCCGGCATGCTCGAGTCGATGATCCGCGACACCGATGGCGTCGAAATGCGTGTGACGCAAATCTTGCGGGATACCGATGGAGACTACCGCGTAGACTGGAGCCATGGCACCGGCACGCAGGCGCAGCTATTTACGGCCAACCTCGCCGCGATCGAAGATCGCCTCCCCGATATGGCCAACGGAGAGCGCGTCGTTTTGGTTGAAAGCTTCGTGGATTATGATCCCGCCTTCAACATCGCCATCAACGACCTGACATTCGACAACTTCACCCTGACCCGCCCCCGCTATGCCGGTCAGGTGCCCTACGACGACGACATGACACCGCCGTCGAGCTAATTTTTAAGCGGGCGTCGCGGGAATACATACCCGTGTCGCCCGTGGGCCTTTTCCTTCCCTACTTTCTACCGTTAGTTTAGCCCAACCGGCCCGCTCCTTGGCCGTTTTCAAAGGTAGGTGACGGATGCGATATTCTGGGCTTCAGGTGCTTTGGCAAGGCCTGACGGGAAACAAGGGCTGGACGCCAGCCTGGCGCGATCCTGATCCGAAGCCCGAATACGATATCATCATCATCGGGGGCGGCGGCCATGGTCTGGCGACCGCCTATTATCTAGCGAAAGAGCACGGCTTGACCAACATCGCGGTGTTGGAGAAGGGCTATCTGGGCGGCGGCAACGTGGGCCGCAACACCACCATCGTGCGCGCCAACTATATGCTACCCGGCAATTCCGAGTTCTACAGCCATTCCTTAAAACTGTGGGAGGGGTTGGAAGAAGACCTCAACTACAACGTGATGCATTCGCAGCGCGGGATCATCAATCTGTTCCATTCCGATGGCCAACGCGACGCCTATGCGCGGCGCGGCAATGCGATGGCGAACCAAGGCGACGATGCGATCCTTCTGGACCGCGAGGGCGTGCGGAAACACGCGCCGTTTCTCGATTTTGAACAGACCCGTTTCCCGATTTTCGGCGGACTGTATCACCCGCGCGGCGGCACCGCGCGTCACGACGCAGTGGCTTGGGGTTTTGCCCGCGGCGCGGATCAGCGGGGCGTTGATCTTATACAAAATTGCGAAGTCACCGGGATTGATATCGAAAATGGTGCCGTGCGTGGCGTGCAAACAACCCGCGGAGCGATCCGCGCCAAGAAGGTCGGCATGGTGGTGGCCGGGCGATCTTCCCAAGTAGCGGCCATGGCCGGGATGCGTCTGCCGATTGAAAGCCACGTCCTACAGGCCTTCGTGACCGAGGGACTCAAGCCCACCATCGACAACGTCATCACCTATGGCATGGGCCACTTCTACATCAGCCAATCCGACAAAGGCGGCCTGGTCTTTGGCGGCGATCTGGATTTCTATTCCAGCTACGCCGCGCGCGGCAACCTGCCTATGGCTGAACATGTGGTCGAGGCCGGAATGACCCTGATGCCGATGATCGGCAAAGCCAAAATGTTGCGCTCTTGGGGCGGGATCATGGACATGAGCGCCGATGGCTCTCCTATACTCGATAAAACTCATATCGACGGGCTCTATTTCAACGGCGGCTGGTGCTATGGCGGGTTCAAGGCCGTGCCTGCCTCGGGCAATTGCTTTGCCCATCTGATGGCCACAGGCCAGCCCCACCCCGCCGCCGCCAAGCACCGTCTGGATCGCTTCAACACGGGCCGTGGCCTGTTGGATGAAGAAGCGACCGGCAGCCAACATAACCTACATTAAGGAGGCGCTAGATATGCATATCCCCTGCCCCCTTTGCGGCGACCGCGACCTGCGGGAATTCACTGTCCGTGGCCATTCACTGGGCGCCGCCCGCCCGGAAGGCGAGGTCTGGTCCGACGCGTGGGATGACTTCATCCACAACCGCGAAAACCCCGCCGGGCGCACCCAAGAGCTGTGGTATCACCATGGCGGCTGTAGTTCCTGGTTGATCGTGGACCGCGACAATACCACCCACGAGATTTTCGGCGCACGGCTGGCATCGGAGTCCAAAACATGAGGCTTGATAACAAGGGCTTGGTAGACCGCTCTGCCCCGGTTCGGTTTCATTTCAACGGTACGCCCTATTCGGGGTTCAAGGGCGACACCGTCGCCTCTGCGCTCATGGCTAATGGCGTGAAGCTGATGGGGCGCTCATTCAAGTATCACCGCCCCCGTGGCGTGCTCACCGCCGGGTCCGAGGAACCCAATGCCCTGATCCAAGTGGGTGCGGGCGACGCCATGCTGCCCAACGTCCGCGCGACCGTGCAAGAGATCTACGCAGGGCTGGAGACGACCAGCCAGAACCACATGGGCCCGCTTGGGTTTGATGCCCTCAGCGTCAATGATCTGCTGCCCAACTTCCTGACCGCGGGCTTTTACTACAAGACCTTCATGTGGCCCCGTGCTTTCTGGGAACGTCTGTACGAGCCGGTCATTCGCCGTGCCGCGGGCTTGGGCCGCATGACGCTTGCCCCCACGCCGGAGCAGTCGGAACGCGCCTTTGCCTTCTGCGACGTGCTGGTGATTGGTGGCGGCCCCACCGGGCTGATGGCGGCGCTGACCGCTGCGCGTTCGGGGGCTGACGTTATCTTGGTGGAGGAAACTGCCGATCTTGGTGGGCGTCTTTTGTCGGACGGTGACATCATTGATGGCTTGCCCGCCGACATTTGGATCACGGAAACGGTCGAGAAGCTGAAGGAAACCGGCCGCGTGCGCATCATGACCCGCACCACGGCCACCGGCGTCTACGACGGGCTCACCTTTGCCGCCGTAGAACGGGTCGGATGCCACCGCGCCGCAACGCCCGATTTGCCGCAGGAATGCTTCTGGCGCATCCGTGCGGGCCAAGCTGTGCTGGCCGCAGGCGCGTTGGAGCGCCCCATCGCCTTCCCCAACAACGACCGCCCCGGCATCATGATGGCCTCGGCCATCCGCACCTACGTCAACCGCTACGGCGTCAGCCCCGGCGAGCGCGTGGCGATCTTTGCCACCAATGATGACGCCCATAAGACCGCGCTGGAGTTGCAGGAAACCGGCGTTGAAGTAGCCGCCGTGATCGACAACCGCCCGGATGCGCAGGCCATAGGCGACTACCGCCTTCTGGCCGGGGCGCAGGTTACCGGCACCACGGGCCGCAAGGCCCTGCGAGAAATCACGGTGCGCAGCGGCGGGGCTGACATCAAGCTGGAGGCCGACTGCCTCGGCATGTCCGGCGGCTGGAACCCAACACTCCACCTCACCTGCCACTTGGGTGCGCGCCCCGTTTGGGACGACGCGATCCATGCCTTTATCCCCAAACCCGATGCCATTCCCGGCCTGCGCCCCGCAGGGGCCTGCGCCGGCAAGTTTGGCACCGCAAGGTGCCTGAGTGACGGCATCGACGCCGCGTCAGCGGCGGTGAAAGCGCTTGGAAAGCGCGTGCGCAAGCCCGAGCTGCCCCACGCCGAGAGCGCCGCAGGCGCGACCGAGCCGCTCTGGAGCGTGCCCGGCAAGGGCCGCGCATGGCTCGACTTTGCCAATGACGTGACCACCAAGGACGTGAAGCAATCCGCCGCCGAGGGGTTCAAATCGGTCGAGCATATGAAGCGCTACACCACCCAAGGCATGGCCCCCGATCAGGGGAAATCCTCTAACATCAATGCGCTGGCCATTCTGGCGGACACAACCGGCAAGGGTATCCCCGAGACTGGCACCACCACTTACCGCCCGCCTTTCACCCCCGTCGCCCTCGCCACCATGGGGGCCGGTGCCCAAGGCAAAGGCTTCGCACCGGAACGCTTCACCACTTCTGACAAGGCCGCGCGTAGCCGGGGCGCGCCGATGATCTCGGTCGGGCTTTGGTATCGCGCCTCCTACATGCCGCAACCGGGCGAGACACATTGGCGGCAATCGTGCGACCGGGAAGTTGCCATGGTCCGCAATGCTGTGGGGGTGGTCGATGTCTCGACCCTCGGTAAGATCGAGATCTTCGGCAAAGACGCCGGCGCGTTTCTCGACTTCTTATACACAAATAACTTCTCCGCCCTGAAACCGGGCCGCGCACGCTATGGCCTGATGCTACGTGAAGATGGCCACGTCATGGACGACGGCACCACCGCATGCCTTGCGGAAAACCATTACGTGATGACCACCACCACCGCCGCGGCGGGGCAAGTCATGGCGCATTTGGAGTTTGCGGCGCAGGTCCTGCGCCCCGAACTGGATGTGGCCTTCACCTCGGTGACGGAACAATGGGCGCAATTCTCGGTTGCCGGGCCTCTGGCGCGGGATCTGATCAACGGGGTGCTCGACCAGCCGATCGACAACGACAGCTTCCCCTTCATGCAATGCGGCGCGGTTTCGGCCCACGGCATAAAGGCCCGGCTTTTCCGCATCTCCTTCTCGGGCGAACACGCTTACGAAATTGCCGTACCAAGCCGCTACGGCGATGCGCTCTACCGCGATCTTGTCGCCCGGGCCGAGGCTTTGGGCGGCGGCGCCTACGGGATGGAGGCGCTGAACGTCTTGCGGATTGAGAAGGGCTTCATCACCCATTCGGAAATCCACGGGCGCGTGACCGCCTTCGATGTGGGCATGCAGGGCATGATGTCGAAGAAAAAAGACTTCATCGGCAAGGCCGCTGCCACCCGCCCCGGCCTTTTGGACGCCAATCGCGAACGCCTGATCGGGCTGAAACCGGTGGGTGAGGTCAAGGAACTCACCTCTGGGGCGCATCTGTTCGAGACAGACGCCGCGCTGACGCGCGAGAACAGCCAAGGCTACGTCACCTCGGTTGGATACTCGCCTACTTTGGGGCATTTCATCGGTCTAGGTTTCTTGCGCGACGGGCCGAACCGGGTCGGCCATCACCTGAAAATGGTGGACCATATGCGCGGCGTCACCGCTGAGGTTGAAATCTGCGACCCTGTGATCTTTGACCCTGAGGGAGGGCGTGCCCGTGGCTAATCTGACCCCGAAAACGCCCTTCGACGGGCTGCTTCCGATATCGCAGGGAAGCCTGACCCTGTCCGAGGCCTCCTACGATACAATCACATGGGTTGCGCCCGCCAAGGGCAAGGACGCGGCCGTGTCGAAGGCGTTGGAAAAACAGATCGGCGCGGCGTTCCCGGAACCGGAAAAGACCGCTGGGGCCGCCGTTTGGGCCGGACCGCGGCAGGCGATGGTCTTGGGGGAAACCCTGAAGCCGATCACCGGGGCCGCGCTATCGGACCAATCCAGCGCATGGGCCTGCTGCGTGTTGGACGGCCCGCAGGCCAAAGACGTGCTGGCGCGCTTGCTGCCGATAGATCTGCGCGACGCGGCCTTTGCCGTGGGCGACGCGGCGCGGACTTTGTTGGGTCATATGAATTGCGTAGTGATCCGCCGAGGCGCTGACCGGTTTGAGATCATGGTGTTTCGCTCTATGGCGGCATCGGCGGCCCATGAAATTCAGCGGGCTATGGGGATGGTCGCGGCTCGGGAAGCCGCGCAATAAGGGTAGTGGCTCGGGAAACCGCGCTCTAGATGTTGTCGTGGGGTTCCAGATGCCGCGCGTCCAGGGAAAACTCCAAGATTCGCACCAGATCAGCTGCTCGGCCCGGCTGAGAGTAAGCGGGGTCGGCCATGCGACGCGACCACGTGCGGTGGGCATTGCGAACCTGCGCGTCGGTTTTCCTCTCGGGGTCGCTCCAGATATCATAGCGCGAGCCCATGGCATTGGCCGAATAGAACTCTCTCGTGCCTTCCATCAAAACGGTCCGGCGGTCGCGCCCAAAGTTCTGGGTCATGAAAATCAGCTCTGAATCGGTGAGCTCGGAAACGATCTCGTCCGAGATGTTCTCAAGCCCGCCGCTTAACGCGGTGATTGTCGCGAAGGCTGCTCCGACCACTGCGGCGGTCATGAAAACATAATCCACAGTGACCGCGCCGTTTTCGTCGCGCAGGTACTGGGCCAACCGAGTGGCTATGGGAAAGCTCGAAGTCATGGCCCATGACATGGCACCCCAAATCGGCAACAGATAGACTGGAATACGCCACAAATGTGAAACTTCCGAGCGCCCGCCCAGAGTTAACCAATAGGGGCGTTCAGTGGCTAGACTTCCCGTCCCCGCGCTCCGATATTAGGGGCATGTCGATGCCCCCCGGATTCCTTGACGAGCTGCGCACCCGCACCTCCATCGTACAGGTGGTGGGCCGCAAAGTGATGTGGGACAACCGCAAGTCCAATCAGGCCAAGGGCGACATGTGGGCACCCTGCCCCTTCCATCAGGAAAAAAGCGCCAGCTTCCACGTCGATGATCGCAAAGGCTTCTACTATTGCTTCGGCTGTCAGGCTAAGGGCGATATGTTCAAATTCGTCCAGGAAACCGAGAATGTGGGCTTCATGGAAGCCGTGCAAATCCTTGCCACGGAAGCCGGGATGCCAATGCCCGAACGCGATCCGCGCGCACAGCAAAAAGCCGACAAGAACACGGAATTGGCCAAGGTCACCGAAGCGGCGGTTCAGCATTTCCGCCTGCAACTGAAGACACAAGCCGCCTCTGACGCCCGCGCCTACCTGGAAGGGCGAGGCATGGACGCCGCCACCCTTGATCGCTTCGAAATCGGCTTTGCCCCCAACGCGCGCCAAGGCATCCATCAGACCTTGATCGACAAGGGCATGGCAGAAGAGGACGTGATCCTTGCAGGCCTCTCCACCCGCCCCGACGACGGACGCGCGCCCTATGATGCCTTCCGCGACCGGATTATTTTCCCGATCCGCGATGCTCGGGGGCGCTGCATTGGCTTTGGCGGCCGCGCTATGGCGGCGGATGCACGGGCGAAGTACCTGAACTCTCGTGAGACGCCGCTGTTCGACAAGGGCCGCGCTTTGTACAATCACGGCCCCGCGAGGGAGGCGGCAGGTAAGGGCCAGCCCCTGATCGTGGCCGAAGGCTACATGGACGTCATCGCCTTGGTGAAAGCCGGGTTCGGCGCGGCGGTAGCCCCCCTTGGCACTGCGATCACTGAAGATCAGCTGCGCCTGATGTGGCGCATCACAGACGAGCCGATCATAGCCCTTGATGGCGACAAGGCGGGCCTTCGCGCCGCCATGCGCCTGCTCGATCTGGCGCTGCCGCTTTTGGAGGGCGGCAAGAGCCTGCGCTTCGTGATTCTGCCCGAAGGCCAAGACCCCGACGACCTGATCCGCGCGCAAGGGGCCGCCGCTATGCAAGCCCTTCTCGACAAGGCGCAACCGATGGTGACGCTGCTTTGGCAACGTGAGACTGACGGGCAGGTTTTTGACAGCCCTGAACGCCGCGCCGCCCTCGATGGACGCCTGCGCACAGCCCTCCAGCGCATCACGGACCCCGGCTTGCGCCGCCACTACGCCGATGCCATCGCTGAACTCCGCCGGGCGTTGTTTCGCCCGCAGCAATCCAATTGGCAGCAAAGCAAGGGCCAGGGGACGTGGAAAAAGGGCGGCGCATGGAAAGGCCGAGGCTTTGCCGAAGCGCAAATGCCGTTGGCCGCCACCCGTGCCCGTGTCGGTGCCCTCAGCGGGGAAAGCCTGCGCACCGGGCTGATCGTGGCCACCTGCATTCGCTTCCCCGAGCTGATTGACGTGTTCGAAGACCGACTCGACCGCCTGACCCCGCGCGACCCCGATCACGCGCGGCTGTCGGCGCATCTTCTGCGCACCCAAACCCGTGACGCGGCGACCTTGTTGGATGAATTAAATGCCTCCCCCCTCGCGCCTGCCCTTGAAAGCCTTCTGGGGCTTTCCCATCTGGCCATTACGCCCTTCCTGATCGGTGATGGTGATTCCTTTCGTGCCGAAGAATGTCTGACCGAAGAATTTGCCAAACTCGCCGCAGCCCGCGCCATAGAAGATGAGATGTTGGAAGCCAGCCAGGACGTGGCATCGGTTCCCGACGAAGGAGACCCGGCGCTGGCCTACCGCATGAACGAAGCGTTACGGGGCAAACATGCCGCCCAGAACCCGAAGGGTGAGGATAACGCTGAACAATTTGGCGAGACCAACGAAGCACGTTCCGCGTTCCACCAGTTGCTCTCAACCGCGGGACAGGGCAAGAAAAAAGGCGTCTAGGCCTACCCGAATCAGTGATTCGCTTTAAGGTATGGCTTTAGACGGAAGTGATTCGGGCCTCGCCCGATGTAATCCAAGCCCAAAGGGGTAGACGATAATGGCCAAAGACACCGACGATCGTAAGCAGGACGGCGACGAGCCCGAGATGGGCCTGGATATGAGCCAGGCCGCCGTCAAAAAGATGATCGCGGAGGCCCGCGTTCGTGGCTACATCACCTATGACCAGCTCAACACTGTGCTGCCGCCTGAACAGGTCAGCTCCGAGCAGATCGAAGACGTGATGTCGATGCTGTCGGAAATGGGCATCAACATTATCGAAGATGACGAAGCCGAAGAAGGCGACGACAAAACCGCCGGTGAACTTGTCACCGCAGAAGGCTCTCGTGAAGTGGCCGTTGCCGCGACCGAGACCGAAAAACTCGACCGCACCGACGACCCCGTCCGCATGTACCTGCGTGAGATGGGCAGCGTTGAGTTGCTGTCGCGCGAAGGCGAAATCGCCATCGCCAAACGCATTGAGGCCGGTCGCAACACGATGATCGCGGGCCTCTGCGAAAGCCCTCTGACCTTTCAGGCCATCACGATCTGGCGCGACGAACTTCTGGACGAAGACATTCTTCTGCGCGACGTGATCGACCTCGACACCACTTTCGGGCGCACCATGGGCGATGATAACGACACGCCCGTCGTGCCCGCCGGCGTTGGCTCCACCACGCCCACGGCCGCCGCTGCTGCCGCTGCTGCGCCGCCCCCGAAGAAGGAAGAGCCCGCGCAAGAGCTGGACGCCGACGGCAACCCCATCGCCAAAGACGACGATGAGGATGAAGACGAACAGGCCAACATGTCCCTTGCGGCGATGGAACTGGCGCTTAAGCCGCAGGTTCTCGCCACGCTGGACCAGATCGCGAACGACTACATCAAACTGTCCGAAATGCAGGACAGCCGCCTGTCCGCGACGCTGAACGAAGACAACAGCTTCTCGAAGGCGGAAGAGGCCGAATACCAGCATCTGCGCTCGGAGATCGTGGAACTAGTGAACGAGCTGCACCTCCATAACAACCGGATCGAGGCGCTGGTGGACCAGCTGTACGGCATCAACCGCCGCATCATGTCCATCGACTCCAGCATGGTGAAGTTGGCCGACCAAGCCCGCATTAACCGCCGTGAATTCGTGGAAGAATACAAGGGTCAGGAACTGGACCCGACCTGGATGGAGCGCATGTCGCAAAAGTCCGGTCGCGGCTGGCAAGCGTTGATGGAACGGTCCTCCGACAAGATCGAGGAATTGCGCGGTGACATGGCGCAGGTCGGTCAATATGTCGGCCTCGACATCCCCGAATTCCGCCGCATCGTGAACCAAGTGCAAAAGGGCGAGAAAGAAGCCCGTCAGGCGAAGAAAGAAATGGTCGAGGCCAACCTGCGCCTCGTGATTTCCATCGCCAAGAAGTACACCAACCGTGGCCTGCAATTCCTTGATCTTATCCAAGAAGGTAACATCGGCCTGATGAAGGCCGTGGATAAGTTCGAATACCGCCGCGGCTATAAATTCTCCACCTACGCGACGTGGTGGATCCGCCAAGCGATCACCCGCTCCATCGCCGATCAGGCCCGCACGATCCGTATCCCGGTCCACATGATCGAGACGATCAACAAACTGGTCCGCACCGGTCGCCAGATGCTCCACGAGATTGGCCGCGAGCCGACGCCGGAAGAATTGGCCGAGAAGCTGCAAATGCCGCTCGAAAAAGTGCGCAAGGTGATGAAGATTGCCAAGGAACCGATCTCTCTCGAGACGCCGATCGGCGACGAGGAAGACTCACAGCTTGGCGATTTCATCGAGGACAAGAACGCGGTGCTGCCGCTGGATTCTGCCATTCAGGAGAACCTGAAAGAGACCACGACACGGGTGCTGGCATCCCTGACCCCTCGCGAAGAACGCGTCCTGCGCATGCGCTTCGGCATCGGCATGAACACCGACCACACCCTTGAGGAAGTCGGCCAACAGTTCAGCGTGACGCGGGAACGGATCAGGCAGATCGAAGCGAAGGCGCTTCGGAAGCTGAAGCATCCGAGCCGGAGCCGGAAGTTGCGGTCGTTCTTGGATCAGTGAGGGGACCAATGAATAGAGTAACACGTGTCGTCACGACGGAGAGATCGCCCGTGTCCGGCCGATTGGATGCTGGCACAGAAAGCGGCTCAAATTCAGAGCGAACCGTCGTTATTAAGGATCCTAAAACAGGACGGGTGGTCACTACTTCGGCACGTTCTCAACGCGTCTTGAAAGACAGCGCTGAAACGCACAGGGAAGCCCTTGAGCGGCTCGCGAAGCGATAGCAGCACATTACAAAGTGTCCGTTGCTGACGCTTTCGCGGCGCACTTTGACGCACTTGAAGCCGGTGGCGGACGACGGGGTGACGTAAATCTGGCTTTGCTTGAATCTGCTCTGGGTCGTCCCTATTCAGGCTATCATAAACCAATCGCCAGAAAGTCTGCGGCGCTCCTGCACGCTGTCGTTAAGAACCACGCATTCGTCGATGGAAACAAGCGAACGGCGTTTCTTCTTATGGATCTCTTAATCACGCGGAGTGGCTACCAACTCAAGCTATTTGAAGACGATAGGATCGACGACATGGTCGTCGATGTCGCAAGCGATAGTATGGACTTTGAAAGCCTGGTTGAATGGCTCCGTTTACGTTTGGTTAGGTGCTGACAAGCACCACGAATGAGAGCGATACTGCTGAAGCTTCACGGTAGATTACCAGTGGGCAAAGCCGCTCCGCCACCTACCGCCCGGCAGGCTCTTTTGCAGCGCGAATGGTGCCGAGAGGGGGCGGGACTCCCCTCGGCCCGACGCCGGCGGCTCACGGCGCCTTCCGTAGACCGGGCCTAGGCCCGGGACGCCCCTCTGCCGCAGGTGGAGTGAAGCCCACCAACGCCCACGCAAGAATGCTCACCGCCTACGGCAACACCCTCACCGACCGTTACCCGAAACGCGCCGTCTCCGGCGTCACTGCCACACTCAATCCCTAGGCGCTCCCTCGGCATCGCCACCCATTGGGCCGGCGGCACGCACTTTAGCGGCGGCCGCTTTCGCAGCGTGCAAGATTGCGTTAGCTTTTACCTGACCCATATGACCCGGAGCCCCCATGTCCTTCCTCTCCAAACTCTTCGGCGGCAAACCCAAGCCGGAAGCCGAGCCTGTCCTCCACAGCGACTACCGCATTTTCGTGGACCCGCAGTCCGAGCAGGGTGGCTTTCGGGTCTCGGCCCGGATCGAGAAGGATGTGGACGGCGAAACCAAGGTCCATCAGATGATCCGCGCCGATACCTGCCGGACGCAGGAAGAGGCCGCAGACACCTCTTTGTTCAAGGCCAAGATGCTGATCGACCAACAAGGCGACAGCATTTTCCGGTGAGGTCCACGTCCGCCCTGCCCCACGCCCTGCAAGAGCGGTTGCTAGGACGTGATCTGATCGTGTTCGATGGCGAATGCGTCCTGTGCTCGGCCTTCTTTCGGTTCATCATTCGCGCCGACAAAGGACAGCGCTTCCACTTTGCCCATGCCCAATCGGACTTCGGCGGGCAGATCTACGCGGCGCTGGACATGCCGGTTGATGACTTTGACACCAATGTCGTTATCGTGGACGGCATGATTTATGAACGACTTGATGCCTTCGCCGCCGCGATGTCCGCCGTGGGCTGGCCCTACAAAGCGCTGGCCGCGACCCGTTTCATTCCCGAGCCTTTGCGCAGCTTCCTCTATTACCGGATCGCCAAAAACCGCTACGCCATGTTTGGCCGCTATGACGCCTGCATGATGCCCGACGCGGCCTTGCGGGCGCGCTTTATCGACGGGATGATCTGATGCTGTATCCACGCGCTTTAGGCGATGCTTTCAATGACTTACCCGCGCCATTGCAGGCGTTCCATGCGGTCGAGGATACGGTGTTCTACAAAGGCCGTGTGACCGTCACCCACGGCAATGCCCTTACTCGATTGATCGCGAAATCCGGCGGGATGCCGGTGAAGTCCGGTGAAATGCCTTTCAGTTTCCGCGCCACCCGCGACGGCGGCAAAGAGATTTGGGAACGTAACTTTGACGGCCATATGACCCGGTCCCTGCAATGGCTGCACACCGATGGTATCGTAGCCGAACAGGTGGGCACCAGCGAGTTCCTGATGGAACCGAAGGTGGAAGGCGACAAGCTTCTGATCCCGATCACCGGCCTGCGCGGCTTTGGCCTGCCGATGCCTCTTGCGGTACTGAGCAGTGCCGGAGGGGTGGAGGGCGTAACCGAAGACGGTAAGATCACATTCGACGTGCACGCCAGCCTTCGCGGCCTGGGGATGGTGATCCGCTACCAAGGCACCCTCGCCCCCGCGTAACACTTGTTCCGTAATTACGGAACCGTAGGGCGGGCTTAAGCCCGCCTCCCCCCTGCCCGATTTCCGAGGCCCGACGCCCGCTACTTCAAGCCGGCCAAAATCTCTCGTGCCGCTGCCGTTGGCGTCGCCTCACCCATTGCGACCGAACGCGCCAGATCGGCCATCGCAGCCTTCACGCTCTTGTCCTCTCGCAGGCGGGCCAAAAGCCCCTCTCTCACCTCATACTCAAACCAATGGCTTGCTTGGTGCGCCCGCGTCTTGTCCCAATGTCCGTTGTCTCGCCGCCAGGTGGCCAACTGCTGCATCTCGTCCCATGCTTGTTCCAGCCCGTTCCCCTCCACCGCTGAAACAGCCAGCGCTTTGGGGAAATCTGTCGGGTCTTGAGGCCGTTTGCGCAGCAGCCGCAAAGCGCCTGAATAATCGGCGACGGTGCGCGTGGCCGTGGCTCTCAGATCGCCATCGGCCTTGTTGACAAGGATCAGATCAGCCATTTCCATGATGCCGCGTTTCACGCCCTGTAATTCGTCCCCGCCGGCCGGGGCCAGCAGCAACACGAACAGATCGCACATCTGAGCCACCATGGTTTCTGACTGGCCGACCCCTACGGTCTCGATCAAGACCACATCGAAATTGGCCGCTTCGCATAGGGCAATCGCTTCCCTCGTGCGGCGGGCGACGCCGCCCAATGCGGCAGACGATGGTGAGGGGCGGATAAAGGCGTTGGGCTCGCGGCTCAACAAATCCATCCGGGTCTTATCCCCAAGGATAGAGCCGCCGGACCGGGCCGAGCTGGGGTCAACGGCCAGAACAGCCACCCGCAGACCCGCTTTTACAAGCGCCATGCCGAAGGCCTCGATGAAGGTAGATTTCCCGACGCCGGGGGTGCCCGAAAGGCCGATGCGCAGGGCTTGGCGGTTCAACCCGCGCAAACGTTCCAACAGGTCCGCGGCCTGCGCCTGATGGTCAGCACGGGTGCTTTCCACCAAGGTGACGGCGCGGGCCAAGGCGCGGCGCTCTCCTGTCGCAATTCGCTCTGCCAGATCATCGGTCATGCCTGCTCCTTCCTGTGCCCCCACTTGACCCATTGGCGCGCAAAGTGTCCAGCCGTTGACGCAAGCCCAAAGCCCGCCTATCGCCGTTGCCATGGACCTGCCCATTGATGTCATCCTGCCCGATCTGGTGGCCGCCCTGCGCGATCAAGGCCGTGCTGTTTTACAAGCCCCGCCCGGTGCCGGCAAAACCACCCGCGTGCCTCTGGCGCTACTGCCCGAGGTGCCGGGCCGTATCCTGATGTTGGAACCGCGCCGTCTTGCGGCCCGTGCCGCCGCCGAGCGCATGGCGCAGACCATGGGCGAAGACGTGGGGCAAACCATTGGCTACCGGGTGCGCGGTGATAGCGCCGTGGGGCCCGACACAAGGGTCGAGGTGGTGACCGAAGGCATCCTGCCCCGGATGCTGCAAGATGATCCAGAACTGCCGGGCGTCAGCGCGGTGATCTTCGATGAATTCCACGAACGGTCCCTGAATGCGGACCTCGGGCTGGCCCTGACGTGGGAGGTGCGCGGCGCGTTGCGCGATGACCTGTGGATCATCGTCATGTCCGCCACGCTGGACGCCGCCCCGGTGGCCGCTTTGCTGGACGATGCGCCGCTGATCTCGTCCGAGGGCCGCGCCTTTCCGGTAGAGACCCGCTGGCTCTCCAAGCCGCTTCACCGGGACGCGCGGTTTGAAGCCTCCGTGGCCGATCTGGTGGTGCAAGCCATGGGTGACGTCGAGGGCGGCTGTTTGGTGTTCCTCCCCGGAGAGGGCGAAATCCGCCGGGTGGAGGGCGCATTGCGGGGGCGATTGCCCGCAGATGTCATCGTGCGACCGCTTTACGGGGCGCTGAAACTGGCCGAGCAAAGGGCCGCGATCCGGCCCGAGGCATCGGGGCGCAAGCTGGTGCTGGCCACGTCGATTGCGGAAACCTCGTTAACGATTGAGGACGTGCGCATTGTGGTGGACGCAGGCCGCGCCCGTCGCGCGCGCTTCGACCCCGGATCGGGCATGACCCGGCTGGTAACAGACCCGGTCAGCCGCGCCGAAGCCGCCCAACGCCAAGGACGCGCGGGCCGCGTGGCTAAGGGCGTGTGCTACCGGATGTGGACCAAAGGCGCAGAGGGCGCTTTGCCTGCCTTCCCCCCCGCCGAGATTGAGGCCGCTGATCTGACCTCTCTCGCGTTGGAACTGGCACTTTGGGGCCGCGCCGAGGGGCTCGCCTTCCTGACCCCGCCGCCCGAAGGCGCGATGGCCGAGGCGCAGGCATTGCTGCACGGGCTAGGGGCCTTGGAGAACGGTAAAATCACCGCCCACGGACGCAAGCTGGCGCGTTTGCCGCTGCATCCGCGTCTGGCGCATATGGTCGCGAAGGGCGGGTCCGGCGCGGCGCGGTTGGCGGCGTTATTGGCCGAGAGAGATCCGCTTAGGGGGCGAGGGGTGGACTTGAAACTGCGCCTAAAGGCACTGGACGCCCCGAGGGAATTTAACGCCAACGAAGGCGTCATCGCCCGTGTGCGCCAAGACGCCAAACGCTTGCGACGCTACGAGGCAGGAGACAAGCAAAACCCCGGCGCACAGGCCGCCTTGGCCTACCCCGACCGGATCGGCCTGCGCCGCCCCGGAGATCAGCCTCGCTACGTTTTGTCTGGCGGCAAGGGCGCGGTTCTACCCGATGGCGATGGGCTGAGCGGGGCGAGGTTGATCGTGGCCACCGATCTGGATGGTAACCCAAGAGAGGCCCGTATTCGCATGGGCGTCGAAGTCTCCGAAAGGGATGTCAGGGCGCTATACGGTGACCAAATCACTTGGAAGAATGTCTGCCAGTGGTCCAAGCGGCACCGCCGCGTGGAGGCCCGCCAGCAAGAGCGCTTTGGCGCATTGGTGTTAGACGACAAACCCTGGCAAGGCGCGCCGCCGGAGGCGATGATCGGGGCCGCGATGGACGGTATCCGCGACCTTGGCCTTGCAGCGCTCGGCTGGAGCAAACGGGCCCGTCTGTTGCGGGCGCGAGTGGCGTTTTCAGGGGTTGCGGATATGTCCGACGAACGGCTCCTCAGCGCGCTGCCCGAATGGGCCGCCCCCTTCCTCGCCGGCGTGAAGAACGCGGACGACATCGCCCGATTCGACCCGGCCCCGGCGCTAGAGGCTTGGTTGGGTTGGGACGCCCTGCAAGAAGTCTCTCGACTTGCGCCCGATGCGTGGACGACCCCAATGAACCGCCAAATTGCGATAGATTACTCCGGCGAGGTGCCCGAAGTGTCGCTGCGCCTGCAAGAGGTTTTTGGCACGACAGTGCACCCGGTGATTGGCCCCGATCGCCTGCCCCTGAAGGTCACGCTGTTGTCGCCCGCGCAACGTCCGGTGCAGGTCACCACGGATTTGCCGGGGTTTTGGGATGGCTCCTACGCCGATGTGCGCAAGGACATGCGTGCCCGCTACCCGCGCCACCCTTGGCCCGAAGACCCGCGCGAAGCGGACCCTACGCTGCGCGTGAAACCTCGGGGGCAATAGCACGGCCAGTTGCCGCCGAAGGCGGCCTTGCAAAAACGCGCCGAAGGCGCATCAGCCCACTTACGCCGAAGGCACGGGGCGATTTGCGAAGCAAAGCGCAAGCGAGGCCCGAAGGGCGCTCAACCCGACGCGGCTTGGTCTCTGGGGGCCTCTAACTTGATACCCAGATCATCGGCCCAAGCCTGCGCACTGGGGTGCAGCGATTCCGAGGCATCCGCCCCGATCATCCGCCGCCGCCGTTCCCAGAACAACTTCCCAAAACCTGAGAAATTTCCCACCGACGCGGCAAATTCATCTGTGGGAAAGCGCTCTCTCCAATCGGGCGGCAGAGGCAGACCCGTGGCTTCGGCTTCTTCCAACATCCAAACCAATGACAGATTAGCCCTAGGCCGAGCGGCGTCGTTGCCGTTCAACTGCCCCCCGATATCCCCGTGAGAGCCCTTGAACCAAACTTGCGCCACGTCCTGCCCTGCCACGGCGCGGTCCGTATCCCAAAGGATCGGGCGGTAAGCGACCCGCGTTTCGTCCATCGCCAAGGCTTGCCGCGCGACCTTGACATGCTCACCCAGAGTATGAGTATGAAAGGGGTGCGGCAACGGCAAAAACCGCCACACCAATGGATAGCGCATGCCCAAGGCGCGCACTGTATCATAGACACCCAAAAAGCTGATCGGCACATCGTCAGACCGGCAATACTCGGCCCGCATCGCGTTGGCCTGCGCGCTGGCAGGGTCGTTGCGGTACAGGTCATACAGCGCCTCAACACGACTTTCCGTCGCCGAGTCCGAGCGGAGCAACCCCATTTTGTCGATCAGCCCGCCCAAGGATCGCACCGCATAGGCACCGCGCGAATACCCCATCAAAAACACCCGGTCTCCCGGTTGGTAGGACTTTGCCAGCCAGACATACGCGCGGCGGATTTGGCGGTTGATGCCGATACCTGCCATCACCTCATGAGCGTGCAGGATGCCGCGCCATTGGATACCGGGTTCATAATAGATGTTCAGGCGCGGGTCTTTAGCCTGATCTCCCGGTGTGTCCTTCAAAAGCCGATAGGTTAGCCCAATGTTGGTCTCGGACCCCGGCGTGAGAGAGGACATCGTCCCGTCAAGCAGCACCACATGGGTGCAGGGCACACGGGGCGAGGCATCGGGCGCAGGCTCTTGCCTAAAGCCCTTCAGCCACGCCCATATGGTCTTAAGTCCCAGCAATAGAAGCCTCTGTCGGGGCGTTTTGCAGCATCTCCCAGACCCTCAACGGGGTGAAGGGCATGTCCACCTGCTCTATGCCAAGGGGCCACAAGGCGTCTTGCACGGCGTTGGCTACCGCGCCCAATGCGCCGACGGTTCCGGCCTCTCCGCAGCCCTTCATGCCAAGGATGTTGGCGGTGGAAGGGACGACCTCGTTGCGGAACTCGATCATCGGCAAATCATCCGCACGGGGCATGCCGTAATCCATGAAGGTAGCGGTCAGAAGCTGGCCTTCATCGTCAAACACGGTGTGTTCCATAATCGCCTGACCGATGCCTTGGGCCACGCCGCCATGCACTTGGCCCTCGGCCAGCATCGGGTTCATCAACACGCCGAAGTCATCGACAACGCTGTAGCGTTCCACGCGGGTTTCTCCGGTGGCGCGGTCAATCTCGACCTCGGCGATGTGGCAGCCGTTGGGGTAGGACCGCCCCGGTAAGGTCGTCGTCTCGGACGCTTTCGCCAAATCCGCTCGTCCTGCCGCCTTGGCCCGTGCGGCGGCCTCCAGCAAGGTGACCACCACGTTGGAGCCGGGGGCGCGGAATACGCCTTCTTCCGCGTCAAAGCTGATGTCGCGGGCGTCCATATCATCCTCCAGAAAACCAACGAGGCCCGAGATTAGCACATCTGCCGTGGCCCGCATCGCCGTTCCTTGAGTTGTGACCGAGCGTGAGCCGCCAGTGCCGCCGCCCGTGGCGATCCGGTCACTGTCGCCTTGCACGACCTCGATCTGATCGAGGGGCAGGCCGGTCTGGTCGTGCAGGATTTGACGGTAGACCGTTTCATGGCCCTGCCCGTTGGACTGGGTGCCGACGTAAAGCGTCGCCCCTGTTTCCGTCAGTTCGACCGTGGCGGTTTCGTCTGGCGAGCCGAGGATACTTTCAATGTAGAACCCAATCCCAAGGCCACGCAGACGCCCTTTTGCCTCGGATGCGGCGCGGCGGGCAGCGAAACCAGCCACGTCCGCCTCTTCCACGGCACGCGTTAGCACGCGGTCAAACTCGCCCACGTCATAAAGCTCTCCGGTGGCGGAGGTGTAGGGAAAGGCGTCGGGCTTGATGAAGTTCTTGCGGCGCAGCTCCAGTGGGTCCACGCCCAGTTCCCGGGCCGCATGATCCATGGCCCGTTCTAGCGCATAAATCGCCTCGGGGCGGCCCGCGCCGCGATAGGCATCGACTTGGGTGGTGTTGGTGAAAATCCCGCGGTTGCGGAACGCGGTGGTCTGGATGTCGTAGGGGCCACATAGCACTTTGGCGAAAAGATCGGCCTGAATGCCCTGCCCAAATTCTGAGTTATAGGCCCCCATGCTCGACAGACTATCGACCTTGTAGGCGGTGATCTTGTGATCGGAGTCAAAACCCAAGGTGCACGTCACGCTCAGGTCCCGGCCGGCGTTGTCGGACAGCATGGATTCCGTGCGCTCCGCCATCCAGCGTACCGGGCGGCCCAGTTTTTTGGCGGCAAGAGGCACCAAAAGGTTCTCGGGGTAGACCATCGCCTTCATCCCGAAACCGCCGCCCACATCGGGGTTGGTCACGCGGATCTGCTCGGCATCGATGTTGAACAATTTGGCGAGGTCTTTCTTGATCCCCCAAACGCCCTGCCCGTTCACCGACAAATGCAGGCGGTCGCCGTCCAGTTCAGCAAAACACCCGCGCGGCTCCATCGCGTTTACGATCACACGGTTATCGTAGCTGGTATAGGTCACCACATGGGCGGCCTCGGCCAATGCGGCTTGCGTGGCGTCTTCGTCCCCCAAGCCGAAATCGTAGACGACGTTATCAGGGGCGCTTTCATGCAGAACGGGCCCGCCGGGGGCGATGTCCAGCTTCACCGGCAAATCATCCACATCAAAGACGATCAGCTCTGCCGCGTCCTTGGCCTGTTGCAAGGTTTCGGCCACCACAAAGGCCACCGGCTCACCCACAAACCGCACATGTCCTTCGGCAAGCATCGGGCGCGGCGCGGCGTTGCCCTTGGTGCCATCGCGGTTATCCGTCCGGTAAAAGCGCATCGCGTTGGCGATACCTTCGGCCTTCAGATCAGCCGCCGTGATGACCGCATAGACGCCCTCCGCTGTCAGCGCGTCCGAGACATCCAAATCGGTGATGACACCGTGGGCCATAGGGGACCGAAAGACATAGGCGAATAGCGCGTCTTTCGGGGCGATATCGTCCACATAGCCGCCTGCCCCGGTCAGGAAACGGGTATCTTCAAATCGAGTGACAGACTGGCTGGAACCGAATTTCGACATCTGGCGCGCCTTTCAAAAGGGTGATTTGTGCAGACACTAGACGCGGAGGCTGTGGTGTCCAGTAAGTCTTTACCGGAAGGACAGGCCCGGCGTTTGTGTCACCGTCCCGATGCGTTTGGCATCCTGGATCGTCTCGACCAGTTCAGGGGGGATCGCCGCCAAAAGGCCGCCTGCGGTTTGGGGGTCAAACATCAGATCGGCACGCGGGGTCTCTGGGGCCGCGACCACGACCGAGGCCCGGTTCTGCGCCCAAAGGCTTGACCGGATGCCACTGCGGGCCAGCGCCTCGGCCCCGGCCAGTAGCGGCACGGCTTCAAGCGTGATTTCCGCCCCCACGCCAGAAGCTTGGCAAATGTTGCTCAGGTGACCAGCAAGGCCAAACCCGGTCACATCGGTCATCGCGTGGGCAATCGGGGCCAGCGCCTTGGCCACGGCTCCAGAAGACGTCGCCATTGCCTGCCAGCAGGTCAAAACGTCCTCTCCGTTGGCTTTGGTTTGCATCTCTGCCGCCAGAATAACGCCTGTGCCGATGGGTTTAGTAAGTATCAAAGCATCCCCCACCTGAGCGCCCTTGAGGGTGATCGCGGGGCCATCCAGCAACCCGGTGACAGAGAACCCAACCGTCAGCTCTGCCCCGGCAGAGGAATGGCCGCCCACAACCGCCGCGCCTTCTGCGGCGAAGACCTCGGCGGCGGCGTGCATCACCTCGTCCAGCCATTGCCCCTGCAAGCGCGCCGCCACCTGAGGCAAGATCACTTGCGCAAGGGCCGCCTGCGGGGTGGCTCCCATGGCCCAGATATCGCCCAAGGCATGGACAGCAGCGGCCCGGGCCACCAAGGCGGGGTCCAGCGCGAATCCGCGCAGGTGGTCGGTGCTGATAACTTGACGGGCCGCCCCCATTTTCAAAACCGCAGCATCGTCGCCCGGCACGGCCTCCACATCGTCGCGGGCGGCCCCAGTGGTTTGCGCCAAGACACCCTTTAACGCGCCAGAGGCCAGCTTCGCCCCGCAACCGCCGCAGGGCACAGGCCCCTCCATCTCTGTCGCGACACCTAGGGCAGCACCTTTGGGGGCTTGCGGCTGGGGCATATCCGGCAGGTGGCGGAACTTGTCCATGAACGCTTGGTCGATGCGGTTCTTGAGGGTCCAAAGCGCCCTCCCCGCCAGTGAGATCCCGGATTTCTCGGCCACGGCGACCCTGTCGCCCAACGACACCAGCTTCAGGAAATCCTTCTGCGGGTGGAAAGGCTTGGCCCGCTGCCCCAGCAGATCAGCCCGAATGTTATGGGTAAGGATCGGCGCTGCCCGCACGGCATAGACGCCCGCCTTGGGGCGCGGGTCATGGACCAGATGCACGCAATCCCCGGCGCCGTAAATCGACGGATCAGCGGGCGAGCGCAGATATTTGTCGACCTCCAGAAAGCCATCGCGGCAGGGCAGACCGCTTTCCGCCACCCAAGCCTGCGGCGTGGCCCCGGCGGCGCCGATGGTCAGGTCTGACGCGACGCGACGCCCGTCCTCCAGCGCCACAGCATCTGCGGTGACGCGGGCGACATTTGCCCCCTCGATCAGCGTAACCCCGTGGTCGTGCAAACCCGCCAACAGCTTGGCACGGGCCGAGGATGCAACGCGGGAAAGAACCTCGCCCCGGTCAATCACGCTGACACTCGCCTCGCGGCCCAAGGACCGCATCCGGTGGACGGCGGCCATGGCAACCTCGCATCCCGCGACACCGCCGCCAATCACCGCGATCTTAATCGGGCCCTCTTCGCCACAGACCTGCGCCCAAAGGTCCGCAAACCGACCCAGGGGTTTCGCCGCTACGCCATGTTCCGAGAACCCCGGCAGCTTGGGCATTTCCGAGGTGATCCCCACGTCCAGCGACATGATGTCATAAGCCACCGCCCGCCCCGAGGCCAAGCGCACCAGCTTGGCCGCCGGATCAATCGCCACGGCGCGGTCCACCAAAAGCCGAGCATTGGCAAACCGTGCCAGCCGCACCAGATCAATATCAAGGTCTTCGCGGGCGTAATGCCCCGCCAAATGCCCCGGCAACATGCCGGAATAGGGCGCCGTCGCGCCGGGATTAATCAACGTAACCCGCACGCCGGGGACCGGGTTCATGCCCCATTTGCGTAGGACTAATGCGTGGGTATGGCCCCCGCCCACGAACACCAGTTCTTTGACGATCGGGACCATCGGCGTCATGCCTCTTTCCACCCTTCCGCGAACGGATCATCAGGGTAGCCCACCCCGGTCATATACAGCCCATGTGGCGGGGCGACGGTGCCGCATTCAGCCCGGTCACAGGCCGCCAAGGCACGGCGGATGTTATCGGGCTCCCACGCGCCAGAGCCCACATGCTCTAGCGAGCCAACGATAGAGCGGACCTGATTGTGCAAAAAAGATCGCGCTTTCAGGTGAAAGCGGATCTCCTGGCCCGCAGGTAATTTAATCTCCTCCAGCCGGACCTCATCCAGCGTCTTGATCGGAGAATTTGCCTGACATTGGGTGGCGCGGAAGGTGGTGAAATCGTGTTGCCCCAGAAGGTGCTTGGCCCCTTCCGCCATCGCCGCCACGTCCAACTTGCCGCGCACGCCCCAAGCAAGGCCCGCATCATGGATGAGCGGTGCCCGGCGAGAGATCAGGCGGTAGGTGTAGCTGCGCCATTGGGCTGAAAAGCGGGCGTGAAAATCCTCGGTCACTTGCGCACAGGCGGTGATTGCAACGGGATGGGGCCGGAGGTGATGGTTCAACGCCTCAGCCAGCCGGAACGGTGTCCAATTGCGCTGCATATCGGCGTGGGCCACCTGCCCCACCGCATGAACGCCCGTGTCGGTGCGTCCGGCCGTGGCGATGGTGGGCACGTCCTTTTCCAGCCGCGCCAAGGCGGCCTCGATCGTGCCCTGCACCGATGGCAGGTCCGTCTGGCGTTGCCAGCCGACAAAGGGCTGACCATTATATTCGATCTTTAAAGCATAACGAGGCATGTTACGGGGCTATCCCATGTCAGCTTCCCCGTCCATTGGCCCTCGAAACCTTTGGTGCGAATGACTATCTTTAGGCGATCACGAAGCAGAGAGGACGCCCCCCTTGGTCATCGGAGCCATCGCAGACACCCTTGGCCGGGGCATCGAGACCGTGTCGGACACGGTGTCGGAGACGTTTTTTGAACCGGTAATCCGCCTCGGCGTCACCGGATTGGCGCGGTCAGGCAAGACGGTATTCATCACCTCTTTGGTTGCCAACCTGTTGGATCGGGGCCGCATGGCCGGGCTGGAGGCCGCGTCCTCGGGGCGGATCGAGGCGGTATACCTGCAACCGCAACCCGACGACACGGTGCCAAGGTTCGAGTTTGAAAGCCACCTTGCCGCGATGACGGGGACGACGCCCTTTTGGCCCGATAGCACAAGGTCGGTGTCGGAATTGCGTGTGTCGTTGCGGGTGCGCCCCAAGGGATTGCTGTCGGGCCTATCGGGGCCGCGCACGGTGCATCTGGATATCGTGGATTACCCCGGCGAATGGTTGCTGGACCTTGGTCTGCTGGAGCAATCCTACGCCACCTGGTCGGCTGAGGCCCTGGCCAAGGCCCGCGTGCGCAATGAGGGCGCGCGCTTCATCGCACGGCTCGACGCTGTGGACCCAAGCGAGCCGTTGGACGAGGCCGTGGCAAGCGAGTTGGCCCGCGACTGGACGCGCTATCTGAACGCCGCCCGCGACGCGGGCTACAGCGATTGCACGCCGGGGCGGTTCCTGCTGCCCGGTGATCTGGAAGGCTCGCCCGCGTTAACCTTTGCGCCCTTGCCAGAGGGGGCCACGCCGCGCGGCAGCTTGGCCCGCGAATTCGCCCGGCGGTTTGAGGCCTATAAATCGCAGGTAGTGAAGCCATTCTTCCGGTCTCATTTCGCACGGCTCGACCGGCAGGTTGTGTTGGTAGACGCCTTGGGTGCCATTCATAATGGCCCCCGCGCGGTGGAGGACCTGAGGCAAGCGCTAACAGGTATTCTGGGAAGCTTTCGCCCCGGTCGGAACACGTTTTTGACCTCGATCCTTGGCAAGCGGATCGACAAGATCCTGTTTGCGGCCACCAAGGCGGACCATTTGCACCATGAACAACATGGGCGGTTGCAGGCGATAATGGAGGCGCTGGTCGCCGACGCGCGACGGCAGGCGGATTTCTCGGGCGCGGGTACGGGGGCGATGGCCATCGCCTCGCTGCGCGCCACGGTGGAAGAGATGCGGCGCGTAAATGGCGAGGATTTGGGCGTGGTGCGGGGCGCTTTGTTGGACAGCGGACGGCAGGCGGCGCTGCATCCGGGCGACTTGCCCGCTGATCCGAACGCTTTGCTGGCCCCGGCCCGGGATGGGGCAGAGACTTGGTTGGACGGGGATTTCGGCGTTATGCATTTTGCCCCAG
Organism: Rhodobacteraceae bacterium M385; assembly: GCA_025141835.1. Lineage (NCBI taxonomy): Bacteria > Pseudomonadati > Pseudomonadota > Alphaproteobacteria > Rhodobacterales > Paracoccaceae > Rhodobacteraceae bacterium M385. The sequence continues at coordinate 1,003,620 of CP081102.1, read as the reverse complement.
CGCCCCTGTCGTTGCGCGCCGGAGAAGGCCCGCCCCATATTCGGCTGGACCGGGCGGCGGAGTTTTTGATCGGGGATAAGTTGCGATGAGTGGCACTGTTGACAGGGGCTCTGCCCCTTATGCGCCTCCGAGGGAGGCGCAAACCCCGGAGTTGTATAGCCAAGGTGAATTAGGGAGCCTCCGCGATGAGCGAGCGTAAGGGCCCCGTGCTGATCGAGTTGGATGAGGCACCGCAAGCCGGGCCAGAAGTGGCGGAGCCAGTGCCTGACGCGGGCGGCGTGGCCGATGGGCGCGCGATGCAGGTCGTGGCGACCTTAGGGGCGAAGCGAGCGTCAAGATTGGCGCGTTTTTTCTGGTCGGCGCTTCTGGGGCTGGTCGGCTTTCTGGCGTCGTTAGCGGCATGGAATTTCGTGACAGGGTTGCTGGCGGAAAACCCCGTTCTGGGGTGGATCGCTTTGGGCTTAGTCGGCGCTGTATTGCTGGCGTTGGTGTTGGTGGCGCTGCGGGAATTGGCGGCGTTCTCTAGACTTGGGCGATTGGACCGGGTGCACCGGGCTGCGGAAGCGGCCTTGGCGGAGGGGGATTTGGCCGGGGCAAGGCGCGTGGTGGGGCAGATCTCTGGCCTCTATGCGGGGCGGCCTGAGTTGCGGCTCGGGCGCGATGCGTTGGAACGGCAGCGGGAGGAATTGTTTGATGCGGCGTCCTTATTTGCTTTGGCGGAAGCAGAGGTGATGACACCGTTGGACCGCGCGGCCAGCGCTGAGATCGAGGCGGCCGCCCGACAAGTGGCGACGGTGACGGCCCTTGTGCCCTTGGCCTTGGCGGATGTGATCGTGGCGCTGACGGCGAATTTGCGGATGATCAGACGGATTGCAGAGGTCTACGGAGGGCGCGCGGGCACCCTTGGGTCGTGGCGACTGACGCGGGCGGTGATGACGCATCTGGTGGCCACGGGGGCCGTGGCCATTGGCGATGATCTGTTGGGGTCGGCCTTGGGCGGCTCGGTCCTGTCGAAGCTGTCGAGGCGCTTCGGCGAGGGCGTCGTGAACGGCGCATTGACCGCAAGGGTGGGCCTTGCGGCGATGGAAGTCTGCCGCCCACTGCCATTCGGAGAGGGTCGGCGGCCAAGCGTGACGGGCCTGATCCGCCGCGCGCTTACGGGTTTGCTGAACCGAGGCGAGGGATAAGTCCGCAGCCACGCATGGCGAGTTGATGACAAGCGCCCCGCACCGTGTCATGGAGGGCCATGGCTGCTTCCACAAACAATGAAGATCGCCCGTTACTCGGCATTCTATTGATGCTGGGGTTTTGCGTGGTCATCCCCTTTTCAGACGCCCTTGCGAAGGTATTGGGGGATGATTTCCCCCTGATGCAACTGGTCGTCGTGCGCTTCGCAACGCAGACGCTTTTGTTTGTGCCGTTGGTACGGATGGCCGGGGCGGCTTTGTTCCCGTCACGCAGAATCGCGGGGCTGACGCTGTTGCGGGCCTGTTTGCAGATCGGCGGCCTGGTGCTGATGTTCTCGGCGCTGAGGGTCCTGCCCTTGGCCGATGCGGTGGCGATTGCCTTTGTGATGCCGTTTCTGATGTTGATCCTTGGACGGTTCTTCTTGAACGAAGAAGTGGGGCCGCGACGCCTGTGGGCCTGCGCGGTGGGGTTCATCGGCACGTTAATGGTGGTGCAACCGAGTTTCGTCGCCGTCGGATGGGGGGCGTTGCTGCCCGTGGGCGTCGCGTTTTGCTTTGCGTTTTTCATGTTGGTCACGCGCGCAGTGGCGAGGGAGATTGATCCCCTAGCGCTACAGGGGGCCTCGGGTATCGTGGCGCTGCCTTTGGTGGTGCCTTTCCTGTTCTTTCCGGTAGCCGAAGTTGCGCCATTGGTGGGCGTTACGTTGCCAGTCGGCGGGGAAGTCTGGCTGTTGGTCGCCTTGGGGATTTTCGGGTCCATCGGCCATTTGCTCATGTCGTGGTCACTGCGCTATGCGCCCTCGGCCACGCTTGCCCCAATGCAATATCTGGAGATCCCCGTGGCAACGCTGGTGGGCTTCTTGATGTTCCGGGACCTGCCCAACGGATTGGCGGCCTGTGGCATCGCTGTCACCATCGCCTCGGGGCTTTACATCGTGTTTCGCGAACGTCGCCTTAGTCGCGAGGGCGCGGTGTAAGCGCCGGCATGGGCGGGATGATATCACCGCAGACAAGCCGTGTCAGAACCAGCGGCAACGGCCATGTCTGGCTAAGGGGCGCTAAAACGTGATCGCGCAAAAGGGGCAGTGCGGTGCTGTCGGATTGATATTGAGGCGTAAAGGCGGCTGAGAAGGCTTGGTAGAGCTTCACATGATATTTGCGCGCTTGGGCGTAGGATCGCAGCGCCTCCTCGCGCCCGACGGGCGCTCCTCGCAGCGCAAGTTGGAGGGCTTGGGCATCCAGTAGCGCCATATTCGCGCCCTGCCCCAATTGCGGAGAGGCACGGTGGGCGGCATCTCCGATATGAACCAGCCCCTCGGCATAAGGGCGGCGCAGGGCACCGTGGGTATAGCGGGCCGGAGTGAAATCTGCGTGAGTCAGATCATCGGGCAGGAAGGCCGCGAAGTCGGGCCAAAGTTGCGTCGCCTCGGCGCGCCAACCGGCGAAGGGACGCGCGAAGTGAGCGTCAATCTCTGACACTGGCAGGGAATAGAAGATCGCGGCCAGTTGCGTCTCTGGCGCATCCGCCATGGACCCTACCGGCAAGATGCCAAGCATCCGGTTCGCCTTGCGATAGCGTTGCGTCAGGCGGCTTTGCGCAAAAGGCGCGTCTTTCGGCCAAGGGACCGTGGCCCAAACCGCGCCGTAAGGCAGGGCGCGGGCAGACAGCGGCGAAAGGGCAGACCCCGCGCCAAGGGCATCAACGATCAGATCAAACGGGCCGCTTTGCTGGCCATTCACCACAAGGCTTTGTCCGTCGCGCCCGGACACGGTGCTAGAGGGCACGATCCGCGCCCCCTCCTTTTGCGCCGCCCGGTAAAGCGCCCCGAACAGAGCGGCGCGATGGATACCGAGACCCTGACGCTCGGGCGTTTTGCCATAGCCCACGGACAAGACGACCTTTCCACTGTCCGCCTCATCCCCGTACATATGCTTAATCAGGGTGCCGCGGGTGGTGGCCTCTGGCGCGGCACCGCAGGCACGAAGCACATCCATGCCGACGGGCTGGATCACCAAGCCAGATCCCACCGGGCGGGGCGCCTCGAACTGGTCGAAAACCGTGACCTCGTGACCATCGCCCGCCAAAAGCGCCGCTGCGGCCAACCCGCCGATCCCGGCCCCTGCAATACCTATATTCATCCTCATAGGGCGCACCTTACCCCACCCCCCGGCGCCGCCTATGCGACCCGGAGTCCCCCTACAGGGTTTCCCGCATTGCAGACAAAATCCGTGCTATGTTTAGATTGCACACTTCAAATTAAGGATTTCTGTCGTGAAGATTTCAGACCTGACCACCCTTTCAAAACTCGCCATTGGTCTCGTTATTGCGGGCGGCGTGCTCAGTTTCCAAATGACCAGTTCGTCGTCTGTCAACGGTGTCTCGACCTGTGAGTTCATAGACTACGGCAAACTAATCTTCGGCGCATTGGCCGTGATCGTGGGCGGCCTGGGCGAATTCGCTGCGCTGCGCCTGACGGACACGCGGATGGTGAACCTTTTGGCCTCGGGCGGGGCGTCAATGTTGGGCATCTTGCTGGTGCTGATGGGCCTCGGCATCATCGGCGGGCCTTGCTAACAGCCCTTTGACCTTACCGGGCCGGGGCGTTATACGCCCCCCATGGCACGGCAATTCGGCATATTCATTCGAATTAGCACCCCGGCGCTCTGATCCAGAGACGCCGGGATTTTCGCGTTGCATTGGGGCTTGAGCCTCTGCGTCGCCCTGCTACACCCACACCAGACATTTGAATATGAGGAGCGCCCGACATGTGCGCCGCTGAACCCGTGGACTACAAAGCCACATTGAACCTGCCCAAAACCGATTTCCCCATGCGCGCGGGATTGCCCAAGCGTGAACCCGACTGGCTGGCCCGTTGGGAAAAAATCGGCGTCTATGACCGCCTGCGCGACAAGGCCGCCGCGGCCAAAGGCACCGATGCCGCGCGCGCGCCCTTCACGCTGCACGATGGCCCGCCCTACGCCAACGGCCACTTGCACATCGGCCACGCGCTCAACAAGACGATCAAAGATATCATCGTCCGTAGCCACCAGATGATGGGCCGCGACGCGCGCTACATCCCCGGATGGGATTGCCACGGCCTTCCGATCGAATGGAAGATCGAAGAGCAGTACCGCAAGAAGGGCCGCAACAAGGACGATGTTGATATCGTCGAATTCCGTCAGGAATGCCGCGACTTCGCCGCCGGTTGGGTGGACATCCAGCGCGAGGAATTCAAACGCCTTGGCGTGACAGGAACGTGGGATAAACCCTACCTGACAATGGACTTCCGCGCCGAACGGATCATCGCCGAGGAGTTCCAGAAGTTCCTGATGAACGGGACGCTGTACCAAGGCTCCAAGCCCGTGATGTGGTCCCCGATCGAGCAGACCGCACTGGCCGAGGCCGAGGTGGAATACCACGATAAGGACAGTTTCACGATCTGGGTGAAGTTCAAGGTGCAGGGGGCCGCGACGGACCTGAACGACGCCTTTGTGGTGATCTGGACCACGACCCCATGGACGATCCCGTCCAACAAGGCGGTCGTGTTTGGCAACGACGTGGCCTACGGCCTCTATGAAGTTACCGACGCGCCCGAGGAATGTTGGGCCGCCAAGGGCGATCGCTTCATTCTGGCCGACAAGATGGCCGCCGATGTTCTGGGCCGCGCCCGTCTGGAAGAGGGCCAGTGGACCCGCGTCCGTGATGTGGAAACTTCGGAACTGGAAGGCGCATCGCTTTCCCACCCCCTTGCCGGAGCCGAAGGCTCGGACGGCGAATGGGATGATCCGCGCGACTTCCGCCACGGCGATTTCGTTAGCGACGAGGAAGGCACAGGCTTCGTCCATTGCGCCCCGTCCCACGGGATGGAGGAATACGAGCTTTATCGTGATCTGGGCATGTTGGAACAGGTCATCACCTACAACGTGCTGGATGACGGCAGCTTCCGGCCCGATCTGCCCTTCTTTGGCGGTCACTTCATCCTGTCGCGCAAGGGCGGCGAAGGCACCGCCAACAAAGCGGTCATCGACAAACTGGTCGAGGTCGGCGGGCTTCTCGCACGTGGCAAGATCAAGCACAGCTACCCGCACTCGTGGCGGTCCAAGGCCCCAATCATCTACCGCAACACGCCCCAGTGGTTCGCTGCCATCGACAAGGCAATGGCCATCGGGGACGATGAATTCACCATCCGTGGCCGGGCCTTGCAGGAAATCGACAAGGTGGAATGGACGCCCAAATCAGGCCGCAACCGCCTGCATTCCATGATGGAGGCCCGCCCCGATTGGGTTCTGTCGCGCCAACGCGCATGGGGCGTTCCGCTGACGTGTTTCACCAAGAAAGGCGCTCTGCCCACGGACCCGGACTACCTGCTGCGCAACGAGGCTGTGAATGCCCGTGTGCTGGAAGCCTTCGAGACCGAGGGCGCGGACGCCTGGTACAAACCTGGCGCGAAAGAGCGTTTCCTGGGCAGCGATGTGGACCCCGAAGCCTACGATCAGGTGTTTGATATTCTTGATGTTTGGTTTGACTCCGGCTCCACCCATGCCTTCGTGCTTCGTGACCGTGAAGACGGGACCGAGGACGGCATTGCCGATGTCTACATGGAAGGCACCGACCAGCATCGCGGTTGGTTCCATTCCTCGCTTCTGCAATCGATCGGCACCCAAGGCCACGCGCCCTATCGCAACGTGGTGACCCACGGGTTTACGCTGGATCAGAAGGGCATGAAGATGTCCAAATCCATCGGCAACACCATCGTGCCCGAGGAAATCATCAAGCAATACGGCGCGGATATCTTGCGCCTCTGGGTGGCCCAAACCGACTACACCGCCGACCAGCGGATCGGGCAGGAAATCCTGAAAGGCACGGCCGATAGCTACCGCCGTTTGCGCAACACGATGCGCTTCATGTTGGGCTCTCTCGCTGATTTCACCGAGGCCGACAGGGTCGAGCCAGCCGATATGCCCGAGCTGGAGCGGTGGGTTCTGCATCGCCTGACCGAACTGGACGCGGTCGTGCGCGACGGCTACGCCAAGTTCGACTTCCAAGGCGTGTTCCAGGCGGTCTTTACCTTCGCCACAACGGACCTGTCGGCCTTCTACTTTGATATCCGCAAGGACGCGCTTTACTGCGATGGCGACACCGATCGCCGCCGCGCGGCACGCACCGTGTTGGATATCCTGTTCCATCGCCTCACCACATGGCTCGCGCCGATCTTGGTGTTCACGATGGAAGAAGTCTGGCTGGAACGCTTCCCCGGCGACGATAGCTCGATCCACCTCACCGACATCCCCGAAACGCCTGCCGCATGGGCCGACGCGGAATTGGCGGCGAAGTGGGCAAAGGTCCGCAGCGCCCGCCGGGTCGTGACTGCCGCTTTGGAAATCCAGCGCCGCGACAAGGTCATCGGTGCCTCGCTCGAGGCCGCACCCACAGTCCACGTGGCCGATGCCGATGTCTTGACCGCGCTGCAAAGCGTACCCTTCGACGATATCGCCATCACCTCGGACGTGGTGTTGCAAGAAGGCACTGGCGGCGCGTTCACGCTGCCGGAAGTGGACGGTGTCTCGGTCGATTTTGCCAAGGCCGAAGGCGAGAAATGTCAACGCTGCTGGAAGATCCTGCCGGACGTAGGCCAGCACGCCCACGAAGGCGTTTGCGGCCGTTGTAACGACGCTTTGAACTGAGATCGGGGGGCCAGCGGGGGAATCCGCTGGCCCCTTCCGCTTTGGCGACCTACGTTCAGGGCAACCTGACACGAGGAGACGCATCATGAGCGACCAAGAAAAGTACACCCCCCCGAAAGTTTGGACATGGGACGCCGAGAACGGCGGCGCTTGGGCGTCGTTGAACCGCCCCATCTCGGGCGCGACCCACGACAAGGAATTGCCCGTGGGGGAACATCCGTTCCAGCTCTACTCCCTTGGCACGCCCAATGGTGTGAAGGTTACGGTACTGTTTGAGGAACTGCTGGAAGCAGGCTTCAGCGAGGCGGAATATGACGCTTGGTTGATCCGCATCGGCGACGGTGACCAATTCGGCAGCGGATTTGTGGAGGCTAACCCCAACAGCAAAATCCCTGCCATGTGGGACCGTTCCGGCGACACGCCCGTGCGCGTGTTCGAAAGCGTCGCGATCATGATGCATCTGGCCGAGAAGTTCGATGCCTTCCAAGGCCCAAAATCCGCCCGCGCCGAGTTGCTGTCTTGGCTGATGTGGCAGATGGGCAGCGCGCCCTTCCTTGGCGGTGGCTTCGGCCATTTCTACGCCTATGCGCCCTACCCGATGGAATATCCGATCAACCGCTACGCGATGGAAACCAAGCGTCAGCTGGACGTGTTGGATAAGCATCTGGAAAAGAACGAATGGATGGTCGGCGGCGAATACACCATCGCCGACATGGCAATCTGGCCGTGGTACGGACGCACCGTCATGGGCGAGTCTTATGACGCCGGAGAATTCCTTTCCGTGCACGAATACAAGCATCTGCTTGCATGGGCTGAACGCATTGCCGCCCGCCCCGGCGCCGCGCGCGGGCGGATGGTGAACAAGACCTCCGGTGATCCGTCCGAGCAGTTGTGGGAACGCCACTCTGCCGAGGATTTCGCCACCAAGACCCAAGACAAAATCGGCTAATCGCACGTCGCACACAGTGCTTCGCCGCCCCGGCGGCGGAGCACATTGCACAGGTTCCGGGTTGATCGCTGCGCCGCCCCGCCTCAGGATCGCCCCATGAGCAACCGCATTTCCCTAGATACTCCCATTGGGCCGACCTGGATCGAGGCCGATGACAGCGCCATTATCGGCGCGGGCTGGGGCCATGTGGACAGGTCAGCCGAGACCCCGCTGTTGCAAGAAGCCGCCGCGGAGTTGCGTGCCTATTTCGACGGCAAGCTGGATCGTTTTACAGTGCCAATCCGCCACGGACGCACCGATGCCACGGGCCGCGTGTTGGAGGCGATGCTGGCTATTCCCCTTGGCGAAACCCGAGAATACGGCGACATCGCAAAAGAGGTGGGTCTGCCCCCGCAAGCCGTGGGTCAGGCCTGTGGCGGCAACCACATTCCGATCCTGATCCCTTGCCATCGTATCTTGTCGGCCAAGGGCCTTGGCGGGTTTTCTGCGCCAGGGGGTGTGGATACAAAAGTATGGCTTTTGCGACATGAGGGGGCGGCAGGGCTATTAATTTAGGCGAATACACTCACAAACGCCGCATCTCTCCCTAATTATCCACAGGCCCGCCCGGCCATGTAACCCGCGCCTCACCCGCCGCCATTTCCCCCTTGGCCCGGTCAAACCGAAGGTAGGCGATGCCCTTTCCGCCCGCTTGAGTGTAAAGCGTTCCGGCGGGTTTTTCCCCAACCAAAATCTCGGTCCCGACTGGGGCGGAACCTTCCACATCCACCGTGACGAAACCCTTCTTCAGCTCCGTCTTGTGCTTCATGCGGGCCGTTACCTCTTGGCCGACATAGCAGCCCTTGCGGTGGTCCACGCCCGCCAGACGGTCAAAGCCGGCCTCCAGGATATAGGTGTCGTTGGGCACCAACTCGATCCCCGTTTCCGGCACGCAAGCGGCGACGCGGATCGCGTCCCAATTTATGCTCGGATCGCCACCCTCCAGCCCATACCCGCGCCAGCCAAGGGCCGGGTCGCGCGGGTCCGCAAAGGTGCCCTCGGGCGCATCCCCAAGGCCGCGCGAAACCGATAGCCCGGTTTCCTTGATCGTCACATCAGCACGAAGGCGATACATCGACAGACGTTGCGCAACCGATGCCGCGATATCAGTTTTCACATCCAGCAACAGGTCATCGCCCCGATCCAGCAAAAAGAAATCCGCCAGATATTTACCCTGCGGTGTCAGCAGCGCCGAATAGGCCAATCCCTCGCCCGCATCACGGGTCACGAGGCCCTTGAGGAAGCCATGGGCATCCTTCCCCGACAGCCGCAAAACTGTACGATCTTCTGCCCGCTCACCGATCATATTCGCCTCCGTTGATATCTGATATCACAGCTAATCATCGCGCGGCTGCTACGCAACATTGACCGACCTAAGGGCGCGGGATACGCCTTTCTCACCATCAGAAAACCGGAGCTTTCCATGACGCTTGCCAACGGCCGCCACTACCTTGCCATCCCCGGTCCTTCGGTCATGCCTGACCGCGTTTTGCAAGCAATGCATCGCGCCGCGCCTAACATTTACACGGGCCAACTGCCCGATATGGTCGCCACCATCGTGCCTGACCTGAAGGCCGTAGCAAAGACCAAGCACAACGTTGCCATGTATATCTGCAACGGCCACGGGGTTTGGGAAGCAGCTTTGGTAAACACCTTCTCTCGCGGGGATCGGATTCTGGTCCTTGGTACGGGGCGCTTTGGCACCGGGTGGGGCGACATGGCCCGGAAATTGGGCATCGAAACGCAGGTGGTAAACTTCGGCGATGACACGGATGTCGACCTGCCCACTGTGGCAAGCGTCTTGGCGGACGATCCCGATCACCGGATCAAGGGCATTCTCGTCACGCAGGTCGATACCTCTACCTCAGTCAAGAACGACGTGTTGGGCCTACGCGAGGTGTTGGACACGGCGGGCCACCCCGCGCTGGTACTGTGTGACAACATCGCGAGCCTCGGCTGCGATGAGTTCCACATGGATGACTGGGGCGTGGACGTGATGATCGCGGCCTCTCAGAAAGGGCTGATGACACCGCCCGGCATGGCTTTCCTCTATTTCAACGACCGCGCCGACGCGGCGCGTGAAACGGCCAATCTCGTCACGCCCTATTGGGATTGGCGCGGCCGGATCGAGCCTGATTATTTCTACGAATACTTTCTTGGCACGGCTCCGACCCACCACCTTTACGGGCTGCGCACCGCGCTGGACATGATCGTCCACGAGGAAGGGATCGAGGCCGTCTGGAACCGTCACAAAGTGCTGGCCGAAGCGATTTGGGCGGCGCTGGAAGTTTGGGGCCAAGCGGGCCCTGTGAGGGCCAATATTACCGAGCATGAGAAACGCTCTCACGCGGTGACGCTGGTGAACTTCGGCCCCGGAAACGGGCTTAAGCTACGGGAATGGATGGAAAAGTCCTATGGCGTTACCCTTGGCATCCCGTTGGACAATGTGGATACGCCCGAGGATTATCTGCGGATCGGCCACATGGGCCATGTGAATGCGCAGATGGTCTTGGGCGTCTTGGCGGGCCTGCAAGCAGGCATGACCGCGCTGCAAATCCCCCACGGCCCCACCGGTCTGGAAGCCGCGATGAAGGTGATCGCCGAGGCCGCCTAAAGCGCCTTCGGCAATGCCTCCGCAAAGATCGCTAGCGCGTCATCCGGAGCACAAGACACCCGGATGCAGCGATCTTGCGGGGCCACAAACGGCATCCGCACGAACACGCCTTGGGCGATAAGCGCCGCCACGACGGCACGCGCATAGTCTCCGTCTTTGCCGCAATCAATCGTCACGAAATTGGTGGCGGACGGTAGCGGCGTCAGGCCATTGGCCCGCGCGATATCGCTGATCTTGTCACGGGCGGCGGCGATCTGCTCGACTGTGGTTTGCAGATACGCCTGATCTTCCAGCGCCGCCAAAGCGGCCTCTTGCGCCACCCTTCCCATGCCGAAATGGTTGCGGATCTTGGCGAAGGACGTGATGAAATCCGCCGCCGCGATGCCGTAACCCACGCGCATCCCCGCAAGCCCGTAAGCCTTTGAGAACGTACGGAAACGGATCACCCGGGGGTGCGTCACATCCAGCGGCGGGATCGCGCCCGCGGGGGCCGTGTCGGCATAGGCCTCATCCAATGCCAGAACACAGCCGTCAGGCAGGGTGTCGATCATCCGTTGGATTACGTCGGCAGAATGCCAGGTGCCCATAGGATTATCGGGGTTGGCGAAATAGATCAGCTTTGCGTCTACCTCTTGGGCCTTCGCGATCAACGCGTCAGGGTCTTCACGGTCATCCTTGTAGGGCACTTTGTGCAGCACCCCACCAAAACCCGCGACGTGGTAGTTGAACGTGGGATAGGCCCCATCCGAAGTCACTACCCCGTCGCCCGCCCCCACGAAAAGCCGCACAAGGTAGCCGAGAAGGCCGTCGATCCCTTCCCCCACGATCAGGTTTTCGGGTGCTATGCCGTGATGCGCCGCAAGGGCATGGCGCAGGCCATGGACCTCTGGATCGCCATACATCCAAGCGCCCGACGCGGCCTGAGAGATGGCCTGCAACGCAAGGGGCGACGGGCCAAAAACGCTCTCGTTGGCGCCAAGACGCGCCTTGAATGATGCGCCCCTAGCGCGTTCCTGCGTTTCAGGGCCCACGAAGGGGACGGTGGCAGGCAAGCATTGAACGAGGGCGGTATAGCGAGGATCAGTCATGGCGTCAGCGATTACGGATTTTTCCCCGCCCTGCAAGAGGTTCGTTGGGCCATAGTGCCGGCCATGAAACAAAATCGACGCGAATTTCTTGTGCTCAGCGCCGCCGCCGCAACGGCCGCGCGCCTTGTCCCAACGCTTGCAGCACGCGCTGGCGGGGGCCGACGCGTGCTGACGCTTGTCTATGACAAAAGCTTGGGGATGATGCGCGCCATCGACAGACTCGTGCCTTAGGCGCGGCACTTAAGAGGTCTGCCGTAGGCGCGGCACTTAAGAGGTCTGCCGTAGGCGCGGCACGAAAAGAATGCGCCGGGAACGGTCGGGGTGGCTCTAGTAGTGATCTTCAGCCAGGTAGCGGGCGTTCACCCAACCGCGCTGGTGGCCGTTCCACGTGACTGTGCACCAAGTCGCTGGCCCACGAGAGGTCGAGATCTGAGCACAATGGCCGACCTGAATGGCACGGGCGTTATAGGGCAAGTGGTAGACCACATGGTTACGAACACCGGGGCCGTGACGGACGTTCAGATGATCGTGGGACGCGACGCCATGCACTCGGTAGTAATCGGGACCGTGACCGTTGTTGTATCCGCCACCGTGGCCGCCTTGCTGACCATAGCCATTGCCGTGCCCGTTGCCATGACCGTGACCGTTGCCCTGACCGTGGTAATTCACGTTAACGGGGCCATAGCCTGTGCCCGGCGCGTACCAAGTCTGGACCGCACCACCGTTGCTATAGGAGGTATACCCATCGGCAGAGGCCGTAGAGGTTGTGGATGTCAGGGAAAGAGCAGCGGTGGCAGCAAGAGCGAGAGCTTTCAGGGTACGCATAATTTGGGGTCCAATTCGTGAAGGGGTATCAATGCCCTCATCATGGTCCAAACGCCGGATTTTCCTCAATGGAGGTATTCCGTATGGAGGTTTTCCAACAGGCCAAGGTTTCTTGTGGAGAAGCCTCGAACGCTTCAGGAGCGCGGGCCATCAGTCCCGTCACCTTCCCCCTCCAAGTCCGCCACAAGGCACAGCCACAGGGCGAAAGTGCCGGCAATCACGAAGAAAATCGCCCCGCCGGTTGCCCCCAGAACCCGCACAATCGCGTGCAAAAGCAAATCGCCTATGTCGTAAATGCCAAACGTGTCGACAAACCACCCCTGCCCCAGACTGAACAGCCCCATGGCGATCAGCCAACACCCGACGCAGAGGAAGATGCCAAAGGCGCGTCTTCCCCAAAGTCGAAGTGTGGCCATCATGATCCTTAAGCCACCTCTGCCAATCGGGCGAGGGCCTGCTTCAGGCGGGCTTCTTCCTCTTCCCGGGCGGCGAGGTTGGCTTTGGTTTCTTCCACCACCTCTGCCGGGGCGCTTTGGGCGAACTTGGGGTTATTCAGGCGCCCGCGAAGGCCACCCAACTCCTTGGCGAGCTTGCCAAGGGTTTTCTCAAGCCGCGCCTTTTCCTCGTCCACGTCGATGATATCGGCGATCGGCATGCCGAAGGTGCCGCCGTCCACGGCAATGGTAACGGTGCCCTTGGGGAAGGCATCGGTTGGCGTGACCTCGGACAGGCGCGCGAGGCGTTGGATCATCGCAGCGTTGTTGGTGAAGGCAGTCTGGCCCGCGGCATCCAGATCGCTCTGCAAAAGCTGCACTTTCAGGCCCGCAGGCACATGCATCTGTTGACGCGCGGAGCGAATGGACTCGATCAGGTTGATGACCCAGGACATCTCGCGCTCGGAGGCATCGTCGATCAGGTCTTCGCCATATGTCGGCCAATCCGTGTGAACCAACATGGTGTCACGGGCGGTAATTTCGCCCCACAGCTCTTCTGTGATGAAGGGCATGGTGGGGTGCAGAAGGATCAAGCATTGGTCGATGACCCAAGCCATCGTGGCGCGGGTTTCCGCGATCACCGCGTCGTCGCCCGAGGCGAACAGAGGCTTGGCGAACTCCAGATACCAGTCGCAGACCTTGCCCCAGACGAACTGGTAAAGGCCCGAGGCAGCGTCATTGAAACGGTAGTTGGCCAGCGCCTCATCATGGGCGATGCGGGCCTTGGCCGTTTCGGTCACGATCCACTTGTTCACGGTTTGGGTCGGGGTCGTGGGGTCGAACGAGGCGTCGGGTTTACACTCGTTCATCTCGGCAAACCGCGCAGCGTTCCACAGCTTGGTGCCGAAGTTGCGGTAGCCTTGGATGCGGTCGGTGCTGAGTTTCAAGTCGCGCCCCATGGCGGCCATGGCCGTCAGCGTGAAGCGCAGAGCGTCAGCGCCGTATTCGTCGATCAGCTCCAACGGGTCGAGAACGTTGCCGATGGATTTCGACATCTTGCGGCCCTTCTCGTCGCGCACCAGCGCGTGGACGTAGACGTCCCTGAAGGGGATGTCGTCCACAACGGCCAGTTGCATCATCATCATACGGGCAACCCAGAAGAAGATGATATCGAACCCGCTGACGAGGGTGGAGGTCGGGAAGTATTTTTCGAGTTCCGGGGTCTGCTCGGGCCAGCCGAGGGTGCCGATGGGCCAGAGGCCGGAGGAGAACCAGGTGTCGAGGACGTCGGGGTCGCGGGTTAGCGCCTTGCCGTCCGCTTGTGCGACGGCTTCTTCCTCAGTGGCGGCGCAATATTGGGTGCCGTCCTCATCATACCAAACCGGGATCTGGTGGCCCCACCACAACTGGCGAGAAATCGTCCAAGGCTCGATGTTTTCCAGCCAGTGGAAATACACCTTACGGTGCTGTTCCGGCAGGATTTTTGTGCGGCCAGAGCGGACGGCGTCCAGCGCAGGCTCAACGATTTTGGCGGTGTCGACGAACCATTGGTCGGTCAGCATCGGTTCGATGATGACCTTGGAGCGGTCGCCGAAAGGCTGGGTGATCGGTTTGGCTTCGACCAGTGGAACCTCCGACGGCTCCTCCGCTTCTGCGTCCTCGCCGCTTTTCTTCTTGGGTTTCAAGCCCAAGCGGGGGTCGTCGGCGGCGCACATGACGGCGAGGCCCTCTGCGGTGATTTCATCAACCACACGTTTGCGGGCCTCGAACCGGTCTAGTCCGCGCAGGTGATCGGGGACGAGGTTAAGGGCATCGACCTCCATTTCGCCAAGGGCCGTCTCGCCGTTGGCAACGGATTGCGCGATGGCAGCAGCTTCGGCGTAGGGCGCACCGTCATCGCGCAGGTGCGCGCGGGTGTCCATCAGGCGGTAGCAGGGGATGTCGTTGCGCTTGGCGACGCCGTAGTCGTTCATGTCGTGGGCGCCAGTGATCTTCACCGCGCCAGAGCCGAAGGTCGGATCGGGATACTCATCGGTGATGATCGGGATCAGGCGGCGGTATTCCTTGGGACCGACAGGGATTTCGCACAGCTGGCCGATGATGGCCTTGTAGCGTTCGTCATCGGGATGAACCGCAACGGCACCGTCCCCGAGCATGGTTTCAGGACGGGTTGTGGCGATGGAGATGTAATCGCGCTCCTCGTCGACAAGGATCTCCCCATCTTCACCTTTTTCCAAATATCGGTAAGTCGCGCCATTCGCGAGGGGGTACTTGAAGTGCCACATGTGGCCGGGTTGGTCGATGTTTTCGACCTCCAAGTCACTGATTGCCGTCTCAAAATGGGGGTCCCAATTAACGAGGCGTTTACCGCGGTAGATGTAGCCCTTGTTGTACATCTCCACGAAAACCTTGATCACAGCGTCGTGGAAATTGCCGTCTTCGCCCTCGGGCGCGCCGGGCGCGCCAGACATGGTGAAGGCTTCGCGCGACCAGTCACACGACGCGCCAAGGCGCTTGAGTTGTTCGCGAATGGTGCCGCCGGATTTGGCTTTCCATGCCCATACGTGGGCGAGAAATTCTTCTCGGGACAGGTCTTTACGGGCGATGCCTTCTTTCGCCAGTTCGCGCTCCACCACCATCTGGGTGGCGATGCCTGCGTGGTCGGTGCCGGGCTGCCAGAGCGTGTCGAAGCCGCGCATCCGGTGCCAGCGGGTGAGCACGTCTTGCAGCGTGTTGTTGAAGGCATGACCCACGTGGAGGACGCCCGTGACGTTGGGCGGCGGGATCATGATGGAGAAGGGCTCGGCCCCCGGCTTGGCGTTGGCACCGGCTTTGAAGGCACCGGCGTCGTCCCATGTGGCGTAGATACGGGCTTCGGCTTCGGCGGCGTTGAAGGTCTTTTCCATGGGTCTCACCCTTTGTTCACTTAAGGGGTGGGGTAGCCGATGGAGCGGGAGGTGTGAAGGGGGGATTGGGGGAGAGTTGGCGGGGCGTGTGGGACGGGTCGGGGTAAATCAATGGTAGATCAATTTCGTTAACGACCCAGGACAGGGGGCCAGCCCCCTGAGCGCATCCGAGGATGCGCTTACCCCCGCGATATTTTTGAAAAGATGAAGGAGGGGGTCAGGTCAGCAGGCGGGCGATTTGCGCGGCGGCGGCGTTGAGTGCGCGGTCAGAGAGATCGCCCGCGTCGATGGTGGCAATGGGCGGCGCTGTTTTGGAGCGGATCAGGCGGGCGTAGGCGGGATCGTAGTGCTCGGAGATCAGGGCATGGGCGAGGGCTTGGGTCTGGTTGGCATTGAGGAGGGAGAGCCATTTTTCCACCGTTTTATGACCCGCGAGGGGGCGGAGGTGGTTGAGGCGCGTCGTCAGTGCCGGCGCGTCGGCGGCGAGGTCCTTGTACGCCGTGGCCAAGAAGCGGGCGCGGTGGTGGGGAGTGGCCTCGACCTCGATCCGGGGGCTGTCCTTCATGGCGTTCCAAAGCGCGGGTGGCAGGCGGATGGTGCCGATGCGGGCAGATTCGGCTTCGATCAGGAGGGGTTTGGTGGGATCGAGCGCCGAGAGGGTTTCGAGAAGGGCCGTTTCAAACCCCTTTTGGGCAGGTTGGACACCGTCGATATCGCCGAGGATGGAGCCGCGATGTTTGGCCAGCCCTTCGAGGTCCAGCACTTGTCCCCCAAGGCGGGCGACGCGGCCCAGAAGCGCGGTCTTGGCGGTGCCGGTGTAGCCATCGAGCCGGATCACCTTGAAGGGCAACGTGGTGTCGTAGAGTTGCGCGACAACATGGCGGCGCCAGCTTTGGTAGCCGCCTTCCAGCACCTGGGCCCGCCAGCCGATTTGTTGCAGGATCGTGGTAAAACTGCCCGAGCGTTGGCCGCCACGCCAGCAATACACCAGCGGTCGCCAGCCGCCTTCGTTATCCAGAAGGTGCGTCTCGATCGCTGTGGCAGCGTTGCGCGCCACCCGTGTTGCCCCGATCTTGCGAGCCTTGAACGGGCTTTCCTGCACGTAGATCGTGCCCACTTCGGCGCGTTCTTCGTTGGACAGCACGGGCATGTTAACCGCGCCGGGGACGTGATCTTCGGCAAACTCCGCCGGGGTGCGCACGTCGATGATGGTGTCGAACCCCCCAGCAATAAGTGCCGGGAGGTCCGTTAAGGGGTAGCCCACGCTAGATTTCGCTATTCATCTTGCGGAACCGTTGGATCAGCGAAGATGTATCCCAACGCCCGCCGCCCATCTGCTGCACCTCTGCGTAGAACTGATCCACGAGGGCGGTTACAGGCATCGACAGGCCCATATCCTTGCCTTGAGCCAACGCGATCCCAAGGTCCTTGCGCATCCAGTCCACTGCAAAGCCGTGGTCGAATTCGTTGTCCACCATGGTTCCTGCCCGGTTTGCCAATTGCCAGCTTCCGCCTGCCCCCTGGCTGACCAGATCGGCCACTTTCTTCGCATCAAGCCCCGCCTCCATCGCCATATAGAGCCCTTCGGACACGGCTTGGATCGCCCCGGCGATGCAGACTTGGTTAACCATCTTGGTCAGTTGCCCCGCGCCCACGTCCCCGAAATGCACGGTGCCTTTGGAATAGGCCGCGATCACCGGCTTGGCGGCAGAGAAGTGGTCTTCTGCGCCGCCGCACATGATGGCGAGTTGGCCGTTTTCGGCCCCCGCCTGACCGCCGGACACGGGCGCATCGACCCAACCGACGTTTTGCTTGGCCGCCACTTCCGCCAATTCGCGCGTGACCAGCGCCGAAACGGTCGTGTGATCCACGAAGATCGCGCCGTCTTTCATGCCAGCCAATGCGCCGTCCTCGCCCAACACGACCGAGCGCAAGTCATCGTCGTTGCCCACACAGGCCATGACAAAATCCGCGCCCTCGGCGGCTTCACGGGGCGTTGCGGCGAAGTCACCGCCAATGTCAGAGGCCCAGTTTTCTGCCTTCGCGGTGGTGCGGTTGTAGACGGTCACGGAATGGCCCGCGTTCAACAGGTGGGCCGCCATTGGGTAGCCCATCACGCCGAGCCCCAGAAATGCTAGTTTCGCCATCGTATCCTCCTGCTGGTTGCTTGGGGCGAACCTAACAGGGCGCGGGGCGGTGTCTAGATAGTCTCTAGGTGGTGCCGTCGCGGGCCATGAGGGAGATTTCCTCGGCTGAGTAGTCGAGCGTCGCCAAGATCGCCGCGGTATCCTGGCCCAATTGCGGGGGCGGGTTAGCGACGGAGGGGCGGGTGCCGTCCAGTTGGAAACCTGCGGTAACCACATCAATGGCGTGGTCCACGCCCGGCACCGTATCGAAATGGGTGACGAGACCCCGATCTGCCACCTGAGGATGGTTCAGAATATCCGGCACGCTCAGGACCGGGCCAGCCGGAATACCGTGGGCGTTGAGTTCTTCCACCCAATGGGCCGCCGGTTTGCGGGTCAACGCCACCTCCAACTCTGCCCGCAGCGCGTGGCGGTTGGCTTTGCGATCCTCGCGCGTCGTGAAACGCGCGTCTTCGAGGAGGTCGGCACGACCGAGGAGTGGCGCGAGTGCTTGCCATTGCGCGTCCTTGTTGGCGGCAATATTCAGCGGCGCGTCCTGCGCCTGAAAGGTCCCCGAAGGGGCCGAGGTCGGGTTCTCATTCCCATGGGCCTGGGGCACGGCCCCGCCGATCAGGTGGTTCGACACGACCCATCCCATGGTTGCCAGCGTTGACTCTAACATGCTGACATCAATGAAACTCCCCCGAGGTTGCGCGTTCAGCGCGGCGGTAATCGCCATCGCTGCTGTCAGCCCGCCCACGGTATCGCTGAGCGGATAGCCCACGCGCGTAGGCTCCCCCGTGCCGGTGATCGACATCACGCCCGAGGCCCCTTGGATGATCTGATCGTAGGCCGGGTTCGCGGCCCAGGGCCCGTCCTGACCATAGCCGGAAATCGCGCAGTAGATCAGGGCCGGATTTTCCGCCCTCAGGGTCTCATACCCAAGGCCAAGACGGGCCATGACGCCGGGGCGGAAGTTTTCCACCAGCACATCCGCCGTTCGCACCAGCCGCTTCAGCGCCTCTTTGCCCGCGTCGTGTTTAAGGTTCAGGGTCAGGCTTTTCTTACCGGCATTCTGCGCCAGAAAGCTGATCCCCATGCCTTTGGCCGACAGCGCGGGAGATGCCCCAAGGTTACGGGCCAAATCTCCGCCATCGGGGTTCTCGACCTTGATGACCTCGGCCCCCAGATGGGCCAGTTGGTGACAGGCAAAGGGGCCTGCCAGCACGTTGGTCAGGTCGAGAACACGGATGCCCGATAGCGGCTTAGTCGCCATCGGCCACGCCCTTCGCCCGATTCCGGGCGCGCGCCGCACGGAAGGTCGGCAGCATCACAAGGAATGCGGCCAGAACCAGAAGGCCAAGGGTCATGGGACGTTCCAGAATGAAGCCCAAGCCTTGGTAGAGCTGCATGGAGCGAGAGAAGTTATCTTCCAGCATCGTGCCCAGAATGAACCCGATCAACAGCGGTGCCAGCGGGTAATCGGCGAAGCGAAGGATCGTGGCAATCACGCCGAAACCCACAAGGATCAACAGCTCTGTCGCGTTATTCTGGCCAATGTAGGCCCCCATCAGGGTGAAGAACAAAATGAACGGGATCAGATAGTTGCGGGGGATCGCAAGGATTTTCGCGATGTAGGGGATCAGCGGCAGGTTCAGCACCAGCAACACCAGATTACCGATATACATCGAGATGATGACGGCCCAGAACACCTGCGGCTCGTCCACCATCAGGCGCGGCCCCGGCGTGACGTTCAGGGCAATCAAAGCGCCCAGAAGGATCGCGGTGGTGCCGGAACCGGGGATGCCGAGGGTCAGCAAAGGCACGAAGCTGCCCGTGCAGGCCGCGTTATTGGCGGTTTCCGGCGCGGCGAGCCCTTTGATGGAGCCCTTCCCGAACTCTGCCTGTTCCTCTTTCGTGGCAAGGTTACGCTCCACCGCGTAGCCAAGGAACGAGGCGATCGTGGCCCCTGCCCCCGGCAAGACGCCGATGAAAAAGCCCTGGATCGATTGGCGCCCAATGACCGGCGCGATGGCCCGCGCCTCGGCCCGGTTGATGCGCAGGTTGTCGATTTTGCCAGAGCTGTCGGCCTCGCCCCCTTGGGAAGACCGCATGGGGTTCATCACCAGAAACAGCGCTTCAGGCAAAGCGAACATCGCCATGGCCAGCGTGATGAAGGAAAAGCCCGATTGCAGGTCAAGGATGCCTGCGGTGAAGCGTGGCATGGCAGCCAAGGCGCCCTCGCCCACCGTCGCCATCATCAGGCCCAGAAGGGTCATCATCACAGCCTTGCCCACCTGCCCTGTGCCCGCGAAAGCAGCAATGGCAGAAAGGCCCACGACCATCAGCGCGAAATATTCGGCCGAGTGAAACAGCAACGCCACGGAAGACAGCATGGGCGCAAAAACCATCAGCAAGATCGCCCCGATGGTCCCCCCCATGAACGAAGAGATCGCGGCAATGGTCAGCGCCTTGCCGGCTTGCCCTTTTCGGGCCATCGGATAGCCATCGAAACTGGTCGCAACGGTGCCCGCGACCCCCGGCGCGTTCAGAAGGATCGACGATGTCGAGCCGCCAAAGATGGCCCCGTAATACACGCCCGCCAGCAAGATCAGCGCCGCGGTCGGGTCGCCCAAGGTGATCGCCACGGGGATCATGATCGCAATAATCGACATCGGCCCCAAGCCCGGCAACATGCCGATAAAGGTGCCGATAATGCAGCCGAAAATGACCATACCGAGGTTAAAAGGGTTAATGGCCGTTTGCAGGCCGATCATGAGTCCTTCAAGCATAACGTTTCTCCCCTCAGGCCAAGAAGAACGGCCAAGGCCGCAGGAAAATGCCAAGGACCTCTTGCACGAGATACCAGACGATAAAGGTGGCAAGCCCCGCTACGGGGATCATGACGTGGAACTTCCGCTCGCCCAGAACAAAGCTTCCGGCGATCAGGAAAAGCGTGGTGGCGGCGATGAAGCCGGCCGGGCGCAGCGCCAGAGCATAGACCACCATGAGGACGAGCAAGCCGATGGCCTGACCCGTGTTATAGTCCTGCAAACGGCGGTAATTGATATCGGTGGCAGAGGGCTCTTTCGCCTCGCCCTGTTTCTCGAGGCCAAGCACAACCACCAATCCGGTGAGAATGCCCGCGATGGCCAGAATTTTCGGAAACGTAGAGGGCCACACCGGGTTGCGCTGCATGAACGGCGGCAAAAGATGGTCCATCGTGAAGAAAGCTGCGTAGCCGTAAGCACAACACATGCCTACAAAAATCAGCGCGATCCAGCGATCGAGCGCCATGGTGTCCCCTCCCAGTATGTTCTTTCAAGTGGTCCCGGGCCGAGGCCCGGTCTACGCGGCGCGTTGCCAGTAGACCGGGCCTTGGCCCGGGGGCCGCCGCGTAGGGCGCGGCAGCAAGGCTGTTCCTTAGAGGAAGCCCAATGTGCGCATCAGATCGCCGATTTGCTGTTCCTGGTTTTCCAAGAACGTCTCGAATTCGTCGCCGGGGTTGTGGATGTTGACCCAACCGTTTTGCGCACGAACAGTTTCCCATTCTGGCGTGTCATACATCGCAGCGATTGCGGCGCGCATGTTTGCAACGGTCTCATCGTCCAGACCCGGAGCGGCAAAGAACCCGCGCCAGTTGACGAATTCAACGTCGATGTCTTGCTCCATCATCGTGGGCGCGTCGGCATAGGCATCCACACGCTCGGGCGCGGTCACGCCGAGGATGCGCACTTCGCCTTGCTCGGCCAGGGTCACAGCCTCGGAGAAGCCGGTGGAAAGCGCTTGGATCTCGCCGGACAGAAGGCCCGCCATCGCCGCGCCGCCTGCGTCATAGGGGATGTAGTTGAAGCCGGTGGGGTCTTCGCCCGCCGCTTCCATCGCCATGGCCGCGACAAGGTGATCCATGCCGCCGGGAACCGAACCGCCGCCAATGGCGAAAGCGGTTGCATCGGTCTGATAGGCAGCCACGAGGTCAGCCATGGAGGTCAATTCGCTGTCCGCAGGCACAACCAAAGCGGCGTAGTCACCGATGGTGCCCGCCACAAGTGTCAGGTCGCGGAAGCTCTGCGGGAATACACCGGTCAGAGAGCGGATTACGATGGGGGTGGAATTCACCATCATCGTGTTGCCCATGCTGTCGGCGTTTTCGATCATGTGGGCAATCGCCACACCGCCGCCGCCGCCGGACATGTTTTCATAGGAAGCAGAGCCGACAAGGCCCGCGCCGGTCAGCGCCTCGCCTGTGCCACGGGCTGTGCCGTCCCAACCACCACCGGCACCGCCGGGGATCAGGAAGTGAAGTTCGTCTAGCACTTGGTGGCCATCGGCCTGCGCTGCACCAGACATTGCCACCATTGCGGCGGCCGCGGTCATCATGACCCGACGCGAAAATTTCATTGGTAGTCCTCCCATTTGACAGGCGGTCGTCTGCCGCCCATTCCTTAAGCATGTCACTTGAAGCTGACAGAAGCCTGACATGGGGAGGATGCGGGACGGATGCGGTTCTTACTCGTTGAAGATAATGAAGAATTAGCCGACAGCGTCGTGCAGCGACTGGGGCTGGATGGCCATGCTGTGGACCATGCAGGCACCTTGGCGGAAGCTGAAGATTGCTTGGCGGTAGCGGAATATGACCTGATTCTGCTCGACGTCATGCTGCCCGATGGCGATGGCCGCGACAGGCTGGCCCGCTGGCGCGACCGGTTGCAAACGCCGGTCATCGTGCTGACCGCGCGTAGCCAGATTTCCGACCGGGTGGGGGCGCTGGACCAAGGGGCCGATGATTACATCACCAAGCCCTTCGACTTCAGCGAGCTAGAGGCCCGCTGCCGCGCCGTGTTGCGCCGAAGGGGCGGTGCTGCGAAGAACGAGGTCGCCCTGGGTGATGCCATCTTCGACCCCACCGCGGGCACGTTGCGCAATGGCGACCTGCTGCTGGAACTGCGCAACCGCGAGATCCGACTGCTGGAGGTTTTCGCCCGCAACCCCGGTCACATCCTGTCAAAATCGCAGCTTATGGACCGGCTGTTTTCCCACGATGCCGACGTCACGGAAAACGCGATCGAGGTCTATGTGGGCCGTCTGCGCCGTAAGTTGGACGGCGTTGGCGTGAAGATCGAAACGGTCCGTGGGGCGGGCTACCGGATGACACCATGAGCGGATCTGCCCGTGCGCGCGGCGTGCGCCCCGGTTGGAGCATCGCCCGCAAGCTGACCCTGTTTCTGGCGGCAATCGTGGCGCTGTTGGCGCTTATCAGCTGGGGCATGGTGACCTCTTTCGCGCGGGAGGCGGCGGGGCGCACCCAAGACAACGTGCTAGAGGCATCGGCCACCTCGATTGCAGAAACACTACGCTCGGAAGGGGGGCAAATACGGCTGGAACTGCCCTATGCCGCCTTCTCGATGTTGGGCGCAATCAGTGAGGACCGGGTGTTCTACCGGGTCGCCACCGGAGAGGAAGTCTTGACCGGCTACGCGGATTTGGAGGGGCCAGAGGTCGCGCCAGGAGATGTCCAGTTTCGCACCCTCAACTACCGCGGGGCGCAGGTGCGGGCAGTCTCTGTCATGCGGGTGGTCCTCAGCAACGCCGAGGCGGTTCCGGTGGTTGTGACCGTGGCGCAAACCCGTGACGGGGTGCAAAGCATCGCGGCAGGCCTGTCGCGGCAGGCGGCGGTCTTGTCGATGGTTGTGTTCCTTCTCGCGGTTGGAATGTCGGCCATCGCGGTGCGGTCATCGCTGCTACCTCTCAACACCATGGCGCAAAACGTGGCGACGCGTGGCCCCTCGGACCTGCGCCCCTTGCGCAGACGCGGCCCGCCCGAGTTGATGCCGCTGGTTCAAGCGCTCAACCGCTTGATGGAGCGCCTTGGCGGGTCGATGAGACGGTCCGAGGATTTTATCGCGGAAGCCGCGCACCGGGTCCGCACGCCATTGGCGATTGTGCGCACGCAGGCCGAAATTGCCCTGCATTCGGTGGAGGAAGACGGCCAGAAGCAGACCTTGCGGCGGGTCATTCGAGCGGTAGATGACGCGTCGCGCTCGGCCTCGCAATTGCTCGATCACGCGATGGTGTCGTTTCGCGCCGACGCGTTGGCCCGCGAACGGGTGGATTTGCCAAGCCTTGCCAGCGGCGTGGCCGATACTTTGCGGCCCACGGCAGAGATGAAGGACATCGACATCGCCTTGACCCTGAGTGCGGGAAGGGTCGAAGGGGATGCGATCTTGCTGCAAAATGCCCTGCGAAACGTGCTGGACAACGCGATCAAATACTCGCCCGCCGAAACCATCGTAAGGGTGGACGTGAGCCAACAAGGGGACGAGGCGCGGATTGCGGTCAGCGATGAGGGGCCGGGGTTTGGAGACGGTTCAGCGGCACATCTGACCGAAAGGTTCAGGCGCGGCGACAAGGTGGAAGGGATCGTGGGATCAGGCCTTGGGCTGACCATCGCGGAAGAGGCGCTACGCGCCCACGGCGGGCGATTGGAATTGGGAAGAGCAGAGGGAGGCGGCGCATGTGTTTGGCTGATTTTACCAGCGTCTTGAAACGGTTGGTGACCGGGCTGCTCCTCGCTACGCTCCTCGCCGGGGCGGCAGCGGCGCAGAACTTCGAGATTGAGAACCGACGCGAGTATCCCGGCACGGGGCCCACTGTTCTACGGGTCATCTCCACTGCTGATCTGGATGTGTTCGAGCCGTTCTTGGCCCGATTTCAGGCCGAGAACCCGCAGGTGGGGATCGACTATGTCGTCGCCTCCTCGGCTGAAGTGCACCGGGCGGTGCGCGGCGGTGCGGCGTTTGATCTGGTGCTCTCCTCGGCCATGGACCTGCAATTCACCCTCGCCAATGACGGCATCGCGCAGACCTATTCCAGCAGTGTGACCCAAGCCTTGCCCGATTGGGCGCGTTGGAATGACAGGCTGTTTGCCTTCACCGCCGAACCCGCCGTGGTCGTCATCAACGACGCCCTATTCAATGGTCTTCCCCTGCCACGCACCCGCGCCGAACTGGTGACGCTTCTGCGCGACAACCCAGACCGGTTCGCGGGGCGTTTAGGCACCTACGACCTGCATGTTTCGGGCCTTGGCTACCTTTTCGCGACCCAGGAAGCGCGATCATCGGACGCTTATTGGCGATTGACCGAAGTAATGGGGCGGCTGGATACACGGCTTTACTGTTGTTCGGGCCGGATGATCGACGACGTGGCCAGCGGCGAATTGGCGTTGGCGTACAATGTCTTAGGCTCCTACGCCGCGCAAAGGTTAACGCGGGTGGAGGGGCTTTCTGTGCTGCCGTTGGAAGATTTCGCCAATGTCATGCTGCGCACGGCCCTGATCCCGGCCACGGCGACGGAAGTGGCAGCGGCGGGCGCAATGCTGGACGCGCTTTTGCGCGAGGGCATGGGCCAAAGCGCCGCCGAGCCGGTTTTGCCGCCCCTGCAAACGCGCGGCGAAGCTGACAGTTCGCCGTTCGGGCCGATCCGCTTGGGACCGGCCCTGATGGTTTACCTCGACCGCTTGAACCGCGAGAGCTTCCTTGCCGCTTGGGGCGCGGCGATGGAGCAATAGCGGCTCAGGCCACAGCGGCCAGAAGCGCTGCGTTACCGCCCGCGGCTGTGGTGTCGATGCAAGTGTGCCGTTCAATCGTGAGGCGCGGCTTCGGGTCGGCCTCCATAATCAGCGGCAGGATTGGGCCATCCATCGCGGCCAGCGCGATCCGATATGGCTGTGCTTCAGGCACGCTGCCCCAGTAGATCACGGCATCAAACGCTGGCAATTCCGCCAAAGCGCCGGGGGCGAGGTCGGGCGCAATGACCGGCGCACACCCCGTTGACGTCGCAAACTGGGCCTGAGCGCGGGCGGCATCTTCCCCCGGCCCTAGGCAGAGAACGCGTCCCCGTGGGTGGGTTGTCAGGCGGTTCGCCTCGCCGGTGGGGCCGGGTAGATCGACGGTGGCAAGCACCTGCTCTGCGGCCATCGCAACGCGGGTATCATGGGCTGCGGCCGCCACATCCGCGGGCACACCCGCGCGTCCCGCACCCATAGGCGCACGGCAGAAACGCGGCACATAGGACGGCCCGCCGGCCTTTGGCCCGGTGCCGGAAAGGCCTTGTCCGCCAAAGGGTTGGCTGCCCACGATGGCACCAATCTGGTTGCGGTTCACATAGAGGTTGCCCGCCTTGATCCGCCCCGTGACATCGGCAATCCGGTCGTCGATCCGCGAGTGGATGCCAAACGTCAGCCCGTAGCCCGTGGCATTGATCTCGTCGATCACACGGTCCAGATCACGGGCCTTGAAGGTGGCGACATGCAACACCGGGCCGAAGATTTCCTCGGCAAGATCGGTGATTGCGCTGACCTTGATAACCGTCGGCGCGATGAAGGTGCCCTTGCTTGGCGCAGTGCCTTCATGAAGGACGCGCCCCTCGGCCCGCGCGGCTGCGATATGCTTGGCGATACCTTCTTGAGCGCGGGCGTCGATGACGGGGCCAATATCGGTGGCCAGCGGCCAAGCGTTGCCCAAGGAAAGCTCATCCATCGCGCCGTAAAGCGCCTTGAGGAAGGCGGGGGCGATGTCTTCCTGCACGTAAAGGCAGCGCAGGGCAGAGCAGCGTTGCCCGGCCGAGCGGAAGGCGGACATGACCACGTCCTTCACCGCCTGTTCCGGCAGCGCGGTGCTGTCCACGATCATCGCATTCAGCCCCCCGGTTTCCGCAATCAGCGGCGCGGAAGGCGCAAGGTTTGCGGCCATCGCCCGGTGGATCGCTTGTGCCGTCGCGGTGGAGCCGGTGAAGGCCACGCCGTCAATCAGCGGGTTGCTGGTGAGCGCCGCGCCCACGCTCGTGCCTTCGCCCGGCAGCAATTGCAGAGCGTTCTTCGGAACGCCCGCTTCGTGCAGCAAAGCAACGGCGCGGGCCGCGATGAGGGGCGTAGTCTCGGCCGGTTTCGCCAGCACCGCGTTACCCGCCGCAAGGGCCGCCGCGATTTGGCCGGTGAAGATCGCCAAGGGGAAGTTCCACGGGCTGATGCAAGTCATGCGGCCCAAAGCGGGGTCTTTCAGATCGGCAATGCGTGCCGCGTAATAGCGCAGGAAATCAACGGCTTCGCGAAGCTCTGCTTCGCAATCGGGAAGGGTTTTGCCGGCCTCGCGGGCGAGCAGAGAGAACAGCTCTGCCGTGTGTGCCTCGTAGAGGTCAGCGGCCTTGTTCAGGATCGCGGCCCGATTAGCGGCATCCCACGGTTCAGCGGCGGCGATGGCTTGGGCGGCGTCTTCGGGCGTGGTCAGGCGCACTTGGCCGACAATGTCACTGGGGTCGGCGGGGTTGGTGATGTCCAGCACCTCGCCCGTTCCTGTACCCGCTTGCCAAGTGGCCTCGCGGAATGGCGCGCGGTCCGCGTCCAGCTTGGCCAGTGTCGCTGGGTCGGCCAAATCAACGCCATGGGAGTTCGCCCGCTCAGGCGCGTAGATTGAACCGGGCAGCGTGACCGGCGTGGCGGGGCGATCGAGGGTGATGAAGGGATCTTCGGCGACCGCCTCAGGGGGCGTTTCCTCATCCATTATCTTATGCACGAAGGACGAATTCGCGCCATTTTCCAGCAAGCGGCGCACCAGATAGGCGAGCAGGTCGCGGTGCGCCCCCACGGGCGCGTAAATCCGACAGCGAGAGCCATTGCCGCGATGCACCTGGTCATGGAGCGCCTCTCCCATGCCGTGAAGGCGTTGGAATTCAAACGCTTGCGGGTCGTCGGCCATCTCGATCACGGCGGCGACGGTATGGGCATTGTGGGTGGCGAACTGCGGATAGATGCGGTCGGTGCGCTCCAAAAGCTGGCGCGCACAGCTAAGATAGCTGACATCGGTGGCGGCTTTGGCAGAGTAGACGGGGAAGCCCGAAAGGCCCGCAACTTGGGCACGCTTGATCTCGGTATCCCAATACGCGCCTTTCACCAGCCGCACCATGATGCGTCGGTCGTGGGCCTCGGCCAAGGCATAAAGCCAATCGATCACCGGGGCGCTGCGTTTGCCGTAGGCTTGCACCACAACGCCGAAACCGTCCCATCCGGACAGGGACGGATCGGACAGTACCGCCTCGATCACATCAAGCGAGATATCCAGCCTGTCGGCCTCTTCCGCATCAATGTTGAACCCCATTTTGGCGGCCTTCGCGGCTTGGGCCAGCTGCAACACGCGGGGCACCAGCTCGGTCAGAACACGGTCACGCTGCGCTTCTTCATAGCGGGGGTGAAGGGCCGAGAGTTTGACGGAAATACCGGGGTTTTCACGGATATCATCGCGGGTGGCGTGTTTGGCCAGATAGGCGATGGAATCGGCATAGGCGGCGTGGAAGGTGTCGGCCTCTGCGGCTGTAACGGCGGCCTCGCCCAACATATCATAGCTGAAGGTATAGCCCTCGGCCGCGCGGTCACGGCCCCGCTTCACGGCGCTGGCGATTGTCTCGCCCAGAACGAACTGATTGCCCATCTCCTTCATCGCGCGGCGGGTGGCGGCCCGAATGACCGGTTCTCCCAAGCGTTTCACCGCGCCTTTCAGCGTACCTGCGATGCCTGCGCCGTCTTCGTCGGACAAAACCGCACCGGTCAGCATCAACGCGAGGGTCGAGGCGTTCACCAACCCTGATTTCGACTTGCCGCGGTGGCCAGACCATTCGGCGGGCACGATCTTGTCTTCGATCAGCGCATCGACGGTGGCGTCATCGGGCACGCGCAACAGCGCCTCGGCCAAACGCATCAGGGCCAGACCTTCCGCGGTCGAAAGGCCATATTCGGCCAAGAAGACCTCCATCAACCCGCCGCGATCCTCGGCCCGGATGTCAGCCACCATGCGCGTGGCCCGTGCAGAGGCCGCTTGGCGGATGTCGCTACTGATCGGATGGGCCTTGGATAGACGCGCCAAGGCGCTGGCGTCGTCTTCCAGGTAGGCTGCGGAAATGGCTTGGCGGAAGGCAGAAAGATTGGACATGGCACGCAGACTCCGGCGCAGGGTTGATAAACCCATGTAGCAGATGCAATGAAGGCAAATTGCCCGAGTATTGCTTGCATGATATAGTTTCGGACCTAAATCACAGTGGATATCAATCAACATGCCTCTCCCTCCGCTAGAAGACAGTGAACTTGACCCAGCCGATATGCGAATCCTTCGGGTGCTGGCCTCGGACGGTCGTATCCCCGTGACAGAACTGGCGTCGCGCGTGGGGCTTTCCAAAACGCCCTGTCAGACCCGCATGAAGCGCTTGCAAGAACAGGGCTACATTCAGGGCTTCCGCGCGATCCTTGATCCCGAGCGACTGGGGCTGGCCCATGTCGCTTTCGTCGAGGTCCGCCTGAGCGACACGAGAGAGCCCGCCCTGCGCGCCTTTAACGATGCCGCCCGCGCTGTGCCCGAGATCGAGCAATGCCACATGATCGCCGGGGCTTTTGACTATCTGCTTAAGGTGCGCTCCACCGACATCGCCGATTATCGCCGCGTATTGGGCGAAGTCATCAGCCGACTGCCCCATGTGACGGCCACCTCTACCCATGTGTCGATGGAGGCTGTGAAGGACGGAAACGACCTTGGTTAACCACTGCGACCTTACAGACGGTCACAGAGCTTGCGTTTGCCTCGCGGGCGCGTAAGCGTGCGCAAAAGTGCGTGCCCAAGAGGGCCCAAACATTCAGGAGGACGCATATGGTGAAAGCGGCATTTGACACGACACCAACGCGCGCAAGCTACGATGTGGTGATCGTAGGCGGCGCCATCATGGGGTCGTCAACGGCTTGGTTTCTAACGGAGAACCCAGACTTTAACGGCTCGGTTCTGGTGGTCGAACGCGACCCTAGTTACGCGCTGTGTTCAACTGCCCACACCAATAGCTGCATGCGGCAGCAGTTCTCGACCGAGCTCAACGTACGCATCAGCCAGTTTGCCGCCGATTTCGTAAAGAATATCCGGGCCCGCATGGGAAATGATGACCGCATCCCTGAACTGTCGATCCGCTCTTTCGGCTACCTCTATCTGGCCGATACGGAAGACTTCGCGGACGTCCTGCGCAAAAACATCAAGGTGCAGCATAAGGCCGGTGCTGCGACGCGGTTGCTGAGCGCCGATGAGATTAAGGCCGCCTACCCTTTCTATAACGTCGATGACATCGTGCTCGGCTCCATCAATACCGTGGATGAGGGCTATTGGGACGGTGCGACCGTGTTTGATTGGTGGAAACGCCAAGCCCGCGAACGCGGCGTTGAATATGTCGCCAACGAGGTGGTGGACATGACCCGCGATGGCGGGCGCATCAGTAGCGTGACGCTGAAGTCCGGCAAGGTTATTGCCTGTGGACACGTGGTTAACGCCTCTGGCCCCCGCGCCGCACGCACCGCGCAGATGGCCGGGATTGACGTGCCGGTCGAGCCACGCAAGCGCTATTCTTGGGTGTTTAAGGCGGAAACCCCGCTGGACCGCGACCTGCCGCTGACCATTGACCCTTCGGGCGTGCATTGCCGCGAAAACGGCGGCGGCACCTATCAGGCCGGAGGCCATGCCGAGATTGATCCGGCAGTTGATTACGATGACTTCCACATGGATCACAGCCTTTGGGAAAACCACGTCTGGCCGATCCTTGCGACCCGAATCCCGGCGTTTGAGGCGGTGAAGGTACAGTCCGAATGGGCCGGGCATTATTCGGTCAACACGTTGGACCACAACGCCATCCTCGGCCCGCACCCAGAGGTGGAGAATTTCATCTTCCTTAACGGGTTCTCGGGCCACGGGTTGCAACAATCCCCTGCCATGGGCCGCGCCACTGCCGAGTGGCTGACCCACGGCGAATTCCGCACGCTGGACATGGGCGCGTTCTCTTACGACAGGGTTCTGCGCAATGCTCCGATCACCGAGACCGCCGTTATCTAAGAGGCTAGAAACATGCTTGAGAAAATCGTCCTAACCGGAGCCGCAGGTCGTTGCGGTTCCATCCTTCGGCCCGCGCTGGCAGCGATGTGCAAAACCCTTGTGAGCACCGACATCGTGGACAGCATCGAAGGGCTGGCCGCGAATGAAACCTACGTGAAGGCCGATCTGGCTGACTACGGCGCAATTGCCGCGCTGATGGACAACGTAGAGATGGTCGTACATTTCGGCGCGATCGTGGATGAGGGACCGTTTGAAGAACTGCTCGGCCCCAACTTCGTCGGCTCTTACAACATCTGGGAAAGTGCCCAGAAAGCGGGCGCGCGGCGGATCGTCTACGCGTCTTCCATCCATGCTGTGGGGATGCACCCACGCCAATCTTATATAGGAACGGACGCAGAGCACCGCCCCGATACGTTCTATGGCCTCGCCAAATGTTTCACCGAAGATTTGGGCCGGATGTATTGGGAAAAGCGTGGGATCGAAAGCGTGCACCTGCGTATCCTGTCCTGCGCCCCGGTCAAGAACGCCCGCGCTTTGGGCACATGGTTAAGCGACGGCGATCTGGTACGCTTGGTAGAACGGGCGGTTGATACGCCGACCACGGGCTTTGCCGTGATCTACGGCGTGTCCGACAATGACCGCGCCCCGGTCGATAACTCCAAGGCCGCGTTTCTGGGCTACAAGCCGCAAGACAACGCCGAGCAATTTGCCGAGGAAATCCTTGCCAATGAAGGCGCGGGCGATCCGACAGATGTATCGCAGATGGTCCACGGCGGGCCATTTGGAACTGTCGCATTGGGCCAAGGGGGCGCATCGGCGGCCGCCAAGGGCGACGATCAGTAGAGAACTACAGATCAGGGTCTGTCCGGCATCCCTTTTGCAGCAATTCGCGCAGAAGTAATGTCGGATAGACCGCCTTCCCCTCGGCATATTGACTGGACGACATCAGCCATTTCCCGTCGATGCAACTTAGGGTGCAAAGGCCTGAGTAACTTTCCAGCGGATTTCCCGCCTTGTCGAGCAGTTGGCTCTCGTGGAGACCTTGGATCTCATTGGGCCCTGCAAACTGGGCCACTGTGCATGTTCGCTTGAGTTTAACTGCGCCCTCAACCGCCCTCATATGCTCTAGCAGCCGATCAAACACGTACCGCACATCTTCGGGTGTCTCCAAATAGACGCGGCCCTCGAAGGTTTCGACCAGATGAGGCAAATGTAAGAAGGGCAGATAGCGAGGGAAATCGGCCAACTGGACAGCATCGCCGCTGCCGTCAAGAACGGCCTGATAGATGCTTTGAGCTAACTGGCCGCCTTGCATTATTGCTATCACCACCTGTGCGCATTTAGGCTCTATAGTGCGACAGCCCCCTGCACGACGCAAGGCGCAGGAACTGCGAGCAAACAGTGGGAAAATTGTATAACAATATCAGAAGCTAGGGATGCTCTGCTTCCGCAAAGGCAATGTCGACCTGCCCGAAAGCGCCGAAATCTGCGCTGATCTGCGTGCCGGGCGGGCATTCCACGGGGCGAATGAAGCTGCCTGACAGGATGATTTGCCCCGGCTCGATGCTCTGCCCGTATTGCGCCATGCGTCGCGCGAGCCAAACGACACTTTCCACCGGATCGTTCAGTACGCCTGCGCCAAGACCGGTTTCCTCAACCTCGCCATTGCGCGAAGTGATCGCGCCGACCCACCGCAGATCATGGGCGTCGGGGGCGTGTCTTTGCGGCCCCAGAACCACGCCCGCATTGGCAGCGTTATCGCTGATCGTGTCGAAAATCTTGCGTGTCGTGCCCGTGGCCGCATCTACCCGCGTGATCCGCGTATCGAGTATTTCGAGCGACGGCGAAACGTAGTCAGTCGCCGCCAGAACCGCGTCCCGTGTGACATCTGCGCCGCCAATGGGAGCCTTCATCACAAAGGCAATTTCCGCCTCCACCCGCGGTTGGATAAAGCGCCCCGCAGGCACTGTGGAACCATGCTCAAACGCCATATCATCAAACAAAATCCCGCTGTCGGGAATGTCGATGTTCAGCGCATATTGCATCGCCTTAGAGGTCAGCCCAATCTTCCACCCAATCACCTTCCGTCCTTGCGACAGCTTGGCCTTGGCGATGGCGTTTTGAACGGCGTAGGCGTCATCCATCTCCATCTCGGGGTGGCGGAGCGTCAGCAGGCCGATCTGTTCGCCCGTTGCCTCGGCCCGCAGAAGATCTTCGGCGGCTTTTGCGTGATCTGCGGGGGTCATAGGACTTCATCCTCAACCGTGTTGCGCAGGGTGCCGATAGTGTTGACCTCGACCTCGACCACATCGCCGGGCTGAAGGTATCGGGGCGGATCAAACCGCGCGCCCGCCCCCGTGGGGGTGCCGGTGACGATGATATCGCCGGGCTGAAGCGTCATGAAGGTGGAGATATATTCGATCTCTCGCCGGATCGGGTGCATCATCCGGTTGAGCGTGTCGTCCTGGCGCACCTCGCCGTTCACCCGCGTGATGATACGGGCGTCGTCCAACTGGCTGGCACCGGTGAAGGGCACCAACCAAGGGCCAAGCGCGGCGGAACGATCCCAGTTCTTGCCTTGCGTCACATTGAATTTCGCATGCCGCACCCAGTCGCGGATCGTGCCTTCGTTGCAGATCGTCAGGGCGGCGATGTGGTCATAGGCGTCCGCTTGGCTGATGCGCCGCCCCGCTTTGCCGATGACAATCGCCACCTCGCCCTCATAGTCGAGCGTATGGTTTTCCGGGGGGCGTATCAGGGGGCGATTGTGGCCCGTGAAGCCGCTGGCAAAACGCGGAAAAAGGGACATGTATTTCGGCGTCTCGCTGCCGTCTTTATATTCTGCATTGCGGTCGGGGAAGTTCACGCCCACGCATAGGATACGGCGGGCGTCGGGCAGAACCATCTCGTACTGGACGTCCGTGTGGGTGACGGATTTGCCGGTTGTCAGGCCCGCGAGTTGATCCAGAGCGCCTGCCCGGATCACGTCGGACAGCGTGGCGAATTGCGGCAAATCGGGGCTGAGCGCGATCATGCCCGCGTCCGTCACGGCCCCATAGAAGGTTTCTCCCTCGGCGGAGTATGTCGCGTATCTCATTGAATAGTCTCCCAAACATCTGCGATCACATCGCGCGCTAGCATCACATCATCGCGGGTGCAGTCGAACTGGCCCACTTGGAAGCGGATCACCTTGCGGCCTTCAAAGGCACCTTGGGTCAGATAGATACGTCCATCGTCGTTCAGTGCATCGACAAGGCGTTGCTGGTCGGCGTCACTGCCGGGGCAACGGAAGGAAAAGAGGCTTAGGATCGGCTCGGATGTGATCTCGAACCCTTCCATCTGCCGGATCGCCTCGCATAATTCCCCGGCCCACAGGACGTGGTTGCGGATGCGCGCGCGCAGACCGTCGAGGCCATAGCAACGGATCAGGAACCAGATCTTCAACGCCCGGAAACGGCGGCCCAAGGGGATCGTCAATTCGCTGTAGTTCGTGACCGCATCGCCCGAGGTCTTCAGAAACTCCGGCTCTATCTTCAGGGTGTCACGCTGCGGCTGCGGGTCTAGCAGGAACTGTATCGAACAATCGAACTGCGCCCCAAGCCATTTGTGCGGGTTGAACACGATCGAGTCGTAGCCTGCCACGCCATCCCAGAAATCTGCATGAAACTCCGGGCAGATCATCGCAGACCCCGCCCATGCAGCATCGAGGTGCGTGTAAAGATCGTGCGCCTTGGCCACTGCAAGCACCGCGCCCAAGTCATCACAGGCGCCGACGCCCGTGCCGCCAGTGATCGCGATGACGCCGGCGGGCGTGTGGCCAGCCTCAATATCGGCAGCAATAGCAGCCTCTAACGCGTCCGCATCCATCGCGAAACGGGCACCTTTGGTGGAGATTTTCACCAAATTGTTTTGGCCGATCCCCGCCACCCAAGCGGCCCGATCAATGGAAGAATGCACTTGCTCTGAGCAATAGATCCGCAGCGCGCCCTTTTCCGAAAGCCCTTCGCGGTTGCCTGTGTAGCCCGTCGCCCTTTCGCGCATAGTTAGCACCGCCGACAAGGTCGCAGACGAGGCGCTATCTTGGATAACGCCTGTGTATTGCGATGGCAGATCAAGCGCTTGGCGCAACCAATCGACCATGACGCCTTCCACCTCTGTGGCAGCGGGAGAGGTTTGCCAAAGCATACATTGCGCGGCAACAGTGTTCACCAACTGCTCGGCCAACATCGACGGAGGGGAGGCATTGGCCGCGAAATACGCGAAGAAACGCGGGTGCTGCCAATGGGTCATGCCCGGCATCACGATGGTTTCAAAATCCGCCATGACCGCGTCCAACCCCTCGGCCCCATCGGGCGGCGCAGAAGGGAGTTGTGCGGCAATTTCACCGGGCGCGGTTTGCGCCCGCACGGGGCGATCGCGCAGGGTCTTGTGGTACGCCGCGCCCCAATCGGCAATCTTGCCGCCCCAAAGGGCGTATTCGTCCCAATCCATTGTCGTAGTCTCCTAAGGGGCAATAATCGGGCTGGCCTTGATCTGGCTGGCCGATGTGTTCACACCCACGAAGGGTGAGCCGTGTTTGAACCAGCTTTCCGGCGCCGGGGCACCCCAAAGGGTCTGGCGCTGAGGATCTTGCAGATCCCATTTTATCGGTTCCAGATCCGGGTCAACCGTCTGATAATCCGAGCAATAAATCTCGGTCCTGTGGCCGTCTGGGTCAAGAACATAAAGGAAGAAGGCATTGGATATCCCGTGCCGCCCCGGCCCCCGTTCAATATTGCCAACGTAGCCGGTGGTGGCCATCAGATCGAGCAGGTCGATGATATTCAGCGGCGTCGGCACCCAGAAGGCCATGTGGTGCAGGCGCGGCCCGGTGCCATTGGTGAACGCCATATCATGGACGCCGCCCTTCCGGTGCATCCACGCGGCCCAGAGCTTTCCGCTATCGGCGTCCTCGGTGTATTCCGTCACGCGGAAGCCGAAGTCCGAGTAGAACGCGACCGAGGCATCCACATCGGGAGAGAAGCAGTTGAAGTGGTCGATCCGCAGGGGCTTCACGCCATTATAGAGCGCGTATTTCTGGTGGATCGAAGGCAGACGGTCCATCTTATGATAGAACTCCAGCGGGATGCCCATATTGTCCGAGGTCAGAAGCGTGCGGCCTTGATAGGGGCGTTTCACCCATTCCGTCGGGCGGCCTTTGGCCTGAAAATACGCCTCGGCCCGGTCGAGATCAGCGTCATCGAAGGTCTTGAAACCCATGACCTCAACCGTGCCGGGCTGGTCGGACT
The DNA here is from genome assembly GCA_025141835.1 of Rhodobacteraceae bacterium M385. NCBI lineage: Bacteria > Pseudomonadati > Pseudomonadota > Alphaproteobacteria > Rhodobacterales > Paracoccaceae > Rhodobacteraceae bacterium M385. Next base: position 967,574 of record CP081102.1, on the reverse strand, counting down.
TCTGCAAAATCACGCTGTGATGCCCGCGTTCCTCCATGGCGCGCAGGTAGATGTGGGTCGCATCCTCATCGGTGATTTGCAGGCCAAGGGTATCGACGTAGAACGCCTTGGACGCCGACAGATCGGACACATTCAGGCACAGGTGGCTGAGGCGTATCGTATTGAAATCAGGGTAAAGATTTGGCGCAGGCACGGGCATCAGAGCGCCCCCAACCTGGTGATCTTGTGTTGACCCAGGGCAAATCCCACGTGTTTTTGCTCCATATAGAATTCAAACGACCAATCGCCGCCGTCACGCCCAATACCGCTGTTTTTCACACCACCAAAGGGTGTCGGCAAATGGCGCACGTTTTCCGAGTTCACCCAGATCATGCCCGCCTCCAGCGCATCGGTGAACCGCAGGGCGCGGGTCAGGTCGTTGGTCCATACATAGCCCGTCAACCCATAGGGCGTGTCATTGGCGATTTGCAGGGCCTCATCTTCCGTAGTGAAGGGGATGGAGGTGAGGACGGGGCCAAATATCTCTTCCTGGGCGATACGCATTTGGTTGGTGGCCCCGGTGAACAGAGTCGGTTTGACGAAATAGCCCGCCTCGCCCTCCGCCTCACCACCCGCCGCGATGGTTGCGCCGTCTTGCTTGGCGATATCGAAGTAGCTGGTCACTTTGGCGAAATGTTCTTCGCTGATCAAAGGCCCGATTTCCGTAGCAGGATCCAGCGGGTGACCCACGCGAATGTTGTTGACCCGTTCGACCAGCTTAGCCTCAAATTCCTCACGGATGCTTTCTTGCACAAGAAGTCGGGAAGACGAGGTGCAGCGTTCGCCGTTGATCGAGTAGATCATGAAGATCACCGCATCCAGCGCCCGATCCAGATCGGCGTCCTCGAACACGATGACGGGGTTCTTTCCGCCAAGTTCCAGATGGTTGCGCTTGAGCGTGTCTGCGCCCTGTTTGGTAATCAGGCTGCCCGTCCGGCTTTCGCCCACAAAGGCGATGGCGCGGATTTTCGGATGTTCGCACAGGGCTTTGCCCGCTTCTTCTCCGAACCCGTTGACGGTGTTCAACACACCGGGCGGCAGGCCAGCTTCCTCCGCGATCTCCACCAACAGGCGCGCTGTCAGAGGCGAGGCTTCGGCCGGCTTGTGAACCACCGTGCAACCCGCCGCGAGGGCTGGCGCAATCTTCCAGGTAGACAGCATGAACGGCGTATTCCAGGGGGTGATGACCCCCACGGGGCCAATGGGCACACGGCTGGTGACGTTCATCAAGGTCGGCGATTTCAGGTGTTGCCCGTCGCGAGCCTGCACCACTTGGTCGGCGAAATAGCGGAAGTTCTCGGCGCCACGCAGGGCGGCTTTGGACATGAACTTGAAGGCTTGGCCCGTGTCCCAACATTCACAAAGCGCGATTTCCTCGGCACGGGCTTCAATCGCCTCGGCCACGCGGATCAGGATGCGCTTGCGCTCAGCCGCGGGCATGTCGCGCCAAGCGGGAAACGCGGCAGCGGCGGCCTGCGCGGCCTTGTCGATATCAGACGCCGTGCCATGGGCCACGTCGCAGATCACGCTTTTATCCACGGGCGATATCGTCTGGAACACGCCCCCCGCCCCGGCGACATCTTCCCCCGCGATGCGGTTGCGAATGCCGGTGTCTTGGAGTCGTGCCAGATAGCCGCTTAGTTTCGCAATGTTGTCGTCCAGCTTGCTCATGGGGTGCCTTTCAGGTGGTCTCGGATCGTGCCGCATTTGGGGGACAGCGCGGCGTCGATGTCGCGCATCTCAGCCGACAAAGCGATGGAATGAGAGGCCATCGCAGGCGCAAGAGCCGCCTTCGCAGCGTCAAAAATTCGGGTGATTGCATCTTGCTTCACCTCCGCCGGGCGGCCTTCGCGCAACCGGACCGAAATATCAATGAACCCATGTTTCGGGTTTCCATCGGCAATCGCATAGTGATCGACACGCGTGGCGCGGACGCGGATGCCGGCCAAGGGAAAAGCCGCAATCGTAGCAGCCTCGGCCCGGATCACCTCACACAAGGCGGCCATATCCACGGTGCCGTCGAGGTTGGCGGAATAGTCGATCTGGAAATGCGGCATGATACCCTTAACATGTTAATTGTTGCGAAGTTAAGTAAATACGTGTTGTAATGTCAAGCCTGCCTTGGCAGCACAAGACAACGTTACAGATGGCCCGCCCTATGCAGAAACTCCCCCCCACTTCGCGATCTTTGCCCATCGCGCTGATCCGCGCCCGCGAAGGCGTCATGGCCCCGATCCGCGACATGCTATCGGAGACCGGTATCACCGAGCAACAATGGCGTGTCTTGCGGGTGCTGTCCGAGAATGGTCCGTTGGACGCCACCACTCTGGCCGAGCGTGCCAGCCTATTGTTCCCCAGCCTCACCCGGATCGCGGCGAAGATGCGTGAGAAGGGGCTGGTGAGCCAGACACGGGACGATGTGGACCGCCGCCGCCATTTCATCGCGATCACCGATGAGGGGCAGAAGATCATTGACGAATGCTCCGGCACCGCGGCTCAGATCGCCGCAGATACCCGCGCTCAATTGGGGGACGAGAATTTCGAAAAACTGCTCGATCTTCTTGCCCTGCTGGAGCCGGGCGCAAAGGGGTAGCCCAAGGGCGGGCCGTAGAACGCCGGACAGGGCGTATTAGGGGGAAGTAACCGGCGTCCCCGGCGGGTTCGGCACGGCCAGATAATCCGCCTTGGGGATGCGGATGATCCCTTTCAGGCCGAGGGCTTGGGCGTCATCCGACGCAAGCGTGGCGATGGCGTCTTGCACCACTTCAAAGACCGCGTCTGCGTCGTTTCGCGCCGCTGTGATGAGCGGCAGGCCGGGGGTTGGGGCGGTCCAGTCGAGCACCCGCAGTTGCGCGGTGAATGCCTCAAACCGCTCCATATTGCGCCATGACACGGCATCAAGCGCCGCGATATCTGCCGCTCCTTCTGCCACCGCGCGGGCCGAGGCCAGATGCCCCCCCGTCTGCACCCGATCCGCGAAGAAAGACCCGCGCGCCTGAAGGTGCCAATAGGGGGCTGCGAAGCCTGATTGGGAGAAGTTTTGATTATACGCAAACCGCGCGGTTCCGAACACGGAAAGGTCCACACGCGGATCATCGGCGCGCACCACCAAGGCGCTGCGATAGTACCCCGGAGGGCAGCCATCGACGCCGTAATCCGGCGTACCAACCAGCGAAACCTGATCGTGCAGCCAAAGCCGATACGGCATTCCGCAGGTCTGGCTCAGCGCCAAATGCGGGTCACGCCATACGGTGAATTCATCGGCCTCCTGCGATAAGGCGTCGGGCGCTTGGATGCCCCGGCCCCGCAAACCATCGCGGATCAGTACCCACAGGCGATCATGGGCCACCGACAGCTCTGCCCGTTGGTACATCATCAAGCTGGCAATCATCGGGTTGAGCCTTTCAGGAGACATTAGGCGGGGCCCCGCCAAAAGCCTACAGGCGCACCAGATGATTGTCGAAGGCCCGCGTGTGGGAGGTCAAGTTGTGTACGGCTGCGCCGCCGTCAAACCGCCCCACCGTGCCACTGCCGTTGGTGAAGCAGAAGCCGCCAGCGGGGTGCTGGTTTAGCCCGCAAACATCGCCCGAGGAAGCGCTCTCGATAAAATCGCCCCGCGCCACGTCAAAGACCTGAAGCAACCCGCCACGGGGCGAGGTGATGCCGACACGCCGATGATCGCCCGAGAACGACACGCTGCCTGCATAGCCTTGCATCGCGCCGTGGCGCGCGGCGTCAGGGGCCAGCAAAACCGCCGCCTCCCCCTGCCGGTGCAGGCCCAGAAGCGCCGGGGCCGTCGCCGGATCACCCTGCCATTGCATCGCAAATGCCACGGTGCCGTCGGGGGTCACATCAAGGTGCCGGATCGAGTTCAGGTGATCTTCTGGCGCGGGCTCAAACTGGTCCAGAAGAACGCCTTCGGACGACAGGTAGCTCAGGTTGGGGCGCATGATGGGCAGGTTCAACTTGGCCCGACCGCTATCAGGATGCGTCTCGATCCCACCATTGGCCACCACAAGGGTGCCGCTTCCCGGCAGGCGCAAAATATCATGAGGTCCAACCCCACCTGAGGCAAATTCACCGATCCGACGATAGCCCCGCGCCGCATCCCAGATGCCGATCATCCCACGGGCGGCGTCATAGTCGTTCTCGGTGGTGAACAACCGCGAACCATCGGCCGAAAACACCCCGTGGCCGTAGAAATGCCGGCCCTCTGGTGCCTCGATCCGGGCCACTTGCGCACCGGTGCTGCAATCGATCACGATCGCAAAGGTGCCGGGGCGACGGGCGAAGGCGATAGCCTCGGGGCGGCTTGGATGCACCGCCGCTGCGTGGCCCCTGTCAGGCAGCGCTACCTCGAACGTGAGGTGGCCTGAGGGGTCCAAACCGCAGAGGGAATAGACCCCATCGGGACGTAAAGACGCGGTGACATAGGCCGGATGCCCCGCATCGGCCCAAGAGGTTTGAGGCGACAGGCCCGTCGCCAAAAGCCCCGCCAGAACAGCCCGACGCGCGACCATCAGTCCCCGTCCAGAGAGTTAAAGCCCGCCGAGACCCCAAGGCTTGGCCCCATCTCTGTCAGGATCAACGTGCGCAATTCGTTGATACGCTGTTGCAAAACCTCGACCCGGAACCGCCGTTGCGGATCGCTGACGCCTGCCAGCGCTGGATCATCCAAGGCCTCCAGCCCTTCGTTCACTGCATCGAAATGCGCCGCGACATCTGCCTGCATGTCGGGGCTGCCGTCAGCCAAAGCCCCGGTCAATTCGGACAAGCCCTGCATAGAGGCCACCAGCATTGGCACGCTACGCTCGGACCGTCTCGCCTCGGCCCGATTGGGGCGGGGGCGATCAAAGGTGCCAAGGGGGCGACCAAGGCGGACATCGGCGTTGAACTCCAACCCGGTGGTGAGCGCATTGAACAGGGCGCGCATCGCCTCCTCCGGGGATTGATAGCGGTCATTGCTGCCCGCGCTGCGCATCAGGTCGGCGTGCGTGCCTTCCCAATCCGCCGCGATCTCGGCGGTGGTCGTGGCCATGTCCGTGGCCATCACCTGGATCAGGTCACACCGGTAATCCGCCCCGCCCCTTTCGGTGAACTCTGGATCAAACAGCAGGAACTCCATCGCGTAAAAGCCCCGCCCTGCCACGGAAACGCTGGTGAACTCGGCCAAGTCACCGACGACCGGATCGCTGTCGTCGATCAGTTGCGCCAAGGCGCGCGGCGTGGCGCCGCGACTGTCGGGCCAAAAAGCCAAGGCGAAGGCGCGGTTGTCAGCCTCGAACGGGCCAAAGCGCAAATGCGCCACATGGGCCCAAGCATCGAACGCCGTGTGGTAGGCCGGGATCAGCGCCGACGGCGTGCAATCCTGCGCGGCGGCATCGGCAAACGCGGCGCTGGCCGATGCGAGCTCGGCAACGCCCGGCAAGACATGGGTATCAAGGGCCGCATCTATGGCAGCCGAATGGTCTTGAGCCGCAACAGATGTGGGCAGGGCAGCAAGCAGGGCAAGGGTGGGGAGGCGCATGTTAAAGGCTTTCCAAAAAGGCAATCAAAGCGGCACGATCGGGGGCAGGCATGGCGACGACTGCATCGCGGGCGGCTTCGGCCTCTCCACCATGCCACAACACAGCTTCCAGCAAGGACCGCGCGCGGCCATCGTGTAGGAAATAGCTGTGGCCGCTGACGGTTTGCGTCAACCCGATGCCCCACAGCGGCGCGGTGCGCCACTCGCGGCCCGTCGCGCGGCCTTCGGGCCGATTGTCGGCCAGCCCTTCGCCCATGTCGTGCAACAACAGGTCCGAGTAGGGCCAGATCAACTGGAAGCTGGTGGCCGGGTCGCCCTCTTGCCGATGGGTCACGTAACTTGGCACGTGACAGGCAGCGCATTGGGCAGCGTGAAAGACCTCTCTCCCCCGCAACACGGTGGGATCATCGACGTCACGGCGTGCCGGAACCGCAAGGCTTTGGCTATAGAACGTCACCAGATCGAGGCCGATATCGTCAATCTCGAATCCATCCTGCTCTGCGTCACCCCCATGAAGCGCCGCGCGGCAATCGGCCTGAGCCAAGGTGCATTCGCCCCACCCGCCGGGATGCAGCGGGTTAGAGATGCCGATATCCCCCGCAAAGGCCGCCGCGCTTTGTTCGCGGATCGTGGGATTGCCCGCCTTGTGGCCGAAACGGCCCAACATCGGTTGGTCGTATTCCAACGACCAGACAATCTGCGGACGGCCAGAAATCCCGTCTCCGTCAAGGTCATCGGGGTCGGCATTGGCAAGGATATCCTCTACCGGAATAGCCTCGATCATTCCCAGTCCGATCATCTGGTTCGCCACGCGCGGGGATAGCATCGCGTCGGGGTGTAGCGGGCCATATCCAAGGTCCGCTGCCCGGTAAGTGGGCGCACGCAGGGTGGCAGTCTCGCCATCGGACAGGGGAACTTCGACCTCCTCATAGGTTACGTCGAAGGAGTATTCCGCCCCATGGCCCGGCAAGCTGAAGTCTTGCAATTGGGTGCCATAGGTCGGGTCGCCCTGAGTGGCGATGTAGTCTGCAATCTCGGACAAAGGCCCGCCCGTGATTGTGGGTGCAGGGATAGAGATGCGCAGGAAAATGGACACGGCGCTATCGTCTGGCCCCTCGGGCGGATGCCCGCGCCCGTCCTTCAAGTGGCAGCGCTGACAAGACCGGGCGTTATATAGCGGGCCGAGGCCGTCGCTAGCCAAGGTCGAGGCAGGCGGCGAAACCCAAAGCCTGCGGAACAGCCCGTTGCCGACGCGGAAGTTCAGCTCATCCTCAAAGCTCAGGTTATCCAACGGCTGCGAAAACGCATCGGCATTGGCCCGCGGGCGCACGGTCCCTGCCCCGGCAGAGTTTTCCTCGAACGGAAGCGCCGTGGTGAAATCCTCCGGCGCTGCGGTGACCGCCGCGATGCGGGCGCGTTCTTCATCGGTGCGGGGAATAACGTTCAGGTGAACATCAGCCAGCCCTTCCCACGCGGGCACAGGCAAAGAGGTGTCGCCTTGGGCCGCAATGCCAACGGCAAGGGCAATCGTGCCAACCAGTAGGGGGAGCGTCTTGTTCATTTTCAAAACCTTAAAGGGCGACACATAGATATCCCATGTACCGCCCCCTTAAAGATATGTGACCGACCGCATCACCTAGGCGCAATCGCGGCCCGAAAGCGCGTTACTCGGCCTCGTCCATCTTTGTCGCGTTCAGATGCGCGTAGTTCTGTTCGCCCATTTGGGCGATCAGATCCAACTGCGTTTCCAGGAAGTCGATATGGCCTTCCTCGTCCGTCAGAAGCGCGTCAAACAAATCTTTGCTGACGTGATCGCTGACCGAAGAACAATACTCGCGAGCCTCGGTGTAAAGCGCGCGGGCTTCCAGTTCAGCTGCCAGATCGCATTCCAGCGTCTCTTTCGGGGTTTCCCCGATGCGCAGGCTATCTAGCTTTTGCAGGTTCGGATGCCCTTCCAAGAAAATCACCCGCTCGATCAGCTTGTCGGCGTGGTTCATTTCTTCGATGGATTCCTCACGGCTTTTCTTTGCCATGTGGCCCAAACCCCAGTCTTCCTGAAGTTTGTAGTGCAACCAGTACTGGCTGATTGCGGTTAACTCGCTGCGAAGGGCTCGGTTGAGATACTCAATTACCTTGCTGTCGCCTTTCATGGGCAGTTTCCTTAATTGATGGGGCCTCAGGCATGCGGAAGCCTGTGGGGACCTTGTGATTTTCGTTGCTTTTCATCGTCTCGAGGAAGAGCGGTAGACACCCGCCACACTCTGCACGCTTTTGCAGGGCCCGGTAAACCTTGCCCGGTGTGATGACCGTTTGCGCATCCGCGGTTCTCATCCAGTTGATAGCCGCATGAATATCGTGGTCTGAAATGGATTGGCAGTGGCAAACGATCATCGGGAAGCTCCGTTTATTCGAATACGGCCGAAGGGTTGTCGAGGCTGTCAGAGCCTTCAAACGCGATGGCATCAAGGTCCAGCTCGGCAACGATCCGTTCAATCGTCTGGGTCTGTTCGATGAAGCCGTTGACGCCGCCCATGACCAGCGCTTCGCCCGCTTCGTTGCCACGCTCCAGCATTTGGTCGTAAGCAAAGCCACTTTCCGCAGCCGTCACGATCTGGCCCAGTTCGCGCATCGTGTTGGACAGACGCACGCGCATTTCCGTATCAAGGTCCGGGTTGCTTGCCGCTACCAGATCAGACAGCGAAGGCCCGCTAACAACCGAACCATCGGCGCGGACGTATTCGCCCAAGTAAACGTTCTGGACGCCCAAACCATCAAGGTAGTGGTCGTTGTGGGTGTTGTCGGAGAAGCAGGAGTGTTCCTCCTCGGGGTCGTTCAGCATCACGCCAAGGCGCATCCGCTCGCCCGCGACTTCGCCGTAGGAAAGCGAGCCCATGCCCGTCAGCATCGCAGAGATACCCGCATCCGGGTTTTCCGCCAAAGCCGTGCGCACGTCGCCGCCCGCAGACCACTGGCCCGCCATCCATTCCAGATCGCTCACCAACAAATCGGTCGCAGCAACAAGGTACTGGGCGCGGCGGTCGCAATTGCCGCCGGTGCAATCGTCGCCTGTGGCGTAATCCGTCCAGGGGCGGTTGCCTGCGCCTGCGCCGTGGCCGTTCAGGTCTTGGCCCCACAGCAGGAATTCAATGGCGTGGTAGCCGGTGGCCACGTTTGCCTCGATCCCGTCGGCTTCGTGCAGGGTCTCTTCCAACAGCGCGGGTGTGATTTCGGACGCGTCAATTTCGGTGCCCGAAAGGGTGAAGGTCGCATTGGCGATCACGTTCAGCGCGGCAAATTCGTTTTCGTCGCTAGGACCGCCATAGCCACCGTCCACATAGTCGATCAGGCCCTCGTCCAGCGGCCATGCGTTCACGCGGCCTTCCCAATCATCCACCACGGCATTGCCGAAACGGTACACTTCGGTCTGCTGGTAAGGCACGCGGGCCGCAAGCCACGCGGCACGAGCGGCCTGAAGGTTCTCAGCCGATGGCGCTTCCACAAGGGCGTTAACTGCGACCTGCAACGCCTGCGCGGTGGTCAGGCTGTCGGCATAGGCTGCCTCGGCAATGTTGCCATAGGTTTCAAGCACATCGGCACGATCTTGGGCGACGGCGAAACCCGTGGACAGCGCAAGCGCGCTGGTGGCGAGGGTAAGGAGGAGAGGGCGGCGGTTCATGTGGGGTGTCCCTTGGTCTGTACAAATCTAGCACCGCGACGACAGAACAGACGCAAGGCCCGCTGGTCGACTCGGCTTCATCGCCATAGCTGACTAATTTAGTCGCCTATGGCAAGTCTTAGTTTTTCTATCAGGTATACAGCGCGGCCCCGAAGCGCAGTTGTCGTTCGCCAAAATTGGCACGATAATGGCGCAAAGGTTTTATGATTTCGGTGCAATTTTATGAGCACACCTACGATGGCGGCAGGTTTCGCCGCTTCATTTGCAGATTTCGCCGTAGACGCGGGCGCGGACCGCGCAAGCCTGCTGCAAGCCAGCAACCTGACCGAAGCGGACCTGAGCAATCAGGACAACCGCATTCCCGTGGCCGCCTACCAGGCCATGATTGCCACAGCGATGGGCCAGACGGGTGACACGGCCCTGCTACTGCGACACACGTTTCAATCCGATCTGGAAACCATGTCAGTCGTGGGGCAAATCGTTCACACCTCTGCCTCGCTCGCCCATTCGATCGAGCAATTGAACCGCTACATGCGGCTGATGTCCGACGAGATGCCCCTTCATGACGGCGAAAGGTTTGAGCTGCTGGAAACGCCCGAGGGGTTATGGATCGTGGATCACGAAATTCTGCCGGCGACCGAATTTATCGGCACCGAAACCAGTTTTGCGCGGTTCATCAGCGAATTCCGCACGGCCTTTCCACAACTGACCTTCGGGATCAGCCTGGAGGTCGCCTACGCACCGCCGCCCCATGTGGACGAATACCCCGACTTGTTTCGCCTTCCCGTGACCTTCAACGCCCCGCGCAACGCGCTACGGATTGATCCGATCTGGAACACGCCGGATTCGGATTTTGAACCGGGCCACGCCTATGCTTTCGGCATCTTCACCCGCCACGCCGATGCCCTGTTGCAAGAGCTGGAGACCGACACCACCGCCCGCGGATTGGTAGAGACCCACGTTCTGCCGCATCTGCACGAGGGCAGCATCTCCATGGACCGTGTCGCCAAAGACGTCGGCATGAGCCGTCAAACCCTCTACCGTCGCCTAAAAGATGAAGGCCTCACCTTCGGAGAGGTCCACGACGCCCTGCGCAAACGCATGGCGCTGGATTACCTCAGCGCACAAAAGGTGTCGGTGAATGAAACCGCCTATCTGCTTGGGTTCTCGGAAGCGTCGTCCTTTGTGCGTGCGTTCAAGCGGTGGACGGGCCTTAGCCCCACTGCCTACTTGGCAAAAGGCGCCTAAAGCCGCGTTCTGTTACCAAGTGTCAAACACCTGATACCAGCGGTCATGCCGGTTTCAGGGGCGCTCCCCTATCTGCCTTCTCATCACATTGACGAGAAAGGTCACCCCATGAAGTCCCTCACGATCAGAGCATTTTCCGCCACCGCGATTGCGGGCGTTTGCTTTCTGACAGCCTGCGCCGATAGCGGCGCGAACTACACACCCATCCTGGACGGCACGCCGACGCCCGCGTTCCAATCGGACCTATCGTCGTGCCAAACGCTGGCCCGCAACCAACGCCAGTTTGACGAAGACACGATGGGGGCGGCGGTTCTGGGCGCAGGCGCGGGCGCCCTTTTGGGCCATGTGGATTCCGGCGGCGATGCCTTTGGCGGCGCGATTGCGGGCGCTTTGGCGGGCGGGGTTTCCGGCTCGGTCGAGGCGAGCGAGCGGCGCGAGTCCATCGTTGTGGAATGCCTGCGGGGCCGTGGCCACGCGGTCGTCGGATAAACGGGGGAACCACACCATGATCAACCATAGCATCCTTCATTGCCGCAGCCGCCGATACGTGGCCCTGCACGCGCTTCTGACCGGATTGAGCCTGCGCTCAATCTCCCGACGGCGCGCCTAACCCACCCCTATAGCCAGACCGGAAACGGAGCTTCCCATGACCCCAGCCACCCCCGCCTTGATCTACGCCGCCTTTTGCGCCCTGCCAATCGCTATGCAAATCGGCCTTATCCTGGGGGCACCCTGGGGTCGCTTCGCCAATGGCGGGCGGCATCCGGGCGTCTTGCCACCCGCTTGGCGGGCGCTGGCCGTGGTGCAGGGGGCTTTGTTGGCCGCGATGGCTTGGGTCGTTCTGGCCCGCGCGGATGTCATCGCGGCGCGGGTGCCCGCTTTGGTATTTTGGGGCGCGGTGGGCATCACGATCTTGTCGTTGATCGCCAACGCCATCAGCCCCTCTCGCCCCGAGCGCTTTTTATGGACGCCGGTCCTTTTGGCCATGACCGCCGCCGTGCTGTGCGTTGCGTTTCTTTGAGAGTTTGGAGTTAAGAGAATGAAAACCGTATTTATTGCAGGTGCCACCGGCTATCTTGGCCGCTACCTTTGCGAAGAGTATCAGCGGCGCGGCTGGTACGTCGCGGCCCTTGTGCGCGATGCGTCCCGCGCCAAATCCCTTTGCGCCGATCAGTTGATCGAGGCCGAGGCCACGGAACCCGCCACATTGGTCGGCACGATGTCTGGCGCGGATCTTGTCATCTCGGCCCTTGGGATCACTCGCCAAGCCGATGGCTTGGGCTATTGGGACGTGGATTATCAAGCCAATCTGAACCTCCTGCGCGAGGCGGAAGCGGCGGACGTTGGCCGTTTTGCCTATGTCCATGTGCTTCATGCGGACACCATGGGCCATGTCCCCCTTGTCGCCGCCAAATCCGCATTCGTGGAGGCGCTGAAACAAAGCGCCCTGCCCTCTACCGTGATTGCCCCATCTGGGTATTTCTCGGACATGGGCGATATTCTGGCGATGGCTGAAGCCGGGCGGGTGTGGCTGTTTGGCGATGGATCTTGCCTGATCAACCCCATCCACGGCGCGGATCTGGCCCATGCCAGCGCCGAGGCAATTGCTCAAGAGCGCCCCTGGATCGACGTGGGTGGGCCCGAGGTCTTTAGCCTGAAACAAGTGGCGAGCCTTGCGTTTGCCAGCCGTGAAGCACCCGCCAAAATCACCCTGCTTCCCGATGGCCTGCGTCGCGCGGCGCTTTGGCTGCTGCCTCGGGTCACGCCGCGCAAAATCCACGGGCCAGCACAGTTTTTCTTGACCGCGATGGCCCAAGACATGGTGGGAGAGCGGCACGGAACGCGCCGCTTGTCCGACCATTTCACCAACACGCTTACCCAGTGAAGGGACACCGAGATGAACCTGCAAACTACTGGCGGTTTGGCCGCCCTGACCTGCGCCGGAACCTACCTGTTTGGCTTCGCCTTCCTCGTCACGCTGCTGGCCCCCTTGGGCTTTGGCACAAACCAGATCGACATCAACGCAGCCGTTGCCTTTACGACAGAAAATCCCGGCCTGATGATTACGTTCAACACGGTGATCTACATCGTGAACGCGCTGGCTTTGGCGGTTCTGGTGATGGCGTTGGACGCCCGGTTGCGGGGGGCGGCTCCAAACTTCAGTTCTCTCACGCGCGGGTTTGGGATGGTCTGGGTGACACTGGTACTGGCCGCAGGCATGGTGGCCAATGTCGCCGTCGAACGGGTGACCGTCCTGCCCTCCGACGCGGCTGTGTCCCTCTGGCAAACCCTGCACGCGGTAGAGCTTGGCTTGGGCGGCGGCAACGAGATTGCGGGCGGCGTCTGGATCACCTGCATCTGCCTGATGGCATGGCGGGCCAACGGCCTTGCCAAGCCGGTCTGCGCCCTCGGCCTACTGGCGGGCGGCGCGGGCATCGTCACGCTGATCCCGGCGCTGGGGGATGTGGCAGGCGCGGTCTTTGGGCTTGGCGCAATTGCTTGGTTCCTTGCCGTCGGGCTGACTTTCCTATGGCCAGACCGCAAGGGGGGCGTGCCCGTCTAGTCCTACGATTCGTCCGGGAACCGGGACCGGGTCCGATTGGCGAACGCCACAAGGGACAGCATCACAGGCACCTCTACCAACACACCGACGACGGTGGCCAAAGCCGCGCCAGAGTTCAGGCCAAACAGGCTGATGGCCACCGCCACGGCGAGCTCGAAAAAGTTCGACGTGCCAATCAACGCGCAAGGTGCCGCGATCCTGTGCGGCACGCGCAACATCAGGGCAGCCCCGTAAGCGACCGCGAAAATGCCGTAGGATTGCAAAAGGATCGGCACCGCGATCAGCGCGATCACCTGCGGACGGTCCAGGATCACCTGACCCTGCAAGCCGAACAAGATCACCACAGTGGCGATCAGGCCGATGACGGACCACGGTTTGATCCGCCCCTGAAACGCTGCAATCCGCACCTCGGTTTGCAAATAGCGCCGGGTCAGGTAGCCCGCCAGGAAGGGCAATACCACGAACAGCACAACCGACAGCACCAGCGTTTCCCAAGGCACCACGATATCGGTCACGCCCAACAAAAACGCCACGATCGGGGCGAAGGCGAAGACCATCACCACGTCATTCACCGAGACTTGCAACAGGGTGTAGCTCTCGTCGCCACGGGTCAGTTGCGACCACACGAACACCATAGCCGTACAAGGCGCAGCCCCCAGAAGGATCAAGCCCGCAAGGTATTGTTGCGCATCCTCTGGCGCGATCAGATCGGCGAATACAACCTCAAAAAACAAGACGCCAAGGGCAGCCATCGTGAAAGGCTTGATAAGCCAATTCACCACCAGCGTTATCGCCAGCCCCTTGGGTTGCTTGACCACATCGCGCAGGCTGGCAGGGTCCACGCCCACCATCATCGGATAGACCATGGCCCAGATCAAAGCCGCTACCACAAGGTTAACGCTTGCCACCTCGGCCGCGGCAATGGCCGAGATCAGCCCCGGCGCGGCGCTGCCAAGGGCGATCCCCGCCCCCATCGCCAGCGCGATCCAAAGGGACAAATAGCGTTCAAACGTACCCATCAATTGGTGCCTTCCTCGATTTCCGGGGCCAATTGCCCCGCTGCCATTACCGATGCTGTCACCATGACAGCCGCTGTTCCCAGCATTAGGGGCAAGCCGCCAATCTGATACGTCAGGCCAGACAGAAGCGTGCCCAACAACCTGCCCGCAGCGTTGGCCATGTAGTAGAACCCAACGTCCATCGTCACCCGGTCAGCGTGGGTGAAGGATAGGATCAGGTAAGAGTGCAGCGCGGAATTGACCGCAAACACCGCCCCGAACACCAACAAGCCCGCCACCAGCACGATCGTCAGCCAAAGCTGCGGTGCGTCCGTGGCCAAAGCCGCCAGCGTCAAGACGGCGGGCACAAGGGCCAAGCCCCACGCCCATTGCCTTGCCGCGCCCAGAAGATCGGCCTGCGTCCGGGATTTGGCGCGAAGGATGCGGGGCGCATTAGCTTGGACGAAACCGTAAAGGATGGTCCAGCCTGCCATGAAACTGCCAATCAGGAAGAAGGTGGCGCGGTTCCCGGCCTCGGACCCATCGGACAGCACGGCGTAGAAATAGATCGGGATGCCGACGACGAACCAAACGTCCCGCGCCCCGAACAGAAACACCCTTGCGGCGCTGAGCCAGTTCACGTTGGCGGACTTGGAAAACACCTCGGAAAACTTCGCGCCCTTGCGGCCCTTGGGCAGGCCCGCAGGCATGGCGACCAGCACCGCCAGCAGGATCACGGCTAGGATTGCGGCCATCCCCAAAACGGCGGCGACAAACCCCACGCTCGCCAGCAATGCCGCCCCCAAAAGGAAGCCCCCCCCTTTCACCGCGTTCTTAGACCCGGTCAGCAGGGCCACCCACCGAAACAACCCGCCGCCCTCGGACGGGGCCAGCAGCTTCACCGCCGATTTAGAGGACATTTTCGCAAGGTCTTTCGCCACCCCGCTCGCGCCTTGCACCGCCATGACATAGGCGACCGAGGCGCCTATCGCCCAGGACGGGTCCAGCATCGCCAAGGCCAACAGCGCGATGACCTGCAACCCAAGGCCCGCATAGAGGGTGGAGGTCAGGCCAAACCGGGCCGCGATCCATCCCGCGCACAGGTTCGTACCCACGCCCGCCACCTCATAAAGGACGAACAGATAGGCCAATTGAACCGGTGAAAAGCCCAAGGTGTGAAAGTGCAACAGCACCAACATCCGCAACGCGCCATCCGTCAACATGAAGGCCCAATAGGCGGCGGTCACAGTGACATAGGCCGCTGCCCCACTGGGCTTTTGGGCGGCGTGGCTCACAGGCTGGCCCCGACCAACATGGCCACATCAACCAAGCGGTGCGCGTAGCCCATTTCGTTGTCGTACCAAGCGTAGATCTTCACCTGCGTCCCGTTCACAACCATGGTGGAGGGCGCGTCCACGATGCTGGAGCGTTCGTCGTTGGTGTAATCGGTGGACACGAGGGGACGCTCTTCATACCCAAGGATGCCTTTCATCGGCCCCTCCGCAGCGGCCTTGAACAGCGCGTTGACCTCCTCTGCCGTGGTGGCCTTTTCAACCTCAAACACGCAATCGGTGAGAGAGGCGTTCAACAGCGGCACCCGAACCGCGTGGCCGTTCAGGCGACCTTTCAGCTCGGGATAAATCAGGGTGATCGCCGTGGCGCTGCCCGTGGTCGTGGGGATCAGCGAGTTCAACGCAGAACGCGCCCGCCGCAGGTCTTTCGCGGGGCGGTCCACAATGGTCTGCGTGTTCGTCACATCATGAATCGTGGTGATGGAGCCATGCTTGATCCGCAGGTTTTCATGGACCACCTTCACCACCGGGGCGAGGCAATTGGTGGTGCAACTGGCTGCCGTCACAATGCGGTGCTGGTCGGGTGAATAGACGTCGTTATTCACCCCCATCACGATATTCGCGGCGTTGCCGTCCTTTACCGGTGCCGAGACGACAACTTTCTTCACGCCGGCCTCAAAATAGGGGCTTAGCGCGGCTTCGGTTTTGAAGACGCCCGTGCAGTCGATGACGACATCCACGCCTTCCAAGGGCAGGTCCCCGAGATTGCGCGTCCCGATGAAAGGAAGCCGCGTGCCATTTATGGTCACGCTATCGGCATCATGGGCAAAGTCAGCTTTCCACCGCCCGTGCACCGTATCGAACTCCAGCAAATGCGCGTGCATTTCTGGGTCGCCCACGGCGTCGTTGATCCAAGCAATATTCGCGCCGCGTTCCAGCAGAGGCTTCAGCGCCAGCTTTCCAATGCGGCCAAGACCGTTGAGGGCATAGGTCGTCATGTCAGCATTCCTTCTTTGTCAGATTGGCCCAAATCGTCCACCGCCCTTTGAACAGCCAAAGGACTCATTGAGGCGAGCGGCAGCGCTGCAAAACCGCTTATGCGGTGCTCCAACACGTCAAATGCCTCTTGAAACGCGCGGGCCCTGTCAGCATCGGTGCCAGAGACAGCAACCGGATCAGGCAGCCCCCAATGGGCGCTGACGGGATGCCCCTGCCAAGTCGGGCATTCTTCATTTGCGGCTTGGTCGCAAACAGTGAAAACAAAATCAAACGCCGGGGCGGCGGTAGTTTGGAAATCCGCGATGCTTTGAGGGTAGAGACCGTCAGCATCGTGCCCGCGCTGGCGCAACACCGATAGCGCCAAGGGATTAACGCCCTCTCTCGGATTGGTGCCTGCGGAGTAGGCCTCGAACCGATCCCCCGCCACATGACGCAGTAGCGATTCCGCAAAGATCGACCGGGCAGAGTTTCCGGTGCAGATGAACAGGACATTGGCCTTGCGGGCGGATTCTTCACGCAGGGCGGCAACATTCGGCATGCAAACCTCGGGCCGGCCTCGGCAGCAATCGTTCAACAGATAGTCAATGGTTTCGCGGGCGGCATCCATATGGATCGCGTAGCGCAAAGAGGTGCCGACCCTTTCCTGCGTCACTAATCCGGCCTGCATCAGCGCGTTCACGTAAGTGGAAAGCGTGTTGGGCTTGATCGAAAGGGCCCGCGCTAGCTCGGTTGCCGGAACGCGATCTGGATAACGACGCATCAGCAGTCGGAACACCGCAAGGCGCTGCGGATGGCCAAGGGTCGAAAGGCGGTTGGGAATCACTATTTCCATAATTCACGAATATATGAATTAATGAACCGTGCAAAGTGACAGTTTGATGAAAACGCGCGCGGTGGGCGCCCCCCCCCTCAGCGATCCACTTCGTTCAGGAACTGTTCCAACGCTTCATCCGGGATCGTGGCTGTTTCGCTTGCCTGCGGAAACGCCGCGCCTGCAACGTCTTTGCGGAACGCGCTGAGCGCGCGAATACGCTCTGCCTCAACCTGCCGATTGAGGCTGGCAAGATCCCCGTATTTGCGCGCGTGGCGCGGCACAGTGTCAGTTTCTCCGCAGATGTCGGACGAAAACAAGAACGCCACCTCGGCGCTTGGGCCGGACCCCAGCGAGATCGTCACAAGGCCGGATCGCTGCGTGATTTCCGCCATCAGTCGCGCGGGCACCAGCTCACATTCCACGGCGAAGGCCCCGGCATCTTCAAGGCGGCGGAACTTGTGGAACAGTTCTAGCGCCTCGTCCCCGGTTTTGCCGACAGCGCGGATGTTGCCAACCCAAGTGGATTTGCGCGGCACGAAGCCGAGGTGGCCCACGACGGGGATGTCTTCAGACGCCAGAAGCGACACGACCTCGAGCCGCCGCCCGGTCAGCACCGCGTCGGCCCCGTCGATGAGGGCGGCGAAGGCTGTGCGCAGGATTTCCTCGTCCGTGATGGCATTGGCGAACCCCAACGCAGCGGTGATGAAAGCGCGGGGGGCGCCTTTGCGGACTTTGGCCACGTTGCTGGCGCGACAGACCAGCATCTCGATCCCGGCCTCAGACGCGGCATGGGCCTCGGCCTCTGTTTCGGCGGTGACTTGGGCAAAGGCCCCAAAGCTGCCTTTTGCCGCCTTCAATGACGCAACGGTTGCATCACGGTCGCTGACCTGCGCCGCCCAACTGAAAATCCGAGTCATGGGATACCTGTTTACTTGAGTTTCTTGGCGTATTCTGGCGGTGCAACGACACCGGGTTTCGAGAACCACTTGGGCACATCAACACCGGAATACAGCAGCACGTTGCCCCAAGGATCAAACGCCCCCGTGCGCACGATAACTTTCGCCTTCGCCGCCATTTCACCCAAGATCACCTCGTGGGGGATCATCTCGTGATCGGCATCGTCGAACTGGTCCTTAAGGTAGTCGAGAAGCACCGGATTGTAGTCGGGCAAGGCGTCGGCGTAGCTGACTTTTTCGGTAATGAAAGCATCATTGACCAGGGACAACACTGTCTGCAAGTCTGGCAAATCCTGCTTGATTGCCAAGTCGATCCGCCACGCGTCCGATGGGATCGGAAAACCAGCATCGCACACGATCATCAAGTCGCCGTGCCCCATCTGAGCGATGGCCGCCGACAGTTCTGCGTTTAGCAATTCACCACGTTTCATTGAGACTTCCTTTGTTGAGATGGTTGGTTTGGGCGCTAAAGTCAGCCAGTTCACGCCGGGTGGCGAGGCTGGGAATGACGCCAAGACGGGTGCAGGCGTGCGCACCGGCGGCAGTGCCCACGGCAATGCTGGACAGCAGCGGATGCCCCTCGGCCAAGGCCGCCGCAAAGCCCGCATTGAACGCATCACCTGCGCCGGTGGTATCGACGACCTCCACCTGAGGCGATGGTACGACAGTATCGGTATCAGGCCCCAACACCAGCGCACCGTTGGGGCCCATCGTAACAATCACCGTTCCCACGCCGCGTTCCCGCAGGGCCATGGCCAAATCGCGGGTGCCAGTAGGGTCGTCGGCGGGCAGACCCAGCAAAATGCGTAGCTCGCTCTCATTAGGCGTCAGGAAATCAACATTGGCGAAAGCATGATCTGGCAAAGGCGTGGCCGGCGCGGGGTTCAGGATCGTCTTGGCCCCACCTGCCTTGCCGATTTCCATTGCCGTACAGGCCGCTTCTACCGGGATCTCAAGGACTGCCATGACGACATCACTGGCGGCAATCTGGTCGCTTGCCTTTTCTACGAAGGCGCGGTCCATCAACTCATTCGCGCCCATGTCGAGGATGATGAAGTTGTTCCCTTCCGAGTTCAGCACGATCACGCCCGCGCCCGTCGCGCGGCGGTCATCCTGAGTAACGAAGTCGCTGCTAACGCCTTCTTCGCGGTACAGGTTCAGCGCCACATTGGCCAATTCATCCTTCCCCACGCAGGTCACAAGACCCACATCCATGCCAAGGCGCGCCAGTCCGACCGCTTGGTTAGAGCCCTTCCCCCCCGGCCCGAAATCGAAGTCTGATCCCAAGATGGTTTGCCCAAAGATCGGCATTTCCGGCGTGCGAATGGTCAGCCCCACCGCGAAACTTCCGACGACTGTTAAACGGCTCATGCTACCGCCTCCTGATTGCGCGTTGCGGTGCCGTGATCATGGGTGCCCCCGACGGCAAGTTCCATGATCGCTTCTTCATTAATTTGCAGACCCGATAGATGGCCCGCCACGACCCCGTCGGCCATCACAATTACCCGACCACTGTGCAAAACGACCTCGGGCAATTCGGACGAGATCATCAAGATCGCCAAGCCTTCAGCGGCGAGTTCCTTGAGGATACGATAGATTTCCGCCTTCGCCCCCACGTCGATGCCGCGTGTGGGTTCATGTAGGATCAGAATACGTGGTCCGTTCAGCAACCCGCGAGCAAGGATAATCTTCTGCTGGTTCCCGCCGCTCAGCGTACCGATCTTCTGACCGAGGCCCGAAATTCGTGCATCCAGGTTTTCGACACTTTTCTGTGCCTCGCTACGGATCGCGCGGTTCTTTAGAAAACCCATGTTCATGAACCGCTTGAGGGACGACGATACTGTGTTTTCGGCAACGCTCATTTCTAGCAGAGCGCCCGCTCCCCGACGATCGGCAGGCACAAGAGAAACACCTGCGGCGATGGTGTGGAATGGGCGATGGGGTTGCAGGCGAATACCGCCTACCTTCACGTCGCCACCGCGCGGGCAGAGGCCGAAAATCGCCTCCGCAAGAATGTCTTTGCCACTGTCAGGCAGCCCCGCCACCCCCAGAATTTCGCCCGCGCGGAGCGAGAAGGTTGCGTCGGTAATCTCTCCCGGGACGGAAAGCTGGGTGACATCCAGAACCACTTTGCCCAAATGCGCATTGGCATCGGGGCGCAGGGCATATTGATCGTGGGCATCCAGCGTACGGCCCACCATATGGGTGACCAAGGCTTCAACCGAGACATCAGGCCCGGCTGGCACAGTCGTAATCATCTGCCCGTCGCGCATCACAGAGATGGTGTCAGCAAGGTCCAAGACCTCTTGCAGGTGGTGCGAGACATAGATGATCGCCACACCTTCGGCCCGCAGCGCTTTCACGATATCGAACAGGCGTTCGCTTTCACGGGGCGACAGGGCCGAATTCGGCTCATCCAGGATCAGAACGCGGGCGTTTTGGGAAATCGCACGGGCGATCTCGACCAATTGCTTCTGCGCCACGGTCAAAGAGGCCACGGGGGTGCTTGTCTCGATCTCGCCCAATCCGATCCGGTCGAGCGCGGCACGGGCGGCTTTGGCACTGCGATGGGGCGACAACGGCGACAGCGCATTGCGGGCGCCAAACTCTGACAGCAACACGTTTTCGCCCACCGTCAGGTTCTCACACAGAGACAGTTCTTGGAAAACGACGCTCACCCCTTTGGCGCGGCTGACCAGCGGTGAAGCCAGCACAATGGGCGCACCGTCGATAAATACCTCACCACCATTGGGCTGCAAATCGCCCGCGATGATGTTCATCATGGTGCTTTTCCCGGCACCATTTTCGCCGATCACAGCATGAACTTCGCCGGGGCGAAACTGGATCGAAACCGAATCCATCGCCACGACGCTGGCAAAGCGTTTGGTGATGTTGCGTAGTTCTAGAATTGGCTGCATCAGCATCCCCGACAGCAAAACAAGGCAGTGCTGCGCAGGCAATCCCCGCGCAGCACATTGTGTAATTAGTTCAGGATTTCCGAGATGTTGTCAGGTGTGTAAACGCCGACACCGGTATCAAGGTCATCAATCGCCTCGCCGGACAGGAACTGAACCAGCAAGTTGACCGCCTCATAGCCCTGACGGGCGGGGGCTTGGTCAATGGTGGCTTGGATCACGCCATCGGCGACCAGCTCCACTGTTTGGTCCAGAAGGTCAAAGCCCACGATTTGAACGTCACCGGCACGGCCATTGCGGGCCACCCATTCTCCTGCGGCAGGTGTGGTGCAGCATTCCATCGACAAGATACCGGTGATCGAAGGATCTGCCAGCATCGCGTTCTCGATGGCCGAATAGATTTCCTGCGGGTCGGTGCCAGTGTTCAGGGTGCGGACAACCTCGATGCCGTCAAACTCGGCCAGCGCTTCGCGCGCGCCGCCTTCACGGTCAAGCGACCATTGCGCCGCCGCATCCAGCGTTGTGATGATAACCCGGCCTTCGCCGCCCAAAACTTCGCCCATCAACGCGCCAGCCGCACGGCCGGATTCAACCAAATCTTGGCCCGCAAATACCAAGCGTGCGCTGTCGGGGTTATCGGTGTTGTAAGTGATAACGGGAATACCCTCGCCCACCAAACGGTCAATCAGCGGCGACAAGGCATCGGTGCTGACTGAAGAAATCGCCAAGGCGTCGTACTGGCCGATCAGCGTCTCAATTTCCGAGATCTGCGCGTCCGCATCGGCACCCACGGGGCCGACCATGCGAGCATTCACGCCCTCTTCCGCATCGGCGCGCTCAACGCCTTCCCGAATGAACGGCGCGAATTCGTTCGAGACATCATGGTATGAGACCAAGATGTCGAAATCATCGCCCGCAGCGATGCCGTCCGCGATCCGTTGCGCCAGATCGAAGTCGGCCAGTGTCACTTCTTCCGCAAAACTTGCGGCAGGCACCATGGCGCCCGCGGCGACCATTGCCAGTGTCCAAGACAGTTTCATTGTTAGTCCTCCCTTTGAATTCTGAATGGGCGGGCCCCTCCTAGGCCCGGCCCTGACGGCTGCTCCACTTGTCGATTGCAACCGCAATGATGATCACTAGTCCGATCATCACTTCCTGCATGAACGGAGAGACCCCAGACAGGATCAGCCCGTTTCGCAGTACGCCGATGATGAACACGCCCAGAACCGTGCCCAAGATTGTCCCCGTCCCTCCCGACAGAGATGCACCGCCGACGACGACGGCGGCGATCACGTCCAGCTCTAGCCCCACGCCCGTGCGGCCAGCCTGGCCGCTTGGCAAGAACGCCATCGCCAAGATCCCCGCAAAAGCGGCCAACAGGCCCATGATGATGAAGGACCAGATTTTTGTGGTCTCCACATGGATGCCCGACACGCGGGCGGCTTTGGTGCTGCCGCCAACGGCAAAAAGCCGGAAGCCAAAACCCGTTTTCGACAGCAACAGCCAGCCAAGCACGGCCACCAGCAAGAAGAAGGCCAACTGCATCGGCACTACGCCAAACAGATAGCCCTGCCCCATGGTCGTAAAGGCATCATAGGTGCTTTCCATCGCGCCACGGCGCACGTTGACCGTCACGGGCTGTCCATCGGTCATCAAAAGAGCAGAGCCTCGGATGACGGACATCATTCCAAGCGTCGCAATCAGCGACGGCAAGCGCCCATAGGTGGACAACAGACCGTTCACCAGACCAGCGGCCGCGCCAATTGCCAGACCCATCATGATGGCCGGAAACAGTGTCCACCCCATCACAATCAAGGCACCGGTCGATAGGCCGCAAAGCGCGTAGATGGAGCCGATCGACAGATCAATCTCGCCCGAGACCAGCACGAAGGTCATCCCCACGGCCATGATCCCCAGCAGCGAAATTTGTCGCCCGACGTTCAATAAGTTCGTCGTCGAAAGGAAGTATTCGTTGCTGATCGACAGAACGACGCACATGACCAGCAACGCCAAAAACACCCCCGTTTCTTTCTTCGCCAAGGCGGCGCGCAGAAAGGAGGTGTTCCCCCGAGCGTTTGCAGCTCGGGGTGGTTGTTGGCTGGCGGGGGGAGCGCTTGCTTTCATGTCACCCCCCATCATGCGACCATGAAGCTTCCGGCGGGCACCGTCTTCAATTGTTCAAAGTTACCGTAGTCCCGCATCCGCGCAAACGGCGCGTTGTGAACCGCATTGTAGGACACGATGTAACCCCAGCGATAGGTGTCACTGTTATTGGCGTCCGAGCGGTGCAACAGGTTGCAGTGGAAGACCAAAGCGTCGCCCGGCTCCATCTCTACGTAGATGCGCTCATAGCGTTCAATCGCGGCTTCCAGATGCTCGGCCTGCACGTTGGTCTGACCGTCTTCCCGTAGATGGTTCAAGCGCCCAAGCTCGTGCGAGCCTTTCAGGACTTGCAAGCAACCGTTTTCCTTCGTGGCCGGATCAAGCGACACGTAAACCGATAGCATTTCAGGCGAAAGGCACGCGTTTTCATACCAGTAGCCGAAATCTTGGTGCCATTCCCAAGCGCCACCTTCACGGGGCTGCTTCATCGTCATCTTGTGGCTGTAGAGGTAAATGTCCGAGCCAATCAGCGCCTCGGACATGCGCACCATACGCTCGTCGCGAGCCAGCAGACCGTACTTGTCATCGCCCGCCGTGTTCCACAGCTTCAGGAGGGTCGTTTTGCCGGACTTGTCGCCCTTTTGCATGACATCACCGGCGGCGTTTTCTTCTTCCAACTGCTGCCGGGCGGAATCGCGGAAATCACTCACTTCATCGGTGTTCAGGAACCCTTTGCGAATGAAGTACCCATCGACTTCATATGCGCGCATTTCTTCTTTTGTCGGTGCCAGCATCGGGCCCTCCCATTCTATCTCTGCGCCATCTGTCGATGTTTGCGCAGTATCCTCTTCCCACCTCAACCCTAGGTGCAGATTCGCGCCGAAAACATGGACACAATCATCCAATTCATGTATAAAACGCGCATGAGATATTTTCCATGACCGCGACAATTCACGAAAGCCATTACTACGTTCCCAGTAGTGCGCATGACATGAACCTGTTCACCGTTCTGCGCGCCGGATGGCTTGACGCAGCGGCAGGCGACACGGTGCGACGCGCCTTTTGTCCGGGGGATGATATTATCTACTGCCTGTCGGGAAAGGGCACCGTCACGATCGACGGCACCAAGATCACGGTTGCCCCCGGCCAGTTGGTTTGGATGCCCGGTGATCGGCCCCATGCCCATGCCGCATCCGAACAAGATCCGTGGTCCGTGATGTGGTGTCGGGTGCAGGGGAGCAACTTGGCAGCCCTGCGAGAACGGGTGATGGGAAAATCTGAAACCCGCCTTGCAATCAAAGAAGGTCACTCCCTAGTGCGTTGGTTCAATGAACTATTTAGCGGCCTTCGCACGCAAACCATCGACACAGATCTAAAGCTGAACACCGCCGTTTCTTCCCTGCTGGAGCTGATGGTGGAACAAAAGAGAATTGAGACAAAGCGCCAATCCCCCCGCAGTTTGGACCGGGCCGTGGCCGCCATGCGCGCAGACCCCAGCGCCCCCTGGACGGCAGCGGAGATAGAGGAAACCGCAGGGGCAAGTGCGGCGCAGATCCGGCGGTTGTTCCAAAAACACATCGGCCTGACACCCCGAGAGTTCCTGCGGGGCCTGCGCCTAACCATGGCCCAAAAGCTGATGCTGGAAACGAACCAGACGCTTGATGAAATATCTCTGCAATGCGGGTTCTCGGACCCCTATCATTTTAGCAAGGACTTCCGCCGAGTTGTAGGAAAACCCCCTTCAGAATGGCGCCGGATTGAAATTGGCGGATAGGCCACGTCCGGCCCGTGCCAAACGTCCCGTCCCAAAGAACCTCGCCCGCGCAGGATCACGTCACGCGCATGACAGTATTCGCGCCGCACAAATTTTAGGCAATCTCCTATGCATCGCCCAAAAATGCGCCCCTCGCCGCCGAGCGGGGCCAATTCCGGCCATGCACGCTGCAAGAACACGGCGTCCTATGCTCAGAAAGTGACCGTTACGATAACCCTCGGGAGCGTCCGATCACCCTGCACACCGCCATACCTACAGCCGCCGCCAATGCGGCGCAGCCTCGGGCCCTTGGGTCCGGGACGCTATCGGTTTGCGCCGATAAGGGCGGGCGCACGCGGTTAAAGAACCTCCGTCAATCGGGCTCCACGAAGCTGGTGTTCCCCCGCACGCCGACATCGGACATCGAAGTTGTCATGGTTAACACAGCGGGCGGCATCACGGGGGGCGATCAGTTTGGTTTAAACGTCGCGGTCGAGCCGGGTGCGACCCTGACCCTGACGACCCAAGCGGCAGAGCGTGCCTACCGCGCCCAACGCGATGAGGTCGGGACGCTGACCACCGAACTCGACGTCCAAGCGGGGGGGCGCCTGAATTGGCTCCCGCAGGAATTAATCCTGTTTGAACGCTGCAATCTACGCCGCAGGCTTACGGTCTCTCTTCAAGCAGACGCGCAACTTCTGCTGGTGGAACCGATTGTCTTTGGCCGCACCGCCATGGGCGAAGCCCTGCATGATGCGCGGTTCCAAGACCGGATCTCGATCACCCGCGCAGGCCAACCACTTTACATTGATGGCATGAACCTCGGCGGCAACTTTGCGTCGCTTCTGCAACGGCCTGCCACGGCGGCAGGGGCCACTGCCATGGCCAGCGTTGTGATGGTGTCACCTGATGCCGCCGCCCATTTCCCCGCAATTCAATCCGCCCTGCCCCCCACTGCGGGCGCCAGCCTTTTGGCCGAAGATCTGCTGGTGATCCGGCTTCTCGCCGCCGACAGCCTAGAGTTGCGCCGCGTGCTGATCCCCGTGCTGGAGCGCCTGAACAACAACACTTTACCCATGTCTTGGAGGCTTTAGCCCATGCAACTTACGCCACGGGAAAAAGACAAACTGTTAATCGCCATGGCCGCAGAGGTCGCCCGCAAGCGATTGGCGCGGGGGGTGAAACTGAACCACCCCGAAGCCATCGCACTCATCACCGATACGGTGGTGGAAGGCGCCCGCGATGGTCGCTCGGTCGCAGATATGATGGAGGCCGGCGGCCACGTCATCACCCGCGATCAATGCATGGAAGGCATCGCCGAGATGATCCACGACGTGCAGGTCGAGGCAACTTTTCCCGACGGCACCAAGCTTGTCACCGTTCACAACCCAATTCGCTGATCCCGCTCAAGGAGACCTCACCATGAAAACCGTCCTTTCCGCCCTCCCCCTTCTTCTGGCTGCCAGCGCCGCCTCTGCCCATGGCACTGGCGCTATTCATCACCACGCGGGCGACCCGTTTTGGATGCCACTTCTGGGCGGGCTGTTCCTTGGCGCGGCAGCGGTGGCTTACATCGCTTGGTGCCGCAAATGATCCCCGGCGAATTGCTTCCTGCCGAGGGGGCGATTACCCTGAACGCCGGAGCCGAAGCGGTCACGCTTGTCGTGGCCAATACCGGCGACCGCCCCGTGCAGGTCGGTAGCCATTACCACTTTGCCGAAACCAACCCGGCGTTGGATTTTGACCGTGACGCGGCGCGTGGGTTGCGGCTCGATATTGCGTCGGGCACCGCCGTGCGGTTCGAGCCCGGCCAACGCCGCGAGGTGCATCTGATCCCCATTGGCGGACGTCGGCACGTCTATGGTTTCAACGCTCAGATCATGGGGGCGCTGTAAATGCCCGTAGAAATTCCCCGCGCGCAATATGCCGCTATGTATGGCCCCACGACCGGTGACAAGCTGCGCCTTGCCGATACCGACCTGATTATCGAGGTTGAACGCGACCTGACCACCTACGGCGAAGAAGTGAAGTTCGGCGGCGGCAAGGTGATCCGCGATGGCATGGGCCAGTCCCAAGTCACCCGTGCGGGCGGCGCAGTGGATACCGTAATCACCAACGCGCTGATCGTGGACCATTCAGGCATCTACAAAGCCGACGTGGCGCTGAAAGACGGGTTGATCCACGCCATCGGCAAAGCGGGCAACCCCGATACGCAATCGGGGGTCGATATCATCGTCGGCCCCGGCACCGAGGTGATTGCTGGCGAAGGGCGTATTCTGACGGCAGGCGGCATGGACAGCCACATTCACTTCATCTGCCCGCAGCAGATGGAAGACAGCCTGCATTCAGGCGTGACCACTTGCTTTGGCGGCGGCACCGGACCTGCCCACGGCACGTTGGCCACCACCTGCACCCCCGGCCCCTGGCACATCGGGAGGATGTTGCAGAGCTTTGATGGCATCCCGATGAACATCGGCCTGTCGGGCAAAGGCAATGCCAGCCAGCCCGACGCGCTGGTTGAGATGGTGAAAGGCGGGGCCTGTGCCCTGAAGCTACACGAGGATTGGGGCACCACGCCCGCCGCGATTGATTGCTGCCTGTCCGTGGCCGACGACATGGACGTGCAGGTTATGATCCACACCGACACGCTGAACGAATCCGGCTTTGTCGAACATACCGTGGGCGCCATGAAGGGCCGCACGATCCACGCGTTCCATACAGAGGGCGCGGGCGGAGGCCATGCGCCGGACATCATCAAGATTTGCGGTGATGCCAATGTCTTGCCGTCCTCCACCAACCCCACGCGGCCGTTCACAGCCAATACGTTGGAGGAGCATTTGGATATGCTGATGGTGTGCCACCACCTCGACAAATCCATCCCGGAAGACATCGCCTTCGCCGAAAGCCGCATTCGCCGTGAAACGATTGCGGCAGAAGATATCCTGCACGATCTGGGCGCGTTCTCGATCATCGCGTCCGACAGCCAGGCCATGGGTCGTGTGGGCGAGGTTCTGATCCGCACCTGGCAGACCGCCGACAAGATGAAGAAACAGCGCGGGCGGCTTTCCGATGAGGTCGGAGAGAATGACAACTTGCGGGTGCGCCGCTACATCGCGAAATACACGATTAACCCCGCCATTGCCCAAGGCGTAAGCCACGTTTTGGGCGATATCAGCATCGGCAAACGGGCCGATCTGGTGCTGTGGGACCCGGCGTTCTTTGGGGTGAAACCGGAAATGGTTCTGATGGCGGGCTCGATTGTTGTGGCGCAGATGGGTGACCCCAACGCCTCTATCCCGACGCCGCAACCGGTCTACACGCGGCAGATGTTTGGGGCCTTTGGCTCGGCGCGTCAGCATACGTCTGTCAGCTTCGTGTCCGAGGCTGCGCAGGCAAATGGTTTGCGGGACACCCTTGGCCTCAGCAAGCAGACGATTGCGGTGAAAAACACCCGCAACATTGGTAAAGCCGACATGATCCTGAACGACGCCCTGCCCCAGATTGAGGTGCATCCCGAAACCTACGAGGTCCGCGCCGACGGCGAACTGCTTACCTGCCAACCGGCAGAGGTTTTGCCGATGGCCCAACGCTACTTCCTATTCTGAGAGGCTCCATGACATCCCTTCCCATCGCCCAAACCCTGCACCGCAGAGGCCATTGGGCCGACCCGACGGAGCTGTGCGAACTCGATTACGCCGAGCGGTTCTTGCGTCGCAAACGGCTGACCACCGCCAAGGGCCGCCCGTTTCTGGTGGACTTGCCCCAAACCACGTCGCTGGATCATGGCGATGCGCTGGAACTAGACGACGGGACGATGGTGGAAATCGTCGCCGCGTCCGAGGCGCTTTTTCGCATCACCGGCCCGGACTTGGTGCGCCTTGCGTGGCACGTGGGCAACCGGCACACCCCCTGCCAGATTGCGGCGGATCATCTGTTGATCCAGGCTGATCCGGTTATTGGCCACATGCTCGAACACCTCGGCGCGACCGTCGCCCCCGTGACCCTGCCCTTCACGCCAGAAGGTGGCGCCTACGGGCACGGGCGCACGCACTCTCACGAACATGTCGCCACGGCCCATGCCCATTGAAGGCGACATTCTGGCGCTGGCCCAATGGCTTTCCCCAAGCTTCCCGGTGGGGGCATTCGCCTATTCCCATGGGTTAGAGACTGCCATTCACGATGGCACAATCGCCACCTCTGAGGGGCTTCAGACTTGGCTAGAGGATGTCTTGCGCCACGGCACGGGCCGCAACGATTGCATCTTGCTACGCGCCGCCCATGCAGCCCCCACACCTGATGACCTTGCGCAGATCGGTGCCACGGCGCGGGCGTTTTGTGGCTCGGCGGAGCGCGTGATGGAAACGACCCTGCAAGGCACAGCATTCAGCACAACCGCCGCCGCCATTTGGGGCGGCGACGCCGCGGATTTTCCCTACCCCGTGGCCGTTGGCGCCGCCAGTGCAGCCTTGAACATTGACGTGACCACGACCGCCGCGATGTACCTACACGCCTTTACCAGCAACCTTGTGTCCGTTGCCGTACGCGCCGTGCCCTTGGGCCAGACCGAGGGACAGGCCGTTTTGGCCGCCCTGACACCGCTCTGCCTTGCCATCGTAGAAGAAACCGAAACCGCGACGCTGGATGACCTGCAAAGCACCGCGTTCCTCTCTGACATTGCCGCCATGCGCCACGAGGCGCTTCAGCCAAGGATTTTCCGTTCATGACCAAACTTAATGGACCGCTTCGTATTGGCATTGGAGGCCCCGTGGGTGCTGGCAAAACGACCTTCACCGCCGCTTTGGCCCGGGCGCTGCACCCGCAGCTTTCCATCGGTGTCATCACCAATGATATCTACACCCAGGAAGATGCCGAGGCGTTGATGCGGATGCAGATCCTGCCCCAAGACCGAGTTATCGGAGTGGAGACCGGCGGGTGCCCCCATACGGCGATCCGGGAAGATGCCTCGATCAATCTGGCCGCGATTGCCGAGTTGGAGAAGCGCCACGCAGACCTGCAAGTGGTGATGATCGAAAGCGGGGGCGACAACCTGTCGGCCACCTTCAGCCCCGAACTGGCCGATCTGACCGTCTATGTGATTGACGTGGCCGCGGGCGAGGAAATCCCCCGCAAGGGCGGACCCGCGATCACGAAATCCGACTTGCTGATTATCAACAAGACCGACCTCGCCCCCCATGTCGGCGCGTCGTTAGAGGTGATGAAACGCGATAGCGACAAAATGCGTGGCACACGGCCCTACGTGTTCTGCGCCCTGCGCCACGGGGAAGGCATGGACGAGGTTTTGGCGATCTTAACGGAAATGGGCGGGCTACCGCTGTAACCCGCCCATTCCGACTGTGTTTGGTGCAGAATGGCGCT
This sequence comes from Rhodobacteraceae bacterium M385, assembly GCA_025141835.1. Taxonomy (NCBI): domain Bacteria; kingdom Pseudomonadati; phylum Pseudomonadota; class Alphaproteobacteria; order Rhodobacterales; family Paracoccaceae; species Rhodobacteraceae bacterium M385. The sequence continues at coordinate 937,315 of CP081102.1, read as the reverse complement.
TCAGACCCGCTCTAGCGCGATGGCGATGCCCTGACCGACGCCGATACACATGGTCGAAAGGCTCTTTTCGCCGGACTTGAGGTCATGGATCGCGGTGCCTGTGATCCGCGCCCCGGACATGCCCAAGGGATGGCCAAGCGCAATCGCGCCGCCGTTGCGGTTCACCCGTGGGTCATCGTCGGCAATCCCCAGATCGCGCAGCGTCGCCAAACCTTGCGAGGCAAACGCCTCGTTCAATTCAATGGTGGCGAAATCGTCGGTGCTGAGCCCAAGCCGTGCCATCAGCTTCTTGGACGCGGGCGCTGGCCCGAATCCCATGATCCGCGGCGCAACCCCAGCGGTCGCCCCGCCCAACACGCGGGCCAACGGCGTTAGCCCGTGTGCCTTAACCGCCGCTTCCGAGGCTAAGATCAACGCCGCCGCCCCATCGTTCACGCCCGAGGCATTGCCCGCCGTGATCGACCCATCGGCTTTGACGAAGGTCTTGAGCTTTCCCAAAACTTCCAGCGTCGTGGCGCGAGGATGCTCGTCCGTGTCCACGACCTTCGGGTCGCCCTTGCGCTGTGGGATCGTGACCGGGGTGATCTCCTTTGCCAAACGCCCTGACGCGATGGCCGCTGCCGCACGGTCTTGGGAACGCAAAGCGAAAGCATCCTGATCGGCGCGGGAAATGCCGAAGTCTTCGGCCACGTTCTCGGCCGTTTCAGGCATTGAATCGACGCCGTATTGCGCCTTCATCACCGGATTAACAAAGCGCCAACCGATGGTGGTGTCATAGACCGCGTTGGACCGGCTGAACGCGGATTCCGCCTTAGGCATTACGAAAGGTGCGCGCGACATGCTTTCGACGCCCCCCGCAATAGCAAGGTCCATTTCGCCGGACCGAATGGCCCGCGCCGCCGCGATCACCGCATCCATGCCAGACCCGCACAAGCGGTTCATCGTGGTGCCCGGCACCTCCACCGGCAGGCCCGCCAGTAGCGCCGACATGCGGGCCACGTTGCGGTTATCTTCGCCCGCTTGGTTGGCGCAGCCATAGTAGACTTCCTCGACCGCGGCCCAATCAATATCATGGCGCGCCATCAACGCCGCGATAGGGATCGCACCCAGATCGTCGGCGCGAACTGACGACAGGCTACCGCCAAAACGGCCAATGGGCGTGCGCGTGTAATCGCAGATAAAGACGTCATTCATGCCAGTTCCTCCGGGCAGATTAGATCGAGCACCTCCGCTTCCCCATGAAGCGGCGCGCCAGTTAAAGATTGTAAATCGTCCATGGAAATGGCCGGGACTTTCTCTCGTAGAATAAAGCGGGCGTCGACCACATCCACAACAGCCAAAGACGAATAGATGCGTGTGACACAGCCCACGCCGGTTAAGGGCATGGTGCAGGCCTCCACCAATTTTGGCGCGCCTTTCTTGGTGACGTGATCGGTCAGCACCGCGATACGCTTGGCCGATTGCACAAGGTCCATCGCGCCGCCCACGGCCGGAATACCGCCCTTGCCCGTGGACCAATTGGCCAAGTCTCCGTTTTGCGCCACTTGATAGGCACCCAAAACGGCAAGGTCCAAATGCCCGCCCCGCACCATGGCGAAGCTGTCGGCGTGGTGGAAGAACGCGGTGCCGGGCTTCAGGGTAATCGCCTTTTTGCCCGCGTTGATCAGGTCCCAATCCTCATCCCCCGGCGCAGGCGCTTCACCGAAATCGAGCACGCCATTCTCGGTATGGAATATCGCTTGCTTCCCCTCGGGCTGGAACCGCGCCACCATCTCTGGGAAGCCGATGCCAAGGTTTACATAGGCGCCGTCTTCGATGTCTTGCGCCGCGCGCCATGCGATCTGCGCGTTGGACAGTTTGATGTCTGAGATGTCGATCATGGGTAAACGGCCTCCGCCCGGTTCAGCGTTTCTTCTTGGGCGGGGTTTGCGACCTCGACCACATGGGACACGAAAATACCCGGCGTGATGACATGTTCCGGGTCAATCCCCCCCAAGGGCACGATTTTAGAGACCTGCGCGATGGTGGTTGTCGCGGCCATGGCCATGACGGGGTTAAAGTTCCGCGCGGCCATGCGGTAGGTCATGTTTCCGTGGCTATCACCGAGTTCTCCCTTGATCAGCGCGAAATCGGCCTTCAGCCAGCGTTCGCGCACGTAGAAGCGCCCGTCGAATTCCTCGATATGCTTTCCCTCGGCCACTTCGGTGCCATAGGCGGTGGGGGTGTAGAACGCCGGGATGCCCGCGCCGCCGGCGCGAATGCGTTCGGCCAAGGTGCCTTGGGGCACGATTTCCAGCTCGATTTTTCCAGCGTGATAGGTTTCCACAAACACGCTCGGATCGGCGGAGCGGGGGAACGAACAGATCAGCTTGTCGACGCGGCCCTGTTCGATCAGTGCTGCCAGACCAACATGGCCATTGCCTGCGTTGTTGTTCACCACCGTCAGGTGCTTTGACCCGTGGTCGATCAGCGCATGAATAAGTTCAATCGGCGCGCCAGAGCCGCCAAATCCGCCGATCATCACCGTTGCGCCATCGGGTATCTGGGCCACGGCCTCGACCAAGCTGCCTAGGGTTTTATCCATCTCGCGTTCTCCTTCACCCGAAGGCCTAGCGACCCTTTGGGTCCGTGTTCCAGAGATTTCGTTCGCATGTTGACCTTTGTTCAGATCAAGGATCAGTCTGTGCGCATGGTGAACAAATCTACAGATACAATCGCATCGCTCGCCAAGGGGCTTCAGGTGATCGAGTGCTTTGGGGCCGAAAGCCCCCGGCTTACGATATCCGACGTGGCAGGGCGCACGGGGCTGGATCGCGCCACGGCGCGGCGATGCCTACTGACGCTTCACGCGCAGGGATACGCGGAGTTCGACGGGAAGTTTTTCACCCCCACGCCCCGCATTCTGCGACTTGGGATGGGGGCATTGGCGGCGCTGCCCTTGCCGCAGATCGTTCAACCTTGGCTGGACCAACTCTCGGATCAAATCGGGCAATCGACGTCCGTTTCCATCCTTGATGATACCGAAATCGTCTACCTCGCCCGCGCCGCGCAACGGCGGGTGATGTCCATCGGGCTATTGCCGGGGTCGCGCTTGCCCGCCCATTGCACGTCGATGGGGCGCGTGCTTTTGGCGGCCCTCCCTATTGAGGATCAACGCGCCGCGCTGGAACGGTCCGACCTCAGCCCGCGCACGCCCAACAGCTTGACCGAACCGGCGGCGATCTTGGCCGAACTAGCCGCGATCCAAGCCCAAGGCTTTTGCGTTATAGATCAAGAGGTTGAAATGGGGCTCCGTTCTATCGCCGTGCCCCTGCTGAACGCCCACAACCAAGTGGTGGCTGCGGTGAATGTGGGGGCGGCGGCGTCACAGCCCAATGCCGCGGAAATGGTGGCAGACTACAAGGCACCGCTCCTGCGGCTTCAGGCAGGTCTGAAACGCGTTCTTCGCTAGGAAAACAGGCGGTTAGTGGCGCTTAATGCGTCCACGCACCCCGGCGGTTGGTAGCGAAGTTTTCGCCGTAGCCGCCCGGGCGGATGTTGGGCTTGCGGGACTTGGGCTTTAGAACAACCGCCTCAATTCCGTGATCCGCCGCATAGGCCTTGGCCGCTTCCGCTGTCTCGAACCGCAAACGCACTTGGCTGTCCATGTCAGACGATGAGGTCCAGCCCATCAGCGGGTCAATCCGGCGCGCCTGTGCCGGCAAAAAATCCAGCACCCAGTCCTTGGTTTTAGCAGTGCCTGAGGACATGGCGGTCTTTGCGGGCTTGTAAATACGTGCGCTCATCGTGATCTCCGAGTCTGATTGCTGGCTTTATGGGCAAAGGCGCGAGCCAGATCAATGCGCCAAAATCACTCGGGATTGCGGATTGTCACGGGCAGCCGCATCAAATCCCTGTCCAGGTCGCCGGAGCCGAAGTTGAGCCGGGTGAAATAGAGGTGTGCAGACGCGCCCGTCGTCTCAAAGTTCGCGCTGTCGCTGTCGTGATCGATAAGCGTTGGGTAAAGATAGACGGTGTCGCGCCCGGTGGCGCGCCAAGGCAGGCGCACCTCCAACAGCGGTTGGCGCATCTCCCAAGTTATAAGGTCCTCGGACAGCGCATAATAGAAGCCATAGGGGTTTGGGATGCGCGAAGGATCGCTGCTGGTTCCCACCAGAATGAACCGGTCAAGAACAGTGTTCCACGTCACCCCCTCGTACATCTGGGCGATTTGCGGCAAGGCGATGGGCGTACAGGTCGTCGCGCGCAAGGCACGCAGGTCATCGCGGTAGGGATCGGCGAAAATACCATTGAACCCTGCCCCGTCCCAAAACCGCCAACTGTCTGGGTCTTCCAGCGTGGCGGTCCGCATCAGGCAAGTATGCTGCGACTCCAGCGGGTAGGTTTGCACCTTGAAGAACGCGTAGAAATGGCCGCCGTGTTCGATGATGTTGGATGGGCTGAAGACGCCGAAAATGCCCTCATCCGGGGCGTATTGCTCGGGGATGGAGGCGACCAAATGCGCGGGCGGGGCAAAAGGGTAGCGAAAGCTCGCGCCGCCGTCGTCCGAGCGTGCGTAGGTGATCGTGTTGTACCAGCAACTGAAATAATCCGCTGTCTGGCATTCCGGGTAGCGGTTGCCTTGGTATTCATTGTGCAGCAGCGCGTGAACGATGTCGCCCTGCGCATAGGTGGCGGCGATCCATTCCAAGTTGGCGAACTGGTCGGCGTGGCGGGCGCGGGTGGACGACAAGAGGATCTCACAGTCCACGGCGAGGGTATCGAAATCCGGGCCACGCATACGGCGGGTTAAGTGGTGGCCAAGGATCAGGCTAACGCCTCCATCGGCCTGCGCCCCATCGCGGTAGGCGCGCACTGGAAGGTCGGGAATGTGGTGTTCCTCGCAGGCGTCCGTGGTCCAGTCAAACACGATCTCGGCCGGGCCGCTGACCTCCACCGCGCCGCCCATGACCGGACGCGGCGGGTCTGCATCGGCCACAGCCGGTTGGGAGGCTGCGAGTAGGATCAAAAGGACACGGTGCATCGCTGGCTCCGACAACGAAATAGATGAACGAAGCCTAGCACAGCCCGTTTGAGGACCAGGAAAAATGAATTGCGCTATGGGAGGGGGGGGGAGAAAGGGGTTGCCAACCCTGACTGTGGAGCGAGGGGTGGGTGGGTACGGCCAGGGCCGGCAACCGCTTCTGCTGCTTGCCTGTTCTGTTTACGTTCTTGCCGCTTTCAGATCAAAGGTATTGTCCGAAGAATTGCCCTTACTTCCCTAACCTTTTGGTCATACTTCTGGCCTCCAGCCCGCCATACCATGACAGTCTCCTGACACCATGCTGTCACTAACTGACACCCTAGACCCTTGCAGCTTCGCCCGAAGGCTCCATTCTATGGAGTAAGGAGAGACGCCCATGCACAACAACTCGCCCGAGCAAATGCCCGACACCGGCCGCGCTGTGGACCAACTGCGCGCGCAGTTAAAGATGGAGGGTGGCAAGCCCTTCGTCTTGCACACCGAGTTTGAACCGGCGGGCGATCAGCCCACCGCCATCGCAGAGCTGTCTGAAGGCATCCGCAATGGTGACCGTGATCAAGTGCTGTTGGGCGCGACAGGCACCGGCAAGACCTTCACCATGGCCAAGATGATCGAGGAAACCCAACGTCCCGCGATCATTCTTGCGCCCAACAAAACGCTCGCCGCACAGCTGTATTCCGAGTTCAAGAACTTCTTCCCCGACAACGCCGTGGAATATTTCGTCTCTTACTACGACTACTACCAGCCCGAAGCCTATGTGGCCCGCTCCGATACCTACATCGAGAAAGAAAGCCAGATTAACGAGCAGATCGACCGGATGCGCCACTCGGCCACCCGCGCGCTGCTGGAACGCGACGACGTGATCATCGTGGCGTCTGTGTCGTGCATCTACGGTATCGGCTCGGTCGAGACCTACGGCGCGATGACCCAAGATTTGCACGCGGGGCGCGAATACGACCAACGCAAGGTGATCGCCGATCTGGTGGCGCAACAATACCGCCGTAACGACGCCGCGTTTCAGCGCGGCACGTTCCGGGTGCGCGGTGACAGCCTAGAGGTCTGGCCCGCCCACCTTGAAGATAGCGCGTGGAAGCTGTCTTTCTTCGGGGAAGAGCTGGAAACGATCACCGAATTCGATCCTTTGACCGGCCAGAAGACTGGCACCTTTGACAAGATCCGCATTTACGCGAACTCCCACTACGTGACCCCGCGCCCCACGATGCAACAGGCGATGAAGGGGATTAAGGCCGAGCTGGTCGCCCGCCTTGACCAGATGATCGGAGAAGGGAAACTGCTGGAAGCGCAACGACTTGAGCAACGCACGAACTTTGATCTGGAGATGTTGGAGGCCACCGGCGTTTGCAACGGGATCGAAAACTATTCGCGCTATCTCACGGGCCGCGCCCCCGGCGAGCCGCCCCCAACCCTGTTTGAATATATCCCCGACAACGCCATTGTTTTCGCGGATGAAAGCCACGTCAGCGTGCCGCAAATCGGCGGCATGTATCGTGGTGACTTCAGGCGCAAGATGACGCTGGCCGAACACGGGTTCCGCCTGCCCTCTTGCATGGATAACCGCCCCCTGAAGTTCGAGGAATGGGACGCGATGCGCCCGCAATCTGTCTTCGTTTCGGCCACCCCCGCCGCGTGGGAATTGGAGCAAGCCGGCGGGGTTTTCACCGAACAAGTGATCCGCCCCACGGGGCTTATTGATCCGGTGATCGAAATCCGCCCCGTTGAGATGCAGGTCGATGACTTGCTGGACGAGGTCCGCAAAGTCTCGGCCGATGGCTACCGCACCCTTGTCACCACACTGACCAAACGCATGGCCGAAGACCTGACGGAATACATGCACGAACAGGGCATTCGCGTGCGCTACATGCACAGCGACATTGACACCTTGGAAAGGATCGAAATTCTGCGTGACCTGCGCCTTGGGGCCTTTGATGTGCTGATCGGGATCAACCTTCTGCGCGAGGGTTTGGACATCCCCGAATGCGGGTTGGTGGCTATTCTGGACGCCGATAAGGAAGGCTTTCTGCGCTCTGAAACCTCACTGATTCAGACCATTGGCCGGGCCGCAAGGAACGCCGGTGGTCGTGTCATCATGTATGCTGACAAGATCACCGGAAGCATGGAACGCGCCATGCGCGAGACCGAGCGTCGTCGCGTTAAGCAGTTGGCCTACAACGAAGAACACGGCATTACGCCCGCCACGATCAAGAAAAACGTCGATGATATCCTTCTGGGCGTTTACCAAGGCGACACGGACCAAAGCCGCGTCACAGCCAAGGTCGAAAAACCGCTGGTGGGGGCCAACCTGCAAGCCCATCTTGATGGTCTTCGAGAGAAGATGCGCAAAGCCGCCGAGAACCTCGAGTTTGAGGAAGCCGCAAGGTTGCGCGATGAGGTGAAGCGGCTGGAGGCCGTTGAGCTGGCGATTGCTGATGATCCGTTGGCACGACAATCCGCAGTCGACGCCGCTGTGGAAGATGCCGCGAAGGCCGGCGGCCGCAGCACCGGGGGGCGCGGCGGAATGCGCGGAGGCAAAGCGCGGCCCGGAAGCTCTCGGCGCTAAAAAAAGGGGCCTGCGCAATGTAGGCCCCAAATCGCCGCCCCCACGGGAAACCGGGGTCAGGCGACCAAGGCGCTATCGTCCAGCCACAATGCCCCGGCTTTGTAGCCGCCTTTGATGAGCGTGCCGGGCTTTGCCACCTCGGGGAAGTCCTTGGCCCAATCGCGGAAGCGATCGTTGGTGATGACCTTGGCATTCAGCTCGCGCGCGGCGGCAAGAATGGTTGGGTCTGCGGGCTCTCCGTTCCGGACAACGACGACGCAATCGCCGGGCAGGTTCAGCAGCTTGGCAAAATCTGCGTCGTCCAGATAGCGATCACCCAGCTTGTAGCCCGCGTTCGCGTCGAAGATCACGCCGGGGCGGTAGCCCATTTCCTGCAACTGCGCCAAAACATCTTGCAGCGTGTCCAAGCGCGGCACCTCTCCGTTCCAATGCATCACGTTCGAACCATCCACCACGACCCGCGGCTCGGGGCGGGTCAAGGCGCCGGACTTCACAAGGGTATCAGCCTTGCGGTTGACGCTGCGGTTCCGGCGCGATTTCAGCTGTGACTTCAACGGCTGCGGCTGTTCCACCTGGCGCTGCGGCAATGCGGGTGCCGCGCGGCGCAATCCAGCTTTCAGGGCCAAAAAGGCGGCCGCGATTGCCGCCAACAGGGAGATCGCGAGGGGGAGAGTTAACACCGGACCGAATGCCACGATGGAGATGCCAGAACAGGCAAGGGACAGAAGTAATAGTACAAGTGGCGTGCGCATTAGGGGTCACATTATTGAAGGTGCGTGGGCCTTGTCGCATCGCTTGGTGGCTATTCTATGGCATGAAGGTCGTAATTGAGTGGCAGTGTGTGGTTTTTCGCCGTCACTTGAAGGCGATTCTTTCGCGCTATTCGCAGGGCAAGACCACCGTGGCACGCCATCGGCGCTTTTACGCAAGAAGCTGACAGTTTGCCGCCACAGCATGGCCTTCCGCTTGGGGGGCGAACGCACGCCCTGCCCGTTCGCCTCAGGTCACATAACCGACAGGAAGCAATTGAATTATAACAATAATCGCACCCACACTTGCGGCTCGCCTAGCCCTCAAACACCTCTATCCCCATCTCAAGGATGGCCCGATCGCCGGAAACTTCCCCCTGCAAGTTCGCGTGTCTTGTGTGCATCTTTGGCGGGGAATTTTATTGCAATTCGCAGCGGAGGTGTCGCCCGCACGGCAAGGCACTTATGATGGTTTGGGCAGGGAAGCTGCATTCTGTTTTGGGAAGTCGAGTTTGATGATTGGGTATCGCGGGTATCTTGGACTAAGCGTGGCCGTCATGGCGTTGATGGTGCCGGGGTATCTGTTGCCCGGACGCGCCGACGATGCGCAAAGCCTTTCTGGTCGCCCGACGCTCAATACCTACGGCCTTCCGGGCTTGATCGACATGCCCACCGCCAACACTTTGCCGGACGCCGAATTGGGCTTCACCGTGTCCAGTTCTGCCGTGGGAAATCGGGGCACCTTGGCGTTTCAAATTCTGCCTAACGTGACAGCGACGTTCCGCTATGCAGGCATTGATCTGGCTCGCGCAGGCACCCGGGTTTTAGCCTTTGACCGTAGCTTCGACATCCATTGGCAAGCCTTGGACGAGGATACCTGGGGCTGGTCACCCGCCGTGGCAATCGGCGTCCGCGACATTGCCGGCACAGGCATCTACGGCGGCGAATACGTCGTAGCGACCCGCCATTTCGGTGCGCGTGACCAACTGGCGGTTACTGCGGGCCTTGGTTGGGGGCGTTTGGGAGAACGGAACAGCTTCAGCAACCCGTTGGGTGTCATCGACGATCGTTTTGAAACCCGTCCCGGGCGCTCTTTCGGAAACGGCGGTACGGTTAATTTCGATCAGTTTTTCCGAGGCGATGCGGCGGTTTTTGGTGGTGTCGAATGGCAGGCAACCGATCGCCTACGGCTTCAGCTTGAATATTCCACCGATACTTACACCATCGAAGCGGCCGATGGTCTGACCGATGCCAGCTCGCCCTTCAACTTCGGGGCCACCTATCAGCTTTCCGACGGTGTCCGCGGCGGCGCGTATTTTGTTGGCGGGGATACCATTGGCCTGTCGCTGGCCATGACGCTGAACCCCCACCGCCCGCCGACGCCCGCAAGCTCCGGTGATCCTGCCCCACGCCCGGTGGCGGTACGCGCCCCGCAGGCAATCCCTTATGAGACGGATTGGGTCAGCCAACCTGGCGGCGGAGAAATTTTGCGCGATAACTTCGCATTGCTGTTTGAGGATCAGGGCCTGCACCTTGAACGGCTGACCATGGACGCTCACCGGGCCACGATCCGAGTGCGCAACACGCAGTATAATTATACTTCTCAGGCTCTTGGCCGCGTTCTACGCGCCATGAGCGCCGCGCTCCCCCCCTCGGTCGAGGTGTTTGAAGTCATCTTCGTTGAAGAAGGTCTTGATACGTCACGGGTGCGGATCGCGCGGACCGATCTGGAACTGCTCGAATTCGACCCGGGCGGGGCCGAAGTTCTGTTGGCCGTGGCCGAGGTCGAAGATGCCCGTACTGTCCAAGACCCCGAAGGCCTTGAAGTCACCGTTCCGGCATCGCGCTTCACGTGGGGCATTGGTCCCTATGTGGAAGGGTCGATCTTTGATCCGGACAACCCGATCCTTGTGAACGTGGGCCTTCAGGCGCAGGCAGAATACCGCTTCGGCAACGGCTTTGTCGCGGAAGGGGCTGTTCGCGCCTCTCTTGCCGGGAACTTCGAGAATTCGCAGATCGTTAACGAAAATTACCCAGCCAATGCGCCCCCACCCGTCCGCACCGAGGCCGCCCTCTATCGGCAACAATCCGACATCTATGTAGAGCGCCTGACGCTCGCCCATTTCGGGCGGCCCGCAGAAAACCTCTATAGCCGCGTCAGCTTTGGCTACCTTGAGCGTATGTACGCGGGCGTCTCGGGAGAGCTTCTTTGGCAACCCGCGAATTCGCGTCTGGGTTTGGGGCTAGAGGTTAACCACGTTTGGGCCCGCGACTATGACGGCGGCTTTGGCTTGCGCGATTACAATGTCACCACCGGTCATGTCTCTGCCTACTACCGCCTGAACGACAATTTCGACCTACAGATTGATGCCGGCCGCTATTTGGCGGGCGACTGGGGGGCGACATTCTCGCTTGACCGGACCTTCCGCAACGGCTGGCGCGTCGGGGCCTATGCAACCTTTACGGACGTGTCGTTCGATAGCTTTGGCGAAGGGTCCTTCGACAAGGGTATTGAGGTCGAGATCCCCTTGGCTTGGTTCCTAGGCACGTCCAACCAACGCTCGACAGACTTCCGGCTGCAACCGGTGTTGCGTGATGGCGGGGCAAGGGTGCAAGTGGAAGGCCGCCTGCATGATCTGGTGATCGACTATACCCGGCCTCGGCTGGAAGATTCGGAGGCAATGATATGGCGTTAGCATCCCGTTTGGCCGCGCTGGTTGCGTTGGCCAGCCTTTCTGCCTGTGGCGCCGCGGCTGACGATCCGCTGTTGGGCGTGGCCCGTGATTTGTCCCAAGGCGTATTCAACCGCTCTGAGGCCGCACCCGCCGTTGATCCCCGACAGGTTCTAACCCGCGACCTGATTAACCAAGCGGCCGTGCCGCTGATCTTGGTGGATACCCCGCAGGGTACATCTTCCACCGCAACCCGGATTCAGACGAATCGTACGAACGAAACCTGGCAGGGCAATGGCGACGTTTCCTTCACGCTTAGTCGCGAAGGTGTCCTGAGCGCCACACGCGGTTTGGGACACGATCTGTTCGCCGCCGATATCGCGGCGACTCGCGCTGCCCTCGCCTCCCGGCGGTCTGGTCCGGTAGAACGGCTGTATGTCCGTGTGACGGGCGACCTTGCACAAATCAACGATGGCTACACCTGCGAGATTCAGTACTCCGGCCCGGAACGTGTCGCTAGCTTTGGCATCACCCGCAACCTCACGAGGGCCACCGAGACTTGTAGCCAACACCGTACGGGTCAAACGGTCGAAAATCGCTACTGGATTGACGGAACGGGATTTGCCTGGGCCTCAGAACAATGGGTTGGCCCGGAAGTTGGACATTTCCGATTTGAGCGACTTTATCGCTAACCCAGAGGCGGCAAGAAATCGCCGTTAACGCTTATTTCATTGACCCTTTTGCGTTTCAAAGGTAGTAAAGGGACAAATAAATCTATCTGGAGAGATCCCATGAAAACTGGCATTTTCACTGCCGCACTATTCGCCGTCGCCGGAACCGCCGCCACTGCTGGTGGTGTTGCTCCTGTCGCACAAGTTTCCCCTGACTCGGGCGTGATCGTGGGCGAGCCTGCTCCTGCCATCAACCCGCTTCTGTTGGCCGGTGGCGCACTGCTTCTGATTGGCGGCGCCTTGGCCGCGTCTTCTTCTTCCGACGGCACCAACTAAGTCGCTTCGCAAGTTACGAAAAAGCCCCGCCGGATCATTCCGAGCGGGGCTTTTTTGTGTCTGCATGACCGATTTAAACGCCTACGCCATCGCGAAGGGATCGGGCGCAGACCAATCTGGTACCGCGCCCCGACCTCGGAAACTGATTAGTTAACGGCCGCCGCGCCAAGGTTGATGATCGACGGCGTAATCTGGTCAATCACCCGATTCCACCGGGTCACAGGCTGTTCAGCCACAAAAATCACATCACCCGGGCGCAGCTCCAACCGCGTGGCGAGCACAAGGTTGGCCGCATTCGATCCATCCAAACGATACGCCGTGACCGAACTGAGGTAGGCCGAGCTTTCCAACGCCCGCATCAAGTAAATCTGCGAGGGGTTGCCAGTGCTTTCGCTCCAACCGCCGGCATCGAACAGGGCATCGGCAAGGACGGCAGTGTTTTCAAACGGCAATTCGAAACGGCCCGGTTGGCCAACTTCCCCGGCGATATAGACATATTCGCCCCCCTCTGCGCCAAATTCTACGCGGTCGCGGAAGTTCTGACGGCTTTCTTCCAAAGCACCGCGGCGAATGGAAACCTCGGTCTGCAATTCCGCAATAGCATTGGCGCGGGCAGATTGGGTGTATTGAGCACGGGCAATGATTTCTTCGAAATAGGCCGAAGCCTGTTCGAAATCATAGGCCGTATCCACAAATAGGCTATCGCCGTCCACAAGCCGAATACGTTGTAGGCCCTGATCGGAGTAAAGATCCGCCGTCGGAATTTGGTAGAGCGAGCCGTCGCGGTAAATTCGGATCACCGAGAAGTCGTCTTCGGTTGTCGACAAGCCACCGGCAGAGGCCAAAACCTCATCCAGATAGACAGGCGTCATACCCACAGGCACCACGCCCGGGTTGCGCACCGCGCCGCCGACTGAAACGCGCTGAGAGTTGAACTCTGCGACTTCAAGGCTGAAGGACGGGTCGATCCGGGCGGCGATCAACCGTTCAAAAATTGCGTCTTCGGCCTCGGCCAACGTCATGTCGCCTACGTTGATCCGCCCCACATCGGGGATCGCGATGTCGCCATCGTCTTGAACGGTGTAGCCCTGTCGCTGGTTCTGTGCGGCCACCAATCCGGCCAATTCCTCGACCGTGGATTCGCCGCGAGGTGTTGCCAAAAGCAGCACGTCCGCTACGCCGATCCGGTAGGAGCCGGGGTTTGCGGGGGGCGGCACGCGAAGTTCCAACGCGCCGGGCCGGGTTTGTTCGTCGAACACGGGGGCGGGCAGCCGCGCGGCCCCCCGAGCGCCCGAACCGCCGCCTGCGATGCGAGAAAACGCGGCAGGCAAAGCTTGCGGTTGATAAGCTGAACGGTTCGCGTGGGCGACAACAGCAGGAGACAGGTCAATCACTTGGACGCCGTCTTCACCGCCAAATTCCGACACATCGGACGAGATGTACGCCGCCCCACAAGCTGACAAGCCCAAGAACCCCAAGCCCGCGACTGCGGCACGAAAACTGAACATAGAACGCCCTCCGAACGACCGCCGCGATTCTCGACGGTCCTAAAATCTCACCCCTCCTTATACCGAGTCCGGCAGGTCATGAACCGGGCACCGAGGGGGAAAAGTCAGAGATTTGTCTACTCAGGTGCAATCAAGTCACGGTCCATGCCACCTCGAGGATGCGCAGACATTTATTATCTATTAAGAAGCAGGGGTGCGCCCGTAACATCACGCTTCTGGCGGTATCTTAATTTGTGCTCGGCGGGTCTCCGCCGTTAAGGAATTGCGAATCATGACGAATTGGCCCGCGCCTGCCCCGAAGGAAGTTGTCTATGTGATCGGCGACGTTCACGGATGCGTCGGGAAGCTGGAAAGACTGCTCGTTCAAATTGATGAAGACGCAGCGCGGCAGCCGGATGTGCCAAGTAAAGTGATCTTTGTGGGCGACTACATTGATCGCGGCGAAGGCAGCGCCACAGTGCTGCAATTCGTGGCGGAAATGACGGCATCCCACCCCGGTCAAGTGATTGGTTTGATGGGCAATCATGAGCGAATGCTGCTCGACTTCCTGTCCGATCCCACGGGCTCTGCAAAACGCTGGATTCGCTATGGGGGGCTGCAAACCTTGGCGAGTTTCGGCCTTGGTGGCGGGCTTACCACCGATAGCAGAAATGCAGGGGATCTGCTGGACGCTGCGGGCGATTTGATGGAGGCGATGGGCCAAACCTTGGTCGACTGGGTGGCAAATCTGCCGCTCTCGTGGTCGTCGGGCAACCTGTGGGTCGTGCACGCTGGGGCAAACTCGGAAAAAACGATGGAGAAGCAATCCTCTCGGACTTTGCTTTGGGGCAACGACGCCTTCCTAAAACAGCCACGGACCGACGGGCAATGGGTGGCGTTCGGGCATCAGCCGTTTGAAACGCCTTTCGCCGAGCAGGGCCGCATCGCCGTTGATACCGGGGCCGTGTACGGCGGCGCGATGACCGCCGCGCGGATTGATCCCACGGGCGACGTTCGCTTTCTGAGCGCCTAAAGTGCCCTAATCACCGCGCCCGGTAACAATTGTCACCAAGGTACGCCACACGATCCACAGGTCCATGCGAAACCCCGCTTGATTAATATACTCAATATCGCGCAACGCCTTGGCGCGCGTAGCCTCCATCCCTTCGGCATAACCAAGGGTGATCTGCGACAACCCGCTTATCCCCGGACGCACAGACAACCTCCGCCGATATTCGGGGATTTTCGCCAGAAACTCCTGCGCATGGGGCAGCGAATCCGGGCGGGGACCGATCAGGCTCATCTCGGCCCGTAGCACATTCACTGCCTGTGGCAGCTCATCCAGCCCCATGCGGCGCAACATCCCGCCAAGCGGCGTTATGCGGCCCTTTTCAACCGGATCAGTCGCGCCGCGCGCACGCGCGCCGCAAGTCATCGTCCTGAATTTATAGACAACAAAGGCCCTCCCCCCCTGCCCCATCCGAAGTTGGCGAAACAGCAAAGGACCCGGGTTTAACATTGGGTTCAGCACCGCCAATACGACAGCAAGAGCGGCGGCAAGCAGCAATAACAACAGCGCACCAATCCGATCAAACACCGGCCGCGCGCGCCAATAAACCTCCGACCCGCTAACGCCCATGGGTTGGCGCTGACCCTGTGCCGGATTCAAACCGACTGGCAGCGCGGTGGCGCGGTCAAAATCGGGGACAATAGTCATCACATTCCCTTTACATCAGGCCCTCCACATCGGGGCGACGGGCAAATGGCTGCCCAAACACAAGCAAAAGACCTGACACACAGGCCGTGCCTCCACTCAATCTCAAGACGTTAAACATCCGGTTAAAGCTTTGGAGGTAGGATCACCGATCAGAGCACTCAATCGTGCGATGGCGCCACGGGCACGGCGACCTTCAGCGCGACCATCAAATGACACTTCACTGCCAAGGGACTGAAATGGCGCATCAAAAAAGCCACCGAATTGCGATCTTAGGAACGGTCGGCGCGCCCGCGCGATACGGTGGATTTGAAACACTTGCCGATAACCTCGTGCAATTTCATGCGGCCCATTCCCGGCCCGAGGCGCTTTGCGTCTATTGCAGCCGTCCCGCCTACCCCGATCAGCCGAAGATCTATGGCAATGCGTCGCTTCGGTATTCTCGTTTCCGGGCCAACGGGGCGTCCAGCGTGCTCTATGATGCGGCCACCCTGCGCGATGCGATCGCAAAAGGCACCGATGTGGCGCTTCTGCTTGGGGTGTCCGGGGCTATTGCCCTGCCTGCCTTGGCGCGAAAAGGCACCCGCATCGTGACCCATGTGGATGGGTTGGAATGGCGGCGCAAGAAATGGTCCAAGCCCGCCCGCGCGTTCCTGCGCTGGTCCGAGCGATTGGCCGTGCAGCATTCCGACGCCATCATCGCCGACAATCCCGCCATCGCAACCTACCTGCGCCACACCTACCGGATTGAACCAGAGGTCATCGCCTATGGCGGCGACCACGGCCCAGACGCACGCCAGATCACGCCAGCGCCGCCGTGGAACCTCCCCAAAGACTACGCACTGGCCCTATGCCGGATCGAGCCGGAAAATAACATCGGCATGATCCTTGCGGCCTGTGAAAAGACCTCTAACCCGTTGGTTTTCGTGGGCAATTGGAACAGCAGTGCCTATGGGCGGGCGCTAAAGCAGCAATATTCCGGCGTGGCTGGTCTGCGTCTTCTCGACCCGATTTACGCGACCGATGCTCTGTTTACCCTACGCCGGAACGCGGCGCTTTATATTCATGGCCATTCCGCCGGGGGCACCAATCCCGCTTTGGTAGAGATGATGCACTTTGGCCGCCCGACCTTGGCCTTTGACTGTGAATTCAACCGCGCCACAACCGCCGGTGCAGCACAGTTTTTCGCCAGCGAGGCGTCCCTTGTGGCCGCACTTCAAGGGCCGGTGCCCAGCAATGGCGACACGCTGCGCGAAATTGCCAAGCGCGACTACCTTTGGGAAGATATTGGCGCCCAATACTTCGATTTGTTTAACCGGCTGGCAGAACAGCGCACCGCCACGCCCCGCACCAGTCCGACGCGGGAGATCGTACTCACCCGCCCACTGCCGCTTCAATTTGACGGGCAATCTCGGCGGACCAAGCCCCGATGATGGGTAGGAACTCGATCTGGCTGAGCGCCCAGATGATGACCGACAGCAAGACCGTCGCCCCGATTACCGTGCCAAGGCCCACGGCCATCCCAACCCCGAAACGGAGCAAAAGGATACGCGGAACCGACTGATAGACCTGAAACATCCGGTGCTGGCGCAGAAAGGAAAGCTCTTCCCTCAGGGCGCGGACCTCATCCTCTAGGCGGGGCGGTTGCGGGGCGGCAGGATCGGAATCCGTGTCCGGCATAGGCTTCCCTTTCTTGTCAGGCACTTGGGGCGGCTGGAACAGCAATATACCACCCGCGACGCGTTAGTCACGGCGGTCATGAAAAGCCTTTGTCTTATGGTGGGAGAAAGCGCCTAGGGCCGAAAAACCGGCAGGCAGGGTGATCTGACAGGCAAAAGAACCGCTCTCGCCGCTTACCGAGCTGCAAACTCCGCCGCGGCGTCGAATTCCACTTCGAACTCGCGGCTCACTACGTCTGCGTGAGCCTCCATGGCGTGGTTCCGGGCAGTGCTCAAAACCATCATCATGGATACAAGCCCCAAGGCAACACAGCCGGCACCGACCACGACCCAGTCAACCTTGGGCGTGTCGTGCTCACTATCGAGGCCTTGCTTATCTTTAGCGAACATTTGGTGCCGCTCCGGGTCATTACTTTCGTCGTCCAGTCTAAATGATCCCGAAAATATGGCGTTCTGCGGGCACATCCACGGCGGTGTCTTGATTTTTTGGGGTCCGGGGTGCGGCCTGAGCCTACGAAAGAAAGGCCCGCATCGCCTGATATATGACCGCTGTCGCTGCATTCGACAGGTTCAGTGACCGGATATGGTCCGAGCGCATGGGCAAATGAAATGTTCGCTTGGCGCGACCCGACAACACCTCCGGCGGGAGGCCCTTGGTTTCCTTACCAAAAATCAGAAACGCATCGGAGGGATATTCTGGCTCGTAGACCGAGCCCCCCTCGCCGTCGTTCTCAAACAGAAAGAGCTGGTCTTCCCTTGGGGCGCGATCACGGATGAAGTCTGCCCAAGAATCGTATTCACTCAGGCGGACGTGTTTCCAGTAGTCGAGCCCCGCCCGCCGCACCGATTTGTCCGAGATATCGAAGCCCAAGGGGTGGATCAGGATCAATTCCATATCCAACGCCACGCAGGTCCGCCCGATTGTGCCAGTGTTCCCGGGAATTTCCGGGTGGACCAGCACAACCTTCATATCCGGCTGCACGGCGCCAGTTTCCGCCCCGGTATGAGGGGCCAATTCCGTGTCAGGCATGGGGGCGATCGCGCCCTGCAATGGCACCCCAACGCCCCGGGAGGGCTTTCGCGGCCCGCGCTTGCCGCGCCAATTGCGCTTGCACAGCGTTGCGCCATGGCCCCTCGAGCCGGGTCTTGGCGAAGCCATCGGCCCAATCCAACACTTCTTCCGCATCATTGGGGCGCAGGCGCAGGGCACCGTCGATCAGCGTCTGTACCGAGCCCGCGGGGGTATACCACCTGTCCTGCATGTCGCGCAGGCGACCGGGCAGAACTTTCCCCAATCCACGCACAAGGCCATTATCCGCGAAACGCTGGATCAGATGGCCCATCTCATCTCGGCTGTACGAGATCAGGGGCGGGAAGGTATCAAGAAACAGCGGGCCGTTTTCGTCCATGCCAAACCGCTCGATCTTGGCGTGGAAGCCAACCCGTTCCGGGCGTTGGGCGACACGGCGCCAGAACTCGGCCACATCCGTTGCGACCCGGTCCAGCAAGCCAATTGCGGCCTTGGGGCCAGCCTTGCGAAACAGAGGCTCGAACATCGTATCGTCGGCCACGGCCTTCTGCACGATCACGGGGCGTTGCACGCCTGCATCGTCAATCAACCGCAGATGCGTTTCCGGCACACGAATGCCCGCCAGCCGCAGGCAATCCACATAGGCATCATGGCGACGGGCCAGCAATTCTTGCACCTCTGGGTCACGTCCGCCGCGATAGACCGTCAGGTAATGCCCCGCCAAAGGCCCCGAAACGGGCTGTAGCGGCACACCAAAATAGCGCCGCTCCGCAGGGACGGTGCTGCCCTCGGCAAGGGCCACTCGGATCAGGCTGGTAAGGTCAGACATGATTAAAAACGGCCCAAGAAACGAGCGCACCAAAGGAACAGATGGTTGAACGTGCGGCGGCCAAAACAGCGATCCCCCCGAATCTGTAGCGTGGCTTTGGCCGAGCATGGACGTGCCTCTGCAACAGCGGCAAGTCACGTTAGGGGTTTGTTAACGCTATCCGGCCTAAATCAAACTTATGCGTTGCGGGAGGGTCACGGTTTTGGGTCTTGGCATGGTGGCGGGGCTCTGCGCCCCTCCGGCCAATGCAGGCCCGTGGGCAAGGGGGGCGGGCGATGTGTTCATCTCGTTCCAAATCTCGGCCGAGGAAGCCCCCTCAGATGTTATCGCTGGCCTGTGGGAACCGGAAACATACCTGAGCGCCTATGCAGAAGTGGGCCTTGGGCAAAGCCTAACCCTTGGCGCGGATCTTGGGCAGGGCGACACCAGCCAACAGGCCGTTGGATTTTTGCGCTATTCCCTCAGCTCGCCCGAGGCACTTTGGCAGTTCGCCGTCGATGCCGGGTTGGGGATGCGACAGCTCAGCGATGCGGACCCCCATGGGTTGGTGCGTCTTGGCGCATCGCTTGGGCGCGGCTTTGGGGCGGGCGGCGAGGCTTGGTATATGCCCCTGCACCACCGCGGTGGATGGGCCACCCTTGATCTAACCGCGCTTTACGATCTAGAGGTGCAGGAGACCATTTTGCAGGCCGAGACCACCCTTGGCTTCAATCTGTCTTCCCGTGCCTCGTTGATCTTTTCCCTAAAGGCCGAGGATTGGCCGGACGCCGATTTCCTCGTCACGGCCTCTCCTTCCTTCGTGTTTCAGATCGTGGACAGCACCTCTCTCCGCCTTGGCGCGCGCGGCGCGTTGATGGGAAGTGATGCCGTCGGCATGTCGCTGTCGTTGTGGCACGAGTTCTAACGCCCTGCCCCCTCGCCCCCCGTCGCGCGGGCTGGTAGGGTGCCCCATGACCAAACGAGACCCGATCCGCCCCACCGATGACGATGCCCGTGCCCTTGCGCGAACCCTGATCGAGAGCGCCCGTTTCGCCGCCCTCGCCGTGCTGGACCCAGCCACAGGCGCGCCGGTTGTGACCCGCATCGCGCTTGTTCCCGGCCCCGATGGCCTGCCGCTGACCCTGATTTCCAGCCTCGCCACCCACACGAACGCCCTGACAGCGAACCCGACATGTTCCCTCCTGATCGGAGAGCCCGGCCTCAAGGGTGACCCCCTAACCCATCCGCGCCTGACGCTTCAGGCCACGGCCACACCGGCGCAGAAGGCGGATCTGCGCGACCATTATCTTGGCCTCTATCCCAAGGCGCAGCTCTACTACGACTTTTCCGATTTCCAGTTGATCCGGTTTACGCCGGTTAGCGCCCTTCTGAACGGCGGCTTCGGCAAGGCCTTTCACCTGACGCCCGCCGATCTTGTGGCCCAAACGCCGGAAATCTGACCCGCGAGATGCGTTACCCATTAGGCACAGCGAAAATTCCGTGCCATTCTATCGTCATGACAAACCTCGCCCTAGACCAAGCCCTGATCGGCATCTGGCTGCTGCCCGGCCAACCTCAGACCTATGAGATCACCGAAGACGGCAGCTATTACATTGCCGAACCCGATGAGCCGCTGCACTTTCGTGAAGGCGGCGCGCAGATGGTGTGGGGCGGGCGCAGCTACACCCGCGTGATCGGAGAGGGCGAAACACCCGTCGGCACGTGGCGCGAGGATGCAACGGGCGACGGCTGGGATTTCACCGCCGATCACGCCTATACGATCCTTAGCGCCACCGACGAAACCGGCGAAACCTTCACCGGCATCTGGGCTTTGCGCAACGAAGGCACCAGCCTTTGGACCTGCGAAAAACAGGCTGACCTGGAGACTGACGGCGCGCATCTGAGTTTCCTGCCCCCCTCGGGCGAGGCACTTCGATATGGCTACGCCGTGGATGAGGGGCTGCTGACTCTTCTTGATCCTGACACCTGGCAAGAGCTGACGCGCTATATCAGCGCCGAACGCATGGTGCGCAGCGCCGCCGGGTAAGCCGTGCTACCGCCCAAATGAGCCCTTGATCCGCCCGGTCAGATTAGGCGTGACCCACCCGCCGTAAATATCGCCGGGCTGGGGAATCACGCGGATATCCCCGACAAAGGCGGCATCCAGCGACGTGGCGAAGAAGGCAATGTAGTCGCGCAGGGGCTCATAGCGGGCGGTGGGGGCAGGAAAGCTCCACGCCGCGCGGCTGGCACGGCGGCCATTCACCACAAGATCATAATGGATTGCACGGCCTTTCCAGTTGCAAAAGGTCTCGTGACCCACCGGCACAAGAGCAGACATCAAGATATCTGTTTGAGGGAAATAATAGGCGGGCGCACGGTCCATTTCGATGACACGAAAGCCCGCCTGCGTGTCAGCGATCGGGATACCTCGAAACACCGCGCGCAGCCGTTGCGCCACGGGCTCCACCGCCGGGGGGCGCGGATATTCGGATACGTTTTCAACAGGTAGCACGGCGGTTTTTCCCCAAGGCTCGCCCGCGTGTACCGTGCCTGCGCCCCGGACGCCACAGCCCCTCGACCTGCCGCAGCAGGGTCCGGGGGGCTGTGGGTATTTATAGAAGAAGGCGGCAGCCCGTCTGGTTCAGTTATCGCACCGCGCGGTGACATAAGCCGCGCCCTTCACGGCTTGCGACCACGTCACCCGCAGGGTCTGCCCGCCCACGCTTTGGTAGCCCTGCGCATAGGGAGCCGAGTAGATCACCACGTTCGAGCTGGAGCGCAAAGGACCATCGGGCAGGACCGACAGCGCGTATTTCACCGGCGCGCCAAAAGGGAGGTAATCGCTCAGGTCGACGTTCCAGCTTTGCACCGCCGAGCCTTCGACCGCCCGAACCGAGATCGGGTTTTCGGTCCGCTTCACGATGCCTTGGAAAACGTTGCCCTTGAACTCCAGATCCGCCGTCCGGTTGAGATCAAGCGGCGCAATGGAATCGTCCACGCCGTCCACGGCCTCCAACTGCGCGCCGTTTGTCTTCTTGAACAGGTTGCCAGTGATCGACATGCCGTTAATGAAATGGTCATCCCCGTGGGGTTTGATCGAGATGAACCGCATCCAGGGTGCCGTGTTTGTGGCAAAGAAAATGTTGCCCTGCACGGTCAACCCGTGGAACGACAGGCCGCCCGTGAAATCCGGGTTGGGGTCCTTTTCGTTCGTCCATTCGATGTAGCAATTGTCCACATAATTGCCCGTGAACGTACACTTCGCATTGGCGTCTGCGATCACTAACCCCGGTGACCGGACCCCTTCAACGATACCATCGCCTTGGAAAAAGTGGTTGCCCGAAATGATGTTGCCAGACCCGGAAATCACCCCGAAATGCAGGAACTTGTTGGCCCGGTTATCCCGGATCTTACAATCGCTGGAGTTGATGTTGAAGCAGATCGACTTGCGTTGGGGCACGTTGATCGTTTGCTCGTTCGACAGGAACTGACAGCGGTCAATCTGCATCCCCTGACAGCCCTCATCCGCGCTGGTGATCGCCCGGTCCTTGGGGCCGGTGAAGTAGCAATCCTGAATTTGGAACACCAAGCCATCCAGCGCCAGATTGACCGCGGAACACAGGCCGCCACACAGGAACTCGACATCGGACACGATGAACCGTTGCAGGTTTTGCCAGCCGATGAAGTCCAGCAAGTATTTGAAGCGCGTGAACGTATAGGTCTGGTTGGCCGGGGCAGCGGAAAGAGGCGACGACAAGTAAACCTTGCTCTGGGCCGCATTGACGGCCCGTACATAGACCTCTCTCCCCACCCCTTGCGGCGCTGTGACAAGGGAGCCGATCTCGATCGAGGCGGCGTTGGACACGCCGGTCAACTCAAAAGACGAAGACGATGACCACCCGGCGCTGCGCGTCTCCACCGTGTCATTCCACGCTGTTGATGCGGCCGCCGCGAACTGTCCATTCCGCAGAACACGCCGGTTGGCGTAGGTGTTCTTGTTGCCCACAACCGCTTGGACATCCAACGGCTCATCCAGAATGATCCGACGCCCGCAGAGGTCAAACGCCTCGAAATCCGATTGATTGAACAGCTGTTGCAGGCCCTTCTTCAACCCTATGACCTCATCCCCGAACGCCTCGGCATAGCCGTCCAGATCGAAGTTTTCGTTCAACGCAAGGCGGGTGCTGTCGCCCATGATGAGGCGGCCCTCGAAACGGGCCGGATTGGTGAAGGTCAGGTTCGATCCGATGAAGAAATCACCCGTCGGCACCATCACCTCGCGCCCATTGGCGGCGGCGTCGGCAGCGGCAAAAGCCTCGCGGTCATCGGTGGTGCCATCGCCCACCGCCCCGAAGTCACGCACATCGACCCAATCCATCATCTGACGGTGGAAAACGCTGGTGACGTCCTCAACCGTGATGCTCTCAATCCGCAGTTGCGCGCCGTTGGGGCCCGTCAGATCAAGCCCAACGTGGGCGTAACTCGGCCCCGTTCCCCACGCCAGATCGACACCGCCACGATCGCCTGTGCCAAGGATCGCGGTGACCGTCACGATCGAGCCGTAGGCGGTGATATCAACGTCAGCCGCCGCCTCGGTCAGGCCAGAGACATGAACATCAGACCCCGAGCCCGGCCAAGCGGCAATACGCACGTCCGGCAGGTTACCCGACAGCACTTTCAGGCGGGCCGAGATGCGCAGATACATGCCCGGAATAATTGGCGTCTGCCCCATCCAGCGTATTTTGGTGGTGGCATCGGTTTTCAGGATCTCAAGGCAATCGCCGAAATCACTGTCGGCGGCCACAATCGCCGCATTCGGTGCCGTCGCCCATGTATCGCTGCCCGGACGGCCATCCTGCCGGGACCAATCGCCCAGGCCATCGGCAAATGCTGGCGGCATCAGGATTAGGCCGTCTGTGATCACCTGGTTCATGTCATACCCCTTTTCCGCACGGGACCATGCGCCCGTTTCAAAGGGGCCCCGCGTCATCCAAGACCGGAACAGGGGCAACCGAGGCGCCTGAACGGTCACCTCGGTTGTTTTGCAATGTCTGTAAGTCACCGGGTCCGGCCGACTGGGACGGCAGATGACCCGGATTGCGCCGTCATGATTAGGCCATAAAGGTTAAGGGGTCGTTAATATTGCCCAAGACACTCGAAGAATTCCCGAAAGTCTTTGGCAAGAGCCGGTCGACAGACCGCACTGCACCCTGCGCCCGCAGGGCGACGGCGAAGCCGGCGCAATCCCAAGGCCGGGCGCACCGCCAAAGAATGCCTCAGACCCCTATATCGGGTGCCCGCAATATCTGAACCCCGTTGATCCGCCAGCCCTCTGCCAGTTCTACCATTGAATAGCCAAGATAATGCAGGTTCCCCG
Source organism: Rhodobacteraceae bacterium M385 (assembly GCA_025141835.1). Classification (NCBI taxonomy): domain Bacteria; kingdom Pseudomonadati; phylum Pseudomonadota; class Alphaproteobacteria; order Rhodobacterales; family Paracoccaceae; species Rhodobacteraceae bacterium M385. Next base: position 913,188 of record CP081102.1, on the reverse strand, counting down.
CCTGATCGACAACTTCCACCCGCTGCACGATCATCGCGCCCAACGTCTGCAAGTCGATGAAATTCACCTGCCCCGGTTGCCACACCATCGGGAAGGCTTGCTCAACCATGCGTCCAAAATTCTGAACGTCGCCAAATTGTCCTTGGATCGACGGGCTGGCGTATTGCCAAGCCTCCAGCACGTCCTCGGCGCGGAAGGCGTTCAACTGGCTGCCAATAACGGCTTCAATTCGTGGGTTGGGGGGCAGAAGCTCTTGCGAGGCGACAGGTAAAACCGCCGCTAAACCGATAGCGACAGACAGGACTAAGGCACGGATCATAGGGCATCTCCTTCTTGGGATGCCCCATCATCTAGCCCGCGCGACGCAAAAGTCAGCCCGCCAGCTTGCCCGCCAGACCGTCCTCGATCAGTTTCACCGTCTCATCAACACCATAGAGCGCGATGAACCCGCCGAACCGAGGCCCCTGAGAGGCCCCAAGGCAGACCTCGTAGAGCGCCTTGAACCAATCGCGCAGGGGCTCGAACCCGTGGTCCTTGCCCACCGCAAACACGATGGTCTGGATCGCCTCATCTTCGATCGGGCCATCATAGGCCTTCAGACGCGCGACCAGATCTTCCATCGCCGCCCGTTCTTTGTCGTCGGCCGCGCGGAACACCCGTGTGGGTTTCACGAAGTCGTTGTAGTAGCGCACCGCAAAGCCCGCTGCCTGATCCAGATCTGGGTGCGTTTCGGCGCTGGCATCGGGCGCATAGCGGCGGATGAAGCCCCAAAGCCCCTCTTTATCCTCAGCCGAAGCGACCGACGCGAGGTTCAGCAACATCGCGAAGCTAACGATCATGGTCGAGGTCGGCACGTTATGGCCGTGGATATGATAGACCGGGTTCGCAAGACGCTTGGCCGTGTCTTGATCCGCATAGGCGCGCAACTGCTGGTGATATTCGTCCACCGCCTTGGGGATCACGTCGAAATGCATCCGCTTGGCCGTCTTGGGCTTGCCGTACATGAAATACGACAGCGATTCCGTGGATGCATAGGTCAGCCATTCGTCAATGCTGATGCCGTTGCCAGATGTCTTGGAGATTTTCTGGCCGCCCTCATCCAAGAACAGCTCATACGTGTAGGTCTCGGGCGCTTTTGTCCCGAGGATATCGCAGATGCGCGAGTAGATCGGCGCGTTGGTGGAATGGTCCTTGCCGAACATCTCGAAGTCCACGCCAAGGGCGGCCCAACGGGCACCGAAATCAGGCTTCCATTGCAGCTTCACGTTGCCGCCCGTCACCGGCAACGTCCATTCGCGGCCCTCTTCATCATCGAAGGTGATCGTATGATCGGCGGCGTTCACCGACTTCATTGGCACATACAGAACCCGGCCCGTTTCGGGGTGGATTGGCAGGAAGATCGAATAGGTCTGCTGGCGCTCTTCGCGCAGGGATTTCAACATCACTTTCATGATGTCGTCATAGCGTTCCACGGCACGCTTCAAGATCTCATCAAACTGGCCGGTCTGATAGAACTCGGTCGCGCTGATGAAGTCGTACTCGAACCCAAAGGTATCAAGGAACCGCCGCAGCATGGCGTTGTTGTGGTGACCAAAGCTTTCGTGCGTGCCGAAGGGGTCGGGCACGCTGGTCAACGGCCGCTGCAGATGCGGTTTCAGGCTATCGGCGTTTGGGACGTTGCCCGGCACCTTCCGCATCCCGTCCAAGTCGTCCGAGAAACAGATCATTTTCGTCGGGATATCCGAGATCACCTCGAACGCGCGGCGGACCATCGTGGTGCGCAGCACTTCACCGAACGTGCCGATATGGGGCAGTCCCGAGGGGCCATAACCTGTCTCGAACAATACGTATCCCTTTTCGGGCGGTGCCTTCTCGAACCGTTTCAACACACGGCGCGCTTCTTCAAAGGGCCAAGCCTTGGAGGTCATTGCAGCGTCGCGCAGATCGGTCATCTCATCTCATCCTATGGAAACGGGCCTATCAATCGGACCCAAAACGATGACACCGCCCTATTGTCTGAGACGCCCCTCGTCAATAAATGACAGGCACACATGAGGAGAGACAGCAATGACCGAACATAGCTTCACCCCAGAAGACAGCCTTGTGGCCGTGATGGTCGGCATTTCGGTATCCGATCAAACAATCCGCACGTCCGAGTTGCTCTCGATCGAGCAGATGGTGAACTATTTGCCTGTTTTCGGGGCCTATGACGCGGATCGAATGCGGTTGGTTGCGAACATTGTCTTCGATCTGTTCGAGGATGAAGACGGGTTGGACGCGCTCTTCGGGCTGGTGAAGGAAGACCTGCCGCCGCATCTCTATGAAACCGCCTATGCGCTGGCCTGTGACGTCGCCGCTGCCGATGGCAAACTGGCGCAGGCGGAGCTACGTTTTCTTCAGGAAATGCGTCATTCCCTCAACATTGACCGCCTCCATGCCGCCGCCATCGAACGCGGCGCACGCGCCCGTCACCTGACGGTATAGCAGCGCAAGCTAGGCGCGCAGGCGGGTCAGGTTCTCATCCACAAAGGCCCGTTCCCCGGGCGTCAGCACCGTGACCCGAGGGTAAATCGGGTCATGGCGGTCGTCGCGGATCGGCATGTGCCATCCGCGAGTGTCATTGAAAAACGCCTCTGCGCCGTCTTCTCCAAACTCTGCCAGGAAGCCTTGGATCACCGTATCGAGGTAGCTCAGAAGGATCGGATATGCGCCCGCATCCTGGTGCTGCGGCTCTACCGCATAGATTTGCACAACCAATGGGCCCGTAAGGCTGTGGCTGATCCGGTCCACCGGATGGCGGGCATAGGCCGCTTCCCTTTCATCCAGCGCCGCCCAATCGGCGCCGGGAACGGAGGCGATCAGCCCTTGGGTGACGGCAGACGAATCACGCTCCACCGTCAGATAGGCCAGATTGCGCAGCTTTGTGCCCTTCCAGACCCGTCGCCAACCGCGCACCTGCGCGGGCATCGCATCGGGATATGCATGGGTTTTGCGGTTCACGAGGCTGCCATAGCCAAAGAAATACGGGTCAGTCATGGCATCCCAAATGAGGCAATTGAAGATATCTATCAAGCCTCTTGATCCGGCCCCGCGCATCTGTATTCTGCGCCTCGCACCCATAGGGAGACGTGGGCTTGCCGATCCCGGCAGGCTTGGGCCGAAGGAGCAACCGCCCCGGTAAACTCTCAGGCAAATGGACCTGTGACGTGCAAAGATACTCTGGAGAGTGAGGGTAAAGCCCCTCCGCCGAAGGGATAACGATCTCAGGCCAAAGGACAGAGGGGGCATCAGGAGGACGCTGCGCATTGCAGTGTTAGCGTGATGCCGGGCCATTCGCCCCGCACGAAGGGGAAGTAGATGGCGACGGATGATCTGAAAACATTGGCACTGGCGAACTTGCACGCAGAGTTGGGCGCAAAGTTTGTGCCGTTCGCGGGCTATTCCATGCCGGTGCAATATCCTTTGGGCGTGATGGGCGAACACCAATGGACCCGCGAAAATGCGGGCCTGTTTGATGTCAGTCACATGGGGCAAGTTATGTTGCCAGCAGGGGCTGTGGAAGCGCTGGAGAGCCTTGTGCCCGTGGATGTGGCCGGGCTAGCCGAGGGCCGCCAACGCTACGGCTTTTTCACCAATGAAGCGGGTGGCGTGCTGGACGATCTGATGATCGCTCGCGTGCCAGACGGGTTGTTTCTGGTCGTGAACGCGGGCTGCAAGGATGCCGACATCGCCCATTTGCGCGCCCATATCGACGGGGTCACGGTGATCGAAGGGCGCTCACTTCTGGCGCTGCAAGGCCCCAAGGCCGAGGCCGCTTTGTCGACGTTGCTGCCGGGTACGGCGGCGATGGCTTTCATGGACAGCACCCGCATGGACTGGAACGGCACCGAAGTCTGGATCAGCCGATCCGGCTACACCGGCGAAGACGGGTTCGAAATTTCGATCCCGGATGAGCAGTCTGCGGCCTTCGCCCGTGCCCTACTGGCCGACGAACGTGTCGAGCCTATCGGCCTCGGCGCCCGCGATAGCCTACGGCTGGAAGCTGGCCTGCCCCTTTACGGCCAAGACCTTTCCTTAACCATCGGCCCGGTTGAGGCGGGACAAGCTTGGGCCATCGGCAAAGTGCGTCGCCCCGGCGGCGACCGCGCGGGCGGATTTCCGGGCGCGGATGTGATCTTGCCGCAATTGGGCGGCAACGCCCCGCGCCGCCGTGTGGGCCTTTTGCCCGAAGGCCGCGCGCCCATGCGTGCTGGCGTGCAGATCTTCGTCAGCCCCGATGCAGAGACACCGATCGGAGAGATCACCTCGGGTGGCTTCGGCCCCACCCTTGGCGCACCAATGGCACTGGCCCTTATTGACGCGGCCACCCCGCGCGATATCCCCCTGTTCGGCGAGGTGCGCGGCAAACGCTTACCCGTGACCCAGACAAAACTGCCCTTCACCCCTCCCGGCTACAAACGCTGATCCAATCCAACACAGAAGACGGAGACCTTTCCCCATGAAATTTACCGAAGAACACGAATGGCTCAGCGCCGATGGCGACATCATCACAGTCGGCATTACCGAGCACGCCGCGACCCAGCTAGGGGATGTGGTCTACGTCGAATTGCCCGAAGTCGAGACGCAAGTTTCCAAAGGCGATGAGATCGTGGTGATCGAATCCGTGAAAGCTGCCTCTGACATCATCTCTCCGCTGGATGGCGAGATTATCGAAGTGAATGACGCTCTGGCCGACAAACCCGCCTTGGTGAATGAAGACGCCATGGGGGAAGCGTGGTTCTTCAAGATCAAAGTCGAATCCGCCGATGCGTTGGATGAATACATGTCCGAGGACGAATACAAAGACTTGATCGCGGAGTAGGCTTGGGTGCTGGGACTTTTTTGGGGGTAGCCCTCCAAAACATGCGCCCCAAACCACGATTAACATTTGGGGGGCCTGCGCCCCAAACCACGACCAGAAATTTGGGGGGCCAGCCCCCCAAACCCCCGGCGATATTTTTGAAAAGATGAAGGAGCGCCCGCTAGGTGCGCGATGGAGCCTAATATGCCTTGGATGACCACAGACTATGATCCGACTGATTTCGCAAACCGTCGCCACATTGGCCCCTCGCCTGCCGAGATGACCGAGATGTTGGCTGCCGTGGGCGCACCCTCGTTGGACGCATTGATTGACGATACCGTCCCGGCCTCTATCCGGCAGGCGGTAGCGCTGGATTGGCCTGCCTTGTCCGAGGCCGAACTGCTGGATCACATGCGGGCAATTGCGGCGAAGAATAAGCCGATGATCAGCATGATCGGCCAGGGTTACTTCGGCACTCACACGCCGCCCGCGATTCAGCGCAATGTGTTGGAAAACCCCGCTTGGTATACCGCCTACACCCCTTACCAGCCCGAGATTGCGCAAGGGCGCTTGGAAGCCTTGCTCAACTTCCAGACAATGGTGGCAGATTTGACCGGGCTCCCGGTTGCCAATGCCTCATTGTTGGACGAGGCGACTGCGGCGGCAGAGGCCATGGTGATGGCACAAAGAGCGTCGAAATCGAAAGAGCGCGCGTTCTTTGTGGACGAAAATTGCCACCCCCAAACCGTGGCCGTCGTGCAAACTAGGGCCGAGCCGTTGGGGATTGAGGTCATTGTCGGTGCGGCGGATAGCTTGGACGCCGCGAGCGTCTTTGGTGCGTTGTTCCAGTACCCCGGTACGTTAGGTGCGTTGGCCGACCCTTCGGCCCAGATTGAGGCGCTCCACGCGGCCAAGGCCATCGCCGTTGTCGCCACCGACCTTTTGGCGCTGACCGTGTTGAAAGAACCTGGCGCGATGGGCGCAGATATTGCCGTAGGCTCTGCCCAACGCTTTGGCGTGCCGCTTGGGTATGGCGGCCCCCACGCAGCCTTCATGTCGTGCCGTGACGCGCTGAAACGCTCGCTCCCCGGGCGCATCGTGGGTGTGAGCGTCGATAGCCATGGCCAGAAAGCCTACCGCCTGTCCTTGCAAACCCGCGAGCAGCATATCCGTCGCGAAAAGGCGACATCTAACGTCTGCACCGCGCAGGCGCTTCTGGCCGTCATGGCTAGCTTCTACGCCGTCTTCCACGGCCCCCAAGGCCTACGGGCGATTGCCGAGCGGGTGCACATGCGTGCCGTGCGGTTGGCCGCCTCTCTCAGCGCCGGAGGTTTCGCGCCAGAGAACAACACGTTCTTCGACACCATCACCGTGAATGTCGGCGATAAGCAGTCGCGGATCATGGCCGCGGCCGTGGCCCGTGGCATTAACCTGCGCGATGTGGGTGCCGATCGCATTGGTATCTCGGTCGATGAAGTCACCACCGACGCGCACCTTCGCGCCCTGTGTGACGCCTTCGGCGTGGCTGTTGCCGCCGCCGCCGATACCCCCGCGATCCCTGATGCGCTGCTTCGCACCTCAGATTACCTGACACACCCGATCTTCCACATGAACCGTGCCGAGTCCGAGATGATGCGCTACATGCGCCGCCTTTCCGACCGGGACCTTGCGCTGGATCGGGCGATGATCCCACTCGGCTCCTGCACCATGAAGCTGAACGCCGCCGTGGAGATGATGCCGATCACTTGGCCCGAGTTCGGCAACCTGCACCCCTTCGCCCCCGCCGATCAGGCGGCCGGCTACGCCGAGATGCTGGCGGACCTGTCCGACAAGCTCTGCGACATTACCGGTTATGACGCCATGTCGATGCAACCCAATTCCGGCGCCCAAGGGGAATACGCGGGCCTGTTGACAATTGCCGCCTATCACCGCGCCAATGGCGAGGATCGCAGCGTCTGCCTCATCCCCGTGTCCGCCCACGGCACAAACCCTGCCTCAGCCCAAATGGCGGGCATGCAGGTGGTTGTGGTGAAGTCTCAGGAAGACGGGGACATCGACATCGCCGACTTCCGCGCCAAGGCCGAGGCCGCAGGCGACAAGCTGGCCGCTTGCATGATCACCTATCCCTCCACCCATGGTGTATTTGAGGAATCCGTCCGCGAAGTCTGTGAAATCACCCATGCATTCGGGGGCCAGGTCTACCTCGATGGGGCCAACCTGAACGCCATGGTGGGCCTGTCCAAACCCGGTGAATTGGGCGCCGATGTCAGCCACCTGAACCTGCACAAGACGTTCTGCATCCCCCATGGGGGCGGCGGCCCCGGCATGGGTCCAATCGGCGTGAAGGCACACCTCGCCCCACACCTGCCCGGCCACCCCGAAACCGGCGGCACCTCTGGACCGGTCTCCGCGGCGCCCTATGGATCGGCCTCGATCCTGCCGATTTCTTACGCCTATGTGCACTTGATGGGCGGCTCCGGCCTGACCCAAGCCACCAAGGTGGCGATCCTCGGGGCCAACTACATCGCCCGTCGGTTGGAAGAGGCCTACGGCGTTCTGTTCAAAGGCAAAACCGGGCGCGTGGCCCACGAATGCATCCTCGATACCCGCCCCTTCGCCGAGGCAGGCATCACCGTGGATGACATCGCCAAACGCCTGATGGACAACGGCTTCCATGCCCCCACGATGAGCTGGCCTGTGGCCGGCACCCTTATGGTGGAACCCACCGAGTCGGAAACCAAGGCCGAACTGGACCGCTTCATCACCGCGATGCTGTCCATCCGTGCTGAAATCGCCGATGTCGAGGCAGGCAAACTAGCAGCCGACCAAAGCCCCCTCCATCATGCCCCCCACACGATGGAGGACCTGGTTCGCGACTGGGACCGGGCCTACTCCCGCGAACAGGGCTGCTTCCCCCCCGGCGCTTTCCGCGTGGATAAGTACTGGCCGCCCGTCAACCGCGTGGACAACGTCGCGGGCGACCGCAACCTGATCTGCACCTGCCCGCCGCTGGAAGATTACCTCGACGCCGCCGAATAACCAAAACCCCGGCCGCAAACCTTGCGTGCCGGGGGCATCATGGGCTCCTTCATCTTGGCCAATACACCTCTGGGGGTCTGCGATCTTTTCCTTGGAAAAGTCGCATAGGGGGCTAGCCCCCTTCCCCCGCCCGCCTAGCGGGAGCGTCCAAAGCGTTGGTACAAACCGTCCAATGTATAGGTCTCCGCCACGGGACCGTGCTCTTCCGGGTAAAAGTTCGGATCAACCGGCAAACAATCGCGCCCACAGGCCTGAACCATCGTTCCCGTGGTACCATCCACATACCACAACCGCCCTCCGGGCGTGCCGACCCAACCGTTCACGCCGTAGCGCATATCGCCCTCAACATCTTGAATTGACGGCACTTCTCCATCATATCCCAGCCCCCACGCGGCGTGGGTATGCCAAGACGACACCGCCCTCTGCCCGCTCTCAATCGGCAATGAGGCGCAACTGGCCTCCCCGCCCCATGACACTTTGGTCGAGCTGAAATTACCCTCTGCATCCTGCAAGATGAACCCGCAAACCTCTCGGTTGAAGCGCACGGAAAGCTGGTTCATGGATTCCATCAACCCCCTTACAAACGCCAACTCCTCCGCGTCTTGGGCCTGCGCAGGCGCACTCAGAAAGGCCGTGAGAAGGGCTGTGGTCGCCAAAATCGACTTGATAGAACGCATGGTTAACGAAACTCCTATGCGGTGAGATTGTCGGAAAGCGTAGCGGAGAACGCCCGGCAAGCAACGCGAAACGTCAGAGTTTGGGTGAAACTCAGGCGCTTTCGATGAATGTGTCGGGCAACTGGACGCCTGAGCGCGGTGGGACAAGGTTCTGTGACCCTAGCGTCCTGCTGATCAGATATGGCGCCCTCCATCGCGACCTCATGGCATCCGGCTCATGCAATCCTTCATGCAGGCGGCGGCGGCTCGGGTCGCGGGGAAAGATTGTAGATCAGCGCCATGCTCGACGCTAACAGCCTTAAATTGCTGCCCAATCCGTAAAGCGAAAGGGCTGTGGACGTGGCTTACGTTGAGGGTGTTTTACTTGGCGAGGGGTCATCTTAGTTCTCCTTTGATGCCCCGATTTAGCTCAGGTCTCGGCCGCTGTCTGTGGATGCTCCACCGACTTGACAGCCCTAGATCGCAGCCCAATCAGTGAAACGAAACGGCTTTGGCGCGGGTCTGCTTGGAATCGGATTTGGTTGATGGCGGGGCTGAGCGGGGCGGGTCATGTTGTTTCCTTCGGGCTTGGGGTGATTTGATGCCTCCACCCTGTTCGGTCCGGCCCTTGTCACACAAAATCGCCGCGCTGATATCCGATATCCCTGCCCATTTCACAGCCCTTTTTTTGGGGCTTCTCAACCCTTTGGCGAAAATTGGCCGATGCCCTCGCACAATGTCGGCTGCATCCTGCGCCGGGATGGCTGCCTTGCCCCAAGCGCTCCGAAACAGACGGGAAGCGCCGCCTCTATAGCTGGGCACCCCACCCCTTCATTTCGGCCACTTGCCGGCCGCGATGGGTATATCAATGCTATATCAATCTGCCCGCCCCCTGCGATCTTCCCGCCACCCGGGCACAAAAAAGGCGCGTCCGAAACCGGGCGCGCCATCGTCTTGTCAGCAAATGCTGAAGAGTCGCTTAGACAGTCTTCAGGTTCACGGCGCTCTCGCGGCCATCGCGGCCAGCTTCGAGGTCGTAAGTCACTTTTTGGTTGTCGGCGAGGCCAGTCAGACCGGAACGCTCAACAGCAGAGATGTGAACGAACACGTCTTTGCCGCCAGTTTCTGGTGCGATGAAGCCGAAGCCTTTAGTCGAGTTAAACCATTTCACGGTGCCATTAGCCATCGTGTGTCTCCTAGATTGTATTCCCGCCCGCGTGCCTGCGGCGGTTCGGCGTCAGTTGGGTAGCAGATCGAGACTGAGGCCTTAAGAGGAGACAGCGGACGAGGTGCGGTAACGGTCGCAAGGCGGATATGGCGCAGATGAGGGCGGAAATCAAGGGGAAGGGTTGCGGTTCACCATCGGTTAACCTTAACGGCGGTAGGCTGCCAAGATGCCTAAATATCGACGCCCCAATATTCAGCACTTGCCCATCTTCTTCACCGTATGCCTTGCAAATCGGGGATCGTCGGCCCTTCTGGATCACATCGACCTCCTCCGCGACTCTGTGCGCCGCACCAAAGAGGGTCGCCCGTTTGATGTCCTCGCTTGGGTCGTTCTGCCCGATCACATGCACTGCGTCTGGAAATTGCCCGAGACCGATTCCAACTACTCGCAACGGTGGGGGCAGATCAAAGCCCGCTTTACCCGCGACCTGCGCCGACGCTTGCAATTCCGTAACCCGGGCCATGGCTCGGATAATGACCTGTTTCCACGAGAGCTCCCGACGGTGCGAACCGGCCGGTTTTCCGGGCTAAAGCCTGGTCTACGCAGGGACAAACGCGAAGCCGCCGTTTGGCAGCGCCGGTTTTGGGAGCATCATTGCCGGAACGAGGCCGATTTGCAGCGTCACATCCGCTATTGCTGGCTGAACCCGGTGAAACATGGATTTGTGGAGAAGCCGACCGATTGGGTGGCATCGTCGATCCATCGGGATATCCGATTGGGACGGGTGGAAGCGGAATGGTCCGGAGTGGCGCCGGTGGGAGAGTTTGGAGAGGTGGCGTAGACCGGGCCTTGGCCCGGGTTTTTCGTCGTTCGAATTCCCGGGCCAAGGCCCGGTCTACCAACGCTCTTGTGGAGAGGCCGACCGATTGAGTGGCATCGTCCATTCACCGAGATATCCGCTTGGGCCGGGAGGAGGCGGAATGGTCCAGAGTGGCGCCGATGGGAGAGTTTGGAGAGGTGGCGTAGACCGGGCCTTGGCCCGGGTTTTTCGTCGTTCGAATTCCCGGGCCAAGGCCCGGTCTACGCGCAGTTCTTCTCACCTCACAAACTTCTTATGCTTCAACCGCTTCGGCTCCAGCGCATCCGGCCCCAGGCGACGCTTCTTGTCTTCCTCATAGGCCGAGAAGTCGCCTTCGAACCATTCGACGTGGGCCTCGCCCTCGAACGCCAGGATGTGCGTGCAAATCCGGTCAAGGAAGAAGCGGTCGTGAGAAATCACCACGGCGCAGCCGGCGAAATCGGTGAGGGCGTCTTCCAACGCGCGCAGGGTTTCGACGTCCAGATCGTTGGTAGGTTCGTCGAGGAGCAGCACGTTGCCGCCTGATTTCAACAGCTTGGCCATGTGGACGCGATTACGTTCACCGCCTGACAGCTGACCGACTTTCTTCTGCTGATCGCCGCCTTTGAAGTTAAACGCCGAGCAATAGGCGCGGGAGTTCATGGTGGCGTCGCCCAACTCGATGATCTCGGCCCCGCCGGAGATTTCCTCCCACACGGTCGTGTTGGCGTCCAATGCGTCGCGCGATTGGTCCACATAGGCGAGGTCCACCGTGTCGCCGTATTCCAGCGTGCCTGCGTCGGGCTGTTCTTGGCCGGTGAGCATGCGGAAGAAGGTGGATTTGCCCGCGCCGTTGGGGCCGATGACGCCGACGATACCGCCGGGGGGCAACGCGAAGGAGAGGTCTTCGATCAGCAGCTTGTCGCCGTAGCCTTTTTTCAGGTTCTCGATCTCGATCACTTTGGAGCCGAGGCGTTCACCGTTGGGGATGATGATCGTGGCACGCGACAGTTTCTCGCGCTCGGACTTTCCGGCCAGATCTTCATAGGCGTTGATCCGCGCCTTCTGCTTGGCCTGACGGGCCTTGGCACCCTGCCTGATCCATTCAAGCTCTCGCTCCAGCGTCTTCTGGCGGGTCTTGTCTTCGCGGGCTTCCTGCTCCAGCCGTTTGGCTTTTTGCTCCAGCCAAGCGGAGTAATTGCCCTCGTAAGGGATGCCGCGCCCCCGATCCAACTCCAAGATCCAAGAGGTGATATCGTCAAGGAAATAACGGTCGTGGGTGACGATCAGGATCGTGCCCTTGTAGTCGATCAGGTGCTGTTGCAGCCATGCGATCGTCTCGGCGTCCAGGTGGTTGGTCGGTTCATCGAGCAGCAGCATTTCGGGCGCTTCGAGCAACAGTTTGCACAGCGCGACACGGCGGCGTTCACCACCCGAGAGCGTTTCCACGGGTGCGTCATCGGGGGGGCAGCGGAGCGCTTCCATCGCCACGTCGATCTGGCTGTCGAGATCCCAAAGGTTGTTGGCGTCGATCTCGTCCTGCAAGGCGGCCATTTCTTCTGCCGTCTCGTCGGAATAGTTCATCGCCAGTTCGTTGTATTTATCGAGTTTGGCCTTCTTCTCGGCCACGCCAAGCATGACGTTTTCGCGCACTGACAGCGTGTCGTCCAATTGCGGTTCCTGCGGCAGGTAGCCAACCTTGGCGCCTTCGGCGGCCCAAGCCTCGCCGGTGAAGTCTTTGTCGAGACCCGCCATAATCTTCATCAGCGTCGATTTACCCGCGCCGTTCACCCCTACGACACCGATTTTCACACCGGGGAGGAAGGATAGGCGGATGTTCTCAAAGCATTTTTTGCCGCCGGGGTAGGTCTTGGACACACCGTCCATATGGTACACGTATTGATAGGCGGCCATGGGTCCACTCCGTTCAAAAAATTCGCTGTTGCGCCCTTCTTTAAAGGGGCGTTGCGGGAACGGCAATCAATGGGTTTGGGAAGGCGACAAGCGGCCTAGGCGGACTTTGCCGCGAAGCCTTGCTCCGAGGGGATGATGATCGGCGCGCGGGCGTCCACCATCGCGATCAGGGACGCCCGGTCCATCGGGCGGGCAATGCCGAAGCCTTGCAGGCGGAAGCAGCCATGTTCCATCAAAAACGCCGCCTGTTCAGCGGTTTCCACCCCTTCGGCCAAGGTGCCAACCCCCAGTTCATCGCACAGGCGCAGGATGGAGGTGGTGATGATCCGGGCAGAGCGGTCATGGGTTACATTCGAGATCAACGACCGGTCCAACTTCACGCCGCTGACGTCCAACTGGCTCAGGTGGGCGAGGCCCGCATAGCCCACCCCGAAGTCATCAAGGTAGACGACGAAACCCTTGTTGCGCAGCTCCACAATTCGGGCGGCGGCGACGCTATCGGTGGTGTCCGAGCCGAAAAAGGTGGTTTCCAACACCTCAGCCACAAGAGAATGGGCATCAAGGCCCGCACGGCACGCCTCATGCTCCAAACGCTCCATAAACTCTGGGTGGGCCAGAGCATCGGAGGAGGTGTTGAACGCCCCGCGGATTTCATGACCGTTGGCCTGCAATTCCGACACCAAAGAGGTGGTCGCCCGGATCGCGGCGAAGTCGATATCGGCCATGCGGTTAAGCCGGGCGGCATAGGAAAGGAACGTGTCGGGGCCAACGGTTTCACCGTTGCTTCGCTGCCACCGGGCCAAAGCCTCGAACGCGCGAATCTCGCCTTTTTGAGCGTCCATGATGGGCTGATAGACGAAGCTGATCCCGTCGGAGTCGAGGGCTTCTGCGAATTCCTCCATCAAGGCGTTTTCGGCCTCTTGCCGTTCGTGCAGCAAAGCATCGTAGCGGGCCACGCGCGGCGCGCCGGGCTTTTTCGCCTCGTAAAGGGCGAAATCGGCCGAACGGATCAGGTCTTCGGCGGTGACATTGTCCCCATTGCTGAGCGCGAGCCCGATGGAGGCCCCACACGACAGGTTGGCATCGGCCCAGAGGATCGGCGTTCTGATACGGTCCAGCAGAGCATCGGCGATGTGTTGAAGTTCGTCGAAGCTGGCGACGCCGGGGCAGGCCATAACGAATTCGTCGCCGCCGATGCGGCAAAGACTGTCTTCGTCGCGGGCCGTTTCACGCATCGCATCGGCCACGTGGATCAGCAGTTGGTCGCCTGCCGCGTGACCATTGCTGTCATTGACCGCTTTGAAATGGTCGAGGTCGATGAAGATCAGCCCCAGTTCTCGGTCCTCCTGCCGCCGTCCGCGCAGCACGTTTTCGATATCGACCAGCAGCGCCGCGCGGTTCTTCAGGGCGGTCAAAGCATCGTGGTTGGCCGCGTGGAACAGATAGGATTGGGCTTCTTTCAGCTCTTCCTCGCGATTGACCTGCGTGGTGACATCGCGAGAGGCCAGAACGACCCGGTCATCGCCGTCACGGGATTCAACGACCGAGAGGTTGAATTCGTGCCAAAACACCTCTCCATTCCGGCGCATATTGGGCCGCCGCACGAGGCTGTTGAATTCATACCCTGATGGATTGAAACGGAAATTCTCGATTTCATCTTCGGAGGGTTTCAAATCGGGAGGGAAACAAAATTCCTGCGGGCGCCGGCCCAAAATTTCTTCCAGACTCCAGCCCATGGTTTGGCAATAGGCCGGGTTCGCCCACAAAATACGGCCATCCATATCATGGTACACCAAGCCATCGCTGGCGTGTTGCGCCACGGCCCGAAGGATCGATTCCTGCGCCGAGACATCATCAAGGGTTTGCGCCACTTCCTGAAGCGCGTGTTTGGCCGAGTTTGACGCCCGCATTTTGATCAGCAACACGGCCAAGGTAAGAAGCAGCAGCGAGGCTAGCCCCACCTCCATCGCCAGGAACAGGATTGCGCGATCAAGGATCATTGGCCCGAAACTAACGGTCCAAGCGACAAGCATCATGGTCATATCGGTCATGGTAGGGGCCCCTCAGAATCCAACGGACGATAGGCCCCAAGTCACGAACCGGGGGTTAACTACCCGCCCCATCCGCGCATATTCTTCGGGCAATTTCGCTCAAGTTGTCGCTATCTCCCCTTTGCGGTCCTGAAGTGTCAGGCGATTGACAGCCCGCCCCCCGCGCCCCATCAAAGCGCGTCAAACGAAGGGGCCGCGACGTGCGCCACGACTTGCCATATGCTCAACCCGGCCAGACCATCGGCCTGTTTGGAGGGTCCTTCGACCCGCCCCATAAAGGCCATGTTCATGTCTCTCGCGAGGCGTTGAAACGCTTTGGCCTCGACCGCGTGTGGTGGCTTGTTTCCCCCGGCAACCCGTTAAAAGCCCACGGTCCTGCCCCCCTGTCCCGCCGCATGGCCGCAGCAAGGGATTTGGTCACGCATCCAAGGGTTGAAGTGACTGATATCGAAGCGAAACTTGGCACAAGATACACGGCAGAGACCCTGAAAGAGCTGTGCCGCCTTTACCCCGGCGTCCGGTTTGTTTGGTTAATGGGCGCCGATAATCTGGCGCAATTCCATCGCTGGCAGCAGTGGGAATGGATCATGGAGAGCGTGCCTGTGGGCGTCTTGGCGCGCCCCGGTGACAGGATATCCGCAAGGACTTCCGTAGCGGCCCAAAGGTTCCGAAGCGCGAAGCTTCCCGCCAGCGCGGCGCGTCTGCTGGGGCAATCCGATGCGCCGGCGTGGTGTTTTCTGAACGTGCCGATGTTGGACGTTTCAAGCTCGGCCATTCGCGCGAAAGGCGGGTGGAAGTAAGCGTTAGGTCAAGGGGCGCGGCGTTCGCGCACAGCAAGGGACGCAAAGCCTGACGCCAGTACCAACACGATCCCGGCAAGGGCCAAGCCGTCGGGCAAGGTGTCAAAGACCAAAGCGCCAAGCAACGTTGCCCAGATCAACTGCGAATAGACGAAAGGCGCCATGCGGCTGGCCTCGGCCCGGCGGTAAGCGATGATCAGAAGCAGGTTCCCCAAGGTGGAACAGGCCGCAGAAATCAGGGTTAAGCCAACGACAGGCGCAGTGATGGAAGGCGTGGCCCAAATCCCCGGCACCGACAGGATCAGCGCCCCGATCAGCAGTTGCGAAAACAGCAAGGCCCGAGGCCGCGCGATGTTGGCCATCCAGCGGCTCATCACCAGGTAGCAGCCATAAAATAGCCCCGCCAGCACCGCAAATCCCATGCCCGGCGTCATGCCAAAGCCCGGTTTGACCACCAGTATCACCCCAACAAACCCGAGGCAGATCAGGCCAAAGCGCAGGGCCGAGAACGGTTCGCGCAGCAGCCAGACAGACAGGAGCCATGACACGATGGGCCCGACAAAGAAGGCACCGAATACGTTCGCAATCGGCTCTGTCGAAAGGGCCGTAAGGATCGAGGTGATGCCCCCCGCCACCAGAAAACCCCGCAGCCACACGCGCCAATCGGCAAAAAGGCAAGGCTCGACAATATGGGCGACGAAGGGCGCAATCATCAGCGCCCCGATGGCAAAGCGGCTCCAAGCGATGAAGACAGGCGCGACCGGGACGCCGTCTGTGCCCACACCCGCAGACAGAAGTTTGCCCGCCGTATCCCCCGCAGGGATCAGCGCCATAGCAAACAACATGAGGGGCAATGCACGAAGCGTGTTATTATCCATTAGCCATCGCCCTACCCCGCTTCGTCAAGCAAGGAAACCCCGCAACATATTGCACAAGATCGTGTCATTACGGGGGGTTGAGCGCTGCCCCTTTGGCAAGGTAACCTGTCGCACGCTGCCAAGTGATTTGAACCAATGATTTCCAGACGGATATTTCTGAGCGGGCTTCTTGCAAGCACCGCACCCGCCGCTTGGGCTGCCGCACCGGAACGGTCGCTGCGCCCGCTTGCGCGCCCCAGTGATTTTCTGCTCCGTACCATCCCCGAGGCCGCCGATATCGTGGCGGAAGCCAACCTTGGGGGGCGCATCGGTTTTGCCGTGGCAGACGCCGCCACTGGAGAGATGTTGGAGGTGATGAACCCGCTCTTTCCGCTGCCGCCCGCCTCGGTCGCCAAGACGATCAGCAGCGCCTATGCGCTGGACCGCTTGGGCCCCAATTACCGCTTCCGCACCCGGCTTGTCTCGGACGGTGTTGTGGCCGATGGGCGGCTGGACGGAGACCTGTGGTTAGTCGGCTCCGGCGACCCGCTGTTTGACACCGACGCGCTGGCCACGATGGCCGAAAATCTGGTCAATCTGGGCGTCCGAGAGGTCACCGGAAGGTTCCGCGTTGCAACCGGCGCCCTCCCCGAGATTTGGCAGATTGATCCCGGCCAGCTACCTCATGTGGGGTATAACCCGGCAATCTCTGCCCTGAACCTCAACTTCAACCGGGTCCATTTTGAATGGGAACGGGTGGGCGAGGATTACACCATTTCGATGGACGCAAGGTCCGCCTCCCTGCGCCCCGCCGTGCAGGTCGCCCGCATGCGGGTGGAGGAGCGCACCTCGCCGGTCTACACCTACTCGGACGCTGCCAGCCACGACGCCTGGACCGTCGCCCGAGGCGCCCTTGGCAACGCCGGATCAAGGTGGCTGCCCGTGCGCCGCCCCGCCGCCTATATGGCCGAGGTGTTCCAAACCCTGATGGACAGTCACGGGGTTCGCCTTGGCGCGCCGGAATACGTCTTGGACGCCCCGGAAGCGGCGCTGGTTTTGGTCGAACATGTGTCAGACCCGCTCGATGAGATCCTGCGCGGGATGATGCGGTGGTCTACCAACCTGACGGCGGAAGTTGTGGGGCTGATGGCGACCCAAGCGGCGGGCCAAAGGGTGGCGAGCCTTCCCGAATCAGGGGCCGCCATGACCGCGTGGATGGAAGAAGCCCTAGGCGCGAGGAATGCGCGGTTCGTCGACCATTCGGGGCTTGGCGTCGATAGCCGGATACGCCCGCAAGATATGACCCACGCGTTGATCTCGGCCGGGCCAGACGGTCCGTTGAGAGGGTTGATGAAAGACATCCCCATGCGCGACCGCGACGGCAACGTGATCCAAGGGCATCCGATCGATGTGGTTGGCAAGACCGGCACGCTTAGCTTTGTCTCGACCCTGACAGGGTTTGCCCGCGCACCGTCCGGCAGAGATCTGGCGTTCACCATTTTCAGCGCCGACCTCGACCGCCGCGATGCGATCCCCGAAGATCAACGCGAACGCCCTGCCGGGTCACGCACCTACAACGGCGCGGCCAAACGGATGCAGCAAGCGCTGATTGAGCGGTGGGGCACGGTCTACGCTTAGGCCGACACCGCTTTCACGAACGCCAAAAGGCCACCCCAAGGGGTGGCCTTTGACTTGAGTGGGAGCAGTGCGGAGGCGGAAGGGAGGGTTCCGCGACAGCGCTACGTCGACCCGTTATACGTTAACCGAGCTGCCGCCTTTGGGACCTGCAACCAACCAAGCGATGAAGCCCAGTACCGGCAGGATCAGAATAACGATTGTCCAGATGATTTTGGCCAAAGCGGAGGCCGCGGAGGTCCAGATTTTGAAGATCGCGTAGATGTTGGCGATCAGTACGATAAGACCTAGGATGCCATATTCCATTGGGTGTCTCCTTGTTGTTGCGTTGAATGAACAACCTGTGAAGACGACAATGGTTCCCAAAATTTTAGAGGCGTTAGCGGTGGCGGTGGAACAGCGCCAGCAAACGGGCTTGGCGGGCGAACGGCTCATCCGGCGGAGCCGTCTTCGCGGTTTTAGTGATCCGACGCACCAGCACAAAGGACAAGATGCCGAAGACCACGCCCCCTAAAGACTGGCCGATCAACACGCCCTCGGCCCCGAACCAGGCCGAGAACACCAGCACCGGAAGAATAACGCCCACCGTATGGCGGCCCCAGTTCACCCAGGTGGAGGTATAGGGATAGCCGATGTTGTTGAGGCTGGCGTTCGACACGAAGATCATACCGTTGAAGAAAAACAGCAGCGCCAAGGGCCCGCAGAACAGGAACAACAGGTCACGCGCCTCTCCGGTGGCTGTAAAAAGCGTTGCGATGGGTTCCCGAAGCCCGAAAAGGACCGCGCTGATGAAGACCACCACAAGGGCGGTGAACAGCATGGCATCGCGGTAGGCTCGGGTCACGCGGTCTTGTTTTCCAGCCCCGAAGTTCTGGCCAATAATCGGCCCCACAGCCCCCGACAGCGCAAAGAGCACGCCGAAGGCCACGGGCGTCAGGCGGCCAATGATGGCCATGCCCGCCACGGCCTCTTCCCCGTAAGCGGCCATGGAGCGGGTCACAAAGGCTTGCCCCACAGGCGTTGCCAATTGCGTCAGGACCGCCGGAGCGGCCAGCGCCACGATGGGCGCGAAATCCAGCCGCAGGTCCGGCAGTGTGGGCCGCGCCAAGCCACCGTGGTGGCGAAAGATTGGGATCAGCGAAACAGCCGCGATAGACACCCGTGCACAGACCGAGGCGATGGCTGCGCCGGTCAGTTCCAGATCGAGGCCGAAGATCAGGATCGGGTCGAGCACGGCATTTACCACGCCGCCGATGATTGTCGCCATCATGGCGCGGCGCGCGTCCCCATGCGCCCGCAGGATTGCTCCGCCTACCATGCCAACAAGGAGCAACGGCAAAGACGGCAGAATGATTTGCAGGTAGCTGACCGCGAGATCGTGGGTTTCGTCACTGGCCCCTAGAAGGGTCACCAGAAGCGACAGGTTCAGCCAGACAGTCGCCGCAAAGGCACTGCCGAAGAGGAACCCGATCAACAAGGTCGTCCCGGCCCGTCGCCGCGCCAGCGCCCCATCACCTGCCCCCAAGGCCCGTGCCACCAAAGCGCCAGCGGCAATCGCCATGCCAATTCCGAATGACGAGGTGAAAAACAAGATCGCCCCCGCATAGCCGATGGCGGCGGCCAGCTCCTCTTTCCCCAACATCGAGATGAAGATCATGTCGACGAAATCGACAAGGAACACGGCCATCAAGCCCACTGACGATGTCAGGGACATGATGGAGATGTGCTTAAAGAGGTTGCCTTCCAGGAAGACCGCTTGCGATTTGGCCATAGAACTGTCGTGCCACGAGGGCCGCGCCTGTGCCACTCAAATCTGCGGGAGCCCCACTTTAGCGGATTTCACAGACCGACATCTCCGAGGCGACGGTGGTCCACCATTGGCCTGTCCATGTGCCCCCATGGGAGGCCGCGACCGCGGGGCAGACTTGGTCGGCGTGGCCTTGGTTCCAGATTGGCCCTGCTTCGACCGCACGGGTGGGCGCGGCCAAACTAACCTGACAAACCGACATCTGCCCTGCCACTGTTGTCCACCAATGGCCCGTCCAGGTCCCCCCGTGAGAGGCGGCGACGGCAGGACAAACCTGGTCAGCATGGCCTTGGTTCCAGATTGGACCGGCCTCGATAGCCTCCTGAGCGGAGGCGAGTGTGGGCGAAACCAATGCGGCAGCGGCGATCAGAAGAAAAATACGTGTCATGAAAAAAGTCTCCGAAGGTGTTTAATGACTTCGATCATAGGACATTTGCGCAGAGAAAGAGCCCCCCGGCTTTCCCGCAATTCACGCTTTCGTCATTGCGCCACCGCGCCCTCGGCCTTGGCCGAGGGCGCCCGGTCGCTCGCGCGCACAGGCCGAAGGCCGAGCACGCGGCGAAACACCTAAGTTCTGACGGTCACAACGACGGATCAGAACATCGGATCAAAGGGATGGCTTCACCTGCATCAACCGCATGACGCCCGCCATCTCTGGCCCCTTCTCGCGCCCTGTCACCGCTTTGCGCAGGGGCATGAACAGGCCCTTACCTTTGCGGCCCGTGGCCTCTTTCACGGCAGAGGTCCAGTTGCCCCAGGTGGTCTCGTCGTAGGGCAGCTCTGGCAGCATCGCGAAGGCTTCCTCGATGAAGGCTTGGTCTTCGTCATCAACAAGCGGCGTTGCCCCGTCGCGGAACAGCGCCCACCAGTCGGCGGTCTCGGAGCGTTTGCCGATATTGGCACGGGCCACGTCCCAGAAGGCCGGCGCGATATCTGCGGGCACCCCAAGGGCCGCGACTTCATCGGCCACGTCCTCAAACGGGGTGTCGTGCAGCACGCTTGCGGTCAGCGGCCAAAGGTCTTCCACATCGAACTTGGTGGGGGCAGAGCCGAAGTGGTTCAAATCGAACCCTTCCGCCAATTCATCCACTGAGCCCGCCAGCTCAATCGGCTGGGAAGAGCCGATCCGCGCCATATGCGATAACAGCGCCATGGGCTCCATCCCCGCTTCGCGCAGATCACGCAGCGCCAAGGTGCCAAGGCGTTTCGACAGCGCCTCTCCCTGTGGGCCGGTCAGCAGCGAATGGTGGGCGAAAGCGGGCGCGGTCTTGCCAAGCGCCTCCATGATCTGGATTTGCGTCGCCGTGTTGGTCACGTGGTCCGAGCCGCGCACCACGTGGGTCACGCCCATATCCGTGTCATCCACCACCGAGGCGATGGTATAAAGCACCTGCCCATCGGCCCGGATCAGCACCGGATCAGACACGGAGGCCGCGTCAATCGACAGGTCGCCCAGAATGCCGTCGTTCCATTCGATCCGCTCTTGATCCAGCTTGAAGCGCCAGACGCCTTGGCCACGCTCGGCCCGCAGGGCCGCTTTCTCGTCATCGGACAGGGCCAAAGCGGCACGGTCATAGACCGGGGGCAGATGCATATTCAGTTGCTTCTTACGCTTCAGGTCCAGTTCTGTCGGCGTTTCCCATGCCTCATAAAACCGCCCCTTTTCGCGCAGTTCATCAGCCGCCGCGGCGTAGCGATCAAAGCGGTCCGACTGCTTCTCGATCCGGTCCCACGTCAGACCCAGCCATTCCAGATCCTCTTGGATACCGTCGGCAAATTCCTGGGTGGAGCGTTCCGGGTCTGTATCATCGAGGCGCAGAATGAACTCTCCACCAGCTTTGCGCGCGATCAGGAAATTGAACAACGCTGTGCGCAGGTTTCCCACATGCAGGAAACCGGTGGGGGACGGGGCGAACCGAGTGACGACGGACATAGGACCAGCCTTTCAGGCAAATGCGGGCAAGGAATGCGGGCCTTCCTCTTTCATGTGTATCCAGATTTGTCCATATCGGGGGGATGAGTGCCGATCTTACCGCCCCCGACCTCGCGACGATTGAAGCGTTGGCCCATGCCGCCCGCGACGCCTTGGAACCGCCCTGGGCCGGACCTGCCCGAGATGTGGTGATTATGGTCGAAGACGTGGCCGATGTGCAGATGCTGACCGATCTGGGCATGGAAGACCCATATGAGCTGACCGGGCTATATGATGGCATCCCGATGACCCAGAAATCGGTGCTGGATATGCCCGAGCGGCCTGATACGATCTGGCTGTTTCGCCGGGCCATTCTGGATGAATGGGTGGACCGGGGGAACGTTACCTTGGCCGAACTTGTGACCCATGTGCTGGTGCACGAATTTGCCCATCACTTCGGCTGGTCCGACGCCGATATCGCCTCGGTTGATCGCTGGTGGGAGTGATCCTCGGCCACGTCGGCACGGCCTCTCATTTCGCAACCATTTGTTAATACACTTCTGGCAAATCCTAGCGTGGGACCAAACTGCAAAGGGGCCCAGATGGCTAGGCAAGAGACTTTTGACACCGTCGATGCGATGGAGCGGCTTATCGCGTGGGTAGACGGCATTGATGTGCCGATGTGCGTCATTGCGCTGCGCCCGGGCGACCGTTTGGAATTTGTCCATGCTAATGCCGCACTTACCCGTGTCACCGACATGCCCTTTGCCGAGTTTATCGGCAACTCTCCGTTGGAAAGGTTTCCTCCTCGGATGGCCGAAAGGCTGGAGACAAACATTCGTCAATGTCTGACCGGGCAAGCGCCGATTTCCTACGAAGGATGCGCGATGTTGGACGGGAAAGAGACTTGGTGGCAAACGACGCTGTCCAAGCCCCATGGCTTTGACGGGAAGGTCGTTTTGGGGGTGACCGCCCCGATCACGGACGCCAAGGAAAGGGAATTCGCCGCGGCTGAGGCTCTGGCAGATATGGCCGAACGCTTCGATGAAATGCGCCTGTTCACCACGATGGCCGCCCATGACGCCCGCAGCCCTCTGGCCACCGTTTCGAGCTTGATAGAATTGGTGTTGGAGGATTTTAACGACTTCGGCGACGGCAAATCCGAACTTCTGCGCCTAGCCTCCAACACGGTGGACGAAGCGCTGACGCAGATCACCGCGACATTGGAACGCGCCCGAACATTGGAGCGGGAAACGCCCCCCCATAAAGCCGTCGATCTGGGCCGCCTCTGCGCCGATATTGCCGCAATGGTGGACCCCGAGAAGGTCTTGGCCATCGAAGCGCCGAAGGCCCATGTGGAATGTGACGAAGTGTTGGTCCAAATGGCGCTGCGCAACCTGATGTCCAATGCGGCACGCTACTGCGACCATCACATCACCGTGGCGCTGTCGGATGATGCCCCACGGGGGATCGTTCACATCGACATTGCCGACGATGGGCCGGGTCTGCCCGAAGGGACGACGTTGCAATATCTCACCCAGAAAGGAGAAGAGCGAAGCGGTGCCCACGGCTTTGGGCTACGCGCGATTGCCAAGCTCGTCACCAGCCGGGGCGGTGCGTTTGAGGTTTTGAAACCCGATATGGACGAAGATATGTCCGGGGCGCGGTTTCGGATCGTGTTGCCGGGGCGCATCCTTGCGCACCCCTCGCCTGTTGTCGGGCCGCCTGTGCCCGACACCCCTGTCGCCGTGCTTGGCCTGTAGCCGCCTCCAGCCTTGAGCCTCGCGCCGTGTCGTCCCTTGCGCCAATCACGCAGGTTTCACGGGCCAAATACCGTCCAAGTCCTGTAACCCCGCCCTGATAATCTCTTCCAGCACGCTCAGATCAATATCCGCCAGCTTGTTCACATACAGGCACGATGCGCCCTTCTTATGCTTGCCCAACCGCGCTAGCAGGTCCCCGAAATCCGCGTAACCGGGCATGATATAGATCGACAGGTTGGCCTTGCGCGGGCTGAACCCCGTCGCCAGAGAGGAACCGGACCGACCAGACTTATAGGTGTAATCGTAGCGGCCATAGCCAATGATCGTAGGTCCCCACATGCGCGGCTCAAACCCTGTCACTCGGCGAAACAACGCGTCGAGAGCTTGGGCATCGGCGCGGCGAGTGGGATGTTCGACAGCGTCGATAAAAGTACCTACATCAGCGCCCGTAGCTTTTGTCTTGTTCTCGGCCATTTGCCTAAGCCCTCCGCTAACTCAAACGCAGCCTAGCACATGGAACACGGTCTCAGAAACGCTGGACGTGCCGCCCTTTTACCAAGGGATCTCAGTGCCCGAGTAATCCACAAACACGCCCGTTCGCGTCGCCCCCTCCATCACATCGCAGAGCATGGCAGCCGTCGCGTCGGCGGGGGTGGTCTTGTGGGTCGCCGCATAATGCGCCGTAAAGGGCGTGGCGACCGTGCCGGGGTGCATGGCGGTGACGATGGCGTCCTTGTGGGTGCGCGCCAGTTCGATCGCCGCGCCGCGGATCAGCATATTGGCCGCCGCCTTGGAGGCGCGGTAGCTATGCCACCCACCAATCTTGTTATCGGAAATCGAACCGACCCGCGCCGTCAGGATCGCCGTGACCGAGCGCCCTTTTCGCGGCAAAAGACGGGGCAAGTGCCGCAGGATATTGGCGGTGCCGATCGTGTTCACCGCAAAGACACGGGCCATGGTGTCTGCATTGATGGCGCTTAGTTGCTTTTCGGGCGTGGCCCCCTCCGGCGCCAGAATACCGGTGGCCACAAAGACCGTTTGAAACGGCCCATCTAGCCCACCGAGCACATGGTCCACGCTATGCGCATCGCTCACATCCAGGCCTTCACCGCGCCGTGACAGAGACGTCACATCGCCGCCGCGCGCGCGCATTTCATCTACCATGGCCCGCCCGATCCCGCCGGAGGCTCCTATAACCAGAGCTTTCATCATATTGCTGAAGCTAGCGGGCGGTCGCACCGGGTCAAACGTCGCGCGGTCAATTTTAGGGTTTTCAAGCGGCGCGGGATCAGTATTGTCTGCGCCAATGACCACGCGCCCACATATCATTATTCCGACGGCCTCGCTGCCGTCTGCGCTGCTTGGTCTCCTCCTCCTTAGCCGCCTCTGAGCGTGCCTTTTGGCGCGACCGCTCAGAGGGGAAACCGCGCCGGAGACACCACCACACATGCTAAGGAAACCGATAATATGACCAACGAAAACCGCGTCCTGATTTTTGACACCACCCTGCGCGACGGCGAGCAATCGCCCGGTGCCACCATGAGCCATGATGAGAAGCTGGAGATTGCCGGCCTGCTCGACGACATGGGCGTCGATATTATCGAGGCCGGGTTCCCGATTGCCAGCGAAGGCGACTTCAACGCCGTGTCCGAGATTGCGAAGAACTCGGTCAATTCAACGATTTGCGGCTTGGCACGGGCGAACTTCAAGGACATTGACCGCTGCTGGGAAGCGGTGAAACACGCCAATTCGCCACGTATCCATACGTTTATCGGCACCTCGCCTCAGCACCGGGCGATCCCGAACCTGACGATGGACGAGATGGCCGACAAGATCCACGAAACCGTCACCCACGCGCGCAATCTGTGCGAAAACGTGCAGTGGTCTCCGATGGATGCCACACGGACCGAGTGGGATTTTCTGGCCCGCACTGTGGAAATCGCGATCCGTGCAGGGGCTACCACGATCAACATCCCCGATACCGTGGGCTACACCGCGCCCGAGGAAAGCGCCGATCTGATCCGCCGCCTGATTGCCGAAGTGCCCGGCGCCGATGAAGTCATCTTTGCCACCCACTGCCACAACGATCTGGGCATGGCGACCGCCAACAGCCTTGCCGCCGTTGCAGGCGGCGCGCGCCAGATTGAGTGTACGATCAATGGCTTGGGCGAACGCGCAGGGAATACCGCCTTGGAAGAGGTCGTGATGGCGATGAAAACCCGCCACGACATCCTTCCCTACACCACCAAGATCGACTCGACCAAGATCATGCACCTCAGCCGCCGCGTGGCGACGGTTTCGGGCTTCAACGTACAGCCAAACAAGGCCATCGTCGGCAAGAACGCCTTCGCCCACGAAAGCGGCATCCACCAAGACGGGATGCTGAAAAGCGCCGATACGTTCGAGATCATGCGTCCCGAAGATGTGGGTCTGGTCGAGACGAACATCGTCATGGGCAAACACTCGGGTCGGGCGGCGTTGCGGTCCAAGTTGAAGGACTTGGGCTTTGATCTGGCCGACAACCAGCTGAACGACCTGTTCGTGCGGTTCAAAGCGCTGGCTGACCGCAAGAAAGAGGTCTTCGATGATGATTTGATCGCGCTGGTCACCGACGCGGGCAGCGACGGCGACGGACATCTAGAGGTTAACTTCCTGCGCGTTGTCTGCGGCACCGAGGCGCCTCAGACGGCGGAATTATCCCTTCGCGTGGGCGATGAAGACAAGCAGGCCACGGCCCAAGGCGATGGCCCCGTGGACGCGGCCTTCAACGCGGTAAAGGCGGTGTATCCAAACGAGGCCGCGTTGCAACTGTACCAAGTGAGCGCCGTGACTGAAGGCATGGACGCGCAAGCCACCGTGACCGTGCGGGTGGAAGAAGACGGGCGCATTGCGACGGGCCAATCGGCGGATACCGATACGGTCGTTGCCAGCGTGAAGGCCTACGTCAACGCGCTCAACCGTCTGATCGTGCGTCGGGACAAGACTGGCGGCGACGTGGCTGAAGTGTCCTATAAAGACGTCGACTAAGCGCGTTCAGAATGTGAATACAACGGGCGCCCAGCAGCGGGCGCCCTTTTCTTTGGATAGGCAAAAGGCGCGTCCGTAAGATGGACACATTGAGAGATATAAGGATTTTCCAATGCCTCCATCGCCCACCGCTGTGCGCCTCGGCACCGTTGCCGCGCTTTTCGCAAGCACCTCCGTCCAAGCGCAGCAATCGTGCCCATTAGAGAACCGCATCTACGAACTGTCACCCACAGGCGAGCGGGTGAACATTGGCGAAGTCGGACAGTTGCGCGACGGCGTGTTTCTGCACCTCAATCCGATAATGCGGGAACTGCAATCCTGCGCCAGCCGCGCAGAGATCCAATCAAGCGCAGTTACTATCGAGTAACACGATAGCCGCAATACGCGGGTACAATCAGGCGTGTTCGGTACAGCACTTGTGACTGAAACGACCAAGAATTGTTGTGATGCTCTACGCCAATGCAACATCGCCGTGCAGGTCTATCGCGGTGATTTCACCTGCCAGCGCTAAGTCCGCAAACCCGTGGTCCAGCGCGCGGCCTCGACCCTGACGGCGACATCGGCGTTGGGCTGGCCCATCGCACAGGCCGCCACGTCGGGGTGCGGGTAGGACAGGACCGACGTTGGGCCATCGCTGACCCAGGCAGGCAAATCGCCTTCTGCAAACATCGCCAAAACCTCGTCAAATAGCGGGCCGGCGCTGGCACAGGCCTTGTCGAACAGAATCGCGTTGACGAACGCACGGCGGAATAAGTGCGATGGCTCGGGCGGCTCCGAGAACGTCAAGATCGCGCCGAGGCGGTCTGGTCGGGCCTCATCGGGCAACGCCTCGATATGTCGCCACAGGCAATACCATTTGTGGCACACCGGAAAGCGCGTTTGGTAAATTCCACACCCAGCAGCACACAGATGCGCGCATGGCTGCCCCGCGGGCTTGCTATAGTCGTCTGAGACGACATTCATATGAGTACAACAGGCGCTGCATTTGCTACAATCACGACCCTCGAACAAGGGCCCGAAGATCTCGGCAGTGCGTTCATTTATGGTGATCGACGCGGCGGTGTTAACCATAGGCCAACGTTAGCCTGCGCACCGCGCATCGGCAATGCTGCGCCTAGCCCCCTTGCGGCATAAGGGGGGCAAAGGCTATATGCCGAGTCTATGGTGGGCATCCTCGATAAGGGGAGGCCCCTTTTTGAATTGACGATTGGACCGCGCCCCATGGTTGGATTTTTCAGCAACCTGTTTTCTTCTGACATGGCGATTGATCTCGGGACCGCGAATACGCTGGTCTATGTGCGCGGTCGCGGTGTTATTTTGAACGAGCCCTCGGTGGTGGCCTATCAGGTCAAGGACGGCGTCAAGAAGGCGCTGGCCTTTGGCGAGGATGCCAAGCTGATGCTGGGGCGGACGCCCGGTTCCATTCAGGCCATTCGCCCTATGCGCGATGGCGTGATCGCGGACTTTGACGTGGCTGAAGAGATGATTAAGCACTTCATCTCGAAGGTTCATAAGCGCACGACGTTCACCAAACCAAAGATCATCGTTTGTGTTCCCCACGGCGCCACGCCCGTGGAAAAACGCGCGATTCGTCAGTCGGTTCTGGGGGCGGGAGCGCGTAAAGCGGGCCTGATCGCGGAGCCTATTGCAGCCGCCATCGGCGCAGGTATGCCGATCACCGATCCGACCGGCTCCATGGTTGTGGACATCGGCGGCGGTACGACTGAGGTCGCGGTTCTGTCGCTGGCCGACATCGTCTACGCGCGGTCCGTGCGTGTGGGTGGTGACCGGATGGATGACGCGATTATCAGCTACCTGCGCCGCCAGCATAACCTTCTGATCGGCGAAGCCACGGCAGAGCGGATCAAAACCTCTATCGGGACCGCGCGGATGCCTGACGATGGGCGTGGCGCGTCGATGCGCATTCGCGGGCGCGACCTGTTGAACGGCGTCCCGAAAGAGACCGAGATCAGCCAAGCCCAAGTGGCCGAAGCCCTGGCCGAACCAGTGCAGCAGATTTGCGAAGCGGTCATGGGCGCGTTGGAAGCCACACCACCCGATCTGGCCGCAGACATCGTGGACCGAGGCGTCATGCTGACAGGCGGCGGCGCGTTGTTGGGAGAGTTGGACTTGGCCCTGCGAGAGCAGACAGGTTTGGCAATCAGCGTGGCGGACGAGAGCCTCAACTGCGTGGCGCTCGGCACGGGTAAGGCGTTGGAGTACGAAAACCTCCTGCGTCATGCGATTGATTACGATAGCTAAAGCCCCGCCGCAAAAAAGTTTCCCCGAAAGGCGATAGATGGCCCGGGACAGTTACGACGATTCTTATTCCCGACCCGTCCGGCGTTTGCTGTTGGCGGTGCTGGTGATATTGCTGTTCGTCTTTGTCCTGATTTGGCGCATCGACAACCCGCGTGTGGAACGGATGCGCGCCGCGATCATCGACCGCTATGTGCCCAACATGGAATGGATGATGGCCCCGGTCACAGGCATCGCGCGGATGGCCGAAGACTTCCAAAGCTACGCCCGCCTGTTTGAACAGAACCAAGAACTGCGCCGAGAGTTGCAGCAAATGCGCTCCTGGCGCGAGGCCGCCTTGCAGCTGGAGCAGGAGAACGCCCGGCTGCTGGACCTGAACCGTGTGCAACTGGACCCGGCGCTGACCTATGTGACGGGGATCGTGCTGGCCGATAGCGGCTCTCCTTTCCGGCGCTCGGTGCTGCTGAATGTGGGCGCACGCGACGGCATTCTGGACGGGTGGGCCACGATGGATGGCTTGGGCGTTGTGGGCCGGATATCGGGCGTTGGCGAAAGCACCAGCCGGGTGTTGCTGCTGACCGATGCGGCAAGCCGTATTCCGGTGACGATCATGCCATCGGGCCAACAAGCGTTGTTGATGGGGGATAATTCCGGCACGCCGGTGCTCGATTTCATCGACGACCCGCAGGACGTGGCGGCGGGCGATCGGATTGTGACCTCGGGCGATGGCGGGTTGTTTCCGCCGGGGTTGCTGGTGGGACAGGCCGTGTTCACCTCGGACGGGCGGATGCGGGCGCGGTTATCCGCCGATTTGCAACGACTCAATTTCATGCGGGTGATGCGCAGCCACCCCGGTACAACGCTAGACACGCCCGCCGACCTGATCGGCCCACCGTGGCCGCCTGAAGGTATGGCGCTGGACGATGACGGCAGCTTGGTACCCTTGGATGCGGCCCGCGCCGAAGCGCCCGAAGCCACCCCATGAGTGCGTTTTCCGCCCGTCATATCTGGACCTACCGCGCCATGTTTCTCGGCCTAAGCCTTAGCATCATCACGCTGAAGCTATTGCCGTTGAACTTGGCTGCATCGGGCATTCCTGACCCAGATCTACTTGTTTTGCTGGCCTTTGCGTGGATGGTGCGCCAACCCTTGTTGGTGCCTATTGGGCTGCTGCTTGTCGTGTTTTTGCTGGCAGATTTCCTGTTCATGCGCCCGCCCGGCCTTTGGACGGCGCTGTTGCTGATCGCCGCCGAAAGCCTGCGCCGTCGTCGGCTCACGATGACGGAACTGCCGTTTTTGGTGGAATGGGGCACGGTGGCAGCGCTGGTGTTGGGCATGGTTTTGCTCAACCGCCTTGTCTTGTGGATGTTGCTGGTGAATTTGGACTCTCTCGGGCTTACCTTGGCTCATGGGATTGTGACGGTTGCGGTCTACCCAATCGTGGTTGCCATCTCGAAATTCGTGCTCCGTGTCCGTAAACTCGGCCCGACGGAGCTTGAAGCTCTCTGAGTCGCACTAACCCCAGGTCTGCACTGCCCCATGAAACGCACCGTCAAAGAGCTTGAAGACAGCACCCGCCAGATCGGGCGGCGTGGGCTGATTGTGGGCGGGCTGTTTCTGGGCACCTCGGCGGTGCTGGCCGGGCGGATGCGGTACTTGCAGGTGGAGCGCGCCGACGATTTCCGCCTTCTGGCCGAAGATAACCGCATCTCCATCCGCGTCTTGCCCCCGGAACGCGGGCTGATCTTTGACCGCTCGGGCGTGCTGCTGGCGGGTAATGAACCTGTCTACCGCATCACCTTCGTGCGCGAAGATGCCGATGACGTGGACGCGGTGCTGGACCGCCTCAGCCAGATCGTGACGCTGGACGTGGAGGGGCTTGCCCGCAAACGCGAGGAAATCTTCGCCGTGCGCCCCTGGGTGCCCGTTACCATCGCCGACCGCCTGAGTTGGGAGGAAATGTCCTCGGTCGCCGTGAACGCCCCCGCCCTGCCCGGCGTGAACCCCGAAGTCGGCCTGTCGCGCGCCTACCCGATGGGCGCGGATTTCGCCCATGTCGTGGGCTATGTGCGCAATGTGCCCGACGGCTATCGCAATGACACAGGCGACAATGACCCGGTTCTCAGCATCCCCGACTTTCAGGTCGGCCTGTTGAACGTGGAAGAAGGCCTGGAAGAAACCCTGCGCGGCAACGCCGGCACCAAACGGGTGGAGGTCAACGCCAATGGCCGCGTGATGCGAGAGTTGGACCGCGACCCCGCCGTTGCGGGCGGCGATGTGCAACTGACCGTGGACGCAGGCCTGCAAAACTACGTCGAAGCCCGCCTGACAGGTGAAAGCGCGGGCGTTGTGGTGATGGACTGTCAGAACGGCGACATCATGGCGTTAGCATCGGCCCCCTCCTACGATCCGTCGATCTTCACGCGCCCTTTGTCGGCCACGATCTACAACGGCTTGCTGAACGACCCCTATCGCCCGCTGTCGAACAAATCGACCCAAGGCCTCTACCCGCCGGGATCGACCTACAAAATGATCGTGGCATTGGCGGCGCTTGAGGGCGGCTTTATCTCGCCAGACGAAACGGTGAATTGCCCCGGATATATGGAAGTCGGTAACCGCCGCTTCCACTGTTGGAGCCGAGGCGGCCATGGCCGCGTGGACCTTGCCCGCAGCCTGGAGCAATCGTGCGACGTATATTACTACGAGCTCGCTCAGCGCGTGGGGATCGAGAATATCTCGGCCATGGCGGTTCGGCTGGGATGCGGCGTGCGCCACGATTTGCCCCTGTCCTCCATCGCGCAGGGACTTGCGCCAACGATGGCATGGAAGCGCCAGCGCTACGACCAAGATTGGGTGGTGGGCGACACGCTGAACGCCTCCATCGGGCAGGGGTTTGTTTTGTCGTCCCCCCTGCACCTAGCAGTAATGACGGCCCGCATCGCCTCGGGCCGCGCGTTAGAACCCTCGTTGGTACGATCCCTCAACGGGTTGCCGCGCCGTGGGGAGGCCGCGCCTGACTTGGGGATTGATCCGGAACATCTAGCGCTGGTCCATCGCGGCATGTGGCGGGTCAGCAATAGCTCTCGTGGGACGGCATATCGGAGCCGTGTGATGGGAGATGAATATGCAATCGCGGGCAAGACCGGCACCAGCCAAGTGCGCAACATTACCGCTGCCGAACGCGCGGCCGGGGTCATCAACAACCGCGATCTGCCTTGGGAACGGCGCGACCATGCGCTGTTTGTCGGCTTCGCCCCCTACGATAATCCGCGCTACGCGGTCTCGGTCATCGTGGAGCATGGCGGCGGCGGGTCCACCGCGGCGGCCCCCATTGGCCGCGATGTGCTGCTACGCGCCCAAGTGGGCGATGTGCCCCCGTCCGAGCTTTACCCCGTCAGCCAACGCCGCAGCATCCAGCAGATGCACGATAGCCTGCCGATCCTAGAGACACCTCCCGTGCCATCGGGAAGGGAGCCTCGCCGCGCATGAGCTTCCTAGAATACCACGTCAAATCCACCCCCACAGGATGGCGCAAGATCCTGCACCTGAACTGGGCCTTGGCGCTGCTAATTACCTCGGTCGCGGCGGTGGGATGGCTGATGCTCTATTCCGTCGCCGGAGGCTCGTTCACCCCCTGGGCCGAAGCGCAGATGATCCGTTTCGCGCTAGGGTTCACCGTAATGCTAATTATCGCCATG
Organism: Rhodobacteraceae bacterium M385; assembly: GCA_025141835.1. Classification (NCBI taxonomy): domain Bacteria; kingdom Pseudomonadati; phylum Pseudomonadota; class Alphaproteobacteria; order Rhodobacterales; family Paracoccaceae; species Rhodobacteraceae bacterium M385. Next base: position 880,924 of record CP081102.1, on the reverse strand, counting down.
GTGCCAATCTGGTTTTGGCGCAACATGTCCGTGCTGGCCTATATCGTCGGCGTGATCTTGTTATTGTGGGTGGAGTTCTTCGGCGTGTCCGGCGGCGGTGCGCAGCGGTGGATTGACCTTGGCTTCATGCGCCTACAACCGTCCGAGGTGGCGAAGATCACCGTGGTGATGATGCTGGCCGCCTATTACGATTGGCTTGATCTGGGGAAGATATCTCACCCGCTCTACGTGGCCATTCCACTGGCGATTATCGGCCTGCCGGTGGGGCTGACGTTCATCCAGCCGGACCTTGGAACATCGCTGCTGATTCTGATGGGCGGCGGATCGGTCATGTTCATGGCGGGGATGCACTGGCTCTACTTCGTGTCGGTCATCGGCATCGCTGTGGGCGCCGTGTCGGCGGTCTTCGCCAGCCGGGGCACGGGGTGGCAATTGCTGGCTGACTACCAATACGGACGCATTGATACCTTCCTTGACCCCTCCTCCGACCCCTTGGGGGATGGCTATCACATCACCCAAAGCCAGATCGCCCTGGGCTCAGGCGGGTGGACCGGGCGCGGCTATATGCAGGGCACCCAGATCCAAGGGGATTTCCTGCCCGAGAGCCATACCGACTTCATCTTCCCAACCTTGGCCGAGGAATTTGGCTTCATCGGCGGCGCTTCGCTTCTACTGCTCTACGTGCTGATCCTCGTCTTCTGCATCGCCACGGCGATGATGGCCCGAGATCGCTACGCCTCCCTGATGGTGATGGGCGTTGCGGTCACATTCTTTCTCTACTTCGCGTTGAATATGGCGATGGTGATGGGCCTCGCTCCCGTGGTGGGCGTGCCGCTTCCGCTGGTCAGTTACGGCGGATCGGCGATGTTGGTCTTGATGGCCGCCTTCGGTTTGGTGCAATCAGCCCATGTGCACCGCGCCCGTTAAAGGAACTGCCCATGACCGCCCCCAAGATCCTCTTCGCCGCCAAATCCGAGCGGTGGGACACCTATGAGCCGCACCTGCGCAATGCCCTCGCGGCGGCAGGTATCAGCGACACGGGCCTGACAACCGATACCAGCACCCCGGCTGAAGTGGATTACATCGTCTATGCGCCAAATTCCTCGGTGCAGGATTTCACCCCCTACACGCGCCTGAAGGCGGTGCTGAACCTCTGGGCCGGGGTGGAAGAAGTCACCGGCAACACCACCCTCAAGGCCCCGCTCGCCCGGATGGTGGACGCGGGCCTGACCGATGGCATGGTAGAATGGTGCGTCGGCCACACCCTGCGCCACCACCTCGACATGGATACCCATATCCACGGGCAAGACGGCACCTGGCGCAACGACAGCGCCCCCCCTTTGGCGCGGAACCGCCCCGTTACCGTCCTTGGTCTCGGCGCTTTGGGGCAAGCGGTGGCCAAGGCCCTCCACCAACTGGGCTTCCCGGTCAGCGGCTGGTCCCGCTCCGCCAAAACCATCGAGAATGTGCAAACGCATCATGGCGCAGAAGGCCTCACCGCGGCCCTCTCAGACGCGCAAATCGCCATCCTCCTGCTCCCCGACACCCCCGCGACCGAGAATATCCTCAACGCCGAAACCCTCGCCGCGCTGCCCAAGGGGGCCATCCTCATCAACCCCGGCCGTGGACCCTTGATCGACGATGCAGCCCTCCTCTCCGCCCTCGACAGCGGCCATATCGCCCACGCCACTCTCGACGTGTTCCGAACCGAGCCTCTGCCCGCGACCGATCCCTACTGGGCCCACCCAAAGGTCACCGTCACGCCCCACATCGCGTCCGAGACCCGCCCGGATACGGCCTCACAAATCATTTCCGAGAACATCCGCCGTGGCGAAGCAGGGGAGCCTTTCCTCCATCTCGTCAACCGTGATCTCGGCTACTAACACGCAACCGCCCCTTCACCTTGGCCTTACACCTCCGGGGGTAGGCGCGCTTTTTCCCCGAAAAAGTCGCCAAGGGGGCTGGCCCCCTTTCCACCCTCACCGCAAACGCGGCGGTTTCTCTGGGTCGCTGCCGGGTGCCGCGGCAACGATCGGGTCGGCCAGTTGCGGCAAATCGAACCGCAATCCTACCTTGGCGAAGGTCGCACACATCGGGTCCGTGGCCTTGAAGAAGCCGACATCCAAGCTGCCCGCTTCCAGCCCCGAAAAACTCAGCGCGTCGCCGACCAATTGTGCCAACGCGCCCTCATAGCCGTCCATCGCCTCCACGAACGCCAGCAAATGCCCCCGGCGTCCATCGTCGTATTTCGTCGCCACCAGATAGGCCAAGGATGCCCGCCCGTGGGTCGTCGCCAACCGAGCGTCCAGCGCTGTTAGCAAGGTTTCCGGCAAGCCTTTGGGCGGCAACACCTCATCGGGGCGATCTTCTACGGCCTCGGGCGCTTGCGCCAAAGTGCCCGACAGCCAGCCAATCGCCTCTCCCTCCAGCACCGTCTCAAAGTCCGTTCCCAAGTTCACCGCCAGACCCAAGCCAGCCTCCGCCAACATGCCCGCCATGACCCGGCCCGACATGCCCACGAACGGCGCCACCTCGCCCGCGAAAGCGACCAACCGCTCCTCTCGGTCAAAGGCGACCACCAGATCCGCGCCATCCACGGCGAAGACCTTGGGTTTGATGCTGTCTCCTGCGGCCTCTTCTTCCAGCAACAAGAACATCTCGGACGCGGCCAGACGGTCGAACCACGCCAAGCGCAGCTTTGCGTCATCGGGGGCGACTTCCATGACCGTGAAGGCCTCGTCCAATGGGGTCATCTTGCTAATTCCTCAGCCACTCGGGCGCGTAGGACGGGCAAAAGCTCCTCCTCGAACCACGGATTGCGTTTAAGCCACGCGGTATTGCGCCACGACGGATGAGGCAAGGGAAAGACGTCGGGCCCATGGTCGCGCCATGCCTCGACCCGCGCAGTTACACTTGCCTTATCGCGCAGATGCCACGCCTGGGCGTAGCCGCCCACCAGCAGGGTCAGGCGAACATCCCCCAAAGCCTCCAGCACCGGGGCGCGCCATGTCTTGGCGCAGATTTTTGGCGGCGACAGGTCCGATCCCTTCGCGTCATAGCCGGGAAAACAGAACGCCATCGGCAAGATCGCCACAAGGTCGCGGTCGTAGAACGTCGCCTCGTCCACCCCCATCCAATCACGCAGGCGGTCGCCCGAGGGATCAGTGAAGGGCCGCCCCGACCCATGGACCCGCGCCCCCGGCGCTTGCCCCGCAATCAGAATGCGGGCGCAGGGACGGAACCAGACCACCGGGCGCGGCCTGTGGGCCGAGTGTGTCTGCGCGAATCGATCTGCGCAAATCTCGCACCCGGCGATGTCATCCAAAATCTTCATCAAGCCAATCTAGCCAACAGACGCAGGACCGAAAGGGGGTAGACGACAATTCCTTATTTCTATAAATATAGAAACATGAAACAAACAGCACCTCCCCTGCCCGAAATCACCCTTGCCGCCACGGCCTTTGCCGCCCTTGGGTCCGAGCAACGCCTCGCCATTGTGCGCCGTTTGGTGCGCGCCGGCCCGGAAGGGCTGACTATGGGCGATTTGGGCGACGATGTGGGGGTCACAGGCTCCGTCCTGACCCACCACCTGAAACAGCTCGTCTCTGCCGGGCTCGTGGCCCAACGCAAAGACGGTCGGCGCATCTTGTCGAGCATCGACCATGCAGCAATCAACGCCCTCTCGGCATTTCTCGTGGCGGAATGCTGCGCGGACGTGGCTTGGGACCTTTCAGAGAACGGACATAATTATGGCTGATCAATCCCTTACCCCCCGGCTGTTGCCCACTCTCTGGGGCCGGGTGGACCGTGTGGCGCTGACCGGCGTGCTCATCCTTCTGGTTCTCGCGCTGTTCGACCGCCCCGCCGTGGTGCCGACGATCGAGGAAACGCTCGAACACTTCTGGGGCACCCTGCCCTTCATCCTCTTCGCGGTGCTGGCCATTGGCTATATGAAAGCCACCGGGTCCGAGCGCCTGTTGGACGGCGCCTTTCAGGGCCGCGAAACCCGGATGATCCTGATGGGGGCAATCGTTGGCGGGCTCTCGCCGTTCTGCTCCTGCCAAGTCATCCCCTTCGTCGCCGCCCTTCTGGCTGCGGGCGCGCCACTTTCAGCGGTCATGGCGTTCTGGCTCGCCTCGCCCCTGATGGACCCTGCGATGTTCTCGATCACGGCGGGCGGCATCGGCTTTGACTTCGCCGTGGCCAAAACCATCGCCGCCGTGGGCCTTGGGGTCTTGGGAGGGCTGACTGTGAAACTGCTGGCCAACAGTGCCGTCTTCGCCGACCCTTTGCGCGAACAACCTGCCGCGGCGGGCTGCTGTAGCGCCAAGAAAATGACCCTGAACTGGAAGTTCTGGCAGGATGACGACAGGCGAAGCATCTTTGGGCGCACGACTTGGGATAACCTTCTGTTCTTGGGCAAATGGTTGCTGTTTGCCTACCTGTTGCAATCGCTCCTGATATCCTACGTGCCCGCAGACCTTATCGCGCAGGTCATCGGCGGCGACGGCCTGACGCCGATCCTTCTGGGGGCCTTGGTGGGCGCGCCTGCCTACCTCAACGGCTACGCCGCTGTCCCGCTTGTCGGAGGTCTGATGGAGCAGGGCATGAGCCCCGGCGCAGGCATGGCCTTCATGGTCGCAGGCGGCGTTAGCTGCATCCCCGCTGCCGTCGCTGTCTGGGCACTGGTGAAACCGCGCGTCTTCATCGCCTACATCGGCCTTGCCCTGACCGGCGCCGTGATTGCCGGGATCGGTTGGAGCCTTGTCGCTTAAGAGGATGGACGCCTTCCCCCCCATTGGTTAATCACCCGTGGAGCGACCAGTGGGGGCAGGAATGTATCGGGTTTGGGACTTCATCAACGGCTATTCGCTGCTTTTGATCACAGGCGCGATCATCGCGTTGATTTGGGCGAATATCGACATCACCAGCTACCACGGGTTTACCGAGTTCGTGATCTGGGCCGATGCCCCGATCGGCCACCTGCACGATGACGGCCAAGGTCACATCACCCGAGAGTTGACCCTGCATTACCTGGTGAACGACGTGCTTATGGCGCTGTTTTTCGCCATCGCCGCGAAAGAGGTGTGGGAGGCCGTGGTGCTTGAGAACGGCGCCTTGCGCGGCAAGAAGGCGGCCACGCCCTTGGTTGCAACCCTTGGGGGTATGATTGGACCGATCGCTGTCTATCTTGGCATCGCTTACTTCATGGGCTCCACCACCTTTGACGCGGTGGCAAACGGATGGGCCATTCCCACCGCGACGGACATTGCCTTTTCCTACCTGATTGGTCGCATGGTCTTTGGCGCGGGCCACCCGGCGGTGCGTTTCCTGCTTCTGCTGGCGATTGCCGATGACGCGGCAGGCTTGTTGATTTTGGCGGTTTTCTACCCCTCGAGCGATTTGGCCCCGGTTTGGCTTCTGCTGTCCTTTGGGGCGGCGATCAGCGTCTATGTGCTCGCGAACTGGCTGCCGCGTTACCTGGATCGGGGCGACCAAGTGCGCCGCCGCTCTACCTGGGCACGCAAGAAATTGTCATTCTGGCCCTACCTCTTGGCAGGTTGCGCGAGCTGGTACGGGTTCATGCAAGCGGGTCTGCACCCGGCCCTTGGATTGCTGCCCATTGTCCTGACAATCCCCCACGCAGACCGCGCTTTTGGCATATTCTCTGCCGCCGAGGTGCATTTGCACGATCTTTTGAACACCATCGAACATGCGTTGAAACACCCCGTCGAAATCATCCTTGGCCTCTTTGGCCTGGTGAACGCGGGCGTTGCATTCTCGGCAATGGGAGAGGCGACCTGGCTGGTTCTGGCGGGGCTATTGATCGGCAAACCGGCGGGGATTTTTCTGTTCGGCTGGTTGGCCGCAAAACCCCTTGGTCTGGGTCTGCCCAAGGGTATGCGGATGATCGACCTTGTTGTGATCGGTTGCGTGGCGGCCATTGGTTTCACCGTATCGCTCTTCGTGGCCTCCGTGGCGTTTGAGGCAGGTCCGGTGCAGGATGCGGCGAAGATGGGGGCATTGCTCTCCTTCGGGGCGGCGGCCATTTCCTTGGTCATGGGCAAGATCACACGGGTCCAGAAGCGTGCGCTTTGACCACCGAGGAGGCTTGCAATAGTCCGCCGAAGTGAGACAATTCATTGAAAATTCCCTGTGATTGGTAAGGGAATGGACATAATACTGCCCTAATGGGGCGGTATGTTTCCAGAATGGTGACATCCCGCGGCTAAGACGGGATGCGCTGGCAGGTTATATTGGGCGACGCAAGCGATGTTGGAGTTTTCAGGAGTTTCGAAATCCTTTTGGACCGGAGAGCGCCGTAAGGTGATCCTCGACCGGGCCTCTTTTCGTGTGGATATCGGCTACTCCATGGGCATTCTGGCGCCCAACGGCACCGGCAAAACGACACTCATCAACATGATGTGCGGACTGGAAAAGCCCGATGAGGGCACGATCACGCGCAACGCCCGCATCTCGTTTCCACTCGGATTCATGGGCGGTGTCATCACCAGATTGTCCGCCATGGAAAACGCCCGCTACATTGCGCAGCTCTATGGGTTGGACCCCGACTACGTGGAGGCATTCTGCCGTTGGGTCTGCGGGATCGAAGAGTATTTCGACATGCCCGTGGGCACCTATTCATCGGGGATGCGGGGCCGATTCAACTTCTCTCTCCTTTTGGCGTTGGAATTTGATATCTATCTGATTGACGAAGGGATGCCGAATTCCACAGACGCCGAATTCAATCGGCGCGCCGGTGGTATCCTTGCAGAGCGGCTGAAGAACGCGACCGTGATTATCGTGTCGCACCAAGCCACAACGCTAGAAAAATTTGCGCGTCGCGCAGCCGTTCTTCGGGATGGCAAACTATATCAGTTCGACACGCTGGAAGAGGCTAAGCAGCTTTATGACTACGAAACCCAAAGCTAGGAAGTTCCGCATTCGCCGCACAGACGGCGACGCACCGGGCGGCGCAGCGCAAGCGGCTGAGGCCATAGACGCGCGCGCGGCCGCCACAGGAACGACGGCGAGCGCGGCGGCAGCAGCAGCGGCGGCAAGTGTCGCGGCGGCACGCTCGCCCCGTGTGGCGCCACAGCCTGAGGTTGAAGACACAAGCCTGCCTAGCCACACAGAAGACGGTTTCGGCGACATGGCGCTGCCGGGATCTGCGGCCGCGGACAAGGCGCAAGGCGCGGCCCGCGTAGCAGATAGCCCGCAATCCCTAGAGGCCGAATTGGCCGCGATCCGGTCCGAGGGTTTGACAGGACGGCAACTACGAATGGCCCGCCGGTCTGCGCAGAAACATGGTCTTAGCCCCTCGTCCGACTTTGACGCGGTGCGCCAATTGCGCAAACGCGGGATAGACCCCTTCGGGCAGTCCAACATGCTGGAATTGGTTATCAACGAAAACCAAAACGCAGCCGCCCCCGCCGGTGCCCCCGCTGGGGGCAACACGCTACCGGTGCGGGCCGCCACGGCGCAGGTGCCCGCTACCCAAGTTGGTGCAGCCCCGCCCGCAGGCGTCGCCCATACCGCCGAATCCCGCGCGGCCGAGATCATGGGCGTGCAGCGCGACATCGCCAATCGCCGCCGCCGCAAGTTGATCCAATTGGCCACGCGGCTGGCATTGTTCGTTTTCCTGCCCACGATGCTGGTCAGCTATTACTACTACGCCGTTGCCACGCCTCTTTTTGCCACCAACACGGAATTCGTGATCCAAAAGGCCGAAGCCTCGTCCGGTGGCAGTGGGCTAGGCGGGCTGTTGGGGGGCTCCAGCTTTGCGACGGTTCAGGAATCGATCACAGTGCAAAGCTATCTGGAAAGCCGCGAAGCGATGCTGCGGCTGGATGAGGAATTGGGCTTCCGCGATCACTTCTCGGGCGATGATATTGATCCGCTCGTGCGCTTGGCCCCCGATGCCTCGGACGAGCAGATGTATAGCACCTATCTGCGCAACCTGACGATCGGCTATGACCCGACAGAGGGTCTGATCCGCATGGAAGTCCGCGCCGCCGATGCCGAAACCTCGCAAGCGTTTTCAGAGGCGCTGATCGGCTACGCCGAAGAGCGGGTGGACCAAATGTCATCGCGCCTGCGCGAGGACCAAATGGCCGGGGCCCGCGAAGGTTTCCAAGAGGCCGAAGAACGGTCCTTGCAAGCGCAGATGCGGGTGCTGGAACTGCAAGAGCAACGGGGCGTTTTGTCGGCGGAAGCCGAGGTAAACCAAGTGTTTAACCAGATCGGCGTCTATGAAATGCAACTGACCGAAGAACGCCTGCGCTTGGCCGAGATCAACGCCGCGTCCCGGCCCAATTCGACTCGCGTGCAAGTGGCCGAGGCCAACATTGCCCGCTATGAGACCCTGATCGCGCAACTTCGCGCTTCATTGACGAATGAAACCGCGGGCGAGGTCTCCCTTGCGCGCATCCAATCGGAACTGGTGATTGCCCAAGCCGATCTGGAAACCCGTCAATTGATGCTGACAGAAGCGCTGCAAGCGATGGAATCGGCCCGTACGGAAGCGAACCGCCAGTCGCTCTATATCTCGATGGGCGTGTTCCCGATCGCCCCCGACGAGGCCGCCTATCCAAAGGCGTTTGAAAAGACGCTGCTTGCACTTGTCGTCTTTTCTGGCATCTACCTTTTGATATCAATGACCGCCTCGATCCTGCGTGAACAGGTAAGTTCCTGATCCGCACCACCTCGGGGCCAATGGCCCCGGGGGACCGACAGATGAAAACGGTAGAGATCGGATCGCTTAGCGTCTCGAACGCGGCACCTTTGCTGGTAATCGCTGGCCCTTGCCAGTTGGAAAGCATGGATCACGCGCGGATGATTGCCGGCCATATGGCGCAGGTCTGTGCCGATGCGGGCGCGCAGTTCGTGTTCAAAGGCAGCTACGACAAGGCAAACCGCACCTCCCTTTCCGGCAAGCGTGGCCTTGGAATGGATGAGGGGTTGCGCATTCTGTCCACCATCCGAGAAGAATTCGGCTGCCCGGTGCTGACCGACATCCACACGCCCGAACAATGCGCCCCGGTGGCCGAAGCCGTCGATATCCTGCAAATCCCCGCCTTCCTGTGTCGCCAGACGGACCTTCTTCTGGCCGCAGGCGAAACCGGTGCCGCGATCAACATCAAGAAGGGACAATTTCTCGCCCCCTGGGACATGCAGAACGTGGCCGAAAAGGTCGCCAGCACGGGAAATGAGCGCCTAATGCTGACCGAGCGGGGCGTTTCCTTTGGCTATAACGCGCTTGTGGCCGACATGCGGTCCCTGCCCGAGATGGCGAAAACCGGCTACCCAGTGATCATGGACGCGACCCACGCCGTGGCGCAGCCCGGCGGGCTTGGTGGGTCATCAGGCGGGCAACGGGAGTTTGCCCCCGTGCTGGCGCGTGCCGCCGTGGCCTTGGGCATCGGCGGAGTGTTCCTGGAGACTCACGAAGACCCCGACACCGCACCGTCTGATGGGCCTAACATGATCCGGCTGGATGATATGGCGGGGGTCATCAACACGCTGATGGCGCTGGACGCTGTCGCTAAAGCGAACCCGGTGCGACTGTGATGCGGGGGCTGCTTAGACCCCTCCTCGCGTCGCTCCTCGCAGTGGCCCTATGTGGGCCGGTTCTGGCGCAGACGGAAGGCAGCCAACCTGACGGCACGATTGCCGTGGAAAGCGACCGGGCCCAAGACTTCGCCACCCGCGACCGGATTATGGATATCCTTGGCCAGCTTGAGGGCTACGATGATGTACGCGCGACAGTCTCCAACGGGATCGTCACCCTGCGCGGAACGGTGGTGGACGCCACCCGCATCACCGCCCTGAATGAGTTGGTCGCCCGTGTCGAAGGCGTGGTGGCGATAGAAAACACCGTCGCCGAAAGCACCGACGTGGTGGAGCGGTTGAACCCCGCCCTCGACCGTATGCAGGAGCGGGTAGCGCAGGTGATCGCTTTCTCTCCGCTGATCCTTGTGGCTCTGACGGCGGGCGTCTTGATGTGGCTGTTCGGGTTCTGGTTGGCCAAACGATCATGGCCCTGGGACCGAATCGCCCCCAATGCCTTTATCGCTGACATTTACCGCCAGATCGTGCGCTTGGTCTTTGTCGTGCTTGGCATCGTGCTGGCGCTTGACCTGTTGAACGCGACGGCGCTTCTGGGCACGATCCTTGGGGCGGCAGGTATCGTCGGCCTCGCCATTGGTTTCGCCGTCCGCGACACGGTGGAAAATTTTATCTCTTCCATCATGCTGTCGATCCGCCAACCGTTTCGCCCCAAAGACTTGGTGGAGATTGAGGGCGATCTGGGCCACGTCATCCGTCTGACGAGCCGGGCCACGATTCTGCTGAGCCTTGACGGCAACCACATCCGCATCCCCAACGCGACGGTCTTCAAATCCCGCATCATCAACTATACTCGAAACGATGAGCGCCGCTTTACCTTCCTCGTGGGGGTCGATCCGGCCGCTGATATTGCCGAGGCGCAGCGGATCATCCTGTCTGCCCTGAAAGAACTGCCCTTCTTGCTGGAAACCCCCGGCCCCGGCGTATGGGTGGAAGGGCTTGGCGCCTCGACCATCGACATCACGGCGGCGGGTTGGATCAAGCAGCACGAAACCGGCATCGGCATGGCAAAGGGAGAGGCCATTCGCGTGGTCAAAGCCCGTTTGGAGGCCGCTGGCATCGCCCTGCCGGAACCAACATACCGCCTGCTTGGCGCGGAACTGCCTGCCACAACCGATGCAACGCCCGCCCCCTCCAAGCCCGCCGCCGCACAGGTAGAAGTGCAGAACGTAGGAACCGAGGAAGGTGTCGCACTTGAACAGATTATCGAGGCCGAACGCGAAGCCCTGCCCGATGATGACCTCCTCCGCCGGGAAGCTCCGCAAGAATAGCGGGATTTCCGAGCAAAAAACGCAATCGGGGACTTGATCCCGGTGCCGCCGCGTCGTATCTCCAGCGGCGTAGTTGGGGTGTAGCCAAGCGGTAAGGCAACGCTTTTTGGTAGCGTGTACCGTAGGTTCGAATCCTACCACCCCAGCCACTTTTTCTTCCTTGGACGCAAGACACCTCTGCGGGACGCGACCGACGCGCGTGTTACGCGCGGCGCTGATCCTGCTGGAGTTTCCCGGTTAAACGCCCCTTGAGGGCGCACAAGCCGTATGCTGGCGTAGCGCCTAACCTCGAGGGGACGAGAGCGTTCCTTAGAAGCTCTGGCTGAAGGAAATACCGAATTCCTGGGTTTGGTCGTAGTCACGCTCTTCCAGCGGCATTGCCAGAAACAGGTTGAACGGGCCGATGCCTGAGTCGATTCGCAACGACACGCCGACAGAACTGCGCAAATGAGCCGCGTCATCCACCGGGTCCGCCCCAGCCACGCCGCCGTTGATATCGTCCAAGCCCCAAAGGCTGCCGACATCCAGGAAAACGCCTGGCGTCAGGGTCGAATCCTCCCCGAAAGCATTGGGGAAACGCGCGTCAAACCGGCCGATGCCATAGGACGTACCGCCCAAAGCCGGTGTATTGGCAACTGCAAGGTCACGCGGGCCGAAGCCGCCGAACGCAAACCCCCGCAGAGAGCTGCTGCCCAACACAAAGCGATCCCCGATGTTGGATGTGCCTTCCATCGTGGCCATGTGTCCCAGCCGAACCGAGCTGCCGACGACGATATTACCATCCGAGAACGAGTGAACCAACGTCGCGCGGGCGGTGACAATCGTGAAGCTGTGATCGCGGCTGGTGTGGCCTGTTTCCAGCCCAAAGCTGAACCGCGCCCGGCGCAGGGGACCATCCCCTTCAATGGGCAACGCAGCCTGATAGGTCGCCCCTAGTGAGTAGCGCTGTTGCTGCCCCTCGTCGTTGCGAATCAAAATGGAGTTGGTTGGATCAACGGTCCCCACCTCGTTGCGAGACAACGAAACATAGGCCGACAGGCGCTGACGCTCGGACAAGTCCCAGGTCAACCGGGGTTGCAGCCGCGTCGCGGTGGATGCGAAACCATAGACGTCGCCGGCGGTGGTTTCAGAATGCGACAGCGTCAGGCCGAACCGCGGCGAATCACCAAAAACCGCATCGTTGCTATAGGCGACGTTGAAGCGGGTCGCGCTTTCTTGCGCCTCGATCCGCATGCTGAAATCGGCATCCTGCCCCAAGAACCGTTCCGTTGCATAACCTAGCCCGCCAACAAAACCAGAATCGGTGTTGTAGCCAATACGAGCCGACAGGTTAGCAATCGGGTTCGGGTTGAACGCCTCTTCTGCGGCAGCGGGCGCGACGTCCCCATCAGACGCGGTCTGCGCGTTTGCCAGCCCCCCATACGCGCACAAAAGCGTAACAATAGTAAATTTGATAAAATGCATGCTGTCCCCCGACACATATTCTGCGGTTTACGCTAGGGAAAATGTTCGAATTCTCCAAGACATCCATTGTGAAAATCCCGCAAAAGTTTCCGACTGTGTCTTTTAACAACCCGTCACATGCTCCATCGTGTGGCATGGACAAAACACACGCTCAGCTAAATCAGCTCGCGCACAACGCCGATGCTTGTGAACAATCATGGTCGATCACCGAAAGTGGCATCGAAAAGCGGGTGCTTTTCTTCTTTGAGACCTCGGTTCAAGCGGCAGAACTAATTGCCACTGCTGCTGTTGATTTGGGACTACCCAAAACGCTGCTGTCCGCTTGGTCGTCCGCCCTGCCCGGTGCCGATGCCATCGGGCTTGCGCTTCGGTGTGATCGTACTTCTGTCCGGGTTTATACCCAATATTGGGAGGTTCTGGCCGCCCGGGTCGATGCTGGAAACCTTCAGCCCTTCCCCCTTTACAAGGGCTTTAAGCTGCTGCCCTCAGGCAAGGTGCGGACCGATGATTATTATTGTCGGCCGGTCGCGCCGAAAGCAGATTTCTGGCCGCCGATGGCGCAGACCTTCGAAGCCTTTGGACTGGATAGCGCAAAGTCGGACGCGGCCTTTGCCGATTTGGACGCTGAAACGGCGATTTGCACCCGGACTTTGGGGGCAGAGCGGACCTCTTGGTTGACGACCGTGCGGCGGGCGCAACTGGACCGTGCAAAGTTTGCCGAATGGGCCGCCCCCCTAGCAGCACGTGAGGGCGGCCAAGCGATTGTGGAGGCACTTTCCCAGCACGACCTTGTGCATCTGGCGGGCGGGACCGACACCCAGAAGGGTCCATTTCTGACGATCTATCTGGAAAGCAGCCCGTCAGAAGTCTTGGCCGCGCTCGCCCTAGCCGGATAATTCGCCCGACTAATTCGCCACAGCACAGCTACTGCCCGCAGGGATCGCACGGTCCGAATTGTCGATCCCGGCCCTGACGGTGAAGGTGTTGGACGTAGGGTCGATAAACGGGTCAATCGCCGTGACCGAGGCGGCCACATTGGCTTGGGTCAGCTCCACCGACAAAGCGATGTCTTGGCCGATGGAAAACTCACCGAATGCGCCGGCAAGGAACACCAGTTCGGCTTCCAGCTCGCTCACCTCGATGATCCGCAACAAAGGCTCGGGCCCTATCAATTCACCCACGGCGATCGCGACTTCGGCGACGTATCCAGCGAAAGGGGCGCGAATGGTGCCGCGTTCGACCTCAATCTGTGCGCGCGCCTGTTCGGCACTGGCAAGGGCCAGATCGGTGCGCAAGGCTTCAATCTCATCGCGGGAAATCAGGTTGCGGTTCAACAGGCCTTCGCTGCGACCAAGGCGTTCTTGCAGGCCGTCGATGGTGATCTGGGCCACTTGTAAATCCGCCTCGGCCAAGCGGGTATCGAAATGCACCAAGGGGTCGCCTGCTTCTACGAAATCGCCGCGCGTGACCTCTACGGCGATGACAATGCCGCTGCGGTCCGAGCCGATGTCGCTGGTGCGTGCGGGCACCAACAGGCAAGTCAAAGGCGCGGCCATTTGCGCCGCCGCCGGCCCGGCCAGCAGCAAACCCACTATGGCAACAGCCACCTTCATTCCCATCCGAGTCATCCGACGCCTCCTGTTTTAGCGATAGCCCAACCGTTTAATCATATCCTGTTCGCGCAGTAGTGTCTGCCGCCGCATTGTCCGCGATCTGCGATCCCGATCTGCTTGAATCTGCGACAGGCTTCGGGCGGGAAACGCGCCCAGACGCAGCAACCACGTCGCACCGCGCCGCGCGAGGGAAAAGGCCCCCTCGATCAACCCGCGGTCCTGAAGGCTGACCATCGTGTCATAGCTGCCCGGATCACCCTGCCGCCCGGCCCGCCCATAAAGCTGCCGCTCCAACCGCCCCGAGGGCATGACAGAGCCGATTATGACATGCAGTCCGCCCGCTGCCTTTACGTCCTTCGACAAGGAAATGTCGGTGCCACGGCCCGCCAAGTGGGTGGCGATCGTGATCGTGCCCTGTATGCCCGCGCAGGCCACCAGCTCTGCCTCCTGCGCCTCTGACAATGCATCAAGAACGGCGACTTCGCGTTGCAACCGGGCGAAGGTCGCTTGCAACGCGGCGCTTTCGGCCACGTCATTCAAGCCGATCAGCACCGCGCGTGTCTTTGCCACGTCTATGGCGCGGCGGGCGACGGCCTCCCATTTCTGAGCCTCGGTGCGGAATACTTTCAGGCGGCTCCCCTGCAACTGGCTTTTGGCATGGGGGGCGACGGGCCAGACGGCCAGACCGTAGATGGCCCAGAACTCTCCCCTGCATTCCTTGGCGGTTCCCGTCAGCCCGGACAGAATACGGTACTGGCGAAAATAGGTCTGTTGCGTGATCTGCCCGACGGTGCGGGTCTCATTACTGGGCGGCACGCCCGCGACCAATTCGACCATTTGCTGCAAGCCGTAGTCCCACTTTCGATCCGGCATCAGCCGCCCCGTGGCCTGGTCGATCATCACGATCTCATCGTCTTGCACGATGTAGGCGACCCCCTCCAGGAACCCATAGCGCGCCATCAGCGCTGTCTCTGCCAGTTCGATAATGTCCGAGGTTCTTGCCAGGGGATGGCGCCAGCCCGAAGCCGCACGTTCCAACAAGCCGAGACCTCGCGTGGTCAAACGCCAACTGCCGCGCTTATCGCGGACACGTTCCGCGCCCTCGGTCAAAGCCGCTGCGAATTCAACAAGCTGACGGAACAGATACATGTCCACCGCCGGAGGTGGGTCCGCAGGCTCGGACAGGATCATCGGCACGGTTGCGTCATCTATCAGGACCGAGTCCGCCTCATCAATAATCGCAAGCGCCTGCCCGGTTTGCCGGGGCCGATGACTATCGCCCAAGGTGCGTTGCTCGCGTTTGTCGCGCAGATGGTCAAACACCACGATCTTGTTGGTGCCGTAGATGATGTCGTGATCGTAGCCCACGCGCCGGTCATCGTCCTTGTCGTCCTGCTGCATGACTGCCGAGCTTACGCCAACAAAACGCGCCATCGGGGCGATCAGCTCGTGGTCGCGTTGCGCCAGATAGTCATTCACCGTCACCACATGGACCGACACGCCAACACTTGCCGCCGTGATCGCCGCCATGCCCGCCGCGAGTGTCTTCCCTTCACCAGTTCGCAGCTCTACGCAAGTCCCCGACAGAAGGCGCAGCGCGCATTCGATTTGGTTGTCGCGCAAGCGCAGACCCGTTTCCCGACGAAACACTTCCAGCACCGCGCAGAAGCGTTCCGCGCCTTGGGTGGCGTCCATCAAATCCTCGGCCCTCAGCGGCTTGGCAAAAAGCGCATGTAGCGCGTCCGCTTCCAATCCTTCATAGCGGCTCCGCTGGCTGGCGATGGCCTTCTGCATGGCCCCGATGCGGTCAGACCGCGTGGCCAGCCGCCAAGCGATCCATTCATCCCAGAACAACCGCATCCGCGACAGAGGGGCCACTTCGCGGCGCACCGGGCGCTGCCGGGAACGGGCGAAAGCCTTCAATGTCGCGCGCTGCGCCATTCCAACGGCCCCTAGAATCTCGTGACCCGCAGGAACAACCGACGCAGGTGGAACTGCGCCTGTGCCAAGGCGCTGGCGCGGCCAAGATCAACCCGGGCCTCCACATGAGCCCCCGCCCATTGCGATAGGTCCCGATCTGGAGCGGCCCAGATGATCCACCGGGAATCCAAGGCCATGCCCGGGTTTCCGGGTTGCTCAGGCACCGGCCCGCCCACGGACCTAAGCAATTCTGGCGGCACTTGCTGCCCGACATCCACTACCCGTTCACGGGCGAAAGGCACGGTGAAGGTCTGTTCATCCGGCAAGCGAAATTCAACCGATGCAGCGCCATCGGCACGGCCCGAGTATGCCGCCGGGATCGCGGCCACGATCTGAAGCGCATCCGGGCTGATGACATAGCCCAACCTATCGCCCCGAAACACGAACGTGCCCGGCGTTGGGGCTTGTCCTGCTGTCCAACTCAAGCGTCCATCGAGCGGCGATCGGACCGCCAGCGCATCTTCCAGGACCTGCGCGTTTGCCAAACTGGCGCGGGCGACTTCCAACTCGCGCTCAAATCGCTGGCGCTCGGCCACGCCAAGGCCGCTACGCTCCAACGCGTCCTCAAGGAAGGCCACGTTCATCGCCAGGGCCTCACGACGGGCCGATTGCACCGGGTTGGATAATTCAACCAGCGTCGCGCCACGGGCGACCATGGCCCCTTCGTCCGCTTCGCTTAGGGATAAAAGCCCCGCCGTTGCCGCAGAAACCTCGGCGCCGGGAAGCGGGACGACACGCCCTTCCCCACGGGCGAAGAACGGCAGAGGGACAAAGGCCAGCAAGCCAATCGATATCACAAGAAACAGCGCCAACCTTACGCTGGCCCGCCGTGTCCGGTTTTGAACCCGCGCCATGCGAACACCCTTTTTGACAACTTTGAACAGAGGCCAGACCACCCCCATTATGATGGCCCACGCGGCCAATAATATCCCGAAAATATAGAACCATGACGATACGATCAAAGCGATGGTCATGGTCAGAAGCAACCGATAGCCCAAGGACGCGACGCCGTAGATCGCCAATATCCGCGCCTCTCCTGGGCGAGGCTCGACCTCTTGGCGCAGGCCAATGATCCGCGACAGGAAACGGTCTTGAAGGTACTCGCCCGACCTTTGGGCTAGGTTTGGCATCTCCAACCAATCGGCCAGCACGAAATAGGCGTCGAACTTCAGCAGCGGATTGCCGTTGAACACGATGGTCGAGATCGAGCCGATCAGCACGAAGTTGAACAGAAGCGCCCGTTCCAGCCCCGGTTCAATCTGGAGCCAGATAATCATGGCGATGGAGGCAATCAGAACCTCTGCCACGATACCCGCTGCCCCCACCATCATACGCGCATATTTGGAGGGCAAAGTGCTGGCGGCCGACGCCTCTACATAGGGGACCGGGAACATGACCAGCAGCATGACGCCAAATTCACGCACCTCCCCGCCGAAGCGTTTAAGAGCGTAGCAATGGGCCAATTCATGCAGGCCCTTCATGATCGGATAGGCCAGCGCCAGTGACAAAAGCCCGCCCTGCGAGATCAACGACTGATCCGTTGTTTGCAGCAAAGCCTCTGCGTTCATCAGGGCCATGATGACGGCCGACACCACCAACGCCGCAATCGTTAGCCCCCCAAGGGGCGTGAATAGAAGCGACACAAAAGGGTACGTCACCCGGACCAAGGCGCTTGGGTCAAACAGCTTCACCTTCACGGCCAAGGGGCTGATGAACCGCTGCTCTACTGCCGCGGTCCGGCGTTTTCCGGTACGATCGCTCAGGTGTTGCGGGTCCAGATCATGGTCCGACAGCAACAGGCCTGAACCGACCAATTGCATCACCCAATCCACCAATTCCCCTTGGGTCGGTGCGATGGCGGGACGGCGCATCAGGACGGCCCAGATATCCCCAAGGGTGCTGCGCCCATCGAACATTTGCCACAGCTCCTGGGCGCGTTCAGTCAGGCGCAGGTGTTGTCCGGTCACCGTGTCAGACAAAACGATAAAGGCGTCGCCCCGAAACATTTGATGGCTGGTTTCAACAGCCGCCCGACGGCGAAAACACTGGTCAGATAGCAGGTGCCAATCGGGATGCCTGAGGGTTCCCATAGGCGTTTAGCTCCACCGCCAAATAGTGCGCCGCAGCCACCGCGCTGCGCCGCGCGTATACGCGCCAAGCATAGAGGTTTCGCCCCCCTCAACCCGCACAACTCCGCGCATACCGTCGAGCAAAACCACATCAGGCTCGGCCTCGATGTCCATCCAAGCCGAGAACGTGTTCACGCCGTCGCGCACCTGCGGGTCCGAGGTGATGCTGGTTAAGGTCACATCAATGGGCGCGCCGGGATGGGCGGTCAGCAACAAGGTGCCCGCCACCGGGGGCGCAAGGTCCGCGACCCATTCCTCGTCGATGAAGACCAACACGCGGAATCGATCGGGGGCGGCCAGCTCTAGCAATGGCTCCCCCAAGCGTACACGACCACCGACGCGCCGCCACGCATCGCCGCCGACCACGACCGAAGCGGCCTCTGCCTCGAACCGGGCGAGGTCCAATTGCCGTTCCAGTAAATCAAGGCGCACCTGAATTTGGCGGCTCTGCGCTTCCAGGCTTTGCACCCCTGCACTATCGCGTTGCGCGCGGGCGGCCTGCATTTCGCTGGCGATCTCCGTCAGCTCCGATTGTGCCTCCGCGACCTGCAACACCAGCTCATTATCTTCGAGCGCCACGATCACTTCACCCGGTGCAATCGCATCACCCAATTGAAACGGGGCTTGCGCCAGGAACCCATCATAAGGGGCCGAGACGACGCGACGTTCCTGCGCCTCGATCCGGGCGGAAAACGTCGGCTGGAACTGGGACGGCCATAGGGCCAGCCCAATGACGGTGCAGGCAACGAGCAATACAAACAGCTTCAGGCGCCAGACCGTAGGGCCGAAGATGCCGCGAATAATCGCCCAACTCCAATTGCCCAAACGACGCCAAATGGAAGGAAACGCGCGATTTTGGATCGTGAGAGAGGTGCTGAGAACCTGCGCCAAAAGATCGGCGGACTCGGGGTGGACCTCCCCAGCGGAGGAGCCATCGGCCCAGATGCACACCACAACCGCCTTGGGATCATCCCCGCCATAGACCGGCAGCGAAAGACCCCGGCTGCCCCCCAAAACACGAATACGCGCCATCGTGTCTTCCAAAAGGATCTGGTCCTTTGGGTCGGGCAGTTGGTCATCGGTGACCGCCGGAAGGGCGTTGTCATCATCGGTGACGTCCACCACGTCCACAATCTGCGGCGACCGGGCCCGCACCGCATGATCGGCGATCGCCTCGATCTGGCTGCGGGCTTCGCTGTTGCGGTCTACGACGCCGCCGCCCGACAGTGCGTGCAGCTTGGGTTTGTCGCCCTTCAACCAGGTGACAGCGATCAAATCAGGGGTCAGCGCCTTTTCCAGCCGCGCGACCCATTGATCGGTCAGTTGCCGGCGGTTTCGCGCACGCGAGGCATCCAACAGGATCTGGCTGCCCACTTCGGTGCCAACGGCGATTGCGCCGATCTGGGCGCTGCAATCGCTGAGCGCGGCGACCAGAAGCCAGCCCACCCGCGTTTCCACCAAGGTTAACTGTGTCTGAAGATCCGCAGGGGCCACCCCATCAAGGCGTAGCATCAAGACAAGGTCCAGCCCCGCGCCGCCCACCATGTAATGAGCCGCCCACCCGTTCGTGACCCCGGCCACGGCCTCGACCGCGCCGCCCCCGTCGGGGGTGTAGGCATCCAGGGTCGGCATCATCCGCGCTTCGTCGATTTTGCCGAAGCGAGCGGCCTCCTGCCACAAGCCGTCGCCTTCCCGCAGGAACGCCTGAACGCCCGAGAGGCCCTGGAGCGACCCAAGGTGTCGCCCCAAAGCCTCGCGGAAAAGTGGGTATTCAGTGCTAGAGGCCATAGGGGACCAATATATTCAAATCATTGACCTAAGTGCCTATGCGCCAGCCACCCATCTGCCAAGGGGGCGTTTGATCTGTTTGGGCAATGAAGGCCGCAATCTCGGACTCCAGCTGCGCAAGATCTGCCGCGCCGCCGGGTTGCAAGGCCGCTTGATCGTCGGGGATGGGCGCGTTGCCCTGCCCCTGATCGCTGTCTTGCTCGGGCGGAGTGCCATCTTCGGTGATCGGGTTCGCTTCGTCGCCGCCCAGAAGTTGCCCCTCAGAGATCATACGGAAACCAGACAGCCCATTCGCGCCGCCAGCCTCTGCCAGAAGCGACAATAGATCATCTGTCGCGGCTTCGCCGAAGAACTCGGCCAGCTCAATCAGCAGATCCAGACGCTCACCTTCCAGCGTGCCTAGGTTAATTGTGCCTCCGAGACCAAAACCTTCCTCATCGGCGCTGACGCTGATGATCTCGGACCGGGCCGAGGCGAAGTTCACGCCAAGGGTCAGCTGAACCAACAGATCGAGGTCGCGAACAGCGGGCGTCAGGAAGGATGTGACCAAGTCCTTGCCACCGCCCACGGGTTCGAACCGAAGCCGCAGGAATTCGCCTGCCGCAATGTCGGTTCCATAATCGAGGCTGAACAAATCATCGCCAATGCCGCCGATCATGACATCGCGCCCGATTGTCGGGTCGGCCTGTGTGTCGCCGATCAACGTGTCGTCATCGCCAGACCGGATGAAGGTGCTTTCAAACGTCCGCTCTCCGAATTCGATGGAGCCGGTCCGGGTCAGCAGGCCGTTGTCGCCTTGCAGCAGATCGTTGCCCGCGTTGCCGATCAGCAGATCACTGCCAGCCCCGCCGATTTGCACGTCACGGTCCGAGCCGCCGGTGATCGAGTCGTTTCCGCCAGTGTCAGGTTGCGTCGACTCCACCCGGTTGTAGAAGCCCGTGGCGCCCTCGGCCTCGATCCGGCCTGCGTCACCAATCACGATGTTCAGGCCCGCAGCGCTAAGCGATGTGTCATCGCCTTCGCCCAGGATCACCCAATCATCACCGGCACCCGAGCTTACGGAATCGTCGCCGCCGTGGGCGGGATCTTCGATCACGCTTTCAAATACGGACCGGACACCTGTGTTGAAGGTAAGAACGGCCATGTCGCCCGCGATCACATCGTCGCCACCGGCAGTGGTGATGTCATCTGCACCGGCACCGCCAAAGACATGGGTCGTTCCATCACCCGCGGTGATGATGTCACCGGCACCAATGATGCTTTCGATGGTCTCAATCCGCACCAACTGGCCGCTTGCATCCGCTTCGATACGTCCGTTGTCGCCCAGAACGACACCGCCGCCAGAGCCAAGGTTCACCTCGTCAACGCCGACGCTGCCAATGACCCATTCCGCGCCGTTGCCAGCGTTGATGCTATCGTTGGCACCGACCGCGCCGTTCGTGGCCGATGTGGTGGCAACAAGGGCCTGCACGCCGTCTGCTGCGAAGCTGAGAAGCGCGGTGTCACCGAAGATAATCGCCTCATCCGCTGCGGTGGCGATATCATCGGCACCCGCGCCGCCCACCACGATATCCCGGCCCGTTCCGGTCAAGGTGACGACGTCGGCGGCACCTTCGGTCTCTCGTACCGAGCGGACGGCCACAAGGCTTGCGGTGTCATAGGCACGGTTTGTACCTGCGATCTGATCCACGATACCGAAGTCCGCGACCACCAGGTTGCTGCCGCTGCCTGTGATCAGGTCAGCGCCCGCAGCCGCCAAGGCATCGCCGGTTTGCGCGTTGAAGCCCGCATCGGGTTGCGCCTGCTCGGTGATGATGGAGATCAACTGAGGCTGCTGATCAAGGCGAACCGATTGATCAATACGCAGGCCGTTGTCACCATATACATGATCCGAGCCGGCCAAGGCGTGCAGCGTATCGTCACCCGAGCCACCAAGCAGATGGTCGTTGTGGTTGCTGCCTGTGATCAGGTCGTTGCCGACCCCACCGTAAGCAATGACGAACCCAGATGCGCCGCTGGCGTCAATCACGTCATCGCCACCGGCGGCAAACTGGCGGCCCGACCCATCGAGGGCATCGGTGCGGCTGTTGTAGCGTTTGCCGTCTTGGGTGGTATCGCCAAGGATCGCCAACATGCGATCCGCGCCACCCGCCTGCGCGCCTGCTGTCACGCGGATCGTGTCCGCGCCACCGCCGCCGTGCACAACCGTCAACGCGCCTTGCGCTGTGCTGTCGATATCCAGCGTATCGGCGTTGGAGCCCAAAAGCAGTTCCACCACTTCCATGTTGGTGTAATTGATACCCGCCCGGAAGGTTTGCAAATCTGGCACGGCAATGGTGCCGAAGTTCAGCGTCAGATCCGTCGTGCCCATGTCGAAGCCCGAAAGGTTGCCTTCCTCCAGCGTGCCCGACTGAACCGCCGCGCTGCCGTCGTTGAACATGACAAGGCGGTCGGTTTGCTCATCCTCATTGACCGGATTGGAGACCTGCACAAGGTCGGTATCGGTCTCGGTCGGCAAGGTCACGCCCTTGATGATTGCGCGGTCCGCGCCGGGGCCTGTGCCGCCGAACAGGAACAGCGGCCCTTGGATGCCGGACAGCAGATGGTTCTGTGCCCCCGGGTCAATGGTGGGCTGTGGTTGGCTGGTCACCGTGCCAATCGTCAGGTCAATCGTGATCGGCTGATCCCAATTTGCATCGGTGAAGGTTACCGTCTTATCGGCGGCATTCCAGCGAGGGTCGGTGCTGTCGGCAATGGTCTGGCCATCGGTCAGGACCGAGACGACCACATCTGCGGTCGGCTCTTTCGACAGGACCAGCGTATAGGTATCCGGCGCGCTGGCGGAAACGATGGTATCGCCGTTGGTTTCCGTTACCAGAACCTCGCCCTTGTCATTGTCGAAGATGCGCACATCGACTTCGGTTGGATCGGCCACATCAACCCAAGACGCCTGCGTGGTGTCCGCCGCATCAAAGGTAATCGCCAAGGTCTGGCGTTCGCGGTTTTCCTCGATCGTGTCGTCAATCGCTGTGATGACGATGTCGATACCTGTCGCGTAGTTGGCATCGGTGAACGTCAAGTGCAGCTTGCCATCCGCCATATAGGTCATCGCATCGGCGCTGGTGACAGTGTAATCGCCCGCCGGATAATCAACCTCGTAAACGATGGTTTCGCCGGTATCGGGGCGGCGCGAAGCGGTGATGTTCAGGGTCGCCGTAGCGCCCCCTTCCACGATGTTCACCGAGGACGGGTTGCCTTCGACGCGGATGCCGTAGGCATCGTTGTCGAACACAGTGACTTCCGCATTGGCGATCTTGGTGGTGTTGATCCGTTCCGCAATCGGCGCGGCCGCAGTTGTGTCAGCGAGGGCCTGATGGCTCACCACGATCTTACGTGTGCCTTCTGCCGCATCGTCTTCGGGTGCTTGCACGTAGACGGTTTGCCAAGCGGTGGTGTTTGTGAAGGTCAGAACCTGAGCCTCCTCATACCCCGAGGCTGCGCTGGACGAGACCATGATAGACTCCGCTTTGCGCGTCCCCGCAAGGCTGCGATCCTGCGTAGAGGACCGTGTTGCGGATACCGTCAGATAGGCGGTCGCAGCAATCGCTTCGGTCATGCGCACCCGGTAGAAGCCATGGGTGCCGCCCTCTTCCAACACTGCAAGGCCGCTGGTGTCGATCTCGAACAGGCCAGAGCCCTCGTTGGCGACGTTCAGGCGCAAACCATCCACGAATATCTCGTTATAGGCGGGATCGGCGGACTGAACCGCATGGTTCACGATGCCGGAAGACCCTTCAACCTCAAGCGACACGATATCGGTGGTGACATCACCCGCAACGCTGATGAAGTCCGATCCCAAGCCGCCAATGACCGTGACTGTCATGTCGGCCGCCGTGGATTGCACGTAGAAGGTGTCATCGCCTTCCAGACCGTCAATCTCGGCCCGTTCCACGCCCTCGAAGCTCACGTTCAGGCCCGCACCGAAGATGCCCTGTTCGGTGATCAGGAAGCTGTCGTTCTTCTCGGTTCCCAAGACGACAATGCTATCCACCCCGGCGCCGCCGTCGATGGCGAGCGGTGCGTTGATGTTATACAAGAAGCTGTCGTCGCCGCCGCCGCCGAATGCCTCTGCATCGCCGCCGCCCGCTGTTTTGTTCGGGTTCGCTGCCAGCACAAAGGCACGCACGACGAACAAGTCGTTGCCATCTTCGCCATACAGCTTGGTCAGGCCCTTGTTAGAGTAGACGTTGAACGTGTCCTCACCGGTGCCACCGAACACCACCATCGGGTGGCTGTTGCCCACCGACAAGAAGCCCTGCGTGGTTTCATTTGTCTCGATCTCGTCACCCAGAAGCACATTTGGCGCGACCCGGTCCGAGCCGAACATCTGACCGATTTGGAACGTATCGTCCCCGGCTCCGCCATCCAGCGTCATCAGGGTGCTCGTGTCATCGGAGGCAATCATATCGTCGCCGCCAAGGGTATTCACCCGAACGCGACCGTTGATCGATACATCGTAGTTGATCCGCTCAAACTTGTCGGACCGCGAGCCATCGGGATTTTCGTTCAGAAGCGCAATGAAGTTCTTGCGGACAAGCACCTCATCCGCGGCACCGTCGCGGCCATTGATCGTCAGAATGTCCGCGCCGTCGTTTTCACTGCCGGAATCCTTGACCGTGATGACGTTGCTTACCGCGCCACTGCGGCGGTTGATGATGTATTCATCGGCATTCGCCTGACCATCCAGAAGGAAGAGGTCCGCTGGGTCACGTTCGCCCAATTCAGTGACGGTAATCGTATCTTTCCCGATGCCGGTCAGAACTTGGAAGTTTCCGCTAAGCGTGCCGGGTTGGATCAAAACGCTGTCGGCATCGTCGCCGCCCACGATGTTGGTGCTGTCGGCGGAGATCGCGCCAAAGATGTTGACGGTCGAGCCCATGCGGTAGCTGTCGCCGAAGGCGGGGATGACGATGTTTCCGTCGTTGCCAAAGCTGTCAACTTGCAAGTTCAGGTTGCCCGTAACCGCTATCGAGCTGGCAGCCGTTTGCTCAAAGTCATCACCGACGTAGAGGTAAAGGTTTTTCGGCGTTTCGCCCACTTCACCAATGCTCATGTTGGCATCAATGGTGAGATCTTCGGTGAGGGCCGTCGTTTCGCGCACAAAAATGCGCGTATCACCGAGCGATTTCACCCCGAAGCCGCCATAGTAGTTTTCGTCAATCCGCAGCGCTTTGACGTTCTCAACCGTTGCGCCGCCAAGGCCCGCATCCATCGCAAGGCGATCCACGTTCAGTTCAAGATCATTGCCGACTGAGCCAATGCCCACGCCTGCCTGCAAACGCGCCGTCGTCGTGGCGATATTCACGAGGTTGTCGGTGTTCCCGTCCACGATATTTGTGTCGCTTGCAATGGTCACGATATTGCCGGATTGAACCTCATCCACGCGAATGTCGCCTCTAGACGTGAGCCAGATTTCGTTAACCGCCTGCGCATTCAGTAGCGTTCCCGTTCCGGTCAGCAGGATGTCGAGGGATTGCCCCACATCGCCGATATTCCCCAGCTTCGAGCGCATCGTAAGGCCGGCTGCTGTAATCGTGCCGGAAACCGCGCCTTGGATGGATTGTTCGGCCAAGATGTCGGCAAAACCGGTGACGGAAAGCCCGGCGTTAGCAAGGGTCAGCACGGTGAATTCATGCAGATATAGCGCACCGCCAACCGTGCCTTCGACGGTTGTTCCGATGTTGGTCTCGACCCGCTGGCCCGGCGCACCAAAGCTGCCGTCTACGTCCAGCACCAACCGCACAGCGGTGATATCAGCCGATGGATCTGCATCGTCGTTCGCAAGGTCCGTGACGTCGCCGCCCACATTTAGCGTTACCGTCCCCCCAAGAGAGTCGATATCGCCAATTTTCAGGCCATTCGCCATGGTGAGCGTCAGATCACCGCCGACAAGCGCCCGTTGCACTGTCAGATCGCCGCCTTGTTGCTCGATCGTGGCGTCCCGTGTGGCTTGCACCAGCAGCACGCTGTTGCCCGAGGCGTTGATCGAGAAGGCCGTATCGGCTGAGCCGATTTCGCCATCGGAGATCAGGCTGATGTATTCTTGCGCCGTGGCCGCAGGGCCCGATGTTCCGGACACATCCACCAAGTTGCCGGTCGTCAGAATGCGGAGGAACCCGCCGCTGTCGGCTTTGCGTACATTCAGGGTTTCGCCATCGTGGCCGATCCCGGCCATCCCGGTCGAGATCATCTCGAGCAGCAGCGGCGCCGTGGTAGAAGTTGCCCGCAGGTTCACATCGGCAAAAGGCTGCGCCGAGACGCGTTGCACGTCCCAAAGGTCCTTGAAGTATTCCCCATCGCCGACCGTCACGCTGCCGGTCTCAGGCACCTTGTTGATCGCGTTGGTAATGTCGGTCCATGTACCACCGGGCGCGGACCAGTTGACCGTTTGCGGATCAAAGACAGCGTCAGCGGTACCGTTGTATTGGAACAACTTGTAGGTGCGCGCGGTTGCGTCACCGCCGGTTTGATCGGGCCAGACGTTCCAAAGAACCAGAACTTCGCCAGCTTTGACCGTTGTCGTTGGGTGCGCGCCATCCAAGAGGTCTGCGAAGACCATGTTCACCTTGGTCCAATTGCCGCTATCCGCCTCGAGCGCGCCCTCGGCAGGCGCGGTGCCTGCGGCCATGATCGTTTCGCCACCAGTGCGCACATAGATCTGATGCACCACGTCAATCACGTCTTGCGTTTGCAAGGCGCGGCGCAGGTTCTGGGCGTCCAGACGCTTCTGTTTTTCCGTGTTGGACAGGCCATCGTGGATATCCACATCGGCTGTGAAATCAATGTCCACGGGCTCCGTCAGCGTGCCGATACGGCCTTCACCGGCGGCCTTGTCGCCAGCGGCGTTCAAGATCACCTCCGGGGCAATGATGTTGGCGTTCTCGGCGGCGGCAGTCGCGCCCCCAAGGATCGCACCGACTTGCAGCAGCGGGTAAAGCTTGCTGGCCACAGCAGACGGCAAGGCGCTGTTCATGCTACCGATTTTCTGTAGTTCCACGTCGATGGCGGCGTCGCGAGCAGCGTCCTCCAGGAACAGGCTTTCGACGTAGGTGGCTTTTGGCGTCGCGCGGTCCATGTTGGCCTCGTGCAAGACCGTGAAGCGGTATTCCAGTGCCGTGTTGATCGACGCCGCCGTAGCCGCCCCATCAAAGCCCGGCACAAGGGCGTCAAACGTGCCCGCCGCAAGATCGGCGCTGATATCGCCGCGAGCGGCGGTGAACATCGCGACGATATCCGTATCGACGCCTGCCGCTTCCTCGCTTAGGCGGACTTCAGTCACATAGGCTGTCAGCGCCGCGTTGCTGGCCTGCCAAAGCGCATCATGGATGATGCGGAATTTGTTTACCGCGGCCTCGATCGCATCAGCCCGTTCCTCAGGCGTCGCTCCCGCAGGCAATGCAGCATCTACCAGCGCCTGAAGGCCGACACTTGCACCAAGATCGGGTTTGTCGACGGCGTCCACATGGATGCTGTCGATATAGGTGCGCACATCGCTGCCAGTGGCCACATCCTGATCCGCAAGGAAACGGTGGATAGAGCCATAGGTCTCCGCCAAAGAGGTGCCGAAGCTATTGGTCAACTGACGCGCGGCCTCGGCCTTGAACGTGGACATATCGGCCACGGCCACGGTTTCGCCCGCGTTGAAGATGATCGCGTAGTAATCGTTGTAGCTGGCCGTATCGCGGTAAGATTTATCATACTCAGCCGCGTGAATATCGGCAAAACGCGCGGTCTGTTGCGCCCGTGCGTCGGCCTCGGAAATGCCATTGGCTGCGGCGGTATTGGTGACCAAAGTGTTGAACGCCGCCACGGAATTGAGGTCAGCGCTGACTGGGCCAGAACCACCAGGCGTGCGGACCAAAGCCCAATAGTCGTTATACTCGGAGTTTGCGGTCCGAACCGCGCCGTCCAAGGCACGGCCTGCGATGGTGCGGCTGGCATCGGCCAGACCGAAGCGATCTTGGTACGCCGCCAAGCGGGCTTCTGTCAGCGCGGTGTCATCCTCGAAGTTGTAGTCGAGGATATTGCCGCTGAGGGTGCCAAGGCTGACAATACCGTTCAGCGTGCCGACCGAAATCGTGCCCTCTGCCTGATCTTCGCGGATGAAGTCCGTGGTAATCACTTCAGGCTTCACCAAGTGCATATCGCCGCTGGTTTCCACCACATGAACGCCCAATGCAGCCGCAGCCGCAAAGCCGCCGCCCACAACCATGTCGTTGGTATCAATCAGGATCGGATTGGTTGATGTGCCGATGGTCGACTTGGTCGATTGCAGCTCCACCCGGTTGCCCTTGATATGCGGTTCCGAGCCCGCGCGTACTTCGGCAAAAATACCCTGTGGCGCGTTAATGTAGACATTACCGCCATTGGACCAGGCTTTGCGCAAGATGACCGAGCCGTCGGCGTTGGTGTTGGAGCCGATGCCAATCTCGATGTCGGAATTCGACACGATATCAATGATCTTTGCGGTGCTCGGCGCCGTCGGCTCGGACGAAGCCGAGAACAGCGCGGCGCTGGCAAAGGCGCTAAACGCAGCGGGGGCTGGCGGATCAACAAAGGTCACCAGCGTCAGATCAACCTTGCCGTTCGTGCGCATGGCCTGGAAATCACCACTGATAGAGATCCGATCGGTCGCGACGACAGCGCCGCCGTTCATGCCCACTGCTTTGCTGGCCGTGCCGAACACATTGTTGATCGACACTGACGCATGTGCTGCCGTCTCGATGCTGCCTGTGATCTGCAAATCGCCGACGCTCTCAATATGTACGGTCGGGATCGCGCTGGAGGTCAGGAAGCCCACTTCGATCGCATGGTCGGCACGCAGGCCGATATCCCAGTATTTCTTGATACCCTCGACGGTCGTCTTCTCATTATAGACGGTCTTTTTCTTCAGGTAACCGCCGCCCTCGGACCAACGACGCTCGGTAACGGTCTTGTTCTTATAATCGGAGAGATACTCGCCTTTGTCGGCATCGGATTCGTCGAAATCGGCGGTCGTGATGACGTTGAAGCTGTTGTTCAAATCGTCACTTGTGGGCCCGAAGTCGGTTTTCAGATCACCGCCTGCGGTGAACAGATCGCTCAGCTCAACCTCTAGGTTAACGCCGGTGGAGCCGTTGTAGCCTTTGAACTGATAGTACGTGCTGCCGGACTTGACGATATCGCCGTTTTTCAGGTCCACCTTTGCGTTCGACACGTTCGAGAAGCGCCCGATAATGTCAGCGTTCTCGGTCGGTTCACCGCTGATCGGAACGCCATTACTGTTGAGCAGAACGTTCCAGCCCCCCAGCGCCTGAATCTCATTCAACGCCTGGATCGACTCGCTTTCCGACAGAGGCCTTGGGTCCACAGGCTCCACGTTTTCGGACAGCAACGTGCCTGCGCCTGCGTCGAAGTTGAAGAAGAAGTTGAACGTCTTGGTGTAGCGAGTCTCGATCGTCTGAAGCGTCAGTTTCTGGCCTTCGGTCCAGATGTAGAACGTATCCTCTTTCGGATCATAGGTCGTGCGGTTTTGGTTCAGGCTGGTCGTGCCCTGCGCCGTGAAGGTCACGCCCAAGAAGTCGTTTGTGACCGGATCGCGGGCGATCGCTCCCCTGTACACGGTGACATCCATGCCACCGGCATTCTCGGTATAGACCGTGCGCTTGGCTACCCAATCAGCGGGTTTGCCCAAGGTATCGGTGATCTGGATCACGCCTTCGCGGTCCAAGCTGGTGTCGATATTGTTCAGGATCAACTTTTCAGTCGAGTGGTTCTGAATCCGCAGGTTCGCGTAGCCCGAGGCCACCAGAAGCTGGCCCTGCCCTGTCGAGAACACGTTGCCCGTAATCTCAATTCGGCCCCCAGCAAAGGCCATGTCATCCAGAATGATCGCCTTTTCTGTTGCGTCCCAACGGCCCCGTAGCGGCACTTGAGTCCCATTGACCGAGGCGAACGTAATGCCGCCCAACCCTTCATCAGCCGACGTAATCAGAGATTGGCTGCTTGCCGGTGGGGTGAAGGTTTCCGGGATATAGATGGAGGCTTCCTGCACGCCAGATTGGATCAGCCCGTTCACGTTCACATTCGTCGCAACGATTGAAACCACGCCGTTGGCGATCACAGCCGATTTCGACGCGGCGGCGATCTTGGCTGCCTCAATGGCGTCGGCGGCAGTTGTGCCTTCGGTACTGCCCTCGGTGGCGGACGCGCTATTGCCGGATTCAACGCCGTAGTCGGTGTTGCTGTCACCCTTCTTGCTCAGGCCCGGACCGCGCGATTCAATCGCTTCGCGCCAATCAATAACGCCGTCGTAGGTCTGCGGATTGGCACCCGCGTGATACCAGTCGGTCGATACGATGAAATCACCGCCCGACGAGATATTCACCGTCTTCGCAAGGATCGTCCCGGTCAGGCGGATTGCGCCTGTGGATGTTGTGACTTTCACCGCGCCCAGATCGTTGACCAATGCGCCAAGCAGATAGAGATCGGGCGGCAGGTTTGGCAGGGTCGCTGGGATCAGGTTGGCCGGGTTTGCTGGATCAGGCACAGAGTTATTGGCGGCATAGATCGTGGCGATGGCGTCAATGTAGGCATAGTCACTTTTGTTGCCAGAATTGACGAGGATATTGATCTCGGCCTCTGCCGCGCCGGACCGCACTGTGCTGCCGGGGACGAGTGCGTCGTTGACGTAGATGTTGCCCGGCGCAAACTCCAGATAATCGCCCGTCGCTTCGCTGATCCGCGCAATACGCGTGTCTTTGATGACCACATCGTTGACGCGGTGCATCATGAACAGGTCCGACTTCACATCAACCTGCACGTCCTTGTGCGCCAGAAGGGTCGGGTCTGCGCCGCCGACAAGAGTGCTATAGGACGAGGCCGGGGCATCGCTGTGGATGTAGATCGAACCGGGTGCCGCCGTGATGTCGGGCATGGTGATAAAGATCGCCTGCAACGACTCGTTCACGACGGGAACGCCGCCCGTTTCGCTTGGCGGTGTCAGGCCAAGCTGGCGCATTTGCACTTCGATCTGCGCCAATTGCGCCGCGTAACGCACGAGCGCTTCGGGGTTGGAATTATGGTCACGAATCCAGCCTTGGACTTGCTGGTACTGCGCCGCCAAAAGCGTCGCCAATTCGCCCACCGAGATCACCGGATCATCAAGACGCGCCGCGCGCACTACAACGATCTGCTCAAAGAAGGCATCGCGCATGTACGACAGCGCGTTCGAGTTCACCGCTACATCTTGCAGCTGCTGGCTTGGTGAGGCCCCAAGATCATGCCAAAGCGCCGTGTTGGTATAGTCGGTCGCCTGGGTGACAATCGGCGTCGTGCCGCTGCCCAAGAACACGTAGAAATGCCCCGCAATCCCGGTCGAGCGATCCATATTGGCCGCGTCCAGCTGGATCACATCACCTTGGGCCACATCAACGGCAAGGTTGTTCGAATCCCAGAAACCAATGGTGTAATCTTGGTTCTCGGCAACGCCAATCTCGGCCTTCTCGGCGGCAGTCAACTGGCGTGTTGCATCGCCTGAGTTGATGTTATCGGCCCATTGGTTCAACGAGTTGGTGCCGACGTATCCGACCTCATAATAGGTCTGATAGTTCACGCCCGCCCGCAAAGATGCTCCGCTGTCGATATTGACGTTGTTGGACGCGGAATGACCGCCCTGATTGGTGACGTTGTAGCCGTAAGGCGGAATCGCCAGCACCAGCACCAAGCCGTCGTTGCTTTCTTGCAGCAGGCCCCGTTCGGCGGACAGCACGAGGTTCCCGGCAGAGTTGATCTTGCTCGCCCCGGTCACATTCACCGTGGACGTCAGGGCCGTCGTGTTGGTCTGCAACGCCACCCCAAGCGAAATGCTTAAGGAAACAAGGCTACCATTGGCCGCCGTACGCGAGACGGTAGAGTTCACGATGCCATTGGCCTTGCCTGCATTCAGCTCGACCCGCGACCCTTCGATCACGGAATCGTCCACATCAATAGTGGTGGCGCTATAGGTCTCGGCCTTAGCGTCGATACCAAGGTTGGCAGACAGCGCGCCGGTCTGGAAGACGGCGGCGTCGGTGGTGTTGCGCAGGTTGGCACGGGTTTCGATCATTACCTCGCCGCCAAGGTTGTCGATAAACGCGCCGTCCATAGACACGTTCGTATCGGCGTGGATGGTCTGGAATGTGGTTGCCACGGCAAGGCCCGCAAGGCCGGACACAGCATCAACGGCCACGGAATCCGCGACCGAGTGGTTGGTCAGCGCCCGCACCGTGACGCGGCTTGGGTTGGTGAACGACCCCTGCCCTTCAATCCAGGTGTCGCCCAAAAGGACATTGGATACGGACTTGTTGCTGCTGGTGCCGATGTCCGATTTGGTACCGATAATGCTAAGCCCTGCAAGGTTCCCCGCCCCCGAATAAACGGTGTTGGAGTCCGAGGAATTGATGATCGATTCCTTGTAGACCTTGTTATAGCTGTCGATCTGGATGGCCCGGCCCGTGACCTTCGTGCGCCCCGCGCCCTGTTCAAACTCAACAATCGCATCGCCAAGTGCCGCAAGGGTCAGGCTGGCACCCGCCCCCGATGCCACCGCGATGGAATAGGCGTCGGCGTTGCCGTCCATCTCCCGATCTGCGCGGGCCGCAATGTTCACGCCGTCGCCAATAATTTCCGTACCGGATGCAATCGTGACCTTCGAGGTCGCATCATCGCGCACGTTGCTAAGCGCGCCTAGGGCGGTAAGACCGCCGCCACCGCCTGCGGTGGAACGAGCGAACATATCCGTGGAAAGGTCAGAAATGATGTTGACCTGTGTTGATACCAACTCGGACCCGGCTTTGATGTTCACACCCACATCAACGGCATGGCTCTGGCCCGCATCGGTATAGGTATGCTGAGAGCCAAAGGCGCCAAGGCCCGCGGAAACGCCCGTCGCAGTCGAGCGCAGGAACAGGTTCGCCCGCGCCGCCAGATCGACCAGGTCTTGTCCGACGACCACGGCATTGTCGACATCGACATAGGTCTGGCCATCGGCCTCGGCCCGGGCAACGTTGACCTCTACCGCAACGGGGCCAACGCTGACGCCGGTGGTCTTTGTTTCGTTGATGTTGACGTCCGTTGTGGCCAACGCCGTGACCGTAAGCCCGGTCACGCGGGCGTCTTTGATCGTGGCCGCAACAGTCGATTCATGCCGGTTCGTCACAACAGCCGCACCAACCGCAATACCGATGGCTGTAGCCGCAACGTTGAGGTTAACTACTTCGCTGCCGAAATTCGCAACCTCGTTGGCCTTCACGATGATGTCGCCATTCATCGCCCGGACCTGAGCGTTCCGGCCGCCAAGATCAATCTTGGCCTGCACATCATTGGCGGCAGTCATAGTGATTTCAAGACCGCCGCCTGTGGCCGCAATACCGCCACCGGCAATCGCGACACCCACACCATTGAGATCAACCATTGTGGCCAGCGAATCCGCTGCAACGGTAAGGTCGCCGCCTGCGTCCACGATCGTGCCGCTGTTGGCGTCCGAGGTGATGAAGGCATGGGAGGTGTTTTCCACATCCACATGCAGGATGTTCACGTTAACCGAAATCGCGCCAAGTCCGACCGAGACCGCGACGCCGACCATGGTGGAAGGCGTGCCAAGGGGCACGGTGTCATCAACGATGGTTTCCGCAAAGGAGGTGATCGAAATGTCGCCACCTGCCGTCAACAAGCTGTTGTCTGACAAGGCCTCGACCGTGGAGTAGTTGGTTACCGTCACGCCGATACCGGCACCGGCAACTGCGCCGCCGATACCGATGGCAATCGCCACGGATGCGGCCGCTGCTTCGACGTGGTGGGTCTCGATCGCGTCGGCGTTGATCGTGATCGCGCCAGATGCGTTCAGAACCGATCCGCTCACAACCGCCCGCGTGCGATGTTCGCGGTCTGCGGCAGCGTCGCCGCCCACGCGGCTAAAGAGGATCGACACACCGATTGAGCCTGCACCCGCCACCAGACCAGCAGAGGCTGCTGCCGCAACGGAAACGATATGGGCGGTCAGGTCGGTATCGCTGGTTGCTTCTACCTTGATACCGCCGTGATCGCGTGCGCCGGTTCCCACGGGGCCCTGAACGCTAAGCCGTGCATTGGTGACAAGCGCCTCGCTGACGTTGCTGACAAGGTTCTCGGCCCGGCCACCGGCGCCCGAAAGGGCCAAACCGCCGAACAGGCCAAAGGATGCGGCGACCGACGCAGCAACCGCCTTGGCGAAAGCCGTCGCGTTATTGTCAGCCAGAACCGAGATCGATCCACCTGTTCCGGCGCTACCCGCCAGAACCATAAGATCAGAGGCCAAAGCGCTGTCTTCAATCTTGGCAATCGCGCTGTTGGAAATGTCGTTGCTGGCGATTGATACGCCAATGGACACGGCCACACCGACACCCAGACCAGCAACCGCTGCTGCAACCGATGCGCCGACGGCTACCGCGTCGATGTCCGACGTATCCGTGGCGGAAACGGCAAGGCTACCGACCGTCAACATGTTGTTCGCGCCCGCTGGCCCGTTGTCGCGCGACACCTCGGCCAAGGTGTTCATGCGCACCGTGTTATACACGCCCGCGCCCGCGCCGGACAAAGCGCCCGCCAGATCGGTGGACACTGCCACCGCTGCCGACACGGCTGAACCGCTGGCGTTAATGGTGGAGGTATTCGTTGCCGTCACATCCATCGTGCCGGTCACGTTCATCCGGGCATCTTTTACCCGTGCCGTGATCTCGAAGTTGTCGTCCTTGGTGCCGATCTTGTTGGAGACCACAACGGCCCCGATGGACACGCCCAAGGACCCGCCAGCCGCGCCCGCCGCCACAGAGGCCGCAACGCTCACAACATTTGCGTCGATATCCGCCTCGTTCAGGGCACGAACCGTAACCGATCCCGCCTGTCCGTTGTTGATATCCGAAAGCTCGGCGATCGTCTCGCCGGTGATCCGGTTGAAAGCAAAGGCGCCAGAGGCCGACACCGAAATCGCGGTCGCGCCAGAGGCCGTGACAGCCACGGCAGCCGATACGGAAACTGTATTGATTTCAAGCATCTGCTTGGAGCCACCCGAGCCGCGCGTGGTATCCGCGAGGATGTTCAACGCACCGCTGCCAGCGCTGAGCCCAAGCGCATGGGACAGACCCGAAACACGCGCCACGGTGGAGGCCTCGATCTCGTTCACGGCAACCGCCGCCGCCAAGGCAACCGCCGCACCGCCGCCGCCCGCGACCGAGACACCAACCGCAGCGGCTCCGATGACGGCTGTAATTTTCGATACGTTGACCGCGTGGACAGTGATGCCCTCTGCGATCACCCGATCCGTGGCCGAGCTTCCCACAATCTCGGCCAGCACGCGCGATTGGCCATAGTTGCCAGCACCCGCCCCGGCACCTGCCGCCGACAGGCTGAAGCCTCCGGTTGCCGCAACCGCAACAGAGGCAGCAATGACAACTGCGGTAATCTTCTGGTCCGACAGCGCATTGACGTTCAGCGCGCCGCGCAGGGTGACATCGCTGTCCACGATCCGAGAAGCGACGATGTAACCCGCATCCGTGGGAAGGCCCGCAATGTTACGCCCCAACCCTTCGGTCGAATTGGTCGAGGCCGCGATTCCGAGAGAGAACGCCCCGCCAGAGTCGCTTGCGGTCACAGAAACCGCGACGCCCAGAACGACAGTTGTGATGATCGATGTGGCCTCTGCGTCAACGGAAAGCGTATCGGCGTTTGCGATTGTTGCATCGTTTACAACGGCATAGGTCGCGCCGCGAATGATGCTGCCACTCCCCGCGCCACCGCCCGAGAAGGAGGCTTTGCCACCAGTCGAAACCGAAATCGCCGCCGCCAAGGACACGGAAACGATATGCGCCGTATTCTCGGCATCTACGAAGATATTATTCGCGCCAGCCGCTGAACCGGTAGCATTGATTGTCCCCGAAAGACGCGATCCGACCTCGCCCGAGACCCGGTTTACCCCAGCCGAGAAGCCAACGGCCCCGGACCCGGCCGTGCCGCCGACGGCGACTGCCGCACCAAACGCGATGGACACGATCAACGAGGAGTTGCGCGAAAGGACCGCAAGGTCGGCGCTGTTGTTCAGGTTAATGGTCGCGGCGCCGATCTCGGCCACCACATGGCTTTCGATATCCGAATAGGCAACGCTACCCGCGATTGCCACCGCGATCGGAGACTCTGGCCCCACAGCCGCCGCCGCGCCCACGGCAACGACCACGATGCCCGAGGCATCGTCGGCGCGCACGGTCAAGCCGCGCGTTTGGCCCGCTTCATTCGGCAGAATAGCGGTGTTGGAGGTGTTCAGGTTCAGTGTCGCGCCATCGGCAACCGTAGCGCTAATCGTCCGGTCAACCTTGGTATGGGCCAGGTTGAAGCCCACCCCAACCATCTTCGACCCGCCAATTGCCGCCGTGATGTTCACCACTTGCGAGCGTAAGTCTTGCTCGCCAACGCCCGTGTCGCTGTTAAAGGCATCGTCCCCAAGCCCGTCAATCGCGTTGTCCAGATAGGGATCATCCGCCGCCGCATTCGCGGAGCGTCGGGACCCTGCCAGAACCTCTACATGACCTGCTGCGTTGATCGTCACCGGCCCCCCAACCGAGGAGGTGACTGACCGCGTGATGTTCACAAAGCCAAACGCCAAGCCAACGCCGCCAAACGACAAGCCGACGCCCAAAGCGCCCGCAATCGACGTGACGGAGGAACTGTCTTGCGCCGATACCGTCAAATCATTGACCGACCACGTCTTGGCCGTTGTGGGCGCAACCGTTGCGGAAACGTCCCCTTCCACGTGGGTGATCGCCAGCGATCCACCCAACGAGAATCCGCCGGACCCAGCTCCGCCCATAGCGATAGTCACGTTGGTCTGATCGGCCCTTGCCGTGACCGAGACATTGCCCGGCGTGGTGACCGTGCCGTTGACCTGCGTTGTCACATCCGTGTCGATCAAGTTGATCGCAATGCCAGCCCCGCCGGACGCGCCAGCCGATGGATCAACCGCAATCGCCACAGCCCCCGCAAGCGCCGTGTGGTCCGAGACGTTAACCGCCTCGGCTCGAATTGCGCCCGACCCGGTTAAGGTCGTCGCTTCATCCGCGGTCACCTTGGTGCCAATGTCGTTGCGGTTCACTGCCGCACTGCCCGCCAAAGCGAACCGCTGAGAGCCCGCCCCCGCCACGGCAATCGACACCATGGTCAGGTCGCTGGTGGCAATCGTGCTGAGCAATCCGGAACCCGCGCTCAGGCTTGTGTTGGTCAACACTACTTCCGTGCCGCGTGTAGTGCCGTTCTTTTCGCCCTCGTCCGCGATGTTCACTGCAATCGCTACGCCCACGGCTGCTTGGCCCGAGGAAATCGCCACACCGCCCGCCGTGGCGGCCAGTGCTGTTTCGTCGAAGGCCACAAGCGTAATCGCCCCCGTGCCCGAAACGTCCAGATCAGCGCCTTCGCTTTTGACCACGGTGGACGCGCGGTAGATGTTGAAGGCAACCATGCCCACACCGGCACCGCCCTTGGACCCGCCAGAAACGGCAGCGCCAAAGCTCAGGTTCACCAGCGTGATCGAATTTACAGCAATCGCTTTGACCGACCCAGTTGGCATTGTGGGCGCAGAAACAACGTGATCCAGATGCGTATCCAGCAAGCTGTCCATCACAACAACGCCGACCGAAACGCCGACGCCCGCCGTACCGCCGTAAGCGCCCGCGCCCGAGATATGGACCCAGACGGAATCGTTGCGGGTGGCAAGATCGACCGCGCCGGGAGTGGAAAGGTTAATCTTCCCGTCAGATTGGCCCAGGAAGCCCGCATCAATCTCGGATCTGGCGACCGTCACGGTGACCGAGCCAGAGACCCCAACACCCTTTGATCCCGTTGAGACCGCAACTCCAACGGCTAGGCTGAAGTAGACGGCCTTGTCCGCCGCTTTCATCAGGACCGATCCGGCGGTCAGGTCCATCGCTTGGCCCGCGTTCGTCGCAACGGTGGCCGAGATGTCTTTATCGCTGACGACAACGACAAACGCCCCGGCAACGCCGACACCCTTGTCGGTGGTCGTCACGGCTGCGCCGCCTGTCACCAGAATACGGTTCGCCCGATCCTCGGCCCGCAGGCTAAGGGTTCCGGCGTTCAATGTCGCCAAACCGGTGATGTCGGCGTGAACGAAAATGTCTTCCTCGTACCCAATGGCAGAACCCGCAACCGATACGCCTGTCTTGCTGTTAGACGCCTGTTGGCTAACGCCCGTGGGCAGCGCAGCATTGCCGCCAGCGGCCCCGGCTGCTCCGCCGGATGTCGTGCCGGAACCTGCTGTAGGGCTGGCCGGAGGCGCGGGTTTGGCGATAGCTGCGGCAATCGCACCGCCAATGATGACGCCCTCTACGCCCGCATCAAAAGTAACGTCGCCGTCCACGTCGATGCTGCCGCCACCGGCACCACCGCCGACAATCGCATCGGCCCGTCGGTCGCTCAGGAACGTCAGGCCGGAAATACCCACGGCGACGGATTCCGACTGGGACACCGCGCCCGCGAATTGAACAATCGTCGTCAATTCAGTCGCATCGACATCGAGGTTACCCGAAAGCGTGATATCCGCGCCCGAACCGATGCGGCTGATGGCCGAGCTGTTGACCGTCGTGTGGTTCCACGATCCGTTCAGTGACAGCGCACCGCCCTTCCCGCCCGCCGCAGCAAGACCAAAGTTCAGATGCCGCGCAGAGCTGGCCATGGTGACATCATTGGCGATGATCGTCGCATCGCCGATGG
Source organism: Rhodobacteraceae bacterium M385 (assembly GCA_025141835.1). Taxonomy (NCBI): domain Bacteria; kingdom Pseudomonadati; phylum Pseudomonadota; class Alphaproteobacteria; order Rhodobacterales; family Paracoccaceae; species Rhodobacteraceae bacterium M385. The sequence goes on along the minus strand of CP081102.1, from coordinate 842,221 downwards.
TTGCCGTTGCTTGAGTGCTCTCGAACAGAAGCGAAACCGCAGCGCCCACGGCGTTGTCAGTTTCTTGGTCGCCCAATGGGTTTTGAACAGCCTTGGAGCCCTTAACCTCATTTTTGTAGTTCGTGTAGAAGCTGCCCAAGCCCTTCTTGAAACCTTTGTTCCGCTCTGGATTGGCGCTGTCGCCAGTGGTCGGACCGAAGGGGGCGAAGTTGCCATGCAGAGCGATCATATCGTTTTGCGCCGCAGCCGTGACGCTGACGTTATTACCCGTGCCAGCGGTGCCATTATCTTCGCCCGTCGCAGTTACGACAACCTTGGCACCATCCTTGATCTCGGCGTTCGCCGTGTAGTCGAGCACAATGACAGACGTGGAAATCGCAAGGCCAAAGGTCTCGCCCCGCGCATAGCTTTGGGCCCAGACGTCAAACAGGTTGCCCGCTAGACCAAAGTTGTCGTCCACGTAGTTCGCAGCCGTCCCGAAGACGGTGACCGCGGTGCCCGTGGGGGTCACCTCTTCCCAATTCGCAACTTCATTGGCGAAATCTTCTGTGGTCAGGTCAATGCCCGTCTGGGGCAGTTTCGCCCGCCAACGGGTGTCCCCATCCTGCACCAAATCCCCGGCAGAGATATCTACGGACCCGGTCACAGGCGCGTCGTCGCCATCGGTCAACACACCGTTGTCGAGCCGGTACGTCGGGTTGCCCGCCGCATCAAGCACCGGCTTCACCAAGTTGCCGCCCCAGATGCCGAACGGGTCAATCTTGTTCTCGGAACTGGCGTTCACACTGACTGCGCCTTGCGCGCGCAAGGTCATGCCGGACTCGATCAGCGCGTCGGCGTGGATGTGCATATCCGCCACATTAAGCGCAACGGCCCCTGCAATGTCAGAAGAGCCCGACTTCGCGCCCTCGTTCGAGCTGAACGCCGTGGCGATCATCTTTGGGCGCACCGATGCAATCGCGTTAACGCTGGTGTCGCCACCGACCTTGATCAGGCTGGCAGACCCATCGGCGTTCCCAATCGCGGCCTCCACGGTGTCGTGGTCAATCTGGATGCCAATCCCGCCCGAAACCTGGAATTTCGGCGGTTGCGGATTTTGGTCCGGCTCCATTTTGCTGTTCACCCATTGGATGAGCTTGTTGTCGGATTTTTTCGCCGCTTGGCTAACCGCGACTGTTTTCACAGCATCGATCGGCACAAGACCCTTGATCACATCGTCAATAAAGTTGCCGCCAGATACGGTGCCCACCGCCGCGCCCGCCGTGGTGCCAACGGTCTGGAACGGAATGATGTAGCCGATCTTCTTGAGCAGCGCCATTTTGTGGTTGCTGGCCTGCACGACAAGATTGCCGCCAACGCTCAAGTCTGCGCCTGCAACCCGTGCGGTCGTGGTGTTGATGCCAACTTCAACCGCGATACCCACGGCCAAAACGCCGTCTTCACCCGCGCTGGCAGTGCCTTCGGTATAGATGCGCTCGATCGTGTCGGCTGTGACCCGCAGGTCGCCGACAATGTTGCTCCCCGCTTTGGGGGTGACGGAAACCGTGTTCTCGATCAGCGTCACCGTAACAGCGATACCAACCCCGAAGCCCGCAAGGCCGCCAGACCCGGCAACCACCGAGTTGGACATATCCACGATCGAACGCAGGTCCATGTCGCCGGAAATCTGAAGGTCAGCGTCGATAGTGATGTGCTGATAAACTTGACCAAGGCCAAAGCCCAACCCAGCCAGAATGGCGATTGGTTTGGCCGAGTTCACACCTTCGGTCACAACGCGAATATCAAGGTCGCCGTGCTCGCCGGTGCCTGTGGTGGTGAAGCGCGAATGCTCGGTCGCGACAAGGTCAACATTCGCCACAAGGCGCGAGTTGGCCGAGATCAGCGACATGGACTCCAACACATCCAGGATTGTCAGGCCCGCGCTTTCCAAAGTCTCGAGGAAGTTGAACCCACCGTCGTCGGTATCACCGGTCGAGATTTCTTCGGCCGGCAATTTGCCTGCGCGCAAGTCAATCCGAATGTTGCGGCCTTCAACGTCCGCAATGCCAGAGCCGCCATCGACGCCAAATGAATAGTCAATGTCGGTCGCGTTGATCTGGTAGAAACCCGACGTCCAACGCCGGTCTTCCGCGCGGCCCACGAACATCACATCCCCGGTGGAGGAAATCATCGTGCCACGGGATTGAGAGAATTGGTTGGTCTTAAAGATCAGGCGGTTTGTGTCGGGCGTGCCGCCGGTCTGGATGATGTCGTTGGTCACGGAGATCGATTCACTTTCGATCGTCACATGACCGCCGCCTGTGAAATTGGTGTCCTGGCCGAACGTCAGATTGCCATTCAGGTTCGCCTCAACCCGTGTGGTGCGAAGCTCATCAATCTTGACCGGCGTGGCCCCCAGGGTGATCGCATCGGTGATCCCGGCCAGAAGAACCGAAAGGTCAGCGGTGACTTCACCGTTCATGGAGATGAAGACCTGATCCAACGGATTGGCCGCACCGGTGATGGTGGGCGTTGCAGGTGTGCCTGTGGGGCTATCGACGATGATCGTATTCACGCCGCCAGATTTCGCGATGCTGTCAGCGCCACCGCCTGTGCGGTAGATGAAGTTTCCGGTCCAATCTGTGGCCGTTACCGACTGCGCCGAGGTATCGCCGCGGATTTCCAGCGTTTCAATGCCGCCGAAGTTCGTGGCCGTCGTCCCGCCAACGCCAACGTCGAACCGCCCACCCGTGGCCGTGGTAACGGTAAAGTCGCCCGCCAAACCTGCTTGGCTCAGCAATAGGTGATCCGTCCCGGCCCCGCCGGTCACGCTATCCACCCCTTGGCCCGTGATGATCAGATCATCCCCGGCCGAGCCTGTGATCGTGTCATCGCCCGCGCCGCCGTCGATCATCGCAGAGATGCCGCTGCCCAAGGTCGAGGTGACAGAATTGCCGCTGAACACCACCTCGGACAGGCCCAAGGCCTCCAGCATCGAGGAGTCCACATAGATATCGGTCACGACCGGGTTGGGCTGTGCCGCTGTAGGTGCCCCGGCAGAGCCGGAATTATCCACCTCGATGCCTTCAAACCGAAGATCGCCCGAGATGCTGGACGTGATAATCAATTGCCCCGCCGTTATCGTCGCCGACAAATTGTCAACGGCATTGAAGGCGGTAAGCACGTCCGCCATCGTCTCGGCACCTTCTTGCAGGTCCACGTAGCCGATGGTTCCATCCCCGTGGATGACTTTCAGGTCATAGGCCCGCTCGCCGTTGTCGAAGGCTTCCGCCGCAAGGGGGGCACCATTCTCGTCGCGGTTCACGACCTCCATCGCGTCGTTGTCGGACATACGGATCGGCAGACCGGCCCCGTTATTCAGGGTCGAAAGCTTGGTGGCCGCCGTCAAAGCGCCCGCGCCAAGGCCACTGGCGTCAATCACATCGGCAAGGCCCGAGCCGAGCAGGGTATAATCCTCAAAACTCGCGTGATTAACGGAAGCGCCCGCACCGAAGGACACGGTCGCATCGGTTAGCGTCAACACTTGCGTGGGTGTCTGCGCGGTCAGACGGTCAAAGCCCTCTCCGCCGTCCAGTACAACACCAGCGGCAAGTGCGCCCGCGCCGGTCAAGGTCAGATAATCATCGCCGTCGCCCAAGGCGGCGCTGTCGTCCGCTCCAAGAGTCACGTGGTCTGTGCGGTCAGACCCGGTGATTTTTACTGTCCCCGACCAACCTGCAACGTCCGCCACGCCCGCGATTTCCGTCTCGAACGTCAGGTCAGCAATCTCTATCCCCGATAGGGTTTCCACAGCACTCGAACGGGTGCCTGCAACTTCAGCGCCAACGGCCGTAAACGCCGCCGCCACGCCACCGGATGTGGCGGTGTTGGTCCCCCGCGCCGTCATGGCCAGACCCAGATCGCGGCCCGTGTAAGCCGCTTTGAACTGCAACTCGACCCGCGTGATCCGCCCGTCCCCATCACGGGTCACCACCACATCATAGGCGGTTTGGTCGAACTGACGCAGCGCGCTGATGGCGGTTTCCACTTGGAAAGTCTCGGCATCAAACGACAGGGTCGCCGTGGATAGGGCGATACCGTCAAGGCCCACAATCTCTAGCTGAAAGCCATCACCATCCGCCGTCGAGGCGGGCAGATCCACCCCAAGGACAGAGCCCGTATCGGTCTCGTGGTCGTGGAACAGGCCGGAAGCGCCAAGGAAGTAGGAGCGGAAGCCGATTTCCTGAACCGTGTCACCGGTCCCGCCGCCGCCAACGAAGCTATCGTGGCCTTCGCCGCCCGACAGGGTGTCATCCAGCGCGCCGCCGGTCAGATCATCGTCTCCGCCTTGGCCAAACAGCGCGGCACTGGCGTGGGTTAGACCGGATGCATCAAAGACGTTGTCGTTCTCATCCCCGATCAAGCGGATCAACGAGAAGACCCCGTTAAGGGTATCGACAGCGCCAACCGTGGAAACCGTGATAATTGCCGCTGTGGTGTTGGTAGCGGTGTAATCGCCCACAAGGTCCTGGCCCACATAGGTCGCGCCTGTGGTGCTGGTGTTAGTCATCACATCCGCACCGCCAGAGGCGATGAAGAAGTTCTCTGTCCCTTGTCCGCTGGTGAGCAGGTCAACGCCCGCCGCGCCTTTCAGGATCGTGCTGCCCGCAAATGCGGCTGCGTTGATCGTGACGCCCAGAGTATCTGCCTCATCTGCCAGAATAATAGCATCCGAGATGCCCGAATGGCTGGCCGTAGTTGTCGTGGTGCCTACAAGTTGCGCAAGCTCTGTCCCGGTTAGGGTCACGGTTCCGGTGGCATTGCGGTACGCCAAGGTGTTCGACCCGGTTCCGCCCTCTGCCGTCGCACCGTCCAGCGTCACAAGACCCAATTGGTCGTTGCCATCAAGGCCGCGGATCAACGTCGTGGCGGCGTTCCCCAACAAGGCATCGTTCTTTGCAGAGCCGATCAGCGTTTGAACGTCGCCCGAGAATTCGTTGAGGCCGGCAGCCACGCCGTCCATCAGGTCAACAATCACATCGCCGGTATATTCCCCGATGTCGCTGCCATCGCCCGAATAGCTTAGCGTCAGATCACGCGAGCCCGCATTCACGCCGCGCGCAATGGTGGAATAGGCCAGCGTCACAGCGCCTGCGGTGATCACGCCTTTGTAGACATCGGTGACGTGCCAAACGAGGTCTGGCGTCGTGCCCGACAGCGCCATGATGAGCGTGTCGTCATCGCCGGACGTGCCTTGCCCCTCGATGCTTTCAACATTCGCGAAGGTGGCGGCAGCCCCCTGCGCGGTGCCGTTGCCAAGAACGGTACGGTAGCGGCCATCAGCGCCGTTGCCGTCCAACACTTCAACGCGGAATTCGCTCCCCAAGGGGTCGGTGTAGTGTGTCCCGGCTGCGTTCAGCTCTGGCTCCGGGGTATTCGGATCAAGGTCATCCACGTAAGCGATTTCGTTAGACCGCGCGTCTGTGTCGCCGCGCAAAATGTCTTCGTCTGCGCCTGCATCAATGGTGGCCGCCGAGGTGAAGCGGGTCAGCGTGATGATATCTTCGCCCGCCCCCGTCTGGATCAAAACGGTGTCGGAGGCGGCGATAACTTGGTCGTCGCCCGCGCCGGAAATCGCGCCCGTAAAGCCGCTGATCGACAGGAAACCTGTGGCCTCGCCGAGGTCGAAATCAATCGTCACGTCATAGGACTGGTTGCGATAATCAATGGTCGCGCCACCTTGGCGGGCATCCAGCACCTCTACGGCAGAGGCCCGAAGGTCCACCCCACCGCCACCGGAAACCTCAACCGTAGGCTCCCCTTCAGTACCTTGAATAAGAACATTCAGGCCCGCAGCATAATCAAGGATCAGGCGGTCATCCCGGTCGCCGCCCACGATTTCATCCACGCCGAAGAAGTTGGCTTGAGTATTGGCGTATTCAATCCAATCGCCCGCCTCTTCCGGGGTCGCCGGGCTTTCGGGGAAGTCATAGAAATTCAACGTCCCGCTACCGGCGAAAGTCGAACCTGTGCCTCGGCCAGTGATCGTCCATTCGATCAAATCATCGGTGCCAACCAGCTTGTCGACGCCGCCGCCAAGGTTGATATCCACACCGCGTCCCGCGCGACCAATATCAATACCGCCGGTGCCGGTCATGCCGGTGGCGCCCTGGGTTTCGAACATCGTGGGCGACAGACGCGCGACATCAACCGATGCATAAAGGCGGATCTCACCGCTTTCAGCATTCAGATCAGCGCCTGCAAAGCCTGTGGAAACGGACTGCCCCGACAGGTTCACATGCAGATCATTTCCGTCACTGCCCGCGAGACCTTCGGCCCCAACAATTGTGACGCCAACGCCACTACCGGTGCCGCCCACGCCCGAAACCGAGGTCCGCTGCTGCAAGGTCACTTCGCCCGAAGACGACCACGTCAGCCCATATTCCGCCGCGCCGCCTGTGCGATCAGAGATAATATCGCGGGTCGCCTCGGCGGTGATTTTCTTGACACCGGAGAACTGCAAGAACTCATCCCGGCCACCTTCATAGGTGACGCGGTTATCCAAGGTACGGTCAGCCTCAGTGGGATTGGTGGCATCACCCGTGGGCTGAAGGATCGCCAACTCGCCAGTGCCGGCCGTATCGTTAAGCGACCAAACAAGCCCGGCCGAGGCCTCTGGACCGATGATCTCATCGTCACCCGCGCCAAGATTGATGCTAAACTGGTTGAAGTCAGCCAGACTCAGAATGGATTGATCGATTGTCAGCTTATCAACGCCGGAACTGCCGCCAATAGTCAGGTCAGTCAGGATCGAGCTGCTTTCATCCCAACCGCCCGTAACGATGCGGTTCTTGCCGTCAATCTCGATGATCCGGCGTTCCGCCACGACATTGTCGGCGCCCGCGCCCGTCACACCTTGAATCAGCTGCACACGCCGTTCCGTGACGTTGTCGGGGTGGTCTACCGTGCCGCGATTATATTCGACTTCAGCAACGCGCAGGGTCGCTTCGCCCGCGCTCATCGTCATCGCGACCGAGGTAAGCGGGTCCGCCGACAAAAGCAGGCGCGGCTCGAGCGTATCAATACCGGGGCGGCGCTTGGGCAGATGGGTCCGGTCACGCCCGAAAACACCGCTTACAAAGCCGTTGAGCCAGTCCGAGAATACCGGCTGGCTAGAAGCTTTCTGGATTGGCAATACCGGGGCCTGTGCCGCATCGGGGGTGGACCCGCTCCAGCGCCATGCTCCTTCGAATTCTTTCTTCGCGAAAGGAAAACTCATTGTATCGCCCAAAACAGGGCCGCGTAAAACCGCGACGGTGAAAACAAACTTAGGCTCAAATCGAGCCAATTAATCGTATCTAAATGCAGCCGTGGACCGGCCATTCTAATCATCTTTGCAGCGCAACAGGCCCTAATTGCCCGTTGCGCCGGTGGTATGAGCGCCCTAGTGGACGCCCGCTGGTTCTGCCGCATCGCCGGGAAGGCCCATGCTCTCCACCAGTGACGCGGATTTGGTGACAATCGCCTCAACCTGCTGCATCGACAGAAGGTGCATCTGGATCATCTCCAGATCGCCGGTGCGGAACATCGAAACGATTTGCTCGTCGCTGATTGCCCGGAATTTCTCGGCCGAGACGCGCAGGAAGCCCGTGACACCGCCGCGGGTGCCATCGGATAGCGTGAAGTCCACCCGCGCCTCCTCCAGCAAATCGGCGGCTTCCAGGCGATCGCAGAATGCTTGGGTGCGGTTGAAGGTGGATTGGTATTCTTCGGCAAACCGCAGAACGGTGCGCAGGTAGGATGTTTCCTGACCCTCAGTGTCGAACATCCGCTCGCCCTTGCCCTCATTGTTGAGGCCCTCAAAGCCTTCATCAATGCACAGGGTCATCTGGTCACTGCCGTCTTGCACCGCGAAGACGAAAGGATATCGGCGGAAGAACGCAGGCACATAGGCACCGGTCCAGCCGTTGTCCTCATCCACAAAACCGTTGCGGTCCTGCTGCGTGCCCAACAGCGCAAGGCTGACCAAACCCGTTTCGGTCTTGGCGAAAACGATCGGTGCTTCTGAGCAGATCCGCGAGAATTCAACGTCCACGATGGGAACGGAGTTCACCTCTTTCGCGAATGCAAAGGAGGTGATTTGCCGGATCGACATGTCGCGGTGTGTTTCACGGTTCACTGGAACGACGTTGTCGTAGATCATCAATTGCTTGGTCATTTGGTTCCTAAAATACTCTTACGTTCATGGCTCCGAGCGGCAAGTTTAGCTGCCGCTGAAGTCTTGTGATAATGTGTCCACATCAAGGGCGCCGAACAGGGCAAGCAACTGCGCCTGCAATTGCACCACCCGAAGCCGTGCGATCTGACCTTGAAGGGAAAGTGTGTCACGACGAAGACGGGCCTCAAGGGCAGCTTCCGGCCCAATACGGCCAGCGTTCTCTTGCTCAATCGCGGCGCTCAAGCGGCGGCCTGCGGCCGCTTGTTCGGCACTGATCGCGTTCACGGCACGCAGGCTGGATTCCAATGCGCTGGTCAGCCCCTCGTAGCGACGCTGGCTCAGGTCGATAATCTGCTCGACCCGCAGGTTCGCAATCTCAACCCGTGCTTCCGCTTCGCGGACACGGCTGCGGCGGGTGCCGCCTTCGTAAATCGACCAGTTAAGATCAACGCCCAACTCGGTGGATTGCACGTTGGAGCCACCGCCAAACAACGACCCTTCGGTTTCTTCGCTCTCAAATTCCAAGGTCACGTTCGCCGTGGGTCGGAAAGAGGCCCGCACAACCTCTAGCTGGCGCTCAGACACCGCGACTTCGGCGCGGGCCACCTGAATTGCCGGAGACAACTCTAACAACCGCTCGGCGCTGAAAGTGCCCACAAGGTTGTTGTAAGTCGGAATGCCCACAGCCGCGCCCGCATAGGCGACGCCTGTCACATCGGGGCCGGTGAAACGGTAAAGGTCAAACAGGGCGTTCGTCAGGTCCAGGTCCCGCTCGGACTGCACAACGCGTGCTTCCAGCACATCGCCCTGGGCGCGGAACAATTGATCTACTTCGATCCGACCAGCATCCACTTGCAGGCCGATGTCACGCTCTAGCTGCGTACGCGCGCGGATCAGGATGCGGGCCTGCTCTACCCCGATCTGGGCGCGGGCCACATCAAGGTAGGAATTGATCAGCATGCCCGAAAGATCGTTGCGGGCGACCGCGGCCTGGGCAGAAACCAACTCAGCCTCGGCCTGCGCCACGGGAAGGGCGCGGAAACGCACCGCATCATAGAGCGGCTGACGCACCGAGAAGGTCACCCGCGTGGTTGGATATTCGGACGTGCCTTCCTGAAAGGTGCCGTTGTCCTGGCTGATAATCTCTTGGCTGGTATTGATGTATTGGATGCGCAGACCGACCCGAGGGCGGCGTTCGCCGCGCGCTTGCTGGACAAGCTCTGCTGCGACATCAAGCTCTAGATCGAGAATTTGATATTGAACCTCACGGTCCAACATCCGCTGGTAGGCTTCCGTCAAGGACAGGGTTTGAGCCTGCCCCTGCCCGGCCCCGAAAGCGGCAAGACTTACAACAATCGCCGCCGCGCCAGCACTGCGAGCAAAATTTCTCGCCATTCCCTTGACTAAATACAACATTAAGACATCCCCAGAGCGTTTCAATATGGTTCACATGGAGGCTGCCCTCGGGTCAAGTAAATTAAGGAGATTGGCGGGGTTATCTGGTGATTTTCATACAAACTGTGCGGAAAAAGTTAACGACGCTTGCAGATTAAGGGGGGAAGCCGCGAAAGGGGGCCTTACTGCTCGGTGAGATTGAAATTGTGAAATTCAAAAGTCCCCCCCTGAAAAACAGGTGGGCAAACGACGCAAGTCCCCGCGCCCATTCTACAGCCGACAGACCAAGGGCCGGGACGGGCCGCCCGTGGTCGCGTCGCGCGTAGGTTTCTTTTTTACAGTAACTTAGCACCGGGTGCAGGCCCACGCCCAAAAACGGCATTCAGCACTTACAGGTTAGCCACACTTAGAGAACCCACAGGATGCGCAGGTAAGGCACCCTTCCATCATCCGCAGGTCAAACTGCCCACAAGAGGGGCACGCAGGACCGGGGCGATGGTTGAGGTTGACGACATCGGCTTGGGGGTCGGATTTCAGGCCCATGCCTTCGCCTGCCAGAAAGCCCGTGGCGATCATATGTTTCTCGATCACGCCACCGATGGCCGCGAGGATGGAGGGGACGTATTTGCCCTGCATCCAAGCCCCACCACGCGGATCGAAGACAGCCTTGAGTTCTTCCACCACGAAGGACACATCGCCGCCACGCCGGAACACGGCGGAAATCATGCGGGTCAGCGCCACCGTCCAGGCAAAATGCTCCATATTCTTGGAGTTGATAAAAACCTCGAACGGGCGTCGGTGACCGTTCAGAATAATGTCGTTGATCGTGATGTAGATGGCATGTTCGCTGTCGGGCCATTTGACCTTGTAGGTATTGCCTTCCAGCTCATTCGGGCGGTGAAGGGGTTCGGACATATAGACGACTTCGCCTTCTGGGGCCGTTGCGGGGGGCTCTGCCCCCGGCGCTGAGGCGCCCCCCCCGGAGGTGTTTTCACCAAGATGAAGAGGAGCCGTGGCTTCATCCGGCGAGGATGTTTCCGAGGCGGTGAGGACGGAGCCCGTCACATCGTTCGGACGGTAGGTCGTGCAGCCTTTGCAGCCGGTAGCGTAGGCTTCGGCGTAGACATCCTTGAAGGCCTCGAAGCTGATATCGGCGGGGACGTTGATGGTTTTGGAGATGGAGCTGTCGATCCAAGGCTGCGCGGCGGCCTGCATACGGACGTGGTCCAGAGGCGCGAGGGTTTGCGCGTTCACGAAGTAGTCGGGCAGCGGGGTGTCGCCGTGAAGCTCTCGCCACTTGGCGACGGCGAAATCGACGACTTCTTCTTCGGTCCGAGAGCCGTCCACTTGCAGCACTTTGCGGGTGTAGGCGTTGGCGAAGATCGGCTCGATCCCGGATGAGACATTGCCCGCAAACAGGCTGATCGTGCCGGTGGGCGCGATAGAGGTCAGCAGAGCATTGCGAAGGCCGTGCTGCGCGATCAGCGCTTGGACATCGGCATCAAGGCGGCGGATCATCGGGGCTTTGGCGTATTCCTCTGCATCAAACAGGGGAAACGCGCCTTTTTCTGCGGCCAGTTCAGCCGAGGCCCGGTAGGAGGCGTTGGCGATCAGGGCCATCCATTCACCGGTCTTGGCGGCGGCTTCCTCGGACCCGTAGCGCAGGCCACACATGGCCAAAGCGTCGGCCAGCCCGGTCACGCCCAAGCCGATGCGCCGCTTGGCGGCGGCCTCGGCGGCCTGAGCCTCCAGCGGGAAGCGAGAGGCATCGACTACGTTATCCATCATGCGGATCGCGGTGGCGGTCAGGTCGGCCAGCTTGTCGGCGTTCAACGTGCCGTCGGCAAAGGGGTTTTCCACCAGCTGAGCAAGGTTCACGGACCCCAGAAGGCAAGCGCCATAGGGCGGCAAGGGTTGTTCGCCACAGGGGTTGGTGGCGCAGATCGTCTCGGCGTAGTTGAGGTTATTTTCGGCGTTGATCCGGTCGATGAAAATCACACCGGGTTCGGCGTAATCATAGGTGGCACGCATGATCTTGTTCCACAGATCACGGGCCTGAATGGTGGTGTAGACGCGCCCGTCAAAGACCAGATCCCAAGAGCCATCGGCTTTGACGGCCTCCATAAACGGATCGGTCGCCAGCACCGACATGTTGAACATGCGCAGGCGGGCGGGGTCTTGTTTGGCGGCGATGAAATCCTCGATATCGGGATGATCGCAGCGCATCGTGGCCATCATCGCGCCCCGGCGCGACCCGGCAGACATGATCGTGCGGCACATGGCATCCCAGACATCCATGAAGCTGAGCGGCCCACTGGCATCCGCTGCCACACCAGACACGGCAGCGCCCTTGGGCCGGATGGTCGAGAAATCGTAGCCGATCCCCCCGCCCTGCTGCATCGTCAGCGCGGCTTCTTTCAGCATGTCGAAAATACCGCCCATGCTATCGGGCACGGTGCCCATCACGAAGCAGTTGAACAAGGTCACGCTACGGCCTGTGCCCGCGCCTGCTACGATGCGGCCTGCGGGCAAGTATTTGAAGTCCTCCAGCGCGGTGTAGAACTTATCTTCCCACTGCTGTTTGTCGTCTTCGACATCGGCCAGCGCCCGGGCGATGCGGCGCCACGTATCTTCGACGCTGGTGTCCAGGGGCGTGCCATCCGCCTCTTTGAGACGGTATTTCATGTCCCAGATTTGTTCGGCGATGGGGGCGGAAAAACGGCTCACGGGGGGCAATCCTTGATCGAAGAATGTGTGGAGGCTCAGGTCAAGGGTTATGCCATAGAAGTGCGGCACAGACTAGTCGTCGCGGCCCGGTTGCGGCGTCACGTCAGGGCAAGGACGTGGGGTTTTCTGGCTAAGACTGCGCGGACATTAAGAAAATCGCGACGGCGGCTAGGGGCTTGTCCCTATGGTGTGTCGTGCTACGTTCCCGGACACATCATCTTGGGGGATGGGCCGTGACGGCAACGACACACATGCTGAAGCTTTGCGTGGGGGCAACCTGCGTTGAAGACTTGCTGGAATGGCAGGAAAGCGCACGGGCAAAAGGCCCCGATGGCTTGCCACGCCACGTGACCCGCATGTGGCCGAAACGTGCCGATGAGGTGCTGAACGGCGGCTCGCTGTATTGGGTATTCAAGGGCGCAATCCTGTGTCGCCAGCCCATTGTGCGATTTGATCCGGTGGATCGCGGCGACGGCATTAACCGCTGCGGTATCGTTTTGGACCCGACGGTGACACGCGTGGCCGCAACGCCGAAGCGGGCCTTTCAAGGCTGGCGCTATTTGAAGCCCGAGGACGCCCCCCGCGACCTCCGCGCCGGGGCAAAACAGCAAGAGGCACTGCCGCCACAGTTGGAAAGCGCCTTGGCTGAGATTGGCGTGCTGTAGCACGACAAAGGGCCGAGCATCTTGCGACGCCCGGCCCCTTCGATTTCTAGACCATCAAATCAGAACGAGTTGATGACCGACGACAAGGCAGAGCGGTAATCGCCGCGGGCCGTGCGTGTGTTGGAGTTCAACGGCGTGGACGAACCGTTGTTGCCGATCGGGATCGTCAGGCCCAAGGCGAAACGATCAACTGTTGGCTCGATCCCGCCGAACAGAGCGCCGCCGTCAATCACGGTGTGGGAATATTCTGCGCTCAGGATCAGTGGCATGGATGCAGCCGCCGACAGGTCGTAAGAGGCGCCGAGTGTCAGACCAGTGGCGAGAACGTCGTCAATGGGCCCAAGCTCGGACAGGCCGATGTTGGTCCGGCCAACGGCACCGTAGACCATGAACTCATCATTAATCGCGTAATCAGCACCGATCGAGAACGTCGTAACGGGCAAAGAGAACCCGCCGCTGCCGTCGATATCTGTGCGCAGAACGGCTGCGTAGACATCCAGCTGAGGCGAAATCTCGTAGGCGCCAGAGACACCGTAATCAGTCACGTCCACTCCCAACCCAACGGGGATCAGGGAACCCGGTTCAATATCCGAGACACCGTAGAAGGCTTCCACATGGCCCTGGCCGAAGTCATAGCCACCGAAGATACCGTATTGCGAGGTGTCGATCCCCACTGTGATCGGGCCGAGAAGGGCAAGATCAAGGTCGCCCATACGGTAATAGGCACCAACATAGCCGCCGTTCCCGAAGTTATAGACCGGCTCAACCGACAGGCTAAGCAGGTCGATGTTGGCGCTAAGCGGCGTCCCGCCCACTTCCAGATCACCCGAAGAAAAGCCGAAACCTAACCCGAGCGAGAACTGTTCGCTGAAGGTCAAATCGCCCTCAAAATCGAGGGAAGCACCGTTCAAAGTAAGGTCCGTTCCCGGAATGCCGCTGATCGTATTGAAGTTGTAGCCCAACGTGGCGGCACCATCGAATTGGATGCCTTGAGCGTGGGACATGGACGGGAGCGCGGCCAGCACCCCCAAAAAAATGGCAGGTCTGATCATTGTGTATTTCCTTCAATCAAAAGTTTGGTCTGCGAATAAAATGTCGTTTCCGGCTAAAAATGCCGAAGGTCTGCTCGAATGCGCTTAAGATACGTTAACGAAGGGTTAACTGGCAACTGGAGGGAAACCAGCACCTTCCAAGATGCTGATTTGAAAATGCTTGTGACCCGAATGTCACAACGGCGAGAAATGGCTTACTTGCTTGGGGCTACGCTCAGCAAATCCATTACAGCAGCTAGGCTGTCCCGCTCTGACACGCCCCATGTCGCGGTACGAGACCGGAACAAAGTGGCTTCAGAGCGGTGGATCATCCCGTCTTGCAAAATCGCCAAGTGATTGGCCCGCAAGGTTTCTCCGGTCGAGGTGATATCGGCGATCGCTTCGGCCGTGCCGTGGGCTACGGTGCCCTCGGTCGCGCCTTGGCTGTCAATCAACCGGTAATCCGCCACGCCCTTCTCGCGCAAAAAATCCCGCACGAGACGGTGATACTTCGTGGCTATCCGCAGACGATGGCCGTGCACAGCGCGAAAATCCGCCGCGACCGAATCGAGGTCATCCAGGCTGGTCACGTCCACCCACCACGCAGGAACGGCGATAATCAGGTCCGCGTGGCCGAATCCCATCGTCTCGATTACCTCAACCGCTTGATCCCAAGCGGGGATGCGTTCCTGCACCAGATCGCTGCCGGTGACGCCCAAATGAATGCGTCCCGCTGCCAGTTCGCGGGGGATCTCGCCCGCCGCCAAAAGCCGCAACTCAACCGGTAGACCTGCAATTTCGGCCCCGTAATCGCGGTCCGAACCTGTGCGCCGCATTTCGATCCCACGGGCAGAAAACCAGTGGAATGTCTTCTCCATCAACCGCCCCTTCGAGGGCACGCCGAGCGTAATCATTGCGCGGCCTCCTTCGCAGCGAGGACCAGTTCGGGCCGGATAACGCCCCCCACCGCAGGGATTTCACGGCCGCCTCCCAGCATCCGGGTCAGCGCATCATACCGCCCGCCCGTCGCCAATGGCGGGTGGCCGGGTGTGGCCGAAAGGATGCCAAAAACGAAGCCGTCGTAGTACTCCATCTGTGTGCGCCCGTAGGATGCCTCGAACGGCAGCGTTTCAACGGCAATTCCTGCATCCGATAGCGCCGTGACACGGGCTTCGAACCGGTCCACGGCGCCTTGCAGACCGGGCAAATCCACAGCGAAGTTCGACAAGATGCCCGCAGCCTCGGCCAAGGGGACTTTCAGGGCCAATAGCTCGGACAGAACCTCGGCTTGGGTGGCGTCGATCAGGGGCGAGTCAGCCTCGGCTTCCAGCAGCTTGAGGCGCGCGGTCATTTCATCGGTGGTACGCAAGCCGATCGGGGGACCCGCCTTGGCGATCATCGAGGCAAGCCCTTCATCGCGGGCGGCCGCAAGATAGGCATCGCGCCCCTTCGGTGCCGGTGCTGCCCCGGTGAACCGATCCAGCAGCGCGCGGAAACGCCGAGGCCGCCAGACATGACGGCGCAGAGCTGTTTTGCGGGCCTCGGTCGTGGTCAGCGCTTCAATCGCGGCCAAAAGCACGCCAATGTCGCCCGTGACGGCGCGGGTTGGGATGTCTTCCAGAGCCTTGCAGAACAGCGCGAAAACCTCGGCGTCGGCCTCAAGCGGCGCATCGCGGTCGAAGACCTCGTAGCCCACTTGCAGGTATTCGGAAGGCATCCCCGCGCCGACGCTTTGCATTCGGAAGACCTCTCCCAAATACGTATAGCGGGCGGGTTCTGCGCCGCCGGACATATGCATTTCCACCACAGGCACGGTGAAGTCGGGGCGCAGCATCAGCTCGCCCCGGTCCGGGTCATGGGTGGTGAAGGCGCGGGCGCGGATATCTTCGCCATAGAGATCCAGCAACGTGTCGGCACTGACAAGCATCGGCGCGTCCACCGGGACGGCCGCACTGAAAGTTGCCTGAAGCGCTTCCGCCTCGGCTCGGATGGCTGCTTTTGAGGTCACTGGTGCCGCGCTATGATTGCTTGGACCTCAGCGATAAGGTCAGTGACAGGCACTTCTGTTTGGGCGGGTTGCGACTTCCATTCTTCCAGCGTCGCGTCTTGGGCCAGCTTAGCGCCAAGCACCAAATCCTTGAGCTGCACCACACCCCGCGCGGCTTCGTCCGAGCCTTGGATAACCGCCACCGGAGAGCGGCGCTTGTCCGCGTATTTCAACTGGTTGCCGAAGTTCTTCGGATTGCCGAGGTAGACCTCTGCCCGAATACCCGCGTTGCGCAGGGTCGAGGCCATGGCCTGATACTCCGCCATCCGGTCGCGGTCCATCACGGTCACGATCACGGGGCCCGCGTCTTCGCCCTTGATCTTGCCCGTGGCCCGCAGCGCAGCCAGCAGGCGATCGACCCCGATGGAGACACCCGTGGCAGGAACCTCCTGCCCGGTGAAGCGCTTGACCAGATCGTCATAGCGCCCGCCCCCGGCAACAGAGCCGAACTGGACCGTCTGGCCCTTTTCGTTCTGCACATCGAAGGTCAGCTCTGCTTCATAGACCGGGCCCGTGTAATAGCCGAGGCCACGCACGACAGAAGGGTCGATGATGATGCGGTCGGGGCCGTAGCCTTGGGCGGCGAGCAGCGTTTCGATCTGCGTCAGCTCGGCAACGCCGGCCTCGCCAATGGAAGAGCCTGCAACCAGTTTACTGAGGTTCGCCACAGTAGCAGCATTGTCGGCGGCCGTGGCAGCCATGAACCCCATAATCACTTCAGCCTGCTCTTCGTTCAGCCCCGCACCCTTGGTGAAATCACCGCTGTCATCTTTGCGGCCCTCGCCCAACAGATCCCGAACACCCTGCTCGCCCAAACGATCCAATTTATCAATCGCGCGCAGGACAATCCCGCGCTCAGCCTCTTTGTCGTCACCCGACAGGCCCGCAACTTCCATAACGCCATTCAGCACCTTGCGGTTGTTCACCCGCACCACGTAGTCGCCGCGCTCAATCCCTACGGCCTCTAGGCAGTCCGACAGCATCGCGCAAATCTCGGCGTCAGCAGCAACGGAACCCGCGCCGACAGTATCGGCATCACATTGGTAGAACTGCCGGAAGCGGCCGGGGCCGGGCTTCTCGTTCCGCCAGACGGGACCTTGGGTATAGCGCCGATAGGGAGAGGGCAGATCGTTACGGAATTGCGCCGCGACACGGGCCAAGGGCGCGGTCATATCATAGCGGAGCGCCAGCCACTTGTCGTCCTCTTCAAAGGCGAAGACGCCCTCATTGGGGCGGTCCACATCGGGGAGGAATTTACCAAGGGCCTCAACCGTTTCCACAGCGCTCGTTTCCAGCGGATCGAAGCCGTAGCGATGGTAGACCTCGGCGATCTTACGGAGCATCACTTGCCGCTCTACCACCTCCGCGCCAAAGTAGTCGCGGAAGCCTTTTGGCGTTTCGGCCTTGGGACGGGGCTGTTTTTTCTGCTTGGCCATGGGCTGAGGTGCCTTCAATTCATGTCGCGCACCGTCTAACGGGTGGGGTGAGCCGGGGCAAGGAGGGCTACACAAATGTCACAGATCACCATATTGGAAGAACAGCTAGCGCATTTGACGAAAGCAATCGACGACATGTCTGATGTTGTGGCGCGCCAAGACGCCGAAATCGCTATCCTGACACGGCGCGTCGAAATGCTAATGTCCCGCGAGGCAGAGCGCGAAGCCGACGGCAACAGCGGCTCCATCCCCCTTGCCGATCAAAAGCCGCCCCACTGGTAGGCCGCCCAGATCCTTGCAAGGATCTGATCAATCCCTTGCAAGGGATTGGGGAAAACTCTTGCAAGAGTTTTCAACGCTCTCAGGCGGGAACAGCCATCGCCTTAGGACGGGACCGGAGCAAGATGTAGAGCACCACCCCCACGTTCAATGCGTTGAAGCCGATCCCGTTCAGAAACGCCCATTGGTATGACCCCGTCACGTCATAGATGACCCCGGAAAGCCATCCGCCCAAGGCCATGCCGACGATCGTGGACATGATGACAAAGCCCACCCTTGCTCCGGCCTCTCTAGCGGGAAGGTACTCTCTCACGATGACCGCATAGGAAGGTACGATCCCTCCTTGGCTTAGTCCAAACACCATCGAAACGAGGTAAAGCGACGTCAGGCCGGTCGTGGGCAGATACAAGGACAGCGCCAGCATTTGCAGCGTCGATCCAATTAGCAGTGTCATCAAGCCCCCGAGGCGATCGGCCAAAACCCCCGACACCAGCCGGGACGCCACGCCAAACAACAGCATAAGCGACAGCATTTCGCCCCCGACGGCAGGCCCGTACCCCAGATCCACGCAGTAGGCGACGATGTGTACCTGCGGCATCGCCATCGCCACGCAACATCCGATACCCGCCACCGCCAGTAGCAGCGTCAGGGCCCGGGCGCTCAGCCCCGTCCTACTTGCCCGGAGCGCCGCTGCCGCGTCCGAGGTCGCCAGTGCGCCTTCGGGCAAGCCTTTGCGCAGGGTCCAGGTCAGCGGCAGCATCACCACCACGCAGGCAAGCGCCACCACCACATAGGCCGCCCGCCAACCGTCTTCGGCCAAAACGCCTGCCAAAAGCACAGGCCAGATCGCGCCCGAAATGTAGTTCCCGGACGCCGCAATCGCGACCGCCAGCCCGCGGCGTTTCAAAAACCATTGGGAGACATCGGCAATCAACGGTCCGAAACTGGCCGCAGACCCAAAGCCAATGAAAAACTGCGCCGTTGCCAGTATGCCGATCGTCGGCGCCATCAGCGCTGCGCCATAGGCGGCCCCCATCAGCACCGCAGTCGCAGCCAATGATCCCGCCAATCCAAAGCGGTCCACTGCCCGACCGATCAAATAGTTGCCAAGGGCGAAACCGATCATCGTGGCGGTATACGGCAGAGAGGCCCCAGCCCGCGAAACGCCAAACTCCGCCTGCACATCAGGCAGGATCAAAATGATCGTCCACATCCCTGCGCTGCCAATCACGGACACAAGCAAGGCTAGCACCAAGCGTGCCCAGGACACCCTCGTGTCGAATATGGAGTCTCCGTTCATTCCCGGACCCTAGTGCGGCTACTTACGGGGGGAAACTGCAATTTCATTCCCCGTGAAATGCGCTGACACCCGCACGGGTGGCTCAAAATCCGGGCGATCTGTTCGGTAAGAGCAAACCGCGCTGGCATCATGGCAAATGTTGCGTTGACACGAACGTGATCTCGGCTCCAAAAAGCGCTTATGGATACAAAACGCATTACCCCCGCCCTAGCCCTTCCCTTCGCCCTCTTCCTTGCGGCCCCCGCAATGGCCGAGCCTGATTGTTCGGGCGGCGGTTACGCCGCGGACGCGTTGGTCGTGCCCGACGCTGCAATCGGCGAAATCAGTGTCTCCACTCAATACGCTTGGGATGGCGGCAGCCGCTTGTTCGAAGTGTGCAACCTGCTGACCGAAGGCGGCGACTTCTTCGCCACTTGGTCGCTATTCTCTGGCGAGATCGACACTGCCTATCCTGGCATCTGCGTGTCTCTGACCAACACCCAAGGGGTTGAGTGGTTCTCTTGCGCCGGGGCTGATGTTGTCGCCGCAGCTTTTGCCGCCGCTCCCCAGACCGAGGCTGGCATCATCCGCTTTGATACTTGGGCGGACACTGCACCAGAGCTTCAGTAAGTTAACGCAAATGAGCATGAAGGCCTCGGCATTGCCGGGGCCTTTTTTGTGGGGCATGCTGGTTGTCATTCGGGTAATTCAGAGGGCGACAATGCACTATTGTGTAGAACGGCTTGTACCTAGCGAGTTCCTTCTAAAACTTGGGATTTACCTCCAAACCTGCGCACATATTGAACTCGCCATTTGGCAGATTGCGTTGGAAGCAAATGGCGAAGACACCGACGCTGAACTTGTGAAGACCGAGTTCGTTGATTGGAAACTTTCAACATCGGCACTAACAAAACGCTTGCAACAAGCATCCGCAAAGGTGGACGCGAAGATCGGACTGCGCATTTGGCTTCTTAATGCCGCTGTCCGGGACGGCTTACTCAATCGTAACGCAGCCGCCCATGGTGCGTTTTATTCATCTCAGGACAATAATTCTTTGAAAGTTAGCCACTATTTTTCGCAGGGCAGAGGAAGTTCTAAACGCTATTTTTCTGCCGAAGAAAGTGTCGATCAGGACGAAATCGACCGAGTCCTGTTTGAAGCCAATTGCACCTTGCTGGACGCCATCGAGGTCCGTGACATGCTGAAGGCATCAAACCGCGCTCGCACTAAACCTCCTCCACCATCACCACGCCCTCCAGTGACCGCAACGCGCCTTTAATCTGAGGCGAGACCGGGAAGTTATCGCCCAAGATCACCTCCACCTCTCCGGGCAGGTCCGGCGCCATCAAGCACAGGTGTATTGGCCCCTTTGAAGCCTTCGCCCCCTCGTCCGACGTGCGCTCTAGCAGCGACTCAACGGATACGATCCCGACTTCATCTTCGATGAAGACGCGCAGGCCGTTAGCCTCTCCGGCAATCGCGTTATCGACGGGTTGGACAGAGCGGCCCAGAAGCTTCAACTGATCCGCCTCTAACGTCGCTTCGGCCTGGATGATGACGTTGTTGCCTGTCTCCAGATACTCACGAGAGGCTTCCAGCGTGTCCGAGAAGATGGTGATCTCGTAAAGCCCCGTGGGGTCGCTAAGCGAGACGAATGCAAAGCGGTTGCCCTTCTGGCTTTTGCGCTCCTGCTTCACACTGACCGAACCCGCCATCTTCGCCACGAAGGGCCCCTGCTGTACGCGGGCCTCGACCTCGGCCAGAGTCATCACCTTGCGCCTTTTCAGGGCGGGCATGTAATCGTCCAAAGGGTGGCCCGAGAAGTAGAAACCCACGGCCTTATGCTCTTCTGCGAGACGCTCATTCGGGAGCCAATCAGGGGCAGAGGACAGGCGCGGTTCGGGCAGATCTTCGCCCGCATCGCCAAACAATGACACCTGATTGGACGCTGCCTGATCATGGATCGCAGCAGAGTACGCGGTCAGCCCATCGAGGCTATCAAGAATGCGGCGGCGGTTGCGGTCCAGCTCATCAAACGCACCCGCCCGCGCCAGCATTTCAAGGGAGCGCTTGCCAACACGTTTCAAATCCACCCGCCGCGCGAGGTCAAAGAGCGTCGCATAAGGCTTCACACCTTGCTCTGTCGTGCGCCCCTCCACGATCATTTTCATCGCTTCAACGCCCACGTTTTTCAACGCGCCGAGGGCATAGTGGATCTTCCCGTCGATCACTGTAAACGTCGCCGCAGAACGGTTAACGCAGGGGGGGAGAGTCTCAATCTCCATCCGGTCAACCTCTTGCTTATAGACAGCCAGTTTGTCGGTCAGATGGATATCGCAGTTCATCACGGCGGCCATGAATTCGACCGGATGGTTCGCCTTTAGCCACGCCGTTTGGTACGACACAACCGCATAAGCCGCCGCGTGGGACTTGTTGAAGCCGTAGTTGGCGAACTTGTCCAGAAGTGCCCATGTTTCTAGCGCCTTGGCCTCGTCCACGCCGTTTTCAGCCGCACCTTTCAGGAATTTGGGACGTTCTGCGTCCATCGCTTCCTGAATTTTCTTACCCATCGCGCGGCGCAACATGTCCGCGCCGCCAAGCGAGTATCCCGCCATTTCCTGCGCGATCTGCATCACTTGTTCTTGGTAAACGATGATGCCTTGGGTCTCATCCAGCAGATGGTCCACGGTGGGGTGCAAACGGTCGCGTTCGCTGGTGCCGTTCTTGACCTCACAGAACTTGGGAATGTTCTCCATCGGGCCGGGGCGATAGAGCGCCACAAGGGCGATGATGTCCTCGATACAGTCCGGTTTCATGCGCCGCAGCGCATCCATCATGCCACTGGATTCCACCTGAAACACCGCCACCGTCTTTGCCGAAGCATAGAGCTCGTACGAGGCCTTATCATCCAACGGAATGGCGTTGATCTGGTTCTCGGCCCCCTCTGGCGGCTCGTAGAGCCGGGTACCATCGGGCCCTTCATGCAACTGCCGGCCCGAGGCATGGATCAGATCAATCGCGTTCTGGATTACTGTCAGGGTTTTCAGGCCCAGAAAGTCGAACTTCACCAGACCGGCCGGTTCCACCCACTTCATGTTGAACTGCGTCGCTGGCATGTCCGAGCGCGGATCACGATACAGCGGCACCAATTCGTCAAGCGGACGGTCCCCAATCACCACGCCAGCCGCGTGGGTAGAGGCGTTGCGCAGCAATCCTTCAATCTTCTCGGCGTAATCCATCAGGCGGCGTGTCGGGTTCACGCGACCGTCGCGCTTGTCCTGCTCACTCTCGCGCATTTCCTCGATAAAGCGTGGCTCGTCCTTGATGGCCTGCGCGATGCCGACGGGCTTCACGCCCTCCACGGGGATCATCTTCGACAGCCGGTCCACCTGCCCAAACGGCATCTGCAAAACCCGGCCCACATCGCGCACGGCGGCTTTGGACAGCAGCGCACCGAAGGTGATGATCTGCCCGACCCGGTCACGGCCATATTTTTCCTGCACATAGCGGATCACCTCTTCCCGGCGATCCATACAGAAGTCGATGTCGAAATCCGGCATCGAGATACGTTCAGGGTTTAGGAAGCGTTCAAACAGAAGGCTGTAGCGCAACGGATCAAGGTCGGTGATCGTCAGCGCGTAAGCCACCAAGCTGCCCGCCCCCGACCCCCGCCCCGGCCCGACCGGAATCGAGTTATCCTTGGACCACTGGATAAAGTCGGCCACGATCAGGAAGTAACCGGGGAAGCCCATGCCTTCGATGATCTCCAGCTCAAAATCGAGCCGCTTCTGGTATTCTTCAACGCTGGTCGCATGGGGGATCACGCGCAGGCGTTCCTGCAAACCCTCATTCGCCATGCGGCGCAGCTCGGACACCTCGTCATCGGCAAATTTCGGCAGGATCGGGTCGTGCATTTCGGCCCGGAAGGCGCAGCGCCGCGCGATCTCCACGGTGTTTTCCAAGGCCTCTGGCAAGTCCGCAAACAGGGCTGCCATTTCGTCGGGCGACTTGAAGCTATGTTGCGGCGTCAGGCGGCGGCGCGGCTCGGATTGGTCAACGTAGGCCCCTTGAGCGATGCACATCATCGCGTCGTGGGCCTCAAAGATTTCTGGCTTGGGGAAGTAAACGTCGTTGGTGGCGACCAGTGGCAGATTATGGGCATAGGCCAGTTCCACGTGACCCCTCTCGGTCAGTTTTTCGGCCTCGGGCAAGCCGCCTTCGGTGGGGTGGCGTTGCAGCTCCACATAAAGGCGATCGGGGTAAATCGCGGACAGGGTTGTCAAAAGCGCCTCGGCCTTCGGCATCTGTGCCGCGCGCAGGTGTTGGCCTAGGGGGCCATCGGGCCCGCCCGTCAGGCAGATCAACCCGTCCGTGTGTTGCGCCAATTCCGACAGCGTCACATGGGGGGGCGTGCCATCGCCCCGCAGATACAGGGCAGAATTCAGCTTCATCAGGTTCTCATACCCAAGCCGGTTTTGCGCCAGCAAGACCATCCCGGCGGGGGCTTTTGCCTTCTCTCCGGGCGCTGCAACCTCGTATTCCACGTCAATCTGTATGCCGATGATGGGCTGCACGCCCGCCTTCTTCGCCATTTCCGAGAATTCGAGCGCACAGAACATGTTGTTCGTGTCGGTCACAGCCACCGCAGGCATGCCCGCGTCCGCCACCATGCCCGGCATCTTCTTCACCTTCATCGCGCCTTCCAGCAGCGAGTATTCGGTGTGAAGGCGCAGGTGAATGAACTTTGGGTGCTTTGACATATCGCAAGGGTATCGCAGCCCCCAGCAGCACGCCAGCACAAGGCCGCAGGATCTTGGGGATAATTTACTTAGCCAAAGGGCTATCTTTTATCTCGCGGCGCTGTTACTTATCCATATGGCTAACAATCTCGATCACCTCTTCACCGCCCTCTCCGACCCCACCCGCCGCGCGGTTATCGCGCAATTGGGCAGCGGCGAGGCTCCTGTCTCGACGCTGGCCCAACCCCACGACATGGCTTTGCCCAGCTTCCTCAAGCACCTCGCGCAGCTGGAACGGGCGGGGCTTGTGACCTCTCGTAAGGTCGGGCGCACGCGCATCTGCACGCTGCACCCCGAAGCCCTGCGAACCGCGCAAAGCTGGCTCGACCAACAACGCGCCGTTTGGGAGGGGAAGCTAGACCGCCTCGATGCATTTCTCAGCAAGGATACCCCATGACCGAAACCAAGACCCTCACCTTCACGCGCACTCTGCCCGCGACACCGGCCCGTGTGATCGCCGCACTCACCAGCGTTGAAGATCGCACGATCTGGGGTACACCCAGCCCTGACATGGCTCTGCTGATCAAAGACCAACCCGCCGCCGCGCCAGGGGTGCGCGAGACCGCTAACGTAGGGCCAGTTGGCACGCCCTATGTAACCGTCTTCACCGATTGGGTTATCCTCACTCAAGACCGTGTAACCTATGCCGAAACGCTAGAGGCCGAAGGCGCGGCCTTCGCCACCAGCCTTGCCGACTTCCAGTTGGCGGAAGATGGCCCCAATACCGCTCTGTCGCTCACCGTCACCGTCTTCAGTTTTGCCGGAGAAGAAGCCCTATCCGAGGTTACCCAAGGCTGGACCAATGCACTGAATGCCCTTTCCACCCATCTCGACGCTTGAATTCTGCGCCCGCGCAGGGTTTGCTGAGGGCGGTCACGACCAAACCGGGCCCGCCCTCTACGCCGCATCGAGGGTCGGGACGACCTCCCAAGGCTTGAACTCAGGCCAAGTAACGCGGCGGGCATTGCCATATGACGACCCGGTTCCTTTTAAACGGAGAACCCTGCGTGGTGGAGGCCTCCCCCACCCGCACACTGCTAGATTGGCTGCGCGAAGACGCGCGGCTGACAGGCACCAAAGAAGGCTGCAACGAAGGCGACTGCGGCGCCTGCACTGTTATGGTGACAGAGGCCGACGGCACGTCCCGGGCGCTCAACGCCTGCATCCTGTTTCTACCCCAACTCGAAGGCCGCGCCGTGCGTACCGTCGAAGGCATCGCCGCGCCCGATGGAACCCTGCACCCTGTGCAACAAGCGATGGTGGATCTTCACGGCAGCCAATGCGGCTTCTGCACGCCGGGCTTCATCACCTCCATGGCCACGGCTCACAAAAACGGCGCCACGGACCACGAAGATCAACTGGCAGGCAACCTCTGCCGCTGCACGGGCTACGCGCCCATCCTCCGCGCCGCACAGGCCGCCGCCTCCGCCCCGGTCCCTGATCACTTGAACGCCGACGCCTCGGCTCTCGCCTCCCCCCCATTCCTCGTTCCTGAAATATCCCAGGGGGAGTCCGCAGGACGGGGGACAGCGTCCCCCCGCCCCGCCCCGGCGGGGCCAACAAAGGCTCCCTTTCAGCCCACGTCATCCGATGAACTCGCACAATGGTACATCGATCACCCCGACGCCACGCTTGTCGCAGGGGCCACGGATGTGGGCCTCTGGGTGACCAAACAACACCGCGACCTCGGCCAGATCGCCTTCCTCAACCAATGCGCCGACCTCAAGGGCATTACGACCGACCCAAACACCATCCGCTTCGGTGCCATGACATCCGTGACAGACGTGCTTGCCGCCATGAGAGCTCGCCACGAAAGTTTTGCCGAAATGCTCCGGCGTTATGGCTCGGTTCAAGTGCGCAATGCCGCCACGATCGGCGGCAACATCGCCAACGGCTCGCCCATCGGTGACAGCCCCCCCGCGTTGATCGCCCTTGGCGCGACCCTGCACCTGCGCCGGGGCGATATGCGGCGCGACCTGCCGTTGGAGGATTTCTTTATCGACTACGGCAAACAGGACCGGGCTGCTGGCGAGTTTGTGGAGGCAGTTTCCATTCCCGTGCAACCTGACACTTTGCGTGTCTACAAATTGTCCAAGCGCTTTGACCAAGACATTTCCGCCGTCTGCGGTGCATTCAACCTAACGGTCACGGATGGCACGATCACCGCGGCCCGGATCGCCTTTGGAGGGATGGCGGGCACACCAAAGCGGGCGACAGCCGTGGAACAGGCGTTGCTTGGCCGGACTGCAACCGAAGAGACCGCCTTGGCAGCGCTCGGGGCGTTCACAGAGGATTTTGCGCCACTGACCGATATGCGGGCCACTTCCGACTACCGCATGAAATCGGCGCAAAATATGCTGTTGCGCTACATGGCGGAAATGTCCGGCCGAAACGTCAGCGTGTTGGAGGTACGGCCATGAGCGTCCATAAGTCCCTTCCCCACGACGCCGCACGCCTCCATGTCACGGGCGCGGCCCGCTATGTGGATGATATCCCGGTTCCGGCAGATTGCCTGCATCTGGCCTTCGGCCTTTCCACCATCGCCAAGGGCCACATCACGGCAATGGACCTATCCGCAGTCCGCTCATCCGCAGGCGTCTTCGCCGCCTTGGCGGGGACCGATCTGGCTGAAATACCCGATTGCTCTCCGTCCAACCATGACGAGCCGCTATTGTCCGACGGCGCCATTCATTACGCGGGCCAACCGCTATTTGTGGTGGCCGCGTCCTCGCATCTTGCAGCACGGCGGGCGGCAGTTTTGGCAGATGTGACCGTACAAGAGGACGACCCGCTTTTGACCATCGAAGAGGCCCAAGCCGCCGATAGTCGATTTGAAGAAGGGCCCAGAGTTTATGCCAAGGGCGATGTGGATGCAGCCCTGAGTGGTGCAACCCATCTTGTGGAAGGCGCGCTTGATATCGGCGGGCAAGAGCACTTCTATCTGGAAGGTCAATCTGCTCTCGCCCTGCCGCAGGAAGGCGGCGACATGGTCATCCATTCGTCGTCACAGCACCCAACCGAAATTCAGCATAAGGTGGCTGACGCGCTTGGCCTGCCAATGCACTCTGTGCGTGTGGAAGTGCGCCGGATGGGCGGCGGCTTTGGCGGGAAAGAAAGCCAAGGCAACCATTTGGCCATTGCTTGCGCGATTATGGCGGCCCGCACCGGTCGACCTTGCAAGATGCGCTATGACCGGGATGACGATTTTATCGTCACCGGCAAGCGCCACGACGCGCGGGTGGAATACCGCGCCGGGTTCGACAAGGACGGCCACCTGCTTGGGGTCGATTTCACACAGCATATCCGGTGCGGGTGGGCGATGGATCTTTCCTTGCCCGTGGCTGACCGGGCCATGCTACATGCTGACAACGCCTATTTGTTGCCGGCGACGCGGATCACCTCTCATCGATGGAAAACTAACACGCAATCGGCCACCGCGTTTCGGGGGTTTGGCGGGCCTCAGGGTATGGTGGGAATGGAGCGCGTGATGGATCACGCAGCCCAGAAATTGGGATTGGACCCGTTGGAGTTGCGGCGGAAGAACTTCTACCGGGAGGCGCAAGTTACTGATGCCGGACCCTCCGGGGGGAGTTTTTCAGCCAAGATGAAAGGGGAGCGGCTGGCCACAGCGGATCTAAAGGGCCGTGGTGCTGTGCAGGTCTCGGGGGGCGGGGGCGCCAAGAGATTTGGCGGTGCGCATTCGCCGGTTCAGGGGGGAGAGGTTGAGAATACCACGCCCTACGGGATGGCGGTGGAGGATTTCGTGCTCCACGCCATGACCGAGCAGCTGGTGGAGGCATGCGATTACGCAGAGCGAGTGAAAGCCGTGGCCCAGTGGAACCGGAAAGAACCGGTGCTAAAGCGCGGCATTGCGCTGACGCCGGTGAAGTTTGGGATTTCCTTCACGCTGACACATCTTAATCAGGCCGGGGCGTTGGTGCATGTCTATCAGGATGGCTCCATTCACATGAACCATGGCGGCACGGAGATGGGGCAAGGCCTGTTCCAGAAGGTGGCACAGGTTGCGGCCAGCCGGTTCGGGGTCCCTGTAGGGCAGGTGAAGATCACCGCGACAGATACGGGCAAAGTGCCCAACACCTCGGCCACAGCGGCGTCTTCGGGCACAGACCTGAATGGGATGGCAGTGAAGGCCGCCTGCGATAAGATCCGGTTACGGATCGCAGAGGCGGTGGCGGGTGATCTTCAGGCGCAGCCTGAGGACGTTGTTTTCGCTGACGGATATGTGTCTTCGCCCCAAGCCGCCCTCACCTTCGCAGAGGCCGTGCAGCTCGCCTACATAAGGCGTGTTTCTCTCTCAGCTACGGGCTACTACAAAACGCCCAAGATCGCGTGGGACCGGATCGCCGGCCAAGGCCGTCCGTTCCTATATTTCGCCTATGGGGCGGCCTGTTCCGAGGTTGTGATCGACACATTGACCGGCGAAAATCGCATTCTTCGCACCGATATCCTTCACGATGCGGGTGCTTCCCTGAACCCTGCGCTTGATATTGGCCAAATCGAGGGCGGCTTCGTCCAAGGCGCTGGCTGGCTCACCACTGAGGAGTTGGTGTGGGATACCAAGGGCGCGCTCAAGACCCATGCACCGTCCACCTACAAAATCCCCTGCGCCTCGGACGCGCCTGATATCTTCAATGTTGCGCTTTATGATGCGCCAAATCGCGAGGACACGATCTACCGTTCCAAGGCGGTGGGAGAGCCGCCGTTCATGCTTGGAATCAGCGTATTTTCTGCCCTGTCCAACGCCTGTGCCGCGGCCGGGCCCGCCTTCCCCGACCTTCAGGCTCCTGCCACCGCTGAAGCTGTGCTTGCTGCCGTCACAAGGGCGCGCCAATGACCGCGATCCGCGTGACGATTGCCGCGGTTAAAGGCTCCGCCCCTCGCAACACGGGCACTGCCATGCTGGTCTATCCTGACAGGATTACCGGCACGATTGGCGGCGGCGCGTTGGAGTGGGAAGCCATGGCCATGGCGCGTCAGATGCTGAAGGATGGCACTGGTACGCAGACCCGGACATTGCCACTAGGTCCGTCCCTTGGGCAATGTTGCGGCGGCGTTGTCACGTTGGAGCTGCGAGCCGCCAACGATCTGCCCGAGCCGCCCGCGACGCAGCTTTGGATCTGGGGCGCGGGCCATGTGGGGCGGGCGCTGGTTCACACCTTGTCGCCCCTGCCGCAGGTTTCGGTATCTTGGATCGATACCGGCGACGGGCGCTTCCCACGGGAAATCCCTGATAACGTGCAGAAAATCGTGGCCACTGATATGCCTAGGGTAATGCGTCATGCCCCACCTGACGCGCATCATCTGATCGCCACCTATTCCCACGATATTGATCTGGCCCTGTGTCACGCCGCCCTGTCCCATAGCTTCGGCAGTGTCGGGCTCATCGGCTCGGCCACCAAGTGGGCTCGCTTTCGCCAAAGGTTAACGCACCTCGGCCACAGCAGCGCACAAATTTCGCGCATCATGTGCCCAATGGGTGACCCAAACCTTGGCAAACATCCTCAGGCCATTGCGATTGGCGTCGCGGCGCGGCTACTTGTTGGGCAAACGCTGCAAGAATCAGCACTTGGGGGAACATGACGATACCGCTGCTCGAAATTAATGGCCTGACCAAGGCCTACCCCGGTGTCGTTGCAAATGATGGTGTTACCTTTGCCATTCAACCCGGAGAGGTTCACGCGCTGTTGGGCGAAAACGGCGCGGGCAAATCTACGCTGGTGAAGATGATCTACGGGTTGGTGAAACCCGATGCCGGCGTCATGGCCCTTGAGGGCGTACATCACACCCCGGCTGAGCCCCGTGCCGCTCGCCATATGGGTGTAGCGATGGTGTTTCAGCACTTCAGCCTGTTCGAAGCCCTCACCGTGGCGGAAAACATCGCGCTCGGGATGGAAAACCCGCCAAAGCCGCGTGACCTGTCCAAGCGCATTTCCGATGTCAGCGCCGCTTACGGTCTGCCCTTGGGCCCCGAAAGCCTTGTCGGAGACCTTTCCGCAGGAGAGCGGCAACGGGTCGAGATCATCCGCTGTTTGCTGCAAGATCCCAAGTTGCTCATCATGGATGAGCCGACATCGGTTCTGACCCCGCAAGAGGTTGAAATCCTGTTCCACACCCTGCGCAAGCTTAGCGCAGAAGGCACCGCGATCCTCTATATCTCTCATAAACTGGAAGAAATCCGCACGCTTTGTGATGCCGCCACGATATTGCGGCAGGGCAAGGTTGTGGGCGCATGCGACCCCAAGGCGACGTCGGCCGCGCGCATGGCCGAGATGATGGTGGGCAAATCCCTTGCCGTGCCCGCTCGTGCGGCTGCGGCACCGGGCGAGGTGCTGCTGTCGATCCAAGGCCTGAACCAGCCCTCGGCCACGGCCTTTGGCACCGCGCTTAAAGACATCTCGCTCGAGGTTCGGGCAGGCGAAGTTCTGGGTATCGGCGGAGTGGCCGGCAACGGGCAGGATGAGCTGTTGGCCGTCCTTTCCGGCGAGCACCGTACCGAGGCAGGCGCCGTGACATTCATGGGCCGCGACATCGGCGAGGACGGGCCGACGGCACGCCGCGCCAGCGGCCTGTTGTCGGCACCGGAGGAGCGGTTGGGCCACGCCGCCGCCCCCGACATGAGCCTGACAGAAAACGCCGTGCTTACCGGGAATGCCCGCAAGGGGCTGTCCTCGAGGGGCTTTATCAGCTGGCCCAAGGCCCGTGCCTTCGCCGATGATATCATTGCGAAGTTTGATGTTCGCACCCCCGGCAACGCCACCGCCGCGCGGGCCCTTTCCGGGGGCAACTTGCAGAAATTCGTGATCGGACGAGAGATTTTGCAAGACCCGAAAATCCTTGTCGTTAACCAACCCACTTGGGGCGTTGATGCCTCGGCCGCTGCCGACATTCGCCAAGCCTTGCTGAACCTTGCCGAAGGGGGCGCGGGCGTCATTGTGATTAGCCAGGACCTTGATGAACTGCTCGAAATATCAGACCGTTTCTGCGCCTTGAATGAGGGGCGCTTATCCGCCCCGCAACCGGCACGCGGCCTGTCGATGGAAGATATTGGCCTGATGCTTGGCGGTGCCCATGGCATGGCGGAGGCGACAATATGATCCGCCTTGAAAAACGCCCCGTCCCGTCGCGCTTTTGGTCGTTCTCCACCCCCGTTGTGGCCGTCATCTTAACGATGATTGCGGGCGGGTTGATGTTCGCGGCCCTTGGGCAAGACCCGCTAGAAGTGATCCGCGTCATCTTTTGGGATCCGCTGTTTCACGAACGCTTCGCGTCATTCTCGCGCCCGCAGTTGCTCGTGAAAGCTGGTCCACTGATCCTGATCGCGATTGGCCTGTCCCTGGGCTTTCGCGCGGGCATTTGGAACATCGGGGCCGAGGGGCAATACATTGTCGGAGCGCTCTGCGGGGCTGCCTTCGGCCTTGCGCTCTATCCGTCCGAGCATTTCCTGATCCTGCCCGGCATGATCGTTGCGGGCCTTTTGGGCGGCACCCTTTGGGCAATGATCCCCGCGATCCTTAAAACCAAAGCCAACACCAACGAAATTCTCGTATCGCTGCTACTGGTCTATGTGGCCGAGGCGCTTCTCGCCTCTGCCGCGACGGGCTGGCTGCGCAATCCCGATGGTCAAGGCTTTCCCGGCTCTCGCAACCTTGCCCGCCACGCAGGCACCGACAACCCCGAGCTGATCGCGGGCACCGGCATCCACTTGGGCGTTATCGCGGCCCTGATCGCCGTGATTGCCGCCTACGTCCTGTTCCAAAAACACATGCTTGGCTATCAGATCAAACTGGCAGGCCAAGCGCCGCGCGCCGCGCGTTTCGCGGGCGTCAGCCCCACGCGAATGGTGATCCTTTGCCTTGGCGTGTCCGGTGCCCTCGCGGGCGCTGCGGGCGTGTTCGAGGTCTCGGGCCCCGCCGGACAAATCACCATTGATTTCAACGTGGGCTACGGCTTCACCGCTATCATCGTGGCGTTTCTGGGCCGGTTGAACCCGATCGGCATCCTGTTTGCGGGCCTCCTGATGGCGCTGACCTACATCGGTGGCGAGTTGGCGCAATTACTGCTGCAAGTCCCTGCCCCCGCGATCCAAGCGTTCCAAGGAATGCTTCTGTTCTTCCTTTTGGCTCTGGACGTCCTGTCAAACTATCGCGTCCGACTGGGATGGGAGGCAAAAGCATGAATGCGCAACGCCCCGCCTTCGCGATCTCGGACATTCCCGCCACCGCGGTTCACACCGCCGTCGGCCTGTTCTTGGGCTTCGGGACTGCTATCGCAATTTTGTTGGTCGCCGACGGTCTTTGGATGCTTTTCCTGATCCTGATACCTCTTTTCGCGCTGCAAATGCTGGGACATGGCATCATGCATTTGATCGTATGGGCCCTCGCTTGCCTCTGGTCCCTGCTGCGCGGGCGTCCCCTGCCCACACGGCCGCCATCGCTGCCCCGCGCCGAACCAGAAAACGTCGAAGATGGACCTAACCCCTGGCTGCGCGATAGCGCTCTGTTTTTGTCGTGGGCAAGCGCAACCATACTTATCATCGCGAACGCTTGGCGAACGGGTGTCTTTACGGAGGGGTTTCTATGATTGATCCCGTCACCCTGATTGTGGCCCTTATCACCATTTCCACCCCGGTCCTGCTTGCCGCATTGGGAGAGCTGATTGTCGAGAAATCCGGCGTCCTGAACCTTGGGGTTGAAGGGATGATGATCATGGGCGCGGTCTGCGGCTTTATCGTTGCCAACCAAAGCGGATCGCCCACCTTGGCCTTCATCGCAGGCATGGCAGGCGGCGCAAGCCTCTCAGTGATCTTCGCCATCCTCACGCAATTCCTGATGTCGAACCAAGTGGCCACCGGGCTCGCGCTGACGCTGTTCGGCCTCGGCCTCGCCGCCCTTCTGGGCGTGGGGTATGAGGGGCAACCGATCCCCGAGGTTGCAAAGCCCCTGCCCGAAATGCTGCGGACCATCCCGGTGATCGGTCCCATTCTGTTCAGCCATGATCTTGTGACCTATCTGGCCATCGGTGCCGTCTTTGCGATTGGCTACGTCCTAAAACACACGCGCATGGGCCTGATCATCCGGGCAGTCGGCGAAAGCCACGATGCCGCCCACGCCCTTGGCTATAAGGTCGTGCGTATCCGCTGTGCCGCGATCTTGTTTGGCGGGGCCATGGCTGGCCTTGGCGGCGCGTTCCTGTCGCTGGTCTACGTCGAAAACTGGGTGCAAGGCATGACCGCCGGCGCGGGCTGGATCGCCTTGGCGCTGGTGGTGTTTGCCGCGTGGAAATCGGGCCGTGTATTATTTGGCGCATGGCTCTTTGGGGGGATCGCCGCATTGCAACTGCGCCTGCAAGCAGCCGAGGTGCCCGTGCCCGTGTCGCTACTGGATGCCTCGCCTTACCTTGTCACGATCATCGTGCTTGTGGTCATGTCGTCCGACCGCGCGAAAGCCGCCATTAACGCCCCCGCTGCCCTTGGCAAAACCTTCCATGCAAGTGGGTGATCTTAGATGCCATTGCCCCTGTCCCGATCTGACATCATCGATATCCTCGACGGCACACACCCACGTTTGGGCCGGGTCGTGGCGCTGTCCATCTATGGGTTGATCTGCCTCTCGGCAGTCGTGATTGCCCTTGAAACGATGCCAGACCTGTCACCGCGCGTGAACGCTGTGTTGGTCGGCGCAGAGATCGTGATCCTAACGATATTTGTCATCGAATACGCCCTGCGGCTCTCCTGCTCGGAAAAACCCCTGAAATATGCGTTCAGCTTCTGGGGCATCGTTGATTTTCTCGCCATCGTGCCCGCGCTGGTCTTCCTGCTGCCAGATTTCGCCACCATCCGTGCGATCCGCCTTCTGCGCATTTTGCGGCTGCTGAAACTGTTCAAAGCGAACCGTGCGCTCG
The DNA here is from genome assembly GCA_025141835.1 of Rhodobacteraceae bacterium M385. Taxonomy (NCBI): domain Bacteria; kingdom Pseudomonadati; phylum Pseudomonadota; class Alphaproteobacteria; order Rhodobacterales; family Paracoccaceae; species Rhodobacteraceae bacterium M385. The sequence continues at coordinate 808,445 of CP081102.1, read as the reverse complement.
ACCGTATCGCGCGGGCCCTGGACCGGGCCAAAACCGAGTTCGCGATTTTCTTTTTCATCGCCTGCGTGGCGCTTTATCTGGCGTCCGTGGGCATCTACCATTTTGAGCATGAGGCCCAACCTGACGGGTTCTCGTCGATCCCCGAAAGCTTGTGGTGGGCGATCGCCACCTTCACTACGGTGGGCTACGGCGACGTTTATCCAATCACCGTGGGCGGGCGCATCTTCACCGGCATCATCATGTTGATCGGCATCGGCATTATTGCCGTTCCCGCCGGGCTCGTCACTGCCGCCTTGACCGAGGCAGCACCCGCAGACAACAAAAACACACAACAACCAGAATCCAACAGAGGGGATGAATAATGAAACTCACGACCAAACTTCTGGCCAGCGCAGCACTTGCCACTGGCCTTGCCGGGGCGGCCTTCGCCCAAGACGACCCGTTCCAAGTCGGCTTTATCTACGTCGGCCCCACGGGCGATCTGGGCTGGACCTACGAGCATGACCAAGGCCGCTTGGCCGTAGAGGAAGCCTACGGCGACCAGGTCGAAACCGTGTTCCTCGAATCCGTGCCAGAAGGCGCCGATGCAGAGCGTGCGATCACCACAATGATCCTCGGCGGCGCGGACATGGTTTTCACCACGTCCTTTGGCTACATGGAAGCAACCAACGCGGTTGCCGCGCAGTTCCCCGATGTGCTGTTTGAACACGCCACCGGCTACCTGCGCGAGCATCCAAACGTGTCCACCTATTCGGCACGTTTCTATGAAGGCCGCGCCATCCAAGGCCACATCGCGGGTCAAATGACCGAAAGCAACATCATCGGCTACATCGCGTCTTTCCCGATCCCCGAAGTCATTCGGGGCATCAACTCGGCCTTCCTCCACGCCCGTGCCGTGAACCCCGAGGTCGAAATGCGCGTGATCTGGGCCTACACTTGGTTCGACCCCGCCGCCGAGGGTGCCGCAGCCCAGGCGCTGATCGATGCCGGTGCCGACGTGATCTTGCAACACACCGACTCCACCGCCCCTCAGGCAGCGGCACAGGAAGCGGGCATCTACTCCTTCGGCCAAGCCTCCGACATGGCGCAATTCGCGCCTGCGCCCCGGATTTCCTCCATCATCGACAACTGGGCCCCCTACTACGTAGAGCGCGTGGGCATGGCGATGGAAGGCACGTGGGAGCAATCCGACACATGGGACGGCATCGGCCCTGGCATGGTCGAGATCGGTGAAATGACTGACGCCATCCCGGAAGAGGTCCGCGCTTCAGCACAGGAAATGATCGACGCAATCGCCGCGGGCGAATATCACCCGTTCACCGGCCCGATCAACCGCCAGGACGGCTCCGCTTGGCTGGCTGAAGGCGACGTCGCCGACGACGGCACATTGGCAGGTATGGATTTCTACGTTGAAGGCATCACCGGCGAGATCCCCAACTGATCCGTCACCAATCAAAATAACGAAAGGCCCGCCCCACCCGGCGGGCCTTTCTGTGTCGCGCACCGCTCCTGCTTCATCTTGGCAAATACAACTCAATCCCGCCCCCTCGAGACCCTCATCCCTCCAAATCATCACACCCCCTTGTCCAAGCACCTCCCCCATGTCACGCCTATCCCATGACCTATGACTTCCTCATCATCGGCGGCGGAATCGCTGGCACCTCTGCCGGGGCTCGGCTCTCTGCACTTGGCACCACCTGCCTTCTGGAAACCGAACCGGCGCTGGCCTATCACGCCTCGGGCCGCTCAGCGGCGCTGTTTGAGGCCAACTACGGCCACCCCGTGACCGTCGCCCTCAACCATGCCTCCGCCGACGATCACAACACGCTCGATGGAGGATTGCTCTCGCCCCGTGGCCTCTTGATGCTGGCCGGACCGGGGGAGGAGGCAACCCTTGCCCATGACATCGCCACGATGGATCTGGCCGAAATCACGATCCCCGAGGCCCAATCCCTCATCCCCATTCTCGACCCCGCCCATGTCACCCGCGCCGCCCATCACACAGCGGCTTGGGACATCGACACCGATCGCATGGTGCAGCACTTCGCCAGAATGATCCGTGTCAACGGCTCGGTCCAAACCTCTCAAACCGTAACCGCCATTGACCGCACGGACACCGGGTGGGCTGTCACCACCAACACCCAAACGCTCCACGCCCGCCACCTCGTCAACGCCGCAGGCGCTTGGGCCGATGAAATCGCCAAGATGGCCGGCATCACGCCCCTTGGCCTTACCCCTCTGCGGCGCTCCATGGCACGCATGCCTGCGCCCGGCGGCCACGATGTCAGCGGCTGGCCCATGCTGATCGGCGCAGGCGAAACCTGGTACGCCAAGCCCGATGCAGGCGCGTGGTTGGTCTCTCCGGCGGAAGAAGACCCCACCACACCCCATGATGCCTATGCCGATGATATGGTGCTGGCCGAAGGCATCGCCCGCTACCAACCCTTCGTGACCGAGGAAGTCACCCGCGTCACCAGCACCTGGGCGGGCTTGCGCACCTTCGCGCCGGATCGCTGCCTTGTCATTGGCCCCGATGCCGCTGAACCCAGCTTCCTTTGGTCCGCCGGACAGGGCGGCTATGGGTTCCAAACGGCCCCTGCCGCCAGCCAGCTTCTCGCCGATCTGGTCGCTGGCAAAACCCCTGTTCTTGACGCGTCGGTTGTCAAAGCGCTCTCTCCATCGCGGCTTCAGTTAAATTAAACAGGACACCGCTTGCGCAACAAAACTTGGACTTTGCGAAGGAAATCACCCAAAGCCCGCGCAAGTTTCCGCCAAGGTGGGGAAACCCGGAACTTGGAACTCGCCCCAATCAGACCTATTCTTTGTGGCAAAGCTTTCATCGGCCAACCAAAGACCGGAGACCCCAATGCATTTCCCCTTCCTGCGTGCAGGCCTTACTGCTGCGCTTCTGACCCTGCCCGTTGCGGCCTCGGCTCAAACCCATCTTGAGCGTTTTGAGGCGTTGAGCGAACAGATGACGACGCTCACCTATCAAGGGCTGGCAAGCCAGTACCCCGTTCTTCAAGGCATTCTTCCCTCTGCCGAATGGGGCCGCCCGGAACGCCGCGCCGGGCGTTGCGCTTTGCGTGACTATGAAGATGCCGTGGGCGAGGCAGGCGTTGACGCGATGCTGACCGAGTTTGAAACCGCCATCGCCGCCGCCCGCCCTGCCGACCTTCTGGACGGAACGTTCAGCGCGGGTGTGCCCGAAGGGCTGACCGCGGCTCAGGTGCAGCAGATCAACACCGAATGCGGCCTGCTCGAGTTGCAGATGCAGCGCCTTGCCGAATCTGGCGCGATGCAGGCCCTGCAAAGCCAGTGATCCGCACAATCCCCCTTGCGCTGGCCCTTGCTGTCAGCGCCCTCCCCGCTCAGGCGCAATCCACGTTTGAGCGGTACGAGGCCGTGACTGTCACCATGAATGCCATGACGTTTGAGGCCATGGTCGCCCAAACTCCGGCGCTGGAGGGGCACATGCCCTCGGCTGAATTGTCCGACGATCTGCACGCCGCCTATAGCTGCATGTTTGATGACTTCGTGGATCTCGCAGGCGACGCAGCCGTGACGCAAATGGTCACCGAGATGGAGGCGCTTCTGGCCACGCTCACCCCCGCAGAAGTTCTGGCGGGCAGCGCCAATGTGGTGCGCCTTGAAGGGGTCAACGATGACGAGACCACAGCCATCGTTATGGGATGCAATACAGTGGACGCCTTTATGGCCCATCTGTCATCGACCGGCGCGTTGCAAATCTTGATGCAGGCCGACCAGTGACAGACCCATCGCCCACCTACACCGATGGACGCCTTAGCGCCCCCTACGCCCTGCGCAACCGGGATGCGATCACCGACGTCCTAAGGCATCTGGCTCCGCCGACGGGCCGGGCACTGGAAATCGCCTCGGGCACCGGGCAGCATGTGATCGGTTTTGCCAAAGCCCTACCCGACCTTCATTGGCAGCCTTCAGATCCCGATGAAACACGACGAGCGTCTATCGCGGCTTGGATTAAAGCCGAGCATTCCACCAACATCGCGGCCCCCATTGCGCTCGATGCCAGTGCGACGGGCTGGTCGCAGCAGCACGACCCTTTTGACCTGATCTTTCTGGCCAATCTGCTGCACCTGATCCCCGATACCGCCGCCGCAACTTGCCTGTCCGAGATGGCAAACGCCCTATGCCCCGGCGGGCGTGTTGTGGTCTACGGCCCTTTCCTTCGCGACGGAAAGACCACCTCTGACGGAGATGCCGAGTTTGACGCCCGCATCCGCACCGAGAACCCCGGCGCTGGGTACAAGGATGTCCGTTGGGTGCTGGACGCATGGGCAAATGCCGGCCTGACACCCAACGCGCCGCAAGATATGCCCGCCAACAACTTGCTCTTGAGCGCCATAAACCCTAACCAAGGCGACCTTACGTAACGAAACATTTCGCTTTCGCCTAATCCGGTGTTTATTATCGTTTAATTCATGGCCTCCTTGGGATTGGCCGGCACCGATAAGACGATCAGAAAGACAATTGATGCAAAGCGACTTTGCGCCCGAAGGCTTGTTCAACCTCCTGCAAGGGCCCGCCTTTGCGCGGCTGTCCCAGACGCCCGTTGAACGTGGCCACAAGCTGATCACCGCTGGAACGCCCGCCGAGGCGATGTACCTCGTATTCTCGGGCCGGTTCCGGGTGGAGCGTGACGGCGTGGACTTGGCCGAGATCGGCGCCGGAACGGTGATCGGAGAGATCGCCTTCCTGACCGGATCGGCGCGTACCGCCGATGTCGTCGCGGCCCGTGACAGCATCGTCTACCGGATCGACCGTGCGGCCTATGACGCCCTTTGTTCCGAGGTTGACGGCCTGCCCCAAGCCATGGCCGCCGAATTGGCCCAACGTCTGGACAAAACATCGGCCCGCGTGACCCCTGATCCGGGCCGTCCGCCTGCGCGCACATTCTGCATCCTGCCCGCAGCCAATGCCCCCCTGCCCGAGCGCTTCGTGCCGGATTTGACCCGCGCGATTGAAGCCCATCATACCGTAGCCCTCGTAACAGAGACCGCGTTCAAAGAGGCTATGGGCGAGCGCGCAGATCCCTCTGCGCCCGACTCCATTGCTTGGCTAAACGCCCAAGAACAGGGCGCACAGATCGTGCTGTTCGTGGCCAACGCCGTGGATGGCGACTGGTCGCGGGCCGCGTTGAAGCAAGCGGACCAAGCGGTGATCGTGGCGCAGGCGATCAACTATCAAGAACCGTCCGAGCTGGAGGCCTTCGCCCTTCAAATCCTGCCCGAAAGTCAACGTCGCCTTGTGCTTTTGCATCCGCACCGGATGCAGAAGGCTGCGGGCACCGGGCGCTGGCTCGATTCTCGTCCCGTGTTCCTGCATCACCATGTGGCGCTGACCGGCGGCGATGCCGACATCGCGCGCCTTGGCCGGTTCCTGTCGGGCAACGCCGTGGGCCTTGTCCTGTCGGGCGGCGGTGCCTTCGGGGTGGCCCATGTGGGGGTCTACCGCGCCATGGGCGAAATGGGCCTGCCCGTGGACATTGTGGGCGGCACGTCTGTCGGCTCCGCCATGGGCGGCGCGATTGCCCTTGGTGTGCCTGCCGAAGAAATCGGCCCGAGGGTGGAGCAGATTTTCGTGCGCTCTGGCGCGATGCGCAAAATCACCGTGCCCAAGTTTGCCTTCCTCGATCACAAGGTGCTGGACGGCGCGTTGCAGGAGCACTTCGGTTCGGAACCGATTGAAGACCTATGGCTGCCCTATTACGCTGTGGCCGCGGACCTGTCTGAGATGCGCAAGACGGTCATCACCCGTGGCCCCCTGTGGGAGGCAATCCGCGCCTCTTCCGCCATTCCCGGCGTTCTGCCGCCCTTCTTCACCAGCGATGGGCGGATGCTGGTCGATGGCGGTTGCATAGACAACATGCCATTCCGCACCATGCATGGGCTGAAGTCTGGCCCCAATGTTGTGGTGAATGTCCAACGAGCCACAAACAAAACGGTCCATGTGGACTACGCCAGCCTGCCCGGTCGCGGCCAATTGCTGCGCCAAACGGTCAACCCATTCGCCAAAACCAGCACACGTGTACCCGGCGTGATCTCTACGGTCATGCGGTCCCTTTTGGTGGGCCAGTCCGACATGCTGAACGCCCTGAACCCTGCGTCCGACCTGATGATCCGCCCCCCCGGCCTAAAGGGCGCGGGCTTCCTTGCATGGGGCCAACACAAGCTATTCTACGAGATGGCCTACAAGCACGCGTTGGAAGAGTTTAACGAACGTGACGCACAGGGCGATGCGCTGATGGCCGCCCTACGCACAGCCGCGACGGGCCGCGACTAGACAGGCGACCAAATTGTGCTGCTGCTTTTCGGGCAACCCGGAGGGACCCTGCCGATAATCAAGACAGCCTAAGACACCCGCACGCGGAAGTGCGGGCCCTTGGCGATCTTATCTCGGTGCATTTTCATGCAACCTATCATCTATGACGTGTCCGTCTCGGCCGACGGCTTCATTGCGGGCCCCAATTCGGTTGTTTCCGCCTTCCCCACCAAGGCGCAATCGTGGACGATTACCTCGCCCGACTTGCGACCTATTCAACGGTCCTTATGGGGCAGACGGATTACAGCGAAGGTTCGCTGCTCCATACCTCAGGGTTTTCCTGACCTTGGCAGATGCCCGCGCGACCCTCATGGTGGCGCGGGAAACTCTTCATCAACGGACATAAACTCATGAAACACATAGCCTTTGCAGCAGGCTTGACCCTGCTTGCCGCCCCCGCCGCCTTTGCGCAATCCGAGGTTGAGCGCCTAGAGATCGCAACCCTTGCGGCGAGCGAGAACATGGAGACTTTCCTGACCTCTCGCGTACCAGAAATGGCCGCCGCCATGCCAGATTGGGCATGGGACACCGAAATGCGCAGCGCAGCGGCATGCACACTGGACGCGATCCGTGCCGAAGGTGGCGATGCGGCTGTCAGCAGCTACCTCGACGAAATGGACGTGTTTGCCACGGTTCAGATTACCTCGATCGAACAGATGGCAACCGCCACGCCCGTTCCAATCAACCCAGACTTCGCCATGCGCACCGGGCAGTCCTGTGGCACCGCAGAAATCGCCATGCGCCGCATGCAGGAAAGCGGGCTGATGCAAGCAATGATGGACCCCAACATCATGGGTCGCTTGATGAACCAGTAACGCGCCCCTCCTCGGGCGGTAACCCGCCCTCCTCGCAGCGCTACTACGGGGCGGCGGGAGGGGCGAGGCTCGCGGTTTTTGCCTTGCGAAAACAGCGAGCCAGCGTCTCCCCCGCCGGTTAATCAAAACCCCGGCGCGTTGACCCGGATCGTGGTGTTGCTGGGGTCGTAGGGGCTGTCTTCCACCACCTCGGCGTCGAACAACTGCCGGAACATGCGCACCTGTAGCTTGGTGCCGACCTCGGCCAGATCGGGGCGCACGTAGCCCATGCCGATCTGTTTGCCGAAGGCCACGGAGTACCCGCCCGAGGTCAAGCGCCCGACCTTTTCACCGTCTACCACCAGCGCCTCTCGGCCCCATGGGTCTGCGTCAGCGGGGCCGTCGATTAGAACCGTCACGCATTTGGAACGGATGCCCTTGGCCTCCATCGCCTCTTTTCCGTGGAAGTCTTTGCTCAGGTCTACGAACCGGTCCAACCCCGCCTCTAGTGGTGTAGCATCCCGGCCCAGTTCGGTTCCGAACGCCCGGTAGCTTTTTTCCTGACGTAGCCAGTTTTGCGCCCTTGCGCCCACCAGCTTCAGCCCGTGCTTTTCGCCCGCCGCCATCAGCTGATCGAACAGGTAGTTCTGCATCTCCATCGGGTGGTGCAGCTCCCACCCCAACTCACCGGTATAAGCGACGCGGATTGCGTTGACGGGGCACATCTTCAGCTCCAGCTTGCGGGCCGACAGCCAAGGGAAGCGCTTGTTGGACAGGGCCGAGGCCGGGTCCGCATCGCAAACCAGCTCTTGCAGCACGTCACGGGATTTCGGCCCCGCAATCGCGAAAACGCCATGTTGGCCCGTGCAATCATCCAGCCACATCGGTCCAAAGCGATGCACATTATCGTTGATCGCTTGTGCCAGGAAATCGCTGTCATAGGCCTGCCACGCGCCTGCGCTGACCAGATAGAACGTATCCTCGGCCAGGCGAACAATCGTGTATTCGGTGCGGGTCGTGCCTGCCGCAGTCAGCGCGTAGGTCAGGTTGATGCGGCCCACTTTGGGCAGCTTGTTGGTGGTGAACCAATCCAGAAACCCTGCCGCGCCCGGCCCGCGCAGCTTGTGCTTGGTGAAGGCGGTGGCGTCGATCAACCCGACACCATTGCGCACCGCCTCGGCCTCGGCCTTGGCATATTCCCACCAGCCCCCGCGCCGGAAACTGCGGCTGTCGTGGTCAAAGCTGTCAGGCGCATCCAAGGGGCCAAAGTAATTGGGCCGTTCCCACCCGTTCACGCAGCCAAACTGAGCGCCACGGGCCTTCATCCGGTCATAGGAGGGTGCCGTTTTCAGAGGGCGGCAGGCGGGGCGTTCCTCATCCGGATGATGCAGAATGTAGACGTGGTCATAGCATTCCTCGTTCTTACGGGCCGCATATTCCGTCGTCATCCAATCGCCATAGCGGCGCGGATCGAGAGAGGCCATGTCGATCTCGGCTTCGCCCTCTACCATCATCTGCGCAAGGTAATAGCCTGTGCCACCCGCCGCCGTGATGCCAAAGCTGAACCCTTCAGCCAGCCACATATTCTTCATCCGAGGCGCGGGCCCGACCAGCGGGTTGCCATCGGGTGTGTAGCAAATCGGGCCGTTAAAATCGTCCTTCAGACCGCTTTCCTCGCATGTCGGAATGCGGTGGATCATCGCCATGTACTGGTCTTCGATCCGGTCAAGCGCCAGCGGGAACAGGTCCGCCCGGAAGCTATCGGGTACGCCGTATTCAAACCGGGCAGGCGCGTCTTTCTCGTAGACGCCCAAAATCCAGCCGCCGCGTTCTTCGCGCACATAGCTTTGCGCATCGGCATCGCGGATAACCGGGTGTTCGGCGTGGCCCTCAGCCCGGTAGGAGACCAGCGCAGGGTCTTGATCCATGACGATAAACTGATGCTCCACTGGGATCGCAGGCATCTTGATCCCCAACATCTGGGCAGTGCGTTGCGCGTGATTGCCCGAGGCGGTGACCACATGTTCGGCGGTCACGACGATCTGCTCGTCCGAGGGCACAAGGTTACCGCCCTTCTCGATCATCTTCGTGCACGTCACTTCCCAAGCCGAGCCGTTCCAGTGGAACGCGTCCGCTTGCCATTTGCGCACGATCTCTACGCCCCGTTGCCGCGCCCCTTTGGCCATCGCCATGGTGACGTCGGCAGGGTTAATATAGCCGTCGGTAGCGTGATAAAGGGCGCCTTTCAGGTCATCGGTGCGGATCAGGGGCCAGCGTTGCTTGATCTCGTCAGGAGTCAAAAATTCGAACGGCACACCTACGGTTTCGGCGGTGGAAGCATAGAGCATGTACTCGTCCATCCGCTCGTCCGTTTGCGCCATACGCAGGTTACCCACCACCGCAAAGCCCGCGTTAAGGCCGGTCTCTGCCTCCAGCTCCTTATAAAATTTCACCGAATAATCGTGGATGTGCGTCGTGGCGAAAGACATGTTGAACAGCGGCAAAAGCCCCGCCGCGTGCCAGGTAGAGCCTGACGTCAGCTCGTCGCGTTCCAGCAACACCACATCATCCCACCCCGCTTTCGCCAGATGATACGCGATCGAGGTGCCAACGGCCCCGCCGCCAACAACAAGGGCTTTCACGTTCGTCTTGAAGGGCTGAGGGGTGGTCATGGGCGGCGCTCCAGCTGAAGTAGTTTTCCGCCCCATACCTGCCCTATAGCTACGAAAAACGCCCATCCCATCCGACCCAAAGCCGCAGAAAAGCGACATGGGGGCAAAGTTGCAGCACACGGTTGGGGGAAGAAGCGGTTTACGCGTCCGACGAAGTCAGCAGCGACAGGTCTTTTGCCGCTTCGCGCAGCGGCTCTAGAAAGGTGATCGCACGGGCCACATCGAAACGCTGCGTTGGGGCGTGGAACGACAGCGTCGCCATCAACCGCTCATTAGGCTCCATGATCGGCACCGCGAGCGCGACCATATCGGGCATAAACTCTTCCCGGTCCAACGCGTAGCCATTGCGCCGCACCTCGTCCAATTCCGCCATCAGAGCGGCTGGGTCGGTGATCGTATTTTCGGTGTGCTCGGTCAGGCTTGCAGCCTTGATGTAACGCTTGAGATGATTGGGCGCGAGCGCGCTAAGGTACATCTTGCCAGACGCTGTCGCATGGAACGGCACGCGGGTGCCTTGCGGCAATTGAATGCGCAGGGGCCATTCGGTCTCGACCCGTTCCAGATACAGCATGCAATCGCGGTCCGGCAGGGCGATGTTGCAGGTCTCTCCGATCTCACGGCTCAGGCGGCGCAGGATCGCCTGCCGCGCAGTTCGGATACGCAGCGACGACAGGGTCGAGGCCGCAAGAACCCGCATCCGGGGGCCGGGCGAATAGGTCCGCCCGTCCATGTCGCGTTGCAAAAAACCCTCGTCTTCCAGCGTGGCGAAAAGGCGGTGGATCGTCGGCTTGGGCAAATCAAGGTTTGCATTCACCTCCGTCGGGGTCACCGGAAGGCCCACGCGTGCGACTTCCTCCAGCACCATCAAAAGCCGGAGGTTCGTCGGTATCGAATCGCGAGGACGTTCTCCGTCCATCCAAGTCTCCTTACAGGATCGGCAACAGCGCGGTTGAAAGCGCGCGCACCAACGCCACGATGTTCCAGATCGAGATCAACGCGATCAAGTAAAGCCACGTATAGCGCAACAGTTTGAAGTACGGCACCCCTGTAACGCCAGACGTCGTGTCGCCGTGCAAAAGCTGCCCCCAAGTCAGGCAAATACAGCTGCCAATGCCCCGCCATCGCCACATTGTCGTCCGCCCGCGCCCAACTTTCGACAACTCCAACGCCTACCTCTCACGCATGCGTAGTAATCAGCCGCAAAGGCGAGACACAGCGAGCAGGACGGCATGGCGACGATTAACGGCAACGGCTCAGACAACAATCTGAACGGCACAAGCGGTGATGATGAGATCACAGGCTTTGCCGGCAACGACACCATTTCTGGCGGCGGCGGCGATGATGTCATCGACGGCGGTGCTGCTTCCCTTGCTCCCACAGCCCTTGACCTGAATTGGAACGCCCAAGGCGGCGACGGCACAAACCTTGCCGGCGGCTTCACTCAGAACACCGGCGGCATCAACGTCGGCGTAAGCTTCACCAACGACGGCGGCGGCACCACAGCACAGGTCGAAACGGACCCAACCTACGTGGGCAGCGGCGAAACCTTCAACGCCAACTCCAACCTTGCCATCCGTGGCGACGGCAGTGCCGATGTCTGGACCGTTGGTCTGAACTTCTCGTCTGTGGGCGGTTCGGGCTTTGCCGATGAGGTCGAAAACGTCTCCTTCCGTCTGCACGACATCGACCAAGCCGGCTGGCAGGATGTATTTACCATCAATGCCTATGACGCCGCTGGCAACCCGATCCCGGTCGTCCTGACCGCTTCGGGCGGCGACACGGTGGACGGCAATACCGTGACGGCAGGCCCCGGCGCGACGGGTTACAGCGACCCCGAAGGCTCGGTCCTTGTAGAAATTGCAGGGCCTGTTGCCAGTATTGAAATCATCTACTCCAATCTCGGCACAAGCGCCCAATTGGGCCTTGTGGGCGACATTCAATTTGATGCGGTTCCCACCGATGACGACGTGCTTTCAGGGAATGCGGGCAACGACACAATCACCGGCGGCTTCGGCGACGACCTTCTGGATGGTGGCGCCGATAACGATGTGCTGGAGGGCGACACCGGCAACGACACACTTCTAGGCGGAAGCGGCAATGACACGCTGAACGGCGGCGAGGGGCAAGACAGCCTTGATGGCGGCACGGGCAACGACCAGCTATCCGGGACCGCAGGCAACGACACGCTTTTGGGGGGCGATGGTAACGACACGCTGGACGGCGGAGCGGGGCAAGACAACCTCAATGGCGGCGCAGGCAGGGACATTCTGGACGGCGGCGCAGGCAACGACACGCTAGACGGTGGTGCCGGGAACGACACGTTAACCGGCGGCGACGGCGACGATAGCTTATTGGGCGGCAGCGGCTCGGACGTTTTGACCGGTGGCGAAGGTGCTGACACGCTGGATGGCGGCAACGGCAACGATATCATCACCGCAGGCAGCGGCGATGTCGTCATCGGCGGCGAAGGCGGCACAGACACCAATGACCAACTCATCGTGGATGACGTGGCCGAGGTCGTCTTTGACACGCTCAACCCCGAAAACGGCACGGTCTACTTCAACGACGGTTCCACCGCGACCTTCACGGGCATCGAAACCCTTGTGGTCAACGGTGGCCCTGACGGCATCGTTCAAGGCACCCAAGGCGATGATGTCATCGACAGCTCTTACTCGGACACCAACCTTGAGAAGGTCGACAACAACGACGGCACCCTTGGCACCACGGGCGACCAAGACGCGATTGAAGCGGGTCTTGGGAATGACACCGTTTATGCCGGTGAAGGCGACGATAGCGTACAAGGCGGCCCAAGCGGCCCACTGAATTCCGCCGATGAGAGCTTTAGCTGGATCGCAGAAGGCACCGGCACCGATGTCACAGGCGGGGTCACGCAGGACACGGGCATTGCCAATATCACGGTCAATATCACCAACGACGGTGCCCTGACCCAAGCCACCACAACGGGCGCCACGCAGTATGTGGAAGGCGGAGAGCCCTTCGACGCAAATTCCGGCCTCGCGCTATCAGGAAGCGGCGGGCCTGACGTGGCGACCGTAGACTTCGCCTCTGACGTGCCACTGACGGATGTGTCTTTCCGGCTAAACGACGTCGATGCGGGCTCTTGGGAAGATATCCTGACCGTCAACGCCTATGACGCGGACGGCAACCTTGTTCCCGTTACGCTGACCTCGGAATCCGCGGCGGACGTGGTTTCTGGCCAGACCGTGACCGGGGCCGGCACCGACAACCCGAACGAGCAAGCCGGTTCGGTTCTTGTGGAAATTGCCGGGCCTATTACCAGCTTTGAGATTATCTACGAAAACGGCAGCACCGGCGGCCAAGTCGCCTATCTCACGGATGTGCACTACACCGCGACCGAGACGGATGACGACGTTCTGCATGGCGGCCAAGGTGGCGACACCATCGATGGCGGCGCGGGCGATGACATTATTTTTGGCGACCAACTGGCCGTAGACCCCGCCGATATCCCCTCGGGCACAGGCGGCACGGCGACCACTGCCACGTTCCAGAACGACAGCCCCTATGCAGTGGAACTGGCGCAGGTCGATGACACCGGCGCGGTCGTTTCTGTCATCACGATCCCCGCGGGCAATAGCTTTACTGCGCCCTCGACCACGCAAACCAACTGGCTGCTACTGGACCCGACCAACGGCGATATCCTTCAGGTCTATGAAGCGCCCGCCGATGGCTCTACCCTTGTTTTCAACAGCTCTGGTGCCGACAGCCTTATGGGCGGTCTGGGCGACGATACGATATCCGGCGACTTTGGGAACGACACCATCGACGGCGGCGCGGGCAATGACAGCCTGAGCGGCGGTGCTGAGCAGGACGTTTTCCAGTTTTCGGACGGTTTTGGTACCGACACCGTGGATGGCGGAGAGGACGGAGATGACCTCGACACCCTAGATTTCAGCGCCATGAGCACCGGCATTGACGTGGTCTTTGATGGCGACGAGCAAGGCAATGTGTCCGACACTGGCTCTGCGGACAGTGTGGAATTCACCAATATCGAGCAGGTGGACGGCACCGCTCAAGACGACACAATCGACGCCGGAGCTTCAGCCGCGGATCAAACACTGATCGGTAACGATGGTGCCGATAGAATTGTCGGCGGCTCAGGCGATGACGCGCTTTATGGCGACGGCGGCACCAGCACGCCCGCCAATGGCACGTTGATCTATGCCGATGATTTCGACAACGGCAACGACGGCGGCTGGGGCACGGCCCCCACGGATAATACCGATGCTTACTACGGCTCGGTTCTGGGGCCCATTGAAGGCACCGCCTCCGACACGGACGTAGAAGTTGAGCGCACGCTTACCTTTGACCCCGCCTACGACGACGCTGTGATCGAGTTTGATTTTCACCGGATCGACAGTTGGGACAGCGAAGACTTTCAGATCTTCGCCAATGGCCAAGAGATCTTCAGCCAGACCTTCAACCCCAACACCGCCGTTGGCGAAAGCAATACAATTGTCATTGATGGCGTCACCTACAACGTCTCGCTGACATCGCTTGGGAATGCCGCGCAAGACGGGTATTGGAGCGGTCAAAGCTACACCACCGACCAGTCGTTCCGCGTCCGGATCGAGGTTCAGGACGCCCCGGAAACGCTGGATCTCGGCTTCGGTTCAACCCTGAACCAAGAAGCCACCGATGAAACCTATGCGTTGGACAACTTCGCGGTTGTATCCACCAACGACACGTCAATCGACCCGACGGACTTCATCGGCGTGAATAACGACGACACCATCGAGGGCGGGGCTGGCAACGACTCCATCTACGGTGAAGAAGGCAACGACAGCCTGTCCGGCGGCACCGGGAACGACACGCTGTACGGTGGCGCAGGCGACGACGTTCTGGACGGCGGCGCGGGACAAGACAGCCTAGAGGGTGGCGAAGGCAGCGACACGCTATCGGGGGGCGACGACGCCGACTGGATTTTCGGCGGCTCGGGCGATGTGATCGACGGCGGCGAAGGCGGCGACGACAACGATACGCTCTATCTGGGCGACGAAGACGCGGTCATCACCTATGATAGCGGCAACCCTGAAAACGGCTCGGTCCTGTTCAGCGATGGCACCACGCTGACGTTCTCCAACATCGAGACAATCATTCCCTGTTTCACCCCCGGCAGCCGTGTCGCGACTGAGCGGGGCACATTCAAGGTCGAACAGCTTCGCGTCGGCGACCTGATCCAGACACGCGACAACGGTCTGCAATCCATCCGCTGGATTGGCACCAAAACTCTGACCCAAGTGGATCTGGCCAAAGCCCCGCATCTGCGCCCCATCCGCATCCGCAAGGGGGCTTTAGGCGCAGGTGTGCCGAACCGGGATATGGAGGTCTCTCCCCAACATCGGATGCTGATCGAAGGCGTTCAGGCCGAGTTGCTGTTTGGCCACGATCAGGTCTTGGTCCGCGCCAAACATCTGCTGCACCTTCCGGGCGTTGACGTTGTGACGACCTGCGAAAGGGTGACCTATATCCACGTCATGTGTGACGCCCATGAGGTGATCTGTGTGGATGACGCCTGGACCGAAAGCTTTCAACCCGGCGACATGGTGCAAAACCAGGAAGCTCGCGAGATTTTCGGCGATTTGCTGCATGTTTTCCCAGAATTGGCGACCGAGAAAGGCCGCGAAAACTATGTCTCAGCCCGGTTGAGCCTGAAGGCCCACGAGGCGCAGCTTCTGACCCTTTAAACCCGGCGCAGGGTCACGTCCCTGCCCGTTTGCAGCGCCGGGATCTGCGCCCGCGCTTTCTCGACCAGTGATAGGTCCAAATCCACCAACGCCATCTTCGGCGCCCCCTCCCCCATGTCCGCCAACACACGGCCCCAAGGGTCTACGGCGAGTGAATGGCCATAGGTTTCGCGCCCGTCCGTGTGGGTACCCGATTGCGCCGCTGCAATCACGAAAGCACCCGTTTCAATGGCGCGCGCGCGCAGCAAGGTCTCCCAATGGGCCCGCCCCGTGGTGACGGTGAAGGCCGAAGGGATGAAAATGACCGAGGCCCCCGCCTGCCCCAACGCTCTGTAAAGATAGGGGAACCGTAGATCATAACAGATCGTCAGGCCAAACCCGCCCCAAGGCGTATCGGCCATTACCAGCGCGTCACCGGGGGCGTAGCGTTTGGATTCACCGATCGGGGCCTGCCCCTCGATCTGCACATCAAACAGGTGGACCTTATCGTATTCGGCCCGGATCGCCCCTTGGTCGTCGATCAACGTGGTATGGTTCAAGAACCTTCCATCGGGGGCGAGAACGGGGGTGGAACCATTGTGAATCCAAAGCCCGTGTTTCGCGGCAAGCTCTTGGCAAGCCGCTACGAATGGATCATCCGCCGCCTGTACCACCTGCGTCAGCGCCACTTTGCGGTTGGCGTTCATCAGCCCGGCTACTTCGGGCAGGGCCAGCACTTTGGCCCCCTGCCCGGCGGCATTGGCGGCCAAGGCGCTGACCGTGGCGATATTGGCAACGTGGCTATCAGCCGAACACATCTGCCCGATGGCAAGGCGCAGCGGCTTATCCATTGTCGGTCAACGTCCGCGCAATGGCATCCTTCCACCCCGCATATCGCGCGTCCCTAGTGGCCGTATCCATGGTTGGGGTGAACGTCTTGTCCAAGGCCCAAGCCTCGGCGAACCCATCTTGGTCGGCATAAATCCCAGCCCTCTGGCCCGCGATCCATGCGGCCCCCACTGCCGTTGTTTCCAAGACTTCCGGCCGATCCACAGGGGCACCAAGGATGTCTGATAGGAATTGCATCGTCCAATCCGACGCGGTCATGCCGCCATCGACGCGCACGTTACGGGTGTCGCCGGGATAGTCCGCCGCCATAGCTTCCAACAAATCACGAGTCTGGAAGCCGACACTTTCCAACGCTGCCCGCGCAAATTCCGCCGGGCCAGAATTACGGGTCAGCCCAAAGATCGCCCCCCGCGCGTCCGGGTCCCAATAGGGCGCACCGAGCCCGGTGAAGGCCGGCACCATATAGAGCGTTTGGGTCGGGTCCGCTGCCTCGGCCAGCCCCGCACTTTGGGAGGCATCGTCAATGATCTTCAGCCCGTCGCGCAACCATTGCACCACCGCGCCCGCAATGAAGATAGAGCCCTCCAACGCATAGGTCGGCTTGCCGTCGAACTGGTAGGCAATGGTCCCCAACATGCGGTTTTGCGACTTCACCAGCGTGTCGCCGGTGTTCAACAGCGCAAAACAGCCCGTCCCATAGGTGGATTTCAGCATGCCAGGCGCAAAACACGCCTGCCCCACGGTGGCGGCCTGTTGGTCGCCCGCCACACCAAGGATCGGCAGAGGCGCGCCAAACAGCGATGTCTCGCCAAAATCCGCGCCGCAATCCAACACCTCGGGCAGCAAATTGGCGGGAATGTTGAGCAGGTCCAAAATCTCATCATCCCACCGCCCCTCGGCGATGTTGTAAAGCAAGGTCCGCGCGGCGTTGGTCGCATCCGTGACGTGGCGTTTGCCATCGGTCATGCGCCAGATCAGGAAGCTGTCCATGGTGCCGAAAGCCAACTTCCCGGACTCGGCCCGCGCACGCACGCCGTCCACGTTATCCAGAAGCCAAGCCAGTTTCGTGCCGCTGAAATAGGGGTCCAGCAACAGGCCCGTCTTGTCGCGCACCATTTCCTCGTGGCCAGCGGCCTTCAGATCGGCGCAGAATTTGGCCGTGCGGCGATCTTGCCAGACGATGGCGTTGTAAACCGGCTCTCCGGTTTCGCGATCCCAGACGACGACCGTTTCGCGCTGGTTGGTGATACCAATCGCGGTCACCGCGCCACCTTGTTCCAACGCGCCTTTACAGGTTTCCAGCACCGTTTCCCAGATTTCCGCTGGATCATGCTCGACCCATCCGGACGAGGGGAAATGCTGCGTGAATTCCTTCTGAGCGCTGGCCTTGGGCCGCAACGCCGCGTCAAACACAATCGCCCGTGTGGAGGTTGTGCCTTGGTCAATGGCGAGGATCTGGGTCATGTCTGTGTCTCCCTTGCAGTCGCCATAAAGCTCTCCAACGTGGCGATCTGCTCGGTGCTCAGTTTGAGGCCAAGTTTCGAGCGGCGCCAGACCACATCTGCGGCCTTGCGCGCATATTCACGGCTCATCAGCCAGCGCACTTCTGCCTCTGTTAGCGTAGCGCCGAAATCTTGCCCCAAGTCATCAGGCGTTGCGGCCGTCCCCAGAATGTCTGCGCCCTCGGTCCCATAGGCGCGGATCAGGCGCTTGGCCCATCGGTCAGTCAGGAACGGATAGGTCGACTTCAATTCAGCAATCAGCCTGTCTACGCCGTCCACCGGGAAATCCCCTCCGGGCAAGGGCACGCCGGCGGTCCAATCCCCTGTTGCCTCGGGGAAATGCGGCGCCAGCTTTGCCCAAGCATCCTGGGCCAGCACTCGGTAGGTCGTGATCTTGCCACCAAAGACGTTGAGCATCGGCGCGCCTGCGTCATCCAACGACAAGACGTAATCGCGCGTAGCCGCCGTGGCGGATTTCGCCCCGTCATCGTAAAGGGGGCGCACGCCGGAATAGGTCCAAACAACGTCCTCTGCGGTGAGCGTTTCCTTGAAATATTCGTTGGCGAAAGCCAGCAAATAATCACGTTCCTGCGGGCTACATTCTGCGCGGCGCGGGTCGTCGTTATGTTCGGCATCGGTGGTGCCGATCAGGGTGTAATCCGTCTCATAAGGGATCGAGAAAATGATCCGCCCATCGGTGCCTTGGAAGAAATAGCACTTGTCGTGGTCATAAAGCCTGCGCGTCACGATGTGAGAGCCGCGCACCAGCCGCACCCCTTCCGTAGAGTTTTGCCGTGCCACGTTGCGCACGATATCAGCCACCCAAGGCCCACCGGCATTGACCAAAGCGCGTGCATAAAGCACCTCTGCACCGTTTTCGCCGGTCACCTCGATCCGCCAAACCCCGTCCTCGCGGGTGGCCGAGGTCACTTCGGTCCGCACCATCACCCGTGCGCCCCGCGCGGCGGCGTCACGGGCGTTCAAAACCACAAGGCGGGCATCTTCGACCCAGCAATCGGAATACTCATACGCCTTGGTAAAGCGGTCTTGCAGCGGCGCCCCTTCCGCGGTGCCATCAAGGCTGACGCTAGCCGTGGCGGGCAAGATTTTACGCCCGCCCAGATGGTCATACATGAACAACCCCAAACGGATCAGCCAATTGGGCCGCCGTCCCCGCATCCAAGGCATGACTGTCCCCAGAAGTTTTGAGGTCGGTGTCGAATTATCGAAGCGCATGTCCTTGGACAGCGGCAAAACAAATCGCATTGGCCAGCTGATATGGGGCATCGCCCGCAACAGCGTTTCGCGTTCTTCCAGCGCGTGGCGCACCAGCTTGAACTCAAAATACTCAAGATACCGCAATCCGCCGTGGAACAGCTTGGTCGAGGCGCTAGAGGTCGCGCCTGCAAGGTCTTCCATCTCGGCCAAACAAACGCTCATCCCGCGCCCAACAGCATCGCGTGCAATGCCGCAGCCGTTAATGCCGCCTCCGATGACAAAAAGGTCGTATGGCTCATCCATGTGCGGTTTCCTTGGGCTACTGGCCGTCGTTGTCAGGCTGAAAGCCTCTTTTCACCCCATGTTCGTTTTGTCAATTTTTACGCTCGTTTTTGCGCGAATTCGGCAAGGCTAGGGCACGGCGGCGCGGGCGATCAGCGCCTCAACCTGCGGGCCGAGCTCCTCTACAATCAGCGCAACACCTGCGGGGTTGGGATGAATTCCATCGCGCTGCATGAAATCGGACACGGACGCGCCCGCCGCGACCGGCGCCCGGAAGCCGTCAAAGAAGTCACGGGCCAGAAGGGTGCTGAACTCTTGCGAAAGCGCGGGATACATGGCGTTGAAGTCTCTCTGAAAGTCTGGGCCGTAGTTGCCGGAAGCGACAATGCCGACCAACAAAACCTCTAGCTCTGCGGCGGCGGCAATTTGCAGGATGCCCGCAAGGTTCGCCCGACTGACCGCCGGGTCAATGCCGCGCAGAAAGTCGTTGCCGCCCAATGCCACGATGATTGCATCCACCTCGGGCGTCAGGCTCCATTCCAGCCGGGCCAAGCCACCGGCGGTCGTATCGCCCGAGACGCCTGCATTGATCAGCGTGACGTCTTGGCCACGCCCAACCAGCCATTCCTGCAACTGCGGCACCAAACCGTCGGACTGCCGCAAGCCGTAGCCCGCCGTCAAACTATCGCCCAAAGCGAGGATCGTGGTCGTGTCAGCCGCAACAGGCGTGGCGATCAACGCGACGACGGCGACCTTGCCCCACCGCCGCAAGACCCCATATCCATTCCACAAATGTTTACAAACGCGAGGCGTCATGGCGGCAATCCTATCCTTGAATGACGTGGCGCTATCGCTGGAAGGCAACGCCGGGCCGGTCGATATCTTGCAGGGCATTTCACTGGATATCGCCCGGGGTGAAACGCTGGCGCTGACGGGGCCGTCTGGGTCTGGCAAGTCATCGCTCCTTATGGTGATGGGCGGGTTGGAACAGGCTTCTTCCGGGCAGGTCACTGCGTTGGACCATGATCTGACAGCGATGAACGAAGATCAACTCGCCCGGTTCCGTAGGCAACATATGGGGGTGGTGTTTCAAAGCTTCCACCTGATCCCCACCATGACTGCGCTGGAAAACGTTGCAACGCCGTTGGAGCTGGCGGGCGTGCCCGATGCCTTTGCGCGCGCCGATGCCGAATTGGCCGCCATGGGCCTGGCGGCGCGGGCGGGGCATTACCCCTCGCAGATGTCCGGCGGAGAGCAACAGCGCGTGGCGCTGGCCCGCGCCTCTGCCCCACGCCCGGATATCCTGTTGGCCGATGAGCCGACAGGAAACCTTGATGGCACCACGGGCGCGCAGATCATGGATTTGCTGATGGACCTGCGCGACCGCCACGGGGCGACGTTGATTCTTGTGACCCACTCCGCCGATCTGGCCGCGCGGTGTGACCGAGAGGTCGGCCTGCGCGATGGCAGGATCGCCCCATGAGCGACCGGCGCGGCGGGTTTCGCGTTGCGGTAAAGATCGCACGCCGGGAATTGCGGGCGGGCCTGCGCAGCGGGTTGCGCGGGTTCCGCGTATTTCTGGCCTGCCTTGCCCTTGGGGTCGCAGCGATTGCGGCGGTGGGCTCTGTCCGCGTCTCGATTGAAGAAGGCTTGGCGAGAGAGGGCGCGACGATCCTTGGGGGCGATGCAGAGATCACCTTCACCTACCGCTTTGCCGATGCCGATGAACGCACGTTCATGGAAGGTTGGGCCGAGAGCATTTCGGAAACGGTCGACTTCCGTTCCATGGTTGTGGTGAACCGCGATGAGGTCGAACGCGGCCTGACCCAAGTGCGCGGCGTCGATGCCGCATGGCCGCTGTTCGGGGAAGTCGGGCTTGATCCGCCGATGCCCATCGCCGATGCCCTTGCGGTTCGGGATGTCCCCGGCGCGGTGATCGCGCCGCTGTTGGTTGACCGTCTTGGCCTGTCCGTGGGCGACAGGTTCCACCTTGGCACGCAGGAGTTCGAGCTTCGCTCCATCTTGGTGGACGAACCCGATGGCGCCTCGTCAGGCTTTGGGCTTGGGCCGCGCACAATCGTGTCCCTGCAAGGGCTTGAAGGCTCTGGCCTGATCCAGACCGGCACGCTTTATGAAAGCCAATACCGATTGGAGCTTCCCACGGGCACCGATCTTGATGCCGCAGAAGCCGCCTTCGCACCCCTGGAATTGCAAGGTGCCCGTTGGCGCGATGCCCGCAACGGCGCACCGGGCGTGGCGCGGTTTATCAACCGGATGGGATCGTTTCTGGTGCTGGTCGGGCTGGCCGGTCTGGCCGTGGGTGGCGTCGGCGTCGCCGCTGCTGTCCGCACCTATCTGGAAGGCAAAATCGCCACCATCGCGACCTTGAAGACTTTGGGGGCAGAGCGGCGCACGATCTTTACCGCTTATTTCCTGCAAGTTGGAGCCCTGACGCTGGTGGGCGTCAGCCTCGGCCTGATCCTTGGGGCTGCGGCACCACTGGCGTTTGGCCCCCTGATCGCGGCGCAACTGCCGGTTCCGGTAGCAATCAGCCTTTACCCTGCGCCGCTGCTGGAGGCGGCTTGGTACGGCACGCTCACGGCGTTGATTTTCACCCTCTGGCCTCTGGCGCGCACCGCGCAGGTGCGGGCGGCGGCGCTGTTTCGCGATGCCTCCCTTGGGGCGCGGAATTGGCCGGATTGGCCGTATCTTGTGGTGATCGGCGTATTGGTTGTGGCCCTTGTCGGTTCAGCCGTTTGGCTGTCGGGCATCATGTTCCTGGCGCTCGGCACGGCGGCGGGGTTACTTCTATCGCTGGCACTTCTTGGCGCTTCCGCCTGGGGCATACGCGCGCTTTGCAAACACATAGCACGGGCGAGGTTTGTTCGAGGGCGCACTGCCCTTCGCGCCGCGCTTAGCGCCGTTGGCGGGCCGGGGTCCGAGGCCAGTTCAGTCGTGCTGTCCCTTGGGCTTGGCCTGTCGGTTCTGGCCGCCGTGGGCCAAATTGACACCAATCTGCGCAGTGCCATTCAACGCGACCTGCCGGATGTCGCCCCAAGCTACTTCTTCCTCGATATTCAACCCGATCAACTGCAACCCTTTCTGGACCGGGTAGAGGGTGACCCGCTGGTCAGCCGGGTTGAAACCGCCCCGATGTTGCGCGGCGTCATCACCCAGATCAACGGCGAGAACGCGCAAGATGTGGCAGGCGACCATTGGGTGTTGCGGGGCGACCGCGGCGTCACCTATCGCGCTGGCCCTCCCCCGCCCGAAGAAATTACCGCCGGCACATGGTGGGCCGAAGATTATGCCGGACCGCCCCAGATCGCCTTCGCTACAGAGGAAGCCGCAGAAATGGGCCTGAACCTTGGGGATACGCTGACCCTCAACATTCTGGGGCGCGACATCACCGCGACCATTGTGGCCCTACGCGAGGTCTCGTTCGAGAACGCGGGCATCGGCTTTATCGTCACCATGAACGAGGCCGCCTTGATCGGCGCGCCCCATTCCCACATCGCCACCGTCTATGCAGCCCCCGAGGCCGAGACCCAGATCCTGCGCGATGTGGCGACTGATGCGCCCAATGTGACCGCCATCCATGTGCGCGACGCTTTGGATCGTGTGGCAGAGGCCTTGCGCGGAATTGCACGGGCTACGTCCTATGCGGCGCTGGCCACGCTTTTGACGGGACTTATCGTGCTGGTCGGGGCCGCCGCCGCAGGGGAACGCGCCCGCGTGTTTGAAGCAGCGGTGCTAAAGACCCTTGGCGCTTCGCGGGCGACGATCCTGGCAAGTTTTGCGATCCGTGCGGCCCTCTTGGGCGCGGCGGCAGGGATCGTGGCCATCGCGGCGGGGGCCCTTGGCGGATGGGCCGTTATGCGCTTCGTGATGGAAACCGATTATGTGTTCGAGCCGGTCTCGGCCACGGCAATCGTTACCGGCGGCGCTGTGGCGACGTTGCTGGCTGGTCTGGCCTTTGCGTGGCGGCCCCTGTCCACCCTTCCGGCCCGTGTCTTACGGGCACAGGACTAGACAGCGGACGCGGGTTTCCTCTTGCCAAACCGGGCTTGAATGCGCACCTGTTGGGGCATGTTGAAATCGATGAGATCTATTCTGGGGCGGAAATCGCGCAGCCACGGACCAACTCAGGTCGCGGCGGCGCCGGCACAAGATATGCCATTGCCCGCCCTTCAGACCTACATCATCGGCGACATACACGGGCGGGCCGATCTGCTGGAACTGATGCTAGAGCTGATCGACGCCCATATTGGCGGCACGGCTGCGCAGAACCCGCAATTGGTGTTCGTGGGAGACTACATTGATCTTGGGCCCGACTCTGCCGTTGTGCTGTCCCGGATGCGAGAGTTGCAAGAAAGCTTCCCCGACAACGTCACCTGTCTTATGGGCAGCCACGAACGCATGCTGCTGGACTTTCTGGCTGACCCCGCCACCCGAGGCCCCCGTTGGATGCGCTCGGGCGCGGTCGAGACTCTACGCTCTTTCGGGGTGGCGACTGCCGATCTGGAAGAAAGCCCTGAATTTGATGCCTACCCGGCAGCGGCAAAGGCCCTGCAACGGCGGCTTCAGAAAGGCATGGTGCACTGGTTAGAGAACCTGCCCCTCAGCTGGTCCTCGGGCAATCTTTGGGCCGTGCACGCCGGGGCCGATCCCGGCCACGATATGGACGCGCAATCAGCCCGCGTACTTTTGTGGGGACACCCGGAATTTGACAGTGGTCCCCGTGGCGACGACGTCTGGATCGCCCATGGCCACACAGAAGTGCCCGCCCCTACGGTTTCAGATGGGCGCATCGGCACCGATACCGCCGCTTGGCGCACCGGGCGTTTGACGGCCTGCGCGATCCGCCCCGATGGGCATTACGACTTCCTGCAAACGTAACAAGTTGGCCTCCCCCGCTGCACGGGGCTGTTTCAAGGCGAAAAAGCACGGCCCGTGCCCCTTTCCTGAGCGGGCGTGACCCCGCCTGATGGGGGCCAGCACCGCGTGCCGCCATTGACGTTCAGCCTTTGCGGGGGAAAACTGGCCTTATGAAAGAAACATACGACCTGTCCGACCTGCAAATGCTGGCACGGGATTGCCTGACACGCGCGGGCGTTAGCGGTGCTGTAGCGCAAATCGTCGCCCGCGATGTGGCTCTCTCGGAAGCGGGGGGAAGGGCGGAGGCCGGGTTTTCCTCTTTGCTTCGCGACATCCGCTTGGTCAGATATGGCCGCCTCTACCCCGATGCGGAGGTATCCTTAGATGCCCTTGCCCCGGCGGTGATCCGTGTCGATGCCGGCCATGGGTTTGCGGCAGCTGCCGTGGCCCAAGCGGTGCCTTTGCTCGTGGATACTGCCCGGGCGCAGGGCATGGCGATGCTCCACCTTATCCATGCCAGCGACCCCGGTCCGCTGACCGGCGCGATGGCCGAAATCGCCGCCTCGGGCCTTGCCGCCGTTTTGGTGCGCCCCCAGGGGAACGCCTTTGCCATTCGCCCGATGGAGCGGCAGGTCAGTGCTCTCGATCACGGGGCGCAATCAATGCTGTCGGCGTTCATGAATGACGCTCCCATGGTGGCGGATTCTCCGCTAGAAGGCCCAATGATGGAAACAGCGTGGTTGACGGCCCTCGACCCTGGGCTCACTGCGGCCGAGGAGTTGTTGGCCCATTTGCCAGACCTTAGCGGCACGCCGATGCCCGGCACCGTCGCCTTGGCGCCAGAGCTTTTGGCGCAGATCGTGAATGCCTAGGATATGACATCTGGATTGTTGAAGGGCCTGACCCTGCGGGGCCTCGAAGTGTTCGAGACGCTGGCGCGCACCGGCTCTGTCGCCGCGACGGCGGCCGAATTGGGGATGAGCGCCCCGGCGGTGTCGCAACAGATGAAGAACCTTTCGGCGGCACTAGCGGTGGAACTGGTTGATGCCTCGCGTCGCCCCATGGTGGTCACCCCCGCAGGACGCTTGTTTCTTGCCCAAGCCAAGGAGGCATTGCGCGCCCTACGCGCCGGACAACGCGACCTGAAGGCGCTGGACTTGAGCCATCTTTCGTCCCTGTCGCTTGGAGTGATCGAGGATTTCGAAAACGAAGTCACGCCGCTCTTGGCCACTCGGTTGGCTGAAGCCATGAGCCAATGTGCCTTCAACCTGCAAACCGGGGCGAGCCATGTGTTGCAGGGACGTATTGCAGCACGGGAGCTGGATATCGTCATCTGCGCCGCCGGCGCATCTGCGCCCCGGCACACGGCGACACTTCCCTTGGTGGACGACCCCTATATTCTGGCCGTGCCCAAGGGCACCGACGTCAGCCAGGGACTGCTATCGTTGGAAAACCTGCCGTTCCTGCGAAGGGATTTGGAACAGGTCATGGGCCAGCAGATAGAGGCGTATTTGGACCAAGCCGGGGTAAAACCTCCGAAACGGTTCGAGATGGATTCGAACCAATCCATTTCTGCGCTTGTGGCAGCAGGCACGGGATGGACGATCACGACGGCCCTGTCGCTGGCCCGCGGCGGCCGTTTTGCCGATGGCATTGAACCTCACCCGCTACCCGGTGCGCCCATGACACGGCACATCGTTCTCTATGCCACCTCGGATTGGGCGGGCGGCATTCCCGAACAGATTGCTGAACTGGCGAGAGAGTTGATTGGTGTACATTTCATCGAGCCTGGCGTCGAGAAGATGCCTTGGTTGGGAAGCCGCTTTCGGGTGATGTAGGGGGGAAGCCCCGCTATAGCGGGACGGCCGCTTGGGGGAAGGCAGCCCCAGAGAAAGTCCAACCGACCAATTGGAGGGCCAGCCCCCCAAACCAAACCGACCAATTGGGGGGCCAGCCCCCCAAACCCCCGGGGATATTTTTGGAACAAGGAAGCAGGGCGCGCGCGGAGTTGGGGATAGGGGGTGACTTCTGCTGGCCACGCGGGGGCATCACAGCGGCGATGTGAAATATTTTACAGGCTTTCGTCACATCGGTAAAATTTCCTGACTTGATTGTCGCAACGCTAAAAAAGCCATTCTAACGGCGGGATGAACCTGCCATGCTAGCCGCGACGCAGATGATCCGTGGGCCGGGAGGGCCATACACGGGTTGACTGCATGGGGAGGGTTCCTTTGACCTGTGACCGCGATCGCGTAACGTGCCACCGCACCTCTTCTGCATTTGCGGAAACCCCTACCCGTTTGTTCCGAGCCTCGGCCCCTCGCGCCGCTCGACCCACGTACTAGGAGAAACACCCGTGCCAAAAGATCACCTTCCAGCCCTGTTGCCAGACGCGCATATCAACGCAGCCCGCTATGAAGAGATGTATGCGGCCTCGATCAACGATCCCGATGCTTTCTGGGGAGAGCATGGCAAGCGGATCGACTGGATCAAACCTTACACCAAGGTCAAGAACACCTCCTTTGCCCATGAAGCCGTGCAAGTGAAATGGTTTGAGGACGGCACCCTGAACGTCAGTGCCAACTGCATTGACCGCCATCTGGAAACACGTGGCGACCAGACCGCGATCCTGTTTGAACCCGATGAGCCCGGCGATGGCGCACAGCACATCACTTACAAAGAGCTGCACAGCCACGTTTGCCGTTTTGCCAATGTCCTGAAGGAAATGGGCGTCGGTAAAGGCGACCGGGTCGTGCTTTACATGCCGATGATCCCCGAGGCCGCCTATGCGATGCTGGCGTGCACACGGATTGGGGCGATTCACTCTATTGTCTTCGCGGGCTTTTCGCCCGACGCGCTGGCCGCGCGGATTAACGGCTCTAGCGCCAAGGTCGTTATCACCTCTGACGGGGCCCCACGTGGTGGCCGGGTAACCGAGCTGAAGGACAATGTGAACAAGGCGTTGCTGCACAATGTGATCGATACGAAGTGCCTTGTGGTAAAGCGCACCGGTGGTCAGGTCGCCTGGGTCGATGACCGGGATGTCTGGTACGATGACATCGCCGCTAATGTCAGCGCCGATTGCCCGCCAGAAGAGATGAACGCCGAAGACCCGCTGTTCATCCTCTATACCTCTGGCTCGACCGGGCAGCCAAAGGGCGTCGTGCATACGACCGGGGGTTACCTCGTCTATGCCTCGATGACCCATGAATATGTGTTCGACTACAAGGAAGGCGATATCTTCTGGTGTACGGCAGACGTGGGTTGGGTCACAGGCCACAGCTATATCGTCTATGGCCCGCTGGCCAATGGGGCCACGACGCTGATGTTTGAAGGCGTCCCCACCTACCCCGACGCTGGCCGCTTCTGGGAGGTCTGCGAAAAGCACAAGGTGAACCAGTTCTATACCGCACCCACTGCCATTCGCGCCCTGATGGGCAAGGGGACGAGCTTTGTTGAGAAATACGACCTGAGCAGCCTGAAACTGCTCGGCACCGTGGGCGAGAACATCAACCCCGAGGCCTGGAATTGGTACAACGAGAACGTCGGCAAAGGGAAATGCCCCATCGTTGACACCTGGTGGCAGACGGAAACCGGCGGTCACATGATGACCCCCCTGCCCGGCGCCCATACGCTGAAGCCCGGCTCTGCGCAAAAACCCTTCTTCGGGGTGAAGCCGCTGGTTCTGGACCCAACCACCGCCGAGGTGATTGAGGGCAACGATGTGGAGGGCGTTCTGGTTATCGCCGATAGCTGGCCCGGCCAGATGCGCACCGTTTGGGGCGACCATGACCGTTTTGTTGCCACCTACTTCAGCGACTACAAAGGGTACTACTTCTCAGGCGATGGCTGTAAGCGCGACGCCGATGGCGAGTATTGGATCACGGGCCGCGTAGATGACGTGATTAACGTCTCCGGCCACCGCATGGGCACCCCCGAGATCGAAAGTGCCCTTGTCGCCCATGAAACCGTGTCTGAGGCCGCCGTTGTGGGCTACCCGCACCCGGTCAAAGGCCAAGGCATTTACTGCTATGTAACCTTGATGAACGACGAGACGCCCTCGGACGAGTTGAAGGCCACGTTGCAGGCTTGGGTCCGCCAAGAGATTGGGCCAATTGCCAAGCCCGACGTGATCCAATGGGCGCCGGGCCTGCCCAAGACCCGGTCGGGCAAGATCATGCGGCGCATCCTGCGCAAGATTGCGGAAAACGACTATGGCTCGCTTGGGGATACCTCCACCCTTGCCGATCCATCCGTGGTTGATGACCTGATCGCCAACCGCGCGGATACTTAGGCCAAACGCCGCGCCGCCGCCGGGCCTGTACCCCTGCGGCGGCGGCCCAAAGCCCGCGACGATTGGCCCGTTGCGCACAATGCTGCACCGCGGCATAAATCAGCGTCCCCAAGCCGGAGCCGACCCATGGCGCGAACGCCCCTTTATAAAGCTGCCGAGACTGAAATGATCTCTCGAATCGCCAAGGGCGACTGGGAGGTTGGCCGGCGTTTGCCTAATGAGTTCATTCTGGCGGAAGAATTCGGCGTGAGCCAAGGCACCATGCGCCGAGCGTTGATCAGCCTAGAGCAATCGGGCTACCTCAGCCGCAAACCGGGGCGTGGTACCCTTGTGGCAACCCAAGCGCCCACAGACACGGCAGCGCCCTCGGTGACGCCTGTGTTGTTGGGTGTGGACGGCAAAGCCCTGTCCCTTACCCCCTTTCGGGGCCGCGCCGATACCCGTGCCGCCACCCCGGAAGAAGCGAAAGCCCTGGGCACCGACCGGGTCGCCGTGCTTGAACGCACCCTGAAGCACAAGGGCCGCCGCGCCGCGCTGGAAACTACCATTGTGCCCGTAGACCTGATTGCAGCCTTGGACGAAGACGCCCCCGTCCCCTTGGACGCACTATTGGCGCACCACGATGTGATGGCCGCTCGCCTAACCGCGGAGGCCGGGGCCGAGGTGACAGACATGGCGAAATCCGTCGCCCTCTCCGTTGATCGCCATTGCGCATTGCTGGTCGTGCACACCGACGCTTTCGCAGCAAACGGCACCATGATTGCCCGGCAAATCCTACAGATTGCGCTAGAAGACGCCCGCTTGGCCCACCAATAGGCCGCAAAGGCCAAAACAGGCCAATTTTCGTGTTGACGCAACGCGCTTGCCGCCGTACCCACTGGCTCGCGTTTGGCGGAGTAGCTCAGTTGGTTAGAGCAGCGGAATCATAATCCGCGTGTCGGGGGTTCAAGTCCCTCCTCCGCTACCAAACCGCCCCCTTCCGCAAGCCTCATTCCGCGCGTACAACATTGCGCCCGACCGACGCGCATCGCTGCGCGATACTCTGGGTCGGGGGTTCAAGTCCCTCCTCCGCTACCAAACCCACCCTTCCACAAGCCTCAGTCCGCGCGTACAACATTTCGCCCGACCGACGCGCATCGCTGCGCGATACTCTGGGTCGGGGGGCAAGTCCCTCCTCCGCTACCAAATTCTCTCTTTGAAGACATGTCGTCGTCGTTAGAGCCGCTCGGGCTGCGCGCCAAAATCTATTCGATACGTACCCTTGGGCACCAAAATGTCTGGGTTTGATTGTAACGAAATTCGGTGGGATGAGCTGTTTCAACTGATCGATGCTGTTCCACCGATTGGCTAAGCGCATGAAATGCGTCCAGATTCTGGTCCATTGCTGCGGTTCATCTTAGGGATCAGTGCAACAATGCAGAATCCCCGAAACATGCAATGGCGATGATGGGCTGCATTATGATAGCCGCGATGGCTGCTACGCCGACGAAGCGGGCCTTTCGCCAGACCATTCGAACGGCGACCTCGTAGTCAATACGTACAGAGCAGGACGAAACGCCGTTCAAGTGTTTCATCCCGCTTTGCACGGAGCAAGTTTCAATAAGAGTTGGTTGTTTGGCAAAGCAGACCCAAGGATTGTACCTCACGTTGTTTACCAAACATCCCTGCCAGTCAGTTGGAACTGGCCACCTCCGGCGGTTCCTTAGCGCCGGTCATAAAGGCCACGGCGTCTGACATCGTGTAGTCCTTCGGATCGATGACGCAGAGCCTGCGACCCAAGCGATGGACGTGGATGCGGTCGGCGACCTCAAACACATGGGGCATGTTGTGGCTGATCAAAATGATCGGGACGCCGCGGGAGCGGACATCGAGGATCAACTCCAACACCTTTCGGGACTCTTTGACGCCAAGCGCCGCTGTAGGCTCGTCCAGGATGATAACCTTGGACCCAAACGCCGCTGCACGGGCTACTGCCACGCCTTGCCGTTGGCCGCCAGACAGCGTCTCGACCGCTTGGTTGATGTTCTGGATCGTCATCAGACCCAGCTCGTTCAACTTCTCGCGGGCTGCGGCTTCCATTGCGGGCTTGTCGAGCTGGCGAAGCAAGCTGCCACGCCAGCCGGGTTTACGTATTTCGCGCCCCATGAACATATTGTCCGCGATGGACAGCGCCGGGCTTACGGCGAGGGTTTGGTACACCGTCTCGATCCCGTAGTGGCGTGCATCATTGGGCGATGCGAACCGCATCTGCTGGCCCTCTAACGTCACCTCGCCCTGATCGGGCACGACCGCCCCGGACAGCGCCTTGATCAGGGTGGATTTACCCGCGCCGTTGTCACCGATGACGGCAAGAATTTCGCCGGGATAAAGCTCGAAATCACAGTTATCGAGGGCCACGACCTTGCCATAGCGTTTGGTCAGGTTCCGTCCTTTAAGAATAGGTTCCATTACGCAGCCACCTTTCTGATCCACTGGTCGATGCCGACCGCAACAATGATTAGCGAGCCGATCAACATGAACGTCCATTGTGGGTTTACGCCCGCCATGCCGAGGCCCAACATGAAGACCCCCACGATTAATGCGCCAAAGAACGCGCCCCAGATTGAGCCTCTTCCCCCAAAGAGAGAGATGCCACCAATCACAACGGCGGTGATGGATTCGATGTTTCCCTCAATCCCCGTCGATGCACTCGGAGAGACGGAGGCAAACCGCCCGATCAGCGACCAGCCCGCAATTGCGGCAATGAGGCCTGACAGCATATAGACCGACATCAGCGTGCGTTTGACGTTCACACCGGCCAATTCAGCCGAGTCCGGGTCATCGCCGACCGCATAAACGTGGCGGCCCCAAGCAGTGGAACGCAGCATGTAAGCCAACACAAACGCTAGCAGGATAAGGACCAGCACTCCGTAAGTGATCTTGGTTTGCCAGATCAGGTCCAGCAAGAATTGATCGGTGTCGTTGGGGCGCAGGCGTTCATAAGTGATGCCGCGCAGGTTCTCGATCCAAGTGACCAGCTGCTCGTTCGGCTTCAGGCCCAACCATTGCAGCATTGGCGCGTTCTCGCGGATGTCGCGGGCGCGGATCGTTTCATTGCGCGAATAGATGTAGTTGGCGGCCAGCACAATTTGCCAAACGCCAAGCGTGGCGATGAACGGCGGGATCTTGATGCGCGTGACCAGCCAGCCAGATACGGCGCCGATGGCAGCACCAGCCGCCAAACCGCATGCCACAGCGATGGCGGGCGGAATGCCGTAGCGGAAGGTGAATTGCCCCATGATGACCGAGCAAAAGACCGCAATCGCCCCCACGGACAGGTCAATGCCAGCCGTAAGGATAACCAAGGTCTGAGCCAATGCCAGAATACCCACGATCTGGATCTGTTGGAAAACCAACGTCATTTGCGGCAAGAACCGGGGGCCAAGCCAACCGGTAAAAATCATTATCGCACAGCCCAGAACGATCAGCGGCACCAATGACGGTGTCTTGTGCAATGCGCCTTGGAAGCGCATCAAAAGCGTCTTGTCTTCCACCTCGAACGAAGCAACGGTTTCTGCCGCCCCCTTCAGGCCTGTTTCAAAGTTGTCCGAATTCTCTGCCATGGTGTTAGCCCCGTGCCCTTGTCATCGCATCATACGTTGGTGAAAGGGCGGACCGAAGCCCGCCCTTCTTGATCGTAGGTTTGGGTTAAATCAGCCCCAGCACAAGTCTGCGCCCTCTTCGACCGAGAT
This sequence comes from Rhodobacteraceae bacterium M385, assembly GCA_025141835.1. Classification (NCBI taxonomy): domain Bacteria; kingdom Pseudomonadati; phylum Pseudomonadota; class Alphaproteobacteria; order Rhodobacterales; family Paracoccaceae; species Rhodobacteraceae bacterium M385. The sequence goes on along the minus strand of CP081102.1, from coordinate 776,157 downwards.
GCTCTCGACGCCGTCTACAGGCGAGTTGGTGACCAATGCGGCACCAGTGTCAAAGAAATCGCGACCCGGTGTGTTTTCGGGCAGGGTGCCGTCTTCGGCGAAGGCGGCAATCGCCTCGATCCCAAGAGAGGCCATCAGCAAGGGGTACTGCTGCGATGTGGCACCGATAACGCCATCGGCAACATCTGCCACGCCCGGGCAACCGCCATCGACAGAGACGATCAGCACGTCATCTTGGCGACCGATCGCGACAAGCGCTTCATAGGCACCAGCGGCGGCTGGTTCGTTGATGGTGTAAACCACGTTGATATCGGGATCTGCGGCCAAGCAGGTTTCCATCGCGGTGCGGCCGCCTTCTTCGTTCCCTGCGGTAACTTCGTTGCAGATGATCCGCTCGTCCGTCTCATCGCCCCACATGGAGGGGTCAACAACGTCGATACCGAAACCTGTCAGGAAGCCCTGGTCGCGCAGAACGCCCACGGTGGGCTGGCTGATGGCAAGATCTAGCATGGCGATCCGGGCGTTCGCGGCCTCGTCCCCAAGGGAACCAGCGGCCCATTCGCCGATCAGTTCACCAGCAAGGAAGTTGTCGGTCGCAAAAGTCGCGTCGGCTGCGTCAATTGGGTCGAGCGGCGTGTCGAGCGCAATCACGAGGATACCGGCAGCGCGGGCCTCTTCAATAGCAGGCACAATCGCGGCGGTGTCAGAGGCGGTAATCAAAATGCCCGATGCGCCGTTCGCAATGCAGGCTTCAACAGCCGCAACTTGCGCTTCGTTGTCGCCGTCCACTTGGCCCGCGTATGAGTTGAGCGTGATGCCCAATTCAGCTGCTGCCGCCTCTGCGCCTTGGCGCATCATGACGAAAAACGGGTTGGTGTCTGTCTTGGTGATAAGGCAAGCCGATACGCCGTGGCCATCCGCCATCGCAGCGCCGCCTGTGCAAATTGCGGCCGCAGCTGTGCCAATCAAAAGCTTCTTCATGGTGTCCTCCCAGAACAATTTTCGGCAGGCTGCCCCGCCATCTTACGACCAAGTCCTCCGGTCGCCTATCTGCAAAAGCCACGATTCGAGGCGGTCTGTCAATTAATTAATTAACTTTCTTTATTAATTAGAATCCGCTACCAAAGTCGAAGGAACAAGGGCATTACGTGCCGATGGAAGACGGATTGGTCAGATCTCTCAGCGTCGGGCTGAGTCAAAGCGGCGTTCGCGATCATAACGAGCGGCTGCTGCTTTCGCTTATCCAACGCCATGGTGGAATGCCGGCCAGCGATCTGTCTCGCCGTGCAGGCCTGTCACCACCAACGATCTCCACCATTCTTCGCGGGCTTGAATCCGAGGGGCTTGTAGCACGCGGGGAGCCGGTTCGTGGCAAAGTTGGTAAGCCCTCTATCCCGATGCACCTTGCCCCCGATGGGGCGTTCTCCTTTGGCCTGAAGATCGGCCGACGCTCTGCCGAACTGGTGTTGATAGATTTCATCGGCACCCTGCGCCATGAACGGCATCTTGCCTATGAGGGCCCTCAGCCTCGCGACATCTTTGATTTCGTAGAGGAGGGAGTTGCAAGCATCAGAAACTCCATGTCTGAAGAGCACCGCAGCCGCATCTGCGGGCTTGGGATAGCCGCCGCCTTCGAGCTGTGGAGCGCCATGAGAGATGGTGCCGAGAACGCGTTCAGAGAATGGCGAGGGATCGATTTTGCCACACATCTTGCGGAGCAGACTAACCTTCCCGTCCTGCGCCTGAACGACGCCACCGCGGCCTGTCAGGCAGAACATACATTTGGCCGCGGCAAGGAGTTTCGCGATTACGCCTACTTCTTCGTGGGCGCCTATGTCGGTGGTGGTATCGCCTTGGACAATGCCGTTTACGAGGGACGACAGGGCAACGCGGGGGCATTGGGATCGTTGCGTAGTATCGGCCCGAACGGGGAAAGTATGCAGCTGGTCGATATGGCGTCGATCCATCAATTGGAACGCAGATTACACGAGGTCGATCTGGATACGCGCCAGCTTTGGACAGACCCCGATAGTTGGACCGCCCTGGCACGCTATGTTGATCCTTGGATCGGCCAAACGGCGCAAGAACTGTCCAAGGCCGCGCTCTCGACCTGCTCTGTGATCGACTTCGAGGCGATCCTTATTGACGGCGCTTTCCCCGAGCATGTCCGCGATGAACTGGTTGAAAGGGTCCAGCGTTATGTCAGCACCCAAGACACCCGGGGACTGATCGCGCCTAGGATCGAAGCGGGAAGCATTGGCCACAAGGCCCGTGCCATCGGTGCCGCGACCCGGCCGATTAGCGCGCAGTTCATGCTCTGAGCCAATTGGCGAAACTAACGCAAACGAAGGTAAACAACTCCGCCATGGGCCACAGAACAGCCTGCCGATACTTTGGTGGCAACCATTGGCCATTCGATCTTATGTACGGAATGTCGAACACGGCTCGGTTCATCACCCTGTCTCCTGCGCCCTCAATGGGGCAAAGGCACAGCGCCGCACCCCTGCCGCAACGCTTGCCTTCTAGGCGCCGATGTAGGCCGTCGCCTCGATCTCCAATAGCGCGTCGTCCTCGACCAACCCCGCGACGATCAGCATCGACATAGCAGGGAAATGGCGGCCCAGAACCTTGCGGTAGACCTCTCCCACCTCCCGTTGGCGGGCCATATATTCGGCCTTGTCGATCACGAACCACGTCAGTCGGGTAATATCTTCGACCTTGCCACCCGCCGCGACCACAACGTCAACGATGTTGCGCAGGGCTTGCTCCATCTGGCCGATGAAATCGTGAGAGGTAAACTTCTGCTCCGCGTTCCAGCCAATCTGCCCGCCGATGTAAAGCGTGCCGTCGGGGGCTAATACACCATTGGCGTAGCCTTTCGCAGGGGCCCAACCGTCTGGTTGAATTGTCTTATTTGTCATTGTGCGCTCCTTAGATAGGGCGAGAAGGCCTGCCGCATCGGATCTGACCAAGGCTTTGGACGATGCGCGGCGTTAATGTGAACAAGGGTTAGATCGGCAGAGAAGCGGCGTGCATCCTTGCCTTCAGCAATCACTGAAACCCCAAGGCTGGCGGTGCCAACACGGGTCAATTCCAGCGACAGTGTTAGGTGATCCCCATGGCGACTGGGGGCGTGAAAGGTGGTTTCAACCTGCACAGTCGGTACGCCGCCGTCTTTCAAGATCTCCTCAAACGGGAAACCGACGTGATCGAAGAACGCCTCGACCATGTCGTTGATGATCTCGAAATAGCGCGGGTAAAACACCACGCCCGCCGGGTCGCAGTGTTTGAAGAGTACCTTCAGGGGCTGTGTGTACGCGGCATTTGTCACGAGGTCTCTTTCAGCATGAAGCGTTGGATTTTGCCGGTCTGGGTCTTGGGTAGTGCGTCCACAAAGCGCACGTCGCGGGGGTATTTGAACGGCGCGATGGTCGCTTTTACGTGGTCTTGCAGGGCTTTGGCCAACTCGGCGGAAGGGGCGGCATCGGCAAGCACCACATGGGCCTGCACGATCATCCCGCGTTCCTCACTTGGCGCGCCGATCACGGCGCATTCGGCGACGTTGGGATGGGACAGAAGCGCGGCCTCAACCTCAGGGCCAGCGATGTTGTAGCCCGATGACACGATCATATCGTCGTTACGGGCGGCAAAATGCAGGTAGCCGTCCGCATCCATCGTGAAGGCGTCGCCCGAGATGTTCCAGCCATCTAAAACGTACGCCCCTTGGCGGTCGTCGTTCATGTAGCGACAGCCGGTGGGGCCACGCACCGCCAAGCGACCCACTTCACCGCGAGGCAATTCCTGCCCGTCTTCACCAATGATCTTGGCCTCGTACCCCGTGACGGGTCGCCCCGTGCAGGCGGGCCTATGATCGTCGAAACGGTTAGAGATGAAGATATGCAGCATCTCGGTCGCGCCGATCCCGTCCAGCATTGGTTTGCCTGTTTTGGTCATCCAATCTTCATAGACCGGCGCGGGCAGCGTTTCGCCCGCTGACACGGCGGCGCGCAGACTGCTGAGGTCTGCGCCCTCCTCCATCGCCGCAAGCATCGCGCGGTAGGCGGTGGGGGCCGTAAAGCAAACGGTGGCTTTATACTTCTCAATGATTTCAATCATATTGGGCGGAGATGCCGTTTCCAGAAGCGTCGCCGTGGCCCCAAAACGCAGCGGGAAAATAGCCAAGCCGCCAAGGCCAAAGGTGAACGCCAGCGGAGGGGAGCCGACGAAAACGTCGTCCGGTGTTACGCCCAAAACCTCCCGCGCGTAGCCGTCTGCGATAATCAGAAGGTCGCGGTGGAAATGCATCGTCGCCTTGGGTGAGCCTGTGGTGCCCGAGGTGAAGCCCAACAGCGCCACATCCTCACGCCCCGTCGCCACGGCGTCGAACTGCACAGGTTTCTCCAGTGCTAACCGATCGAGCTCGGCGTCGTGGTTCGATGTGCCGTCAAAGCCCACGACATGGGTCAGGGTCTTGCATAGCTTGGCGCAGCCGTCCATCTCGTCCATCAGGCGCGTATCGCACAGCGCGTGGGTGATCTGCGCTTTCTCCACGATCTGCGCCAATTCCGCGGCCCGTAGCATCGGCATGGTATTCACCACCACCGCGCCCACCTTGGTGGCGGCAAGCCAACAGGCCACCATCGCCGGATTATTCGCAGACCGGATCAGCACGCGATTGCCCGGAACGACGCCCAGATCTTCTACCAGAACATGGGCCAGCCGGTTGGTCCAATCGGTTAGCTCTTTATAGGTACGCCGGCGTCCGTTGCCGATCAGCGCCGTGCGGTCGCCGAAGCCCTTGGCAACCATCGCATCGGTCAGTTCTACGCCAACGTTGAGCGTATCGGGATAGTCATACCCCTCCAGCAAAAAATCAGGCCATTGGTCCTTGGGCGGCAGATTATCACGGGAGAAGGTATCGCTATGGGCACTGGCGCTGAACATGGCTTACTCGCTTGTTTCTGGGGGCAGATCCCCGGTTTTCTGAGGCCACGGAACCCAGGCCGGAGGGCCGGAAGGCATCGCTCTGATTGTTCACCGTAACACTCCCTGTTGGCGGGTTCTTATTGACCCAATGTTTGTCGGGCGATGATGATACGCTGGACGTCTGATGCGCCCTCATAGATGCGTAATGCCCTGATTTCTCGGTATAGTTTCTCAACCGCCTGACCCGATCTGACACCATCGCCGCCGTGCAGTTGCACCGCTTTGTCGATGACATTTTGCGCGTGATCGGTGGCAAATAGCTTGGCCATTGCCGCTTCGCGGGTGATGCGCGGTGCGCCGCTGTCCTTAGTCCAGGCGGCCCGGTAGATCAGCAGCGCCGAGGCGTCGATATCCACGGCCATATCCGCGATATGCCCCTGCACCATCTGCAAATCGCTAAGCGGCGCACCCTGCACATGGCGCGCGTTCACACGGGCCACCGCCTCGTCCAAAGCGCGGCGCGCAAAGCCCAAAGCGGCGGCCGCCACGGTGGAGCGGAAGACATCCAGCACCGACATGGCGATCTTGAACCCCGCCCCACTTTCGCCGATCAGGGCGCTTGCGGGGATACGGCAGTCGGTGAAATCCAGCGTCGCCAGTGGGTGCGGCGCAATGGTGTCGAGCCGCTCGGCAATGGTCAGGCCGGGCGTCTCTGCGGGCACCACAAAAGCCGACAGGCCCCGTGCGCCGGGCGCGTCGCCGGTGCGCGCAAAGACCGTGTAGACATCGGCGATGCCGCCGTTGCTGATCCAGGTTTTCTGCCCGTTCAACAAGTAAGCATCGCCATCGCGCGTGGCCGTCATGGTAGAGTTCGCCACGTCTGACCCGGATTGAGGTTCGGTCAGCGCAAAAGCCGATATCGCCTTGCCCGCCCGCGTCAGCGGTAGCCATTCGGCCTTCTGTGCATCGCTGCCAAACAGCGAAATCGCACCAGTCCCAAGCCCCTGCATCGCAAAGGCGAAATCGGCCAAACCATCGTGGCGCGCCAAAGTCTCTCTCGCCAAGCAAAGACGGCGTACGTCCAGCGGGCCATCGGGGTTGCCCGTTGCCTGCAAAATGCCCGCCTCGCCTAAATCCGCCACCAGATTGCGGCAGGCGGCATCGGTATCAGCGTGATCCACCTGCAAGCCCTCGGCCACAGCCTCGACCTGTGCGGCCCAATCGCGGTGCGTGTCCTCAAAAAATGGCCAGTGAAGGAATGTTTTATCCGCCATCAGTTGCCCTCGAACAGGGGGTTTTCTTTGGCGACAAAGGCGGTGTAGGCGCGTTCAAAATCCGCCGTCTGCATGCAGATGGCCTGCGCCTGCGCCTCGGCCTCGATCGCTTGCTCAATCGACATCGACCATTCCTGCGCCAGCATGGTCTTGGTCATCATGTGCCCAAAGTTCGGCCCCGCTGCGATGCGGGCGGCCATCGACTGCGCCTCGGCGTCCAGCGTGTCGGCGGGGACCAGCTTGTTGTGGAACCCCCAGGCATGGCCTTCCTCGGCGGTCATGGCGCGGCCGGTGTAAAGCAGCTCTGCCGCGCGGCCTTGCCCGATGATCCGGGGCAGGATCGCACAGGCCCCCATGTCACAACCCGCAAGGCCCACCCGGGTGAAAAGGAAGGCTGTCTTGGCCTCGGGCGTGGCGATCCGCAGGTCAGCGGCCATGGCGATAATCGCGCCTGCGCCCACGCAAATCCCATCAATCGCGGCAATCATCGGCTTGCCGCAGTTCACGATCGCCTTGACCAGATCGCCCGTCATCCGGGTAAAGGCCAGCAGTTCTTTCATCGACATCTTGGTGAGCGGCCCGATGATGTCATGCACATCACCGCCCGAGCTGAAGTTGCCGCCGTTGGAGGCAAAAACCACCGCATCTACGTCGTCCGAGTAATGCAGATCACGGAACCAATCGCGCATCTCGGCGTAGCTGTCGAAGGTCAGCGGGTTCTTCCGCTCGGGCCGATCCAGCGCAATGGTGGCGATGCGGTCGGCAATCTCGCATTTGAAGTGAGTGACGTCACTGCGCATCAGGCATCCCCTTCTGACTGTAGCTTTGCTTCCAGAGTTTCCAGCCGCGCGCCGATTTCGGCGGCTTCTTCGGCGGCAAACCCACCAAGCATAGAATCGATCCACGCCTCGTGGGCGGCGGCCTGGCGGGCGAATTCTTCGACGCCGCGCTTGGTCAATCGCACGACCGAGGCGCGGCGGTCACCGGGTACGGGCACGCGCACCAGCAAGCCATCCTCGGCCAAACGGTCCACAATGCCGGTGACGTTGCCGTTGGACACGCGCAACACGCCGGAAAGCTGGCTCATCTTCAGGCCGTCTTCATAACGCGACAGCGCGGCCATCACATCGAAACGCGGCAGGGTGGTGGCAAATTCCTCACGCAGCTTCTCGCGCAGGGTGGTTTCAATCGCGCGGCTGGTTTTCAGCAGGCGGAGCCAAAGGCGCAGGCGTTCCTTTGAGGGCGGGGCAAGGACCTCTACCGGTTTGGTTTGCATCAGATTTCACCTCCCGACAGGCTTAACGTATGTCCGTTGACTGACCGCGCCGCGTCCGAGCAGAGCCAAAGCGCCGTTTCCGCCACTTCCTCGGGCTGGATCAACCGCGCCTGAGGGTTGCCCTTTGTCAATGATTTCACCGCGTCTTCCGCGCTCATCCCTGTGGTGGCGACGATGTTCTCGACCGAGCGTTCCAGCAGCGGCGTTTCAATGAAGCCGGGGCAAATCGCGTTCACGGTGATCCCGGTTTTCGCCAGTTCCAACGACAGCGCCCGCGTTAGCCCAACAACCCCGTGCTTCGCCGCGCAATAGCCCGACACATACGGGTAACCTTTCAATCCAGCGGTGGAGGCGATGGCGATCATCCGCCCTGCCCCTGCGGCCTTCATATCCGCCAAAGCCGCTTGCCAGACGTTGAAAACCCCGGTCAGGTTCACATCCAACATGCCGGTCAAATCCGCCGCACTCATCTTGGCAAATGGCTTCGAGGTCGCCGCGCCCGCGTTCGCAATGACGATGGACACCGGCCCATGCTCGGCGCGGGCCGCCTCAAACGCGGCGTGCACCTGATCCACGTCGGTCACATCGCACAGCTGATACGACAAGCCCTGCGCCTGCAACGGTGCCTCGCTACGCCCCATGATCGTCACGGCATAGCCCGCCGCCGCGAAGCGCTGTGCGGTTTGGGCGCCAACACCCGTGCCGCCGCCCGTGATTACGACATGCTTCATACCTTACCCACCATTTCTGCGGCCCGGTCGGCCAGACGCCACGCCTGATCGCGTCCCGCATCATAGGGCTGGGGCCAGCTTTCTTGTCGGTCCCCAAGGGCCGTCGCCGCATGTAGCGTCCAATAGGGATCGGCCAGATGCGGCCGCGCAAGGCACACCAGATCGGCCCGCCCCGCCATAAGGATCGAGTTCACGTGATCGGCCTCGAAGATATTGCCCACGGCCATTGTCTTGATCCCCGCCTCGTTCCTGATCCGGTCCGAGAAAGGCGTTTGGAACATGCGGCCATAGACAGGCTCTGCTTCGGTCGAGGTCTGGCCCGCCGACACATCGATGATATCCGCGCCTTGGGCTTCAAACATCGCTGCGATCTTCACGGCGTCCTCGGCAGTGACACCGTCGTCCCCGGCCCAATCGCTGGCCGAAATCCGCACCGACATGGGCTTTTCTGGCGGCCAAACGGCCCGCATGGCGGCGAAAACTTCCAACGGGTAGCGCATCCGGTTCTCTAGGCTGCCGCCGTAGTTGTCGGTGCGCGTGTTGGACAGCGGAGAGATGAACGACGAGATCAGATAGCCGTGGGCCGCGTGCAATTCGATCATGTCAAAGCCCGCGCGATCCGCCATCTCGGCGCTTGCCACGAAGGCCGTCTTCACCGCGTCCATCTGCGCCCGGTCCATCGCCTGCGGCGTCGCGTTTTCATCGGACCAAGGGATATCGGAGGCCGACAAAAGCGGCCAGTTGCCCTCCGCCAGCGGCTTGTCCATCCCTTCCCATCCGACACGGGTCGAGCCCTTCCGCCCCGCATGGCCGATCTGGCAGCAAATCTTCGCTTCCGTCTCAGCGTGGACAAAGGCGGTCAGCCGCGCCCATGCGGCCTCATGCTCGGGGGCATACAGACCGGGGCAACCGGGCGTGATCCGCCCATCGGCGGAAACGCATGTCATCTCGGTATAGACCAGCCCTGCGCCGCCTTTGGCGCGCTCGCCGTAATGGATCAAATGCCAATCGGTCGGCGCGCCATCCACAGCCTTGTATTGCGCCATCGGGGACACCACGATGCGGTTCTTCAGCTTCATATCGCGCAAGGTAAATGGCGCAAACATCGGGGCGCGGGCGGGAGTTGTGGCCTCTCCCCCGGCTTGCTCCATGAACCACGCCTCCGCCCCGGCAAGCCACTTCGGGTCTCTCTCTCGCAGGTTTTCGTGGCTGATGCGTTGCGAGCGGGTCAGCATGGAGTAATTCAGTTGCACCGGATCAAGGTGCAGATACCGCTCCACATCCTCGAACCATTCCACCGAGTTTCGCGCCGCCGATTGCAGACGCAAGACCTCCAACCGCCGCTCGTCCTCGTAGTTGGCGAAGGCCTCTGCCAGCGTCGGTTTTGTGGCAATATCTTCGGCCAGCGCAATGGCACTTTCCAACGCCAGCTTCGTTCCCGACCCGATCGAAAAATGCGCCGTGGCCGAAGCATCGCCCAAAAGCACCACATTTTCGTGGCTCCACTTTTCGCAAAGCACACGGGGGAACTGAATCCACGCAGAACCGCGGATATGGTTGGCGTTGGTCATCAGCCCGTGGCCACCAAGGTGGTCTTTGAAGATCGCCTCGCACACGGCAATGCTCTCTTGCTGGCTCATCTCGCCAAAGCCGTAAGCATCAAAGGTTTTCTGGCTGCATTCCACGATGAAAGTCGCTGTCTCATCGTCAAATTGATACGCGTGCGCCCAGACCCAGCCCTTGTCGGTATCTTCGAAAATAAAGGTAAACGCATCGTCGAAACGCTGGTGCGTTCCAAGCCAGACGAACTGACACTTGCGGGTGTCGATGTCGGGTTGGAAGGTCTCGGCAAACTCCATCCGGGTCTTGGAATTGAGCCCGTCGCAAGCCACCACAACGTCAAAGTCGTCCTTGTAATCAGACGCCGCGCCAACCTCGGTCTCGAACCGCAGATCAACGCCCAATTCCCGTGCCCGCGCCTGTAGGATCAACAGCAGCTTCTTGCGGCCGATACCGCAGAAACCATGGCCGCTGGACACCAGTTTTTGGCCCTGATGATGCAGCGCCACATCATCCCAATAGGCGAAGTTCTCGCGGATAATCGCGGCGCTTTCGGCGTCGTTCTTGGCAAGATTATCAAGAGTTTCGTCGGACAAGACCACGCCCCACCCAAAGGTATCGTCCGCGCGGTTACGCTCGAACACAACGACTTCGGCCTGAGGATTGCGACGTTTCATCGAAATCCCAAAGTAGAGGCCAGCAGGACCACCCCCAAGACAAGCAATACGCATGTTCGACCCACTTTTCTGTTCCGGTACAGCAACGCTACGGATCGCAAACCTGTATTTCAAGTAAAAATATTTTATGCTTGAAATAAATTCAGCCGCCTTCTACCCATTTCTGAAATTGAAGCCGATGGAGACCTCCCTTGAGCACCATGACATCCGCCGCCACCACCCCCCAATCCGCCCGGGCCAAGCCTGCGAGCTTGGTTTGGGACGACCCGTTTCTGCTGGAAAACCAGCTGACGGAGGAGGAGCGGATGATCCGCGACAGCGCCCATGCCTATTGCCAGGAAGCGTTGGGATCGCGCGTCGTCATGGCTAACCGCCACGAGACATTTGACCGCGATATCATGACCGAGATGGGCGACATGGGCCTTCTGGGCGCGACCATCCCCGAGGAATACGGCGGCATTGGCGCCAACTACGTCTCCTACGGTTTGGTCGCTCGCGAGGTGGAGCGGATCGACAGCGGCTATCGCTCGGCCATGTCGGTGCAAAGCTCGCTGGTGATGCACCCGATCTTCGCCTATGGGACCGAGGCGCAGCGCCAGAAATTCCTGCCAGAGCTGGCCTCGGGCCGCATGGTCGGCTGTTTCGGGTTAACCGAACCGGACCACGGATCGGACCCGGGGTCGATGGTCACCCGCGCCAAAGCGGTGGACGGCGGCTACAGCCTTTCCGGCGCGAAGAACTGGATCACCAACTCCCCCATCGCCGATGTCTTCATCATCTGGGCCAAGTCCGACGCCCATGACGGCAAGATCAAAGGCTTCATTCTTGAGAAGGGAATGAAGGGTCTGAACGCCCCGAAGATCGAGGGGAAATTCTCGCTCCGCGCCTCGATTACGGGCATGATCCAGATGGACGAAGTCTTTGTCCCCGAGGATAATTTACTGCCTGAAGTCAGTGGCTTGGCTGGTCCCTTCGGCTGCCTGAACCGGGCGCGCTTCGGCATCGCCTGGGGCGCCATGGGCGCGGCCGAGGCCTGCTTCCACGCCGCCCGCAGCTACACCATGGACCGCAAGCAGTTTGGCCGCCCACTGGCGCAAACGCAGCTGATCCAGAAGAAGCTGGCCGACATGCAGGCCGAGATCGCCCTGGGCCTGCAAGGGGCCCTGCAACTGGGCCGGATGTTCGACGATCACACCGCGCCCGCCGAGCTGATCAGCCTGATGAAGCGTAACAATTGCGGCAAAGCGTTAACCATTGCGCGGGAGGCCCGCGACATGCACGGCGGCAATGGCGTCAGCGACGAATACGGCGTCATCCGCCACGTGATGAACCTTGAGGCCGTTAACACTTACGAGGGCACCCACGACGTCCACGCCCTCATCATGGGCCGCGGCATCACCGGTTTGCAGGCCTTCGCCTAACGCCATCCGCGGGGGCCGGGGCCGCTGAAATGCGCCTCGGGTCCCATGCATCTTCCCCGACAACGCCCCTTGCCTATCGCAAGTGGGCGTTTGTTTTTCACCCCCTCTCAACTGTCCATAACCGCCTCGGGCGAGAGGGTTCATTTTCTCCACTTGCCTTATCCGACTAATTTTGTCAGATATTGAAAAGCCCAGTCAGACGCCCTGTCGAGCCCGGTGACGCGCAACCTTTATGCTCCTTAAGGACGGCTTCACATGACACACATGCTCAAGGCGCGGCGCCCATGACCCGCCCCACCAAAGACAGCTGCTGCGGGCGACGCCCAGACGCCAAAGAAACACTGGTTTCCGACGCGGGCTTTGATGCCCATGAAATCACCATGCTCGGATTGACGCGCTACTACCTGCAAAGCTTTGCAATTCCCCAAAGCCATGCGTGGATCGGCTGCTTCGAGCGGGCTCAGTTCCACTACGGGGAAGCCCACGGGATGCTTCTTGCGGGCCGCCTGCTGAACGCGCTGCGGGCGATGCGCTATGCCCGACGCTCCACGTTTCATTTCAATTCTCCGGTGTGTCTAGGCTGCTCGACCATCCTCACCGAACACGAACGCCGCCTGATGCGCAGTCTCGCCGCCCTTCGGCGCGGTCACGAGGGGATCGTGCAGACCGAAATGATGATGCTCTGCGAAGGCAATGACACGGCCGAGGCAATCGCCGCCCTGTCGCAAGTGGCCCTGACGCTTCCAAGCCCGGCTACGGCGCTGGATGGAGGCCGCTATGGCGACGCCTTCTTTGGGACAGAAAGGCGGTCGGCATGAGCGATTCCGTCGATACGCTGGACCCCACCAGCCGCGCCTTGTTGCCAGTCATGCGCAACTTTCTGAACGCCTATCTATCGCCCGAAACCCTTGGTTGGCGCCACGCGCTGGCCGCTGCCGTCGGCACATGGGGAGAGCCTCGGGGCCTTGCGATCGCCAACCATGTGCAAAGCTTTTTGGGGGCCGTCCTTAACAGCCGCCCCGTGCCGCTGATCTTCGCGGACCCGATGGACCTAGAGGCGCGAAAGCTGCTGACCCAAGATGAACGGGTGTTGCTCGCGCTTCTGACCGCCATGGGCCGCGAGGAAACCCCGCGCGCCCGTGATCTGATCGCACGCCTGACCGGCGGCCGCGTCGAAGCCGCCATCGTGCGCAGTGGCCTGTCCCTGGCCGCCCGGCTGGACCCCATAGGCACGCCCAAACCCCTGCCCCGTCCGAAACTGCAATCGGTGGGTTAAGACACCGGGGCCGCGATGTGCTGGATCGTCTCGAAGCCTTCAAACGTGGGGCTTCCTTCGTGCAATTTTGCCGTCTGGCGGGCCCCCTTGTGGGCGTCGCGGAAGGCCATGCTTTTCGTCCAGGCCTTGAAGGCATCCACATCCCGCCACACCGTGTGGGAGGCATATAGCACCGTGTCGTCATCTTCTACTGGCCCTTTGAGCATGTGAAACTCCACAAAGCCATCCAACCCCGGCAAACGGCTTTCACGCCCCAGCCAAAGGTCTTCAAACGCCTGCGCGTTTGCCGTTCTCACCGTAAAGCGGTTCATCGCGATATACATAAGTCGTGTCCTTTGATGTCAGCCCGCGCGTTGCGCAAGGTGGGGCAGAATAAACGTCGCATCGGCGGCGGGCCGTGTGTTGACCTGTAGCGCGCAGCCGTAGGCCTTGCTAAGGGTCACATCCGTCATAACCTGTGCCGGTGCCCCCGCTGCAAGGCATCGCCCCCCCGATAGAAGCACCATATGGTCAGCAAACATCGCGGTTAGGTTCAGGTCGTGCATGACGGCGATCACCCCGCCGCCGCCACGGGCATAATCGCGGGCGATTTCCATCACCTCAAGCTGGTGTCCGATATCAAGGCTGGAAACAGGCTCATCCAATAAAAGCCAACGGGCCTTACCGTTCTGGGTCGGCTCCCATACCTGAGACAAGACGCGGGCCAATTGCACGCGCTGCTGCTCTCCGCCCGACAGCTCTTGGTAAAACCGCCCTTCAAAACCGGCCAGACCGACATGGGCCAAGGCCCTCTGCGGCAGAGTTTTGTCGGCCCCATCGCGGCCGGCCAAAAGGCCCAGGCGCACAACCTCCAACACGGTGAACGGAAACGCGATGCGCGAGGCTTGCGGAAGAACGGCCCGGCGCGTCGCCAGTTCCCACGGCTTGATCGCGGCGATATCTGCCCCGTCCAAACGCACTTTGCCCCGGTAAGGGACCTCCTGCGTCATGGCGCGCAGAAGCGTGGTTTTTCCCGATCCGTTGTGGCCGACAATAGCCGTCACCTGCCCCGGTTGCGCGACCATATCGACGCCGTGCAACACGTGGCTCGACCCAAGGGTCACTTCGATGTTTTCCGCAGTCAGCATGGGGGCCTCACAGGTCCAGAAGTGAACGATTTCGCAGCAAAATCCACAAGAAGAACGGCCCGCCGATCACGGCGGTGACGATCCCGATAGGCAGTTCCGCGGGCGCAATGATGGTCCGAGAGATCATATCCGCCACGATCAGAAGAGAGGCCCCCAAGAGCGCCGCATTGGGCAGAAGGAATCGATGATCCGGCCCCACGGCGATACGCAGCAAATGCGGCACCACGATGCCAATGAACCCGATGCCGCCCGACACGGCTACAGCCGCGCCCACGGCGGCGGCAACGGTCAGGATCGCGATGGATTTCATCCTCTGCACCGGGATGCCGATATGGGCGGCGGCGGCCTCTCCCAATGCCAAGCCGTTAAGGCTGCGCGCCAGGAACGGAGCCGCTGCAAGGGCTGTGACAATCAATGGGGCCGCTACGATCAGCTTCACCCAAGTGGCCCCCGCCAGTGATCCCAAACCCCAGAACGTCAAATCCCGTAGCTGTTGATCGTCTGCCATATAAACCAGAATGCCCGACACGGCCCCGGTCAGAGCCCCCAAGGCGATGCCCGCCAAAAGCATCACCGCGACCGATGTTTTGCCTCGGTTGGTGGCCACTACATAAAGCATGATCGTGCTGAGCCAGCCCCCAAAGAACGCCGCGAAGGGCACAAGGTAGAAACCTACCGCCGCCTGTATCGCCACGGGCAGGAAGCCGCCCAGAACAATGGCGACAATCGCGCCGAGCCCTGCCCCCGCGCCAACCCCCACCAGGCCGGGATCAGCCAAAGGGTTGCGGAACAACCCCTGCATGACAGCGCCAGACACGGCCAAGGCCGCGCCCACAAGGATGCCCATAATCAAGCGCGGCATGCGAATGTCGAACAAAACCGTGCGTGTCACCCGGTCTAGGCTTTCGCCCCGCGTCCATGTGCCGAAAACTTCCACCAGCGAAATACCCGATGCGCCCGTGGTCAGGCTCGTCAGACTGACGACTGCCAGCAAAGCCAACAGCAAAAAACTGCACGCACGGGCGCGGGCTTCCCGGTCGCCCGCAAGGGGCAACGGGAGGCTCTGGGATAATTCGGCCAAGGCGCTATTCTCCGTTGGTGCCAAGGGCGGCCGCCAAAAGGTGGACCGCCTCAGGCGTGCGCGGGCCAAAGCCAAGCAGAAGCAAGCCGTCGATCTGTACCAAGCTGCCAGTGTCCGCAGCGGGTGTCAGGCCAAGGGCGGGATGGGCGAAGACGCCTTCGGCATCGGCACCGTGATCTCCGCCGCGATCCATCATCAAGATCACATCGGGGGCTGCCGCCAGAACCGCCTCATCCGTCAGGGGGCGGTAGCCTTCAAAGGCGGTCACAGCGTTTTCTCCGCCAGCCATGGCGATGATCCCCGACGCCGCCGTGCCAGCGCCCGACGCCATCACGCGCCCGCCCTGCATCGACAGGATGAACATCACGCGGGGGGCGTCGCCACTGATGTCTTGAGTGACGGCGGCCAGTTCCGCGTCGATCTGATCGGCCAGCGCGATGCCTTCTTCCGGCACGCCCAAAGCCTCAGCCACTGTCAGGATCTTTGTCCGTACGCCTGCCGCATCGAAACTTTCGGGAACGGTGACAAAGGTGATCTCCGCATCGGCCAGCACCTCGATCGTTTCCGGCGGGCCAGAGCCTTCTTCAGCAATGATAAGATCAGGCCGTACCGACAGAACGCCCTCAGGGGACAGAGCGCGCATGTAGCCCACATCGGGCAGCGCCTCGACCTCGGCGGGCCAGCTAGAGGTCGTGTCGCGGGCAACCAGAAGATGCGCCATATCAAGCGCATAGATGATCTCGGTGATCGAACCGCCAACGGACAGAACACGCGGTGCATCGTCTTGCGCCCGTGCGGGGCCAGCAAGGAAGGCGGCAAAGAGGCCAGCCGCCATGATCATTGCAAGGCCGCCCGGTGTCAGACGGCGGGCGGATAGACGGGGTCCAAGGCTCATGCCACCTCCTCCGCCTGACCAAGGCGCGGCAAGGTATCTGTTAGCGCACTGAACGCCGCCACGTGATCTTCGCCATCTTTGTTGCGCAGGGGGAAGCATTGCAGGATCAACATGCCGCGCGCGTCAAATGCCTCGATTGAAATCGCCGGGCCGCGTTTGGTGGGCTTGGTAACTAGCCAGACCTCGGCCACATGATCGGCCCGCAAGTGCAGGTTGAAACCGGGGTCCATCACGTTTTGCCACGGGCCCATCGGCACCAATTTGTTGATCGGGCCCGAGTGGATCTGGATACATCCCTTGTTGCCCACAAAGACCATCACCGACAGCGACCCCTCGGACATTGCCTGAAGCGCATGGTTCACTGCCGATGGATCAAGCGCCACGACATAGGGCTCCCCCACCATGCGGTAAGCCCCCAGACGGTTCATCTTCAGCTTCGAGGTCAGCCGCATGAACTGGTGCGTATCGGTCATCCGATCCCACTCCTGCCGCAGGGTATCTACCTTCTCGGCATCGCCTTTGGCCGCCTCCACCGGGGCGCGATCTTCAAAGATCGGTTCGGCCTCGGGGCCCTCCAGATCGCGCAGCATCAGGTTCCACATCGCAATGTTGGACTTCTCCCGCAGGAACACCTTGTGAACCGCATCGCCGGCCGCGTCGAAGACTTGGATAGATCGGCGGATCGTGCCGTCTACTTCCTTCTCGACCGCGAAGGCATGAACCCAATGGCGCGAGAAGATGCGCAGGTCGATGTCGGCAGCAATAACACTAGAGGCGTGCTCGCCGGCCCGGAAATTCTCGTAGATGCCGACCTTTTCGTGCACCGCGCTCTCATTGCGGGTCAGGGCCATGACCTCTCCCAAGGTGCAGATCGCCGGGATCAACTGTGTGGGGTCCGCGACCAGTGGCACCGCGCCGAAGCCCACCTGTGCGGCAACCAAGGCACCTTCTGGCACGCCAAGTTTATCGGCCAAATCGCGGGCGCGGGTCTTGGGGTTGTCGGTGATCGCCGCGCGAATCGCGTCGGCTTGAATAGGGGTATCTGCGCCCATGTCTGCGCCTCGTTCCGTTCGTGTGTAAGGGGAGAGGGCTTGCGCGACCCCTGTAACAGAGGCTCCGAGCTGGCACTTTTGCAACGCAGGCCCGCTGGCCCGATTGCTATTGTTGACGCTTTTAGTCAGATACTTTAGGGACCGCAAGCATCGCAGGCCAGCACGGGTGAAATTTCCGTGCATACCCCCACGATCTGCCAGCTGGACCATCCGGCAAGCACCCTAATCAACAACAGCAAAACACGAGGGGGTATGGATGTCATACCGCATGGGACACGTGCGTCCGGGGACGTCTACGGCAATGGCCGCAGCATTGACCGTTTTGGCCGCACCGGGACACGCACAAGAAACGACACCGCTGGGACGAATCATTTTGGGATGGGGCACCGATCAGGTTGCCCTCGACACGCCGCAGGCCGTCACCGTAATCGACCAGGAAGAGATTGAGCGCCAACAAGCCACCACCATCGGCGAGTTCTTTGATGGCGTACCAGGCGTGCAGGCCATCGGGTCAGACCGCGTTCTGGGTCAGACCTTTAACATTCGCGGCTGGGGCGAAGTACCCGCAGGCGATGAAGGCCGTGTTGTCGTGCTACAAGACGGCGCGACGCAATATTACGAACAATACCGCATGGGCTCGTTCTTCTCGGACCCGAACCTCTTCTGCAATATCGAGGTTCTGCGCGGGCCTGCTTCGGCCACGCTCTATGGCTCCGGCGCCATCGGCGGCGTTGTCCGGTTCGAGACCTGCGATGCCTCGGACTACCTGACCGACGGACAAACCAGCCAATTCCGCTTCTCTGTGGGCGGCGAAACCAACGGCGAAGGTGGCAACGTCGCCCTGCGCTACGCCACCCAAGTGGGCGGCGACTGGCAAGTCTTCGCAAACCTCAACTACCGTGAGGCCGCCGATTACGTGGACGGGGATGGCAATGCGATTGAAGGCTCTGCCTTCGATGCCACCTCGGGCCTTATCAGCGCGACTTACAGCTTTGACGGCAACCGCTCCCTCCGCTTCATTTACGAGGCTTGGGACAGCGACCTGGACAACACGTCTTACTCGCAAACCGGCTCGGACGGGTTCGGAAATGTGGATCGGCACACGCGTGACCAGACTTTCTCGGCGATCTACAACTCAGCCGAAGAGTTTGGCGATCTAGAGATGACGTTGACCTATTCCGACGCGGACATCACGCAGGAAAACGCAACCTCAACAACTCCCAGCGTCTTGTTCGAGGATTCCACCTACGGCTATGACACCCTATCGCTCGACGCCCGCGTGACCACGGACGTGACTTGGGGTAACATTGATACGACCTTGATCTACGGCACCACGATCTCGCGTCAGAACCGGGTAGCCGAGGCAGAAACCTCTACCTTCATCGACTTCCACCCTGAAGGTACCGCCACGCGCATTGCCGCCTTCGCCCAAGCCGAGATGGATTTCAGCAATGGCCTGACATTGGTTCCCGGCTTGCGTCTGGAATATGCGATCAACGAACCCGGTGCCGACGATGCCGCCGCCACGGCAGACAGCCGCGAAACTGTGGAAATCCTGTCCGTGTCGCCAAAGGTGGCCTTCACCTACGACATCTCGGATGAATGGGGGATGTTCGGCTCTCTCTCGCAGACGGAACGGGCCCCCAACCTGGATGAGTTGTATTCCTACGACGAATCCGACGGCGAAACTGCCGCCACTGACCTTTTGCCCGAAACGGCGCGGTCGGTGGAATTGGGCTTCACCTACTCCCGTGCCGGATTGTTGAACGCCAACGACGCATTCGACGCCCGCGTCACGGCGTATTACTCCTACGTCGAAAACCTGATCGAGCGTGATAGCACAGGCGGAACGCCCTATAACCGCAACATCGCCGAGGCCGAAATCTACGGGGTGGAACTGGAAGCCGCCTATGTCTCGGACATGTGGTTCAGCAACATGTCCCTCTCCATGATCGAAGGCCGCAACCTGACCGATGATGAGGTCTGGAGCCAGCTTCCCCAAGACACCTTCTCGGTCACCTTGGGCCGCCGCCACGCGGATATCGGGGTGGAATACGGCTGGACGATGAACGCCTACGCCGACATCGACTATGCCGATACCACATCCATGGGCGTGACCTCGGACAACTTCTACGGCGGCTATGCCACCCATGATCTGTTCGCCAGCTATGCCCCCCAAGAGGGCGCGCTGGAGGGGCTGGAATTCCGCTTCGGCATCGACAACGTGTTTGACCGCACCTACGTCAACGCGCTTGACGGTGACAACGGGCGCGGCATGACGGGCCGCCTCTCGGTTGCTCGTGTGTGGAACTTCTGATGCTTGGATCTGGTATCACCAAACTGCTTGGTGCCGCCCTTGTTGCAGCCCTCCCTCTGGGGGCTGCGGCGCAGGACGCGCCTGCCGCGCTTATCGTCGAGCTGAACCGCATTGTGCCGCTGGACGGTGCATGTCGGCTGACCTTCATGGCGCAAAACAACATGGATGCGGATATCGAACAGATCGTGTTTGAAACGGTTCTGTTCACCACTGAGGGCGGCGTCGATCGTCTGACCCTGTTTGATATGGGGGCTTTGCCCACCGCGCGACCCCGTGTGCGCGAATTTGATATGCCCGGCCTGTCATGTGACGCCCTAGGCCGGGTTCTCTTCAATGGCGTGGATACCTGCGCAGGCGACGGGCTTGACCCCGCGCGTTGCGAAGGCGCGTTGTCCCCCGTCAGCCGGGTAGATGGTGTGGAGGTGATTGGATGACGCTGGAGATTGCTTTGTCCAATATCGGCGGGCTCGTTGCCCTTGGCGGGCCCGTCGTTGCCCTACTGCTCGCGATGTCTTTGATTTCCCTGGCCGTTGTCGTGTTCAAACTGGGCCAGTTCCTGCACGCAGGCGTCGGGCGTCATGCTCGCCTGATCCGAGCGGGCGCGGCCCTTGATCGAGGCGACCGGGACGCGGCGCTGCTACTGGCGGGCGAAAGCCGCAGCCATCTTGCACCGCTGTTCACCCGTCTGATGGACCAATTGGCGGCCCTGCATGACCACGACGGCTTCCGCCCCCGGATCGAGGTTGAGGCCGCAGAACGCCTTGACCGGTTGGAAAAAGGCTTCCGCCTGCTCGATAGCATCGCCCAAGTTGCGCCACTTCTGGGGCTGTTCGGCACCGTTCTGGGGATGATCGACGCCTTCCAAGCCTTGCAAAGCGCGGGCGATGCCGTGGACCCGTCGATCCTTGCCGGCGGCATTTGGGTGGCGCTGATGACCACCGCCGCCGGGCTGGCCGTGGCGATGCCAACCTCGCTTATCCTAACGTGGTTCGAGACCCGGATGCAGGCGGAACGTGCCTTGGCCGATAGCTTGATCGCCCGTGCCTTCTGCCCCGTGGAAACGCCCGTCGGGGCACAACGCGCCACCGCGCCCGACTTCGCGCCCCATGCCGGTTAGGTCCGCCACATATCGCCGCCGTGCCTTGTCGATGACATCCCTGATTGATGTCATCTTCCTGCTTTTGCTGTTCTTCATGCTGACTTCGACCTTCACCCGCTTTTCCGAGATCCAACTCTCGGCGGCGGGTGGCGGCGTGGCGGCCCCCGCCGACACGCCCCCCCTATTCTTGCAGCTCGGGGCCGAGACCTTGTCGCTCAACGGCACCTCTCTGTCCTTGCCTGCCCTTCCGGCCGAGATCACCGCGCAACATCCGGACGCGACCACGCTTCTGGTCAGCGCCACTGACGATGTAACCTCTCAACGTCTTGTTGACCTGCTGGTTGCGCTCGCCCCGCTTTCCGCCCTTTCCCTCACCGTGTTGGACTAGCCCCATGTCCCTGCGCCGCGCCCCGTCCCGCCAAGTCAAAGAACCCACGATCGCCCTGATCAACGTGGTCTTCCTGATGCTGATCTTCTTCCTGATCGCAGGCTCCGTTGCGCCGCCATTGGACCCGCGCGTGGCGCTGGTGGATACCGCCACGCTGGAAGGCCGCGCCCCGCCTGATGCCACCGTGATCCTGCCCGACGGCACGTTAGAGCTACGTGGCCAACCCGTAACATTGGCCGAGATCATCGCCGACACCCCCACACCCCGCCTTGTGCCAGACCGCGCCCTTCCCGCCGCTGAGCTGGTCACCATCTCGCGACAATTGCGCGATGCGGGGGCACAGGAAGTTTGGATCGTGACCGAAAGAGGTATGGAATGAAGGGCGCTAAATACATTGGCCTGATCGCCGCCGCTGCCCTGTCGGGCGGCACTCATCTGGCGATTGCAGGCTATTTCACGCCTGAGACGGTCGAGCTTGAGGGCGGCGGTGACCCGGCCCCGGCCCGCCTTGGAGCCTCGTTTGCCGATATGGTCGCAGGGATGCCCGGTAGTGACCGCCCCGAAGTCGTGGACCCGGTCGAGGTGGAAGACCACACCAGCCCGGCTCCGCCAGACGACACGCCAGAGACAGAATTGACCGAGGAACCAGACGCGGACAGGGCCGAGCCGACCCCGGTTGAGCCAACCCCGGTTGAGGCCACAGCCCCCGCCACGCCGCAGGCCCATGAGGCACCGGAATACGCCGCGCAGGTGCCCGTATCAGCGCAGCCTGCTACAACGGCAGCGGTGGCGATCCAGCCTGTCACCCCGCAAGCAAGGGCCGCCGCCGCCCGCTCCGCACCCGCGCAACCCACGCAGTCCGCCCCGGCAGAGGATGTGATGGTGGCCGAGGATGAAGCGGCGCTGACACCGCTCAGCAGCCCGCGCCCGCGCACCCGGCCCGAAGACTTGGCTCCGCCGCCCCGGCCCGAGCCTCAGCCCCAAGTCGCCAGGGCCCGCCCTCAGCCGCCTGCTGCCACAGGCAACGCCGCCGCAAACGCAACGCGCGGCAGTACGACAGGAACCGAAAGCGCCACCGCAACCGCCACGGCCCCCGCCGCGCAACCGGCACCGCAGGCGGGTAACGGGGCAGCCGTGGCCAATTATCCGGGCCAAGTACTACGCCGAATCTCCCGTGCCGGACGCCCTCGGGTCCGCCACAATGGGGCAGATGTGGTGATTTCCTTCCGCATCAGCGGCAATGGCGGTTTGGCGGGCCTCTCAGTCGCGCGATCCTCGGGCAACGCTGAATTGGATCAGGCGGGCCTGTCCATCGTCCAACGCGCAGCCCCGTTTCCGGCCCCACCAGCGGGGGCGCAAACCAGCTTCTCGATCAACTTTGGGGGGCGTTAAAGCCCCTCCGCTACCGCCCAATCCATGACCTTGAACTTCTCGCGGAAGGCGAAGGTTTCCAGATGACTATCAATGACATAGCGCGCGGTCTTTAACCCTTCGTCGGTCTCTGCCGTGACCTCCACCCGCAGCATGTCGTCGTCCGCCCACATCCGGGCCGGCCCCGGCGGAAGCGCTGCGCGTCCTGTCTTCTCATCGTAGAACACCTCAACCTTGTGGCCGAAGTGTTTGCACAGTTGTTGCAAGTAACGGCTTGCGTGCGCTGTTGGGAAAGTACCGATCTGCGTCGCCATGGCTCACCCCTTATCTGACTATTACACTCAACATTAGGTTGCACTGCCCTGCCGCCATCGTCTACCCCTTCGCGAAATGGTAGCCGCCGCCACCCCTCCCCCCCGAACTCAGCCCTTGAGAGGACCTGACATGGCTACGCG
Organism: Rhodobacteraceae bacterium M385; assembly: GCA_025141835.1. Classification (NCBI taxonomy): domain Bacteria; kingdom Pseudomonadati; phylum Pseudomonadota; class Alphaproteobacteria; order Rhodobacterales; family Paracoccaceae; species Rhodobacteraceae bacterium M385. The sequence goes on along the minus strand of CP081102.1, from coordinate 753,231 downwards.
TATCCCCACCACTCTTGCTTGCCTTCTTCTGGCCACCGCAGCCCAAGCCGAAGACCTGACCATCGCGACCGCCACCGGCGACGTGACCGTCGCTTCCGGCCCCGAAACAATCGCCGTTCTGGACGCCGCTGCCATCGACACGATCAGCGCATTGGGCGTCACCGTGAACGCTGTGCCCGCGATGCCGCCACTGCCCTACCTGTCTGACGTGTTTGAAGCCGCGCAGCCTGCGGGCAGCCTGTTTGAGCCGGACTTTGAGGCGCTGGCCGTCCTTGGCCCTGATCTGATTATCGCCGGTGGCCGTTCCTCCACTCAGGTCGAGTCACTGTCCGAGATCGCACCAGCCATCGACATGACCATTTGGGGCGAAGATATGATCGCCCAAGCCCAAGACCGCATCGCCGCTTACGGCGCGATTTTTGAGCAAGAGGCCATGGCCGCTGAACTTTCCGCCGCGTTGGACGCCCGCTTGGCCGATGCAGTGGCCGCCGTTGAGGGCCAAGGCGAGGCCCTGATCCTGTTGACCAACGGCGGCAACGTGTCGGCCTACGGCGACGACAGCCGCTTTGGCTGGCTGCATTCGGCCCTGAACCTGCCCGAAGCCTACCCCGACCTCACGGAGGAAACCCACGGCGAAGCTGTGTCGTTCGAGTTCATCGCCGAGGTGAACCCCGACTGGATCCTTGTGATCGACCGCGCCGCCGCCATTGGGCAGGACGGAGAGGCCGCCGCCGCGACCCTCGACAACCCGCTGGTCGCCAGCACCACGGCCGCGCAAAACGGCCATATCATCTACCTCAGCTCTGCGCCGCTCTATCTGGCGGGCGGCGGCGTACAGTCGATGATGCTGACGATGGACGAAATCATCGCAGGCTTCGCTGACTAAATGGCGCTGAGGCTCGGCATCATTCTGGCCCTTGCGGCCCTTGTGGTGACGAGCCTCTCTATCGGCGCAGCCAGCCTTTGGTCTGGCGATTTTGACGCCGCTTGGCTGATCGCGGTCAGCCGTTTCCCCCGAACCGCCGCCGCCCTGCTGACCGGGGCGGGGCTGGCCTTGGCGGGGGTCATCATGCAGCAAAGCGTGCAGAACCGGCTGGTAGAACCCGGCCTGACCGGCACGCCCGAGGCCGCAACCTTGGGCCTGCTGGCCGTGACCTTGATCGCACCGGGCACCGCCATTTTCGGCAAGATGACCATCGCCGCGGCCAGCGCCTTGGCGGGCACGTTTGGCTTCCTTGCCCTATCGCGTTTTGTACCGCGTCATGACCCGATGCTGCTGCCCTTGGTGGGCATTATTTACGGCGGCATCCTTGGCGCAATCGGCCTGTGGTTCGCTTGGAACGCCGATCTTTTGCAATTCGTAGGCATCGCTATGTTGGGCGATTTCTCGGGCGTCATGCAGGGCCGGTATGAGCTGTTGTGGATCATCGCTGCCCTGTCTGGCGTGCTTTTCTTGGTCGCCGATCGGATCACGATTCTGGGCTTGGGCGAGGATTACGCCCGCTCGCTCGGCCTCAACTACTTTCAGACGCAAATGTTGGGGTTGGTGATCGTGGCGATCACGGTGGCCGTGGTTGTGGTGACAGTGGGTTCCATGCCGTTTGTGGGGCTGATCGTGCCCAACCTGATCTCGCGTTGGCGCGGCGATAACATCCGCGCGAACCTTTGGGTGGTGGCGTTGACCGGGGCGGCGCTTGTGCTGGCCTCGGACATTCTGGGCCGCGTCGTGCGCTACCCATACGAGATCCCCGCCGCCACGATCTTCGCCGTCTTCGGCGCGGCGGTGTTCCTTTGGCTGCTCTATGCGCCCCCGCGGCGCAAGCCGCAGCTGGATGGAGATCGGCGCAAGCCGCAGCTGGATGGAGATCGGAAGGGACCGCAAAATGGCTAAGTCCCGGCTCCTCCCCCTTGCCCTGCTACTGACGGTGATGAGCGTACTTTTCCTATGCTGGAACCTGCGCGCCCCGGTCAGTTTCATTCTGTCGCTCCGAACGGAAAAACTGGCGGCCCTGATCCTCGTTGGCGCGGCCACGGGCGTTGCAACCACCCTGTTTCAGACCGTGGCGCAAACCCGGCTGCTGACGCCGGGGATCGTCGGTTTTGACGCCCTTTTCGTGTTTCTGCAAACCGCCCTCGTCTTCACCCTTGGGGGCGTCGGCTATGTCACCTTGCCACCCTTCGCCACCTTCCTGACCGAGGCGTTCGTGCTGGTCTTTGCCGCCGTCGCGCTTTTTGGGATCATCCTGCACAAAGGTGCTTCCGATCTGGTGCGGATCGTGCTGACGGGCGTGATCTTCGGCATCCTTCTGCGCGGCCTTGCGGGGTTCATGCAGCGCATCCTTGATCCGTCGGAATTTGCCATCGTGCAGCAGGCCAGCTTCGCCTCCTTCGGGTCGGTCGAAGGCGACCAACTTCTGGTCGCGGCACTGCTTCTTGGGGCGGCCATCGCCTGCGCTATGGCCCTTGCCTCTCGGTTGGACGTGGCCGCCTTGGGGCGCGACACGGCGCGGTCCCTTGGCTTGGGATATGACCGTTTTGTCCTGGCCGTGCTGGCGCTCGTGGCAGCCCTTGTGGCGGTGTCCACCGCCCTTGTCGGCCCGATTACCTTCCTGGGCCTTCTGGCCGCCAGCCTTGCCCATGCGATCATCGGCACCCAACGCCACGCGCTTCTGATCCCGGCCTCGGGCCTGATCGGCGCAATCATTCTGGTGGCGGGGCAATTCATCTTCGAGAGAGTCCTTTCCATGACCTCCACCCTCGCTGTGCTGATCGAGTTCCTTGGCGGCCTGTTGTTCCTTATCTTGATCCTGAGGAGGCGCACGACATGATCGACGTGCAGACCCTATCCCTGAGCCTCACCGGCAAGCCGGTACTCAAGGACATCACCACCACCCTGCCCGATACCGGTGTGACGGCGATCATTGGCCCAAACGGTGCCGGCAAATCGACCCTGCTCCACTCCGTTGCTGCGCTTTTGCAGCCTGACAGCGGCCAAGTGCGCCTTGGCGGGGCTGATATCCACGCCCTGCCCGCCTCTGAACGCGCCAAGCGGCTGGCGATCCTGACTCAGTCGCAGCCGCAAATCCCCCGGCTTTCCGTGCGTGATCTGGTGGCTTTCGGACGCTGGCCCCACCATCGCGGGCGGCCAACGGCGCAAGATCACGCACTGGTGGAGGCAGCGATTGCCCAATTTGAGTTGACGGAGATCGAGACCGCGCAACTGGACGCTCTGTCAGGCGGGCAACGCCAAAGAGCATACATTGCGATGGCATGGGCACAGGGCACGCCGTATCTATTGTTGGATGAGCCCCTTAGCGCCCTTGATCCACGCATTAGCAAGGGCATCATGTCCCGCCTGCACCAACTCTCGCGGCCCGGTCCCGATACCCGTGCTGTGGTGATCGTGCTCCATGATCTGCAAATCGCTGCCCAATGGGCCGATCATGTGGTGGCCCTGAAAGACGGGGCCTTATTCGCTCAAGGACCGGCGCAGGAGGTCTTGGCCGATGCCCCCCTCAGCGCTCTTTATGATACGCCAATCAGCGTGCGCCCGCTGGATGACGGGCGCATCGCCGTTCTGACCTAAGCGCGTAGCTTAGCTTGCCGCTGCCAGCTTGGCCTCATCATCGGCGGCCTCGATGTTTTTCACCTTTTGGTGTGCGTCTTCCGCCAAGCCAATCCGCCAATAGCCCGAGGCATAGACATCGCCTCGGGGCAGCGCACGGTCACCGCGCAGATGCATCCGCAACCTGCGGATCACGCCGGTTTCGCCCGCCACAAGGGTTTTGATCCGGCCCTCAGGCAGGTCCAGCCCTTCGATCATGTCGGTGGCCAAGGTCGATTCCACCTCGGGGTTATCGTGGATCAGCCAATGCTGCTCGATCCCTGCGGGGGCATCAATCGGCTGGCGGTCCGCTTCGCTGAGAACTTCAAAAATCGCGATGCCTTGGGCGTCACGGGGAAGCTGCTCCAGCCCTGCGGCGGCGACGGGAAGGGCCGACATGTCGGCGGCAATCAGGTAGTAATCGGCATCGTGATCCGTCAACTTGGGGGCACCCGGACCCGCAAAGCCCATGAAATCGCCCGGCTTCGCCCGCGCCGCCCATGCAGACGCCGGGCCGTTATCGCCGTGGGCCACGAAATCAATGTCGATCTCACATACCTCGGGCCGAGCGTGGCGGATGGTGTAGGTGCGCATCGTGGGCTTTGGCCCTTCTGCCATCTGGCGCGCAAGGCCAGCGGCGTCTTGGCCCTCGGCGGGCAACATGATCTTGCAATGACCGCCCGCTGTACTAGCCGGGATCGCGGCCATCTCAGGGCCCGTCAGGGTGACGCGGATCATGTTGGGCGTCACGCGCCGGGCGGCAAGGACTTCCAACACACAGGTGGCGCGTTTGGCGGCGGTGGGTTTGGGCGGTGTCATATCGTTTGGCATCATAGCGTCCTTTCAGGCGGGAGGGCCATCGGCCCCAATGTTTCGGTGTTGGCCGTTTCAGCCAAGGGTACGACCAGCGGCAGATCACTGTCGGGTCGGGTCAGCATGGCGCATCGAATATCGAAGACCGTTTCAATCGTTTCTGCCGTCAACACCTCGCGTACCGGACCTTCGGCAATGATCCGGCCGGATTTGAACAAAACGATCCGGTCGGCAACGGTCGCAGCCATGTTCAGGTCGTGAAGAACGATCACCACGGTTTTGCCGTGGGTCCGGGCCATCTGCCGAACAAGGGAAAGGGTCGAAAGCGCATGGGAAATATCTAGGTGGTTTGTCGGCTCATCCAAGAAGATGATCGGCGATTGTTGTGCCAGAACCATCGCCAGCCAAGCCCGTTGAGCCTGCCCCCCGGACAGATTGGCCAGTGGCGTGTCGGCCAGAAGCCTCAGGTTCGTCTCCAGAATCGCGGCGTCAATCGCGGCGTAATCCTCGGCTCCTAGCCCGGCAAAGGGTTTGCGGTGGGCATAGCGGCCCAGAGCCACCAAATCACGCACGCGCATTTCCTCGGGCGCAGAGGGCGTCTGCCCCAACATCGCCACCGTCCGCGCCAAGGCCTTGGCGTTCCATTGGCCAAGGGGCATGGCATCCAACACCACCTCTCCGGCGGACATCGGTAACACACCGCGCATGGCCTTGAGCGCTGTAGACTTGCCGCAGCCGTTGGGACCGCACAGCGCCGTGACTTCTCCCTTCGGGATCTCCATGGTCAGGCCATCGAACACGGCGGTCTCGGCATAACGAATGGAGCCGTGCTTTATGTGGATCAATGGATCAGCCATGGGCACGGCCCTGACGCATAAGAAGAAACAGGAAATACGGCGCCCCGATCAGGGCGGTGACGGCCCCTGCGGGAACCTCCAGCGGTTGGAACAACACCCGCACCATCAGGTCCGCGCCAAGTACCATGCAAGCGCCAATCAGCGCCGCACCGACCGATTGCCAGCCCGCTCCGGTGCCAAACAAAAGCCGGGCGGCATGGGGCGCGATCAACCCCACAAAGCCCACCCCGCCGACGACCGAGACCATCGCCGCCGTCAGCAAAACTGACACGATCAGTGCCGCTATGCGGGCTCGGTTCACCGACAGGCCCGTGGCCCGTGCGCTCAGGTCGTCCAGATGCAACTGATCCAGCGGGCGCACCAAGGCCACCAGCGTCGGGACCGCCGCGCCAAGGGCCGCGGCCAACATCCAGACCTCGCGCCATTCGGCGCTTTGGACAGAGCCCGCCAACCAGATCAGCCCTTGCGACGCGCGGTACACCGGGCCCGCAATCATCAGCAAAACAATGATCGCATTGGCCAAGGCCGCCAGCGCAATACCGTAGAGGATCAGCGTCATCGGGCGGGCCAAATCACGCGCCGCCAGAAGGGCCACGGCAAGGGCAAACACCAGCGCCCCCGCGACGGCGGCCAATGGCTGCCACGCGATAGAGACCACCAGCGCGTTTGCCTCGTTCGAGAACATCGATAGAAACACCAAGACACCCACCGCTGCACCGTCAACGATGCCCAAAACACCGGGTGACGCCAGCGGGTTACGGGTAGCGCGTTGCAGCAACATGCCCGCAATTCCAAGACCCGCCCCAGCCAGCATCGCCATCACCACACGGGGCAGGCGCAGGTTCCATAAGATCACGGTATCAGGGCGGCTGCCTTGGCCGATCAGCGCCGCGATCACGCGGTCCAATGGCATGAAGGAACTGCCCATCGCCACGGCAATGACCGCCAGCGCAACCAGACCCGCCGGAAGGGATATCCGCGCCGAGATCATGCCAACCTCAGCCCTGTGCCGCGCATTAGCGCCACCAAGACGGGCACGCCAATCAGCGCCATGACCGCGCTGACGGGAGCCTCTGTCGGGTACAAAAGGAACCGTGCCAAGACGTCTGCCGACAGGGCCAGTAACGTGCCGAAAATCACTGTGCGGGGGATCATCTGCCCGTGGCCTCTTGCCCCCGACAAACGTGCCAGATGCGGTGCCACAAGGCCCACGAAGGCAATCGGCCCGGCCAGCGCAACACAGCATCCCGCCAGCATCGCCGCCCCTGCCAATAGGCCCAAACGCAAGCGCGCCACGTCCACCCCAAGGGCCGCTGCCGTTGCATCATCTGCCCTCAACGCGTCCAACGCCGGGGCTTGTGCAAGGCAGAGGGCTGCGCCCACTGCCAACCCCACCGCCACAAGCCAGCCCCCCGCCAAAGGCCTGTCCACGAAAGAGCCCGATAGCCAAAAGATAAGCTCCTCCAACGTCTGCTCATTCAGGATCACCAAAACCTGCACACCTGCCATCAGAAGGCCAGCCACGCTCACGCCCGCAAGCAATAAATGCACCGGCGACATCGCTGCACCGACTGAAAGTGCAAGTCCAAAGACCAGCGCCGCCGCCGCTGTCGCGCCGATTGCCGCCACCGCCATGATTGCCCACATGCTCGCCCCCGGCACGGTCGTCAGCAACACGACAACAGCAAAGGCCGCGCCTGCGTTCACCCCCAACAGCCCCGGTTCAGCCACGGGGTTACGGGTAAGCGATTGCATCATCAGCCCCGCCAAGCCCAAAGCCCCGCCGACCAATGCGGCGAGCACCATACGCGGCACGCGCAAATCTCGGATGATGATCGCCGTGGCGTCGGTGTCTGCCCCCGTTACCGCGCGCCAGACCTCGGCACTGGAATAGGCCCGCACGCCCACATGCAGGCCCAGTACAGCCACGCAAAGGCAAAGCGCGATCAAGGTGATGTTTCCGCTGCGCATGGGGGCACTTGCAATCCTGACAGTTTCAGTCGAGTTATTACCCGACAAAAACACTCAACATCAAGGACGAACCTCAATGCGTGCTTTATTTCCTGCCATTGCCATGCTGATTGCGCTCAGCGGCGCGACTTCTGCCGACACGATCACCCACGCCATGGGCGAAACCGATGTGCCTGACGATCCTCAGCGCGTGGTTATCCTGACCAATGAGGGGACAGAGGCGCTCTTGTCCCTTGGAATTACCCCTGTCGGGGCCGCTAATAGCTGGCTCGGAGATCCTTGGTACGACCACATCACCCCCCTGATGGACGGGGTTGAGCCCCTGGGCACCGAGAATGGTATTAACTTGGAACTGGTCGCCGCGCTGGAGCCGGATCTGATCATCGGCAACATGCAGCGCCACGAAGAAATCTACACGCAACTGGGCGCGATTGCCCCGACTGTCCTGTCCGAGCGTTTGCGCGGAGACTGGCGGGTGAACTATGAGCTCTACGCCCAAGCCGTCGGCATGGCGGAAGAAGGCGCTGCCACATTGGCCGAATATGACGCGCAAGTCGCCGCCCTGTCGGACGCCCTAGGCGATAACCTTGCTGAAGAAGTCTCAATCATCCGCTTTCTGGCGTCGCAAATCCGCATCTACCAACTCGATAGCTTCTCGGGTGTGATCCTCAGCCAGCTTGGGTTTGCCCGCCCCGAAAACCAGAACGTGCAGGATTTTGCTTTGCGGGTGGGCAGTGAAAGCATCCCGGACATGGATGGCGACCGAATTTTCCACTTCACCTACGACAATGGCAATGGTGAGGGTGAGGCCGCCGCAGCTGACGCGCTGGCCGATCCGCTATGGCAGGGCCTTAGCGCCGTGCAAGCGGGCCGCGTACATCCGGTCAGCGATGCCGTGTGGAACACCGCTGGCGGAATCTTGGCCGCGCGCCTGATGTTGGCCGACATCGCGTCGATCTACGGCGTCGAATAAGCGCTTTGCACCAATCCGGTTCGGTCCCTCCCCTTGGGGCCGAACCATGGGCCAATCGCCCAATTCTGCTGGATTTGGCTTGACCAATCCTGCCCACACCGTTCAATCTTCTCCCATGAAATCAATCCAGTGCCGCCGAAGCTGTATATCAGCCACGGCATTGTGACCTCGTGTTCCTAGGCAGGTGCCATCGCCGCCCAACCCAACCGGAGCCCTCAATGCCCAACTGGATCGACGCCTGTGCCACCGACGATATCGAAGAAGAAGACCTGATCCGTTTCGACCACGATGGCCGAACCTTTGCGATTTATCGCAGCCCTTCGGATGAATATTTCTGCACCGATGGGCTTTGCACCCACGAGCAGGTGCACCTCGAAGATGGGTTGGTGATCGACCACACCATCGAATGCCCCAAACATAACGGACGGTTTGATTACCGCACCGGAGAAGCCCTGCGGGCGCCCGTTTGCGTGAACCTTGCCACCTATCCCGTGAAGGTCGAGGCAGGCCGGGTGCTGATCGAAGTCTAAGATCAGCCCTCCCGGCCCGGACCCGTTTTAGGGCAGCTAGAAGCTGCTGCGCAACGCGGCAACGGAATTGGCCAGCAACGCCAGATCGACGCCCACCGCCGTAAAGCTTGAGCCATGATCCATGAAGCGTCTGGATTCTTTCGGGTCCAACGTCAGGATGCCCGACGGCACGCCCAAGGCTGCCAGGCGATCAAAGCCCGAAAGAATTTGCGCCACCACATCGGGGTGCGTTGTTTGTCCCGGCAAGCCCATGGTCGCGCTCAGGTCCGCGGGGCCGATGAAGACCGCGTCCACGCCGTCGGTTTGGGCAATCGCCTCCAGGTTCTCCATCCCCTTCACGGTCTCAATCTGCACGATCAGGCAAAGGTTTTCTTCAACCTCGGTGAAATAGTTCTCCACCTGCCCGTAACGTGTGGCGCGGGTCACGCCCGCCATCCCGCGAATGCCGCGCGGACCGTAGCGCATGGAGGCCACCGCTGCCGCTGCCTCTTCGGCGGTTTCGACATAGGGGATCAGCAACGTCTGCGCGCCCATATCCAGAATGCGCTTAATCAGCATCGGATCGTTTTCCGCCGGACGCACCACAGACGAGACCGAGGGGAACCCCGCCGCCGCCTGCAAGGCAGTCTGCACCTCCACCGTTTCCACGGCGGAATGTTCACAATCTATCAGCATCCAGTCAAACCCGGCCCCGGCCAGCATTTCCGGCACCGTATTGCCGCCAATGGTGTTCCAAATGCCAAGCTGGTGCCGCCCCTCTTTCAGAGCCGCTTTGAAGTGGTTGGTTGGGTTTTCCATGGGTCTACTCAGCTTTCCATACGGGCGGCACATCCGCCTCTTGAGGGTTAGAAAATGTCAAATCTGGGGGTGCCTGCGGTGCCTAGTATCCAAACACCCTAGGCAACCAGAGCACGAGTCCGGGGTTCAGCAAAAGGATCAAAAGGGCCACGACCAACACGGCAAGGAAGGCCCAAATCTCTCCGATAATTTCGCGTAACGGGATGCCGGTGACCGCGTTTATCACAAACAGCAATATCCCGTAGGGCGGCGTAATCAGCCCGATCATTGAATTGACCACGACCAGCACGCCAAAATGCACCAGATCAATCCCCAGCTCTCGGCAGGCGGGGATGAACAGCGGCACGATCACAAGGATGATTGTCGTGGCGTCCAACACGCACCCCAACAGCAGAACCAGAAGGTTAATCAGCAGCAGGAACACGATGGGGTGCATGTTTATGCCGACAAGTGCGTCAGCAACCATGGCGGGGATATTCTCGGACACGACGATGAAGTTCAGAATCAATGCGCCGCCAATAACCACACCCACCGCCGCCGAGGACCGCGCGCTTTCCACGAAAATCCGGTACAGCGTGCCTAAGGACAGCGCCCGGTAGAACAACCCCGCCAGCAGCAGCGCGTAAAGGGCCGCGACGGCGGCGGCTTCGGTCGGCGTGGTGACCCCCCCGTAGATGCCGTACAGCAAAATCACTGGCATCAGCAGCGCCGGGAACGCATTGGCCGTTTTGCGCGGAAGCTCTCGCATCGGGACCGGGTCTTCCATCGCGAAACCGCGCTTATGCGAGATGTAGGTGTTCATCCCCATCAGCACGACACCCATCAACAGGCCCGGCACGATCCCCGCCAGAAACAGCGCCCCGATCGAGGTGTTGGACACCAAGGCGTAAAGCACCATCGGGATCGAGGGCGGAATGATCGGCCCAATCGTGGCCGAGGCCGCCGTGATCGCCGCCGCATAGCCACGCGGGAAACGCCCGCCCTTGGTCATCATCTCGATAATGATCTTCCCAATCCCTGCCGCGTCAGCCACGGCCGAGCCGGACATGCCGGAAAAGATCAGCGAGGCCACCACATTGACGTGGCCCAAACCGCCCCGGAACCGCCCCACAACGGCGACGCAGAACCCCAGCAATCGGTCCGATATCGTGCCCGCATTCATGATGTTCGCCGCCACAATGAACAGCGGCACCGCCAACAAAACAAAGCTGCCGAACAGGCCTTGGATTATCTTCTCTCCGGCCAAGGCCAAATCCAACCCCGCAAGGCCCAGATAGACCAGCGACGCAACGATGATCGAATAACCAATCGGCGTGCCAATCCCCGCCAGCACGAACAGCGTCACAAGGCATAGGGCCAGCTCATAGCTCATGGGGTTGTCTTCCCTTCCGGGGCCGGATCGGCCTCTGATCCGGGGATGTCATACTCATCGTCGGGCGGGCCATTGCGCAAGACGTCCACAAAACGCCAGCCATACCGGGCGATGATGGCCACCATGAAAATGCCGTAGACCGAAAAGATCGTGCGTAGCGGAATGCGGTCCCCCGTGAACGGGTTCTTCACCGTCGAGGTGCGCCGCATTCTCATCCAGTCGATGTAGTCCAAGGTTGGCAGTAACGAGATCGCCATCCCCACCACAATTGCCGCCGCCGCGATCAGGGCGAACACCTGTCGCCCGCGCCGGGGCACCATCAGGTAGACGATATCAAACGTCACATGGTCGCTGTCGCGCACGTTGAACGCGCAGCCCACAAACACGATCCATAGCCACAAGATCAAACACAGCTCCAGCGTCCAGCCAAAGGGCGTTTGCAGCACATAGCGTGAAAATATCTGAAGCAGGAACGTCACAAACATCGCGGCCAACATGGCCCCCGCGATGGCTTCCGTCCCGACAGAGAACCACTTCCTGAGTGTCTCAATCATGGGTTACTCCTCCGGGACGGCATTTATCAAAAGTCAGTCAGTTCAGGCGCTTAGTTGGCACCAAGGGCGTTGATCTGGTCAAGCACACCTTCAGGCCATGTCTCGGCAAATTCACTGTCGATGTAGGCCGCTTGTACTGCTTCGCGGAATGCGGCGACGTCAGGCTCGTAAACGGCCATGCCCTCACCTTCCAAGAAGGCTACCAACTCATCTTCCAGAGCCAACTGGCGCGTGCGGCCCAGTTCTGCGGCCTCATCTGCGGCGGCTTGCACGATGGCTTGTTGCTCCGGCGTGAATTCCTGCCAGACAGCTTCCGAGATGGCGATGTAGTTCAGATCCACCAGATGCGAGGTCAAGACGATCTGGTTCGTGACCTCGTAGAAACGACGATCCACCACGGTCGGCAGCGGGTTGTCCTGGCCGTCTACCGCGCCGCTCGACAGGGCTGTGTAGACCTCGTTGAAGGCCAGTGGCGTGGGTGACGCGCCAAGGGCGCCGCCCAGGAATTGCCAAGCGTCGGTGCCGGGCATCCGCAGGTTCACGCCAGCCAGATCGGCAGGTGTTGAAACGTCCAACTCCTCACGGGTCTGACGCAGGTTCACCTGACGGCGGCCCAAATACATAACCGACAACAGACGCACGCCCAGGTCGTCAATCACGCGCTGATGAAATGGCTCAAACAAAGGGTCATTGAAGACAGCAACCTGATGCGCCGCGTCTTGGTGCACGTAGCCCGCGGTGAAGATCGAGAATTCGGGGAAGAACTGCGCCAGTTCCTGTGCCGATGTGATCGACATCTCCAGGTTGCCGCGGCTGATCGCCTCCAACTCGGTGCCTTGGGCAAAGAGCGTGGCGTTGTAGCTTGGCTGGTAGTCGGCAAATTCCGCGATTGCCGGACCAAAGACTTCGGCCATCGCGACCGAGCGTTGGTCGGTTTCCGAACCCGATGCAGACATCCGAAGCTGAATCGCGTGGCCATCTGCCAGTGCAGCGCCGGAAAAGCCGCCCAAAAGGGTAGCGGCAAGAGCCGCCGACAGGGTCGCGCGGCGTGTAAGATTGGTAATCATAGAGTCCTCCCAAGGATCAGTTGATCGTTATTCAAGCATTAAGCTGTATTTTTAGACATTGGTAGATTTCTTTCAGAATATCAGCCGTTCTCTCTGCCCTCCCATGTTTCAGGGCTGTCCGCTTCGGCTCCCAACCGAACGACCTCCCCGCTTTCGGCGGACACCTGTAGGGCCTCCACCACCTCCAAGGTGCGCAGCCCCTCCCATCCCGATACCAGCGGTGTGGTTTGGCCAAGAATGATGGCCGCAAAATGTGCGAGCTGCGCGACCAACGGGTCAGCTGCCTCTCGTGTTAGGCTTGTGGCGCTGATCGGCGTCCACCAATCAGGCTCCGGGCCAGTATGGGACCAAACCCGCAGGTCTGGAACCGATAACGCGCCTTTTGATCCGCCGATCAGGTAACAACTCTCAGGCGTGGCGGGATAGACTGGATGCTCTTGCGCGGTCATCTCCCAACTCCACGGGGCGGCGATGCTGTCGGACACGGTTAGCGTCCCAATCGCTCCATTCTCCAGTTCCAGCACGGCGGCGGCAACGTCTTCATTGGCAAAGCCGCGCCGCGACGGGGTGGCCACGGCCCGCACGCTTCGGACCTCTCCGCAAAGATGGCGGATCAGGTCCACATCATGGACCAGATTGACCGAGATCGGCCCCGCCCCGACCTGTTTGCGCCAAGGAGCCTGCTTAAAATAACTGTCCGGCTTGTAGAACCAACAAGTCGCCTGCACCGCGCGGACCTCACCGATATCCCCGGCCTGTATCGCCTCAAACGCGCGCTTTATCAGCGGGTTATGGCGGCGGTGATGGCCCACCAGAATAGGCACACCACGGGCGTCAGCCGCCTGCGCCACCGCAATCCCTTCAGCGACCGAGGTGGCCAAAGGCTTCTCAATCAAAACCGGCACTTTGCGCTCGATGCAGGCCATCGCCTGGGCCACATGCAGCGGTGTGGGCGTGGCGATGATGACCCCATCGGGGGTCTGCGCCTCGATCATTTCTGCAAGGTCCGCATAGCAAGGCACCCCAAGGGCCGCCGCTGCCCCGCGCCCGTCCCCCCCGGGCTCCACCACACCGACCAAGGAAACCTCCGGCAAGCCCGCGATCGCCTTGGCGTGGCGCTGTCCGATCAATCCAAAGCCCGAAATTGCGAGGCGTACGCTATCTGCCACTTACTATTCCTACGCCGTTGCAAAGCGGTGCTCGACCAACCTCTGTGCAGGCCGTCCGCTCAAATGACGCTAGGGCACCCAATTCCGATTCGCAATAACATCGGATATTTTGACAAATATTGGATGTTGCAACATATTTCATCTATCCTAGCGGGGTACAGAATGTACCTCGGCACCGCAGAAAACGGACCCGGTAGATGACTGATATTAACGCCACGGTCGGGGCCAGCACCTATCAGCAGATCAAACGCGATATCATCTTTGGCGCCTTGCAACCGGGCGCGAAACTGAAGCTGGATACGCTCAAGAAACGCTATCCCGCCAGCCCCTCGACCCTGCGCGAAGCGTTGAGCCGTCTGGCCAGCGATGGCTTCGTCGATGCGCCCCAGCAACGCGGCTTCTTCGTAACGCCGGTGTCCCACGATGACCTGATCGAAATCGCCAATCTGCGCACCCTGCTAGAGTGCCACGCCCTGCGAGTTTCCATCGCCACCGGCGATACGGAATGGGAGGGAAACCTTGTCGCTGCCCGCCACAAACTGGCTCGACTAGAGCGGCAAATGCTATCGGGTGATCTGTCCGAGGAAGAAACGTGGAAACGCTACGACGGCGAGTTTCACCTTGCGATGATCCAGGCCTGCAACTCTCGTAACCTGCTGTCACTACACTCAAAAATATACGACAAATACCTGCGATATCAGATGCTGGTACTGACCCACCGTGGGTCCGTCGCGGCGGATGAACACGACAAGATGCTAGAGGCCGCCCTCGCCCGCGATGCTGATCTTGCCGCCACCTTGCTTGAACAGCACATCCAGAACGGCCTGCGCCACGCGGCCTCTGCCTTGCAAGCAGCAGCAACGCCCAAAGCCTGACGCGGTCGCCACTGCAAAGGAAAAGGGCACCCCCGAAGGGATGCCCGACTAAAGCCCTATGGCTTACATCATTTTGAAAACCGACGGGTCCGGCCCAGTGCGCAGCCCCACATCCAACGTGGTGATCGCCTCCATCTCGGCGTCCGTCAGGGTGAAGTCAAATACGTCCAAGTTCTCCGCCTGACGATGCGGTTTGACGGACCGCGGGATCACCGCGTTGCCCAGTTGCAGATGCCAGCGAATGATAACCTGCGCCGGGCTTTTGCCCGTGCGCTTGGCCGCCGAAACGATTGGGTTCGCCTCGAACGAACGTGCATTGCCAAGGGGCGTCCAAGCCTGCGTCACGATATTATGCTCGGCATGGAACGCCCGCATGTCGGGCTGTTGCAGTTCGGGGTTTACCTCGATCTGGTTCAGCACCGGCACTTCGCCAGTCTCTGCGATGATCCGCTCCAGATGGTCCTTGTTGAAGTTCGACACGCCGATGGACCGCATCATCCCTTCGTCGCGCATCTCGATGAAGGCTTTCCACGTCTCGACGTACATGTCCTGGCTTGGCACCGGCCAATGGATCAGCACGAGATCAAGCTGGTCCACACCGATGTTTTTCAAACTCCGCTCGACCGAGGCCCGCGCCTTGTCGCGGCCTTGGTCGTAGTTCCAGACCTTCGTGGTGATGAAGATCTCATCCCGAGGGACCGAGGCCGCTTCAACCCCTTCGCCCAAGCCCAACTCATTCATATATATGTAGGCGCCATCTATCATCCGATATCCGGTGTCGATGGCGCTTTTCACGGCCTCTCCGGCGATCTCCTGTGGCACCTGCCAAATGCCGAAACCCAGTTGCGGCATCTCGTGGCCGTCGTGAAATTTGATGGTGGTTGTGTCACCCATGGTCGTGCTCCCGTATGTTCTGCGGCAATCTAACAGCGTCGCCAGAAGATGGCGAACACATTGAAGATCGGGCGTGTCAGGGGCCTGAACCGACCTCCGCCATCGCCATTTCAGCCAGAACCGGCACGGCCTTTCCGTACAGATGCGCCGTCTGGGTGTTAGAGGCATTTCCGTCCAATGACCGCCGATAAACCCCCTGCAAAATGGCAGCTAACCGAAAGAAGCTGAAGGCGATGTAGAAACGCCAGTTCTCAATGCCGGACAGGCCCCGTCGGGCGCAATATTGCGAAACATACTCGGCCTCAGTCGGAATACCTGCCGCCGTGCGGTCCACGCCGCCCAACCCCTTGAACGCCCCCTCGTTGGGCAGCCGCCATTGCATACATTGATAGGCCAAATCGGCGAAGGGGTGCCCGATGGTCGAAAGCTCCCAATCCAACACCGCCGCGACGCTGTGACTTTGGGGGTCGAAAATCATGTTATCCATCCGAAAGTCCCCGTGCACCAGACCCCAGCGCCCGTCATCCTTCGGCAAGTTCCCCTCTAACCAACAAATAAGCTGATCCATTTCCGCGATCTTGTCCGTTTCCGAGGCGCGATACTGGCGCGTCCACGTCGCAAGCTGGCGTTGAAAATAATCCCCCCTGCGCCCGAAATCCGCCAACCCCGCCGCCTCTGGCTCCACGTCGTGCAAATCCGCAAGCACTCGGTTCATCGCGGCGTAGATGGCCCCTCGATCATCCGGCACCATGCCCGGCAAGGCCGGGTCCCAGTAGATCTGCCCTGCCACATGGCTCATCACCACAAACATGCGCCCCAAGGGGCCATCGGCGTCGCTTTGCGCCAAGATACGTGGCACGGGCACCGGGGTTTCGTGCAACCCGGCAATGATCCGCGCTTCTCGGTCCACGCGGTGCGCCCCGGGCAGAAGCTGCCCCGGCGGTTGCGCCCGTAGAACGAAGGTGCCGCCGCTGGCGTCGATCCGGTAGGTGGGGTTTGATTGCCCGTCCCCAAACTTTTCGAAACCCAGACACTGCCCAAGACCCGGCACATGGGTCTCTAACCACGGGCCAAGGGCCGCGATATCGGTGGGCGTTGGGGTCATCCCGCTTGCCGTTGCCGCTGCAATAGTCGGGCAAGGCTGGCTTGATGGACCTCGTCGGGGCCATCCACAATCCGCGCGGTGCGGGCATAGGCGAAGGCTTCGGCAAGGAACGTATCTTGGCTGACCCCCATCGCACCATGGGCTTGGATGGCTCGGTCGATCACCGTCTGCGCCATCTGCGGCACAGCGATCTTGGCCATGGCGATCAGGTCTCGGGCGGCTTTGTTGCCTTCGCGGTCCATCTTGTCGGCGGCGGCCATGGTCAGCAGGCGGGCTTGCTCGATCTCGCAGGCTGAAAGAGCGATATGCTGCTGGATCACGCCCTGCTCGGACAGGGGTTTGCCGAAGGCCACGCGGCTTGCGGTCCGGTCAATCAGCAACTCCAACGCGCGCTGAGCGCACCCGATCAAGCGCATGCAATGGTGGATGCGCCCCGGCCCAAGGCGGCCTTGGGCAATCTCAAAACCGCGCCCCTCGCCCAGAAGCATGTTGCTGGCGGGCACGCGAACATTGTCAAAGATAATCTCGGCATGGCCGTGGGGCGCGTCATCGGTGCCGAAGACTTTCATTGCCCTCACCACTTTCACCCCTTGCGTGTTCTTGGGCACCAAGATCATGCTTTGCTGCTTGTGGCGTTCGGCCTCGAAATCGCTTTTGCCCATCACGATGAAGATTTCGCACCGCGGATCAGGCGCGCCGGTGGACCACCATTTGCGCCCGTTAATCACGTAGTCATCACCATCGCGCAGGATCGAGGTTTGAACATTCGTAGCGTCGGAAGAGGCTACGTCAGGCTCGGTCATACAGAACGCAGATCGGATTTCACCCGCCAAAAGTGGGGCCAACCAGGCGTCCTTCTGGGCTTGCGTCGCGTATTGAATGAACACTTCCATATTGCCCGTGTCCGGCGCGTTGCAGTTGAACACCTCTGGCCCAATGATGGAGCGCCCCATGACTTCCGCCAAAGGCGCATAATCAAGGTTGTTGAACCCGGCACCGTATTCCAGATGCGGGCACCACAGGTTCCACAGCCCTTCCGCGCGGGCTTTGGCCTTTAGGTCTTCCATCACCGGCGGAATCACCCATCGGTTGTCGGATGCCTCCACAAATTCGTGGTATTCACGTTCTGCCGGGATCACATGGCGCTCCATGAAATCCAGCACCCGCGCTTTGAGTTCAGCCGTCTTGGCGTTGAGTTCGAAATCCATGCAAGCCCCCCTTTGGATGCCGTAAAGACACCCCTTTTCCCTACTCAAGAACGAACCCGCCCCAGATACCAGCGCGAAATTCGCGACTTACGCGCGGCTATGGGTGCGACGGTCGAAAACGCGGCGTCCAAACAGCGATGCCGCAAGATCCACCATCAAGTTAGCGGTGCGACCCCGATCATCAAGAAACGGGTTCAGCTCTACCAGATCAAGGGATGTCACAAGGCCACTGTCGTGCAACATCTCCATCACCAGATGCGCCTCTCGGAAAGTTGCGCCGCCGGGCACGGTCGTCCCCACCGCAGGCGCGATAGAGGGATCAAGGAAATCCACATCAAGGGACACATGAAGCACGCCCCCCGCTGCCTCCACCTTGGCAAGGAAATCCTTCAACGGGGCGGCAATGCCACTTTCGTCAATCTGGCGCATGTCGATGGCGGTCATGCCGCTTTCGGTGATGAACGCACGTTCCGGCGCATCGACGGACCGCAGCCCGATGAAACAGACGTTCTCCGGTGGCACAGGAGCCTTCAGGGGCGGGAAGCCCGCAAAGCCGTCTTGGCCCGTGACATAGGCAATCGGCGTGCCGTGCAGATTGCCCGAGGCGGTGGTTTGCGGCGTGTTGATATCGGGGTGCGCGTCCAGCCACAGCACGAACAAGGGACGGTCTTGCTTGGCGGCATGGGCCGCAACACCCGCCACGGTGCCCAGCGATAGCGCGTGATCGCCGCCCATGAAGATCGGGAAACCATCGGCCATCGCAGCCTCTGCCGCGTCGGCCAAAAGGCGCGTCCATTCGATGGTTTCGGCAAAAGCGTGAACCTCGCCCTTGGGGGCATCGTCGACCCAGACCGGGCCGGGAAGGTTCCCCCGATCCTCGGCCCTCCAGCCCAGCTCAGCCAGCGTTTCTGCCAAGCCTGCCGTGCGGTAGGCATCCGGCCCCATGACACAGCCCCGGCGTCGTTTGCCGCAATCCATGCCCGCCCCGATTAGGATGCAAGTCTGCTCGCTCATTGCGTTATACCCTTCTCTTTCACTCTCACCCTTGGGTGAAAACCTCTCCGTCGACCATAACGGCCTGCACCCCCAGCGCGTCGTCCATGCACGTGAGTGAGGCGCGAAACCCCGCCTCCACCCGGCCCAACTCCCCCTGCAACCGAAGCGAGGCTGCCGGAATACCGCTGGCCATGTGCAACGCTTGCGCCAAAGTGACACCGCCCTGGGCCGCCATGTTGCGCACGCAGGTCACCATATCCACATGGGCCCCCGCCAACCGCCCGGTCCCGTCAGTCAAACGGTCGCCCTGCAAGGTGATCTCCTTGCCCAACAGATCGAACCCCTGTGCCTTGCCTGCCAACGTCAGCATCGCGTCGGTCACAAGAAACAAGCGCCCCGGCATTTCGCGGGCCGCAAGGGCGATGTTGCGCCAGTCCACGTGATGGCCGTCGGCGATGATCCCGGCGAATAGCGTGCCCGAGAACATGACAGCCCCCGCAACCCCCGGCTCCCGCCCGGTTAGCTGGCTCATGGCGTTAAACAGATGCGTCGCCCCTTGCAGGCCCTCGGCCTCGGCCGCCTCGATCTGGTCGGCGGTGGCGGCGGAATGGCCCACGAAGACAAGCACCCCCGCCTTCGCCAACCGTGCGATCACGCCCGCGTCTTGGCACTCGGGCGCGATGGTCAGCAGCACGGGGCCGCGCTTCGCGGCGTCTTCCACCGCCCTGATGTCTTCTTCCACCATCGGACGAATGGCCGTCGCGGGATGAATGCCGGGGCGTTCCGGCGACAGGAACGGACCTTCCAGATGGAGCCCCAAAACCCCCGGCACCTTGGCCGCCAAGGCGTCGCCCACCGCTGCAATCGCTTGGCGGTAATCTTGGCCGGGAGCGGTAATGAACGTCGGTAGAATATGCGCTGTGCCTCCGACCCTTGCGCCTTCGGCGATCTTTGCGGTGGCCTCAGGTGTCGGATCAAAGTTGAACTGCACGTCCGCCGCGCCGTTGATCTGAAGATCCAGAAAACCGGGCGCCACGATATCATAGGCGGGCGCATCACCCGGCACGTCAGCCCCGCGCACCGCTGTCACGCGGCCGCCTTCAACCTCGATCATCTGGTTGCTTAGCGGCTCTGCCCCGCCGCCCGCAAACAGACGCCGCGCGAAGATCCGGTCAGGAGTATTCACTCTCTTGCCCTCCGGGGTGAACGTGGTGGTAATACTCGATCAACTTCAACTTGCTGGCGGCGGCCTCGTCCAGAATAACCGTGGTTTGCGGGTGCATTTGCAGGGCCGAGGCCGGACACATGGCGCTCACCGCCCCCTCGATCATCGCCGCGGCGGCGTCCGCCTTGGCCTCACCCAATGCCAACAACAGACAGGTTCGCGCCTCCAGAATCGAGGCGATGCCCATCGTGATCGCATATTTCGGCACCGCTTCGTCACTGTCGAAATAGGGGCGGTTAGCACGCAACGTGCTGTCGGTCAGCGTCTTGATCCTTGTGCGCGACCCAAGGCTCGACGTGGGCTCATTGAAGCCGATATGGCCGTTCTGCCCGATCCCCAGAAGCTGCAAATCAATGCCGCCCGCCTTGGCAATCCGCGCCTCATAGGCCAGTGCTTCTGCCTTGGGGTCAGCGGCATCGCCGCGCGGAAGATGCGCGTGATCCTTGCGCATGTCGGTCAGGTCAAACAACGCCTCGGCCATGTAATGGTGATACGATCCCGGATGATCAGGGGCGAGGCCCACGTATTCATCCAGATTGAACGAGGTCACCCCCGCCATCGAGAAATCTCCCCCCCGGTGCCGCCGCGCCAGTTCCGCGTAAAGCGGCACCATCGTGCCCCCTGTTGCAAGGCCCAGAACCGCATCCGGCTTGGCGGCAACTTCCGCCGCGACGATATCCGCCGCCCGCGCAATCGCGGCCTCTTTGGTCGGAACGATCAAAATCTTCATGGCCGACACCCCCGTGCCATCGCCCCTGAACCATTCGCGAATTTAGTCATGTTCATTCCAGTAGCGCCCCCTTCTGCGCCGACCAAGGGTGCCGCCTCGCGCCGTGCCTGCGCGTCCCGGTTCCCTGTCGGGGGCACCGTAACCGCCTCAGCGCCACTGGCAATGGGGCAGGCCCGCTATAACGCGGTGCGCATCTGGTAGCCGGGCGCGAACAACAACCGGACCTTGGTGACCGACGAGGTGCCGTCCCACGTCACCCGGTCCATGGCAAAAACCGCCTCCCCCGCCGCGCAGAGCAGCGCTTCGGCTACGTCATCGGGGGCCGCCACCGCGGAAAAGGCGATGTCGCCGTGGGTGTAAGGCACATGATGCAACAGCCATTCGTTGGCGCTGATCTCCCTGAAATCCTCATCCAACGCCTTGGGGGCGACCTCGGTGTTGATCCAGCGGTCTTCCATGGCATAGGGCGTTCCGCTGGCCAGATGCAGGGCGCGCACATGCAACAATTGCTGCGTCGCAGACGTGCCCATGGCGGCGCTGGCGCTGATCGGGGGCACTTGCAGCGCCCGGTAGGCCAGTTGATAGCCGTAGACCTCCCCGCGATCCTCAATCTCGTGGCGCAACACCGGGATCGTCAGGGTGGCCCTTGCCGCAGGCTGCGCTGCCACCCGTGTGCCCGCCTTGCGCTTGCGATCCAGAATGCCGCTTTCCGCCAGCGCCCTCAGCGCCCGGTTCACGGTGGACCTTGCGCAGCCGAACTCTTCGGCCAGATCGGCCTCGTTCGGGATCAACTCCCCCGGCGCCCATTCACGCGCATGAATACGGCGCAACGCCTCGTCCTGCACGCTTTGCCAGTTTCGGAACGAAGGGGTGTTCATAAAGCGTCTTTCAAGGCGTCAATCGTCTGTTTGTAAGCGGCCACAATCTCTGCGCGGCGGCGGTGTTGCCCGCCTGTTACCATGTGACGGCCCGCAGACCAAACATCGCGCACCAGCCTGTCATCGCCCGCGAAAATCCAGGCGTCCAGCGCAGTGTCGCCCCTGCGCCCCCACAGATGCTCGGACCCGGTGTCGAGCGTCAGCATATCAGCCCAAGCGCCCACCTCCAGCTTGCCCGCGTTGCGTTGCGTCGCCTGTGCGCCGCCCTCTAGCACCGCATCAAACAACCGCCGTCCGGTGGACTTATCGGCACTGGCAAACGCCGCCCGAGTGCCATCGCGCAGACGTTGCGAATAATCCAGCGTCCGCAATTCCTCGGCCAGGGCGATGCGGATGTTACTATCCGACCCCACGGCCATCGCCCCGCCCGCGTTGGCCCATCTGATGCCGTCGAAAGTGCCGTCCCCAAGGCTGCTTTCGGTAATCGGGCAGAGACCGGCCACGGCCTGTGATCGTGCCAAGGCAAGCGTTTCCGCCGCTGTCATCTGCGTGCAGTGGATCAGACACCACCGGGCGTCAATCTCCATATTCTGCAAGGCCCACTGCACCGGACGCGCCCCCCTTGCGGCCTGAACCTCGGCCACTTCCGCCCGCTGCTCGGCCAGATGCATGTGGATCGGCCCCTGCGGGAACAACTGCGCGACTTGCGCCAAATCTTCCCGGCTCACGGCCCTCAGGGAATGGGGCGCGGCCCCAAGGGTTGCATCCGCCGCCCGCAACGCACACCCCGCGTTTTCTAGCAACGCCGAGTATCGCTCCAGATCATTGCCAAAGCGGATCTGCCCCGGCCCCAAGTCGCGCCCGTCACAGCCGCCGAATTGGTAAAGGACAGGCAGCAGGCACAGCCCAATTCCGGTCTGCTCGGACGCGGCAATCACCCGGTGTGCGGTCTCGGCCAGCGTGTCATAGGGCACGCCGCCGGGCTGGTGGTGTAGATAGTGGAACTCTGCGTTGCAGGCATATCCCGCCTCCAACATCTCCATCTGCACGAAGGCGGTAATCGCCTCGATATGATCCGGTGTCAGGCGGTCAAGGAAGCGGAACATCAGCTGCCGCCACGTCCAGAAACTGTCACTGGGATTCGGACCGCGTTTCTCTGTTAGCCCGGCCATGGCGCGCTGGAAGGCGTGACTGTGGACGTTAACCGGGGCGGGCAGCAACATCGGCACCCGCTGCCCCGCTGCGGGCACGCCTGTTTCGACGGCACTGATGCGGCCCGCGTCGTCCACATCTACCCGCACATCTGACGCCCAGCCCGAGGGCAGTAGCGCCGTTTCAGCCCAAATCACCTGCATGGCACGCTCCGCTTGACAGATTATTATGTATGCACATAAAAACATTAAGCACGTATATTTGCAAGTGAGTCGCCCCAATGCTCCTGACGAACGCCCATGTCGTGACCCTTCAAGCGGATGCCGATTACGGCCTGATCGCCGACGGCGCGGTTGCCTTGGATGGCGACCGGATTGCATGGGTTGGTCCCGCCGCCAACGTGCCCGCCGCCTACCTCAACGGGCCGCAGACGGACCTTGGCGGGCGGCTTGTGACCCCCGCGCTGATCGACTGCCATACCCATGTCGTCTTCGGCGGCAACCGCGCGGCAGAGTTCGAACTTCGCCTCAATGGCGCCAGCTACGAGGCCGTTGCCCGCGCAGGCGGCGGCATCATCTCGACCGTCAAAGCCACCCGCGACGCCACCGAGGATGCCCTGCTGGCCGACGCCCTGCCCCGTGTCGATGCGATGCTGGCCGAAGGCGTCTCCTTGATCGAGGTGAAATCCGGCTACGGGCTGACCCAGGATGATGAGCTGAAGTTGCTCCGCGTGGCCCGTCGCATCGCCCAAGTGCGCCCGATCGAGGTCCGCACCAGCTTCCTTGGGGCCCACGCCGTGCCGCCTGAATATGCGGGTAACCCCGATGCCTATATCGACGAAGTCTGCCTTCCCGCCCTACGGGCCGCCCATGCCGAAGGGCTTGTGGATGCCGTGGACGGGTTCTGTGAGGGCATCGCCTTTAACACCGCCCAGATCGCGCGAGTCTTCGATCTAGCCGCGGAACTGGGCCTTCCCGTGAAGCTCCATGCCGAACAGCTTTCCCACATCGGCGGCACGAAATTAGCCTCGGATTACAGAGCCCTAAGCGCTGACCATCTGGAATACGCCACCGATGCCGACGCGGCAGCCCTTGCCAAATCAGGCACTGTCGCCGTGGTCCTGCCCGGCGCGTTCTACACCCTACGCGAAACCCAAGCCCCGCCCATTGCGTCCTTCCGCAAGCACGGCGTGCCGATGGCACTGGCGAGTGATTGCAACCCCGGTTCCTCTCCTCTCACCTCTCCTTTGCTGGCGATGAACATGGCCTGCACCCTGTTCCGCATGACCCCGCTCGAGGCGCTCTTGGGCATGACCGCCCACGCCGCCCGCGCCCTTGGCGAAGGTGACCGCGGCCGCATCGTCCCCGGTGCTCCGGCTGATCTGGCGGTCTGGGACGTAAACCACCCGGCGGAGCTGGCCTATCGCATCGGCTTCAACCCCCTCCATTCCCGCATCTTCAAAGGCGCATTATGACCCTGACCCTTACCCCCGGCGCGGCGACGCTGGAGCAGTTGCACGCCATCTGGGCCGACGGCCACCCGGTCGTTCTGGAGGCGTCCTCTCATGCCGGGATCAAGGCCGCTCAGGCACTTGTCGCCAAGGCTGCAAACGGCGACACAGCCGTTTACGGCGTCAACACAGGCTTCGGCAAACTGGCCAGCGTGAAGATCGCCGCCAAAGACGTGGCGACCCTGCAACGCAACCTGATCCTGTCCCATTGCTGCGGCGTGGGAGAGGCCCTGGACACGCCCACCACCCGCCTGATGATGGCGTTGAAACTGCTTTCTCTGGGGCGCGGCGCGTCGGGCGTGGCGATGACCACCGTTGAGATCTTGCAAGACATGCTGGCCCATGGCGTGACCCCGGTGATCCCCTCTCAAGGGTCCGTCGGGGCCTCGGGCGACCTTGCGCCGCTGGCCCATATGGCCGCCGCGATGATCGGCGCGGGCGAGGCGGTTTTCGACGGCACCCGGATGCCCGCCGCCGAGGCATTGGCCAAAGCGGGCCTACAGCCCATCGTGCTTGGCCCCAAGGAAGGTCTCGCGCTGATTAACGGCACCCAATTCTCCACCGCTTGTGCGCTCGTGGGCCTTTGGGGCGCTTGGCGCAACGCGGCGACTTGCGTGCTGACCTGTGCGCTGTCCACCGATGCGATCATGGGCTCTACCGCGCCCTTGCAGGACGCGATCCACACCCTCCGCGGCCACCGGGGCCAGATCGCTGTCGCCCGTGCGCAACGCGCGTTGATGGAGGGCTCTGTCATTCGCGAAAGCCACCGCGAAGGCGATACCCGCGTGCAAGACCCTTACTGCATCCGCTGCCAGCCGCAGGTGACGGGCGCGGCGATGGACCTGCTGCATTTCGCGGGCCGTACGCTTGAGGTAGAGGCCAATGCCGTCACGGATAACCCCCTTGTTCTTGTAGAAGATGACCTCATCGTGTCGGGCGGCAACTTCCACGCCGAACCCGTCGGTTTCGCCGCCGATCAAATCGCCGTGGCCCTGTCGGAAATTGGCGCGATTGCGCAGCGCCGGGTGGCCCTGATGGTGGACCCAACGCTCAGCTTCGACCTGCCGCCCTTCCTGACACCTGATCCCGGCCTCAACTCGGGCCTGATGATTGCCGAAGTCACCACCGCCGCTTTGATGAGCGAAAACAAACACCTCGCCAACCCGTGCACCACCGACAGCACGCCGACCTCAGCCAACCAAGAGGATCACGTTTCCATGGCCGCCCATGCGGCCCGGCGGCTAGAGCGGATGAACCGCAACCTCAATGTGATCCTGGGGGTCGAGGCGATGTGCGGCGTCCAAGGGATCGAGTTCCGCGCCCCGCTGGAAACCAGCCCTGCCTTGAAAGCCGCCATGTCGGTGCTGCGTGCCGAAGTGCCCGCCATCGCGGAAGACCGCTACATGGCCCCGTCGATCGAGGCCGCAAGCACTCTTGTCGCCAAAGGCACCCTCGCCGCATCGGTCGCCCTGCCCGGCTTCGTGAAAGGCCATGCCCAATGACCCCCGTCACCGTCACCCGAGGCGACGGCCCGCTGGTTCTGGGGCTGCCCCATACAGGGACGTTTGTGCCCGATGATGTCGCCGCCGCGCTGAATGATAACGGTCACAAACTGGCCGACACCGATTGGCATATCGACCGTCTCTACGCTGACCTGCTGCCCGGTGTCACAACCGTGCGGGCCAATTTCCACCGCTATGTGATCGACGCCAATCGCGACCCCTCGGGCGTCAGCCTCTACCCCGGCCAGAACACCACAACGCTGGTCCCTCTGACGGATTTCGACGGCGCGGATATATGGGAAACGCCGCCCTCTGACGCCGATATCAACACCCGGCGCGCCGCCTTCCACGCCCCTTATCATGCTGCCTTGAAAGCAGAATTAGACCGGGTGCGGGCCATCCACGGCGCGGCGATCCTTTATGACTGCCACTCTATCCGCTCCGGCATTCCGTTCCTTTTTGACGGTACTCTGCCGGACCTCAACATCGGCACCAATAGGGGCACCACCTGCGCCCCGCAGGTCGAGGCCGCAACCGTCGCAATCAGCAACGCCGCGCCCTATCCCACCGTGCTGAACGGGCGTTTCAAAGGCGGCTGGACCACGCGCCACTACGGTCAACCGGCTCAAGGCGTTCACGCGATCCAGATGGAACTGGCGCAATCCACCTATCTTTCAGCCGAGGCGCCGCCTTGGGCCTACGACACCGCCAAAGCCGCCGCCCTGCGCCCGCATTTGGCCAACATCCTTTCTGCATTGGCCGACATGGCCCCGAGCCTAGGAGCCCCCTCATGAACAACCCACGCCACAACCTGCGCGACGTGTTCCCCCCCACCGGGTCCGAGATCACGGCCAAGTCCTGGCTGACCGAGGCCCCCATGCGGATGCTAATGAACAACCTGCATCCCGATGTGGCCGAGAACCCCCACGAATTGGTCGTTTACGGCGGAATCGGACGCGCTGCGCGAACGTGGGAAGACTTTGACGCCATCGTCGCAGCCCTGAAAGATCTGGAGGAAACTCAGACACTTCTGGTGCAATCGGGCAAGCCCGTGGGCGTGTTCAACACCCATAGGGATGCGCCGCGTGTGTTGATTGCGAACTCCAACCTCGTGCCCCATTGGGCCAATTGGGACCACTTCAACGAGTTGGATAAAAAGGGCCTCGCCATGTACGGCCAGATGACGGCCGGCTCGTGGATTTACATCGGCACCCAAGGCATCGTTCAAGGCACCTACGAGACATTTATGGAGGCAGGCCGTCAGCACTACGACGGCAACCTGAAGGGCCGTTGGATTTTGACCGGCGGGCTTGGCGGCATGGGCGGCGCGCAACCTTTGGCCGCCGTGATGGCGGGCGCGTGCTGTTTGGCCGTGGAATGTGACGAGACCCGCGCCGACTTCCGCCTGCGCACCCGCTACGTTGACGAAAAAACCCACTCTCTCGATGATGCCTTAGCGATGATCGACCGCTGGACCAAAGCCGGAGAGGCGAAATCCGTCGCCCTCATCGGCAACGCCGCCGATGTCTTCCCCGAGCTGGTGAAGCGTGGTGTGAAGCCCGATATGGTCACCGACCAGACCTCGGCCCACGATCCCGTGCATGGCTACCTGCCCCAAGGCTGGAGCGTCGCCGAATGGCGCGAGAAGCAGGAGAGCGACCCGAAAGCGGTAGAAAAAGCCGCCCGTGCGTCGATGAAAGTGCAAGTCGCCGCCATGGTGGACTTCTGGAACCAAGGCGTGCCAACGCTGGATTACGGCAACAATATCAGACAGGTGGCCCAGGAAGAGGGGCTGGAAAACGCCTTCGCCTTCCCCGGTTTCGTCCCCGCCTATATCCGCCCTCTGTTCTGCCGGGGCGTGGGCCCGTTCCGCTGGTGTGCCCTGTCTGGCGACCCGGAAGATATCTACAAGACCGACGCCAAGGTGAAGGAACTGATCGACGACCCGCACCTGCATAATTGGCTGGATATGGCGCGCGAGCGTATCGCCTTCCAAGGTCTGCCTGCGCGTATCTGTTGGGTCGGCCTTGGCCTGCGCGACAAGCTTGGCCTCGCGTTCA
The DNA here is from genome assembly GCA_025141835.1 of Rhodobacteraceae bacterium M385. NCBI lineage: Bacteria > Pseudomonadati > Pseudomonadota > Alphaproteobacteria > Rhodobacterales > Paracoccaceae > Rhodobacteraceae bacterium M385. The sequence continues at coordinate 725,388 of CP081102.1, read as the reverse complement.
ACGAGATGGTCCGTAACGGCGAACTCTCCGCCCCCGTTGTCATCGGCCGCGACCACCTTGATAGCGGCTCTGTCGCCTCTCCCAACCGCGAAACCGAGGCGATGAAAGACGGCTCGGACGCCGTATCGGATTGGCCGCTCCTGAACGCCATGCTCAACGTCGCGGGCGGAGCCACTTGGGTTTCCCTGCACCACGGCGGCGGTGTCGGCATGGGCTTTTCGCAGCATTCAGGCATGGTGATCTGCTGTGACGGGTCCGAGGACGCCGACCGCCGCATTGCCAACGTGCTGTGGAACGATCCCGCCACCGGAGTCATGCGCCACGCCGACGCGGGCTATGACATCGCGCTGGACTGTGCCCGCGAAAACGGGCTGAACTTGCCGGGTATACTTTGACCAGAGCCCAACAAAGGTAGCCCCATGTTTTTAAGGAACGCTTGGTACGTGGCCGCGTGGGATCATGAAGTCACGCACGACTTGCAGCAGATCTTGGTTCTGGGCGAGAAAATCTGCATCTTCCGCTCTCAAAGCGGCGAATTGGTCGCGCTGGAAGACGCCTGCCCCCACCGCAAGCTGCCGCTGTCCAAGGGGCGGATCAAGGGCGACACGGTGGAATGCGGCTACCACGGGCTGACGTTCGATTGCGCGGGCAAATGCGTCTGGTCGCCGGGCGCCGGGCGCATTCCGTCCAACGCCAATGTCCACGCCTATCCCCTGGCCGAAAAATACGGGCTGGTCTGGATCTGGATGGGCAACCCGGCGCTGGCTGACGCCTCGGACATCTTCGAGATCGAGAACTACGATAACCCTGATTGGGGCATCAACCGCGGCGCCGCGATGGAGCTGGACTGCAACTATCTGCTGATGTGCGACAACCTACTGGACCCCACCCATGTGGCGTGGGTTCACCAGTCCAGCTTTGCCGCCCCCGCCACCAAGGACACGCCCCTGCGGATCAAGAAGACCGAGGACGGCGTGATCGTGCATCGCTGGATGATGGATCACGAACCGGCACCCTTCTATAAGAAGGTGGTGGAGTTTGAGGGCAATTGCGACCGCCTCCAACATTACGAGGTGCGCTATCCGTCTCACGCGCTGATCCGCGCGGTATTCACCCCTGCGGGCACAGGCGGGCCGGACGGGCCGCTTCACGAGAACACCTTCATCATGGACAGCTACAACTTCATGACCCCCACGACCGAGGGTCAAACCCGCTACTATTGGTTCCAGCTCCGCAATATCCGCCCCGATGATGCCGCGCTGTCCCAGATGATGAGCGAGGACGTGCAACACGCCTTTGAAGAGGACCGCGCGGTTCTGAATGCGGTACAGATCGGCATGGCCAACAAGACCTCTCCCCATATCGACCTGCCGATCGATGGCGGCCAATTGCGGTTCCGCAGGCAGCTTCAGGCGATGATTAACGAAGAGGCGCAGGTTGACGCGCAGATGGCCGAGTAACCCGCGCGCCTAGCGCTGATAGATTACCGGGAACCAATCCTCGCGCAGGACTTGGCCCGGTGTCATGTCGTGGCCGGGAAACGGTGGAGAGGTCGGGCCCGGGCGTTCCACATAGCGGGCATCGTCCCCCAAAAGGCGCAGCGAAAACGCGCGGCGCCGCGTCTGTGTGGTGTTGCCGCGCGCCCCGTGCAGGGTGCCATAATTGAACGCCACCGCGTCGCCGGGTTCCATTTCCCATTCGCGAATATCCATGCCTTCCGCGTCGGGGTCCGGCACGGGCATATAGTCGTCTTCATTGGGATAAAAGCTCGTCTCGGCCAACCAACGTGTTGGCAACACTTGTTTTTCCCAAGCATGGCTTCCTGCCACGCAGCGCAAGCTGGCCCCCGTCACCGCATCCATTGGCGACCAGAAGCTGACGTTCTGGATGCCTTCGACAAAGTAGTACGGACCGTCCTGGTGCCAGGGCGTAGGCTTGGAGGTGCCCGGCTCTTTCACCAACACATGATCGTGGAACACCTGCACGCGGGAAGATCCCATCAGGTCAGCGGCGACTTCGGCAGCGGGAGAGGTGCGAATGACCTCCTCAAATTCCGCGATGCGGGTCCAATTGCAGTAATCATCGAAAAAGCGCCCGCCTTCGTCCGCCTTCAGGTTCTCGGCCGCATAGGGGCCGGGCTCTGCCATGTTGCGTTCAATGCCCGCGCGGATCGCGTCGACATGATCGGCAAAAAGCCCCTTCACCAGCACCACGCCGTCGCGCTGATAGGCATCAATATGGTCTTGGGTGACAAGGGCGTGCATGGCGGATTCCTTCAATTTCGCGGGGCATCGCGGCAGCCCTGATTACAGGGGAATTGAGAGGGCAGCACAATGGAAAACCTGCCGGGAAAGTTCTACGGACAGCTTTAATCAATCTTTAACCCAACCAGAGGACAAACTTCCCCGATGCATCACTCACGGACGGTTTGCGCCTTTCCTCAGACCACCCTGACGCCCACGCCCTCAAGACGCCGAAAGGCACGGGATTGTGGGAAAACGGGTGCAGGACAGGCGGCCAATTCAGAGCACTCGCATGGGGGGCAACACCCCCTTGGCAACCGGGCCTAACCACCCCGGTTCACCCACCGCTCCGCCCTTCGGCGGCGCCGCCACTCTTGACTAGGCAGATAACCTGAGGTTCCTTTAAATCTCCAAATTTCAATTGGATATTTTATGGATTTCCTGTTTCTGCTCCTCTTTCTCGGGGGCCTATTCGTTTTCTTCAGATGGATCAGGTCACATCGACATGATGATGATCTGATTAACGACGACCCACACTGGCAACCGCCCCCAAAACGCCAGTCCACCCCGAGACCTCCAGCGCCGCAACGGCGGGTCTCAGCCCCGCCGCCCGCGCCCTATTCTGCTGAAACATCACGGCCAGCCCCCCAAGGTCAGTGCGTCTCTGGCAAGGCCTATGTCGTGGATGGCGATACGATTAAAATCAAGAAAAAGCAGATCAGGCTCTTTGGAATCGACGCGCCGGAAATGAACCACCCCTTCGGCAAACGCGCCAAATGGGCGATGTTTGAATTGTGCAAAAATGAAATCGTTACAGCCGAGATCACCGACACCGACGAATATGGCCGTGTTGTCGCCAAATGCACCCTGAGTGACGGGCGGGATTTGTCGGCAGAACTGGTGAAGCAGGGGCTCGCGCTGGATTGGCCGAAATACTCCGGCGGCATTTACCGGGCGATGGAAACACCCGACGCCCGCAAGAAGCTTTGGCTTGCGGACGCGCGTCAAAAGGGGCGGATGCACGTGTGGGAGCAATTCGACGCCCGCGAACGGGCGAAGGCCTCTCGGTAAATCCTGCCGCTAATACCTATGCCGCTGCCTCGGCTGCCGCACGGATGGCGCGGATATTGTCGCCGTAGGGGGCGGGGTTTTCCACCGAGCCGCCACGGAACACGGCGGAACCCGCGACCAAAGCGTCTGCGCCCGCGGCCGCCACGAGGGGGGCGGTGTTTACGTCAACGCCGCCGTCGATTTCGATATGCACTTCGCGGTCGCCGATCATCCGGCGCAGCTCGGCGATTTTGTCGGCCATGTCGATGTAAGATTGCCCGCCGAAACCGGGGTTCACGGTCATCACGCAGATCAGATCGCACAGGTCGAGCACATGGGCGACCGAGCTGGCCGGGGTGCCGGGGTTCAGCGCCACGCCCGCCTTCATCCCCGCGCCGCGAATGGCTTGCAGGGTGCGGTGAATGTGGGGGCCTGCCTCGACATGGGCGGTCAGGATGTCGGCGCCGGCATCGGCGTAGGCGTCGATATAGGCATCCACCGGAGAGATCATCAGATGCACATCCATCACCGTGGTCACATGCTTGCGCAGGGCCTTCACCATCGGCGGGCCGAAGGTGAGGTTGGGAACGAAATGGCCGTCCATCACATCAATATGAATCCAATCCGCGCCCTGAGCCTCCACGGCCTGCACTTCGGCTCCGAAATTGGCGAAATCAGCGGCGAGGATCGACGGGGCGATCTTGATGGAACGATCAAACGACTTGGCAAGTGGCATGGGGCTTCCTCCGGGTTTGGCGCCTGTTACCGCGCTTGCATGCCTCTGTCACGTCCCGAGGGCTGAAACCGGGTGTTTCGATATTTGTAAAAAGGTGAAGCAGGAGGGCGCGTTTCGGTGGAGAGGGCGGCGCGAGAGGCAAGCGGGAATGGGGCGTCGGGGAGCTTTTTGACCGTTTGGTCAACCTTGCCTTTTTGCCCGACCCGTGGGACGGTCAGGAAACACTCGGAATCCCTGGATGCCCATGACCCAAACCACCACGATTGAAGCTGCCACCGCGCAGCGCGACCAGCTGCCTCAGGTGCATCTTCCCCGCAATGAGGGGATGGAACTGGACATGGATTGGGTGGCGCGCGTGCAGGCCAATACCTCGGCCATTGAACGGCGCGCGGCGACGTTGCCGGGGCGGCGGTCGGTCAAGAAGGCCTATCAGGCGGCATGGCTGGCGAAAGCAGTGACGTTGATCGACCTGACGACCCTGTCGGGCGATGACACGGCGGGGCGCGTGCGACGGCTTTGCGCCAAGGCGCGGCAACCGGTGAGGGCTGATATCCTGGACGCCTTGGGATTGCCTGCGATCACGACGGGCGCGGTCTGTGTTTACCATGATATGATTGAGGTCGCGGTAGAGGCGCTGGAGGGCAGCGGCATCCCGGTGGCCGCCGTATCCACGGGCTTTCCGGCGGGTCTGTCGCCGTTTCATCTGCGCGTGGCGGAGATTGAGGAAAGCGTGAAGGCGGGCGCCAAAGAGATCGACATCGTCATATCGCGCCGCCACGTTCTGACCGGGAATTGGCAGGCGCTTTATGACGAGATGCGCGCGTTCCGCGCCGCTTGCGGCGAGGCCCACGTGAAGGCCATCCTTGCCACCGGAGAGTTGGGGACGCTGCGCAATGTCGCCCGCGCGAGCCTGATCTGCATGATGGCGGGCGCGGATTTCATCAAGACATCAACTGGCAAAGAAAGCGTTAATGCGACCCTACCGGTTTCGTTAACCATGATCCGCGCGATCCGCGAATACGAGGCGAGAACCGGATTCAAGGTGGGCTACAAGCCCGCAGGCGGGATCAGCAAGGCGAAGGACTCGTTGGTGTATCTGTCGCTGATGAAAGAGGAATTGGGCGATCGTTGGTTGCAGCCCGACCTGTTCCGCTTTGGCGCCTCCTCGCTTCTGGGGGACATTGAACGGCAGTTGGAGCACCATGCCACAGGCGCTTATTCGGCGGGCTACAGGCACGGGATCGGCTAAGGATGCCCCTAGACCTCAACCTCATCTTGCTGGTTCTTCTCGTCGGTCTTTCGTTCTGGCTGGCGCTGCGCGTGAGCCGCCCCTTGCGCGAGGAAGCGGGCAAGTTGACGCCCGAACAGGCCCGAGACTTCCAGCAAAACTATCGCAACAAAGCCAACCGCACCGATATGCCGGACGAGCTGCGCCCGCTCGCCGCTGCCTCGGATCGCGCAAGGCCCACCATCATCGCCGCTTGTGCCGCCAGTGCGGCCTCCATCACGGCCTACATTTTCCTTGGGGGATAACCCATGACCACCGCCACTATTTTCGAGACCATGGACTACGGCCCCGCCCCCGAGAGCAGCGCCGAGGCGCTTGCTTGGCTAGAGGCGCGAGGCGGCATCGCGGGCCATTTCATCAACGGCACATGGGGCCCGTTGCGCGATGATTTCGCCTCTAACAATCCCGCCACCGGGGAGAAATTGGCGGGCGTGACCAAGGGCACCGCAGACGAGGTCGCGCAAGCCGTCAAAGCCGCTCGCAAGGCGCAGCCCGCTTGGGCCAAGGACGCCGGGAAACGGGCGCGTGTGCTCTATGCCATTGCCCGGTTGATGCAGAAACATTCGCGCCTGTTGGCCACGATGGAGACCCTCGACAACGGCAAGCCGATCCGCGAAAGCCGTGACATCGACGTGCCCTTGGCGACGCGGCATTTCTACTACCACGCGGGCCTTGCCCAACTGCTGCCGACCGAAATGCCCGATCACAGCGCCCTTGGGGTCTGCGGCCAGATCATCCCCTGGAACTTCCCCCTGTTGATGCTGGCCTGGAAGATCGCGCCCGCCCTGGCGGCGGGCAACACGGTGGTGCTGAAACCGGCGGAATATACCTCACTCTCTGCCATGGTATTCGCTGAGATCTGCACCGAGGCCGGCGTGCCTCCCGGCGTGGTTAATATCATCACCGGCGATGGCGAAACCGGCGCGGCCCTGGTGGCTGCCGATGTCGATAAAATTGCCTTCACCGGGTCAACGGAAGTGGGCCGCCGCATCCGAGAGCAGACCGCCGGAAGCGGCAAACACCTGACGTTGGAATTGGGCGGAAAGTCCCCCTACATCGTATTCGACGACGCCGATATCGACAGCGCCATCGAAGGCTTGGTGGATGCGATCTGGTTCAACCAGGGCCAGGTCTGCTGTGCCGGATCACGCCTATTGGTACAGGAAAACATCGCCGACGATTTCCACAAACGCCTGAAGGCGCGCATGGCCAAGCTGCGCATGGGCGACCCGATGGATAAATGCATCGACGTGGGCGCCATCGTGGACCCGGTGCAGCACGACACGATCACCCGTCTGGTCGCGGCCTCTGATGGGGATATCCACCACGCCCCCATCGACATGCCTGAAACGGGCTGCTTCTACCCGCCGACGCTGATTACGGGGCTGCACACGGCCTCCCCGCTGATGCAGGAGGAAATCTTCGGGCCGGTGCTGGTCTCCACCACGTTCCGCACCCCGGCTGAAGCCATCGAGGTCGCCAACAACACCCGCTACGGGCTGGCCGCGACGCTTTGGACCGAGAACGTGAACCTCGCCCTCGATATTGCGCCCAAGCTGGTGGCGGGCGTGGTCTGGGTGAACGCCACGAACCTGTTCGACGCAGCCGCCCCATTCGGCGGCCTGCGCGAAAGCGGCTTTGGGCGCGAGGGCGGATGGGAAGGGCTTGGTGCCTACCTAAAGCCCAACGCGAAAACCACGCCCGCCAAGGCGCTTACCCCGCCCAAAGCCCCCACAACACCCGCCGTCGCAGACCTAGACCGGACCGCGAAAATGTACGTCGGCGGCAAGCAAGCGCGCCCCGATAGCGGCTATAGCCAAGCGCATTATTCGCGCAAAGGCACGCTTCTGGGACACACGGGTCGCGGCAGCCGGAAGGATATCCGCAACGCGGTCGAGGCCGCCCGTGGCGCGGCAAAATGGGGCAAGTCAACCGGCCACCTTCGGGCGCAAATCCTCTACTTTCTCGCCGAAAACCTCTCGGCGCGGTCCGGGGAATTCGCCACCCGCATCGCCGATTCCCTCGGCACGCCCCAAGGCAAAGCCGCAACCGAGGTGGACCAGGCGATCTCTACGCTCTTCACCGCAGCCGCTTGGGCCGACAAATTCGACGGCACCGCCAAAGGCGTACCCCTTCGGGGCGTGGCGCTTGCGATGAAAGAACCGGTCGGCATCATCGGCGCTTTCGCGCCCGACGACGCCCCCCTCCTCGCGTCTACGACGCTCCTCGCAGGTGCTCTGGCGATGGGCAACCGTATCGTGCTGGCCCCGTCTCAGGCCGCGCCTCTGGTCGTCACAGACCTCTACCAGGTGCTCGACACCTCAGACGTGCCCGCAGGCGTGGTGAACATCGTAACCGGCCCCCACGCCGATCTCGCGCCCACCCTCGCCAGCCATATGGAGATCGACAGCCTCTGGTCCTTCTCCCCCCATACCGATCCCGTTGCCCTCCAAGCGGCCTCAGCCAGCAACCTCAAACGCACTTGGATCAATACCTCCGGCAATCCCGACTGGACCTCTCCCAACCTGCGCCCCGTGCTCGAAGCCGCCACGGAAACCAAAACAATCTGGATTCCCTACGGCGAATGATCCCGCAACAAGAAAGGGGGAAGCGCACCGCTCCCCCCTTCATCTTGGCCAATACAACTCAATCCCAAACCCTCGGCCACCGCAACGCCTGTAAATCAGACGCCCTCAAACCCAACTCACCGCCCCGCAATACGGTCCTTCAACTTGGCCCACCGCACCGCTGCCCCATCCCGGGCGGGCACAAGCACGCGGTCCTCAAACCGCTCCCAAATCCGCCAGATCATGAACAACGCCACGGCCAGAAACGCCAAAATCGCGATGTTCAACCACGGGAACAGCTGCACATCGGGGCCTTCCACGGGCCGGATCGAAATCGCGTTTGGATAGCTCGACAGCATGTTTGACCGCCACCCATAGTGCGTGATCGCCACCCAGATCGGCGCATCCCGGGTCGACCGTAAATCCTGGGCTTCGGTCTGCAAATCCTGGCTATCGATCTTGAAGTACGGCGGCCACCCAAACAGACCCGTATCCTCATTGCGGTAATCTATCGGAGAATTATCCGCCCTCACCGCGCTGATAATCCTTACATCCCTCTGAACCGACGTGCCTTCAGCACCGCTATCGGACTGCGCATAAAACCACGCGCTCCAGCCGGAAATCTCGGTCAGCTGCAACTGCGTATCCACGATCCGTACGATATCGCGCTGGGGCAGCGTGTAATGGGCGAACGCCCCCAACAGCGACACAACGATCAGCAGAACTACAATCCGGGCCCAACGCATCTTCATTCTTCCTTCAGTTGCTGAGCCAGACAAAGGCGACCAACCCGATCACTGGCATGACATAGACGCAGACCACCAGCCAGACCCTTATCCGCGACACCTTTGCCGCGATACGCTCATCAATCCATGCCTCCCGGTCTCCGGGGCGGCCCTCATGGACCCAATCTTCCTCCAACCGCATCCTTGCGCCCGAGCGGAGGTAGAAAAACATGCAGATATAGACGACGCTTAGCGCCACCAGCATCACAATGGCCGTGCGTCCCAGTCCTAACATTGCCCACATCTCCTTCGTGCTGCACTTTTCTACATATAGTCGAGGTGAAACCGAATTGGCAGGGCTTGCGGCTACCTCGCGACAGGGCCACTCTGCCCCCATGTCAGACACCGCTCTTCTTGCCGCCGTTGCGGCCCGCCGGGACGCGCTTATCGCGCTGACCCAAGACCTTATCCGCATCCCCACCCTGAACCCTCCGGGGTTGCAGTACCTTGATATCTGCGAATACCTCGGGGATCGCCTGCGCGCCCAAGGCTTTACGGTGGAACTGATCCGCGCCCATGGTGCCGTCGCCGACAGTGACACCTATCCGCGCTGGAACATGGTCGCGACCCTGCGCAAAGGGCCGGGCGATTGTGTCCATTTCAACAGCCACCATGATGTGGTCGCCGTGGGCCATGGCTGGACCAAAGACCCCTTCGGCGGAGAGCTTGAAGACGGCAAAATCTACGGGCGCGGTGCCTGTGACATGAAGGGCGGGCTTGCCGCCTCTGTCATCGCGGCCGAGGCCTTCATCGCCACGCACCCCGAGTTCAACGGCGCGATTGAAATCAGCGCCACAGCGGACGAGGAATCCGGCGGCTACGGCGGCGTCGCCTATCTGGCCGAGCAGGGCTATTTCACGCCCGAGCGTGTGCAGCACGTCATCATCCCCGAGCCGCTCAACAAGGACCGCATCTGTCTGGGCCACCGCGGCGTTTGGTGGGCCGAGATCGAAACCCATGGCCGCATCGCCCATGGCTCTATGCCGTTCCTTGGCGATTGCGCGGTGCGCCACATGGGCGCCGTGTTGGCAGAGATGGAGGCGAGCCTGTTCCCGCTTCTGGCCACCAAGCGCACCGATATGCCCGTGGTCCCCGAAGGGGCAAAGCAATCGACCATGAACATCAACGCGATCCACGGCGGAGAGCCTGTGCAGGACGAAGATTACACCGGCCTGCCCGCCGCCTGTGTGCCGGATCGGTGCAAGATCACCATCGACCGCCGCTATCTGATCGAAGAGAACGAGGGCGAAGTCCGCGCTGAAATCATCGCCGTGCTGGAAAGGGTCAAGGCGTCTCGCCCCGATTTCCATTATGAGCTGAACGAACTCTGGAGCGTGTCCCCCACCATGACCGACCGCGACGCGCCGGTGGTCAAAACGGTCGAGGCTGCAATCTCGAAGGTGTTGGAAACGCAGGCAGAATTTGTTGTCTCGCCCGGCACCTACGACCAGAAGCACATCGACCGGATCGGCACCTTGAAGAACTGCATTGCCTACGGGCCCGGCATCCTTGATCTCGCGCATCAGCCCGATGAATGGGTCGGCGTCCAGGATATGGAAGACAGCGCCAAAGTGATGGCGCTGACCTTGGCCGAGCTGCTGTTGTAGCCCGCCTTAGGCGTATTCAGGAAAGCCCAGGTGGCGCAACGCCTGCGCAGCCATGTTTCGGGTGGCATCGTCACCCGTCTCAAGCAACTTGTTGAGGCTTTTAATCAATGGCGTCAGCTTTTTAGCTGCTGCCTGATCCTGGATGAACGTTGCTATGTCCGCTCTGTCTATCGACAGAATATCCTTCGGGCTTGGCATGGATCGTCCCCTTTCCCCAACAAAGTGACCGTGTCGTTAACGATTGTTAAGGCGATTCTCTTGCCGCGTCTTGGGCTTCGATGACGGCTCAGTGACAAACGGCAACTTATCCACAACCCACGGGCCGAGAATGGCCGTTTTGGCGCTCCTGATCCCGCCTCGTTAAGCACTTTTCAAACAATTCCCCGGATCATCGGCGCGATGACAGACCCCAAGACCTTCGATCACCTCCTGCTTGGCGTGGGCGCTATGAAAGCGGGCACGACGTGGATTTATGACGCCCTTAACCGTCACCCCGACATCCACTTCTGTCGCGAAAAAGAAGTGCACTACCTCTACGCCCGCCATGTGAACCCCGGCATCTTGTCGGACAAATCGCGAATGCGCAGGGCGCAGGGGTATTTGCATTTTGATCCCGAACGCTCTGCCCTTCCGGTGCTGCAACGGCGGGTGGAATGGACGGCGAATTGGCTGAAGGGGCCGGTCGATGACGCTTGGTTCAACGGCCTGTTTCAACACCGGGGCGCGGCGACCTGGGTGGCGGATTTCTCCAACATGAACGCACTGGTGCCCACCGAGGGGTGGGCCGCGCTCCACGCCCGCACGGCGAAACTGCGGATCGTCTACACCCTGCGTGAACCGATGGACCGGCTCTGGAGCCATGTGCGCTTTCACCTGAAAATGCAGGGCGCGAGTGAGAAGTTGGAACAATGGTCCCTCGATCAGCTGGAAGATCACATCCGCACCGGCGGCGATTATTTGCAGCACAGCGATTACGTCGCCGCGATCAAACGGATGCGCGCTGCGCTGCCGCCGGAATGCCTGCACATCGCGATGTTCGACCGCATCCCCGACGCCCCCCGCGCCTTTATCGCGGATATTGAACGGTTTCTGGGCGTCGTGCCCTTCGATCTGCCCGACAGTATCGTGACCCGTGTGGTTAACGCCTCTCCGCCGCGCCCGATGCCCAAGGGCCTTGCCGAGCGCTTCGCACACGAGACCGCGCAGCAGGTCGAAGGGCTCGCCGCCCTTGGCGTGACGGTGCCTGCGACATGGAACCCGGAGAAGGCCTTAACTTTTCAGTAGGCTCCCCGGCTTCCCTGCGGCACACTAGGGCAAAATCAGACCTCAGGGAGAGAGATCATGAAAACCACCCTTCGCCCGATCTTGGGCCTTAGCGCCGCCGTTTTGGCGCTGACCGCTGGCACCGCCATGGCGCAACAAACCACCCTTAGCATCGGCATGCAGCTGGAGCCGCCGATGCTGGACCCCACAGGCGGCGCGGCTGCCGCGATTGACGAAGTGGTCTACTCCAACGTGTTCGAGGGGCTGACCCGCTTCGCCGCCGACGGCGCGGTTATTCCCGGCCTCGCGGAAAGCTGGGACATCTCGGAAGATGGCACCACCTACACGTTCCACCTGCGCGACGGCGTGACTTTCCATGACGGCGCGGCGATGACGGCGGAAGACGTTGTCTTCTCTCTCGATCGGGCGCGGGCCGAAGGCTCCACCAACGCGCAGGCCGCCCTTTTTGCCAATATCGTCAGTGCCGAAGCGGTGGATGACACCACCGTCACCGTCACGCTCGACGGGCCAGACGGCGCGTTCCTGTTCGACATGGCATGGGGTGACGCGGTGATCGTGGACGCCGCCAGCGCCGACACCAACGCGACCAACCCCATCGGCACCGGCGCGTTCTCCTTCACCGAATGGCGCCAAGGCGACAGCATCACGCTGACCCGCAACGACAGCTATTGGGGCGACGCTCCAGCGCTGACCGAGGTGACATTCCGCTTCATCAGCGACCCCAACGCCGCCATGGCCGCGATGATGGCGGGCGATCTGGATGCCTTCCCGGTCTTTCCCGCCCCCGAAACACTGGCGCAGTTTGAGGCCGACCCCCGCTTCAACGTCATCGTCGGCTCCACCGAAGGGGAGACGATTCTTGCCATGAACAACGGTGGAGAGGTTCTTTCTAACCCGCTGATCCGGCAAGCGATTTCCCACGCGATCAACCGCCAGGACATCATCGACGGCGCGATGTTCGGCTACGGCACGCCCATCGGCACGCACTTCGCGCCCCACAATCCTGACTATGTGGACCTGACCGGGCAATCGGCCTTTGATCCAGAACGCGCCCGAGAGCTGCTGGCCGAAGCGGGGGCCGAGGATCTGACCCTGCGCCTGATGTTGCCGCCGCCGGCCTATGCGCGCCGTGGTGGCGAGATCATCGCCAGCCAATTGCGCGACGTGGGCATTGCAACGGAAATCACCAACCTCGAATGGGCCGGTTGGTTGGAACAGGTGTTCCGGGGCTACGACTTTGACCTGACGATTATCAGCCACACAGAGCCAGCGGACATCAACATCTATGCCCGGCCCGAGTACTATTTCCAGTACGACAACGCCGAGTTCCAAGCCCTGATGGAGGAGCTTTCCGTCACCACGGACCCGGCGGAGCGCACGCGCATTAACCAAGCCGCGCAGCAGATGATCGCGGATGATTACGTGAACGCCTATCTGTTCCAACTGCCCAAAACCGGTGTCGCCAATGCCAATATCGTGGGCCTTTGGGCGAACTCGCCCACCCAGGCGATTGACGTGACCGGCGTCAGCTGGAGCGAGTAACCAGCCGTTGAAAAACGCCATTGTAGCGGGGGGCTGACGCCCCCCGTTGCGCTTCGCTGATTGCGCCTGCGGCCCTTCGGCCCTTCGGCGCCCACGCGCCCTGCGGGCGCGATGTTATTTCACCCAAGGATTTTCCATGTCGCTGCCCCTTAACCTTTTTTCCAGCGCCGCCCTCGCCCTCTGCCTGACCTCCCCCGCCCTGGCCGAAACGCTGATGGTGACGAACTTCTACCCCACCGGCCCCGGCTCTTTGCAGGAAGCCCTGGACGCGGCGGCAGCATCGGACGAGCGGACGGTGATCTACGTCACCCAAGCCGACGGCACGATCACCACGGAAGTCGGTTTGCGGTATGAGGGCACCTCTCCGCTGGTCATCATGGGCAACGGCGTGACCATCGCGTCCGACAATGACGTGACGCTTCTGTCGGCCATCGGCCCGCAGGTCTTGGCGATCATCGCCACGCGCTTCACCGGACCGGGCGGCTATTCCCTTGCCAACCAAAGCACCGCAGAGACACCCGGAAAAGGCATCTTTCTAGACGTCGCCGAGGACGCGGAAGGCGTGGTGAGTCTTGTGCTGACGAATGTGGCCGTGTCGGGCGTGGCAGGCCACGGCATCCACGTATCCGATTGCACCTTGGCCGACGATTGCGGCAGCGGCGATGGCGGGACGGGTGAAGGCTCTGCCGCGTCGATCCAGTTGGAGCTGAACCGGGTGCATATCTCGGACGTGGGGCAAGGCAGCTTTGACGCCGACGGCTTGCGTGTGGACGAACGCGGACCGGGAAGCATTGACCTGACCGGGGTGAACCTTGTTGCGACAGGGGTGGGCGCCGACGGGTTCGAGTTGGACGAGGGCCAAGCGGGCGACGTGATCGTGGACCTGATCCGGGCCAATTTTATCGAGAACGGCAGCTACTGCGACCCCGCCGTGCTGGCCTCATTCCTGCCCGCCGAACCCGAGGGCGAATTTGAAGAATTCGAGATCATCGTAGGAGACCTGCCCCAGCCTTCTGACGACACGCCAGACATGGGCTGTTTTGAGCTGGAGGTCGAAACCTATGAAGGCGGCAGTGTGGAGGAATATGAATACTCCATCGACGTAGACGATGGCTTTGACATCGATGAAGCCGGTCCCGGCAGCATCATCGCGACATTGTCCATCGGGCAAATGCTTGGCAATTTCGATGAGGGTTATGACTTCGACGAACAAGGCCCGGGCGACATCGACGTGGTCTTCACCGGCATCATCGGCAACGGCAATATCGACGACGCAATCAAGCTGTCCGAGGAAGGGCCGGGCAGCGTCTATGTGACGGCAACGGCGGTCGAGGCCTCGTCCAACGGCGGTGTGGGCATCGTGGCTGAGGAAGACGACGCGGGCGATCTGATGATGACGCTGATCAGCTCGGCCACCGCCGGAAATGACGGCGGCGACCTTGGGGTAGAGGCCGTGCAAGACGGCAGCGGAGAGGGCAATGTCTACGTCGTGGAGAGCGAAATGGCTGACGGGATCGACACCGACGGCGTAACGCTGGACGTAGACTAGATCGCCCTGCCCCCACCCCCAGCCCGCAACACGACACGACGCGGGCGGGGGTCGGCGGCATCACCCCTTACCCGACCACGTTGAACTCTGGCCCATAGGGGTAGCCAGTGATGTTTTCGGCCCCGTCCTCGGTCACGATCAGGATGTCATGTTCACGGTAACCACCTGCGCCGGGCTGGCCTTCGGGGATCGTCACCATCGGCTCCATCGAAATGACCATGCCGGGTTCCAGCACCGTGTCGATATCTTCGCGCAGCTCCAGCCCCGCCTCGCGCCCGTAGTAATGGGACAGTACCCCGAACGAATGGCCGTAGCCGAAACTGCGGTATTGCAGCAGGTCTTCCTCGGCGAAGAACTCATTCACCCCGGCGGTGATCTCGGCACAGCTTGCGCCCGGTTTAATCAGGGAAATCCCCAACTCATGGGCCGCGACGTTGGTCTCCCATATGCGCAGGGAGGCCGCATCTACGGTTTCGACAAACATCGTGCGCTCCAGCGCCGTGTAGTAGCCCGAGATCATCGGGAAGGTGTTGAGCGACAGGATATCCCCCCGCCCCAAGGCCCGCGCGGTCACCGGGTTGTGGGCGCCGTCGGTGTTCAGCCCCGATTGGAACCAAACCCAAGTGTCGCGGTATTCGGCATCGGGGAATTCTGCGGCGATGTGCGCTTCCATCGCGTCGCGCCCTGCCATGGCGATGTCGATTTCCCGCGCCCCGGCCCGGACCGCATCGCGGATCGCGTAGCCGCCCACATCTGCCGTGGCCGCGCCTGCACGGATCAAGGCGCGTTCGGCGTCGGATTTCATCATCCGCTGCACCATGGTGGCGGGCGCGATATCGACCAAGGCGGCGGGCTTCAGAAATGCGCTCAACAGCCCATGTTGCGCGACCGAGATATGGTCCCCCTCAAACCCCACACGCGCGCCCTCACCCGCCACATGGCGGATGGTGCGCCAGTAGTTGTTCCGCTCCCAATCCGTATAGGTCAGCGCCTCATGGGCGCAGCGCCGCCACGGTTGGCCCGCGTCGATGCCCGCGCTGATGACAACGCTTCGCTCGGCGGTGACCACCAGCCCATAAGGCCGCCCGAACGCGCAATAAAGGAACCCCGAATAATAGGCGATGTTGTGCATCGAGGTCAGGACCGCAACCGACACGCCTTGCGCCGCCATGATCGCGCGAAGACCGCGCAGGCGGGCGTCATACTCGGACAGATCGAAGGGCAAAGCCGCCTTCTGGCCGTTGTGCATCTCGTAAAATTGGGGGCGCTGCATCGCGGACCCTCCTTTGACAGAAGGCCCCGGCGTTCAGGGCAGTTTGGCCAAAGAAAGCGACGCCATCGCTTCAGCCGTAGGGCAGATGTAACCGGGGGATTGGCATTCTGGCAAGGGCTTTGCGAGTGGCGCGCCGCCTACCCCGTCATTGGCAGGGAACCGGTGACAAGGTCGGTATCAAAGGCGCAGAAATCATGCAGGGCAACGCAGGCCTCTTGCTTGGTGGCGACGCGCAGGCAGGTTTCCTCGGTCCGTTGAGGTCCTTGGCCCAGATCCGGGAATATCTGCGCGATCTCATCGCGGGCAGCGGGACAAAGCGCGTCAAGCATCGTGTCGCCCAGAAACAAGGTCTCGGACCACAGGCCCGCGACATTCACCACTTCGTGGTGGTCCAGTAAGATATGCACGTAATCCACCCCGTGCTCGGCGTTGCCGAGGGAAATACCGGGGCGCTGCGTTAACCATTGCGCAGGCACAAGCACCGCAGCGTCATCCAACGCGACATGGCTTTTGCCGGTGCCTAAAGCGATGCGGTGTTGCGGCGACACTTGCACCGGGGCCGAAGGCACACCGGGCGCGATGGCATCGGGCGCAATCGCCACAGGGGCGAGATGCGGGTTCCGCGCCAGCTCTGCCGCGCTGATCTTGCGCCGACCGATCCAGCGGATGGGCTTGGCATAGCCCTGCGCTGTCAGCACCATATCGCCGGGCGATAGCGTTTCAATTGCCCGAGGGCCACGGGGCGTTTCCACCTGCGATCCGGCGACGAAACAGACGAAATCGGGCAGCGTCGCATAGGCGCTGGCGGGGGCGTTAACGATGTTGTTGTTCGTCCCGGTGATCGTGTCGCCCACGTCAAATGTGCCCTGAGTGGCCACAATCAGCACCGGGCTGGAATATTGCAGCAGCGTGAAACTCACCGGGTTTCCGGCGAGCGTACCGGTATAAGCCTCGAACGTCTGGAAATTGGTCGAATCGCCGTTAAAGCCGGGAATGCCGCTGACATCGAGCTGTGGACCGTTGCCATCGGGATCTTCCAGAAGCGCATCATCGTCAATAACATCAACGACATACTCGTTAAGAACGGTCACGTTGGACGATCCGAGCGGGTCGGTATTAATCTCATAAATGACGAGCGTTGGCATGGTTTTTGCACCGAAATCGGAGGGACATAGAAGTATACAGGGCAAGATAGCCCGATAAATCAGCCGTCAATATGACGCTGAGGGCCAATTGCCGCCCCAATGGTTAACGCCGTGTCAGGTGCCCTGATCGGCGCAAGGTTAACCAAGCCCTCTGGCCCATTGCGCGCGACCGCCGTAACGTCGCCTGCATGAGCCGCTATCTCCTCTTCCGTGCCCTGTCCCTGAGCCTGAGCCTGATCGTCGCCAGCTTCGCGATTTTCGCGGTGGTGGAGGTGATCCCCGGCGACCCCGCCGCCTATATGTTGGGCCTGAACGCCACCGAAGAGGCCATAACCAACCTGCGGGCCGAATTGGGGTTAGAGGGCAGTTTGGCCACACGCTACCTGTCGTGGGTGACCGGCATGGTCACGGGGGATTTCGGCACGTCGTACAATTACCGCGTGCCGGTGGCCGAGCTGATTGCAGACCGGATCTGGATCTCGGTTCCCTTGGCGGTTCTAGCGCTGATCCTCTCGACGTTGATCGCCGTGCCCGTGGGCGTTCTGGCCGCCGCAAACAGGGGCCGCATCGGCGATTATCTGACCATGGGCGTGACGCAATTGGGCATTGCGGTGCCGAACTTCTGGTTCGCCATGTTCCTTGTGTTGCTGTTCGCGGTGAAGCGGCAGTGGTTCCCCTCGGGCGGGTTTGGCGGCTGGGATGATCCGGGGGCCGCGCTGCGGTCCCTTACCCTGCCCGCCATCGCCTTGGCCCTACCGCAAGCGGCTATCCTGGCGCGGGTCATGCGCTCGGCCCTGATCGAGACGTTGGACCAAGATTACATCCGCACCGCCCGCGCCAAGGGTCTGTCACCGCGCCAAGCAATCCTGCGCCACGCATTGCGCAACGCGCTGATCCCGGTGCTGACCATCATCGGATTGCAGTTCAGCTTCCTACTGGCGGGCGCGATCATTATCGAAAACGTCTTCTACCTGCCCGGCCTTGGGCGGTTGATTTTCCAAGGCATCACCCAGAGGGATTTGATCGTGGTGGAAAGCGTCACCATGCTGCTTGTCTTCGCGGTGATCGTGGTGACCTTCCTTGTGGACATCGCCTACGCCATCGTGGACCCGAGGCTTCGCCGCACATGAAACACCTGCCCCCTGCCCTTGTTTTCGGCACGCTCATATCGGGCTTTTTCCTTGCCTTGGCGCTGCTGTCGTTGGTCTGGACACCCTACGACACGGCCAGTCTCTCCATCGCGGACCGCTTGCAACCGGCCTCTGCCGCCCATTGGTTCGGGACCGATCAGTTTGGCCGCGACCTTGTGTCGATGCTGATGGAGGGCACCCAGACCTCGATCGCTGTGGCGCTGGTCGCCGTGGGCATCGGCGTGGGTTTGGGCGTGCCCTTGGGGCTGGCGGCGGCGGCGACCAAAGGGTCCCTGCTGGACGAGGTCATCATGCGGGGCAACGACCTGATTTTTGCCTTCCCGTCCCTTGTGATCGCGATCCTGATTACCGCCGTCTACGGCCCTTCGGCCACCAATGCGATCCTGGCCATTGGTATCTTCAACATCCCCGTTTTCGCCCGTGTCGCCCGCGGCGGGGCGCTGCCGATCTGGACACTCGAGTACATCCTCGCCGCCCGCACCGCTGGCAAATCCCCCACACGGATCAGCTTCGAACACATTCTGCCCAACATCGCGAACCTGTTGATCGTGCAGGCCACGATCCAGTTCTCTCTCGGCATTCTGGCCGAGGCGGGCCTGTCCTACGTGGGCCTTGGGGCGCAGCCGCCCACGGCGTCCCTTGGCAAGATGTTGGCCGACGCGCAGACGATGGTTTATTCCCACGCGCATCTGGCGTTTCTGCCGGGCCTGTCGATCGTGCTTCTGGTGCTTGGCCTCAACCTGATGGGCGACGGGCTACGCGATGCCCTTGATCCGCGCCTGCGGAGGGCTCGAGGATGATTGAGGTTGAAGGGCTGTCTCTCAGCATCGGGCGCAAGGCGATCCTGGACGACGTGAGCCTGTCGATCCGCCCGAAAGAGATTTTCGGTCTGGTGGGCGAAAGCGGCTCGGGCAAGTCGATGACGGCGCTGGCGATGATGGGTCTGTTGCCCCGCCGCGCCGAGACAAGGGGCCGTGCATTGCTGGACGGGGTGGACCTGCTGGCGCTGGACGAACACGCCTTGCAAGGCCTGCGCGGCAACGACATCGCGATGATTTTTCAAGAGCCGATGACCGCCCTGAACCCGGTGCAAACCATTGGCGACCAAGTGGCCGAAACGCTGTTGATCCACACCGACACCACCCGCGCCAAGGCCCGAGAGATTGCGAGAGACAGGCTGGATCGTGTGGGCTTGTCCCACATTGCGCTGGACCGTTTCCCCCACGAGCTTTCCGGCGGCCAGCGGCAGCGCGTCTGCATCGCCAGCGCCATCGCCCTGCATCCGCGCCTGCTTATCGCGGATGAGCCCACGACGGCGCTGGATGTCACGACACAGGCGCAAATCCTTGACCTGTTGAAGGAACTGGTCGCCGAAGAAGGCATGTCGCTGCTGCTGATTACCCATGATCTGGCCGTGGTGTCCGACATGGCCGACCGCATCGCGGTGATGCAAAGCGGCCAAATTGTGGAGCAAGGGCCAACGGCGCAGGTCTTGCGCGACCAAACCCATCCCTACACACGGGCGCTGTTCGCGGCATCCTCGCATCAGCCCGACCGCGCGGCAGAGGCCCTGCCCGATGCGATCTTGTCCCTGCGCGATGTGCACCGCCACTACCCCGGCCCCCGCCAGGGCTTCCACCGAGGTCCGCCCGTGCGCGCTGTCGATGGGGTCTCCTTCGATCTGCAACGGGGCGAAAGCCTTGGGTTGGTGGGCGAAAGCGGTTGCGGGAAATCTACCCTGACCCGCGCGATCCTTGGCCTTGATCCGGTGAGTTCGGGCAGCATTACCCTGAACGGCCACGGCGTCAGCCCGCAGATGCCGCGCGCGCTACGGGCCGATGTGCAGGTCGTGTTCCAAGACCCCTACGGCAGCTTCAACCCACGCTGGCGTGTGGACCGCATCGTGACAGAACCGTTCCACCTGCTCGACACCAAGCCCGACCCCGGCCCCGCCGTGGCAGAAGCGCTGGAGGCCGTGCGCCTGTCGCCCGATGATGCCCTGAAATACCCCCACGAATTCTCGGGCGGGCAGCGCCAGCGCATCGCCATTGCCCGCGCGTTGATAACCAAGCCCAAACTTTTGGTGCTAGATGAAGCCGTCAGCGCGTTGGACGTGTCGGTGCGGGCGCAAATCCTTGATCTGTTGGCGGATTTGCAGGGGGATTTCGGGCTAAGCTATCTGTTTATCTCTCACGATTTGACGGTTGTTCGCTCCATCACAGACCGCGTTTTGGTGATGCAAAAGGGCCAGATCGTGGAACAGGGAGACACGCAAGCCGTCTTCACCAACCCGCAACATACCTACACGCAGACCCTTCTGAACGCCGCACCTAAACTCCCCGGAGGCCCCTATGACACCTTGGTTTGACCCCTCTCTTTTGTTCATCGACGGCCAATGGCGTCCCTGTGCCAGCGGCGACACCCTGCCTGTGGTGAATCCGTCGAACGGCGAGGAGATCGCGCGTATTGCGCGCGGTGGAGGAGCCGACGTAGACGCCGCCGTGAAAGCCGCGACGGCGGCGCTGGAAGGCGACTGGGGCGCGATGACCGCCGCAGAGCGGGGTCGCATCCTGCTCCGCCTGAGCGCGTTGGTGTTGGACAATGCCGAGGCTCTAGCCCAGATGGAATCCGCCGATGTCGGCAAGCCCCTGACCCAAGCGAGAGGCGACGTGACCGCGCTGGCGCGCTACTGTGAATTCTACGGCGGTGCAGCCGACAAGCTGACAGGGGAAACGATCCCGTTCCAGCAAGGCTTCACCGTCTACACCCTGCGTGAACCCCATGGCGTGACGGGCCATATCATCCCGTGGAACTACCCGATGCAGATCATCGGCCGCTCCATCGGTGCAGCGCTGGCCACGGGCAACGCTTGCGTGTTGAAACCAGCGGAAGAGGCCTGTTTGACCGCGCTGGCCTTCGCCGATCTGGCCCGCCAAGCCGGGCTGCCAGCGGGCGCGTTGAACGTGGTTCCGGGATTGGGGGCAGAGGCCGGCGCGGCGCTGACGGCTCATCCGGGCGTCCGGCATCTGTCGTTTACCGGGTCCGTGGCCACCGGGCGACGCGTACAGATCGCCGCCGCCGAAAACATCGTGCCGGTGACGTTGGAGTTGGGGGGCAAGTCGCCTCAGATCGTGTTTAATGACGCTGATTTGGACAAGGCGCTGCCGTTCCTGGTGAACGCAGGCATCCAGAACGCGGGGCAGACCTGTTCGGCGGGATCTCGTATCCTTGTGCAACGGGATATCCACGATGAGTTGGCCGCCCGCATGGCCGAGGAAATTGCCGCGCTAACCATCGCGCCCGCGGGGGAGGACGCCCGGGTGGGTCCGTTGGTCTCGGCCCGGCAGAAGGCGATTGTGGAGGGGTTTCTGGAACAGGCAAGCGCCGAGCAGGTTTTAGCGAAGGCGCAGTTGCCTGATGGCTTGCCGGAGGGCGGCAATTATGTGGCCCCGGTGTTGTTGGGAAACATCGGGCCAGATCACCCCTTGGCGCAGGATGAGATTTTCGGCCCCGTGCAGGTGTTGATCCCGTTTGAGGACGAAGACGACGCGGTGCGCATCGCCAATGGCACAAAGTACGGCTTGGTCGCCTCGGTCTGGAGTGCAGACGGCGGGCGGCAGATGCGGTTGGCCAAGCGGCTGAAGGCGGGTCAGGTGTTCTTGAACAACTATGGTGCGGCGGGCGGTGTCGAGTTGCCCTTCGGCGGCGTCGGGCATTCCGGTCACGGACGGGAAAAGGGGTTTGAGGCGCTTTACGCTTTCACCACCTTGAAGACGGTAGCGGCCCATCACGGATGACGGTTTGAGAGGTTGGTGTAGCACGGGGGGCCAGCCCCCCACGCGGTTTTTCCAAAAGGAAAAACGCGCGTTCCCCCCGGAGGTGTATTTGCCAAGATGAAGGGGGGAGGCAGATGTGGTGCGAAGAGGAAGGGAGTTGAGGATGAGACTTGAGGGAAAAACCGCGATTGTAACGGGGGCGGGGTCGGGCTTTGGCGCCGGGATTGCGAGGATATTTGCGAGAGAGGGCGCCGCCGTGATGGTGGCGGATGTAAATGAGGAGGCCGCGGCGGCGGTGGCCGAGGAGATTGGCGGGGTCGCTTTGCGAGTGGATGTATCCAAGGGCGCGGATGTGGCGGCCATGGCGGAAGCTGCGATGGGCCAATGGGGGCGCATTGATATCGTGGTGAACAACGCGGGCATCACCCATTTGCCGACGCCGTTGGAGGAGGTCAGCGAGGAGGAGTTTGACCGTATCCTCGCGGTGAACGCCAAGTCGGTCTACCTGACGGCGAGGGAGATCGTGCCGCATATGAAGGCGGCGGGAACGGGGGCGATTTTGAACATCGCCTCCACCGCCGGGCTCTCGCCGAGGCCGAACTTGAATTGGTACAATGCCTCCAAGGGGTGGATGATAACCGCGACGAAGACCATGGCGGTTGAGTTAGCTCCGGCCGGCATTCGGGTGAACGCGCTTTGCCCCGTCGCCGGGGAGACGCCGTTGCTGGCAAGTTTCATGGGGGAAGACACGCCGGAGATCCGGGCAAAGTTCCTATCCACGATCCCTTTGGGGCGGTTCAGCCAGCCCGAGGACATGGGGGAAGCGGCGGCGTTCTTATGCTCGGACGCGGCCTCGATGATTACCGGGACAGCGTTGGAAGTGGACGGGGGGCGGTGCATATGATGGGGCCCGGTCCGCGCAATCTGATTACCGATGTGGCGGGGCTGCGCGTGGGGAATGCGCAGGACGCGGGCGTGAAGACCGGGGCCACGGTATTGGTGGGCGATGAGCCGTTCACGGCGGCGGTGCATGTCATGGGCGGCGCGCCGGGCACGAGAGAGACGGACCTTCTCGCACCTGACAAGACGGTGCAGAGCGCTGACGCGCTGGTCCTGTCGGGGGGATCGGCCTTCGGCCTTGATGCCGCCTCCGGCGTGGCGGATGCCCTGCGGGCAGAGGGGAGAGGGTTCAAGGTTGGTGATCAGGTGGTGCCGATTGTGCCGTCGGCGATCTTGTTTGATCTGATCAACGGCGGCGACAAGGCTTGGGAGGAAAACCCCTATAAGGCCCTTGGCCGTACCGCTTTGGCCGATGCAGGGGCGGATTTCGCCTTGGGCTCGGTCGGGGCCGGAACGGGCGCGTTGATTGCGGATATGAAGGGGGGCTTAGGCTCGGCCTCTTTGCGGATCGGGGCCTATACAGTGGGGGCCTTGGTAGCGGTGAACGCCTTGGGCCGGGTCACGGTGGGCGATGGGCCAGAGTTCTGGGCCGCACCGTTTGAGATGGGTGGTGAGTTCGGCGGGCGCGGCATGGCTGGTACCTTTGATGCGGGTGCTTTGCCGCCCTTGAAGGGCGGAGACAGTCGCAACACCACCATCGCCATTGTCGCCACCGATGCGGCCCTGACCCAAGCGCAGGCCACGAGGCTTGCGGTGGCCGCCCATGATGGCATGGCACGGGCGATCTACCCCAGTCACACGCCGATGGACGGAGATCTGGTCTTTGCCGCCGCCACGGGGGCGGTGCCTTTGGCGGAGGAAGGTGATCTGCTGATGCTGGGTCACGGGGCGGCGTTGTGCTTGTCACGGGCGATTGCGAGGGGCGTTTATGAGGCGCGTCCGGCGCAGGGTGATGTGATGCCCACCTACCGGGAGAAGTTTGGGTAGGGCGCGTCCGCCGTGCGCACGCTTAGCAGTAAACGCAAAAGGCCCCGCCGATCTGGCAGGGCCTTTGCTTGTTCTTGAGACAGCGAAGGGTCAGTGCAGCTGGCGACCGACTTCTTCAATCGCTTCATCGATCAGCTTGTTCTGATCGGCAGCACTGGTGCCCTGTGCGATCACTTCTGCCGCAGCAGCAACGGCCACAGCGGCGGCATTGTCACGGACCGAACGGTTAGCCTTGGTCACGGCGCTGGCGATCTGGTCTTCGGCAGCGGCCAAACGACGGGTGATCGACGCGGCGATATCCGCCTTGGCCTGCTCTGCCGCGGTTTCGGCGTTGATACGGGCCTCGGACACGATGCGGGCGGATTGCTCCTCCACTTCGCGGGCCTTGCGCTCGTAGGAGGCCAGAAGGGTCTGTGCCTCTTCACGCAGGGCGCGAGCTTCGTCCAATTCAGAGCGGATGCCATCGGCGCGGCTGTCCAGCATACCCATCAACATCTTCGGCACGCCGAAGTAGAAGATGACGGCAAGGAACAGCAGGAAGCCAAGGAAAACGACCCAGTCCGTGTTACCCAGAGAGGGCGACAGCAAGCCGTGGGGCGCATCTTCCGCTGCGAAGGCAGGGGTTGCAGCAATCGCCAGGAGAACGGTCAAATAACGCATGATCTTACCCTCTCACTCGGTTGGCGACGGCGCTGGCAACGGCCGCGGTGTCGACGTCTTTGCCCGGCCCGAAGGCACGAACGATTTCAGCAGCAACATCACGGGCGACCTCTTCTGCCGTGGCAACTGCCCCGGCTTCGATCTCTGCGATGCGGGCTTCGCCTTCGGCGGTTTGCGCCGCGATCTGGGCATCTGCCTTGTCAATTTCGACCTGCAATTGCGCTTGGATTTCCTCACGGGTTTCCTGAGCAATCTTCGAGGCCTCGGCCCGCGCGTTGGCAAGCGCAGTGTTGTAGCTTTCTTCCGCTTCAGTTGCCTGACGCTTCAGATCTTCGGCAGTGGCCAGGTCGTTGGTCAGCGTTCCTTGACGCTCTGCGATAACAGCAGAGATCCGGGGCAGTGCGACTTTTGCCAGAACGAAGTAGATCGCCACCAGCGTCAGAACCAACCAGAAGACCTGGTTGTCAAATGTCCCGATGTCCAACTGTGGCATCCCTGCCGCGTCGGTCGCGCCGTGGTGGTCTGTTCCGATGGCAACCTCTAGGCCGGCCTCAAGCCCGCCATGGGCGTCATCGCCGTGGCCTGCATTTTCGGCTTCGTCAGCCATGGGTGTTCCTCCAACCGGAATTCGGGGGTGTTACGGTGGCGCGCCATCACGGGGACAGCGCGCCGAACGTAAGGATCTTTAGTCTACTGTCTTAGACAGCGAACATCAGCAGCAGAGCGACGAGGAAGGCGAAGATGCCCAGAGCCTCGGCGAACGCGATGCCGATGAAGAGAGTTGCGGTCTGGCCAGCAGCCGCAGAGGGGTTGCGCAGGGCGCCGGCGAGGAAGTTGCCAGCAACATGGCCCACACCGATAGCGGCGGCACCAGAACCGATGGCGGCCAGGCCGGCACCGATGAATTGACCCATTTGTGCGATATCGCCTTCCATGATGTATCTCCTTACGATTTGGAAGTTTTCCTTCCGGGCGTAGCGCCCGGGGGAATGGTAGACCGGGCCTTGGCCCGGGTTGTCTTAGTGAGCGGGGTGAAGCGCGTCCTTCAAGTAAACGCACGTCAGGATTGTGAATACGTAGGCCTGAATGGCCGACACGAGAACTTCGAGGCCGTAGATCGCGACCACACCGATGATCGGCGCGATGCCTGCAAGGCCCAGAGCGCCCGCAAAACCGGCAAACACTTTCAGAACCGCGTGGCCAGCCATCACGTTGCCTGCCAAACGAATGGAGTGGCTAACGGGGCGCACGAAGTAGGAAATCAGTTCGATGATTGCCAGAACCGGGCGCAGCACCAGTGGTGCCGAGGACACCCAGAAGAGGCTCAGGAAACCGACGCCGTTCTTGACGAAACCAAGGATCGTGACCGTCAGGAACACCGCCATCGCCAGCACAGCCGTAACAGCGATGTGGGAGGTTGTGGTGAAGCTGGTGGGGATCAGGCCAAGGAAGTTGGCAAACAGAATGTAAAGGAACAGCGTGAAGATGTAGGGGAAGTAGGGCAGAGCGTCCTTGCCTGCCACGTCCTCGACCATGCCGCGCACGAAACCGTAGGCGAGTTCCGCAATCGACTGGCTGCGCGACGGGATCACGGCGCGACCGCGCGTGCCCCAAACCATCAGCGCGATAACGCACAGAACCGACAGCGCCATCCAAAGCGTCGCATTGGTGATTGTGAACATGCCCACATCGCCGTGACCGAACAGAGGCGACACAACGAATTGATCCATCGGGTGGATCGCAAGGCCGCCTGCGTAGTCGTCCATGTAGGCCGCGATGAAGCCCAGAACGGCAAGGCCGATCAGGACGAAGGCGACCATGCGGCCAGTACCGTTAGAGTCCGATTTGGTCTCGGTGTTGGTGCTCTCAGTCGCCATCGTGCGTCCCCGTTCCATCTGCCGCGTTCCCGCGTGCTGCTTTATCTTCGCGCTCTAGCGCGTCTCGCTGGATCTCATTGGCCGAGCGGATCATTGTCTTGATCCCGGCAACAAGCCCCAAAATAACAAACACGACCATCAGCCACGGTGTGGTGCCGAACAACCAGTCCAGCCCGTAACCAATGCCGAAGCCAATGACCAAACCGGCCACCAACTCGATCACCATCCGCCACGCCAATTGCGCTTGGGAATGATGCTCTTCCACCTTCGAGCGCTCCGGGTTGGCCCGAGACTTTGCCGCCGCAATCCGCGCTTCAAGCGCTTGCATACGGTCTTCGTCGTTCTCAGACATCACCATACCGCCTTCGTGGAAAGGTTGCGCGGAAGCTAGGGTGCGCCGCCGCCAGAGTCAACGCGCATGGAGGCCGACTAAGCCACTGTAAAATAACAAATTTCCAACTTGTCGCACAGCGTTGCGCCGCGAATGCCGCCTTGCAGCATATTCAACCAATTGGTTGACGTTTCCACCAACTGCCCCCTACTGGCCCTATGGTTGTAGCGAACAAACCCTCTCTCGATGCCGTTTTCGCCGCCCTCTCGGACCCGACCCGAAGGGCGATCCTGCACATGTTGTTGGAAGATGACATGGCCGTCACCGATGTGGCCGACCCGTTCCAGATGTCATTGGCCGCGATCTCAAAACACCTCGGCGTATTGAGCGCAGCGGGGCTGATCACGCAGGAAAAACGCGGACGGGTGAAATGGTGCAAGCTGGAACCTGATGCCTTGAAGGCAGCCTCGGTCTGGATGCAGGGGTTTGGACAGTTCGACCCCGTCGACGTGGACGTGCTCGAACGCTGGCTCGGACAAGAGGGCCTGTCCGAGGCGATTGGCTTGGATGAGGGCGGTCAGGCCTAAGGCGTCAGCCCCAATAGTCGCGCCGCCCCGATGTCGTCAGGCCCCAATGTCTTCAAGCAATGCCCGCGAGGCGCAGAACGGCCAGAACGACGACAATAAGTCCAATGATATAAAGAATATTACGCATAGCGTGCTCCTTCAGAAAAAGTTGATGACGGCGACGATGACGACGATCAAGCCGATGATAGTAAGTATTCCACGCATTGCGGACGCTCCTTTTGATAGGGTCTTGTGGTATAACGACCCCAAGGGCGCTGCGGTTCCCTCTGCCGGTGAAACAAATCCTAACCGGGCACGCGAGCCATCCTTTTGGACCTGCGCCAACCCCGCTGAGAGAGGATCACGCCATGTCACTACGCTTATCGCTTCTGCTGTCCATTGCTGCTGGACCTGCCCTTGCGCAGGCCACTTGCGAGGCCCCCGTCGGCCCGATCGAGACCTGCCTCGTGGGGGCTTGGGTCGGCACCTCTACCATCCCCGAGGCGTTGGAACGCGCCATGATGTCGATGCCCGACGCGGTGCGCGCCAATTTCAGTAGCTTCGGGCAACCGGTCGGCATGATCATCTACGACGACGGCTTCTTCGAAACCTTCCCCATCGCTGCCGAAGGCGTGGCCGACTTCGTCGATGACGACGGCGATGTCACAACCTACGAGATGACGGGCCAAACCGTGACAACAGCGGGCTACATCACAGCACTCGGCGGCACGCTGGACATTTGCTACCTGCCCGGCGGGCAAGGCAACCTGAACGGACAGATGACCGTCACCACGGGCGGCAACAGCACCACCTTGCCGCTCCCCACGATGCCCGGCAACACCTTCAACCCCGTGATCAGCTACAGCTGCTCGGGCGACACGATGCAGCAAAACGTGGCCCTGCCCGCCCCGATCGGCACCATCACCTATGACATGATCCGCGTCCCGCGAGAGGCCTTCCCTTTCGCCCGCGAAGGTGCTGCGGGCGAATGACCTAGTCCTTAAGCAACATCGCCAAGGCCAGGACCGTCAGCCCAACGCCCCCCAACACCAAAGCGCCCGGCACGGGCTGGCCCAAGGCGATCTCCCACAAGATCACCCAAGATGGCGTCAGATAGGTATAGGCCATGACCTTTGACGACGGCAGCCTGAGCGACGCGAACTGGATCAGGAACACGGTCGCCGCACTGGCAAACACCGCCGTATAGGCGATGGTGATCCAGACCAAGGGACGCAACGCCGCCCAATCGGTCGCCGCAATGTCCCCGATGCCCCAAATGGTGATGACCCCGGCGCAGGCCACAAGGGTCAGGAACGAGAACACCAAAACCGCCTCGCCCCGGTTCAATACCCTGACCATCGGCGTATAAAGCGCATGGCCAACACAACCGACAAAATAAATCGCCTCCCCCCGCCCGATCTCAAACGCCATCAGGGCCCCGAAATCCGCCCGGAAAATCACCCAGGCAGCCCCCAAAGCGCCGATCAGCAACGCGCCCGCAATCCGCGCGCTGACGACTTGGCGCAACAAGAACCAGCCGAAAACAGCGCTCAACACCGGCGTCAGCGTAAACACTGCCGCTGCCGATACAGGCGGCGCCGTCTTCAACCCCTCAAACATCAACACGAAATAGAAGGCGAAGATCCCGCCCAACACCCCATACCGCCACGGCGCTTGCAACGCCGCCTTGGGCACGCCTCCCCTGGCAAATACGAAAGCGCCCATGATCGCCGCGGCGATCGCAAACCGCACCGCGTTCAGCGCCGTGGGCGCCAACTCGTCAGCCACCTGCCCTCCAAGGGAGAACGACCCCGCCACCAGCGCCGAGAACGCCAACATCGCCAGATGCCCGCCCCGCACCGATCCTATTGCTTCTTTCACACCACTCTCCCCGTCACCGCCCGGCTTCCGAACCCGCGGCGCCCCCATTCACCTTGGCCATACACCTCCGGGGGAGTCTGGGCCCTTCAGGGCACAGGCGGGGGCAGAGCCCCCAAACCGCCCCCGATCACTTCGGCCGGCTCAGGCGACGGGCCAATCCTTCACTTGATCCTTCAGGTGCCGCACGAAGGTCTGCACCTTGGCCGTCCGGTGCAAATCCATATGGGTCACGAGCCAAAATTTGGCGGTCCAATCCTCCAACGCAGGCAGAACCTCTACCAACTCCTTGGTGCCGACCCGGTCCCATGAGGCTACAAAACCAATGCCGATGCCTGCCTGAACCGCTTCTTTCGCGGCCTCCATCGAGGACGTGCGGAAATAAATCGCGCTGTTGGGGACATTATCCGTCAACCACTTGAAATAGGGTGCGCGCGGCAGCTCTTCGGTGGAGCCGACAAACCGGTGCGAACCGACGTTCTCGTCAGTTAACATCCCGAATCGCTCCACATAGCTGCGGCTGGCCACCAACCGCAGGGTTTCGGTGAAAAACGGCTGCACCACATTGTCGGGCTCGTCGGGCAGCTTGCCCGCGCGGATCGCCACATGGGCCTCGCCGTATTCCAGCCGGAACACCCGTGTGTCGGTGACAAGGCGCACCCGCAGATCAGGGTGGCGTTCCTGGAACTGGCCGATCGTCGGCACCAACAGAGGCGACAGCGCCGCGATGGAGGTCACGATCAACTCCCCCGTTACCTCGTCGCCGCGGCCCTTGATGCGCCCCGCCAACTGCGCGAACTGGTCATCTGTCTGCCCCGCAACGGCCAGCAGATCCTGCCCCGCCTCTGTCGGAGAATAGCCCCTTGCGTGGCGTTGGAACAATTTCGCCCCCAGCCGCGACTCCAGCGCATCAATGTGTCGGATCACGGTGGCGTGGTGAACGCCCAATGCCTCTGCCGCGCCCGATACGGTGCCGATCTTGGCGACCTGAAACGCGGTTCTGACTTCATCCCAATTGTCCATCTGTCCACCTTTGCCCTTATGTGTGCGCCATCCCACACAATCAGCGATTTACCCCACCATGAGTGCACAGGCCCGCGGTTGCAACGTGTCAGTCGCCCCTTCACGAGTCCCACTGTGCATTTTCGCACCAAATGGCGCAATTTTTGCAAATTGCCATCACTCATGCAGGTGCTCATATCCTCCGCATCACATTCAATGACACTGGAGCCTCCCCATGACCCACATTCTGCGCATCGACGCCTCTGCCCGCCGAGAGGGCTCTGTCTCCCGAGATCTCACCTCTCAGATCATCGCCCGTTTGGTCGGCACCGTGACCACGCGCGACCTTGCCGATGGCATGGCTCTGCTGACGGAGGATTGGGTCGGCGCCAACTTCACACCTGCGGACGCCCGCACCCCTGAACAGGCCGAAATCCTTGCGCAATCCGACGCGCTGGTGGCCGAGCTTCAGGCCGCCGACACCATCGTGATCGGCCTGCCAATCTATAACTTCGGCGTGCCTGCCGCCTTGAAAGCATGGGTCGACCAAGTGGCCCGCGCAGGTGTGACGTTCCAATACACCGAGAACGGCCCTGAAGGCCTGTTGACCGGGAAGCGCGTGATTGTCGCCGTGGCCTCGGGCGGCACCGAGGCCGGGTCCGAGATCGACTTTGCCACCGGCTACCTGCGCCACGTCCTTGGCTTCATCGGCCTGACCGACGTCACCTTCGTGACCGCCGACCGTCTGGCGCTGGACGCGGAAGGAACTCTGGCAAAGGCCCGCGCTCAGGTCGAGGCATTGGCCGCCTGAAGGCAGGGCAGGAAAACCAGAAGTGGACAGGGGCGGCCATGATAGGCCAACCTCCTGTCCATGAAGGTCATTTCCAGCACTCCCGACCGCCTGACCATGGGCAAAACCAACCTGTTGGGCGGCCTCATCTGTCTTGCGATGACGCCGCTCACGGGGTTTCTTGGCGTCATGATGATCTTGGACGAGCCGCCCGCCTTCGGGTGGGCGCTTGTCGCGCTAAGCATTGCCATGGTCATCCTTTCGATCCTCGCGATGCAAAGCAAAGTGCGCGTCGTGCTCGACCGACCCGAGGATTTTGTCCGCGTGAGCAAAATCTCTCCGTGGCGGCGCACCCACACAGAGGTGCCGCTGTCCAGTACCGCGGGCGTCGCGCTGATCCACGCGGTGGGGCCGGGTTCCACCAATATCGAGGTCGCGATGGTACCTGCCGATGGGGTGGACCAGCCAAATTTCCGGGTCGGCTACTACGCCTCGGAAGGTCCGGCCGATGCACAAGCGGGTCATATCCGCGAATGGCTAGGGCAAACACAGCCTAAAGTTTGAGCCGAAGCGACGTCTGTGGTACCGTGTAACGATGTTGAAGCCCATCATCATGGTGAGGCCCGTCATCGCCCTCACCGCGTTGCTCAGCCTATCTGCCGCCGCTGGCGCGCAGACCTGTGCGCTATCGTTCACCATCGAAGTCACCCAAGGCGTGGGCCTGATCCGACCCGGAACGCATTTGCCGGGGAATGCCGAATACACCACCACGGGCCGATCTTTCCGTCAGGAGGGCGGCTCTACCGCGCATCTGGCGGCAGGCTCCATGACTATTGGGGACAACATCACTGGCCCGATATGGACGCTAATCGCCACATCGCGCGCCCACGCCGCCGATCTGATTGGCATCTACGCCCATCATATCGAGGGGCTTTCCTTCGCCGGGTTGGACTATGAAGGCCCGATGGCGTTGACGCTGTTCGGCGAACCGGGATCTCGCCTCACGCCCGAGCCGCCCGCGACCCAAGCGGAATGGGATGACATGAACCTGCGCCGCGCTTTCACCCTTCATGCCGAAGGCGACATGCTGGCCGGTGACGTGTTGGATTTGACGGCGGTATGCAGCTAGCCTCAAGCCTGCCCCCCATGCTGCCCTAACGATTGCACCATTTCAGGCATAGAATTGCCAAAGTCCAAGGCGACAAGCCGGGAAAATTGCACGCACAAGGCAGACCCCATGAAGATCACCGAGCATACTGACGAAAGCGTCACCCTTCACAGCGACATCACCGGAGCACGCAACACGATCCTTGCGGCCACGATGGCCGCTTTGGTCATAACCGTCGCCGGTATGGTGATGGAATCCACGCTTCTGGTTGTGGTCGGGGCGATCTGCGTACTCGCCCTTTATGGTGCGTTTATCTTTGGCCTAGAGACACTTCACGCCACGCTCGACATTGTGGACGGCACCGCCGAGGTGGAGCGCAAGCGCCGGGGTCAGCCCGTGGCGCGCGCCATCGTTCCCCTCGAAAAGGTCTTGCCCGCGCCCGATGCCTACGACCCGGAACGCGCCTTCATGCGCAACCTGCACGCTACTGCCGCCACACGGGCCAGCCAATTGCTACCCGCCCCCGGCATGGCCCCCACCGATGCCCGCCGGGTGCTGGCATGGGCGGCCAACGGCTGATACGCCACCTTCCCCGCAATCCCTGCCCTGCAATCATTGACTCACCCGCCGTTCCCGCCTAAATCCCCAAGCAATAGCCGGAAAGCCAAGCTTCCCGGTCCCGCGCGCGTTCGTAGGATCGCCCCCCGTCAGCGAGTTTCGCCCACGGGGGCTTATTCGCATTGGGGTTTGCCATTGTCGCAAACGCCACCGCAAACGCCGCGCCTTTGGGACCGCCAGAGTTTGGAAAGACGGCACGCAGACCTTAAGTGAGACCTGAACGGGAAATGAGCCGACGTGAAGTCACCAACTGCCAAAAAGCTGCTGATCGCGGGCCTGTTGATTGTGGGCGCGTTCATCCTTGCGGTGGCCGTGTTTTCAGCCTTGGCCGCTTGGGGGCAATGCAGCGGCGGGCGCATGGTTATGATGACCGATCCGTTCAACTATCCCCCGGCAACCTGCGTGCGGCTACCCGATATCTTCGGCGCCATCGCCAGCGAATTGAGCATCGCCAGCTTCACAGTCGTCATGTTCAGCCCGATCTGGATCACTGTCTGGGGCCTATTGGTCGCGGCAACCGAAATCTCGGAACGCAATCGTCTGAAGCGGCAAAAGGATTAACACATGTTTGAGAATCTATCCGAACGCCTAGGCGGTGTCTTTGACCGCCTCACCAAACAGGGCGCGCTGTCCGAGGATGACGTTCGCACCGCCCTGCGCGAAGTGCGTGTCGCTTTGCTGGAGGCCGACGTTTCCCTGCCCGTCGCCCGCACGTTCATCAAGAACGTCGAAAAGAAAGCCACCGGCGCGGCTGTTACCAAGTCGATCACGCCCGGCCAGCAGGTCGTCAAGATCGTCCATGACGAGCTGATCGCCACCCTGCGCGGCGCAGAAGACCCCGGCGTTCTGAAAATCGACAACCCGCCTGCGCCGATCCTTATGGTCGGCCTGCAAGGCTCGGGCAAGACCACAACCACGGCGAAGCTCGCCAAGCGGTTGAAGGAACGTGAGGGCAAAAAGGTCCTGATGGCCTCGCTCGATACGAACCGCCCCGCCGCGATGGAGCAGTTGGCGATTCTGGGCACGCAAATCGGCGTCGACACCTTGCCAATCGTGCCCGGTGAAGATCCGGTGCAGATCGCCAAGCGCGCCAAGACGCAGGCGTCGCTGGCGGGCTACGATGTCTATATACTCGACACTGCGGGCCGGTTGCACATCGACGCCGAACTGATCGCCCAAGCCGCCGCCGTGCGCGACGTGGCCAACCCACGCGAAACGCTGCTGGTGGTCGATGGCCTGACCGGCCAAGACGCGGTGAACGTGGCTACGGAATTTGATGACAAGATCGGCGTCTCGGGCGTTGTCCTGACCCGGATGGACGGCGACGGACGCGGCGGCGCGGCGCTTTCCATGCGCGAGATCACCGGCAAGCCGATCCGTTTCGTGGGCCTCGGCGAAAAGCTGGACGCGATTGAAACATTCGAGCCCGAGCGTATCGCGGGCCGCATCCTTGGCATGGGCGACATTGTTGCTCTGGTCGAGAAAGCACAAGAAACCCTGGAGGCCGAACAGGCCGAGCGCATGATGAAGCGCTTCCAGAAGGGTCAGTTCAACATGAACGACCTGAAAGGCCAGCTAGAGCAGATGCAGAAGATGGGCGGCATGCAAGGCATGATGGGCATGATGCCCGGCATGGCAAAGATGTCGAAACAGATCGAAGAAGCGGGCTTCGACGATAAGGTGATCGTGCGCCAGATCGCTCTGATCCAGTCGATGACCAAGAAAGAACGCGCCAACCCCGCCGTGCTGCAAGCCAGCCGCAAGAAGCGGATCGCCAAGGGCGCGGGCCAAGACGTGTCGGACCTGAACAAGCTTCTGAAGATGCACCGCCAGATGGCGGACGCGATGAAGAAGATGGGCAAAATGGGCAAGAAGGGCCTGATGCGCGGCGGTTTGGGCGCGTTGATGGGCAAAGGCGGCGGCATGCCTGCGGGTATGGACGCAGGCGCCATGGGCGGCATGGACCCCAAGGCGCTGGAACGCGCGGCCAAGCAGATGGGCGCAGGCGGCGGCGGCCTGCCGGGCCTTGGCGGCATGGGTGATCTTTCGGGGCTCGGGAAGAAGAAGTGACACCGCGCCTCGCCCATATCCCCACGCTGGAGACCGAGCGTCTGACCTTCCGTGCCCCCGAGGCATCGGATTTCGAGGCGTTCAAGGCCTTCGCCCTGTCCGAGCGTGCCACCTTCGTGGGCGGCGGGCCGGATAAAGACGTGGGCTATGCGTGGCGCGTTCTGGCGACCATCACCGGCCATTGGCACCTGCGCGGCTTCGGCTGCTTTGCCGTGGTGCGCAAAGATACAGGCAACGTTGTGGGCACCATGGGCCCTTGGCGGCCCGAGCCTTACCCCGAAAACGAGTTCTCTTGGACCGTTTGGGACGAGACCGCCGAAGGCAAGGGTTTCGCGTTCGAGGCCATGACCGCCATCCGCCGTTACGCCTACACCACCCTCGGCTGGACTACCGCCGTCAGCAATATCGACGCGGGAAACACGCGCTCGGTCGCGCTGGCCACCCGCCTTGGCTGCGTGATCGACACCGATGCACGCGGCCCCCACCCCGATGATGTGGTCTACCGCCACCCCAGCGCGGCAGAGGTCTTGGCATGATGATTATCCCCACCCTCCTGTCCGAGCGCCTGACCCTGCGCGCGCCGTCCCTTGGGGATTTCGAAGCAATCGCCACCTTCCGCGCGTCCGAGCGGTCGCATTTCGTCGGCGGCCCCTCGACCGAGGCCGAAAGCTGGCAATACCTTGCGGCGATGATCGGCCATTGGCATCTGCGCGGCTATGGCCGCTGGATCGTGGCCGAAACCGGCGCTGAAGATGTGGCCCTTGGCATCGTCGGACCGCTGTGCCCCGTGGATTGGCCCGAGCCCGAGATCGCCTGGACCATGTTCGCCAATGGCGAAGGCAAAGGCTACGCCTATGAAGCCGCCCTGCTGGCCCGTGATTACGCCTATCAGACGTTGGAATGGCCCACCGCCGCCAGCTTCGTGAACGCCGACAATGCGCCCTCTCTGGCGCTGGCCAAGAAACTCGGCTGTCGCTTGGATGGCACCTTCGAGCATGGCAAATTCGGCACCATGCAAATTTGGCGTCACCCCTCTCCGGCGGAGGTGCTGGCATGAGCATCCAATCCAGCCGCCCATTCCCACATCAGGAGACCGCCCCATGAGCGACGCAGTCACCAAAGCCGCCGAGGTCCTGAAGGGCCACCGCGAAAGCATCGACCGCCTTGATGCGATTTTGATCTACACCCTGGGTGAGCGTTTCAAGCACACCCAAGCCGTCGGCGCGTTGAAAGCCGAACACGACCTTCCCCCAAGTGATCCTACGCGTGAAGCCACGCAGATCGCCCGGTTAGAAGACTTGTCACAGCGGGCCGATCTGGACCCCGCTTTTGCCAAGAAACTCATGCGCTTCGTCATCGACGAAGTCATCCGTCACCACGAACAACATCAATCCTGAAACCATCGGTTTCATCTAAAATACACTCAGGAGATACCTACCATGGCTATGAAAATTCGTCTCGCCCGCGGCGGTTCCAAAAAGCGCCCCTTCTATCGCATCGTTGCATCCGACAGCCGTATGCCCCGCGATGGCCGCTTCATCGAGAAGCTCGGCACCTACAACCCACTGCTGCCCAAAGACAGCGAAGATCGCGTAAAAATGGACATGGAACGTGTTCAGCACTGGCTCGACAAGGGCGCTCAGCCCACCGACCGCATCAGCCGCTTCCTTGAAGCCGCTGGCGTCGTCGAAAAGAAAGAGCGCGCCAACATGAAAAAAGCACAGCCCGGCAAAAAAGCCGTTGAGCGTGCCGAAGAAAAAGCCGCCAAAGCAGCCGCCGCCGCAGAAGCAGCAGCCGCCCCCGCGGAAGAGCCCGCAGCAGAAGAAGCCGCCGCAG
This sequence comes from Rhodobacteraceae bacterium M385, assembly GCA_025141835.1. Classification (NCBI taxonomy): domain Bacteria; kingdom Pseudomonadati; phylum Pseudomonadota; class Alphaproteobacteria; order Rhodobacterales; family Paracoccaceae; species Rhodobacteraceae bacterium M385. Next base: position 688,769 of record CP081102.1, on the reverse strand, counting down.
AGGAGTAATTCCTTAACGCGGCCCCCGCGCGCGCCACTCGCGCGACGCGGCGGCTCAGACCTTCGGCATGGGGCAGGACATTTGATCTTGCCCCATGTTCCCCATCCCGGCGGTCCCCGGTCCAACACCCGCACCGCCCCCTTTCGCGCTCCAACCGCCCGAGGCCCCCATGCCCCCATCGCCCTCCAAACCCGACCACGTCTGCGTTGGCGCGATTTCCGGCTCTTTCGGGGTGCGCGGCGAAGTGCGCCTGAAAAGCTTCTGTGCCGAGCCGTCCGATATCGGCGCCTACGGCCCCCTCACAACCGAGGACGGCGCCACCTCCTACACCATCAACCTGACGCGCCCGGTCAAATCCGGCTACGCCGCGATGCTCTCGGGCGTTGCCACCAAGGAAGACGCCGACGCGCTGCGCGGCACCCGCCTCTATGCGCCCCGCTCGGCCTTGCCTTCCCTGCCCGATGACGAGTTCTACCACGCCGATCTTGTCGGCCTCACTGCCCTCGACACCGGCGGTGAACCCATCGGCAAAGTGGCCTCCGTCGCCAATCACGGCGCGGGCGATATCCTGGAAATCACCGGAACGGGCCTTGGCAACGGGCTTCTGATCCCCTTCACCCTCGCCGCCGTTCCCACCGTGGACCTCGCCTCTGGCCGTGTCATCATCGACATGCCCGATGGCCTGCTCGACAACGCCCCCGCTCCAAACACGCCCTCCGCGCCCTTGGGACAGGACTTCGACTAGACGCGCCCGGCTCCTTCATCTTGGCAAATACACCTCTGGGGGTCTGCGATCTTTTTCCCTGGAAAAAGACGCACAGGGGGCTAGCCCCCTCAGCGACACTGGCCCCAAACGCCACGCCTCACCCGCGCCTCAGGCGCGGATGCGCCAGCCGGATTTGAAGATCCATCCGATCACGGCAATGCAGGTGCCTGTAAAGCCCAAGATCGCCACCAAAGACCACGCCAGCGCCACGTCTGCCACGCCAAAAAAGCTCCACCGGAACCCCGAGATCAAATAGACCACCGGGTTAAACAGCGTCACGGTTTGCCAGCTCTCAGGCAGCATCGAGATCGAATAGAACGCGCCCCCCAAGAACACCAAGGGCGTCACCGCCAGAAGCGGGATCAACTGCAACTGCTCAAAGTTCTGCGCCCAAATCCCGATGATAAAGCCGAACAGGCTGAACGACAGGCAGGTCAGAACCAGGAAGGTCAGCATCCACGCCGGGTGCAGAATTTGCAGGTCCACAAAGAAGAACGCCGTGGCCAGAATAATTAACCCGATCATGAAGCTCTTGGTCGCGGCGGCCAAAACGTATCCTGCCGTGATCTCCAGAAACGAGGCCGGCGCCGAGAGCAATTCGTAGATCGTGCCAATGAACTTCGGAAAGTATATCCCGAAACTGGCGTTGGAAATAGACTGGGTCAGCACCGTCAGCATGATCAAGCCCGGCACGATGAACGCGCCGTAGCTGACGCCTTCCACTTGCTCGATCCGCGATCCGATCGCCGTGCCAAACACGATGAAATACAGCGACGTGGACAGAACCGGCGACACGATGGACTGGGCCAAGGTGCGGAACGTGCGGGCCATCTCGAAGACATAGATGGATTTTACGGCCTGAAGGTTCATGCCTCTTCCCCTTCTTTCACGAGACCCACGAAGATCTCTTCCAATGAGCTCTGCTTGGTTTCCACGTCAGCCACCACCAGCCCTTCGTCCTGCAAGGCCGCCAACAGGCGCACGATGCCGGTGCGCTCGGCGCGGGTGTCGTAGCGGTAGACCAACCGGCCACCGCCTTGCTCCAACTCCAGATCGCGGTCCGCCAGTGCGGCGGGAATAGCCTCAATCGGCTCGGCCAGATCAATGCGCAGCTCCTTCTGCCCCATGCGGGCCATCAGATCAGCCTTCTCTTCGACCAGTAGGATTTTGCCGTTGTTGATCACCCCCACCCGGTCGGCCATCGCCTCGGCCTCTTCGATGTAGTGGGTGGTCAAAATGATCGTCACGCCACTTTCCTGCAAGCTGCGCACGATTTCCCACATATCGCGGCGCAGCTCGACGTCCACGCCCGCTGTCGGCTCATCCAGAAACAACAACCGAGGCTCGTGCGACAGCGCCTTGGCAATCAACACCCGCCGCTTCATCCCGCCCGATAGGGTGCGGATCGCGTCGTCCTTTTTATCCCACAACGACAGCTGCCGCAGGATCTTCTCCAGATAGGCATCATCGCGCGGCTTCCCGAACAACCCGCGCGAAAAACGGACCGTGTTAATCACCTTTTCGAACGGCTCAAGGTTGATTTCCTGGGGCACCAGCCCGATCAGGCTGCGCGCGGCGCGGTAATCGGTTTGCGTATCATGCCCCCCGACCGAGACCTTCCCACTGGTAGGCTGAACAATCCCGCAGATGGCCGAAATCAGCGTCGTTTTACCCGCGCCGTTGGGGCCGAGCAGAGCCAAAATCTCACCCTCCGCAATCTCGAGCGACACGGCATCCAGCGCGGTGAAACCGCCGGCGTATATCTTAGACAGCTGATCGACGACCAGAATAGGTTTACTCATGGGGGAGGCTCCTTCGCAGGGGCGCAATGTACCGCTCCGCCCCCCGAGCGACAAGGTGCATGTCTGCGGTGCTTCTGCGCGCTGGCGCAGGGAACCGGATGCGGGATTCCCGCCATGTCAGAGCCACGCGGCAGGCGTTAGACAGGGTGCAGCACTTACCCCTTCAAAGGAATTTCCCTATGTTCTTCGTTTATGCCGCCCTTGGCGCCGTTGTTTCCGTCATCACGCTGGTTGTGATGCGTGCCCGCCAAGACAAGGACGAGAAGTAATTGATCGCCCGCCCCCGCCCGCGTAGACGGGCGGGATGACACAGCCCCCTACCAAATCACACGGCCGCCTGACGCAATCCGCCAGCCTGAAACCCCGTGAGTTAATGACCGAACGCCCCCGTCTTGCAAAAGCCTGGTGCGCCAAGGTCATCACCCTGTTCCCCGAAACATTCCCCGGCGTGCTCGATGCCTCCCTCACAGGCAAAGCCCTGCAAAAAGGGCTTTGGGCGCTGGAGGCCATTGATCTGCGCACCTTTGGCATCGGCAAGCACCGGCAAGTGGACGACACCCCTGCGGGCGGCGGGGCGGGGCTGGTGTTGAAACCCGACGTGATGGGCCGTGCGCTGGATATCGCAGCACGCGGCACCCCTGCGGATCGGGCCGAATGGCCTGTCGTCTACATGACCCCGCGCGGCAAACCCTTCACCCAAGCCGACGCTGAGCGGTTCTCGAAGGCCAAAGGCATGACCATCGTGTGCGGCCGGTTCGAGGGTTTGGACCAACGGGTGATCGACGCCTACGCAATGGAAGAAATCTGCGTCGGCGACGCGGTCCTGACCGGCGGTGAAATCCCCGCGCAACTGGTACTGGACGCCACCACGCGGCTTATCCCCGGCGTTCTAGGCAACGCCGAATCCACTCAGGAAGAAAGCTTCTCGGACGGGTTGCTAGAGCATCCGCAATACACCAAACCCGCCGATTGGCGCGGGCATCAGGTGCCGCCCGTGCTGCTGTCAGGCGATCACGGCAAGGTGGCTGAATGGCGGAAGGAACAGGCCGAGGCACTGACGCAAGAGCGGCGGCCGGATTTGTGGGCGGTGTATGAGGCCGCCCCCAGAAAGCCGAAGCTCTAGCGGCACTCCAGTAAGATCGGTCCGCAAAAGAGATACGCCAATAAAACGCGTTGTTATCGTGAAAATGGTTGCGACCGTCATCCAACTGTTCGGCTACGGCCTTACCGGCCTGAACATCATTCCGTGGAACCTGTTCGCCTTTATCGTGGGGATTTGTCCTTTGGTTCCTTGTCGGGGTTATGTGGAAAGACCGCGCCATCATGGTTGTCCATCTGAGCGCGTTAATTGCCATCGTCGCGGGATACCTCAACTTATAGCGTATTGGGGCGCAGAGCAGCTACGGCCCTAAGCCCTTCGCCAAACCTCGTATCCGCCTCCCGAATCCCCTTGATCCCTTGGCCCTGCCCTCATATACGCCTCCCATCCGGGGCTGGAATCGGCCAACCGGATTGTTGTGCTATGCCCAAGGTCGAACTTCCGAGGCCATCAACGGGCGGCAGAACCGAGAAAAATGAACGCATGTGCGTATCTCTGGCGGGCACTTGTCGCAAGGCAACTGGACCCGGTCGAAGACCAGAGCTCTGGGACGGCATAGATCCGCGGGAAAACCGCGATAGGAAAAGGAGCGTTTCAGATGAACCTGATCGCACAATTGGAAGCCGAGCAAGTTGCAGAACTTGCCAAGGACATTCCGGATTTTAAAGCGGGCGACACCATTCGCGTCGGCTTCCGGGTGACAGAAGGCACACGTACCCGTGTGCAGAACTATGAGGGCGTTTGCATCGCGCGCAAGAACGGCCACGGCATTGCCGGCTCGTTCACCGTGCGCAAAATCTCCTTCGGTGAGGGCGTGGAGCGTGTGTTCCCCCTGCATTCGACCAACATCGACAGCATCACCGTCGTACGCCGTGGCCGCGTCCGTCGTTCCAAGCTGTACTACCTCCGCTCGCGTCGCGGTAAGTCCGCGCGTATCGCCGAGGATACCCGTTACAAGCCGCTCAAAGCCAAAGCATAAGGAGATCACGAGATGAAAAAGGACCTGCATCCCGAGTACCACGTGATCAACGTGAAAATGACCAACGGCGATATCGTTGAGATGCGCTCCAACTGGGGTGCCGCGGGCGACACGCTCGCGCTCGACATTGACCCTACGGTTCACCCTGCCTGGACCGGTGGCGGCGCCCGCTTGCTGGACACCGGCGGCCGTGTGTCCAAGTTCAAGAAAAAGTACGAAGGTCTGGGCTTCTAAGCACCGACTTTTGTTGCACGTCAGGCGCCGCTCCTTCGGGGGCGGCGTTTTGCATTTTGGGGTGGGTTTATTGAAGGAGAGGGCAGCGGTTGGGGAGAGTGAGGGATTGAGTTGTATTGGCCAAGATGAAGGGAGGGCGCCCGCGAGAGCTGGGGGCGTGGCGGCATGAGGCAGAGGGGTTATGGAGCGACAGGCGCGGTTTGGGAGAAAAGCGGACGGCGGGTCGAGATTGCCCGGCGGGCTTCGTCGTGGGCCCCGGTACGCATCAGGCAGAGCAGCCAGGTGAGTTCCAGCAAATCGCGTTGTGCTTTGGAGCCACCAAGGCGGGCGTGGTCAGCCATGACGGGTGTGAGTTCTACAAGAGCGAGGGCATAGTCGCCGCGCGCGACGGCTCCCCAAGCGCGGGCCACGGGCGGCACCATGTCGGCGGCGTATCCATGGGAGGCCTCGGCCACTTTCGCCAAGGCGGCCCCGTCACCTGCCATGGCGTGGGCCAAGGCGGCGTGGATATCTGCAAAGCTTTGTGAGGGATTGGGGAAATGTTGCGTGGCATAGGCGCTGAGGGCGTGCCAATCTTCCGGCGCAACTGCCGCCCCCGCCATTTCTGCGCGCCAAAGCAGGGCCGCCCCGTCGGTGAGCACATTGATCGGCAATGCATGGCCCGCACCGGGCGCGATGTCATCCCGGTAGTGGCGCCACATGGCGTCCCAATCGCCATCTTGCAAAGCCCAGAGCGCCTGGTGCCAAGACAGGTGCCCATGCAGCACCGATTGCGGCGCATAATTGGCCATCCAAGCGTTCAGGTAGGCACGCCCCTCGGCCGTGCGGCCCTGCTCATATAGGGCATGCGCTTTGAAGTGAGAGCCATTGGCGTTGGCGCCGTAGCGTGCCAGCGACGCCTCCATCATCTCCAGCCCCGCGCCTGGCCGCCCCACTTCCGTGAGCGACAACGCGTGCATCGAGCCCATCCACCAATCGTCGCCATAATGCGGCAGCAGGGCCCCGGTATAGGCCAGTAGGGCCGCCTCGCGCCCCGGTTGCCCGGAAAAGCCGATCAGGCCGAAGATGTTGGTGCAGATCTGTGCGACCATGGCATCGCGGGGGTGATCAAGAACATGGGCCTCCACCGCGGCGCGGGCCTCCACCGGCTTGGCGGAGAACAGCAGGTTGAACACCGCGATGTGAGAAACCTCGCGCGCGCTAAGGCCACCAGACAGCGCCACGGCCTTTTCCATCAGCGGCTTGATCGCCCCCATGTCGCCCGCATACATCGCCGCGCGGGCCGCGCCCACATAGGCTAGCGCGAAGCCTTCATCTGCTGCCATCGCATCGGCGAATGCCTCTCTCGCGCCGGATGTGGCGGCCAGAACGTGGTCCACGCCGATGTCATAGGCCCGCGCCGCAACCGCGCTTTCGGTGCCGAGCGTGTTTCCATATCGGTCCGTTTCCATTGCCAGCCCCTTCCTTGCATTGCGGCAAAAGGGTCGCACGGGGCAGATGATCCGTCCATCATTTACGGCTTTGCGCTTAACAAATCCCTCAAGGCAGGCGTATATACCCCGAAAGGGCCCAACACCCACGAGGCCGCAAGACCGCATAAAAACAAGGCAGGACAGGCCATGGCGCATATCATTGTTCTCGGGAACGAGAAGGGCGGATCCGGCAAATCGACGACCTCCATGCATATCGCAACAGCGTTGGCGCGGCTGGGGCATGTGGTCGGAGGGCTCGATCTTGATCTACGCCAACGCAGCTTCCACCGCTATCTGGACAACCGTCGTGCCACAGCGGAACGGCGCGGCATGGACCTCGCCTGCCCCCTAATCCTCGACCTGCCTGACATCTCGGCTGATGACGTGCCCGAGGGTGTGAACATCTACGACCACCGCCTGTCCTCTGCCGTTGCCGAACACGAGGGCCGCTGCGACTTCATCGTGATCGACTGCCCGGGTAGCCACACGCGCCTCAGCCAAGTCGCCCATAGCCTGGCCGATACGCTGGTCACTCCCCTCAACGACAGCTTCGTGGACTTCGACCTTCTGGCCAAGGTTGACCCCGAAACCTTCGACCTCAAAGGCCCCTCCGTCTATTCCGAGATGGTCTGGCACGCGCGACAACTGCGGGCCAAGGCAGGCCTCCAACCCACCGACTGGGTCGTTGTTCGCAACCGCCTTCCCGCCCAACAAATGCATAACAAGGCGAAGATGGGCCGCGCGCTAGAGGAACTCTCCAAACGCATCGGCTTCCGTGTCGCTCCGGGCTTCTCTGAACGGGTGATCTTCCGGGAGCTCTTCCCCACCGGCATGACCCTCCTCGATCTCCGCGATATGGGCGTCGAGCGCATGAACATCTCCAACGTCGCCGCCCGCCAGGAACTGCGTGACCTGATGACCGCCCTCAACCTCCCGGGCGTCACCGTCAATTTCTGACGCTCCTTCATCTTGGCCAGTACACCTCTGGGGGTGGGCGCATCCCACAGGATGCGCTAAGGGGGCTAGCCCCCTTCCCTCTTCATAAAAACAATGCGGCGCAGCCGCACCTTTTGACTGCGCTGCGGCCTCAGTCGTAGCGCAGCGCCGTCGCTTTGCCGCGGAATATCACGTAGGCCAAGATCGAATAGCCGGCGATCACGGGCACCACGAAGCAAGCGCCCACCAGAATGATCAACAGGCTCTCCGGCGCTGCCGCCGCCTCGTAGATCGTCAACCTCTCCGGCACCACGTAGGGGTAGAAGGAATAGGCCAAGCCTACGTAGGCAAGCGCGAACAGCCCCGTGGCCACCGCGAAGGGTTGCCAGGACCGCGCGTCGCCCTCGAACGGCATCACCCGGACCATTCGCCATAGCCACAGCACCAACAGCCCCGATATCACCGGGATCGGGGCCAGCCACAGGGCCTCGGGGAACTGCAACCACCGCTCCCATATCCGGGCCGACACCAAAGGCGTTGCCAAGGACACCGCGCCGATGCCCAGAACCACGCCCCACAGGCTCTGCCGTGCCCATTTCACGGCCTTCACCTGCAAGTCTGCCTCGGTCTTGTGGATCAACCAGCTCGCACCGATGAAACTATAGCCGACCGCCAAAAACACAGCCGTCAGCGCCGCAAAAGCGTATGTCGCCCATGTCTGCTGCAACCCCATCACATAAAGGCCCAACATGAACCCTTGGCTCAGCGCCGTCAGGGTCGAGCCCGCAAAGAACAGCCGGTTCCACAAAGCCCTGTGCCGTGCGTGAGCCTTGGCGCGGAACTCGAACGCCACGCCTCGAAGGATCAACCCGATCAGCATGACAAACACCGGCAAATACAGCGTGGAAAGGATCAATCCATGGGCGGTTGGAAAGGCCACCAGCAACAGCCCCACGGCCAAAACCAACCATGTCTCGTTCGCGTCCCAGAACGGCCCGATAGAGCCGATCATCCGGTCCTTCTCGGTATCCTCGGCGAAAGGGAACAAAATCCCCACTCCCAGATCGAACCCGTCCAAGACCACATAGACAAGGATCGAGAACCCCATGAGAGAGGCAAAAGCCCAGGGCAACCAATCGGCGGGGTTTGCGAAATCAGGCAACATGGGCGTGCTCCTCTCCGGACAAAACCTCGACCTGCGCCTTGCCGGAATGGCTCATGTCATTGGCGCGGCCATCCTCGCCGCGTGCCGCTTTCCGCGCGAGGTACAAGATCACCGAAATGTAGGCCATAAGCAGCAAGCCGTAGACCACCAAGTAGCCTATCAGCGTGCTTGCCACCATCGGCGCGGGCACGTTGGCTACGGCCATATCCGTGGTCATGATCCCCTGCACCAACCACGGCTGGCGCCCGATCTCTGTCGTGTACCAACCCGCAAGGGTGGCCACCCATCCGCTGAAAGCCATCGGGGCCAGCACCCAGAAGAAGGGCTTGGGCAGGCCCTCCACGGCGAGCCAATGGCCCGCCTCTGCGTCCACATGCATCCGGCGGCGTTTCCACATCACAAATACTGTGGCCCATGACAGCAACAGCATCGCCAGCCCCGTGCCCACCATGACCCGGAAGCTCCAGAACACCGGGAATACAGGCGGATGCATGGGCGTGCCATCCTCACCCACAAAATCGTTGAGGCCCTGCAACACCCCATCGGCGTGGTGGGTCAAGATGATGGAGGCCACATTCGGGACCGCCAACTCAAAATGGTTCGTCCGCGCCGCCTCGTCGGGAATGGCAAACAAAAGCAACGGCTGATGCGGTCCGGTCTCCCAGATGCCTTCCATCGCGGCGATTTTCTGAGGCTGATACTCTAGCGTGTTCAACCCATGGGAATCGCCGACGAAAATCTGCACTGGGATCAGCAGCGCCCCGATGCAGACGCCAACCTTCAACGCCGTGCGCACATCGCGGGACCGGTCCCCCAACAGCCAGCGGAACGCCGAGACACCGGCGACCAGAAACGCCACCGTCAGGCCCGATGCCAAAAGCATATGGAAGAACCGATACGGCATGGAGGGGTTAAAGATAATCGCCCACCAGTCGGTGGCATGGGCCACGCCGTCGATCATCTCGTACCCTTGCGGCGTGTGCATCCACGAATTCAGCACGATAATCCAGAACGCCGAAACCGTTGTCCCGAAGGCCACAAGGAAGGTCGCCAACATGTGCAGCCACCCCGGCACGCGGGAAAAGCCGAACAGCATGATGCCCACAAAGGCGGCTTCCAGAAAGAAGGCGGTCAGCACCTCATAGGCCAGAAGCGGGCCTGCGATATTGCCGACGGTCTCCATAAATCCCGGCCAGTTGGTGCCGAACTGGAACGACATGGTGATGCCGCTGACAACGCCCATGGCAAATGACAGGGCGAAGACCTTCACCCAGAACCGGTAGATGTTCATCCACTTCTGATCCCCGGTCTGCGCAAAACGGACGCGGAAGAACAACAGCACCCACCCAAGGGCGATGGTGATCGTGGGAAACAGGATGTGGAACGAAATGTTGGCCGCAAACTGAATGCGGCTGAAGATCAGAGTATCTAACGCTTCCATCGGCTACACCTTCCGCTTGGTTATTGTGGGGAACACGGCCCCCGCCTTGTCGATCACGCCCGCGATTTTGCTGCCAAGGGTCATCATCTTGACCAAACGCTCTGTCTCCAGCTTCTCCATGTCGTCATAGAAGCCTGTCATCAGCTCGATCATTTCGCGCAACTCGCCGATGCGGGCCTCGGCGTAGTCATCGCCAGCGGGGCCGGCCATTTCTAACTCGCGCAGCTTGGTCAGCGTCGGGTCAATCTCTCGCTTCTTGCGTTCGGCGATGAGGATACGGGTGATTTCCCAGAGGTCTTCGGGCGTGGTGAAATAGTCGCGGCGATCGTCCGGGATGTGGCGCAGGCGCACAAGGCCCCATGCCTGAAGCTCCTTCAACCCCATCGAGGTGTTGGAGCGGCTAACCCCCAGCCCTTCGGTGATCTGCTCTGCGTTGAGCGGGTCCGAGGACAGGAACAACAACGCATAAATCTGCCCTACGGTGCGGTTGATCCCCCACCGGCTACCCATCTCGCCGAAATGCAGGACAAACTCCTGCTGTAGATTTGTAAGGTTCATAGGCCATCCTGTTCGCGCATGACCGGAAGTTCTGACAACTTACCGTCATTTCAGTAATTTCTGAAATAACAATAGGGCAGATCCCGAGAAAGGCAAATCCCCTGCGACAATTGGGAATGCTCCTTACGCGGTGGCCAGCGCCAGACCGTCCACAACAGCGGTAAACGCGTTGGATCGCAGGACTTCGGCCTGCGGGCACAGGGCCTGTGCCTCCTCTGCGATGAACCCCATGAGGCTGGAGCCACCCACAAGGATGATCCGGCCCACATCGGTGCCGCTGATGCCAGCTTGGGTCAATGTCTCGGCCATGGCCACGCGTAACTCTGTCCTTGTCGGGGCCAGATCTTGGGTAAGATCATTGTCAGTCAGGGCGATCTTCAGGCCCCGTTGCAGCGCCCCCATATCAATCGCCGCGCCGTCCGCGCCATTGTTGGCGGCAATCTTGCCCCGCTCGACCGCGAAGGCCAATTCATGGCCCAGTTCCAGTTCCAACACCTCGGCAAAGCGTTCCATCGCCGGGCGGTCAACCGCATGGCGGACCATGTCAGCGACCATGCGGCGGGTGTCTTGGGTATAGAGGAACGGGATTTTCGCCCAGGTGGATAGTTCCACATAAGGCGCACGGGGCACCGGCAGAAGACCCGTGCCCATCGTGCGGCGCAACTGCCCGCCAAGGCCCAGAACCGGCATCGCATGGGCCATGGAGACCGCGTGGTCAAAATCCGTACCCCCAAGGCGGATACCGTGGCTGGCAAGGATATCCGGCCCGCGCGCGCCGTTGCGAAACACCGAGAAATCCGAGGTGCCGCCGCCGATGTCCACGATCAGGCCCAAGCCATCCGCTGCCCCCATTGCCTGACACGAAATCGCGGCGGCTTCGGGTTCAGCCAGAAAATCCACATGGGTAAAGCCCGCAGCGGTGTAGCAGCCGCGCAGGTCCTTCTCGGCCTGGGTGTCCCTTTCTGGATGGTCGCTATGAAAGCGCACGGGACGGCCCGACAGGGCACGGGTGATCGAACGGCCAGTCTGAGCTTCGGCCTTGGTGCGCAGCACCGTGAGGAAGGCGGTAATCACGTCCGTCACCGCCCGCCTGCGCCCGCTGATAAGCCGCGTCTCGTGGACCAAGGGCACGCCAAGGATGCTTTTGAGCGCCCGCATATAACGTCCTTCTTCGCCCTCAATCAGCGATTGCGCGGCTTGGCTGCCGATCTGCATCGCGCCCCCATCGGCGGGAAAGAAGACGGCTGTAGGCAGGGTTGCTTCGCCCGGCTCCACATCAATCCGCACGATCGCGCCATCCTGCAACAGCGCTGCGGCAGAGTTAGAAGTGCCGAAATCAACGGCAAGGGTATCTGGATGGGTCACAGCGGGCCTTCGACGCGGGGGAAGATAAGGCCGCGCTGGCTATCCGAGTTTCGCCAAGCGCACAACCCGGCAGAGCCCTGCGACAATACCTAATCCGGCACCCATTCAAAGGCGTCACCCTTAGCTCGGATGCGCCCAAGCGACGGCATCAGGAAATGTGTCCCCAACACCCGTGCGCCCCTGTCCGAGACCGTTTCCAACAGGTGCCTGCGCGATGCCACCGCTTGCTCAGCATCAGCGTCATAGACGAAGTGCCAATCGGGGTAGCAACATTGCGGCGTGGTGTGGATTGCATCGCCGGTAATCACCGCCTCTGCCCCCTGAGAGTGGATACGAACGCTGACATGGCCGGGCGTATGGCCCGGCGTGGGGATGAGGGTGATCGCGTCACCGATGCCATGATCGGGGCCGACTTCCTCGGCCTGCCCGGCCTCTACCACGGGGTGAATGCTTTCGTCATACATCGGGTGCGGGTTCTCGTGCAGCATCTTGAGGTCGGCGGCGGGAAAGAGATAACGCGCCTTTGGGAAGGTGGGCGCCCAACGGCCATCCTCCAACCGCGTGTTCCAGCCGATGTGGTCAATATGCAGGTGGGTGCAGAAGACGTAATCCACATCCGCAGGGCTGACCCCCGCCGCCGTCAGAGCGGCCAGAAAGCGGCCATCATCGCGCTGGTTCCAATCGTCAAAACTGGGCACGGATTTGTGGTTGCCCACGCAGGCATCCACCAGAACCACATGATCTCGCGTTTTCAGAAGGTAGCCTTGCACGGGCAGGATCACACAGCCCGTTGCAGGCTCGATCACGCCGGGGGCTTTTGCCTCCATCAATTGCGCCACATCGGGGCCCGCGTTGGGGAAAAGGCGCGTTGCCTCCCGGAACGGGCCATTCATCTCAAGAATACGCCAGACCTCTACGTCACCGATTTTACACAACATTTCCTGCGCTCTCCCTGTTGCACAGCCGTAGCTTTGCATTTTTTTGAACGCGGATGAAACTTTCTGGTGGGGACTTTCGTGGCTTCAAGCGTAACCGGCTCCCGATGGGGCCAACCGAGATGACATAAAGGACAGACACATGCTTCGTACATTGACCGCCGCTTCCGCCCTCGCCCTTGCCACCGCCCCTGCTTTTGCCGACGGCCACGCTGGCAATTCTGGCTACGCCCTGGCCGCTGACGGCATGACCTTGCACGTTATGGGCTCCATCGCCGCCCCCGGCGAAGTGATGAGCTTCGATCTGGCCAACGAGATTGACGGCATCGCATGGCGTCCCGTCACGGGTGAGCTTCTGGGCTACACCAACGGCGCGATCTACGTGATCGACACGACCTCGGGCGCGTTAACAGATGTTGAGGCCGCTTATGGCGACGGCGCGATGATCGCCGATGGCGCATTTACCGCGTTTGACTTCAACAACGGCATCGACGCTGTACGCGCCGTATCCAGCGCAGGCGATAACCTCGTATATTTCCCCGCAGGCTTTGGCGACAACGATGAACGCGCCAACACGGTGATCCGCGTCACCGATCTGGCCTACGCTGAAGGCGATGCCAACGAAGGCACGACGCCGATGGTCTTCGCCAACGCCTACACCAACGCGATCAACGGCATGACGGCGGAAAGCACGTTCCAATACGGGATCGACGCGGCAACCGACGCTCTGATCTCGATCGCCAACAACGCTGGCACTCTGGCCACCGTTGCCCCGATCACCGTTGACGGTGAGGCCGTGGATTTGGCCGCTGCGGGCGGCTTTGACATCGTTTCCCCAGAAGAAGGCTCGGACGCGGCGTTTGCGATCCTGCAAATGGAAGGCTCGGACATGAGCGGCCTTTACGCCATCGACCTGGAAACCGGCGCGGCCACGGCCCTTGCTGATCTGCCGATGGGCGGCCTGCGCGGCTTCGCTGTCTCCATGGGCATGTAACTACAGTCCCTTCCCGCAAGGAAGACCTCTCCTCACTGGCCCCGGCGCACCTGCGTCGGGGCCTTTTTTGTGCACGCTGAGCAGGGCGCCTTGGTGTGTGCAGCTAACTGAAGGTTGATCCATGCTGCCCGGAAACGAAGGCTCCAGAAGGGGACTGGGGAGCGACCTGGCCTGTAACAAGAGCCGCCGTTAAGACGCCTCTCCTTCGTTCCGGCGCATCTCGGCGCTTCCGCTAAGCCTCCTTTAATTGAACAGCACAGCGATGCCCTTTCCGCTACCCAATCGCCAAGCTTGAGTACGGTTCGTACCGCATAGGAAGCGGAGAACACGACAGGCGATGACGCAAAAGCCCTTGCGTATATGCATATTTTTCCCGGCATCATTGCCGGTCATGGCCTGTCCAATGCGTGGTAGAGGGCCGGGCCGACCCGCATTGGTTGTCAGGTTCAGGATCGCGCCCGCGCCGCTCCCCCCCTTAGCACACAAGAAAACGCCGCCACTGGGAAAGCCCAGTGGCGGCGCTATCAATGTGCAGACGCCGCTAGTGGCGTCAGCGAAGTAGGTTAGCCTTCGTAAGCAGGCTGTGCTTCAAGCGCGTCCTGCGTGCTGTCGATGTAGACCCGCACGTCGCCGCCTTCACCGCGTACGATTTGCAGTTCGTCAAAGGTCACAGCGATCGAATGCTCGCCCAAGCCAAGGAAGCCACCGATATCCAGCACGGCGCGGTCCAATGTACCGTCGTCGTTCAGCAGCAGCTCGCTGACTTCACCCACATCTTCATCGCCAGAGCCGTAGACACGGGCGCCGGTCAGGTCTTCTGCGGTCAAATCATCGCGTTCAACGGTCTCATAGCCGTCACGCTCGATCGTGGGTTGAGCCATCAAAGGACGTTCAGCATCATCCATTGGGGTCATGTCGGCGTCAGCGTCCATATCCATGTCGGAGTGCATTTCTTCATCGCCACCCATTGCCATGGAGGTACGCTCATATTCAGGCGCTTGCTCCACGTCAGCGGCAGCAGCGTTCACGACAAGGAAGTAATCATCGGAATCTTCGCCGTCGGATACGAACTGGATCTGGTCCATGTTCACGGCGACATCACGTTCACCGATGCCCAAGAAGCCACCAACGCCAACGATAACGGACTGTACGTCGCCGTCACGGGTCAGGATGATTTCGTTGATCTCACCGATGTCGTCCCACTCTTGCTCGCCATCATCGACGACAAAGGGACCTGTCTCGTTTTCGGTCACGTATACCCGTGCGCCAATCACGTCAGAGGCGTTCAGGTTCATCTCTGCATCAAAAGCTTCGCCCGAGAAGGGGCCGGAATGAGCGTCAGCGAATGCGCCAGTAGCCATAACAGATGCGGCAGCGGTAGTGATAAGAAAACGTTTCATGTTGTCTCTCCTTTTTCAGCGACGCGCTTAGTTCGCGCCTTGCATTGGAGAAACGGACGCCCTGCCCCTTTGTTCCGGTTTATTCGGCCGAATGCGGGGAGTTTATTTCTTTAGGACGATGGAACGAAACCGCGGTGAAAAGCGTTCGCGCCCGCCCGTGATGAATAGATGTCATCGCCCAACGGAACGAAAAAGGCCCCGCCGTTCCCGGCAGGGCCTTTCCCAATTCTATCGCAAAACGATTACTCGTCGTCTTGCTTCAGCGCGGCGCCAAGAATGTCGCCAAGCGATGCACCGGAGTCCGAGGAGCCGAACTGTTCAACTGCCTCTTTCTCTTCCGCGATCTCACGCGCTTTGATCGACAGACCTAAGCGGCGCGATTTTGCGTCGATGTTGGTGACACGAACGTCCAGCTTGTCGCCGACGCCGAAACGCTCGGGGCGCTGCTCGGAACGGTCACGGGACAGGTCGGAGCGACGGATGAAGGATTTCATGCCTTCATAGTCAACTTCGATGCCGCCTTCTTCGATCGCCGTCACTTCAACGGTGATGATCGAACCGCGCTTAACGCCTTCGATGGTTTCGCCGAAGGGATCGCCGTCAACCGCTTTGATCGACAGAGAGATACGCTCTTTATCGGTGTCAACTTCGGTAACAACGGCCTTCACGATGTCGCCCTTGCGGAATTCACCGATCATGTCTTCGCCACGGCCTTCCCAAGTCAGGTCGGACAGGTGAACCATGCCGTCGATTTCGCCTTCAAGGCCAACGAACAGACCGAATTCGGTGATGTTCTTAACTTCACCTTCAACCTGCGTACCTTCTGGGTGGCTCTCGGCGAACACTTCCCATGGGTTGCGCTGGGTCTGTTTGAGACCAAGAGAAACGCGACGCTTCACGGTGTCGATTTCCAGAACCATCACTTCGACTTCCTGAGAAGTAGAAACGATTTTGCCTGGGTGGACGTTTTTCTTTGTCCAGGACATCTCGGAAACGTGGACGAGGCCTTCAACACCGGCTTCCAGCTCAACAAATGCGCCGTAATCGGTGATGTTGGTCACGCGACCCGTGTGGGTTGTGTCGAGCGCGTACTTCGCGGCAACGGCATCCCATGGGTCGTCCTGCAACTGCTTCATGCCAAGGCTGATGCGGTGCGTTTCTTTGTTGACCTTGATGACCTGCACTTTGACGGTTTCGCCAATGGTCAGGATCTCTTTGGGGTCGTTTACACGACGCCATGCCATGTCGGTGACGTGCAGCAGGCCGTCCACACCGCCCAAGTCGACGAATGCGCCGTACTCGGTGATGTTCTTGACGACACCGTCAACCACGTCGCCTTCGTTCAGCTTGCCGATAACCTCGGCGCGCTGTTCGGCGCGGGACTCTTCAAGGATCGCGCGGCGCGACACAACGATGTTGCCACGGCGACGGTCCATTTTCAGGATCTGGAACGGCTGCTTGAGGCCCATCAATGGGCCCGCATCGCGCACGGGGCGCACATCAACCTGAGAGCCGGGCAAGAACGCAACCGCGCCACCCAAATCTACGGTGAAGCCACCTTTTACGCGGCCAAAGATTGCGCCTTCGACGCGCTCTTCTGCGGCATATGCCTTTTCCAGACGATCCCAAGCGGCCTCACGGCGGGCCATTTCGTGCGACAGCACGGCCTCGCCACGGGCGTTCTCGACGTTGCGAAGGTAAACTTCTACTTCGTCGCCGACCTCGATCGAGGGCGCTTCACCGGGATTTGCGAATTCTTTGAGTTCGACACGGCCTTCCATTTTGTAGCCGACGTCGATGATGGCTTGGCCCGCTTCAATTGCGATGACCTTACCTTTGACAACCGAGCCCTCGTCGGGCGTGTCAATTTCGAAGCTTTCGTTCAGAAGGGCTTCGAATTCCTCCATTGCGTTCATTGCCATGTGGCGTCTGTTTCCTATCAATTTGATGCTGGCCGCGCGGTTGTCTCCGCCGGTCTTGGTTTATTGGTGCGCTACCGCCCTTCGGGCTGCTTGAGCGCGGGTCGTCTTTTGCGCTACCGCCCTTTGGGCTGCTTGAGCGCGGGTATCCCCCACAATGCGCCGAAAACGAAAGAAGGCCGGAGCGACTCCGACCTGCCTGTACCTTCGCCCACGATTTATGCACCGTCTTGGACAGGCGCGCGTATAGCTGGGGTTTTCCTTGTTTGCAAGGGTTCCGCTGTCAGTTGGCCGTGGATCGCGCAGCCAATCCGTTTCGTGCCTGAACCTTAAGCCCCGCGCTTGGCCTGAACGGCGGCAATCGCTTCGGCAATCGCGGCCTCTGCGGTCATTTCGCTGGTATCAAGGATCAATGCATCACCTGCTGCCACCATCGGGGCCGCCGCCCTATCCGCGTCACGGGCATCGCGGGCACGGACATCGGCAAGAACGGTTTCAAAATCAGCCTCTTGGCCACGACCCGCAAATTCATCCAGCCGCCGCTTGGCACGCACCTCGGCGCTTGCAGTGACGTAGAGTTTCACCTCAGCCCGGGGGCAAATGACGGTGCCAATATCGCGCCCATCCAAAACGGCGCCGCCCATGCGATGGGCAAAGGCGCGTTGGAATTCCAGCAGCGCGTCGCGGACCTCTGGGATCACCGCAACCTTAGAAGCCGCCTGCGCCACCTCGGGCGTACGCAGGGCATCGGGCGTGGCAAGATCATCGGGGGTCAGGGCCAAGGCGGCCTCTATCGCGCGTTCTCCGCGCAGAACCCTTGCGCCCACGGCACGGTACAAAAGCCCGGTATCAAGATGCGCAAAACCGAATTTCTCGGCCACCGCGCGCCCGATCGTTCCCTTGCCCGCTGCCGCAGGCCCATCAATAGCAACTGTAAATCTCATGGTCTCTGGTTCTCACATTCCCGCCCCCCAAAGCAATTGGGGCAAGGGCTAAAAACGGAAAATTCCTTGTAGGAGACGTGACGAACCCAAAGCGCTACACGATCACCTGCGTTGTCAGGTCGGGGTCGTAGCCACCCGCTTTGGGCAAATCATCGTTCAGCTCGTAATAGCTACCCTTGTCGTCGCAGAAGATATGCGCCGCCAGCTTCAGACCGGGATCGCCATCAAAAGTGCCTGCAAAGATCGACATATTCACGCCGGGGCCATCCCAAAACAGGTTCGTGCCGCAGGTGCCGCAAAACCCGCGCCTTGCCGTGCCGGAGGAGGCAAACCACGTGACCTCTCCCTCAATCGTCAAGGCGTCACGCGCCACCGAGGTCGCCGCCACATGGTGACCGGAGCTCTTACGGCATTGCGTGCAATGGCAAGCAATCACCGGGCGCAACGGCCCCTTGGTGGTGAAATGAATTGCCCCGCACAGGCAGGACCCGCTTTGCGTCGTCATGCTGAACCTCTCTTGTTAGGTGCAGCCTATGCGCAGTTCCAGCCCCGCGCCAGTCGGCGTTTGGGGCCCGCGCCCCTCCTCGCTACGCTCCTCGCAGGACGGCTCAGGCGACAGGCACCAAAGTTGCCCCGAGCGCGCCCATCAGCGGCTCAAAAATCGGGAACGAGGTCAAGATCGGGCCTGAATCGTCAATCGTAATCCCCTCTTGGCTGGCAAAACCCGCGCAAAGGAACGACATGGCAATCCGGTGATCCAAATGAGTGGCCACCGTTGCGCCGCCTTTGACGCCGCCGGGGCCGCGCCCCTCAACGATCCACCAATCGGGGCCGTCCTCCACCGTCACCCCGTTCAGGCGCAACCCATCGGCCATGGCGGCAATCCGGTCGCTCTCCTTCACCCGCAATTCCTTCACGCCACGCATAACAGTCGCGCCTTCCGCATTGGCGGCAACAACGGATAGAATCGGATATTCGTCAATCATGCTCGCCGCGCGCTCAGGCGGCACTTCGATACCCTTCATATTGGGCGAGAACTTGGCCCTCAGATCGGCGACAGGTTCCCCGCCCTCTTCGCGCGGGTTCTCATAGGTCAGGTCCGCGCCCATATCCCGCAACGTCTCGAAAAGACCTGCGCGGGTCGGGTTAAGGCCGATGTTAGGCACCAACACGTCCGAGCCTTCCGTAATCAATGCCGCGCAGACCGGGAACGCGGCAGAGCTTGGATCTCGGGGCACCGCAATCACTTGCGGCTTCAATTCCGGCTGGCCCTGCAAGGTGATGACCCGCCCCTCCGCCGTGACTTCGGTCGAGATCACCGCGCCGAAACCCGCCAGCATCCGCTCACTATGGTCGCGCGTGGCCTCTGCCTCGATCACGATTGTCTCGCCGGGGGCATTCAAACCCGCCAGCAACACCGCGGATTTCACCTGCGCCGAGGGCACCGGCGTCGCATATCGCACCGGCATCGGATCGGTGGCGCCCACTAGGGTCATCGGCAAACGGCCCTGCGCCCGCCCATAGGCTTTTGTGCCGAATAATGCCAAAGGGTCCGTCACCCTCGCCATAGGCCGCGACCGGAGCGACGCATCCCCGGTAAACGTCACCGATATGGGCGAGGTCGCCATCGCCCCCATCAACAATCGCACGCCGGTGCCCGAGTTGCCGCAATCCAAAACATCTTCCGGCTCCGCAAAGCCACCAACGCCGACCCCGTGAATGGACCAGGTCCCGTCATCCTCTCGGGTCACATCCGCCCCGAACGCCCGCATCGCGGCGGCGGTGTCCAACACGTCTTGGCCCTCAAGCAAACCCGTCACCCGAGTCTCGCCCACAGCCATCGCACCAAAAATCAGCGACCGATGGGAAATTGACTTATCGCCCGGCACTTCTGCCACGCCCGTCAAAGCGCCGCCCTTTCGGGCCATCATCGGTTTCGGATCACCATGTCCAGACATGTCACGCGCCTCTCATTCAGGGTCGCTGCGGTGATAGACCCGGCCCGTCCCCTCGTCCACACCCCAAACGACACACGCCCCAGGCCTCCCCTTCATCTTGGCAAATACACCTCCGGGGGTCAGCGCCTCCTTCAGGAGGTGCTCAGGGGGCTGGCCCCCTTCCGCCCTCACACCTTTCGGAACGTCATGTAATGGGGCACCCGCCCCTCTCGGAAGGCTTTCTGCTCGTACCGTGTAGAGATCCAATCCCCCCACGGCTCCCGCCAATCCCCGGCCTTCTCCGCCAACCACTCAAACCCCGCTTTTGGAACTTCCTCCATGGTCTGGCGCACGTAATCCTTGATGTCAGTCGCCACGCGGAACTCTGCGCCGCCCTTCAACACACGGTGCAAAGGCGCCAAATGCTCTGGCGTCACAAACCGGCGTCGGTGATGGCGGGCCTTGGGCCAGGGATCGGGGTAAAGCAAAAACGCTTTCGCTATGCTTGCCTCGGGCAGCACATCGAACAAATCTCTAGCGTCGCCCGGATAAACCGCAAGGTTCTCCACCCCCGCTTCCCGGATCTTGCCAAGCAACATGGCAACGCCATTGATATAGGGCTCACAACCGATGATCGCGACGTCGGGATTGCTGGCGGCTTGATGCACCAAATGCTCCCCTCCGCCGAAACCGACCTCTAGCCACACGTCTTTACCGCCAAAGCGCTGACCCAAATCCAGCGCCTTGCGTTCTGGGTTCACGTCCCAATCAACGGCGCCCGGCGACAGGCGCGCCAAATCCTCTTCCAGATACCGCTCTTGGCTATCTCGGAGGTCATGGCCCTTGCGGCGGCCATAGAAGTTGCGGTGCGGGCGGTTGGGGTGAGGCTCTGTCATAATGGCGGCGGAGTATCTTGATCCTCGGCGCTTCTCAAGCCTTTGGCCCCAATCCGCGCTCTCCCCCACATCACCACCGCAAAAAACGCGAAGGCCACTGCGATATAAGTCAGGTGGAGCGCCCAGAACTGCGCGTCGCTTAGCCGATCTTCCGGGCGTTCACTGCGCATCCCCAAACCGGCCCAGATAATGAAAACGCTCAGGATCGCCGTCGCCGGTAATGCGATCCAAACGGCGTCCCGCCACCCCATGGCGCGCGCCTCGCGAAGCGCAAATCTGCGCCCAATGGCCAAGGTCGGCACGCTGGCCCAAACCAGTATCGAGACCGCGCCACCCAGACCGTTACCAAAGCGCGAGCCCCATCCATCGGCCAATGTGACCAGGAACATATAGATAATGAGCACCACCGTAGACAGGAAAAGCCCCAGCACATGGCGCGCGCCATAGCGCACATGCAACCCGCGCGCTCCTTGCCGTGTCACTCAGCTACCTTCGCCGCGCGTTTCATCTGGCCTCGGATCGCGGCCCAGAAGAACAGTTTGAAAAGCAGCATCAACACGACGGCAAGACCCACAAATGGTATCAAGGCGAGAAGCAGATCATCGCCGTTCTCATCCAGAAGCCTTTCCCATGCCACTGTATTGCGAGAGAGGCTCAGATAAGCGCCGGCCATCACCGCCCCGGTGAAGATCAGGGAACATATCGCGGCCAGCCCCCAGCCTTCACCACCGGACATGGCGCGGCCTTCATGGCGAAAAAAGCTCTGCCCTACCTGAAACGGCGGCACGACAAAGATCGAGGTACTCGCCCCGAACATTGCCGGTCCGGTCAACAAAGTCTCCGCCAAATCCGGTGCGAACCGCGACAGCAGATAGGCCACACCGAATAAAAGCGCCCCCATGCCGATCACCGACACGATGAAGCGGAAGACGTAATAGAGCAGTGATTTCGTCATACTTACAGCGCCGCCTTGATCGCGTCGGCCAAATCCGTTTTCTCCCACGAGAAACCGCCATCGGCCTCTGGGGCGCGGCCAAAGTGGCCGTAAGCGGCGGTGCGCGCATAAATTGGGCGGTTCATGCCCAGATGGGTGCGGATGCCGCGTGGGGTCAGGTCCATGACCCGGCCCAAGGCCCGCTCGATCTCGGATTCATGCACATGGCCCGTCTGATGGGTGTCGCAATAGATCGACAGCGGCTTGGCCACGCCAATGGCATAGCTCAGCTGGATCGTGCAGCGATGCGCCAAGCCTGCCGCCACCACGTTCTTCGCCAGATAGCGCGAGGCATAGGCCGCCGAGCGGTCCACTTTCGTCGGGTCTTTGCCCGAAAACGCGCCGCCCCCGTGGGGTGCCGCACCGCCGTATGTGTCCACGATGATCTTGCGGCCCGTCAGACCTGCATCGCCATCGGGCCCGCCGATCACAAATTTGCCCGTCGGGTTCACGTGCCATTCCGTATCGGCAGAAATCCAACCATCGGGCAATTCACCGCGAATGTAGGGCTCTACAATGGCGCGGACATCGGCAGAGGACAGCGACTCGTCCAGATGTTGCGTGGACAAAACGATGGAGGACACGCCAACCGGCTTGCCGTCTTCATACCGTACCGAAAGCTGAGACTTCGCATCGGGACCAAGCACTGCTTGTTCGCCGGATTTGCGCACCTCGGCCAGTTTCTTCAGAATCGCATGGGCGTAGTGGATTGGGGCGGGCATCAGTTCCGGCGTTTCAGCCACGGCAAAGCCGAACATGATCCCTTGGTCGCCTGCGCCTTCTTCCTTGTCAGCCGCCGCATCGACGCCTTGGGCGATATGGGCCGATTGTTCGTGCAGCAGGTTGGTGATTTCTACCGTCTCGTGGTGAAACTTGTCCTGCTCGTAGCCGATATCTTTGATGCAAGCCCGCACGATCGGGTCCACTTTGCCCATGTATTCATGCAGCTTGTCCTGATCGTTCAACCCCACTTCGCCGCCAATAACCACGCGGTTGGTGGTCGCAAAGGTCTCGCACGCTACACGCGCTTCGGGCTCTTCCGACAGGAAGGCGTCAAGGATCGCGTCGGAAATCCGGTCGCAGACTTTATCCGGGTGCCCCTCGGAAACAGATTCCGAAGTGAACAGGTAGTTATCACGTGCCATGGGGAGTGCTCCATTAAAAATTGCCCCACGCCAGGAAGCCGTTGTGGGGAAGTTCATGCCGCTTACGCCCCTTTGTTGCGCCAATCAATGGGGGCTGCGACGACGCACGGCAACAAGGGCAGCGCCTGTGACAAATATCGCAATCAGAAGTGCCGGTATGTCGCCCGTGCGGGAATAGAGCGTGAGCGGCAGCGCCGGCGGCAAGCGTGCGTCCAGCACCCCTTGGCTGTCCATCGGCAAGGACTGCACCACAGCGCCACGGGCGTCGATTACGGCGGAAACGCCCGTATTCGCCGCCCGGATCAACGGCAGCCCCTGTTCAGCCGCCCGCAGACGCGCCAAGGCAAGGTGTTGATAGGGCATGGAAAAACTGCCGAACCACGCGTCATTGGTGACCTGTACCATCCAATCAGGCCGCTCGACTGCATGGATGTAGCGGGGGAATATCGCCTCATAACATATCATCGGGAAGACTTGCCCAAAGGGGCCAAGGTCCATAAGCGCGGGACCAACACCGGGGCGATATCCGCCTGATAACTGCTGTGCCACCCCCCGAAGGCCAAGCCGTTCAGCCAGCGCCCGAAGCGGCAGATATTCGCCAAAGGGCACAAGGTGGTGCTTGTCGTAGACGCTGATAACCATCCCAGATGCGCCCAGATGCGCCAACATATTGCGCGGCTCATCGCCTGCGTATCGCTGACCGCCGATCAAGAGCTCGGCCTCACCGGCCGCCTCAGCAATGCGGGCGCGGGCATCCTCGGATCGGCCCAACAAGGTCGGTAGGCTGGTTTCCGGCCAGATAATGAGGTCCGGCGCGCCAAGGGGACCAGCCGCCTGAGCCGACAAGGTAAGACCGCGATCAAAGAACACAGGGATCATGTCGCGGCGCCACTTCAGGTGCTGGGGCGCGTTGATTTGCACGACACGCACCACGGGGGCATCCGCGGCAGGCTCGGGCGCGGGAGGGGCCAGAGGGATCAACCCAAGGGCGAGGCCGATGGCTACGGGAACCAAAGACCAGCGCCGATAGTCGGCCATGAACAGCGCCGCAGTGCCCGCAGAAAGGATCAGCACAACAAGCGTCAGACCATAGGGGCCAATAAAGGCCGACAGGGCCAGCGCCTCGCTTCCGATCAACCCGTGGCCCGGCTCCGCCCAGGGCAGGCCGGTGAACACCCGGCCCCGCAGTGCTTCCGTCAAGGTGAGCAAACCCGCGAAGGCCAGCGCCCTGACCGGGCCGGAACAAATCCGCGCAGAAAGCCATCCTGCAAGGCCCCAGAACAACGCCAAACCGCCCGCCAGAAGGACGAGCGCAAAGGGGGCCATCCAACCTGTCGCCAATGGGTCCACGAAGAATGGCTGCACGATCCAATGCACTGACAGGGCGAACCACCCGGCCCCGGCCGACCACGCCCGCCATGCCGCCTTTCGCGGGGAAGGGGCCGTAACGATCAGGGTCGCTACCACCGCAAAGGTCGGAAAAATCACGAACCACAGATTGAACGGCGCCAACGCCAACGCCGCGATGGCGCCAGAAAGAAACGCCAGCGCCAGCACCTGCCAACGGCCCCGCCAACGCCCTTGTGGTAAGATCACTCGGCAGCCTCTGCCGGAAGGCGCACGCGC
The DNA here is from genome assembly GCA_025141835.1 of Rhodobacteraceae bacterium M385. NCBI lineage: Bacteria > Pseudomonadati > Pseudomonadota > Alphaproteobacteria > Rhodobacterales > Paracoccaceae > Rhodobacteraceae bacterium M385. The sequence continues at coordinate 664,162 of CP081102.1, read as the reverse complement.
AGGCGTTTGATCCGGCGGGGATCGGCGTCGATCACTTCGAATTCCACGCCCGAGGGATGCGGGACAACTTCGCCCCGTGCGGGCACACGGCCCGTCAAAAGGAAGACCAATCCACCGAGGGAATCGACTTCTTCCTCTTCCTCCTCATCCACTAGATCGACACCGATCTCGGACTCGAATTCATCCAATGGAGCACGGGCCAGCGCCAGAAACGCGCCGTCTTCCTCGCGGACCCAAGGCTGCGCTTCCTCAATGTCGTGTTCGTCCTCGATCTCACCAATGACCTGTTCGATCAGGTCTTCGATGGTCAGCAAGCCGTCTACGCCGCCATATTCATCAATCACCAACGCCATGTGGATGCGGTCCGCCTGCATCTTGGTCAGCAAAACGCCAATAGGCATCGACGGCGGCACGTAAAGCACCGGGCGCAGGCTCTCGGACAGCACGAAATCCTTGGCCCCGCCGTTGAACCCATGCTGCAACGCGATGTCCTTGAGGTGCACAAGGCCAATCGGCTCGTCCAAGGTGCCATCGTAGACCGGCAAGCGTGTCAGGCCGCTATCCCGAAATACCTGCACCAGATCGGGCAGGTCCGTATCGCTGGCAACCGAGGTGATCTCGGCCCGAGGAATCGCAACATCCTCCACCCGCATCTGACGCAGGTTCAGGATACCGGGAAGCCTTGGGCCGAAGGTATGAGGAGGGGGAGCGGTGCCGTTGGACGGGTCACGTTCGGGAACAGGGCCCGAAGCATCGGCACCAAAAATACGGGCAAAAAAGCCGGGCCTCTGGGCCGGGCTATCTTCATCGTCGAGCAGCGCGCCATGCGCCGCCGCAGACGACGGATCAGGATTTGAGCTCATGGCTCCTTTCCGCAAAAAAACCGGGCCAAAATTGCCCGTGCCGCCCTAATATGGGTCAGGCACCCCCAAGGTTGCAAGTATCTGCGTTTCAAACCCCTCCATAAGTGCCGCATCTGCATCGGTTTCATGGTCAAAACCAAGGCAATGCAGCAGCCCATGCACAATCAAATGGCTCACATGGTGGGCGAGCGGTTTGCCGCCTTCATCCGCCTCACGGGCACAGGTTTCAAACGCCAGTGCGATATCACCCAACTCTTCAGGCATGCCATTGGGGTCGGGCAGCGGCAAAGCGGGCATTTTTCCGGGCGTATTTGGTGCGCGGTCCTCGGCGGGCCAGGACAGCACGTTTGTCGGCGTGGGCTTGCCCCTAAACTCGGTGTTCAGCTCGGCAATCCGGGCGTCATCGCAGGCCATCAATGACAGCTCATAAAACCGCGACGTCAGGCCGAGGGTGGCAAGGGATGCCTCCACCGCCGCCTTGGTCATCTGAGCTAGGTCCAGCGCGTCCCAAGCGGGCGCCTCGATAAGGATATCAATCTCCATACCCCGCCCCTTGCACCCTCGCGGGTCGCCCGTCAATTGCTGCCCGCCTTAACCCACAGGGCCGTCTTTGTCGTACGCTTGGATGATCTTGGCGACCATGTGGTGGCGCACGACATCTTTTGCGGTGAAGTAGTTAAAGCTGATGCCCGGCACGTCCTTCAAGATGCGCTCTGCATCGGAAAGGCCACTGGTGACGCCACGCGGCAAATCCACCTGCGTGCGGTCGCCGGTGATGACCATACGGCTCCCCTGCCCCAAACGGGTCAGGAACATCTTCATCTGCATCGAAGTCGCATTCTGCGCCTCATCCAGCACCACGTAGGCATTGGACAGGGTACGCCCGCGCATGAAGGCCAAGGGCGCGATTTCGATGGTCTTTTCCTCCATCAACTTGGCCAATTGTTTGCCGGGAAGAAAGTCGTTCAGCGCGTCGTAAAGCGGCTGCATGTAGGGATCGACCTTGTCCTTCATGTCACCGGGCAGAAAGCCGAGCCGTTCGCCCGCCTCGACCGCCGGACGTGAAAGAATGATCTTGTCCACATGGCCGCTCATCATCTGGTTCACGGCGACCGCGACAGCGATATAGGTCTTGCCGGTGCCCGCCGGACCGATGCCGAAGGCCAGTTCATTACCATACAGCGCGCGAACGTAATCCTGCTGCGCTTGGGTACGCGGCTCTACCGTTTTCTTACGGGTGCCGATTTCCAGCGTGCCGCCTTTGAACATCTCGATCTGGTCGCCATCGCGCACGCCGGTACCGCTTGAGGATCCGTCCATTCGCACGGCGGCATCGATATCGCCGGGCTCCACCTCTTTACCCTGCTCAAGACGGGCATAGAGCCCCTCCAGAATCGTAGCCGCCCGAACGCGCGCTTCGCCAAGGATCGCCAGCAGATTGCCGCGGCGGTTGATCTGTACTGAAAGCAATTGCTCGAGCTGCGCCAGATTGCGGTCATACTCTCCGCAAAGCTCAATAAGCAGCCGATTATTGGAAAACTCGACAACCTGTTCGAGGGATTCGGGGGCAACAGTGGGGGCGCTGGACGGGTCCGCAGGAGGCAGCGTGTTGATTGCCAAAGAAATCTCCGGTTGGGCTGGTGCACCCCGGACAACCCGAGGCGTCTGTTCTATCCGAGTCTGGCCCCAGCGTCGTGTCTTGTCCACATCCCAAAGGGATCTGTCCCCAATATTTTGTATTTCGGGACAGTACCGCACGCAAAACCTGCCCATTTTCAAAGCAGAACGGGCGACCCATTGGGCCGCCCGTATGCATGAAATCTATTGGCGCACTTAGTTGCGGATGCGTGGCACGCGGTCCGCGATGCCGGGGCTACCCGAGCTGTAGTCGCCAATGATCGACCCGCGAGGTGCGGGCTCGGTGCAGACCGGCAGACCCGAGCGTGGGTCAAGGCGGCGCGACCAGTAGCCTTCAAGGCCATCGTCGATCATCCAGATGTGGCACCCGTCGGGGTCAATGTAGATGCCCGCTTCAAGACGCGAAAGCGAACCCGCATCGCGGCCCCGGTCTTCACCGATGGCAACAACAGGTGGCTCGCCGTTGGGGCCAACCCGTGCAGGGCCAACGCCTTCGAAGTTCTCGACACAGCCCATCAAGGCCAGTGGCGCAGCAATCAGCAAAGGAAGTTTAAAAACAGTCATAGTATGGTCCCTTCCTCCGCCTTAGCGGTAGCACACGATTTCGACGCGGCGGTTACGCTGCATGTTTGCAGCCGAATCGTTAGGCGCAACCGGACGGCGTTCACCGTAGCCAATTTCCCGCGCGACGCGGGCACCGATGGAACGAGCAACGTTCGCAACAGAGGCGGCACGACGCTCGCTCAAGCGCATGTTGTATTCATCAGAAGCACGGCTATCGGTATGGCCATAGATTGCGTAGGCATAGGCACCGGCTTGGCTGAAGAACTGTTGCAGGTACTGGCGGCCCGAGCTGGTCAGGCGCGCGCTATCGGTGTGGAACAGGGTATCTGTGTTTGCAACGCCGCAAGGGTTCACATCCAGGCAAACGGGCATGCCGTTCTCTGGGTTAACACGACCTTCCATGTAGCCTTCGATACCGCCGTCCGCGACCCAATGCAGGCAGCCATCGGGATCAACCCAAAGGCCCGGCTGGACCTGACCGGTGACGATAATCTGCTGCTGTTGCTGTGCTGCGACCGGCGCCGAGGTGGCCATAAACGCCCCCGCAACCAAGGCAGCAACGCCAAGCGAGCTTGTCATTCCGCGCGCAATTCTGCGTGTAAGAGCGTCTTTCACTCGTGCATCCCCCTATGTTCCGAACAGCCAAGCACATACACGCAAAGGCCTTCGATCAATAAATTCACTTGCCCCTTCGCGGACCTGGCAGGGCCGGAATATAAAAGGCTTAGATTTCGGCAAGATAGCACCTTATCCCCCGTTGGGAAGAGGTTTATTCGCCTCAGCGTTGCAGATTCGGAAACAGCCTGTGACCGATTCGTGCCATTTTTGCCGTTCAAGCGACGCGCAGTTCCCTATTCGACCGTACGGCTTGCAATTTATTGCCGAAAGAACCGCGCCGCTGTTCGCACGGGCCGAACGATCCCAGGAAATTGCATAGGATTGTTTCCAATATTAAGAATCTCGGCAGCCTTAAGTTTTGTGATGAGACCCAACCCCCCTGGATGTGTTAACCTTTCAGGACACATCGGGCGCCACATAGATCTCTGCCAAGGGCTCTACCCCTTGATCTGAGGCCCCGAGTAAACTGGGGAACTAAAATGATTAAAGCACTTACTTTTGCCGTCCTTGGGGGCGCACTTCTGCTTGGCTCTGGCGCACCTGCAACGGCCAATAACTACCAATACCATATGATCGTGAACACCGTCCAAGTCACCGTAAGCTGTTTCCGTGGCCCGTTTTCCGAGGTCATCTGGGACCGCCCCAACGCGGTTTTCATCGATAGCCTGGTGAACGCTGGCTATACATTCCCCGAGGCGCACGCCATCGGAGAGCGCGTGTGCCGGGATCCTTCCACCGTGGATCGGCCTGATATGGCGGTGCAGGTGATGCATCAGATCATCGCGCAGAACCCGCCGGGTTAAGCCGAGGCCAGCTTTGGCCACAACGGGCGGGATACGTCCCGCCCGACCGCCTTAAACCAACCGCCCCGTAAGCGAGTTGGTCATGCTCTCAATAATCTCGACCTCGGCGATCTGGCCGCGCAGGGTTTCGGGCCCTTCCACATGGACAGAGTGCAGATAGTCGGATTTGCCGATCATCTGGCCGGGTTTGCGGCCGGGCTTCTCAAACAGCACTTTCACGCGGCGGCCGACCATATCGTCTTGGGCGGCGCGTTGTTGTTTGGTCAGCAGGGCTTGCAGCCGTTGCAGGCGTTCGCTCGCCACTTCCTCGCTCACCTGACCTTTGCGCTCGGCGGCGGGGGTGCCAGGGCGGGCGGAGTATTTGAACGAATAGGCGGTGCCGTAACCCACGGTTTCCACCAGATCGAGGGTGGCTTGGAAATCCTCTTCTGTTTCGCCGGGGAAGCCGACGATGAAGTCGCCCGACAGGTGCAGATCAGGACGCGCAGCGCGGATGCGTTCGATCAGGCGGATGTATTCCGCTGCCGTGTGCTTGCGGTTCATCGCCTTCAGGATCTTGTCGCTGCCCGCCTGCACCGGAAGATGCAGATAGGGCATCAATTCGGGGCAATCGCCGTGCGCCGCGATCAGGTCATCTTCCATATCGTTGGGGTGCGAGGTAGTGAAACGCAGCCGCTCCAGCCCATCAATCTTGGCCATCTCCCGGATCAACCGCGCAAGGCCCCACGTGCCGTCAGCCGCTGCACCGTGGTAGGCGTTGACGTTCTGCCCCAACAGGGTGATTTCGCGCACGCCACGCTCCACCAGATCACGCGCCTCGCCCATCAACCGCTCTGCCGGGCGGCTCACTTCCGCGCCCCGCGTATAGGGCACGACGCAGAAGGCGCAGAACTTATCACAGCCCTCTTGTACCGTCAGAAACGCCGTTGGCCCGCGGGTGGCGCGTGCCTTGGGTAGCTTCAGAAACTTGTCTTCCTCGGGGAAGTCGGTGTCGAGCGCCTTTTCCCCCGCGTTCACGGCCTCCATCATCTTCGGCAAACGATGGTAGGTCTGCGGCCCCACGACCAAATCCACCAAGGGTTGGCGGTTCATGATCTCTTCGCCCTCAGCCTGCGCAACACAGCCCGCGACGCCGATTTTCAGATCAGGGTTCGCATCCCGCAACGGGCGCAGACGACCCAGTTCGGAATACATCTTCTCGGCGGCTTTTTCGCGGATGTGGCAGGTGTTGAGCAGGATCATATCCGCGCCTTCCGGCGAGTTGACCTGTTCATAGCCCTCGCTTCCCAAAGCCTCGGCCATGCGCTCACTGTCGTAGACGTTCATCTGACAGCCATAGGTCTTCACGAACAACTTTTTCGTGTTGGTCAGCTTCTTGGTCATCAGGGCGCCTCGCGCGGGATCAGGGAAATATCAACGGATGGGGTGTATCCTGCGGATACCTGCGGTTCAACCGACGTCACAATTGCAATATCACCCAAGCGAAGGCATCTTGTGGCCAACCAATAAGACCGAGCATACGACCCTATGAATTTCGACACTCTCACCAGTTTCAAGGCGGCCCCTGCGGCGCAGCTTGGCAAAGGCCCTTATGCGGTGCTGATTGCCGAGGACCGGGTGGAGCTTGCGTCTTCTCTGGATCACCTGCATTCGCTGGCCTTCAAGACGATCATCGTGCTCGCGCCTGAAGAAGTTGCCGTGCCCGATGCTCCCGAAGGGGCCAAGTCGGCCCAACATGTCGTGCGCCACCCTTCCCGGCAACCGGGTGCAACCCAAGCCATCGTTAACGCGCTGATCGAAAAGGTGCCGGGGCAGTGGATCCACTACTGCTACAACGGAGAGTATCTGTTCTTCCCCTTCTGCGAAGACCGCACGGTGGGAGAATTGGTGACATGGGTGAAAGAAGAACGCCGGGAATCGGTGCTGACCTATGTGGTCGACCTTTACGCTGGCGATCTGTCATCGCACCCCAATGCGGTCGATCTGGACGGGGCGTTGCTGGACAGCTCTGGCTACTACGCCGAAACCCGGCGCGGCGGGCCGGAACAAGATGAGGTCATGGAAAGGCAGCTAAACTTCTACGGCGGCTTGCGGTGGCGGTTTGAAGAACACGTTGCCAAATCCAAACGCAAGATTGACCGCGTGGGCCTGTTCCAAGCTGCCCCCGGCCTGACCCTGCGCGACGATCACACCTTGTCGAATGAAGAGCTCAACACCTACGCCTGCCCCTGGCATCATTCACTGTCGGCCACGATCTGTTCGTTCCGCGTTGCCAAGGCACTGCGCACCAACCCCGGATCACGCCACGACATTCCCGATTTCCGCTGGCACAAATCGGTGCAGTTTCACTGGTCCTCTATGCAGTTGATGGAACTGGGACTGATGGAACCCGGGCAGTGGTTCTGAAGCGATCGCCTCAAAGGTCTGTTCACAAACTGACTTGAGTTTTACGCAATGGCCACGCGGAGCCTAAGCCCACGTTAGCTATTTTTCGCCACCCTCCTGATTGAAGAACCCTCGATCAGGATGACCCCATGACGACTAATGGCGACAAAAGCCCCACAGCGCCCCTTCTTGTTCAGCAACCGCCTAAGAATACGTTCCCAAGGCAGACATATATGGTGCGCGACGGGCACGGCACCGACGAGATCAATCCGTTTCAACCCAATGATATCGTCGCCTTCGACATGGCCGAGATTGGCTGCTTTCAAGATGTCGCTGATCGGATCTCGGGCGGGGACGACCCGACAATCACCTTCGACAACGGGGATACGCTCGGGCTTTGCGGTATCCACGCGCGGGATCTGGACGCCGCTAACTTCGCCTTCTCTGTCGGGCCTGTGTCCTTCGTCGCCGGCACGCCGATAACCACCCAACGCGGTGATATCCCGATCGAAGAACTGCGCCCCAGCGATATTCTGTGGACCAAGGATCACGGCTGGCAGGCCCTGCGTATGGTCGTGCGTGAGGCTATGGAATTCGCGGTGCATGACGATAGCCCCAAGCCGATCCTGATCCCGGCAGGGGCATTGGGGCCAAATCAGCCGCAACAAGAAATAAAGGTGTCCGGCCAACTTCGCTTACTGCGCAGCATAGGCCACCACGGGGACGAGGTTTTGGTGCCCGCCGTTAACCTAATAGGCCGCAACGGTATCCGCCGGATGCGCGGCAAGAAGCGGGAAGAATACCTGAATGTGGTGATGGAACGGCATTCGATCATTCAGGTTGCCGGATGCTGGGTCGAAAGCCTCCTTGCAACCTCTCGCAGCCTGCCGAAACAAACGGCGGCTGCCCGACGCTTGTTGGACCACGCAGCAGAGATAACCCCGACGCGGCGGATCGAACGGCAAGGTGCCCGCCCTCGCAATCTTCGGACCGGATAGCAAAACGGGCGGCCCATTTGGGCCGCCCGTCACAAGGGTCAATGAGGCAGCGAATTAGGCGCTGGCAGTTTCAGCCTCGATCGCTTTGGCGGTTGTTGATCCGCCAATCTCGATCCGGCGTGGTTTCAGCGCCTCTGGCACTTCGCGCACCAGATCAATGTGAAGCATACCATGCTCGGCCACGGCGCCTGTCACACGGACATGGTCGGCCAGTTGGAAGCGCTTCTCGAACGCACGTGTGGCGATGCCACGATGCAGATAGGTCTGCTTTTCGTCCGTCGTTTCACGCTTGGCCGCGATCACCAGTTGATGTTCGCGCTGTTCAACGCTCAGGTCAGCGTCAGAGAAACCGGCAACAGCCACGGAAATCCGGTACGAATGCTCGTCCAGCTTCTCGATATTATAAGGGGGGTAAGTGGACTGGCTGGCATCCTGGGTCAGCACGCGGTCCAGCATATCTGCGACACGGTCAAAGCCGACAGTGGCACGGTAAAGAGGGGAAAAATCATAGGTTCGCATGGGTCATCCTCCATTGAGCGATAACAAGTAATTTGGGCCGCCCTGTTGTCAGGCACGCACCCGGTTGCTGTTTATGTCGGCCCGCTGGGCGGCACCGACCCATTAGATTTGGGAAGGGAGAATACCGGTTTCAAGACCCTAGATCAGGGACGAATAAACCGCGCGCCAATACCGCTACGCGCATCTGCGCCGTTCACGATGAACGAGGGCGTACCCCCCAATGTTGTCACCCCCACAGGCGTCGAGGCGCTGGCCCGATATTGCGACATCAACGTGGCCAAATGATCCTCGAGCATCACAGCAAGAGAGACATCACCCTCGCTCGATTGCGCGCTGGCCGAGATGACCGCTACCACTTCGGCGCGGCCCTGATTGACCCGCACCACCGGAGAGCCCGAGGCCCCCGACACCACCTGACAATTCATTGCCCGTACTGATTCCTGCCGCTGAAGAATTTCGCAACCCTCTTCGATCGAGGCATAGCCCTCGCGTTCGCGACCATAAGATACCACCGTGACACGGCCTTCACGCCAAGGCGTACGCGCCGTGGAAATTGGCACGATAGACGTCATCGAGATCGGCATCGACAGCTCCAAAAGTGCCAGATCGCGACCAATCATATCGAAGTCCGGCCCTTGCTCCGGGTGGTAACCCGGCAGGACAATAATCCGTCGCACATTGCGGACTGCCTCGGCATGGCCATTCCGGAGCCCGGCCAGAAAGGTCAGATCAGAGGCATCAAAAGCGCGGGACGTCTGCGGATGGAACACGCAATGGGCTGCGGTCAGCACCAAATTTTCACGAATGAGAGTGGCGGTGCAAAAAGAAGCGCCGGTATCGAGCCGCCCGACGCCCCGCCAAACCTGCGCTTCGGCGCCACTGTTAAGGGCCCGCAAGCCTCCATGGCCCTCGGTCAGTTGCACCTGCGGCAACCCCTGCGCGAGAGCGGGGAAACTGGCGCCGACAGCGACACCGACTGCACAGGCAACCCCTGCGAAAAATGACCAACCCATCGGTGGCTCCTCAACCGTTTCGGTAGGGCGTAATGGTCAAGCGCGGCGAGAATATGACCAGAGTGGGGATCAACCGGGGGATGCGGGAGGGAGCCCCTCCGAGAAGGCGGTGTTTGGGGCAGGTGTGGGATTGAGTTGTATTTGCCAAGATGAAGGAGGGGCTAGGTTCGCGATTGTGGGTTGAGGGGGAAGCCTAGCGCAGCAGCGGCACGGCAGGCGTGTCACGGTTGCGGTCCAACGCGGGCGGGCGCGGACCGCCTGTGGCCCAATCCAGCAGCTCTACCGTATGGACGATGGGCACGTCAGTCGCGCCGCCGATCTGCATCATGCAGCCGATATTGCCCGCAGAGATGATATCGGGGCGAAGGGCTTCGAGGGTCTGCACCTTACGTGTTTTGAGTTGCCTTGAAATTTCCGGCTGCATCAGGTTGTAAGTTCCAGCGGAACCACAGCACAGGTGGCTGTCAGCGGGTTCCAGCACAGTGAAACCAGCGCGTTTCAAGAGGTCTTTGGGGTAAGTTTTGATCTGCTGGCCATGTTGGAGTGAGCAAGCCGCGTGATAGGCCACGCGAAGGCCATCGGCGGTGTTTTGGACCGTCTCCGCTGGCATCAGGTCTATCAAGACTTCGCTAATGTCTTTGGCGATCTCAGCTACCTTTCGCGCATCTTCGGCCAAGATCGGGTCTTCCTTAAACATATGGCCGTAGTCTTTAACCGTTGTGCCACAGCCCGAGGTGTTAATCACAATGGCATCCAAGCCCGCGCCTTGGAGTTCCGCTGTCCAGGCGCGGATGTTCCGCGCGGCGGCAAGGTGGCTTTCGTCTGATTTACCCATGTGGTGGGTCAGCGCGCCACAGCAGCCCGCCCCCTCGGCCACCACGACCTCGGCCCCGAGCCGCGTGAGCACACGGATCGTCGCGTCGTTGATGTCGGTGTTCAGCGCCTTCTGTGCGCAGCCCGTCATCAGGGCCACCCGCATTTTCCTATCTTCCGCGGGAAAGGTCTGGGGATCATCATTGCGGCTGACCGGAGGGATATAGGAAGGCGCCATTTCCAACATCGCCTTAAGCCGAGCATCTGGCATCAATCGGGCAAAGGGGCGGCCGATTTTCGCCCCCAGAAGGGCCAGCCGGAACCGCGTTGGGTAGGGCAGGATGCGCGCCAGGGACCAGCGAAGGACCCGTTCAAAGAGGGGCCGTTTGTAGGTTTGCTCGATATACTCACGGGCATGATCAATCAGATGCATGTAGTGCACGCCCGAGGGGCAGGTCGTCATACAGGCCAAGCATGACAAGCACCGATCTACGTGTTTCACTGTCTTTTCATCGGCAGGGCGGCCGGTCTCCAACATATCCTTGATGAGGTAGATCCGTCCCCGAGGGCTATCGAGTTCATCCCCCAAGACCTGATACGTCGGGCAGGTGGCCGTACAGAAACCGCAGTGAACGCAGGTGCGAAGAATCTCGTTCGAGCGGGCGGTTGAGGGGTCTTTTAACTGCTCTGGCGTGAATGTGGTTTGCATATCAAGCGCCTCCCATCAGGCCGGGGTTCAGGATACCGTGCGGGTCGAACTTTGCCCTTAGCCCTTGTGACAGCTGCGCAAGGCCATGGGGTTCCGGTTGGAAAATGGACACTTGCGCCAAAACAGCATCGTGGGCTTTGAACAGGGTCGCATGGCCACCGCCATGGGCGGCAACGTCAGCTTGAAGCCGCGCATGCATGGCAGTGACCTCTGCATCCTCCGCGCCAGCGGCCATGCGCGCCCAAGCCAAGCCGCCCGCCCAATCGAACTGAACATCCAGCGCGTCTGAAATCGACGGCATCAACCGCCCCATCAGATCCGACGGTTTCATAGAGATGCGCCACACCGCACTGGCGTCGCCGGCAAAATCTGTCACGTCCCCCAGCCGTTTCCACAGGGCCGCTGACGAGGTCGAGTCCGCGATGACCTCAACCTCTCCCATCGCGCCCAACAGATCACGCAATTGATCGCACCGGTATCGAACTGAAACCTCTAAACCTTCCACCCTCAGGAAGGTGCCCTCCCCCGGAACGGCCGCCGCGCCAGACACATCGAAGGGCGACATCATCGCGCTTGTCATCACTGCCAAGGGGGCGCCCCCTCGCACAATCACCGTCGCGCCATTCAAACGCGGCAAAACTTTTAGCGCGACTTCAGACAAGACCCCCAACGTCCCGAATGAACCCGCCATCAGCTTGACCAGATCATAGCCAGTGACGTTTTTCATCACCCGCCCGCCGTTCTTTAAAACCTCTCCTCGCCCGTCCACAAACCGCACCCCCAGTAGCGCATCGCGACAAGCGCCCGCCTGCAATCGGCGCGGGCCCGAGGCATTGGCCGCCACAACACCGCCAATGGTCGATCGCCCCTCGCGCCCCAGAAGCGCCCGCATATCCGAGGGCTCAAACGCAAGCATCTGCCCTTCCGCAGCCAGTGCCGCCTCGATCTCCTCTAACGGCGTCCCCGCCTTTGCCACCAAGGTCAACGCGCCGGGATCATACATCTCGATCCCCGACATGGCTTGCAACGACAGCACCTCCGCGTCCGGCACCCTCCCGATCGCGCGTGTCCCTCCGCCAACGATCCGCAATGGTCCTGCAGCACCTGCCACCGCTTCGCTCAACTCAGCCTCATTGCGAGGGGTCAACATGGGGCCTGTTCCTTCATCTTGGCGAATACAACTCCGGGGGTCAGCGGTCTTTTTCTCTGAAAAAGATCGCTCAAGGGGGCTGGCCCCCTTCTCGGCCTTGCTTCAAGCCGCATGTTTTTTCTCTCGTCGTCCCACGGAGGCATCCAATGGAAACACCTTTGCCGGGTTCAACAACCACGATGGGTCGAACACATCTTTCACCCACATTTGCGCCTCAAGATCGGCGTCCGAGAACTGTGCTCCCATCAAGTCGCGCTTTTCCACGCCAACTCCGTGCTCTCCTGTCAGGCAACCGCCCACTTCCACGCACAGCCGCAAAATGTCCGCACCACATTGCTCGCACAGTTCTAGGTCTCCGGGCTTATTGGCATCAAACATGATCAACGGATGCATGTTTCCATCGCCCGCATGAAACACATTGCCCACCTTCAGCCCGTAGCCATCGGCGATGTCCTTGATCCCCGTCAGCACCCTGGGCAACGCCCCCACCGGGATGGTGCCATCCAAGCACATGTAGTCTGCCACCTGCCCCACTGCCCCGAAGGCGCTCTTGCGGCCTAACCAAATCCGAGCAGCTTCTTCCTCGGTCTGCGCTTCTCGGAACGCGACCGGATTGTGGGATTGCGCGATCTCCCGGATCAACGCCAATTGCGCATCAATTTCCGAAACGCTCCCTTCCACTTCCACGATCAGGACGGCCTCGCAATCAGGATAGCCCGCCTTCGCGTGGTTCTCCGCCAGCTCCAAAATCGGGCGATCCATAAACTCGATGGCGACCGGCAGAACGCCTGCCTTAATGATGTCGCTGACACAGGCCCCTGCGACCTCGTTGCTATCAAAGCCAATCAACACGGGCCGCGCCCCCTCGGGCTTTCGCAGGATCCGCAAGGTTGCTTCTGTCACCACACCCAACTGCCCCTCGCTGCCGCAGATCAGCCCCAGCAAGTCATACCCCCCACTATCGAGGTGCGCGCCGCCGATCTCCAACACGTCTCCGGCCATCGTGACCATGGTGACCCCCAAAACGTTATTCGTCGTCACCCCATATTTCAGGCAATGCGCCCCGCCTGAGTTCATCGCGATATTGCCCGCAATAGCGCATGCCAACTGCGAGGACGGGTCCGGCGCGTAGAAGAATTCCTCTGCCTCCACCGCCCCCGTGACCGACAGGTTCGTACGCCCCGTCTGCACCCGCACCACCCGGTTCTCATAATCCGTTTCAAGCACTTGGTTCATCCGGGCCACGCCCAGGATCACGCAATCGGCCGTAGGTAACGCCCCCCCCGCCAGAGAGGTCCCAGACCCGCGCGGCACCACAGGCACCCCTTCCGCGTGGCACAGCTTTAGCACAGACGCGACGTCTTCGGTCGTGCTCGGCAAGACCACAGCCAGCGGCGGACATTTGTAAGCCGTCAGGGCGTCGCATTCATACGCCTTGGTTTGCAAAGCATCGTGGATCACTGCCGCTTCCGGCAAAATCGCCAACAATTGCTCTACGATCCTCGGCTTTCGCGCAATGATCCCTGCATCAGGTTCCGGCATTTGCATAGGCTGACCCTCCCGTCACGCGCGGCTGCATCGCATGAATTGGTAAAATATTATAACCAATACCGCCTCGCATCAATCGTTTTCCCGCAAGGACAATCTGGCCCCTTGCGACCCGCGGGCTTCCCGCTCACAACAAGCGCCATGGAATGGGTCAAAGTCATACATTTGTTGTGCGTTCTGGGGTGGATGACCGGCATCTTTGCCGCGCCGCGCGCGTTGATCTTCTGGAAACGGGAGTGGGCCGCGCAGGGAGCCTTCGGCCCGACCGGAGATCTCACCATCCGCATTTACCGCTTTTCCCTCGGCCTTGGCGTGGTCGCGGTGCTCTCCGGCCTCTACCTTGCCCACCTCTGGGGCTGGCCCACATGGTCGCTGCTGAAATTCTGCTCCGTGGCACTGCTGGCGGGCCACTACGGCTGGACCGGACGCCTCATTCTTCGGGCTCGCCAAGGCATCTTCACCGAATCCGACCGCTGGCTCCGCATTTATAACGAGATCAGCGTCCTCGGCGTTATCGGCATCCTGATCCTTGTGGTCTACAAACCCTTCTAGCACCGATACCCTCACACCCTCGTGTCGTGCATTCCCGCGCCATTGCCCGTATCTTGCGCCCATGAAAAATCTCATCCCCCTCCTCTTTCTAACCGCGATGCCTGCCTCCGCCGATCCGGCCCAAGTCCAAGATGTCACCGCCGCCCAAAGCCCCTCCGGTTGGCGCTTCGACGTGACCCTGTCCCATGCGGACACCGGGTGGGAGGATTACGCCGACGGCTGGCGCGTGGAACTGGCGGACGGGACGATCATCGGTGACCGCCCTCTCACTCATCCCCATGTGGAGGAACAACCCTTCACCCGCTCCACCTCCGGCGTGCCCATCCCAGAAGACACTACCCAAGTCTTCATCCGCACACGCACGACCACCGACGGCTGGTCTGACACGACAACCCCCTACACCCTGCCGCGCTGACCCGCTCACAAAGCCGCGCAACATCGCTCAAACACGCCGCCCTCCCAACTTCACCTTTTCACAAATATCGAAACCTACCCTCTCCTCAAACGCATCGCCTGCGTTCACCGAAAAGGGGGGAGCGCGAGGGGGGCTTCCCCCCTCGCCACCGTCCCTCGCGCATACAGCGCGGGGACCCCAGCTAGCCCTGGTAAAGTCGCACCCTACTGCCGCCCTTCGCGCAGCCAGCCTGCCAAAATCAATCCGGCCGCCAGCAGCAAGAATATCCACGTGCGGATGAAGGGTGTCACCGTCAAATCGGTGGTCACATAGGCCTCTCTCGTGGTCAGCCCCAACCAGCCGCGCCCGTGGGCATTTCGGCCCTCCAATACCCGGCGCAGGTCAGGCAAGCCCTCCTCCAGCCGGACCGCTCGCCCGCCCGTTGCCGCCAAAAGCGGCTCCAGTTGTTCCGCCCCGGCAATCGTCACTTCGAACTCTCGAGGGGCAGCCGGGCCAAGCGCGATGACGCGCTCCATATCGCCTTCCACCAAGCGGTAGAGGCCCTGTTCCTCTCCCTCAATCTCTGCCGAGAACGCGCCCGGTGCGCTTTCTTCCAAAAACACTTCCAACTGCTCGCCGTCCGGTGTTGTCACAATGACCGCGCCCGCTTGATCCGCCAGCGTCCGCCGGGTGATCGTGATGGTCTGGCCATCCACATCGGCCACCAGCGCCTCTTCTTCCAGGTCCGGCTCGCCCATCATCCAATGGGCCAATCGGCGCAGCAATTCCAATTGCGGGCCGCCGCCTTCATAACCGCGATCCCAAAGCCATGCGTGGTCCGAGGCCAGCAGCGCCACGCGCCCTTGCCCCACGCGGTCCAGCATCAGAAGCGGCGCGCCATTGGCGCCCTCCATCACCGTTTGCCCGCCTTGTTCCGTCAGCTCAATCTGCCGCAGCCACCGCCCCCAAGGAGCCTCGCTTTCCGGCAAAGGCGTATGGTCGCCCTCCAGGCCCGTCGTCACCGGATGCCGGGCCCCCAATTCGCTGATCGTGGGGAGATAGGGCTGCTCGATCACCCGCGCTGTGGGGCGACCCGGCAAGATATCCGCCAAGGGTGTCCGGTAGAGAGAGGACGCCCCCGCAAAGTCCGGCCCCGCCGCCACCAGCAAAGCGCCGCCGTCTTCCACGTAGCGGCGAATGTTGTCGATGTAGACCATCGGCAGAATGCCACGGCGCTGATAGCGATCGAAAATAATCAGGTCGAAATCATCGACCCGTTCCATGAACAATTCCCTTGTGGGGAAGGCGATCAAGGACAACTCGCTGACCGGCACACCGTCTTGGCGGTCGGGCGGGCGCAGAATGGTGAAATGCACCAAATCAACCGACGGATCGGACTTCAACAGGTTACGCCATGTGCGCTGGCCGGGGTGCGGCTCTCCGCTGACCAGAAGCACTCGCAAACGGTCGCGGATACCGTTGATCTGCACCACGGCGGCGTTATTGCGCGTTGTAAGTTCGCCTTGGGCTTCCGGCACGGTGAACTGGATCACGTTTTGGCCCGCGTGCTCCAATGTCAGAGGCAGTTCCAGGCTTTCGCCCACGGGCACCGTATAGGTCTGCGGCGTCCCACCATCCACCGCGATCACGATTTGCGAGCGTCCTTCCAGACCTGCGGGGACTGCCCCTTGATCCTCCAGACGGATCGTCAGCAATAACTCTTCGCCGATGATCCCGAAAGCGGGCGCGGTTTCCACCACAAGGCGGCGATCCCAGTCACTTTCACGCCCGGTAATCAGGGCATGGATCGGCGCGGGCATGTCGGGCACCAGCTCAGGGTCATGCAAACGCCCGTCCGTTATCAGCAATGCCCCCGCAATCCTTGCGCGCGGCTCCTCCGCCATCAGGCGCTGTAGCTCGGACATCAGCAACGTGCCCGCGTTATCGTCAGCGTCGCCCACGCGGGCGATCCGTGTCTCCATCCCCAGCGCCGCGACTTCGGCCTCCAACGCTGCCAGCGCCTCGGCCGTTTGGGCGGGACGGTCCGCGATGCGCTGGCTGGCGCTTTCGTCCACAACCAGAAGAACGATATCGGACAGCGGCTCTCGCTCCTCCGACTGCAACGACGGGTTTATCAGGGCAAGCAACAACACCGCCGCCGCCAGCAAGCGGTAGGGCCAACCTGCCAAGCCGCGCCAGATGGACAGCGCAAGGATCACCAACACCGCGACACCCAAGCCGTAGATCACGGGCCACGCCAAATGCGGATCAAAAAGGATCTGGTTCGCCATCATTGCCCCAATCGGTCAAGCAGAGCAGGCACATGCACCTGATCGGATTTGTAGTTGCCACTGAGCACATGCATCACAAGGTTCACACCGAACCGCAGCGCAATCTCGCGCTGGCGCTCTCCGGCTTGACCTCGCCCAACCGGGTACAGCGGCCGCCCCCGTTCATCCTGTGCCCAAGCCGCGGCCCAATCGTTGCCGCCGATCAGAACCGGCGTGACGCCGTCGTTCAGGTTGCGAAACGGCATCCCCTCAATTTGTTCCACGTCGGCGGGCGCGGCCTCCACCCAAACGTCACGCGACAGATGACGCCCGGGGAAGTCTTGCAGCAGATAAAACGTGCGCGTAAGGACGTGATCCTCGGGGATCGGTTCCAGTAGCGGGATATCCAGAGGTGCCGCAATCACCTGCAAGCGCCGCCCTTCCGGCGTGCCCGAGCCGAAGCCCCCCACATGGGCGTCGCGCGTATCAAACACGATCATCCCGCCGCCGCGCAGATAGTCGTTCAAGCGACGGTAAGCGTTAGCCGAGGGGATATCCTGACCCGGTGTGATCGGCCAATAGATCATCGGGAAGAAGGCCAGTTCGTCGGTTTCCAGGTTCACCCCGATGGGCGGCGCAGGCTCGACCGAAGTGCGTTGGTATAGCGTGTTCGACAGGCCCTGAAGCCCCGCACGGGATGTCTCGTCCACGCTTTCGTCACCGGTCAGCACATAGGCCAAAGTCGCCTCCGACGTGGCCAGAAGCGCCAGTTCCTCCGCCGGGGTCATCTGTGCGTCCGCCTGTGGGGCAAGCAACATCGACGCGGCGAGAACGGCCACGCCCTGCGTGAGCCGGCCGAGCCGTCCCGCCAGCCAAAGCGCCGCGATGGCATCGAGCAACAGCAAAGCCAAGGCGCCCGTCAGGAACGCCGCCATCAGGTCCGTGGGCGCCGTGACCGACATGCCTTCCACCGGCACATCGGCGGGCCATTGCGCGGCTGCCAACGCCGTGTCCTGCGCCATCACGTTGCGGGCCAAGCGGCGGTCCTCTCCGGAATAGAGGCCCGGCAAAACCTCGGCCGACAGGGGATCTGTTGCCAGCTCCTCCCCCGCCACACCGGGGCGCGTGCCCGCATCGCGCAAGACGCCGAAGCCGTCCAACACCTCTTCCGGGGTCCAGATCGTGCCCTCTAAATCCGCCGCTTCCGGGGCCACGGGGCGGGTGGAAATCGCCAAGCGTTCCAGCATTTGCACAAACAGGCCAGACAGCGGCAACGTGGACCATTCCGCATTGGCCGTGACGTGGAACAAGATCACCGATCCTTGGCCAAGGTTGGCCCGCGTGACCAATGGTGTCCCGTCTGAAAGCGATGCAATCGTGCGGTCCCCAAGGGTTGGGTCCGGCTGCGCCACCACTTGGCTGGTCACCTGCACATCGCTCGGGATCGCCAGCCCGAAAAACGGAGAGCCTTCTTCAAACGGGCGCAGTTCCTTGGGTTCGCCCCATGACATCGCGCCGCCCACGGTGCGCCCGCCAACCCGCAAACGCACCGGCATCAACGGCCCCGCCTCGTCCCGCGCAATGTCTGATCCGGCAAGACGCGGCCCGGCGAAACGCACCAACAGCCCGCCGTTCCGGACCCAAGCTATCAGCCCCGCATCTTCCTCGGGCGAAAGGGTCGCGATATCGGCCAACATGATGACATCAGGGCTCGCCAAAAGGACATCAGACAAAGCACCTTCCATCAGATCGGCTGTCGGCTCCAAGGCTTGGCGCAGATAATGCAGCGGTGACAAGAGGGCTTGTTGTTCATCATCCGCGCCCGCCGCGATCAGGGCCACTTGGCGCCGTTGCAGTGCATCGTCTGTCAGGGCGACCGCGCCCGCGTGGCGTTCGCCCGACAATTCAAACCGGGTGATCCGGTTGCGCAACTCGGGCGGCAGGTCAAATTCCACCTGTGCCACCATCTCGCCCGCATCAAAAGTGGCCACCGCCTGCGCCAAGTCACGGGGCAGGCCCGCAGGGTCCAACCCATGGGCCACCACGGTCACGTCACGCGGCGTGTCCGAGCCAAGGCGCGAAAGGTCACCGCGCACCATGCCGTCTTCGAACCGGGGCGGCGACAAGGCGATCAAATCGCGATCCCCTTGGAATACCGACAAAGCACCCAAATCAGAAAGCGCATTGGCCAGCGTATCGCGGCCTTCATGGGCCACCCCGTCCGAGAACCAGAACACCTCTGCCGGGCCTTCCAACGCGGCTGCCCATTCCGCAGCGGCGGCCATATCTGGGGCAAAAGGCGCGGGCGTCAGGGTCGGCACACGGGGGGCCCAAGCATTAGCCGCTTGGAACGACGGGGCAGTTGCGGGCAAATCGGTAAGCTGCACAACTGCCACCTCCCGGCCCCGGCGGGCGGCATCATCCAACAACAGCTCTGCCCGAGACAGCCGCGCGGGCCAGTCGCGGGCCGACGCCCAAGAACTATCCATAACGATCAAAAGCGGGCCATCGCCCGCCACGCGGTCCTCTGCCGGGTTCAGGACCGGCCCGGCAAAGCCGATAATCGCCGCAGCCACCGCAGCCATACGCAACAGCAACAGCCACCAAGGCGTCTTGTCTGTCTGGCTTTCGTCGTCCGATAGCCCCAACAACAGGGCAATTCCCGGAAATCGGCGTTTTATCGGCGCGGGAGGCACGGCCCGCAAAAGCCACCACAAAAGCGGCAGGGCAACAAGCGCCAGCAATAGCAGTGGAGAGGCAAAGGCGAGCGGACCAATCATCAACGGCGCTCCAACGTTTGGTACAGCCACAACAGCGCCGGTTCTGCGGGCGCATCAGTGTGGTGAACATGAAAGTGCCACCCGGTTCGGCGAGTCATCTCGCGCAGGGCATCTTTGCGGGCCGCAAGGCGGGAAAGGTATTCTTCCCGCAGCGATTTGGCTTTCAAGGTCTCAAACCGGATTGCCCCGGACATGCTTTCAAACAAGGTGCGCCCGTCGAAGGGAAACGCCTCTTCCACCGGATCAAGCACCTGCACCAACGCGCCTTTTACGCCCCGATCAGCGGCGCGACCAAGGACCGTTTCAATCGCCGCCGGATCACCAAGGAAATCGCTGAAGAACACCGCGCGCGCGCCCGCTGGCATCACTTGCGGCTTGGGGGCGCCGTATTCGGGCCGCTCCCCGCCATCCATCATCGCGTCGGCAATCCGCAGCAATTGCGCCTGCCCGCCGCGGGGCGGCTCTGCCAGATGGGTCAGTCCCACCCTCTCTCCACCACGCACGGCGATCACGGCCAACGCCATGGCCAAGGTCTGCGCCCGCCGTAGTTTCGAGGGCCGCGCCTTGCTGCCCGAATAAGTCATCGAGGCCGCATCATCGACGCCAATCATCACCGATTGCGCCGCCTGCCATTCCGTTTGCCGCAGGAAATGACCATCGGACCGGGCAGAGCGTCGCCAGTCGATCGACCGATAGCTATCGCCCATTTCAGCCGGGCGATACTGCCAGAACTCGTCCCCCGTGCCCGCGCGTTTGCGGCCGTGCACCCCCAACAATACCGTCGCCGCCAATTGCTGCGCATCCGCCATCAACGGCGGAAGGGAGGCCGCAACCGCCTCGGACCGCGACCGCAGGCTGTCAGGCGTATGGAGGGTGAGTTCGCTCAAGCCGCCGCCTCGATCCGCGTCACGCGGGCGGTGACTTCGTCGATAACCTGCTCCAACACCGCGCCCTCGGCACGGGCCGCAAAGGACAGCGCCATCCGGTGGCCCAACACGGGCCGCGCAAGCGCTGCGATATCTTCCACCGACGGCGCAAGCCGCCCATCCAGCAACGCCCTTGCCCGTGCCGTCAACATCAGCGCCTGCGCCGCGCGGGGGCCGGGGCCCCAAGCCACGGCGTTTTTCACCACATCAGGGGCGTCAGGCTCGGACGGACGGCAGGCGCGCACCAGATCAAGGATCATCTCCACCACGGTTTCGCCCACCGGCATCTGCCGCACGACGCGCTGCGCGGCGATCAACTCTTGCGGGGTAAACACCTCAGACACCGAGGATTCCTCGGTCCCCGTGGTGGCAATTAGAATGCTACGCTCGGTATCTCTATCGGGGTAAGGCACGTCGATCTTCACAAGGAAGCGGTCCAACTGCGCTTCGGGAAGGGGGTATGTCCCCTCCTGCTCAATCGGGTTTTGGGTGGCCAAAACATGGAACGGCGCAGGCAGCGGGCGGTGTTCGCCTGCAATCGTCACCTCTTGCTCCTGCATCGCTTGCAGCAGCGCCGATTGCGTTCGGGGAGAGGCGCGGTTGATCTCATCCGCCATCAACAGCTGGCAAAAAACAGGCCCTTCGATGAAGCGGAAGTTGCGCGAGCCATCGTCAGCGGTTTCCAACACCTCCGAGCCCAGAATATCCGCCGGCATCAGGTCCGGCGTGAATTGCACCCGGTTGGCCGACAGCCCCATAACCGTAGAGAGCGTGTCCACCAGCAATGTCTTGCCAAGCCCCGGCAAGCCCATCAACAGCGCATGCCCGCCCGACAACATCGCCGCCAAAGCCAGTTCTACAACCTCTTCTTGGCCGATAATCCGCCCCGCGATCGAGGCCTTCGCCTCTCCCAATTTCGCGCCTAAGGCTTCAATCTCGGCAACAAGGGTTTCGGTCTCAGCCATGGAAATGCTCCGCTTGGGTGATAAATATAGGTCCAACAGGTAACAGACCTATTCCGCTGACCACAAATGGCAAAAAGCGATAGCGGACAAATCATCGTGACTATCGCCCCGATTGCCCGTTTTATCGCGCCCGACGCCCATGGGAGGACACGAACGCCATGACACCCGCGACCGATCAATTGCTCAAAGCCGCTCAAGACGCCGCAAAACAGGGCAAACTGCCCCCCGTTCACCTGTGGAACCCCGATTTCTGCGGCGATCTGGATATGGAGATTCGCCGCGACGGGACGTGGTTCTATGAAGGCACGCCCATTGGCCGAAAACCGCTGGTGCGGCTGTTTTCAACGATCCTGAAGCTAGAGGACGGGAAGTATTTCCTCGTCACCCCGGTGGAAAAGGTCGGCATCCGCGTCGTCGATGCGCCTTTTGTTGCGGTGGATATCGAACAGACCGCAGAGGGCATCACCTTCACCACCAACGTGGGCGACACGGTCACTGCCGGGGAAGGCCATGCGATCCGGGTCGAGCGTGATGCGGACGGAGAGCCCTCCCCCTACGTCCACATCCGCGCCGGGCTCGATGCGCTGATCGACCGCAAAAGCTTCTACCGCCTCGTGGATATGGGCGAGGCACACACGATGGACGGCACCGATATGTTCGGCGTCTGGTCGCGGGATACCTTCTTTCCGATCATCCCCGTGGCCGAGCTCGATCTCTAAGATTGCATCAACAGGCGCTGATTCCACCACAGCAGATAGACTAACGCGGCCATCAAGATGCCCTGCAACGCCCATAGAACCGGCGCCGTGCTGACGCCCCACTGGCTGGCCTCTCCGAACACCTCGATTGCCTGAAACACCATCGCGCCCACTGCTGCAACAATGGCCGCGAACCGCAAAACCATAGGTGCGCGTTGAATACTGCACCCCGCCGCAATTCCCGCGAACACCGCGACAGCGACCTGCACGTCAATGCGCTCCCCCCTCATGCCCATCAGCGCCAGCGGGCCAAAGACGCCCAAAACAAACACCGCCAAACGGGCATGGGGCAGCAAGGCTAGAAATCGATCCATGCCCCTTTCTCGCTCAATCCCTCCCTTCAGACAACGGCCCTGACACACTCCTGACAGAACGCTGTCAGGAGGTGGGTGCTAGATCCGTTTCATCAACATATGAAGCCAAGGAAACACATCATGTCTGACACCGCTCAAAACTCTGCCTGCTGGTTCGAAATCGCCGTTAGCGATCTGGACGCCGCCAAAGCCTTCTATGGTGCCGTGCTCCAGCAAACCCTCACCACCGACAACACGGGCCCAAACCCGACCGCCATGCTCCCCTTTAACGACGACACCCCCGGCATCGGCGGGCACCTCTACCCCGGCAAGCCCTCCCGTGATGGCGCCACGATCCACCTCATCGTCTCCGATAGCCTCGATGCCGCCCGTGAACGCGTCATCTCTGCCGGCGGCACGGTCGAAAGCCCCGATGTGCAAATTCCTCCGGGTCAATTCTTCTACGCCCGCGACCTCGATGGGAATTCCATCGGCCTGTTCAAAGCCAATGCCTAACCCGCCAACAATGCGCGCTTGGCTTTCTGCCGGGCGCGTTCCCCCCTTCATCTTGGCAAATACAACTCATGCGCCGTCCTCTCCCCCGATCCGACATCGGATGTAGGTCTCCCACCATCCCCCCGCTTCCCCTCCTCGCCAAGCAAAGGTACCCTGCCCCATGCGCCGAGCAGATCGCCTCTTCCGCCTTATCGACCGCTTGCGCCTCGGCAAGCTGACCACCGCGCGTGCCTTGGCCGACGCGATGGAGGTATCGGAACGCACGATCTACCGCGACATCGCCCACCTCCAAGGCTCCGGCGTGCCGATAGATGGCGAAGCAGGCGTAGGCTACATGATGCGCGACGGCTACAACCTGCCGCCACTCATGTTCACCGAAGAAGAGATCGTCGCCCTAAGCGTCGGTGCCCGGATGCTGCAAACTTGGGGCGGCACCTCGATGGCCCGTGGGGCCGACAGCGCCTTGGACAAGATCACCGCCGTCCTGCCCGACACCACCCGGACCCGCGCCGAGCGTCTAAGGTTTGAAGCTTGGACAACCAACCCGCTCGACGCCAAAACCCGCGCCACCATCGACACAGTGGAGGCCGCCATCCAAGCGCCCGAGCGCCTTTCGATCGACTATCGTGACGACAAGGGCGTACCGACCGAGCGTATCCTGCGCCCTCTTGGCCTTTGGTTCTGGGGCTCTGTCTGGACCCTCGTGGCATGGTGCGAACTGCGCGAGGCGTACCGTATGTTCCGCCTCGACCGCATCGTGCAGGCCCGTAGCCTTGGGCCATATGTTCCCCAACCGCACCAAAGCCTCGACCATTTTTACGAGACTGAATTCGACCGCAGGGATCGCCGGATCGACCGTTCCGGGCCATCACAAAGCGCCGCTCCGCGTCGACCCAAAAGCGGCGATTAAGGCCGCCCCCCTTGCAGGCCCGTCCTGCCAACCGCAATACTCTCCCCACCATTGGGAGGTGGCAGAATGCTGGACGTGGCGCAGTTCGATATCAACCAAATTGACGCGGCTTTCATTGAAAGCCCCTACGCAACCCTCGCCGCCCTGCGCCAATCCGCGCCGGTGCATCTCAACGCTGATGGCTCCGTCTTTTTGACCCGCCATGATGATTGCCTCGCCACCTACCGGTCCCGCGATATGCTATCGGACAAGACCGAAGCTTTCGGCAAGAAATTCGGCGAATGCCCGTTGAAAGAGCATCACACGACCTCTCTCGTGTTCAACGACCCGCCCGATCATACGGCAGTACGCAAGCTGATCTCGGGCGCATTCACCCCACGCAAATTACAAGAGATGGACCGCGCGGTGGAACGGATCGTCGCCCGCCTGCTGGACCGTGTCGAAGACCTCGGCGAATTGGATCTCATCGCTGATTTCGCCATGATGCTCCCGACTGAGATCATCTCGATCATGCTCGGCGTGCCGGAAGCCTACCGGGCAGAGCTGCGCGGCTATTCAACCGCCATTCTCGGCGCGTTGGACCCGGTCGTATCGCCGCAACAGATGGATGCAGGCAACCGCGCCGTGGAGGAGTTCGGCGCAGTCCTGAATGACCTTATCAACCATCGTCGCGACAACCCCGACGCCGGTGCGGAAGGCGAAGTACTGGAGGCGCTGATTTTTGGGGAACACAATGGCCGCAAGCTGACGCAACAGGAGTTGGTCCAGAACTGTATCTTCCTGCTTAACGCGGGCCACGAGACGACGACCTCTTTTGTGGGGAACTCTGTCGATCTGCTACTGGAAAACCCGAACGAACACCGGCGCTTGCGTGATGATCCCACCCTGATCGGCACCGCGCTTGAGGAAATCCTGCGCATGGAAAGCCCCCTGCAAATCGGCAACCGCTTGGCGGGCGAAGATATTAACCTGCCCTCAGGTTCGCTGATCCCCAAGGGCACATATATCCACACGTCAATTGCCGGGGCGAACCGTGACCCCGAGGTCTTTGCAGACCCCGACCGCTTCGACATCGCCCGCAAGCCTAACCCCCATATCGCCTTTATCACCGGCATCCACGTCTGCCTTGGCGCGTCACTCGCGCGGATGGAGGGGCGGATCGCCGTGGGTGGATTGATTGAACGTTTCCCGAAACTCGCCCGTACCGGCACGGGGGAGCGTCTGGGGCTTGCACGCTTTCGCGGCTGGTCATCCTTGCCCGTCAAAGTCCGCTAGCCCTTTAAAGCGGCGCGGCAGACCTAGCTACCGCACCTAAGGCTTCAGCCAACTCGCAAGACAACGGCCATGGCGGAATCCCCCGCCGCACAGCCTTGGAACAGTCCTGTTCCTCCGCCGCGCATGCTCAATTCCTCGATCATCTCGATCATCGCGCGCAGGCCCGTTGGTCCCTGCGGGTGGCCCCAGATCAGGGAGCTGCCGAAGTTGTTCATGCCGCGCCAATCGATCCCATAGGCCCGGGCGAACGCGATGTCATTCACCGCGAAAGGGTTATGAGATTTGATCGTGTCGACCCCATCAATGCTTATCCCCGCCCGCGCCATGGCCATGGCCGCCGCCTTGATCGGCGCGGCGGGCATGTAGCCCTTTTCTTCGCGGCCCTGCCCCACGGCCAGGATCTCGACAATCGGGCCCGAGCTGATTTCCTGCGCCCGCTCCCGCTCCGCCACCACAACCATGCCAGCATTGCCATCGGCAGGGTGGGTTTGCCCGGCAAAAGTGATTGTGCCGTCAGCCATCACGGGCCGCAGACGGGCCAGCTTTTCCGGGTCCGTCGGCTCTACGCCTTCATCGGTTTCCAGCGTGGCGACGGTCTTGCGGAACCGCGCGTCCGGCACTTCCAGAACCGGCATATAGCGGCGTTGGAAGGCACGGTCGTCGGCCAATGCATCGTCGTATTGCCCACGCCGCGTCACCACCAGATCGTGCTGTTCTTCCGTGCTGATCCCTTCGCGTGCTGCGACGTTCTCTCCGGTTTGGAGCATGCCGTTCCGCGCCCAGGGGTCATGGCCAAAGCTATCCAGAACCAGATTCTCGGACGTGCCGGTGCCGCCCGTCCCTTGGGGGGCGGGGTAATAGACATGGGCCCCGTTGGAGGTTCGGTCACCGGACACCAACAACGCCTGTTTCGCCCCTTGCAGGCATTCGCCCACCGCCGTGGACAGCAACCGTGCACCCGTCGCGCAGGCCTGTGACACCATCGGCGCGGCCAAACCTTCGGCCCCTGCCATCGCCGTGAACCACGGTCCGCCATAGAAACTTCCCGGCTGCAAGACAGTCTGCCCGAAGGCGGCGAAGTCAAATGTGTCGGGCGTCAGGTTCATCCGGCCCAACTCGGACCGACACACATGAGCGGCAAACTCGACCGAGTTCAAATGCGCCAGCGTTCCTTGCCAGCGGGCGAATGGAGTGGACCAATAGGCACCGTATGGAATGAAGGCCATCAGCTATCTCCCAACACGACGACGCCCGGACCACCTTGATAAAGGCGCTCAATCAAATCCGCGCGGCGTGATTTCAGTTTCGCGAAGTTCAGGTTGCCTTTCGCGGTAATCTCTCCATCCGCGATGTTGGGCGGCTCGGCCATTACCAAGACCCGTTTGATCTGCCCGGCAGAGCCGCCGGACCAGCCGCGCAACCCAGCGAAATCTGCATCGGTCAACAGTGCGCCAGCTTTTTCAACGGCACTTTCGCGGAGCCCTTGAGTCGGCACGATCAACGCGCCGACTTCGCCGTGCCCCTCGCCCACAAGGACAACATCCTGCGCGATGCCTTTCAGCGCCTCCAGAACCTTCAGGCGCAGCACACCTGCACGGACCCATGTGCCCGTGACCAGCTTGAATTCTTCCCCGATGCGGCCGTCGAACTTCAGCCCTTGGTTCATGTCATCAGGGTCCACAAAGGCCATCGCATCGCCGGTCCTGAAGTAGCCTTCCTCGTCAAATGCATCGGCGGTTTTCTGGGCATCTCCGAGGTAGCCGTTGAAGATCGACGGGCCTTTCACGCGGACCTCATATCGGTCGTCTACGGGGATCAGTTTCACATCGACCCCCGGCAACGGCACACCCACCACGCCAGAGCGTTTGGTCGGTTCATGCTGAAGCAATGCCGCAGGCGCGGTTTCGGTCAGCCCCCAGGAAGAGGTGAACAGAGGCAGGTCGCCGCGCACGTCCAGCGCCATGGTTTCCAAGTCGCTCCACACATCTTGCGGCAGGGAAGCCCCCGCGTAGAACAGCATGTCGAGGTCCTCGAAGAACGCCTTGGCAAAGCCCGGGTCATCCTTCATCGCGTCGCGTAGTGCGGCGAAGCCCACGGGGACGTTAAAGCTGATCGTGCCCTGTTTCAGGCGGTTGTTCTCGACCGTTTTGCCGATCAGCGCAGGCACCGGTTTGCCGCCGTCGATATACATGGTGCCGCCGTTGGCCAGCACGATGTTGAAGTTATGAGAGCCGCCAAAGACATGGTTCCAAGGCAGCCAATCCACCAGCACAGGGGGGCGGCTTTTCAGGAACGGCAGGCCCATCGCGATTTGCGCTTGGTTCACGCACATCATCCGGTGGGTGGTCTTCACCCCCTTCGGGGCCGAGGTGCTGCCGCTGGTCATCAGGATCTTGGCGACCGTATCGGGGCCGACGGAAACGCCGCGCAGATCGCCGCCGCGTTGCGATAGGGCATCCAACGTCAGGCCAGGCCCTGTCGCCATCAGCTGTTGCACGCCACGCAGGCTATCGCGGGCAAACACATCGGCTAGCGCCGCGCCATCATCGGCGAAGACAGCCCCCGGCTGGATGAGCGAGGCGATGTAGTCAATCTGCCCCCGCGCCGCGGGAATGGCGGCATATTGCTCGGCCACGGGGACGATTGGGGCCCCGGCATACTGGCACGCCAAAGCAAGCAAGCCATGGGCGACGGAGTTACCTGTAATCACCATGACTGGGCGGTCTGGTCCCACGCCGATATCCAGCAATCCAACGGCAATAGCCCGGGCCGTGTCGCGCGCTTCGCGGTAGCTAACTTCACGCCAGCCGTCGCCCGAACGTTCCGCCAGAAACACCGTGTTCGGCGTCGCAACGGCCCAATGCTCCAACCAATCGGTGGTGCGTTCAGCGATTTCTCCAAGTTCAGCTCGGGCACGCAAAACCACCGTGCCATCGGTCCGATCTTCTCGGATCACGTCATGTGGTTGATACTTGTTCAACATCTCGGCCCTCCCAAGCCTCTGCGCCATTGTCCTCCACGCGGCGCAACGCAGCGATCAATGCCGCGCGTTCATCTGCTGACATGCCTTTGGTCAAATGCTCGTCAAAGGCCCGCAAGCTCTCGCCTGCGGCTGCGATCTTCTCGATCCCAGCAGTGGTTGCCGTAAGGCGGTACGCGCGGCGGTCATTTGCATCTCGGGCCCGCGTAATCAGGCCCGGCTTTTGTAACTCGTCCAGAATTTGCACCAGATTGGGCCGCTCAATCGCCAGAACTGCCGCCAGATCGGATTGCTTGATCCCCTCATTTTGCGCGATCACGGACAGGGCGGAAAATGTCGTGCGGCGCAGCCCGAAGGGCTTCAGCACCTTACCCACGCCGACCAAAAGGGCCGAGTTCGCGCGCTTCACATTGTAGCCCACCAACCCGCGCAGACTCGTGTCACAGGGCTTCATTCGAACTCCGGCACGCGCTTATCGAGGAACGCCCGAAAACCTTCCTTTGCATCGGGCGAGGTCTGCGCCATCGAGGTGCAGAGCGCTTCGGTGAAGAAGCCCTCTTCCGGGGACATTGCGTTGATCTTGGCGACACCATGAATGGCGAAATAGTTCGACATCCTCGCATTGCTGGCAATTTGCGCGGCCAGCTCTTGCGCCTTTGCCAACGGATCATCCACGACGTAGTGGCAAAGCCCCAAGGCCAAAGCTTCTTGCGCGCCATAGGTGCGGCCCGTCAGCATCATCTCGGTCAATCTGTCTGGCCCGATGATCTTGCCCACACGCACGGTTGCGCCACCGCCCACAAAGAAGCCGCGTTTGCCTTCAGGCAGCTGAAACCGCACATCGGGACCGGCCACGCGCACGTGGCAGGCGCTGGCAACTTCCAGCCCGCCACCGATCACCGCGCCGCGCATGGCGGTTACGACAGGCAAGCCGCCAAATTGCACCCGCTCCAACGCGCGGTGCCAGCCACGGGAATGGGCCATGCCCTCCGCCGGGTCACGGTCATGCTGCTCAGCCAGATCAAGACCGGCACAGAAGTGGTCCCCGGCCCCGGTCAGGATGGCGACACGCACGTCCTTCGGTGGAGTGTCGCAAAAGGCGGAAAGCTCGGCCAATAGCGCATCATTCATGGCGTTGCGCTTGTCGGGGCGGTTCAGGGTCAGCGTGGCAACGCGGCCCTCTATCGCGATATCGAGGCTCATTTCGGGGGCAACCGGGTTGCGCCGTCGAGGCGAATGACCTCGCCGTTCAGGTAGGGGTTCTCGACAATGCTGGCGACCAACTGGCCGAATTCAGCCGGATGCCCCAACCGCGCCGGAAACGGCACATTGGCCACAATCGCGGCGGTGGTTTCTTCCGGCAGGCTTTCCATCATCGGCGTATTGAACAACCCCGGCGCAATGGCGTTTACGCGGATACCGGGCCGGGCAAGTTCACGGGCCAAGGGCAGGCACATGCTGGCGATCGCTCCCTTGCTGGCAGCGTAGGCGGACTGTCCCACTTGCCCATCCTGGAACGCGGCAGAGGCGGTATTAATCACAACGCCCCGTTCGCCATCGTCTAAGGGCGGCAGGTCCATCATCGCCTGAACCGCGTAGGTCATCACGTTATAGGTGCCGATCAGGTTCACCTCGATCACCTTACGGAACAAATCGAGAGAGGTCTTCCCCTCGCGGCCCACGATCCGGGCAGCAAAGCCGATGCCCGCACAGTTCACGCAAATACGCGGCGCTTGCCCGAAACGCGCCATGGCGCTGGTGACAGCGGTGGCAGCTTGCTCTGCATCGGTGACGTCACACTGCTGAGAATAGCCGCCAATGTCTGCGGCCACTTCCCGCGCCCGGTCGCCGTTGAAATCGAGCACCGTCACGTCGCATCCCTGCGCCGCCAGATAGCGGGCTGTCGCCTCACCCAGGCCCGAGGCCCCACCCGTCACAATCGCTGATTGCCCGTCTAGTTTCATCACATACCTCCCCTGTGGCGTGACCGCCTTCGGCTTGAAAAGCGCTGGTTTCTTACTCCCGTCAGAAACCGTTATAATGTATAATCATCTACCAGGTGATAAAGATCAAGGTAATCATTGGGAATAGAACCAACAGAACCACCCGCAGCAGATCAGACGCCACAAAGAACATCACGGCCTTGTAGGTGTCCGTCATTTTGGTGGTCTTCTCCATCGCGTTGATTATGAACAAGTTCATCCCCACAGGTGGCGTGATAAGGCCCACCTCGACCACGATCAGCACAAGGATGCCGAACCAGATTGCCACCAGTTCCGAGTTGATCCGGTTGAGCGCACCGGCATTGACCCGACGCAATTCCAAAGCACGAGTCTGGTCGCGGACCAGTTCTTCCCCATTGGCGAGCGTCGTGAAGATGCTGTTGAGCATTCCATCGGCCATTTCGTAATGGCCTTGGATTGCGCCCATCGCTACTGTCTGGCCTGCATCCAATGTGCCGCCGCTGGCAAAGGCTTCTTGCAGACTGGAGACCATGCCCGAGGTTATATCCGGCACCGCCAGCATAGCCTCCACCGCGCGGGCAGAGTGCAGATCGACCATGGAGACAAAGCCGAAATCCAAGCCCTGCATCACCGGCCAGAAAATCGGGATGGTCAGCAAGATCATCGACAGGCTGTCCATGAAGCAACCAAGCACCAAATAGAAGATCAGGATCAAGACGAGGATCATGTAGGGCGAAAAGCCCGAGTCGCCGACCCATGCCGCGATGCCTTGGGGCACTTGTGTCAGGGCGAGGAAACCGTTGTAGAAGGCCGCGCCAAGGATGATGAAGAAGATCATCGCCGTAGCTCTTGCTGTGACGGTGAAGCTCTCGATCAAGGTCACGCGGGTCAGGCCGCCGTTGAACCAAGCGATCAACCCGGTGCCAAGCGCGCCTACGGCTGCGCCTTCGGTCGGGGTGAACCAACCTGCGTAAATACCGCCGACAACGGCGCCAAAGACAATGAGAACCGGCCAAATCTTGACCAGAGACGCAAAGCGTTCCGCGTAGGGAACCCGTGGCATGACACCGCCCCGCTCTGGGAAAAGCCGCACATAGATCGAGATCGCAAGGACATAGCCAAGCGCCGCAATGATGCCGGGAATGAAGGCCGCAAGGAACAGCTTGGCAATGTTCTGTTCAACCAAAATGGCGTAGATCACCAGTACGATTGAAGGCGGGATCAGGATGCCAAGGGTGCCGCCTGCTGCCAGAACGGCCGTCGAAAAACCGCCGTCATAGCCGTAGCGTCGCATCTCGGGCAGGGCCACCCGGCCCATTGTGGCCGCCGTAGCCAAGGACGATCCGCAGATCGCGCCAAAGCCCGCGCAAGCGCCAACCGCTGCCATCGCCACGCCGCCTTTGCGGTGGCCAAGCCAGCCCTCAGCCGCTTTGAACAAGGCTTGGGACATGCCCCCCAAAGTGGCGAAATGGCCCATCAGCAGGAACATCGGAATGATCGACAGCGAGTAGCTGGAGAACGTCGTGAAGGTTTCAGACTTCAGGCGACCAAACGGAACCTGCGTGCCGTCTGTCACAAGGATCAGGCCGATCAAGCCGGTGACAAACATCGACAGGCCAATCGGCACCCGAAGGAATATCATCGTGAGAAGCAGAGGGAATGAGAGGAACCCGATAAGTTGGTCAGTCAATGCTCTGCTCCCAGATCAGCGGGGAGCATCACGCGGCCCGTCGTCATTTCAATCAATCGGATAATTGCCAAATAGACCGAGACCGCGGCCGCCAAAACCGCGCCTACAAGGCCAATGGCGTAGGAATACCAAACCGGGAAGGCCAGTTCCAAAGTGGTCTGGCCCGAATTCAGTTTCCCCATCATGCCGCCGTAAAGCTGCACTGCGATCAGCACCAGAACGGCAGCGAAGATCACCTCTGTCACCCCGCGAAGAACGCGGTTGGTGCCCTCGGACATCTGCGAGGTGAAAATATCCACGGTCGCGTGCCCACCGGTGATCTGGCAAATTGGGAGAAACGCGAAGATCACAAAGCCGATGCCGGCCTCGATCAGCTCGAACGTTCCAAGGATCGGGCCAACGCCCGCGTCGATCATCCATTGTCCCAAACCAGCAAGGACATCCGCGTCTTTCATCCAATGAAACAGGCGGTCAAGGACACGCATAACGACAGAGAAAACTGTCAGTAGAATGACGGCAGACAACATGATCCCGCCAAGAATAGCCATCAAGCGGGAAAGAGACATAAAGGCGCGATGCATGGGACTTCCGAAAGTTTGGGTAGAAAAAGGGCCACGGCAGATCATCTGCCGTGGCCCGTTCTGCCTAGGGGCTTACTGAGCGCATTCGCCAGTCATCAGCTCATTTGCACGGTCGATCAACGCCTGACCGTCCATGCCGTTTTCGGCAAGATCAGCAACCCACGCCGCGTAGATCGGCTCTACGACAGGCATCCACTCGGCTTGGGCTGTTGCCTCATCGATGGTGATAATGTTGTTGCCCAAATCAACCGCGATATCGCGCGCCGGACCATCGGCGTCAGCCTGCGTACCACCGGCAAAGATCGAGAACTCAAGGCCAGAATGCTCGTCCACGATTGCCTGAAGATCGGCAGGCATGGAGTCATAGGCTTCGTTGTTCATCGCCAGAACGAAGGTCAGGTTGTACAGCGCGTTGCCCTCGAACTCCGTATGGTTCTCGACCAGTTCAGCAACACGCAAGGACGCGGTAACTTCCCAAGGGATCGTTGTACCGTCGATAACACCGCGCGAAAGCCCCTCGGTCACAGCAGGTACAGGCATCCCGACCGGCGTAGCACCAGTGGCTTCAAGCAATTGGTTCACCAGACGGGAACCGCCACGGATCTGCATGCCTTCAAGGTCAGAAGGGCTCTCGACAGGATCTGCCGTGTGGAACAGACCAGGGCCGTGAACCCAGGTACCCAGAAGGTGCACAGAGGAGAATTCCTCCTGCATGCTTTCCTCATACATCGTCCAGTAGGCGCAGGACGCGGCACGGGCATCGGCAACCATGAACGGCAGTTCGAAAACTTCGGTCGAAGGGAAACGGCCCGGCGTGTAGCCAACCACGGTCCAAACGATGTCGGCAACACCGTCGATCGCTTGGTCCATCAGCTCTGGCGGGGAACCACCCAACTGCATGGAGGGATAACGCTCGATCGAGATACGACCGTCAGAGGCTTCTTCGATCTGGTCCGCCCAAACGTCCAGAACCAGCGTCGGCACGTTCGCCTGCGCGGGCAGGAATTGGTGCATCCGCAAGGTCACTTCCTGGGCAAATGCGCCCGACGCGGCCATCGCGCCCACGGCAACAGTGCCAAGCGCTGTCATAAGTGTTTTGTTCATCATGTTGGTCTTCCTCCCAGTGGTTTTTCCCGGAGGCGGTCACGCCGCCCTATCCCGGAACATGCGCAGTTGAGTTTCCCTTACTCAACCACAAGATTGATGGATATGAAGCATAATCGTTATGCCATGTCACTATTTTTGTGCGAAACGCACAATTCTACCGGCCTTTCCGCAATAAAAATTCGCTCCCACCCCACAGGGGCCATTGCTCTGCTTTGGTGCCCCCCGAGAGCCACCCTTTCCACAGAGCCCTGCACAGCGGCAGGCCCTCCGATAGAATCCTTGCGCTGCCTGTCGGGGCCAAGACTGTTTGCAACCGCCTCATTCCAACACCTGCAACCATTCTTCCTGCACTGGGCCCAACTGGTCCAGCAGTGTGTGAACACACTTCCTACAGGCAATTTCCGCCCTCTCCGCACCCAAAACAGCCTCTGCCGCCGGGTTGGAGCGGAGGGCAAGCCGACGCCAGCCGTGCAAGACCAACACCCGAAGCGCGAACCGATCAAGCGGAGCCTCGGGCAGCGTATCGATGACGCCGACCAATTTCGCCAGCCCTGCAAATGCGTCTTCACACGCGGCCTCTGCGACCTCAGTGTGCACCCAATCCGGCAGGCCCCGGTCGCTTGGCTTGGCCACCATCCAATCGTCCGGCACGCCCTCTAGCGTCCCCGCGACAAAGCCGAAGTTGCGCGAGATCGGGATGGCCGAGGCTCCATTGGGCAGCAAGGCAAAGCCATCGGGCGCATCGGGCGGCAAACCCACAAGATACCATTCTTCGCATCCGGCGCCGGGCCCATAGACCCGTTCTTCAACCTCGCCCACTTGCTTCAACCCGGTCGCAGACAGGCCGTGATATCCCACGCGCCCGTCGCGGCGACTTTCAACCCAACCGTCCCGTTTCAAGCGGTGCAACGCCACCCGCATCGCTTGCGGTTGCAGTCCAAGCCGTTCCACCAAGGCCGACAACACAATGCCCGACACTTCCGCGCCGCTGGACCGCCCCACATCCCCAAGGCAGGTCACCAGAACCGACCACAGCTTAAGAGGCGCGTCCGCGGCAAGTGCCTCGGCCAGATCCCGAACCGGATCACGCAACACTGCGGCCCTTTTGTTCGGTTGCTGTCTTCATTTCGCGACCATCGTTAACAACTCATATTCCGCAACGGCATCGCCGTCCTGATTGGTGACCGCTGCGTGCCAGCGCACCTCACCATACTCCTCCGTCCGAGATTTCCTATCCATTACCGTAAGGTCAACAACAATGCTGTCCCCCGGCACGACAGGCTTCAGGAATCGCAAGTTATCCAGCCCGGTATTCGCCAGAACTGGCCCCTCGGCGGGCTCCACAAACAGACCCGCCGCAAAGCTGAGGATCAGGTAGCCATGGGCGACGCGGCCCGGAAAGAACGGGTTCCGCTCGGCTGCGGCCTCATCCATGTGGGCATAGAAGGTGTCCCCGGTGAACTCCGCAAAATGCGAGACGTCTTCCAAGGTAATCTCGCGCGGCTCGGTACGCAGAGTGCGCCCTAGGCTCAACTCGTTGAACTTCACTTGGAAAGGGTGCTGCGCCTCGGGTTTCTTTTCAGCGCCGGGAAGCCAGCGCCCCGTGACCGAAGTCAGCATTGTGGGAGAGCCCTGGACCGCCACCCGCTGCATATAGTGTTTCACCGCGCGGATACCGCCCAGCTCCTCACCGCCGCCGGCACGCCCCGGCCCGCCGTGGGTCAGATGCGGCATCGGCGCGCCGTGGCCTGTGGCCTCGGCCATGCTGTCACGGTCATTTATATAGACACGGCCATGCCAAGCGCCGATCCCCGTCACGACTTCACGTGCCACGGCAGGGTCATGGGTAATGACGGAAGCCACCAAGCTGCCGCCGCCCCGGTTCACCAGCGACACCGCATGATCCAGATCGCGGTACCCCATCAGGGTCGAGACCGGGCCAAAGGCTTCGGTTTCGTGGACGGCCGTGGCCGCATCAGGATCGGCGCAATGGAACAGCTTGGGGGACACAAAGGCCCCCTTCTCGATGTCGCCCGCAACTTCGCCTTCGAACACGCATTCGGCTTCACTGGCGATAATGGCGGCCTTTTCCAGCACGTCTTCACGTTGATCCGCCGACACGACGGGCCCCATACGAACGCCCTCATGGCGCGGGTCGCCCACGACAACGCGGGAAAGCCGCGCCGACAGCCCCTCGATCAGGGGCTGGAGAAGCCGTTCGGGGGCCAAAATGCGTCGAATGGCGGTGCATTTCTGGCCCGCTTTCGTGGTCATCTCTCGGGTGATCTCTTTCACGAAGAGATCAAATTCAGGGCTACCCGGCTCAGCATCTGGGCCAAGGATCGTGGCGTTTAGACTGTCTTGTTCCGCCGTGAAGTGCACGGCGCGGTCCAGCAAGCCTTGATGCCCGCGCAACATCCGCGCGGTTTTGGCGGAGCCGGTAAAAGTCACCGAATCTTGCGCATCCATATGGTCCAACGCATCACCGACACCGCCGCTTATCAGCTGCAACGCACCATCGGGCAGGACGCCCGCATCCAACATGATTCTCACACAAAGCTCTGTCACGTGGCAAGTTGCCGTGGCCGGTTTCACGATCGAAGGCACGCCCGCCAGAAGTGCCGGAGCAATCTTTTCCAACATCCCCCAGACGGGAAAGTTGAACGCGTTGATGTGCAACGCGACGCCCAGTTTCGGCGTGTAGATGTGCTGACCGCCGAAAGCGCCGGTCTTGCCCAACTGCTCGAACCCGCCGTCAATCAGGACATGACCTTCCGGCATTTCCCGCCGCCCCTTGGAGGCGAAGACAAACAGCGTGCCGATGCCGCCATCCACGTCAAATCCATGGTCCGCTTGGGTTGCACCGGTGGTGAACGACAGGTCGTAGAGCCGTTGTTTGTTCTTGTTAAGATGAAGCGCCAGCGCCTTCAGCATCCGCGCCCGGTCGTGGAAATCCATCGCCCGCAGGCCTGGCCCGCCCACTTCGCGGCCATAGGCGATCATGCCCTGCACGTCCAAATCCGCACGGCCCGCCTTGGCGATCACCTCCCCGGTGGAGGCATCCGCGATTGCGCGTGCGCCCGCATCTGGACCGATCCACACGCCCTTTGCGAAACTTTCAACATGTTGCACAATATTTCCTCCCCGAAAATTCTTGTAACACTTTGCGCGATCAGACAGGATGCTGCAAGTAAAGTTTGGGAGGACTTCCGCTATGGGCCTTGGCAGCACCGCGACAGCGGATGAAAAAACCATGCACGCATGTCGTGCCGTTGTGGTGTATAACACGTTATGACCCCGAAAGAGCGTGCAACCCGAAGCGCCGCCGCCATGTGGGAGGGCGACAAGGCCTCGGCCTGGGTCGGCATGGAGATTGCCCATGTCGATGAAGGCGAAGCGACCCTGACCCTTATGATTCGGGAAGAACATTGCAACGGGCACGGCATCGGCCACGGCGGCGTGACCTTTATGCTGGCCGACAGCGCCTTCGCCTTTGCCTGCAACTCTCGCAACGTCGCAACGGTGGCCCAACACAATACGATCAGCTTTCTCGCCCCGGTCCGCCTTGGCGATACGCTGACCGCCACCGCCATCGAGACGACCCTGAAGGGCCGCTCGGGCATCACTGACGTGACAGTCACCAACCAATCCGGCGAGAAGATCGCCCTGTTCCGAGGTGCGTCCCGCGCGCTCGGCTCTGCTTTGTTTGAGGAATAAGAC
This sequence comes from Rhodobacteraceae bacterium M385, assembly GCA_025141835.1. NCBI lineage: Bacteria > Pseudomonadati > Pseudomonadota > Alphaproteobacteria > Rhodobacterales > Paracoccaceae > Rhodobacteraceae bacterium M385. The sequence continues at coordinate 626,860 of CP081102.1, read as the reverse complement.
ATGCGTGACCTCACCCCCTCTCGCGATTCTCTTGATGCGATTGAAATTGCGTCCCGTGATGAGATTTCGGCCCTGCAACTCGACCGGTTGAAGTGGTCCCTGCAGCACGCCTACGACAATGTGCCGTTCTACAAGGCACAGTTCGATGCGGCGGGCGTGCACCCCACGGACCTGAAATCCTTGAAGGATTTGGCGAAGTTCCCATTCACGGTGAAGTCGGACCTGCGAGACAACTACCCGTTCAACATGTTCGCCGTGCCCCGTGAGAAGATCGCGCGAATTCATGCGTCCTCCGGCACCACGGGCAAACCTACGGTCGTGGGCTACACCGATGGCGACCTTGATATGTGGGCCAATATGGTCGCGCGATCCCTACGGGCGGCGGGCACCAAACCCGGCGACATGCTGCACAACGCCTATGGGTACGGCCTGTTCACCGGCGGCCTAGGTGCCCATTACGGGGCCGAAAAGCTCGGCTGTACGGTCGTGCCCGTATCCGGCGGCATGACCGCGCGGCAGGTCACACTAATCGAGGATTTCCGTCCGACCACGATCATGGTGACACCGTCCTACATGCTTAACATTCTGGAGCAGTATCACCGCCAAGGCATCGACCCGCGCGATTGCTCATTGGAAGTGGGCGTCTTCGGGGCCGAGCCCTGGACCAACAAGATGCGCGCAGAGGTGGAAGCCGCTTTCGACATGCACGCCGTTGATATCTACGGTCTGTCGGAGATCATGGGCCCCGGCGTCGCCAGCGAATGCGTAGAAACCAAGGACGGGCTGCACATCTGGGAGGACAACTTCTACCCCGAGATCATCGACCCGGTCACCGGGGAAGTGGTCGAAGATGGCGAAATGGGGGAACTGGTTTTCACCACGCTCACAAAGGAAGGTATGCCGATCATCCGCTATCGCACGCGAGATTTGACCCGACTTTTGCCCGGCACTGCGCGGTCTATGCGGCGCATGGAAAAGGTGACAGGCCGCTCGGACGACATGATGATTCTGCGCGGGGTTAACGTGTTCCCCACCCAGATCGAAGAGCAGGTTCTAACGGTCGAGGGCCTTGCGCCCCACTATCAGATCGAGCTGCTGAAAGAAGGCCAAATGGACGCCATGCGTGTCCACGTTGAATGCCTGCCCGAGCATAGCAGCGCCGAGGCACAGGCCGCCCACGGGGCGACCTTAAAACACCGTATCAAGGAGGTTGTCGGCATCACCGCGGTCGTTGTTGTAGCAGAACCAGGCGGCGTCGCCCGCAGTGAAGGCAAGGCGAAGCGGGTGATCGACAACCGATCATAAATCGACTCCGGCCCCAATGAAGCGTTACCAATTACACGAATTGAATTTCATGTGGTAACGTTTTGTTGGACTTGGCACGGGAAATCTGCTAGAGTCGTCTTAACACACCCAGTGGCTCCTTTCGGATCCACCCAGGCATCTTATGGAGTGATCTCATGTACGCTCAAATGGTCAAATCCGAGGCAACCTCTGACGATCCGGAAAAGCTTGCCGCTTTTCAGGCACGCATCGATGCCGGCGAAAAGATTGAACCGAAAGATTGGATGCCCGAAGGCTACCGCAAAACACTGATCCGCCAGATCGGCCAGCATGCTCACTCCGAAATCGTCGGCCAATTGCCCGAGGGCAACTGGATCACCCGCGCCCCCACGCTGGAAAGGAAGGCGATCCTGCTGGCAAAGGTACAAGATGAGGCGGGCCACGGCCTCTACCTCTATTGCGCGGCTGAAACGCTGGGGATTTCCCGCGATGAGATGACCGAAATGCTGCTGGACGGACGGATGAAATACTCTTCCATCTTCGCCTATCCGACACTGACATGGGCCGACATGGGCGCGGTCGGCTGGCTTGTGGATGGCGCAGCGATCATGAACCAGGTTCCGCTTCAACGCACATCATTCGGGCCCTACGCCCGTGCGATGATCCGGGTCTGCAAAGAGGAATCTTTCCACCAGCGCCAGGGCTTCGACATCATGATGAAGATGTGCGCAGGCACGGCCGCGCAAAAGGCCATGGCCCAAGATGCCCTGAACCGCCTGTGGTTCCCTTCCCTGATGATGTTCGGCCCCTCGGACGCCGAAAGCACCCACTCCAGCCAGTCGATGGCATGGAAGATCAAGATGAACTCCAACGACGAGCTGCGCCAAAAGTTCGTGGATCAGACCGCGCCCCAAGCGGAATACCTTGGCCTGACGATCCCCGATGACACGCTGTCGTGGAACGAGGAGAAAGGCGGCTACGACTTCGCCGAACCCGATTGGGACGAATTCTTCGATGTTCTTAAAGGCAACGGCCCCTGCTCGACGGACCGCATCGCCACCCGCCAGAAAGCCTGGGACGACGGCGCCTGGGTCCGCGAAGCCATGACCGCCCACGCCGACAAGAAACGCTCCGCGAAAGTCGCGGCTGAGTGACAAAATCTCTTGCAAGAGATTTCTCAGAGCCTTGCAAGGCTCTGCCCACGCCCTTGCAAGGGCGTGCCAAGGCTTTTGCAAAAGCCTTCTGCCCCAAGATGATAGGTAAGGCACTGTTATGAAAGATAAACGCGAATGGCCCCTGTGGGAGATTTTCATTCGGGGCCAACACGGCGCCTCGCATCGCCATGTGGGCTCTCTCCATGCGCCTGACGCCGAAATGGCGATCCTGAACGCCCGCGATGTCTATACCCGCCGCAAGGAAGGCGTCAGCATCTGGGCGGTGCCCGCCAGTGAAATCGCGGCCTCCAGCCCTTCCAAGAAGGGCCCGATGTATGATCCGGCGGAAGACAAGGCCTACCGCCACCCCACGTTCTTCAACATCCCCAAAGAAGTAGGGCCCATGTGATGGAGACAGCAGAAAACACCGCCCTGTTCGAGTTTCTTTTGCGGATGGGCGACACCACCCTTATCCTGGGTCATCGCCTGTCGGAATGGTGCGGTAAAGCCCCGATCCTCGAAGAAGATATCGCGCTTGCCAACACCGCTCTCGACTTCATCGGTCAAACCCAACTTTGGCTTGGCCTCGCAGCTGAGGTGGAAGGCAAGGGCCGCTCCGCCGATGATCTCGCCATGCTGCGCGACGCATGGGATTTCCGCTGCTGCCTTCTGGTGCAGCAGCCCAACGGCGACTTCGGCCAAACGATCATGCGGCAATTCCTGTTCGATCACTGGCACTTGGCACGCCTCGGCTCCCTGAAGAACAGCGCCAACGATCAAATCTCCGCCATTGCTGCCAAGGCCGAGAAGGAAGTCACCTACCACGCAGAACGTTCCGCCGATCTGGTGATCCGCTTGGGCGATGGCACGACCGAGAGCCACGACAAAATGCAAGGCGCGCTCGACCTGCTTTACCCCTATGTGGGTGAATTGTTCGTCGAAGATACCACCATGCCAGCTGTCGCGCCCGACCCCTCGCCCCTGCGCCCCGCCTATGACGCCACCATCGGCGCCATTCTAACCGAGGCCACCCTGACAATCCCCGAAAGCCGCTTCGCCCACCAAGGCGGCCACACAGGCGCGCGGCATTCCGAACATCTAGGTCACCTGCTGACGCAGATGCAGTGGTTGCAACGGGCCTATCCGGGCGCATCGTGGTGAAGCCCTCTACCCAGCAAGTGTGGGACTGGCTGGACGACGTGCCAGACCCGGAGATTCCCGTGATCTCTCTGGTCGATCTTGGCGTCGTCCGGGGCGTTGTCTGGCGCGAGGACACCTTGGAAGTCACCCTGACCCCCACCTATTCAGGCTGCCCCGCCACTGCGGTGATCGAGATGTCGGTGACCGAGGCGCTTCACGCCAAAGGCATCGACAACCTCTCCCTCAAGCGCCAAATCGCGCCGCCTTGGACGACCGATTGGCTCTCTGAAAAAGGCCGCGCCAAGCTAGAGGAATACGGCATCGCCCCGCCAAATCCCGCCGGCGGTCCTGCCCATTGCCCCCGTTGCCAATCCTCAGCCGTCGAGCGCATCAGCCAATTCGGCTCCACCCCCTGCAAAGCCCAATGGCGCTGCACGGAATGCCTCGAACCCTTTGACTACTTTAAGTGCATATAACCATGGCCAAATTCATCCCCCTCACCGTCACGCACATTCACCGCACCACCGCCGATGCGGTCTCTCTGCGACTAACCCCTACCGACGGCTCCACCCTGCCTTTCACCCAAGGCCAATACCTTACCTTCCGTCAGGAAATCGACGGCGTGGAATTGCGCCGCGCTTATTCCATCAGCGCCGGCGTCACCGATGGCACCTTGGAGGTTGGTATCAAGAAAGTGCGCGGCGGCGCCTTTTCCACTTGGGCAAACGAGACCCTCAAAGTCGGTGACCGGATTGAGGCGCTCTCCCCCATGGGCACCTTCCACACCCCCCTGAAACCCGAGGCTCGCCACCACTACATCGGCTTCGCCATCGGCTCTGGCATCACGCCTATCCTGTCGATCCTTCGTAGCACCCTCGCGGTCGAGCCCAACAGCCGCTTTACCCTGATCTACGCCAACCGGACCGCCCGCGATGTGATGTTCCGTGAGGAACTAGAGGACCTCAAGAATGAGAACCTCACCCGCCTCAACATCGTCCACATCCTCAAGAATGACCCCACCGGCATCGACCTGTTCACCGGCCGTATCGACGCCTCCAAACTGGACGCCATGTTCGCCCAATGGATCGACGTGGAAACCGCCGACGCCGCCTTCATCTGCGGGCCGGAATCTGCCACAGAAACCATCGCCGACCGCCTGTCACATCACGGCATGGCACCAGAGGCGATCAAATACGAACTCTTCGCCGCCGCGCAACAGGGGCAACTGCCTCAAAGCGCGCTACACGACGATAGCGCCACAACCACCACCGCCACGATCATCGTCGATGGCACGGCTCAAGACGTGGATGTTGCCCCCGGCGAAACCATCCTCACAGCCGCCCTGCGCGCGGGCCTCGATGCGCCCTACGCTTGCAAAGCGGGCGTCTGCTCAACCTGTATGTGCAAAGTCCTCGATGGCGACGCCCAGATGATCACCAACCACGCCCTCGAAGACTACGAAGTCGCCCGTGGTATGGTGCTTAGCTGCCAAGCCCTGCCAATCGGCGACAAGATAACTGTGGAATACCAAGATCACTAATCGCGCCCGCTCCTTCATCTTGGCAAATACAACTCCCCGCGGAGCGTCCCGAACCCGGCCCCCCTCGCGAATGCTCGCTTCCGGTCACACCGTACAAGTCCTCAGAAGCCCACGCACAAAAAAGCCCCGCGCGGATCACTCCGGCGGGGCGATTTAGGCGTATCTGATAGGCTTAGTTGGTGCCGTCAGACGAATCAGACCCGGCAACGACGCCAGCGATCACAACAGCCGCACCAAGCACAGCGAGGAAAATGCCCGCCTCGCCTGTCAGCGTCCCGACTGTCACATCGGTTGCAGGGGCGGTGGCGACAGGCTCAATACCTTGCGCAACAGCTGTGGTCCCAAAAGAGGCGATGAGTGCGGTCGTCAGAAGGGCCTTTTTCACGGCACTACTCCAAATTTATTAAAATGATTTTGTGACGCTATTTTGATCAAGATCGGGATTCAAGCCGCTGGACGACGAATTCGCGCCGCACAAATGTAACCCCGTGCTGGGTAACGAAAATATATTGCTTCATTTCCCGGAGCACCTTTCTCAATCCGCCGCCCTTCAACAGGGCAACAAACCCCGCATCCTCCGTGGCGCCTCAAATGGCCAAAAAGGCCATTCCCTGAAATTCCCCCCGCTACCAAGCCGCTCTTCGCTCCGCCCAAAACAGTCCATCGCTATCCCCATCTCTTCGCCCCACCCTGCCAAAAGCCTCAATGTCATTTTCATTGCAGTCTGAAATTCTTCGCCCATTATGCCAAAGGTTAACGACGCAACCGCTGATCTAGGGAGGATGGGCATGGTTGGACTTCTAAGTCCGCCTCGTGTGGCGAAAGAACCATCGCCGGTTGGGGAGGTCGAAAAACTGGTAGAATACCGGACGGCCCATTGCAGCGCCCATTCGGAAGCTGCCAGCTATCACACCAATCACCCCGCTCGGGTGCAGTTTCGCTTTGCGAACCCGATCATGTGCCGCCTGACCGCCGGCCATAAGGTTATGCGCGTTGGCGGGAGCGAGGCCTTTGGCTTTGATGTCGGCGACACGATGTATGTCCCGCCTGGCGTTGAAATTGACATCGACCTCGGCGCCGCCCGCCCCGATGCCCCGATTGAATGCGACTGCTTCGAGATTGAAGCCGGGCGCATGGGCAACCTGATCGGGCGCTTGAACGAAAGCCTCTCGGCCAAGGGGCAGGATTTGTCCGTCGCCCTGAACTGGAACGAATTCGCCGTATATCGCGGAGAAGAAGCCGAAAGCCTGCGCCTTGGGTCGCTTATGTCGATGTTCCGGGGCGAAAGGGATCTGCTGGCCGATGCCCGCATCGAGGCGCGGATTGATGAAACCGTTTTGGCGCTTCTGCATCTACGCTCCTCGGATCTTCTGACGTTTGAGAAGATGACCGACGTGGATAATGGCGTGATGGCCGCCGCCCGCCTGATCCGCAACAACCTTGATCGCCAACTATCGTCCGACGAATTGGCCCGCACCGCTTGCATGAGCATCTCGACCCTGCATCGCCAGTTCCAGAAACACTTTGGCACCTCGCCTCGCAAATTCGCCAATCAACTCCGCATAGCCGAGGCCAAGCGCCAACTGCGCGCCTCTAAGGGCTCCATCGAAGGGATGGCCGCGCGGCTGGCGTTTTCAGACGTCAGCCACTTCACCCGCCAGTTCCGATCCAGCGTCGGAGAGACCCCGGCAGAGTACCGCCGCCGTCGCGAAACAGGTCATATAATGCAGCATTGGGAATGAGCGGCTAGAAATTGACACTCCCGTTCCTATTCAACCCATCGCCGTAATGTCAGCCTGATCCAGCATATAGTTTGGGAGGACGACATGCTTGATTGGATCGGCGCGGGCACAGACGCGCAGGCAAACCCACAACAGCTTTTCATTTCTGGCGAATGGCGCGATGCCCAAGGCGGCGCATCGTTTGAAAATACCAACCCCACAACCGGAGAGGTCTTCTCGGTTGCAGCCGATGCGGGGAAAGCGGATATCGACGCAGCGATTGCTGCCGCCGCCGCCGCACAGCCCGCTTGGGCCGCTACGCCCCCCGCAGCCCGGATCGCGCTGTTTCACAAAGCAGCCGACCTGTTTGAACAGCGGATTCAGAACTTCGCAGAAGTGCTCATGGCGGAAACCGGCTCGGGCTTTGGCAAGAGCATGTTTGAATGTGCCAACCTGACGGCGGTTGCTTTGCGCGGCGCAGGTGCACTGGCTACTCAGGAAATCGGAGAGATTTTTCCCTCCAACATTCCGGGCAAAGTGAACCGTACCATCCGCAGCCCCAAAGGGGTCGTGGGTGTTATCTCACCTTGGAACTTCCCGCTTTATCTGTCGGTGCGCGGCTTCATCTATGCCGTTGCTTTGGGCAACACGGTCGTCCTGAAACCGTCCGAGGATTCCCCCGTGTCCGGCGGGCTTATGCTGGCCGAACTTTTCCAGGACGCGGGCTTTCCGCCCGGCGTCATCAACGTCATCACAACCGCCCGCGACGGTGCCGCCATGGTGGGCGAGGCCTTTGTCAACGACAAGCGCGTGAACGCCATCAGCTTCACCGGCTCTACCGCTGTGGGCAAAACGCTCAACACAGCCTGCGCCGCGGTGTTCAAGCCGATCATGTTGGAACTGGGCGGCAAGAACCCGATGATCGTGTTGGACGACGCCGATGTGGACCGCGCGGTCAATCTGGCGTTCTTCAGCACCTACCTGCACCAGGGGCAAATCTGCATGTCAGCGGGCCGCATTCTGGTGGCGCGCAACCTCCACGCAGAATTTGTCGAGAAGTTAGCCGCCAAGACCGCGCATTTCGTGCCGACGGTCCCGCAAGAACAGACCTGTGTCATCGGGCCCGTCATCAACGCCCGCCAGTTGACCCGCATCCAAGGGCTTGTGGATCGCGCTACCGCCGCAGGAGCCAAACTGCGACTGGGAGGCGAGACCGAGGGGCCGTGGTTCAAAGCTACCATTCTGGATGGAGTCTCGCCCGACATGGACATCTGGCGCGAGGAAATCTTCGGTCCGGTCGCCTGCATCACGCCGTTCGATACCGAGGAAGACGCTCTGGCGATGGCCAATGACACTGAATACGGCCTGACCGCGTCCATCGTCACAGGCGATCTGATGCGCGGCGAAATGCTGGCCGAGCGAGTGAATGCAGGTATGGTGCATGTAAATGACAGCACCATCCACGATGAACCCCACTGCCCTTTCTCTGGCATGGGGGCGTCGGGCGGGGGCGGAAAATGGGGGCCAAAAGGCGCGATCGAGGCCTTCACGACACAGCGATGGATCACCTCGCAGCGCGTCCCTTACGACCTTCCGTTCTAACGCATCACGGCGCGGCCCACGGGCTGCGCCGTGACACATCAATAGTAGGCAGTTCGCGAATTCATACCACTGGGAGGAGAGATGAATGACACCGCACCACCTAGAATTTAACCCCACAACTGACCATGTCGCCCGTTTGGGCCGGCGTGACTTTCTGCGAGTCTCGGCTGTGGCCGCCGGACTGGCGGCTACCGGATTGGCAAGCCTTGCCCCCAGTGCCGCTTGGGCACAGGTGCCCGAGGGCATCAGCCATATGACGCCCGAAGAATACGCCGTTTGGCACCGCCTGATGCGCGCCCTTCTTCCAACCGAGGGCAGCACTCTGGTAGATCCAGAAACGCTCCCGGTGTTGCAGACCGTCGATGGGGCTTTCCTTGCCACCCTACCCGCGCCGGTTCTGGCCAACCTCAAAGGCGGCGTTGCCTATTTCAATGAGGCTGCCAGCGACCCCTTCGGCAGACCCTTCATCGAGCTGACCAACGAGGAAGCCACGCAATACTGCGATGCTTTGGCCAGCTCTGACGAAGTACCTGCACGGGCGTTGTTCTCTGCACTCAAGTTCCTGACCGTTACCGCCTATTGGGCGATCCCTCCCACGTGGGAACCCATTGGTTTCCAAGGCCCCGTCGCAGAGGCCTGGGGGCTTGAGGTCTATGAAAACGCGGCTTTGCCGCAGACGTAATTGGGAGGGAAAAAATGACAGAACATGTGCAAGTGCAGGCCCAGGGCCTCAATGTTGTTGAAGCGGTCAACGTCACACAGACGCAAATGGATTTTACCGCCGATGCGGTGGTGATTGGGTCCGGCGCAGGCGGCGCGATTGCCGCTTATGAATTGGCCAAATCCGGCAAAAGCGTGATCGTGCTGGAAGCGGGTCGCTATGTGCCCGCAGAGCGTATGACAGAAATGACCGCTGTGTCCCTTGGCACCATGTATGCAGATCATGGCGGTCAGGCGAATTCGCAGGGCGATATCACCATCTTGCAAGGCGCTTGTGTGGGCGGTTCTACCGTCGTGAACGCAGCACTTTGCTTTCGTACGCCGGATCACTATCTGCGCCTTTGGGCTGAGGAATTTGGCCTTACCAACATTTCAACCGAGGTGCTGACCCCCTACTTTGAAACGGTCGAGCGCAACATCTGGATCACCCAAAACGAGGCTTGGGAAAGCAGCCCCGGCGCCGAGCTCATCAAGCAAGGCATGGAGGCCGCGGGAAATCCTATCGGCCACGCCAAACGCAACGTAAAAGATTGCGCCCTGACCGGCTTCTGCTTTGCCGGCTGCAAGACCAACCGCAAGCAATCCATGCTGGTCACTTATCTACCTTGGGCACAGGCTTACGGGGCCGAAATCTACGCCGACACAAGGGTCAATGAAATCCTGTCGGAAAACGGCCAAGCCACTGGCGTCACGGCCGAAGTGATAAACCCCGACACCGGGGAGAAGGTCGCGGACATGACCGTGACCGCCCCGATTGTGGTGCTTGCGGCCGGGCCAATACAATCGCCCATCCTGCTGATGAAAAGCGGGCTGGCCAATTCGTCCGGTCAGGTGGGCAAGAACTTTGCCTGCCACCCCTCTCTGTCGCTGACAGCTGAGTTCGACGAAGAGGTGAACGATACCGTGGGGGCTACTCATTCGGTCTATATGGATGAATTCGTTCTGCCCGATGAAAACGGCGTCGGCGGGTTCATCCTGCTTAACGCGATCGAGCAGCCGGTGTTAGCGGGCGCCAGCCAGAACCCCGGGACCGGGCGGCCCTATGTGAACTTGATGGAGCGCTTCGCCAATACGATCCGGCTCATCACGTTGCTGCACGACAAAAACTCCGGTGAAGTGACCTATGAGAACGGCATGAAGTCGATCAATTATACGGTCGATGACGAAGACTTCGAGTCGATGAAAGAGGGCCTGAAAGTTAACGCCCGCATCCTTTTGGCGGCCGGTGCTTCGAAGGTCTACATCCCCACAACCCTCTCTCGAGTCATCGAGTCCGAGGCCGATGTCGATCCCGTCATCGACGCCCTGCAAAATGAGCGTTCGCGGTATCCCTATACGTCGTTCCATCCCCAAGGCACGCTGCGGATGGGGGCTGATCCCGCGACAACGGTGGTCAATCCGATGGGCGAAACCCACGACGTGCGTAACCTCTATGTTCTGGATGCCAGCATCCTTCCGACCTCGATCGGCTATAACCCGTCGGAAACAGTTTACGCCTTGGCCAGCTACATCAGCGACCAAATCAACGCGGCACACCCCTAACTCTTGTGTCTCTCCCCAAGGGTGACGGGGCTCCATACTCCGTCACCTGACCCAAGAGAACTGAGCCGAGCTTGGCCGTTGGTCAACGCTCGGCGCTTTTTTTTGCAATCCACGTGGCGGCGGTGGAGCGGTTGCCATGCAGCCCGCCGAAAGCTATATTCTCTCCACTCGGACCGAAGGAATGGAACTATGGATCGCGCTCTCGCTTTTTGATCACCCCTTGGGATTTTCAAATGTCGAGTATCGTCCATGCCCTCTGTTGTTCTGTCCAACCTGTGTTGGCACACCCCCGATAACACACCCCTGTTCCGCAATCTTGATCTGACCTTCGGCCTTCTGCGCACTGGCCTTGTGGGGCGGAACGGGGCGGGGAAGACCACTTTGCTACGGCTTATCGCCCAAGAGGTTGCGCCCCGCTCTGGTCGTATCCACACGCGAGGCCGGATTGGTTATCTTCGTCAAAACCCAGAAAGCCAGCCCCAGACCACCTTGGCCGATCTGTTCGGCATAAAGGCGCAGCTGGCCATCTTGGATCGGGCCGCGCAAGGCCTGGCCTCCGCCGATGATCTGGCCATGGCCGATTGGACGTTGGAGGCCAGATTGGCCACCGCCTTGGCCGAAATGGGGCTCAGCCACCTGCCACCAGACACCCCCCTTACCACGCTATCGGGTGGGCAAAGGACACGGGCAGGCTTGGCTGCCTTGATGTCCACCAAGCCCGATATCGCCCTGCTGGATGAGCCGACAAACCATCTGGACCAGACCGGGCGCGAATTGGTTGTTGAGGCCGTCCGCAAGTGGCAGTGCTGCCTGATCGTGGCAAGCCATGACCGCGCGTTGCTTGCCGCGATGGACGCGATTGTGGAGCTTTCCCCCCTTGGCGCAAAAACCTACGGCGGCAACTACGACGCCTATCGCGCCATGAGGGATAACGACCTCATCTCTGCGCGAAAAGACTTGGTACAAGCGCAGCGTAATCTGTCCCAAACCAAGGTGCGTGCCACTCAAGCGGCAGAGCGCAAGGCCCGCACAGACAGCCAAGGGCGCAAATTGCGGGCCTCGGGCAGTCAGCCAAAGATACTTATGGATGCCGCGAAGGAGCGCAGCCAAAAGTCGGGTGGGGCACAAGCCGCCTTTCGTGACCGGATGTTGAAGGATGCCCAAAGCAAGTTGGAAGCCGCGCAGAACGCTGTCGAAATCCTGCAACCACTCTCGATGGATATCCCCCGCTGCCGGCTTGTTAAGGGGCGGGATGTGGTGCGGGTTGAAAACCTCTGCTTCGCCTATCCACCAGACGCGCCAATTCTTCAGAATATCTCATTTAGCATTCGCGGTCCTGAAAGGGTGGCTCTGGAAGGGGCGAATGGTGCAGGAAAATCGACGCTTCTAGCCTGCATCGGCGGACAGTTGAGGCCCGACAGCGGCCAAGTGGAACTGCACGTGCCCGCAGCGCGGCTGGATCAGGATATGTCACTGTTTTCACCGGACGAGACCATCTCCGACGCCTTCGCCAGACTTGACCCGACGACCACGGAAAACGACCGCCGCGCCGTGCTTGCCCGCTTCCTGTTTCGCGGCGACGAGGCCCAGCAAACAATCGCCAAGCTAAGCGGCGGCCAGCGCCTGCGTGCCGGGCTTGCCTGCACATTGGGCCATAGTCAGCCCAAGCAGTTGCTTATTCTGGACGAGCCCAACAACCATCTGGACATCGACGCGTTAGAGGTGCTGGAGACCGCGCTCAATGCGTACGATGGCGCGCTTCTTGTGGTGAGCCACGATGCCGCTTTCCTGAAACGGATCGGAATTGAACGGCGGGTCTGTCTGTAAAGCCCGACGCAGGAAAGCCCATAGGCGTCCCCGCTCTACAAAATACAAAAAAGGAACGCTGGAAAGACATCTTTCCGGTCCGCTTCACTCCAAAGCGGGGACTGCCACTTTGCTAACGGCAAGAATTCCCGCAGTTAAATATCCCCACAAAGCGCAACCTCAATTCCCAACTTGGCAGCCAAAGCTGAACGGACCGCAATGATCTGACGCGCACTCTCATCGCTATCGGCATAGGCCACCTGAATGTGATTGGCCTTGTGACGCCCCATCATCGCGTCGCGACCTACCCCCGAAAGAACGCCATGCATGATTGGCCACTCATAGGTGGTAGCGCGGCTTCTTCGTTCGGCTTCGCCTTCAGGAAGCTCAACCGCGTGGCCCCTCCCGATATCAAGTTTTAGGCGGCCTTCCTCGACATAGACACGACTCCAAACAATGGCACCGGGCTTGGCATAGCCTTTGAGGCCTCCCCCGCCGCTGGGGAAATACATTGCCGGTTGACGCAGACTTTCAGACCCGGACCATCCGCCCTTGTGATGTGCAGGGGGAGCGGCACCGGAGATTTCGAAAACCCAGACGAACCCCTCTACTGTTCCGCTCGCATCCTCATCCCCCCACCGCAAATCGTGCAACGTGGTTTCAACCGGCTGGTTCAATTCACGGTGCACCCGCTCGATCATCATCGCATCAAGGCCCGCGCATTCGTCCACTTCGTTAAAGTGAATGACCGGGCGTCCGTCGCGGATGATTGTTCCGTCGGCGCGTTTCACCGGAGGACGTTCGGAGTTATTCAACATGCCCTCCACGAGGTCCGAGGCTGGCCACAAGTCCTTCAAGCCCTGTTGGTATTGAATCCCAATAGAAGCACACCCAAACTCGTCCGACATGCGCACTGCGGCAATGTACATCGCACATTGATCAATGACCTGTTCTTCGGTCAATTCCGTGGCTGGGTCGCTTCCGAAATGGAAGGTCATGCCGCGCGCGACCATCCAGTCGTAAACGCTGCGCGCCTCGTCACGGTCAACTTCGCGGGCCGCATAATAAAGGGCCGACTGTGACAGACGTTCCTTGAAAATGCCCATTGGCATCAGAAGTTCGTCGGGAATGATGGCGTTGTACATCCCCATGCATCCCTCATCGAATATCCCTATGATCAGCTTGTCTCGGCGCCATTCATCTGCGATCCGGGAGGCCAGATCACGGCTATCTGCATCGGCTTTTTCCGCATCCCAAGGACAGACATGAGAAGCGTCATGCTCGATCCGTCCAGCAGTCAGCCACGTCTTCAATCCGTTCAGGAAAAACGCGTCATCGAAGGCTTCGCTCCATAGCGTTGAATAAGGCACGCCTGCCTTGGTCAGTGATCCATTCAGGTTCAACATTCCTACAAGTCCGGGCCACTGCCCACTCCAGTTCGCGACTGTTAGGATTGGCCCTTTGTGCGTGGTTAGGCCGGGCAGAACATGGTGTGAGTATTGCCAGACGGCTTCGGCCACGATCAGAGGCATGTCTGGATCGATGCCTTGAAAGACATCCATCCCCTCGCGCTGGCTGGCAATAAATCCATGCCCCTCCGACTTGATCGGATGCGCACGCCACAATTCGTGCCCCATACTCTCGAGGACTTCGCGTAGCTTGTCCTCCATAGCTTTCTGAGCGGGCCAACAGGTCGTGTTGGCACTTTCGCGGGAGTCTCCGCTGGCTACGAGTGCGATGCGAGTCATTTAAGCTTCTCCATTGAGGGTCATAATCCGCTCATAGGCCGCATGGTCGTCCTGCATGCGACGGAAAACATTATATTTTCGGGAATGGTATTCGGCCACGGACGCCCTCGGACGGACGGTCGCGGCACCGGGCGCAAGCGTGCGCATGGCCGAGGTGGCATCTGCGAAGAGATCAGCTGCGACGCCGCCAAGTATCGCGGACCCCAGAAGAACGGGCTCAGGCGTGTCGGGCACCAGAACCGAGCAGCCCGTCGCATCCGAGAGTTCGCGCAGAAACAACTGGTTGCGAGCCATGCCGCCAGACACGACCAGCGTGTCGATCTCTACGCCGTTGGTGCGCATCGTCTCAAGGATATGGCGCGTGCCGTAGCCAAGGGCCTGAAGCGTGGCGAGATAATCTAGTGCCGCATCTGTGGGCCCTGTCTCAAGCGTCAAGCCATCAATCCCAGCTCGGCGGCGCGGGTCCGCAAGGGGAGACCGATTGCCGTGTATGTCGGGTTGGATGTGGCGATACGCTGTCAACTCAGCCATCTCGGACCCCGCCGCCATGAGATCAAGTTCGGCATCGAGACGGTCAAACAAACTCTCGCCCGAACCCTGTGCTTCCTTTCGGAGATCCGCCACGGCGCCATGTCGTGCAAGGATAGCATCTATAAGAGCGCCGGCGGCGGATTGGCCGCCTTCAAGGCACCACTTCCCTTCGGTGACCGCGCCATAATATGGCCCCCACACCCCCGGTACGAAGGCCGCTTCATCGGCAAGAGCGATATGGCAAGTCGACGTCCCGGCGATAACGGCAAGTCGCCCGCCGGTTTCTGCCTCCCCTGCGCCAAGTGTCCCGATTGCCCCTGCGTGGGCGTCGATCAATGAGGTAGCCACCGGTGTCCCCGGGGCCAAACCCATCTCGGCGGCGGCGCGTTCAGTTAAATGGCCTGCCAAACTGCCGGGCGTTTTGAATTGAGTTCCAATGCGTTCATGGCCAGATCCGGTAAGGTCGGACAATCCCACCGCATGCAAAAACGCGTCGTCCCAGCCCTCACCCTCTGCACCGAGATGACCCATATAGGTCCACTTGCAAACCGCAGAGCAAAGTGATCGCGCTTCGGCCCCAGTCGCCCGGTGGGTCAACCAGTCTGGCAAGTCCCAGAACCGGGTTGCCGAATTCCAACTCTCGGGTTTCTCTCGTTGGAGCCACCGCAGCTTTGGCAATTGCATCTCCGGACTGATGACGCCCCCGACGTGGGCTAGCGGAGCGCCACCAATCCGGTTTATCTCTTCCGCATCACCCGTAGCGCGGTGATCCATCCAGACGATTACATCCTGATTTGCATCGGCATCATCCTCCGGCCCTACCGCCACAGGCTGACCGCCCTCCCCGCTCACCACTAAGGAGCACGTCGCATCGAAGCCGATCCCTGCGACATCAGACGCTGCAGCCCCCGCCGTCGCTATCGCCGCACGAACGCTGCCGCAGACCGCAGACCAAATGTCAGCGGAGCTTTGCTGCGCCCAATCAGGTCGGGGACGCCACATCTGGATTGGGCGCTCGTGCGATGCCAACAACGTGCCATCTGAAGTGAATACGCCAGCTCGCGCGCTGCCGGTTCCGACATCAATGCCAATCAATAAACTCATCGAATTACCACGCAGTGAACCCACCGTCAGCTACAAGGTTCGCACCCGTCACATATGAGGACGCGTCCGAAGCAAGATAGCGGATGGTTGCATTGTATTCATCGACATTGCCCTGGCGCCCCATTGGCACCCTCTCGAGGAAAGCGTCGATGAACTCCTTATCGAAAGAGCCAGTCTTGACGCCTCCGATGGTCAGAAGATTGGTGCGAACGTTTTGCTTGGCCCAATAGGTTGCGAGGTACCGGGTCATGTTCACAAGCCCAGACTTGGACGCAGCGTAGCTAATCGCCTTAATGAAGGGCTCACCATCACGCTCCAAACGGTAGGCATAAAGGGCCTGATTAGGTGAGACCATTCCGTACATTGACCCGATGTTAATGATCGACCCGCGCCCCGCTTCGGCCATCTTAGAGCCGACGGCTTGGGTCGTCAGCATGACACCCGTAAGGTTGGTTTCGATGATGTCGTCCCAGAATTTGCGTGGATAGACTTCAAACGGTGCATTCTGGCTTGCATCGCCGTCGGGCTTGCTATCGATCCCTGCGTTGTTGACAAGGATATGAGGTACACCCCAGTCTGCGACCAACTGATTGGTTGCCTCTGCCAGTTGAGCTTCGTCCGTGACCGAGGCCTCATAGACGCGAATATTATCTGCCAGATCACCAAATTTTTCTTCGATCTGTTCGCGTGAAAATGGGCGACGCGAATAGATTGCAACTTTGGCCCCCGCCTGTGCGAGAGACGACGAGAACTCGGTTCCCAATTGCCCTAGTCCGCCGGTAACGATTGCAACGCGGCCTTCGACGGAGAATGGATCATGCATTGGATTTCCTTTCAGGATCGGATGATTTGCGGCGCGCCTTGAGGCGAGCCAAAGACGAGACAAAGGTGAGTACAAGGATCGCGCACACGGCAATGCCAAGGGCCATTGCTACGGGCCGCTCGAAGAACCCCCATAGATTCCCGCGAGCGATTTGCATCGACATGATGAAGTTGCGCTCCAAGACTGGCCCCAGAACAAGACCAAGGATGACGGGCGCAATTGGAAACCCATTCCGCTCCATCAAGAACCCGACGGCACCGGAGACCAGCATGACCCAAACACCAAACAATGTGTTGTTCACCGCGTAGCTACCCAAGAAGCAGCAAACGAGGATAACGGGTACGATGACCTCACGCGGAATGCGGAGAACATGGCGCGCACCTTTGATGGCCAGCCACCCCAATGGGAACAGCAACAGGTTTGCGAGGAAAAAAGCCATGATGATTGCGGTCGGCAGTTCTGGGCTTTCAGCGAAAAGCCGCGGCCCGGGGGCAATGCCTTGCATGAATAAGACACCCACCGCGATGGCGGTCACTGCATCGCCTGGGATGCCGAACACAAGCGCCGGAATCCACGCACTCGATAGACCTGAGTTGTTAGACGACGTTGCTTCAATCAGACCTTCCGGATGACCGGTGCCGAATTTCTCTGGTGTGCGAGAGAACCGCTTGCTGATCCCGAAGGCAATCCACGCCGCGAGATCCCCCCCCACGCCCGGTAGCGCTCCCACAGCAGACCCAAGGCTTGCACCTCGGAGCGCTTGCCATCGGTACTGGCGCAACAGTGAAAAAATGCCTTTATATGGCCGTATGGCACCAACATTTGGAGGCGCACCTGCTTCGGCACCTTCTTTCGTGAATCCACGAAGGATCTCGGAAAAGGCAAACATTCCAATCATCACGGGAATGAAGCTGACGCCTCCCATCAATTCGATGGATCCGAAGGTGAAGCGCGGCTGGCCTGACGTGACGTCTAGCCCGACGGTCGCGATCAGAAGACCAATCAGAAGCGACACGAACCCGCGCACAGGACGGGCCCCGGAGACAAGCGCGCAGGTCAGAAGACCCAGCAGCGCCAACCAGAAGAATTCAAAGCTGGAGAAGTTGAGTGAAACCTGAGCCAAAAGCGGACCGGTCAGCAACAAAACCGTGGCCCCGATCAGCCCCCCCATAGCCGAGAAAAAGAAGCCGATGGACAGCGCCTGGCCCGCTAGACCACGTCTTGTCATGGCGTAAGCCTCATCAGTATAGGCCGCCGAGGCTGGTGTGCCGGGTATGCGCAGTAGAGCGCCGGGAATATCACCCGCAGTAATTGCCATGGCAGTGGATGATACGATCAGCGCCACGGCAGGGATTGGTGCCATATAGAGGGTGACAGGAACCAGCAGCGCTGTGGCCATGGTAGCCGTCAATCCTGGCATAGCGCCGATGAACAGCCCGTAGACTGCGCCTGCCAAAATCGCGATCAGCACGGCAGGCTCGGTCACAAGCGCGAAGCCAAGCCAGAGAGTTTCAAGGCTCATGGAAGCACTCCCGATAGCCAGCCGGCGGGCAACTGAAGGCGGAGCCCTTGAGTGAACCCGATGTGCAACGCCAACACGGTTAATGGTGCCACGGTGAGGATGATCAGGGGGCGCGCGTTCATCAGCGCCATCAGGCCCACCATGTAGACAAGCGCCACGATTGGGAAACCGGCGATGTCAAAAAAAACGATGCAGAAGATCGGACCCAAAAGAGTCCATGCTGCGGCCAGCATTGGGCGCGTTGGAACAATCCGGTCCGGCAGAGTGAATAATGAAGCGGGGCTTACTGCTTCAGCCTTTGCTGATGCGGCTCCACTTCGCCCCGACGTGGGGTCGGGGAGTAACAGGGCAGCGATCAATATGAAGACCCCTGCTATAACCAATCCGCCGCCGATAAGCAGGGGGATCAAGTCTGGACCAAATCGGAGGCCGGGGATCTGGGGCAGCGCTACCGCCCCCCAGATCACCACTCCTCCAAATGCCGCAATAAGCGGCCCAGTAATCAGATCAGAGAGTCTCACCTTGTGCTCAATTGGCCAAGCCGACTGCTGCCATGGTGCCTGACAGGCCCTCATAGGCGTTCTGAACCGTCGTCGCGAAACCTTCCGCATCCTGATACGCGACCGAGAACCCTTGAGAGTTCATGAACTCACGGAATTCCGGGTCAGACGTGATCTCTGCCAGTGCTTCAGTGAGGGTTTCGACAATAGACTCGTCGATACCGGCAGGTGCGGCAAGGCCACGGAACGGAAGCGGCGACCAGTCCACGCCGAAAATCTCGGTCGTCGTGGGCAAGTCTGGATACAGCTCACTACGCTCAGATGAGACCAAGGCAAGAGTCTGTGCCTCGCCCGCTTCGACCAGGGCCGAGGCCTCGGCTGGCGATGTTGTGACAACGTCGATTGCTCCGGCTGCTAGTTGCTGAAGCGCTGGAGCGGAACCATCGGATGCCACCCAGTTCGCGGCCATCGGGTCGATATCCAGGCGGTCAAGCAAACCAACCCACGCCAAGTGCGACAGGCCGCCCCGGTTCGCGCCCGATGCGGAAAGCGCACCCGGGTCGGCGCGAACGTCGTCGATCAGCGCCTGTGCGTCCGCATAGGAGCCATCGCCTACATTAATAGCGATTGGGTCCGCGTTGAAGCGGCCGATAAAGGTAAAGTCTTCGGGTGACATCTCGCTAAGGCCTTGGGCCTCATACATCGACATCTCAATCGTGATAACGCCAAGCGTGTAGCCGTCCGAGTCGGCGCTCATAATTGCAGAGTGACCTACAAGACCCCCGCCGCCGGTGCGGTTCACGACATTGAATGGCTGACCGAACCGCTCCTCCAACTCAGCCGCGACAGCTCGGGCCGTGCCATCTGTGCCGCCACCGGCGGACCAAGGAACGATAATTGTGACCGCACGTTCGGGCCATGCGTCCTGTGCAAAGGACGCGCCAGTTGTCAGCGCAGCAGCCACGCAGACTGTGGACGCAAGAAATTTACTTGTAGTGAACATAGTATCTCCTCCCATACAGAACCTTTTCGGCCCCATCTAACTAGCGCCCTCCGCGCCAATCACTCTTGACACATGACTTATGACATATGTATCTGTCAACTGCCTAAGGGAAGAATTATCCGATGCCAATTTTCACTGAACCCGCGCAGCCCGGCGCAGCAAAGCAACGCGACAAGCTTCACATGACCGTAAGTGGCGCCATTGAATCGCAGATCCTCTCGGGTGCTCTCAAGGTTGGTGACAAGCTTCCGTCAGAAAGTGCTATTGCTAAAGAATTCGCCGTGTCTACTCGCTCCGTCCGTGAAGCAATCGGCGTTCTTGAGACCAAGGGACTTGTGGCCCGCCGCCATGGTGAACGCACTACGGTGGTCCGCGAAGATGTTGACGAGTTTCTTGGCACCCTTGCCGTGACCGTTCGGCAAAAATTTTCCACTGATCCTGAGTATTTGATCCAACTTATGGAAGTACGCAGGATGATCGAAACCGAAGTGCTGGGTATTCTGACCGCGCGCTCGGACCCAATTTCTGAACAGGTTGAGGCAGAGCTTGAAGCTATGGAAGCTGCCAGGGATTCGGGTGACTTTCAGGCGTTCGTGGATGCCGACGCCCGTTTTCACCTTGCGCTGGTCTATTCTGCTGGCAACGCGATCCTCTCTGTCATTTACGACAACCTCGCAGGCCTCATCAATGAGGTGATCCAGGTGACCAGCCGGGTGCCAACAAAATCCCTTGAAGCCGCCTATTCAGAACACGCCGAAATCTTCTCGTTCATCAAGAACCGGGATGAAGTTCGCGCCAAAAGCCTCATGCGCACACAGATCGACAACAGCGCGACTTACCTCAAAACGGCACTTGAACGTGCTGAGAACTCCAAGGACGACACATGACCGATTTCGATTATTCCACAACTGATTGGGCCTCTATCAACCGGCTCAAAAAATGGTACTCGGGCGACATCCACGACAGCATGGAAGCGCTCGGACTTTGGGGCCATCTAGAGGGGATTTCATTACTAGGATCGCTTGCAGCAGGAGATGTTGTCTGCGGACCAGCCGTTACCGTTCAGTTCGGTCCATCGGATCGCAAGGGCGAACCACAGGACGTCTATCACCACGCGATAGACAACACACCCGAAGGCGGAATTCTAATCTGCGAAGCATCTTGCGCTGCTGGCTCATGTAGTGGGGAGCTCATGAGTTCTGGCGCCAAGACCCGAGGCGCAGCAGCAACCGTAGTCAACAGCAGCGTACGTGATCTGGCACAAGTCCGATCGCTAGATTACCCTCTTTTCGGAACCTGTGCTTCGCCGGTAGGGGTCACAGGCAAGAAAGAACCCATCGCGTCGCAGGTCGAAATTAAAATTGGCCGCGTTTCGGTTCGGCCGGGCGACGTGATCTTTGGGGATATCGACGGCGTTGTGGCGATACCGAAAGACGCCCTATCAGCCGTGGCCGACCAAGCAGATCTTTTGGGTGCCGAAGAGGCTGCCGCTCGTGACAGAATCATCGCCGGAGAACGCCTGCAATCGGTGTGGCCGGTTTGATCAATGGTGGCTGGACGCCTGAACCGGTCGTGACTGGGAAACAGATTGAGCAACTCTTCGGCTCTTTCGGTGGCTCCGCACAGACAACCGACAAGACGTCTTTTCCATCGTCAGAAGAAAATTCACCCGGCAAGATATGACTTGAACACTACCACGACGAACACGAGGGCGTGGGGCGCTGATTTGGCTCTGTTATCTATACGGAAGCATTTTAGCGCCCTGCACCTAAAAGGCACAGATAAGCCAAGCCGTTTTTTTGCCCGTCTCCTAGTCATGCGTAAGCACGACAAAGTCGCCATCCTGTTAGCAAGGAGACAGCGGCACTGCACACTGAACCAAACCTATCGCCCTTTGCACCAATGCTTCCGCTAGCCATTTGGCATTCCGTTGAGACATCTCATGGCCACCTATTTGAAGACCTCCCGTTCACGCTGTTTTTCGCGTTCGGAAAGCATGCGAGCAAACTGGGTTACCTTAGCAGGACGAAACCGCGCGGGCGGATACACTGTATAGATGCCGCCGTCCTGTAAGGACCATTCGGGCAAAATGACCTTGAGTTCACCCGCCGCTAGGTCGCCTTGCACCTGAAAGTCTGGCAAGACTGAAACCCCCGCATCTGCTTTAATCGCTTGAAGCAGCGCCGCCGAGGTGTCGAGCATCATATCACTCTTCAGCCTTACCTTTGCATGTCGCCCGTCTAAATGGGTAAAGGACCACGTTAGCGGGTCCGCCAAGGCCAGATTTCCCACGAAATCGGCCTTAGAGCGAAGCTCTTCGGGATGGGTCAGGGCGCCCAGTTGTTCGGCATAGGCCGCGCTAGCGACGACGATCTGCCGAAACACGCCGATACGACGCGCTTGTAGGCTTGAGTCAGTCAGCCAGCCGACGCGAATTGCGAGATCCAGATCTTCCGAGATGAGGTCGCTAATCCGATCGCCCAAGTGCAGCACAACACGGCAATTCGGATAGGCTTGGCGAAAGGCCGACGCCACAGGCGCAAGAATTGTTGCGCCGTAATCGTAGGGCGCTGTAATCCGCAATGTGCCTGTTGGGATCTCGGTCGATTGTGACAACTTGTCGAAGGCTTCTTCGGCCTCTTTCAAAATGCGACTGCACCGTGAGTAAAAATCGTGCCCGGCCTCGGTGGGGCTGACACTACGGGTTGAGCGGACAAGGAGCGTTGTTTTCACCTCTTGTTCCAGATTGGTGATTTGCTGGCTGACCACTGCCTTCGTTATACCAAGGCGCTCAGCGGCATGGGTGAACGAACCCGTTTCAACCACGGCAGCGAAATAGGCGAGGCGGTTGAGGTTCAGACCCTTTGTCATGCCAGACTGTTAGCCAAAAGCGAACATTATGTCAAATTTGCTTGCCTTATTAAGATGTTCTTTGGGTGCCATATAGCGGGCAAGGAGAACTGATATGACACAGAACATCACCATCCAATACATCTTCGACCCGCTCTGTGGCTGGTGCTATGGTGCATCGGACACCATGGCGAAGCTCGCCGCCCATCCATCCGTTTCTGTTCAGATGATGCCCAGTGGGCTCTTCTCAGGACACGGTGCGCGCCCGATGGCCGGCTTCGCGAAGCAAGCATGGCAGAACGACCAAAGGATTGCGCAACTCAGTGGCCGGACCTTCAGCGAGGCTTACCGCGTCAACGTCCTTGGTGCTGCTGATGCGAAGCTAGATTCCAGCGTGGCAACATTGGCCCTGACGGCCGTGTCGCAAGAAGAACCCGATCGCGAAATGGAGGCCCTGAAAGCCATTCAGGAGGCACGCTACGTCGATGGGCAAGACGTGACCTCACCCGCTGTTGTCGCGGCCCTACTTGCTGAATTGAGCCTGCCGCAGGCGGCCGCGGCTGTCCTGAATCCAGATGACGCGCTTTTGCGGGCTGTTCGCGACCGAACGGCGGTTGCGCGTGACGCGATGAAACAAAACCACGCCCAAGGCGTTCCCACGGTGATCACTAACGCCGGTCAGATCGATTCAAGCGTGCTCTATGCCGGCCTGAATAAAACTCTTGCTTCTCTCGGGCTGAGATAACGCGGCCTTCCCCCTCCCTATCTATTCCTAAATTAGGAGACAAATCATGACGACGAACCTCGCCACAGAAACACCGTCAGACACCCTGAACTGGGCACATTTTCCAGCAGGTGAACATGGGTTCTACCGCGCCCCTGTTCTCATCACCGGACAAAGCGAAGCCGTGCTGATCGACGGAGGATTTAGGCTGTCCGATGGTCAGGCGTTAGCCGACGCGATTAAAGCGACGGGCAAGTCCCTGACCACGATTTATGTCAGCCAGAGTGATCCTGATTTCTACTTCAGCCTGCGCCCAATCGTGACCGCCTTCCCAGAGGCCCGCGTTATTGCCGCCTCGGATACGGTCAAAGCCATTTCCGCGTCGGTTGCCAAGAAGATCGAAACATGGAGCCCGCAATTGGGTGACAACGGGCCAAAGTCCGTCGAAGAGGTCGTGATCCCTACAGCTTTTGACGAAGCTTTTTTCACGGTCGATGGCCACAAGATTGAGATCGTGGCAGCCAATGGCCTTGCCAACCGTCGCTACCTTTGGGTTGAGGGGCTTCAGGCCGTATTCGGCGGTGTCATGGTCTTTTCGGGAACCCATGTCTGGACTGCGGACACGGCGACAAAGGAGCAGCGAGCCGCTTGGATTGCCAATCTAGATGCCATCGAAGCTCGCAAGCCGAACGTCTTGGTTCCGGGCCACATGAGCGTCGGTGCGCCAGTTGGGCTGGAAGCGATTGCCCACACGAAAACATATCTTCAGGCCTTTGAAGAAGAACTCGCAAAAGTGGCAACCTCGCAAGAGCTGGTTGCCGCGATGACGGCTCGTTATCCCG
The DNA here is from genome assembly GCA_025141835.1 of Rhodobacteraceae bacterium M385. Taxonomy (NCBI): domain Bacteria; kingdom Pseudomonadati; phylum Pseudomonadota; class Alphaproteobacteria; order Rhodobacterales; family Paracoccaceae; species Rhodobacteraceae bacterium M385. The sequence continues at coordinate 602,704 of CP081102.1, read as the reverse complement.
ATCTCGGACTTGATGTTGCGCTGAACATCGGCGCGAAGGTGGTCACCGGCGAAATGAAGTGGGGCTGATCATGGGCAACAATCTTGAACTGATCCGCGCGACCTATGAAGGCACGTCGGAAGAGAACGGTCAAAATCTTCTCGCCGCTCTGGCAGAGGATGCAACCTGGACCGAAGCCGAGGGCTTTCCATACGCGGGAACCTATACAGGCCCCGAAGAGATCATCGCAGGTGTCTTCCAACGGTTGGCGACTGAATGGGATGGCTACTCTGCAAAGGTGCACACGTTCATGGAAGACGGCGACAGGGTCGCGGCATTCGGTGAATACTCGGGCACATACCGCGCTACGGGAAAGTCCTTCCGCGCAAGCTTTGCGCATCTCTACGAGGTACGTGGCGGCAAAATCAGAACAATGACGCAGTTCGTCGATAGCGCTGTGGTACAGGCAGCAATGGGATAATCCCAACTGAACTGCGCAAGACCAATTAAGCTAACCGCCCGGACATCGCCACGCTGTGATGTTCGGGCGGCGGCCTGTCGCCCACATTTGACGAGGCAGGGTTTGAATTGGATCTCTCGTGCATCTGGCAGAGAGAACAGCCCTTACCCGCAAGACCATGACTTGCTTCAACTTGCGTCGCTGGGAGCATGGCCAAATAGCGCTCGATAGTCGCGTGAAAATCGGCCCAGATGCGAAAAACCGCATCCAAAGGCAACATCCGTTACGCTTTCGCGGTTACGCCGCTTGCACAACCTGTAGCGTGCAGCGTTCAGGCGCACGACCTTTAGATATGCTATTGGCGACATCCCGAAACTGCTTTGGAAGACCAATTGCAATGTCCGTGGGTGCAGGCCACTTGCCGACGCTATTTCATCAAGCCGAAGGTCGCGGTGGTACTGCGTTTGTATAAAGTCGATCGCTCTTTTCAGCGGTCTCGTAGAGACCGGTGCTTTAGTGACCGCATAGTATTGGCTGACATTGCTGGGTTGCAGGCTTAACAAGCTGCTAGCCAAATGACGCTCTAGGCTAAGTGAACTTAGATTTGGGCGCGCGCTGCTGATCGCGCCAGTCTCATATGCCTTGAGCGTTGCAAGAACGGTGTCGCGGAGTGCTTGACCTGAAGATTTGCCGAAATCGACAGTTGGATCAAAGCGTACGGACCCAGGTAGCTCTGCTCCAAGATCTTCGCGGGCAACGCGGTTCAAAAAACCCGAGTCAATCTGCACCATGACTTTAGTGCAATCGGCGGACCATTCCATGTCGGATGGACGGTCCGGGTTCAGGATGGATGCCGTCCAAATACTTGCATCCACAGTTTCGCCGCGATGGCGAATGCGGGCAGTTCCAGCGATCGGAATTTGCAAAAGATAGAAATCGCGCAACTCACCGGGGTTGATGCGCACGTCGCCGCCATACCCAAGCACATTTAATGAGATTTGCGTGCCCCGCACATGATTGTGGCGGACATTCAACTTGCGCCCCCGCACCAGATCCAAGCGATGGTCGCAGTATTTTTCAGCTACAGACGCACGGGCCTCGGACAGGTCCTGTGTCTTCAAGATCGCGAAATCATCAAGGTAGGCTTGGGTCTGCATTAGCAAACGCTACTCGTTCCTAAAAAAACTTCAAGCTTCAAACATTTTGGATTCGCAATGTGGATAAAGCCTGCGGGCATCTTGCGGCAGTCTTGGTCAAACATAACGAAGAAGGTTGAAAAAATGGAACAGGGCATCACGCCAAGCGCAGACGGGATGGATGGCAAAAGCTGGAATGTGGTGGGGCATACTTATACGCCCAAGCTACTAACCCCGAATGCTTTCATCTGGCACGCACATATCCCAAACGAAACATTCGTACCGCCGCACATTCACCCGACACAGGATGAGTGGATTTACATGCTCTCCGGCAATCTGGAAATCGAATTTGGCGGTGATGTCCACAAAGCGGGTCCTGGCGATACGATTCACATGCCAATGGGGGTGGCCCATGGCATCTTCAACCGCTCTGGTGGTGATGCGACCTGCGTTTTCGGTGTCGCGCCGTCGCGTAAATTGTTTGATCTGTTCGGCTTGCTTGACGGTGTCACTGACCCCGAAGAATTGGTGCGCCTTTCCGCAATGAACGAGGTGGATTTTTTGCCACCTCCCGCAGAATAAGGGGCACCAGCGATGGTAACGCGAAAGAAAGTTGCAGTTATTGGGGGCGGGGTCAGCGGATTGGCCGCCGCCAAAGCCTTTGATGAGCGTGGGCACCGCGTATGCGGGTTTGAACGTAGCCATGACTTTGGCGGCGTGTGGGAATTGTCCCGGTCCTACCCCGATGTGCAGACGCAGTCGCCAAAGGATCTGTACTGTTTCACCGATCACCCGATGCCTGACGATTACCCTGAATGGCCCAAAGGCCCGCAAGTGCACGCTTACCTGCATTCCTATGCCGAAAAGCACAATCTCGGGCGCCTGTTTCGGCTAAACACGGACGTCAAATCCATGGATCGGCGTGCCGAGGGGGGCTGGACCCTGACCCTTGAGTCCGGAGGCCATGAGTGGACCGAAGACTTTGACTTCGTCAGCGTTTGTACCGGCCAGTTCTCTGACAAGAATATCTTGACCCATCCCGGCCAGGAAGAATTTGTCACGGCCGGTGGCAAAGTCATGCATTCGTCAGAATATACCGACCCGGCCATCGTGAAGGGCAAAAGCGTGGTCGTGCTTGGCGGGTCAAAGTCTGCGACGGATATCGCGGTCAATGCAGCCAAGAACGGCGCATCGCAAGTCACATGGGTCTATCTTGAGCCGGTTTGGCGCGTCCCGTATTTCGTCGGTGGCATCAACTTCAAGCGCATCCTTTATATTCGCGCGCAAGAGCAGCAATTTAACATGTGGGGTAAATCTGGCCTGCAACGGGCGATTGCTGCGGTCTTCAAGCCTTTGGTCTGGGCCAATTTTCGTGGCTTGGAGACTCTGCTGAAAGCGCAACTGGGCCTGAAAAAATATAACATGGTCCCCAAGACGCCGATTGAAAAAGACGTCTCTTGTTCCGTGCCGATTGTCACGCCGGGCCTGTTTGAGAACCTGAAATCCGGCAAGATCAAACCGATCCAGGGCACCTACGTGAAATATGACGGCAAAGACATCGTGATGACAACGGCCGACCGGGTGCAGGCGGATGTATCGATCCTTGCCGTGGGGTGGAAACTGGGCGTGCCCTATCTGCCGGAAACCGAGAAAGCGAAACTGATCGAAGACGACGGCCAGTACCGTGTCTACCGTCTTGCCGTGAACCCTGACCTGCCGGACATGGGCTTTGTCGGTTTCAACTCTTCCTTCTGCACGGTCTTGTCTGCCGAGATGATCGCCAACTGGCTTGTGCGCTACATGGACGGGCAACTGGTGAATATGCCGTCCCAGCAGGACATGAACGACAACATCGAGATGATGCTGGATTGGAAGCGAAACGAAAGGCCCGCGGCGAAGATCTATGGCGGTCTGTGTTCGGCCCCGTTCCACTTCAAGCATTTCGACGAGTTGCTGGCGGATATGGGGGCCACGAAGAAAACCCGCTCAAATCCGCTGGCTGAGCAATTCAGCTACCCAAACCATGCAGCCTACGGCCAGTTCCTGGCATCGACGCCGCAATATCAGGCTGGGTAAGGCAGGCTGACCGCCAACGCGCGGCGGTCGGCCATTCAACGGCGCTCGCACCCAAAAGGAGAAACATCACATGCCAGAGTTAAGCAAAGGCATCACTGCCCACGGCGAAGGCACGAAGCTGAGTATTCTGGGCCAGACCTATTACCTCAAAGCCCATTGCGATTCGACATTCGCCTTCGAGACGAATTCAGAGCCTGGGCAAGCGGTGCCCGTCCATATCCACCCCACGCAGGATGAATTCATCCTGGTACAGGAGGGCGAGTTGGACCTGAAGCTGGACGGTGAATGGACCAAAGCCAAAGCCGGCGATCTGGTGTGTATGCCAAAAGGCATCCCGCACGGGTACTTCAACAAGTCCGACAAGCCCTGCCGCGCACTGTTCTGGGTGTCTCCGGCGGGCAAGCTGAAAGACCTATTCGAGCAGTTGCACAATATGACAGATGTAGATGAAGTCGTGAAAGTCTTTGCCGCCCATGACGTTGATTTCCTCCCACCAGAGGCAAATGAATAGCGATGCGTACAGATTGGGACATAGCGTTCAACAACATGAGCCACGTAGCAGGGTCGCACGCTCTGCCAGCCCACTGGGCCGCGGAGGCAGCCGCCTATCGTGACAGTGGCGTGCAGGTTGAGACCGACATCCCCTATGGCGACGGCCCCCGGGAACGGTTTGATATCGTCTGGCCCGAGGGTGCGCCCAAAGGGCTTGCTGTGTTTGTTCACGGTGGGTACTGGATGCGATTGTCGAAATCGGACTGGACGCAATTCGCGGAAGGTGCCCGCGCCGCAGGTTGGGCGATGGCGTTACCCAGCTATACTCTGGCCCCTGACGCCCGCATTTCCAAAATGACGCGGCAAGTTTCTGCGGCGATCGACGTTGCTGCAAAGCGCGTGGCGGGGCCGATCCGTCTTTCCGGGCATTCGGCTGGGGGTCATCTGGTGACACGGATGCTATGCGAAGACACGCCGCTTGCGCCCGAGACCCGCGCGCGCATCGAAAACGTAGTGTCGATCAGTGGCCTACACGACCTCAGGCCCCTTTTGCGCACAGCGATGAACGACACTCTGCACCTAGATGAAGCTGAGGCCGCAGCTGAAAGCGCCATCCTGCATCGCCCCGTACCCAACGCCCGCATTACGGCTTGGACCGGCGGAGGGGAGCGGCCCGAATTCTTACGTCAGGCGCAGTTGCTGGCTACTGTTTGGCAGGGGTTGGATGCTAAGACCGACCTTGTGATTGACAGCGTGCATCACCATTTTTCCGTTATCGAGGCTCTGAAAACTCACGATAGCCCATTGTGCCGGAGGTTATTGTTCTGAGAAATCGGGAGCGAAGAGCCCTGCGCCAAGCGGTTCATCAAACAGTGTTCCACCCTGCGACCATGCTGGTCCCAAGCTACTTTGAAACGCAGGTTCCATGTGACCGTTCAACCCTTCCACATGCCCTGAGGATGCCGCTGTTGAGGCCAATAGCGCCTTGCACGCAAGGCGTGTTATTCCCCGGATTGGCGCCCGCGCGTGCTAAACGACGCGAGCGCAGGTTCATCTATCTGGCAGCAGTCTGGTCCAGCATTTGCCAAAGGTTATTCGAATACGTGATGCGCTGCTTTCACATCGCGGCGTTCGCATCGGCACTTGCGGGCCATCAATCGCTACGATTGGAGGCGAATTCAGCCAACCGGCCCTCCGCGCCCCTTAGAAGGAGGGCGATGTCGATGCCAATTGCAACAAACGAGAAACCCCACGAGAGATAGCGTTCAGCGTCATCGGACGACACGGCGAGAATGCCAGCCGGCTTCCCGAGCGTTTGCAAAAGATCCGCAGCATCTCGAATGGCGTCTTGAACGACTTGGGTGCCGGGCTTTCCCAGAAAGCCCATGCCGGCGGCTAAGTCTGATGGGCCAATGAACACGCCGTCTACGCCGGGCACCGCCGCGATTTCCTCGATCTGGGCAAGGGCTGCGGGAGTTTCCAATTGGACCAAGACACACGTATTCTCATTTGCCGTTTCGAAATAATCATTGGTAAGGCCGAAGCGGCTGGCGCGAGTCAGTCCAGCGACACCGCGCGATCCTTGGGGGGGGTAACGGGCGGCATCTACTGCCGCTGCTGCCTCGGCGGCGTTTTCAACGAAGGGAACCAGGATCGTTTGCGCCCCGATATCAAGTGTACGCTTGATCAAGACCTTGTCGTTCCACGCCGGGCGAACAACACTAGCGGACGCACCCGCCGCGGCCGCTTGAAGGATCGGTTGCATCTGTGGTGTGTCGACGGGGGCGTGTTCTGTGTCGAACAAGAGCCAATCGTAGCCCACCAATGATAGTGCCTCTGCTGCCGCGGCGCTGCCTAGACTCATCCACAGCCCTAATTGGACCTCCCCCGCCAGAAGCCGGGATTTGAAGGTATTGCGGGGGGATGGCACGCTCATGTGAACTGTACCGAAACAGAGCCCAATGGGCCGAAATCCGCATGGAGCGTGTCGCCCTTGCCTGCCCATACTGGCCGAGTGAAGCTGCCAGACAGGACCATGTGACCGGGTTCCAGCACGGTGCCCATCGGGCCGAGCTTGTTCGCCAACCATGCAATCGCCATGGCTGGATGGCCCAATACACCGGCGGCAAGTCCTGTCTCTTCGATTTCCGCGTTCCGGTAGAACATCGCACCAACCCAACGCAGGTCCACATCGTCGGGGCGGACGGGGCGGCCACCCAGAACCGTACCAGCCGCAGCACCATTGTCGGCGACCGTATCGAAAATACGACGGGGTTCCGTCACGCGGGCATCAATGATTTCAATGGACGGCACGATCCATTCCGTCGCGCGCAGCACATCAACCAATCCGACGCCCGGTCCTTGCAGAGGCTCCTTCAAGATAAAGGTTAATTCTGGCTCAACCCGTGGCACGCAGAAACTCTCGAAAGGAACCTTGGCGCCGTCTTGCAACACCAGATCCGAGAACATGTACCCATAATCGGGCTCATCAATCTTCGACGCTGCCTGCATCGCTTTCGACGTCAGGCCCACCTTGTGTCCCACAACCGTCACGCCATCGGCTTGCTTGCGCTCGGCCACCTTTGACGAAATCGCATAGGAATCTTGGATCTCGATCTCCGGGAACATCTCGGACGGGCGTTGCCCTTGTACCTTGGTGCGATGCGACTCCAGTAGCGACTCCACCACAGCGGATCGTTGGTCTTCGGTTAGCATTTTAGTCTCCTATTTGAGGGGGGCGCACAGCGGCGGATGGGCGGCGGCGTCTAAAACTGAGGCCAATCAAAACAACACTCGCCAGTAGCGACAAAAGGCTGATCGGGCTTTCCAAGAACACCATGGGGTCGCCACGACCGATTATGAGCGCGCGTTGAAGATGCTCTTCAATAAGTGGACCCAGCACGAGGCCCAGCAAAAGCGGCGCAGCAGGAAGCCTAAGTAGGATCATACCGTATCCGACCAATCCAAAGATAACGACCAGCGCGATATCGACCGGATTGTTGCGAAGCGAGAATACTCCCAGACAGATTAGGGCGATGATCACGGGGTAGAGGATACGATAAGGCACCCGAAGCACGTTCAGCCAAAGGCCGATGAGGGGGATATTCAGGACCAACAAAATCACGTTGCCGACCCAGAAACTGGCAATCAGCCCCCAGAACAAATCCGGTTCATTTGCAATCAACGACGGGCCAGGAAGAATCCCGTGCAGCATCAAGGCTCCCATCATGACCGCCATGACGGCATCACCCGGAATTCCAAGAGTGAGCGTTGGGATAAAGGCAGCTTGCACAGACGCATTATTGGCCGCCTCGGGGGCCACTACCCCTTCCACGGCGCCCTTGCCAAATGCGTCAGGTCGTTTCGAGACGCGTTTCTCAATTGCATAGGCCACGAATGCCGCCACCTGCGGCCCGAGGCCGGGCAAAATGCCAGTCACAATCCCTGTCAGTGACCCACGCAAAGTGGGGCCGGCGCTGCGGCGCATGTCATCCCGGGTTGGGATCATTGACCGAAGCGACACGCGGGCTTGTGGTACGCGGTCTGGTGCCCCATTTCCGAGGTTCGAAAGGATCTCTCCCATCCCGAAAATGCCCATGACAACGATGACAAGGCTCACCCCGTCGGCTACGCTTGAGACACCGAATGTAAACCGGAAACTGCCGCTTGTTACGTCTGTGCCGACGGTGCCCAAAAGCAGGCCAAAGACCACCATCGCAAGCCCTTTGATCATCGAGCCCGGCGCCAACGTGGCCGCAGCGACAAGAGCCAGAAGCATGATCGAAAAGTACTCGGTCGATCCGAATTCCCTGGCCAGATTGGCGACACTTGGCGCGAGAAAAGTCATCATGAGGATTGCAGCTGACCCACCTAGGAACGACACGATCGTCGTCAGGAAAAGCGCCACACCTGCACGCCCATTCTGGGTCATCGGATAGCCGTCTAGGGCGGTTACCGCTGTCGAGGCAGTGCCCGGAAGGTTGAGAAGGATAGAGGCGACCGACCCACCGTACTGTGCGCCATAAAACACCCCGGCGAGCATGATCATCCCGTGGGTGGGGTCCAAGCCGAACGTGAATGGTAGCAAAATTGATATCGTGGCAAGCGCACCGATCCCCGGAAGTACACCGATGAACATGCCAATGGTCGCGCCCAGCAAGCAAAAACCAAGTGCCTCTGGGGTAAGGGCCACGGAAAACCCGTTGGCGAGGTCACTGAAAGCATCAATCATGACCACGGCCAAACAGGTAGGGGCACGCCCAAGACACCGACGAAAATTGCCGTCGTTATCGCTGATGTGAAGATTGCGATTAAACCTATCTCGGTAGGTTTTGGTCTACCGTTAGCCAATGCCGCAATCACCACTAGAAGCACTGTCGCCAAGACAATTCCAGCACGTGGCGCCAGCCATGCCCATGACAGCAGAGCGCCCGAAATGGCGAACACCGGAACGTAAGCAGGCTTCTCCACTCGCGTTTGGACATTCCGCCCGACATAGGCGATGGCCAAGCCCAAGGCGATCAGGATCATCCCGTAGGACACCGGAAGGAAACCGGGGCCCGGTCGGGCAAGGGAGCCGAATGAATAGTCCCAAGCCTCGAAACAGGCGGCCAAGCCCACAATTGAGACCGTCAGTCCGCACAAGACGTCCCGTTGCCCCAAGAAGGGGGCGCTGCGATCTGACATGAATTTGGTTCCTTCCAAGCTCTCTTGGTCAGTCGAGCCGATCGCTCAGGCCGATGGTCTCGTAGACCTCACGAATATGATCCCGCGTCTCTTTGGGAATAATGTCGTTCTCAGGCTCGTGACGCCAGCCCACTTTCTCGCGGGCGTAGCGCCCCATCACTTCATCCTGATCCGAGGTCGCTCCACTAATCCCGTAGAAACCCACGATATCGTCTCCTTCAAAAATCGGAGCCATGCCGCCGGACGCTGCTACGCGGCCATTACTTAGAACAGCAGCGTTGATGAGAAATTGCGGATTGCGCTGCTGAAACCACTTTTGGATCACCAAGCCGTCAGGGAACCGGGGGCTCATCGAGCGAAAGGCAGCAATTGTATAAGCCTTCGCAATGGCAGTGTCGGCGGTGATGAAACCTGCCCCGACCATCCGCTCTGCTGCGATCAGATGGCCCTCGGGACCGACGATCGCGGTCGCAATCGGAGCGCCCATTTGGGTCGCCTTCTCCTCTACTGCATCGAAGAAGGGACGGCATTCTTTTGGTGACAATTGGCGCATTCAAGTGATCTCCGAGCTTTGGGCTGAGCCTGACAAGTTTAGTTCAAGGTGATGTTTGCGGACTCAACAACCGCGGACCAATTCGCAATTTCGGTGTCGATGTAGGCAGCAAGATCTTCAGAGCTACCGCCAAGTATCTCTATGCCGGCGGTCGACATGCCTTGGCTGACGGAATCTGTCGCGAGGGACGCATTCACAGCCTCGTTCAAGACACTAACCACGTCGTCTGGCGTACCCGCGGGCGCCATGAGGGCGAACCATACAGATGTGTCGAAGCCATCAACGGTGTCCTGAGCGACAGTGGGCAAGTCCGGGAACATCGCCGAAGGACGAGACAGGGTAGAGGCAAGGCCCCGCAAACTGCCGTCCTGAATTCCCGAGGCAGCCGAGGATTGTGGCGCGAACACAAGGTCGATGCGCCCCTCAATTAGATCCCGCACGGCATCGCCACTGCCTTGATAAGGTACGTGGGTCATTCCCGCGCCCACCGAAGACGCAAAGAGTTCTGCGGAAAGGTGTGGCGCCGTCCCCACCCCGGCTGACCCATACAACATCGGCGGGTCGCCCGCTTGCATCAACGAAACAAGTTCAGCCAGCGTCGTGGCCTCTACATCAGGGTGCACTGTCACGATCATCGGAACGGCGCCGACGAGGGCCACTGGGGCGAAATCGCCAGGAAAGGCGAACTCAACCTCGCGCCCCAAAGCAGTTCCGATCGTGTTGGCAACGGTTCCCATCAAAAGGGTGTGCCCGTCCGCTTCAGCCGAAGCGACGGCTTGGGTGCCAATCGTGCTGGCTGCGCCCGGGCGGTTTTCCACCAAGACGCGCTCACCCAAAATTTCAGACATTTCCGCCGCCAATAACCGGGCCGCAACATCGGTAGAGCTACCGGCGGAGAACCCTACGACAATCGTAACCGGTCCTGACGGATAAGCGCCCTGCGCCGTGGCTTGAAACGTGGTGACGCCAAAAGCGCAGGCAGCCCCAAGTAGAGCGGCCCGGCGGCTCAAAGATCGAAGTGTCATAAGTGTTCTCCCCTAGTCGAAGTCAAGCCTCGGATCGTTGATATCCGTATCAATGCAACCCCATTGATCCAGACCTTGCCGCCATGACATCCCACGGCGGCGCTGACGTCAAATGGGTTCTTTGGAAGGTGGTATCGAAAATTCCGATACTTCGCACTTCGTCTCGGCCAACTTACGGCATCCCGAGGGGCAATTCGCATTGCCACTTCCATTTTACTTATAGGCAGCGCCGAATTTCCAATTTGACCATTGTGCATTTGGAGGGCTCTTAAGGGGAAGGGAGCAAGGAGATTTACGTGGACATTGATGAGATTTTGAGCGGCTACGAACGTATGATTGGCCGCGTTCCGCCTAAGGTGGCCAAGCGCATTGAGCTTATGCAGGAGAGGGATCCTGAAGCGCTGGAACGGTTGGAAACCGTGCGGGCGCAGTTCCTTGATCCGAAGCATTTGGATCAGAAGACGGTGCAACTGATCTCTTTCGCTATCCTGCTTGTTCAGACCTCAAATGCTGCGGGCAACCATGCACGCGCCGCTCTTCGAGCCGGGGCAACGGCGGAAGATCTGATCGACACTGTTCACATTGCCTTTTTGTTTCGCGGCCTCGCCGCCGCAAATCACGCCGGCGAAATTCTCGCGGACGTTTTCGCATCTGAACCATGATCCGCCGAGCTTTGAGGGTTCACACATTTTTCTGGGAGGAAAGAAAATGACTAAGAAAACTACTCTATTGATGTGCGCTTTGACGATGGCAGCTTGCTCTGTCACGTCCGTCGCGGCGCAAACTTTTCCTGAACGGTCGCTAGAGTTCATCGTGCCGTTCCCTCCGGGCGGGGCGAGCAACCTGATCGGTCGGGCCATTGCGACTTCAATGTCCGAGGAACTTGGGCAAGAGATCACGGTGCTGAACCGCGAAGGTGCTGCTGGCACCGTCGGTGCCGCTGATCTCGCCCGTGCAGACGCGGATGGCTATACGATCGGCATTCTCACGTCCACGCCGCTCTTGATGCGCCCCCACACAGTTGATCTCCCCTACGATTTGGAAAGCTTCGATCTGATTTGTCGAGGCTTCGATAATCCGTTGATTTTGACTGTGGCGACCTCTTCCGGGATTACATCATTGGATGAGCTGATGCTGCTTGCCGAGGGCGACCCAGCAGGGGTCCGTTTCTATAGTGAAGGCCCCGGCACCTTGCAGGACATCGCAATGAGCGCCTTGCAAACTGCCGCTGATTTCGAAGCGCTCGGGGTGCCAATGACCGGTGAGCAGACCGCCGTTCAGAACCTACTGTCCGGCGTCATTAACGTCGCGCCCATCACCGCAGGAACGGCGCTTGGCAACCCAGAGCTGCTGACTCCCATCGCCATCATGTCTCGTGAACGGGTGCCAAACCCAAATGTCCCCACCGTAGGCGAAGTGATTGGAACGCCTGTCGTGCACAGCTTGACCGGAGCAATCGTGGCGCCGCGTGGCCTGCCAGAGGCCCATTATGACCGATTGGTTGAAGCCTGCGCCTCGGCACAAGGTTCAGCCAGCTTCAACGAGGTGCTTGGCCAATACAGCATGCCTCCGGTCAGTGAGATCGGTCAGGACTTTGCCGAGGCCTTAACTGCTCAATACAATTCCATCGGCAGCTTCTTGGCAGACGCTTCGAACTGAGCTGGCGCACGATAGCCACGACCCGGACCCGAAAATACCTCTGGGTCGTGGCTGAACGCCCTACGGAAAAGGCCCCAGCATGCGCCGTATTTTGACCCCTCTTTCCCTATCAATCATTGCCTTCGTGTTCTTTTGGGCAAGCATGTTGCTGTGGACGGCAACGTCGTCGCTAAGTGGAACTGACGGAGTCGCGGCCTACAACCCGATTTTCTATCCCCGCATCCTGATCTTTCTTGGAATGGTTCTGACATGCGCCGTTCTTCTGCACGGTCTGTGGCGGTCTGAGACCCCGGTAGGAGGGCAAGACAACCGCGCCGCCATTATTGCGATCGGCTTGGCTGGCGGCTTCATGCTCACGCTAAAGCCATTTGGCTTTTTCCTTTCGTCGGCGGTCTTCTTTGCAGCCTTCGCATTGGCCTTCGGATATCGCCGTCCGCTTGTCGTTGTGGCTGCATGGGCGGCGACAGCGGCATTTGTCTGGATCGTCTTTACTGAAGCCTTGAAGGCACCTTTGCCCGACTGGCCCAACTTCTTAAATTAAGGATAAGCAACCATGGAAGCCATTCTCGGCGGAATTGCCCTGCTTTGGGACCCAATGGCGATCCTGGCGCTGGTGGGCGGTGTGTTTCTGGGAGTCGTCATCGGCGTTCTGCCGGGCCTTGGCCCTGCGGTGGGCGTCTCGCTAGCTTTGCCGTTGACGATCGGTATGGACCAGATACCTGCGATTACCTTGTTGTTGGGGATCTACGCGGGTTCCATCTACGGCGGATCGGTTACAGCGATTTTGATTAACACGCCTGGCACGCCATCATCAGCGGCAAGCTGTCTTGACGGCTATCCAATGGCGCGATCCGGCAAGGTGGGGGAAGCGCTTGGGATTGCGGCTGTTGCCTCGGTCGCCGGTGGGATCATCTCCCTTATCATCCTTGCATTCGCAGCACCCTATATCGCGCAATGGGCGCTGAACTTCGGCCCGGCCGAGATGCTGGCTCTGGTTTTGTTTTCGCTGACCTGCATCGCGTCCGTTGCCGCCGGAAACCAATTGAAAGGGTTGTTGGCCGCGGTCTTGGGACTGTTTCTAGCCGTCGTCGGTCAGGACATCTTTTCCGGAGAGGTGCGCTATAATTTCGGCGTGTTTGAGCTTTCCGCCGGGCTTTCGCTGGTGCCTCTATTGGTCGGGCTATTCGCGCTATCTGAAGTGTTTTGGCGGATGGGCGACCAGTCTCGCATGTCCGAGGCGCGCCCGCTCCCCAGTGGCTTTGTGTTTCCCGGTTTGGCGCGTCTCAGGCAATTGGCACGCACGATTTTCAAAAGCAGCCTGATTGGCACCCTCATCGGTGTTTTGCCGGGCGTTGGACCCACTGCCGCATCTTTCGTCAGCTATGCCGAAGCACGCCGATCCTCTGATGACAAAAGCTCTTTTGGGAAGGGCGCACCGGAAGGGCTTGCTGCCAGTGAGGCCGCCAATAACGCCGTCACTGGCGGGGCGCTGATCCCAACGCTTGCTCTTGGTGTTCCCGGCGATCCGATCACGGCAATCATGTTGGGCGCGTTGGTCATTCAGGACATCGTTCCTGGGCCAAGCCTCTTTTCGCAGCACCTAGATATCGTAACGGCGATCCTGATCGGATTGCTGTTCATCAACCTGCTGATGCTTCCAACGGCGAAGTACTTTGCTTTTCTGTGGCGCGGGCTGCTGCGGCTGCCCGATGCGTTGCTGATGGCAGGAGTCGTTATTCTAATTGGCGTCGGGATTTACACACTCAACAACTCTGTACTCGATATGGTCACGGCATTTATCGCCGGGCTGGTGGGTTACGGGCTGCGCAGAGCAGGGTATCCCTTGGCGCCCATCATTATTGGCTTCGTTTTGGGCAAGCTCCTAGAGCAGAACTTAAGGATGGGTTTGATCGTCTTCCAAAATGATTGGACCCGCTTCGCGACCAGTCCGATTGCGGCTGTATTCTTAATCCTTACGGCTGTGATCCTGTGCTGGCCGATTGCTACGGCTCTTGTTCGAGCAAGAGCCAGTAAAGGTGCCAAATAATGCGCGAATGTCTTGCCCCTCTGCCCCCTCGCAAACCGCGACTGACCCCGCCCAAAGGGCTTGTCGACACCCATTGCCATATCGTCGGACCAGTGAAGCAATTTCCGATGTCAGATGGGCGCAGCTATACTGCCCCCGATGCTCCGCTGGAGGCGTATCTCGAAATCCGTCAGTCGTTGGGCATTGAGCGCAGCGTCGTTGTTCAACCCGGCGCTCATGGGTTCGACAATAGCGTCACCCTGAACGCAGTGGCACGCATGGGCGATAGCGCAAGGGGCATTGCTGTGGTGCCATTAGATGTCAGCGACGACACCTTGGCCGCACTGCATGCAGGCGGCATTCGCGGGGTCCGGCTGTCGTCCATGTTGCGCGGGGCAAGCGGAACCGACGGGTTCGAAGCACTCGCACGGCGAATTGCTCCATTTGGATGGCACATTCTGTTCCACCTCCACGAAGCTGATGAGATTTTGGGGCTGGCTTCGGCCATTAGAAGGGCCCCGGTCCCAATCATGGTCGACCACATGGCCCGCACGACAGGCGATATGGGGCGGGATAGTAAGGCGTTTCACTGTCTGATCGAACTTTTAACCGAGTGCCCGCATGTCTGGACGAAGATTTGCAGTTGGTATCGCCTTTCGTCGCGGCCTGACTGGACTGATATGGAGCCTCTCGCAAGAGCCGTACTTGATACCGCGCCCGAGCGCGTGGTTTGGGGATCGAACTGGCCACACGTAATGCTGTTCGATGGACCAATGCCCGACGACGCAGATTTGCTGGACAAAGCCATAGAATGGCTAGGCCCTCAATCGCAGCGGGTCTTGGTGGAAAATCCTATGAAGCTCTACTTCCCTTCAGAATGAAGGGTAAAACTACGACGCTTCATAAATCTCGATGTCCGGCATGTGCGATAGGTCGTGTCCATCGCGGAGCACTTGCAGGAATTTCCGACGGAACTGTTCTGCGATCGTGGAAAGCGGCCCACCGGATAAGGTGACGATCCCCACTTCTCGGGTGATTTCAGGTTCGATCATCGGCAAATGCACGAGCTCGCTGTCTTTATCCAAGGAGGCAAGAGTAAGGGCGGGGAGTACAGAGCTCACGCCCCCTTCTTCTACAATTTTCAAAATCGACGGCACCCGAGAGACTTCATATTTCGCCGCGTCTAGGACGCTTGAATCGACAAGATGCCGGTCTATCAACCGCCGCACTCCGGTGCCCCTACTCGTCACGACAAGATTGACCTGATCAAGGTCGCGCCACCGTATAGCTTTGCGTTTCGCGAATGGATGATCGCGGTGGCACACGAAGCGAAACCGATCTCGCAGAAGTGGTTGGAACGTGATGTCCTTGTCGTCCGAGAATAAGCAAGTTACCGCGAAATCAACGCTTCCGGATTTCACCTGGTCAAGGATACCGTCTACGTTCTCGTCTCGAATGGAGATCGATACCTTTGGGTACTCGGCCTTAAACTGACCGACCGTTGGTGCCATAATCAAGGTCGCAACAGTAGAAAGGCACGCGACCGTAACGGAGCCTTCATCGCTGCTAACCTCGCTTTGAACCTCATCAAGTGCTTGCCGCAGGTCTTCCATGATGCCGTGCAGCCTGCGCTGAAGGACTGCGCCAGCGGGGGTTGCCACGATCGTCCGATACCTCCGGTCCAACAGCTCTGCATTTAGTAGGTGTTCCAACTGTTGAACTGATTGGCTCAAGGCAGATTGCGACAAGCCAAGCTCGCTGGCGGCTCGGCTAAATGATCCAAGATGTGCAACCGCCATGAAACACTGCATTTGTCGCAGGGATGGTCGAATCCGAGACATTGTCCCGTTCGTATCAGCAACGCCTGACGTTTGATTTTGGGGAGGTTGGGAGATGGCTTGAGACCCTAAGTAAATTTTTGGGCAGGCAATCATGGTGCGGCGCGCAAGCAGTGCAGTCAAGACGCTCAGTGAACCTCAGTTTTTCGTGTGCCGTGAATTTCTAACCGCAACTTTGCGCGTTCGCACATCTCTCGACCACGTTGCGATCGACACTTCTTCGGCTGACATTTTGGACACCTAGGTGCACCGGTAGCGCGCCAGATCGCTGCTCATTTGCTTGAAGAACACTCGAGTAAAATTGGCGGTGTCGGAAATCCCATGCGAAACGCAAATTGGCCCGTGGCGGCGACGTGTTTTCTTGCGATTCCGGAGGTAGGGAGTCGGCGCTCGTTGCGATGCCTATCAGAACACAAAGGGCGGGAAGCAGACGTTCGCTGTAGATGCTTCAGATGAAGCTCCTAATGGAATAGCGAACATTCTGGAGGGTGGCCTTCTTCCGCGCTTTCGAATTGGCGTGTTAACTGACCTCTACTATTCTTCTACGCGCGTCGGTCACAGCATGAACCAGATCAGTTCTATCAACGGGTTTCGGCAGCATCCCGAAACGACTGTGAAACTTCTGAATTACAGGGACTTGGGCTGGCAGGCGCGATGATATCAAAATGGCAAATGCCAAGGGATGTCGTTCTAGTGTTGCGTGAATCAATTGCACCCCTGAATGCCCATGGTCTAGATTTAGATCGGAAACCAAAAGTGCTATTTCCCGTGTCTGTTCGATGGTTTTTTGCGCCTCCGAGTAATTTGTCGCGACCAATGTATCGAAACCGAGTGTCGCGAGGGTGACCTTTAAGGCAGCCGCCGTTTCCCGATTATCATCAACAACGATTGCCGTACCTGCAAAAGGTATCTTGGGCTTGACGACGGGTGGCGTGTCCATAATCGGGACGCGAATTACGATGGATGTGCCTTGTCCCATGGCAGAGAGAATTTCGATTGTGCCGCCAGATTGGGTTACGAAACCGTATACCATCGATAGGCCCAGTCCTGTGCCCTCTCCGTTGGGACGGGCCGTATAGAAAGGTTCAAACGCGTGGCGGCGGGTTTCTTCTGTCATGCCGATGCCGTCGTCCTTGATCGTCAGGACAGCGTGACGGTTCTGCGACGTCAAGGTGATCCAGATGTTGCCCGCATCGGGCATGGCCTGTGCCGCGTTCATACACACATTCAGCAACGCGCTTTCAAGCTGACCCGGATCGAGCGACACATGCAGCGGAGATTCACCCAGATCCAAATGGAGTGTCACGTTCTCGGGGAGGGCGATGTCCAACAGATCCTGCATTCCCTCGACCAATGAGCCTAGATCGACCAGCTCTGGCTCAAGGTGTTGTTTGCGTGCAAACGCTACGAGACGTTCCGTCAGGGACACGCCTAAGTCCACGGCGGTCCGTATCCGTCCAAGACGGAAGGGCGCGGCGGTCGCGTTGGATGTTTCCAGCAAATGCAGGTTGCCCGAAATCGTCGACAGGATGTTGCCGAAATCGTGGGCCACTTCTCCCGTGACCTTGCCAAGCGCCTCAACACGGCGGATTTCCTCTAGGCGATCTTCGATGCGCTTGCGCTCTGTGGCTTCGGACAACATCCAGACGGATCGACCATCGGGCAGAAGCGAAGACCGCACCTCGATCACGTCACCCATGGGGTTGGTGTATTCTTCGTACCCGCCGCGGTCATCCGACCCGCTTTGCAAACTGAAGACCGACAGTGCGAACAGATCCTTCATGGTCTGTGCGTGGGCGTCGTAGGGGATGTTTAAAAGCGCGCGTACCTTGTTGTTCTCGGCCTCGATCTTGCCCTGAGGTGTCAGGATCGCGACGCCGTCCTTTATGCCGCTGAAGACGCTAGAAAATAGCATGTTCTGCCGGGTGATTTGCGCGGTCCGCCGGTCCAGTTTGCGCGCGTTGGAGCGGAAGACGCCAAACGCATGGAACAGCTGGCCAATCTCGTCATCCGTCGCATTTCGGGTCGGCACGGTGACGGAATGATCGCCCGCAGCAAGCTGGTGCATACCGTCCGCCACAAGACGCAGATTGCGTGTCACATAGCGTGACACGAACAGCGATGAGATCACTGCAACGCAGGCACTAAACAGCGCCAGCAGTGCCACACCGATCTGCGCCAAATTTAGATCGCGTGAGGTTTGCATCCGCGCCAGCCGCAGCCGTTCTTGCGCCGCCTCAACCCGCAACGTCGCAAAAGCGCTGATTTCACCGGACAGTTGGCGAATGCGAAATAACGCGTTTTCGGCATCAAGTGCGGCGGTGAGAGATTGGTATTTCAGCTGGAAAAGATCGGTGGTGGGGCGGGTTAGGATGTCCTCGATTTCCCGCAAGCCATCTGCCGCAATGGCGTTGTCGGGAAGCGCAGCACGGCCGCGATTGAAACGGCGGTATATCTCACCCACTTCGAGGATTTCCTGTGCACGGGTCACGCTGCGGGCGTCGCTGGTCAAACGGCTCAAAGCAGCCCAGACCAAACGGTCATCTAAGGTGGCCTCTGTTGAAATGGCTTGCCGTTGGAACCTGTCTTGCAGCTGCGCCAAATCGGTGTCGATTTGTGCGATGTCGGCCTGCAACAAGCTTTGTGGCGAAGACACCCGCAGCAGGTTGGCAATGGCGACACGGATGCGTGCAAGAGGTAGAGCGAGATCATCCGTGCCCTCAGATAGCGTTTCCAATTGCTCGATGGTTTGTAAAATCGCATCGGCGTCCGCTTGTCGTTGGTATGGAACCTGCACCGCCAAAAGAAACGGCGCAGCGGTGGCAAGGTCGGCGGCGCTGCGCGAAAACTCCAAGGCTTGTGACACCTCGGACAGCGTGTCGCGGTGGATTGTGTCGAGCCAGTTTTCCGCATTGCGCAGTGACAAAAGGCTGATGGTTGAAATTATCACGGTCACCGCGCACAGCGTCAGGATCGCGATCGAAAGCCGCGCCTTGACGCTAGGCGTATGGAACGCGGGCCGCATGGTGCTACTCGGCCTCTAGCTTAAAGAAGTAGCCCTGTGACCTTCTGGTCTGCAAATGAACGGGCTTTGACGGTGTGTCCTCGATTTTGCGGCGCAAGCGCAGGATCAGCACATCGATTGTACGGTCCACATAGCGTTCCATATCCGACCCGAGGCCGGACAAAAGCTCGGGCCGTGAAATCACCCGCGACGGGTTTCGCGCCAAATATTCAAGAAGACGGTATTCACCGTTCGTCAGGGGGATTTCGTGGCCTGCTTGATCGAGCAGAATGCGGCTTTGCAGATCAAGATGTTTGCTCCCGAAGGCGATGGTGTGTTCGAGTAAGGAAGGCGCGCGGTTCACGCCATGCCCATAGCGGCGCAGGACCGAGCGGATGCGGGCAACCAGCTCCCGCGGGTTGAAAGGCTTCATCAGGTAATCATCGGCACCTGTTTCGAGGCCAATGATTTTGTCGATCTCGTCCCCGACACCTGTCAGCATCACAATAGGCAAGCCATACCGCGCGCCGATTTGCAGCGCCAAATCCAAACCAGATTCACCACGCAGCCTTAAATCAATGATCGCAAGATCGACGGCAGGCGGTTCGCCAAGCGCGTGGAAATCGGCACTGCCCTTGCAAGCGATCGGTGTGAAACCGCTACTAGACAGTAACTCGCACAGTGTCTCTCGCACCTCTTGATCGTCATCGACGATCGCGACAACGGGCGGCGACTGATCTTGGGTTTGATTTTCGAGCGTCACCCTGATCCTCCCCGATACAGCGTCGTGCAAGTGTTGCTTAAACTGCGTGGGGTTTAAAGGAAAAGACAGGGCGAAGGCATCGGTTGTAACACTGTTAACATTAAACCCGACCACCGTAACTGAGTGTTAACACAGGTGTCCTCGCGCAGGCCTATGCGATGCTCTTAGGCTAGCCAGATCGCGTGGTAGCGGTTGGAGGACCCTACCAGAGTGCGACAGAGAAATTGGGAGAGATTTACATGACTATTAGAATGACCAATGCAGCTATGGCTGCAAGTCTACTGGTGCTTGGCAATGTTTCGGCCGTCGCCGCACAGGAGTGCACCGAACGCGGTGCGCTGGATGCATTGTATTGCGATGCAAACGGTGACCTTGTTGCCGATACGCCGACTGATCCTGCGGAACTGAATGATCCAAACACATTGGTGTTCGCCTATACGCCCGTCGAAGATCCTGCCGTTTATGCTGATATCTGGGCACCGTTTATCGCTCACCTTGAAGAGGCGACCGGCAGAGAGGTGCAATTCTTCGCGGTGCAATCCAACTCTGCAGAAGTAGAGGCGATGCGCTCTGGTCGTCTGCATATCGCGGGCTTCTCCACTGGTCCAACGCCATTTGCCGTGAACCTTGCAGGGGCCGTGCCGTTTGCGATCATGGGTGCCGAGGACGGTCAGTTCGGCTACCGCCTTCAGGTGTTTACACAGGCCGACAGCGACATTCAGGAAGTGTCCGATCTTGCCGGGCGGCGTGTTGCACATACTTCGCCCACTTCAAACTCCGGCAACCAGGCACCGCGCGCGCTGTTCCCGGGCCTTGGTGTGATCCCGGACGAGGACTACGAAGTCGTCTATTCCGGCTCCCACGATCAATCCATGTTGGGTGTTGTCGCGGGTGACTACGACGCGGCCCCTGTAGCTTCCGAAGTTGTGGACCGCATGGCCGAGCGTGGCCTTTATGACGTGGCGGATGTGCGCATGATCTGGGAAAGCGACCCGTTCCCGACAACCTCCTTCACATTGGCGCACGATCTTGATCCGGAATTGGCCGCGACCATCCGAGAGGCGTTTTTCTCATTCGAGTTTGAAGGCACGGCCCTCGGTGACGAATTCGACGGCGTCAGCAGGTTTATCCCGATCACCTATCAGGATCAGTGGGCTGTCATTCGCGAAATTCAGGCCTCGAACGGCGTTGAATACACGCCACAAGGCCTCGCTGACAACTAATCCCCCCGCAGAAATGCCACTCCGACCAGTTGGTCGGGGTGGTACGCGCGTCTGAGAGGCAACATGCTAGAAATTAAAAATCTTGTGAAAAGATACGGGAAAGGTGCGCCTGTCCTGAAGGATCTGAACCTGTCGGTTGAAGGTGAACAATTGATGTCGATCATCGGGTCGTCGGGCGCGGGAAAAAGTACGCTTTTGCGCTGTGTGAACCGTTTGGTCGAACCCACATCGGGCAGCATCACCTTGAACGGCACCGACTTCACGACGCTGGGCGCGAAAGAGCTGCGCCGCGCCCGTCGCCGTGTGGGCATGGTATTCCAGAGCTTTAACCTGGTGGACCGGTTGAGCGTTATGGAGAACGTGCAGTGCGGCCGCCTGGGCTATATTTCCACATGGGCCGCCGTCACCCGTCGCTATCCTGCTGAAGATATCGAACGCGCGTTTGAATTGATGGAACGGGTAGGCATCGCGCAATATGCCGATAAACGCGCCGACGAGTTGTCGGGCGGCGAACGTCAACGTGTCGGTGTGGTGCGTGCCCTGATGCAGCGCCCTGAAATTCTGCTGGCGGATGAGCCTACAGCCTCGCTTGACCCGAAAACATCCGAACAGATCATGTCGCTGCTGCGCGACCTTGCGCGGGAATTGAACCTGCCTGTCATCATCAACATCCACAACGTGACCGAAGCCAAAGAATACAGCGACCGGATCGTCGGGATGCGCTACGGGCGGATCATTTTTGATGACAAGCCTGTCGCGCTGGATGCCGCCCAGATGGATGAAATCTACGCGGGCACCCCGTCCGAGGACCGTCAGGAAATGGGTGCCGTCGCATGACCACCCAAACCGTCTGGCGCAAACCGCCGTTCATTAAATCGCCCACCGTGCGCTGGGTGTTTTACATCGCCGTCGCGGTCTATGTGATCGGGACCATCGCCACTTTGCCGGTTGATTGGGAACGCACAGCCGAGGGCCTTACACGGGCACAGCGCATTTTCAGCGGAGCCTTTCCACCCAGCTTTGAACGCTCGGGGCTGCTGATCTCGGGCTTCATGGAAAGCCTGAAAATCGCGATCCTTGCGACGACGTTGGGGATGATCCTTTCGGTGCCTTTAGCGTTCATGGCCGCGCGTAATATCTCGCCCAAGCCTGTGTATCTGATCGGTCGGAGCTCGTTCATTCTCGCCCGTAGCTTCCACCCGGTAATCGTCGCAATCATTTTCGTGAAGGCTGTGGGCTTTGGCCCCTTGGCCGGTGCGCTGACGCTGACAGTCTATTCCATCGGCTTTGTTGCCAAACTGCTGGCCGAGCGGATCGAAGAGATCGATTTCGGTCAGGTCGAGGCTATGCGTTCGGTCGGGGCGTCGTTCTTTAGCACGATGATCTACGCGATCTTGCCGCAGATCATGCCGCGTCTTGTGGGGCTTGGAATCTATCAGCTCGATAGTAATCTGCGGGCCTCTGCCGTGGTTGGTATCGTCGGCGCAGGCGGCATCGGGGCGACCCTTGCCAATGCGTTCGGGCGCTATGACTACGACTTCGCGCTTGCCATCACGATGGTCATCGTTGGCGCAATCCTGATTTCCGAAGCCGTCAGCGGCATGATCAGAAAGCGGATGACATGACACAGACACTCACACACGAATGGGCGCGTTTTACCCCCGTCCAACGGATGAAACGCTATGTCGCGTTGCTGGCTGTCACGCTGGTGGTGGTCTGGGCCTTAGGCAGCATCGACGTAATCTGGGAATGGGTCTGGGATGCGCCGATCCAGCTGGTCGACTTGTTCGCCCGCATGGTGCCGCCGGACCCGACCAATCTGCCGTCGATCCTAGAGGCCACGTGGCAAACCATCAACATCGCCACAATCGCCACGATGATCGCCGTCGTCCTGTCGCTGCCCGTCGCCTATATTTCGGCGCAGAACACGACGCCAAATGTGGTCTGCCTGTGGATCGGGAGGTTCATTCTGGTATCGTCGCGGTCGGTCAACACGATCATCTGGGCGCTGCTGTTCGTTGCCATCTTTGGTCCGGGGATCATCGCGGGGATCATTGCGATTATGTTCCGATCTATCGGGTTCCTTGGCAAACTTCTGGGCGAAGCGATCGAGGAAATCGACCCCGATCCGGTCGAGGCGCTGGAGGCCTGCGGCGCGTCAAGGTTCAAGGTGGTGATGTATGGCATCGTGCCGCAAGTGATGCCCGCGTTCTTTGCGATCAGCATCCTGCGGTGGGACATCAACCTACGTGAATCCACGGTTCTTGGCCTTGTCGGGGCGGGCGGTATCGGGATCATCCTGCAAGGGGCGATTGACACGTTCCAATGGCAAGAAGTGTCGATGGTCCTGCTGACAATCCTCGCCCTTGTTATCACCGGTGAAGTTATCTCATCCGCGCTGCGCAAGAAACTTCTGTAATGCCGGTCAGGGCCGCTGGATCATCCGGCGGCCCTGTTGTTTTGCCCCCGTCCAAAGGACAGACCGCGTGACCAAGCTAGAGGGTCTGCTGACCACCCAACAGATTTTCGACCGCTACGAAGAGGTCCGCCCACGGCTTCCTCAGGTCACGACCCAACCGGACACCGTCGACATCACCTCGCTGTTGGATATTGCAGACCAAGTCGACGCCTTCGTCTTCGATGCCTTTGGCGTGCTGAATGTCGGCAAAACCCTGATCCCGGGCGCGGATGTGCGCCTTGACCAGCTCCGCGCCCGGGGCTGCGCCATTCGTATTCTGACCAACGCCGCCAGTTACGACCGCTGCGGCGCCATCGCCAAATTCAAACGTCTCGGATTACGGATCAAGGATGACGAGATCATCACCAGCCGGCAGGCCGCGCTTAGCGCGATGGATCTCGGACATTGGGGCGTGATCGCCGCCGATGAAGATCAGCTTGGCGATGTGCCACACAACGTGACACGCTTAGCGTCCAATGCCGCCGATTATGATAGCGCGGAAAAGTTTCTGTTCCTCTCGGCGGCGGATTGGACAGCCGCAAAGCAAGACCTGTTGCACGATGCCATGCAGCGCAATCCGCGCCCGCTGTTGATCGCAAATGCCGATCTCGCCGCACCTCGCGACAACGGGTTATCGATGGAGCCGGGGTTCTTTGGCCATCTCGTCGCTGACACCTTCCCTGACCATGTGCGCTTCTTCGGCAAA
The DNA here is from genome assembly GCA_025141835.1 of Rhodobacteraceae bacterium M385. Classification (NCBI taxonomy): domain Bacteria; kingdom Pseudomonadati; phylum Pseudomonadota; class Alphaproteobacteria; order Rhodobacterales; family Paracoccaceae; species Rhodobacteraceae bacterium M385. The sequence goes on along the minus strand of CP081102.1, from coordinate 578,620 downwards.
CCATTTCCCGAAGTCTATGATCTGATCGAGGCCTCACTCCCGACGACCCCATTGAACCGGATCGCGATGTGTGGTGACACGCTTCACACGGATATCCTGGGTGCCGCAGCGCGGGGCTGGCGCACGGTTTTGGTTACGCAAGACGGACTATTCTCGGGCCATGAAACACAGCCCTTCGTCGAGCGTGCGGGCCTATTTGCCGATTGGTGCCTTTGTCGCATCTAGGTCTCGGTGCATTGGGCCGTTTCGCAAGACTTCAAATGGCCCTTGCAAGATCACGTAACGCAAAGTTCCCGTTCTCGAAAACGGCGCCCTTCGCTGCCTACAAAATTAAGAATAGACACCAGCGGCGGGGTCCCTGTCGATTAGGATTTCATCGGTTCTATGTCGCTGAACGGGTGGCGGCTTTGAGATTGTGCGTAAATAATCGAGCAAGAAACCGAATGGTGGCAAAGGGCCGGAAACTACCTTCTTCGCTATGGGGGATAGCGGACGTCCGCTCTTCGGGATACGGCCGCCTGAAAGCGCCACCACCCCGCGCAATCCGGGCAAGAGCTTCGTGGTGACATACGTTATTTTCTATCGGGTTATGGTGCAATGCTACACCAATGAGATGTTCCAAGATTGCCGTAGACGCCTTTCTGGCGCATACCCCTTACGCCTTCAACGGTTTCAACAGCACCCGGCGCATCTTCTTGGCCTGATCGCCCTGCAACCGAACAACTGGGACATTCAGCAAACGCCCCAAGATCTGAATAACAAGGCTCACGCTCGGGTCGCCTTGGGGTCAACCAAGGCGGCCCCTGGTCGATCCATCGGTAAGACCCAAATAATTCACGCCGCACATCACCGAACGTGCGTGGCTGCCTGTTGCGCTGGCCGCGCCACCCGAAATTCGTCGCTCGGTAAAGACCCCTGCCTTCATCCCGCCAGCCGTGATGAAGTGATGCGGCGCGAAGGGGCGATGCATCTTGATGCCTTCCGGCGAAATTGTCGGGACGCGCATTGTCAGTCGGCGGATCAACACCACAATCACAAATATGCGTGCTGCCGCGATGCAAATGGGCACCCACATAAGCGGCTGCCACAGGCTCGCTTGGATCTCCGTCACAACCACCCGAATGCACGTCGCACCGATGCCCCCCGGATCACCAGGGCAAGCAGCCTCAGCCAAGGGGAATGATTGGCTGTAAAACCACGGTCACATTCATGGCGCGGCTTCATAGAGGCGTGAGCCGTCACCAAACGCAGTTCAAATTTGCACGGTAAGCGTTTCGCCCTCCACCGCAAGATGCTAGGCATACTTCATGCTCCATGCGCATCAGGGTAAACACCGGCGCACGGCTCTCGAACATGGTGCTAGCGATCACGCAACTCGGATCAGACGGCAAAGCTGTCGTGCAGCTAGGCTTCCTGGCTTGGACACGGGATGGTCGTTTGTTGAAGTAGATTGAGAGCTTTCGCGGCAACCTGATCCTACGACGGCTGCAAATTCATCCGGCGGCGCTGATAGACTTGATTGCTGGGTAAGTTGCGTGGAAGCGACGGTAGCTCTCTTCGTAGGTATCTGTCAGGGCTTGGTCCGGGGCAATGATCTCGAGGGTATCGGGCAGGGGCATTATGGACGCGGGTTGGGCGTCGGAGGCCGCAGCCTGCCCAAGACGGGCCGCTCCGAGTGCTGCGCCAATCTCATGGCTATGTGGGACGCTCAATGGCATATCCAGAACCGTCGCCAGCATTTGCAGCCAATACCGAGAGGACGCTCCGCCACCGACGGCGAACATGTGTTCGAATTGGGCGCCTGTGGCACGCATCGCTTCGGCAGAGTCGCGCAGCCCGTAGCACACCCCTTCGATCGTGGCATGGGTCAACGCATTCAGGTCGGTGTCATGGCCCAAGCCGGTAAATGCCCCGCGGATATCGGCGTCGTTATGGGGAGTCCGTTCGCCGGACAAGTAAGGAAGAAACCCGACACGACCGGGGCCCTTCAACTTGTCGCCCAAACGCTCCGTGCAGGCCTCGGGCGTGGTGTGCAGCAAATTACACAGCCAGTTCAAGCTATCAGTTGCCGAAAGCATAACGCCCATTTGATACCAAGTTTTAGGCAAAGCATGGCAAAAGGTGTGCAGCGCGGTTTCCGGGGCCGGGCAATAATCTGAACGCACTGCCAGAAGAACACCCGAGGTGCCGAGAGACACGAAGCCCGTGCCTTCTTCCAACGCGCCAACGCCGCAGGCCGCAGCGGCATTGTCGCCCGCGCCCCCTGCAACGGTAACAGGGTGGCCCAATCCCCAGGACCGGGCCAGATCACCACGCAGCATGCCGGCTGGGGCGTTGCCTTCGACTAGGCGAGGCATCTGATCGGAGCGTGTATGACTAGCGGTCAACAGATCGGCGGACCAATCGCGCAGCCCCATATCCAGCCACGCGGTTCCGGCGCTATCGGATTTGTCGGCTACATGTTCGCCAGTCAAATACAGGTTCAAGTAAGCTGTAGGTAGCAGCACCTTGGCGATCTGCTGGAAGATTTCTGGTTCGTGGGCGCGTACCCATGCGATTTTTGGCGCAGTGAAGCCGGGAAAGACGATGTTTCCGGTTTGCGCCCGAAAGGCGGGGTTTGCGTCAAGGGCGGCGGCTTCCACGTTGCTGCGGGTGTCGTTCCACAAAATACACGGGCGCAGCACCCTGTCGGCGCGGTCGAGCAGGGTCGCCCCATGCATGTGACCGGCAACGCCAATGCCGCGTAAGTCCGCGAAGGCATCATGGTTGGCCCGTAGCGTGGCAACCGTTTGTTCTAAGGCCTGAATCCAAACCGCCGGATCTTGTTCGGACCAGCCAGACTGCGGGTGGCTGGTTTGATACGCGCACTCTGCCGATCCGACCGGACGCCCCGCGTCGTCTATGAGGAGGGCGCGAAGCCCAGATGTCCCAAGATCAATTCCAAGATAGCTCATATCATACCCGGTGGCTGTTCATTCGTAGGACATAGGCGACGTGGGGCGGGCAGTCCTAATTGGCAAGAAAACCGCCATCCACTGGCAGGGCCAGGCCAGACAGCATAGCGGCCTCGTCGCTCAGAAGAAATGCAATCACCGAGGCCACATCCCGGGTCTCCGCGAAGCGCCCCACCGGCATCCGCGACAGGACTGGCCCCGCCTTCACCGGGTCGCTCCAAGCCTCGGCAGCTAGTTCAGTCATCGTTACGATGGGATTAATGCAATTGACGCGGATGCCGTGGGGGCCCAGTTCGTTCGCCATGACCCGGCTCATGCCATCCATTGCCCCCTTTGACGCGCAATAGGAGGCGTGATCCTCGAACCCGACCACCGAGGATATGCTTGAGACATTGACGATGGCACCCGACTTTTGGCGGTCGATGAGGGACCGTGCAAATTCCTGCGCCACGATCATCGCCGCGCGGGTATTGACGGCATAGACTAGATCGAAGGCCTCAACCGTGACATCAACGAAAGGCTGCAAGACGTTGATGCCCGCGCAATTTACCAGGTAGTCGCAGGGCAACCCCTCGATCGCAGCCGTCCGGGCCGCGTCGGGGTTTGCTAGGTCGGCGACGATGACATCGCATCCGATCTCTTTCGCCAAGCTATCGAGGCTTTCTCGTGTCCGAGAGATCGCCACAATATGTGCACCACGCGCCGCAAGGTAGCGGGCGGTATCGCGACCGATCCCTTTTCCAGCGCCGGTAATCATCACTGATTTGTCTTGAAAGTTCATTTTCGCCCCCCTGTCGCCCAGCTGTTGGTCTAGATGGTGTCCATCCTGATCTGAATTTTCACCTCGCCCGTCGGCTCCTGTGCAGCATAGTCAAACGCGACTACGGAGTCGGCGAAATCGAAAGTGCGCGTGATCAACGGTTCAACGTCGATGGCGCCCGAGGCGATCATGGCGACGCAGCGGTCAAAGACATGCGCATAGCGGAACACATGCTCAACCCTAGCCTCCTTAAGTTGCGCCGCCGCGACATCGTAGGCGATAGGTTCCAGAGGTATCCCGACAAAAACGACCGTTCCGCCCGGCCGGAGCGGGTCGAAGACGCCCGCCGCGGCCGCCGCATTTCCCGAACATTCATAAACAACATCGGCCCCCCAGCCATCTGTAGCCTCAAGAACCGCCGCCTCCAGAGTAGCCTTGCGTACGTTGACCGGAATGACTGGCCCCAAGGTAGCCGCCAGCTTTAGCTTATCGTCATCCACGTCCGAGACCACCACCTGGGATGCGCCTGCGGCAATAGCGGCCAGTACGTTAAGCAAACCGATCGGCCCGGCACCGATTACCACGGCCACATGGCCTGGGGCTGCGGCGGCTTTGGCAACGGCGTGCACACCAACTGCGAGCGGTTCAACCATTGCACCGGCGGCGAAAGACACGTTTTCGGGCAGTTTGAAGGTGAATGCAGCAGGATGAACAACGCTTCGGCGTAAAACGCCGTGCACAGGCGGCGTCGCCCAGAACTGAACGTCAGGGTCCAGGTTATACAAGCCCATCCGAGACGCGCGGCTTGACGGAGTCGGCACGCCGGGTTCCATACAAACCCGATCGCCTACGTTGAAATTACTCACATCCGGACCGACTTCCGTCACGACGCCCGACACCTCGTGGCCGAGGACCATGGGCTCTTTCACAACAAAGGGGCCGATCGCACCATGGGTGTAATAGTGCACGTCCGATCCGCAGATTCCGACGGTATGGACGCGAATGCGCAGATCCTGAGGGCCGAGCGATTCTTCTACAGTGAATTCCCGCAAGGTGATCTCACCCTTGCGTTCCAGAACCAGGGCGGTTGTGTCGTCGCTGGCGTTTTCACGGGGGGTCATCAACATAGCAGCATCCTATTTGGCATCGACGTAAACCTAAAATGCTGCCTGTGCCGCTTGCCACACGTTTACGCGCGATCAGGCAAACATTCTTGCCGGATAGGAGAGGGCGCCGCCCATGGGTTTAGCCCATTGGCTCAGTCGTTAATGGGGTCTCGCGCAGTTTCAGGCGGTATTCTCTTGGCGTCTCGCGGCAGAGTACGAAAAACTGTCGGTTGAAGTTGGCCGTGTTGTTGAAGCCGGCCTCAAAACAAATCTCTGTAATGGAAAGGTCGGTGGAGGCCAGCAGGCGGCAGGCATGGTGAACCCGCATCTGATTGACGTAACGTGCAAATGTGTGTCCCGTCTGCCGTTTGAAGAAGCGACTGAATGTGCTGGTGGCCATGTGAACCAGATCGGCCATATCCCCTAGCCGCAGATCCTCTGTATAGTGGGTCGAGATATGCGCCATAACAGTCTCGAGCTTGCGTGACGTCGTGGTATGGGCCCCGATGCCGGGGGCGCACTGTGATAGCACGCGCCGCTCCGCTGGCACCGCCGCAAGCCGGTGGAGCAATTCGAGAAACAACGTTAATCGACGAATTCCGCGGGTTTTTCCTATCTGGGCCAGAAGCACCGCGCCATCGTCGCGGGTCGTCCCGGCAAACTCGACCCCATAGGCGGATTCCCTGAGCAAAACTTCCACGGCTTCCATCTCTGAAAAGCCCCTCAGGGTTCGGACGAGGTCCGGAACGAATTGGACCAACATGTCGCGCTGTTCCAGTCGCTGACCCGGGCGCAGATCGCTGACCCAATTGTGCGGCAGGTTCGGTCCGGTCAGCACAAGGCATCCCGGATTAAAGGGGCCGATATGATCCCCGATCATCATCTTCCCGCCGACTTCCTGGGTCAGGTGCAGTTCATACTCTGGATGATGATGCCACTTCGCCAGATGGTGCGGATAGCCGTGCACTTCCCAACGAAATGATTGCGACGGGTCGTAAACAATTACTTCGAAATCCGGGTCGTATAGCTGTTGCAATGCCGTTTCCCTCTTGGTTTGGGCGCTGGTTTGATACCGGGAAGGATTATCTTCAAACGCGCCAATTCAGCAGACACTTGCACGAAAGTTTGCAAGAACGCCAAGAATTTTGGCGCGTAAGTTTCGGCGTCTGATTAGCGTTTTTTCATCAGCGGGCGTGGGACGGCCATAAAAAAATGGGCCTGATCGCAAGGGGCCCCGTGTTTGCCTGTTTATCCGCAAAGGCGCTGGACGCAGGATTGGGAGGAAGAAATGTTTGATGATCACGACGCGCAGACGGCGCGGGGGGAAGTGCTTCTTGATGCGCGGAACCTGAACAAGTCATACGGTGGGTTGCGGGCTCTTAATGATGTGAGCCTCGATATCCGGCGTGGTGAGATTATGGCCTTGGTCGGTGACAACGGTGCCGGAAAGTCCACTCTCATCAAAGTCCTATCGGGCGCCTTGCGCCCTGACGCCGGCAAAATCACGTTTGATAAACGCCCGGTCACGCTGACCAGCCCGCTGGATGCCACTGATATCGGCATTGAGACGGTGCATCAGAGCCTCGGCCTCGTGAATGAACTGAATGTGCCGCAAAATGTCTTCCTGGGGCGGGAACTGCGCAAGCGTGTTTTCGGTTTACCGATCCTCGACAAAGCAGAGATGCGCAAGCGAACGGTTGAGTTGCTACATAACTTCGCCATCGGTCTCCCAACGCTCAATGAGCCGGTGCAACAGCTTTCCGGTGGGCAACGTCAAACAATCGCCATCAGCCGTCTCTTGCTGGCCGAGCCGCAACTTCTGATCATGGACGAACCGATGGCAGCTCTGGGTGTCGATGAAGGCGGAAAGGTCCTGGCGCTGGTTGAGCGGATGCGTGAACAAGGGCTGACCGTTCTGATCATCAGCCACAATCTGGAGCACGTCTTCCGCATCGCTGATCGCGTTGCGGTCATGAAGAACGGCCAGATGATTGACATCGTTAACACTGCCGACGTCACCCGCGAAGAAATCGTGCGCAAGATCACAATTGGCAATGCTCAAGATGACAGGAGCCAAGCATGACCGATTCATCCACCCATGTCAGACCAAAGCTGAAGCAGCTTGGTCAGAACGACCGAAAGTTCCGTATGGAAAGCGTTGGCCTGACCTTCGTGCTTGTGGCGCTGATCGTGCTGTTCACACTCATCAATCCACGTTTCGCGTCGATACCGAACTTGCTTAACGTCCTGACACAGGCGTCAACATATCTGATTGTTGCGATGGGAATGACGCTGGTCATCACCAAAGGTGGGATCGACCTGTCCGTGGGTTCTCTCATGGCGCTCGTGACCTGTGTGGCGTTCAGCCTGATGGATAATGGGATGCACTATATCCCAGCGCTGATACTGATGTTTGTCATGGCCATGGCTCTGGGGGCGCTCAACGGCGCGATGGTTGCCTTCCTGGCAATCCCGGCGCTGATTGCAACCCTTGGTACGATGGTGGCCTTTCGGGGGCTGGCGCTGCTGCATTCGGCCGGTCAACTCTATTTCGGATTGCCACCAGAAGTTGTCTGGCTCGGGCAGGGAGACGTGCTGGGTATTCCGGTGCCAATCCTGATCGCCGCCGCCTTCGTCGCCTTGACCCATTGGCTGTTCAACTTGTCCGCATTCGGCATGCATGTGCGCTCTGTTGGGGGCAACCGCGAGGCCGCACGTTTGGCGGGTATCAAGGTGTGGCGGATCGAAATGGCGGTATATGCCTACATCGGCTTTGCGGTGGCCCTTGGGGGGCTGCTGTGGATGGCCCGCATCGACGGCACCCAAGCAACCCTTGGCACCGCGATGGAGATCCATGTGATCGCAGCGGTGATTATTGGCGGCACCAGCCTCTTTGGCGGGCGCGGCATGATCTACGGCTCACTCTTAGGGGCGATCTTGCTGAGCATGCTGAACAACGCCTTGGTTATCGCCGGCGTAGATTTCTTCTACCAGCTTGTTGCCGTCGGCATCATCGTGATCGTCGCTGTGACTGTGAACAATATCCGTGAAAACCGGATTGAATGGATCGCCCAATGGCGGAGCAAACGTGCCGCAGAAAGGGCTCAAAACCGCTGAAATTTGCAAGACAGAAACCAAAGGGAGGAAGAAAGATGAAAGTAACTAGAAGACATCTTATGGCCAGCGCGATGGCCGGAGCCATCGCGGCAACAACCGCACCTAGCGCAGTGGCACAGGACGACGCGATCGAGATCGCTTACCTGTCGCCTTCATTCGATATCTCAGACGCCTGGGAGCGCGTTTACTGGAGCATGAGCGCACGTCTGGACGAACTCGGCGTAGATCACGAAGTGACACTTCTGGCGGTGCAGAACGCATCAGATCACGCGGGACAGTTGGATCAGATTCAAGCTGTGATCCAACGGGGGGCCGATTACGTCTTTTTGGGCGCGACCGAGTATGAATCCGCCGCAGTTGGGCTGCGCCTTCTGAACGAGGCTGGCATCCCGGTTGTCGTCTATAACTTCCTTGAACCTCATGAAGACGAAGCCTCCCGCGCCATGCAGTACATCGCCTTCGACCACTATGAAGGCGGTCGCATGGCGGGTGAATGGACGGTTGAGCAACTTGGTGGCGAAGGCCAAGTTGCCGTGCTTCAAGGCGTTGCAGGCGTGGTCAGTGATCAGCGCATGGCGGGCTTTGTCGATGTGGTGTCTCAACATCCAGGCATCGACGTCGAGATCGGTGTACACACAGACTTCGATCGTGTGCGGGCCTTTGAGGCCACACAGAACCTAATCGCGGCGCATCCTGACCTTGACGTCATCTATGGCGTATCAACGGCTGTTGGCCTCGGCATCGGGCAAGCCTTGCGCGGGGCGGGCTTGTCGGATCAGGTGATGTCGATTGGCTTCGGCGGTACCGGTGACGAGATCCAGGCCATGAGTGAGGGCTGGCTCAGCGCATCGCCATTGCGTTCCATCGACGATAGCGGCGTGGCTGTAGCCGATGCTTTCCATGCCCACATGAACGGCGAGCCTGTCGAACCCGTATGGTCTGGGCCTTTCGTGATGATTGATGCGGACAGTGATGCGGAAGCAATCGTTGCCCACGCAAACCGCTATTCGAACCCTGCTATGGGGCGGTGAACCGTAGGCAATAGCGGGAGCTGTCATATTAGTCTCTAGCTATCTTGGGCTGCGACCTCATTGGTCGCAGCTCGACTTTTGAAACGTGAAGTCGTCGATCAAGCCTGAGCATCCGGTTTCGGCTTTATGACAAAGCCGGTATCCATGAGCAGAAGGTTGTGGTTCGCCAGCAACCTCGGCGGGTTCCCCCTCTCGTAGAGCTGGCGCAGACTGTTTTGCCGACTTCGGCCCTTCCACCATCCTGCGCTCGAAACGGCTGTCAGCTAAGGTCTGTTGGCTTCGACGAGCACTGAGGGCGGGGAGCGGCCGTTTGCTGCAAACTGAACGATTGTCAGCTTTGTCGAGGCTGACCTGAGCCCCAAGTCTCTTCCAGCCTCGCGCGAAGTCCTTGAGTTTAAATCTTTGGCGTTAGGCCGCCATATTGTCCTTCATCTTTCTTCGCAAGAATTCCATCGGGGTGAGGTTGCCTAAGGCTAAATGGGGCCTGCGCCAATTGTAGACCTCCAGCCATTCTTCAAGCGTCTTGCGACCCACGCCCAATATGCCGAACAGCGTTTCATCAAGGCATTCATCCACTGCCCGGCAGTGCATGTTTATATGCATGAGAGGGGCGTAGCTTGCAGTTGAAGCTTTCGATGATGCCGTTTTGCTCAGGAGTTCCAGGCGCGATATAGCGCCAATCGATGCCCGCATTCTGCACCCATCAAAGGATCGCCATGCTGGTACACTCAATACCGTTGTCCGAAACTATTGTCTTCGGGGCGCCGCGCTTAGCAATGTTGCGGTCCCGTTCCCGAACAACACGATGCCCTGACAGTGATGTTTCCGCGACCAGCACCGAGTTCTCGCGGCTGAAGTCATCGACAACCGCCAAGATACGGAAGCGACGCCCGTCTGTCAGCGCATCGGATACGAAATCCAAGCTCCAGCGTTGTTTTTTGACCATCCGGCAGCACCATCGGCTTTCTCGTGCCCAACGCACGCTTGCGATCGCCTCTGCGCCGCACCTGCAGATTCTCTTCGGCATAGATGCGCCTGACCATCTTGTGGTTCACGATAATACCTTCCCGCGCGATCTTCATGTGGACACGACGACATCCAAACCGGCGGCGTTCCCGCGAACTGCGCTTGATGGCGTATCTTTGTTCACCATCATCGCCGCGCCGCGACAGGTACCAAAGAGGACGATCAGAAAATCCTGATCGGAAATGCGTAGATATAAGTCGACTGTCCTAAATAAGGACAATTCGACGGCATCATGCGCATCAGATTTGTGATTAAAGCGTCGTCACCACAGCTAGTGCGACGGATCCCGACGGGATGCACCGAAATCAGCATCAACAGATCGCGAAGTCAGTAATTTCTGCAGGTAATCATCTTTGATGTGGGGCCGCTTTCAGCCACTAACCAAATTAGTGTCACACAAAAATACTCTTGATGAGATAAATGGCGGACTGGGGAGGATTCGAACCCCCGACCCCTTGATTCGTAGTCAAGTACTCTATCCAGCTGAGCTACCAATCCGCGTGGGGGTCATTTAGCGTCGCCTGTTGCCTAGCGCAAGGGGCTAATCAGGCTGCAATGCCCCCTGGAAGGAATAATGCGAAGATTGTGCCGTTGGCTCCTGTGCTTTTCAAGGTCAACGTCCCCCCGTGGCCGCGAAGGATTTCCGCGCAAATGGCAAGGCCAAGTCCCGTACCGCCAACTTTGTCGGTGGAGGAGAACGGCTTGAACAGCCCCTCTTGTGCGCCGGCGGGCAAGCCGGGGCCAGTGTCGCAAACCTCAATACACCATCCGCCTTCCTGAGCAGCGGCCCTAACCATGACTTCACCGGGCTTGCCTGTGGCCGTGATAGCTTGGCGGGCGTTGCGGACGAGATTGGACAAGACACGGTGCAACTGCTCGGGGTCTGCGCGCACAACAACGCCTGCCTCGATCTCTACATCATAGCTGACCTCACCGTCCCCTTGGGCAAGGTTGTCATTGTCCAGCACGTCATCCACCAAAGGCTCCAATGACACGCGGTCCAGCTTAGGGGCCGGTTCTTCGGCGCGGCCAAAGGCCAGCGTGGCTTCCGTCAGGTTAATCGCCCGCCCGAGCGAGTTGATAAGCTTCGGCGCGATGCGCTTCACGGTAGGGTCTTGCACCGTTTCAAGCCGATCTGCGACCAGGGTGGCGACGGACAGAATGTTACGCAGATCATGGCTGATCTTGGCAACGGCTTCGCCCAATTGCGCCAGCCTTTCGCGTTGCCGAAGCAGAGAGGTAAGCTGGGTCTGCATCCGGTTAAGGGCCTCTTCCGCGGCTCTAAGCTCGGTCACCGAGCCGCGCGGGGTGATGATCCTGTTCGCATCCTCGGGGGCTTCGGCATAGGTCGTCATCGCGCTCACCGCACGCTTGATCGGATTCACAATCAAGATGCGCACCGCAACAAACAAAAGCAGCGCCACAAAGACCGAGATCACAGCCGACAGAAGCAAAATCCGCAAGCCATAGTCGATCATCGCCATACGCAGGGGCGCTGTTTCCATCGTAACTTCGATCAACAGCCCCGCTTCACGCACCGGTTCACCGATTACGCGGATGTTTTGGTCCTCCGTCTCAAATATGCGCATGGAGGCATCGCGGATCAGTTCCCAGGCCGAGGCGTCACGCAAATCGAAAGTGGCCGAAACCGGTTCCATCCCATCGGTGGACAGGATCAGCTGCCGCACTGCGTTCCGCCGCAAGACCACGTTCAGAACTTCTGCGTTTTCCAAAAGCTCATATTCCAGCTCATCATCGATCATGCCGTCAGCCGCCAACAAGGCGAGAGAGGCAATTTGCGCGCGTTCCAACCGAGCCAGAAGGTAGTCTTCACGGAACCGAGCGATGGAGGGGACGAAAATGAAGACTTCAGCCAGCATCACAAAGATGACGGTAAGAATCAGAAAACGCCCTGAAAGACTGTTTGCCACCAAAGGCTCCCTTACTGGCCCGAAGCCCGGCCCCTTCTATGGACGTCCGAGCTTTTGCACAAATCCGACGACCTTCTTTACCAAAGGACTATCGAACAGCTTTGGCGTGAAATAGGCACTGGCAGCGCGTTTGTTAACCTCGCCAAGCGTCGGATAAGGCGCGATCATGTTGGCGACCGCGCTCATCTTCAGCTTGTTGGCGATGGCCAGCGACCAAATCCCAATCAGCTCCCCCGCTTGCGGCCCGACAATTGTTGCGCCAACGGGTTTGCCCTTCACTACCATGACTTTCACGAAGCCCGTAGTCTGTTCCGTCGCAATGCCGCGATCATTATGGGAAAATTCTGCTTTTGCGACGAATACCTTGTCACCGTGCTGGTCTTTGGCCTCGGCCTCCGTCAGACCGACTTGGGCCAATTCCGGGGAGGTATACGTTGCCCAAGGGATGTGATCGGTGCGGGCCTTGGCGGGCAGACCAAACAGCATCGGCCGGATAATGACGCCCGCATGATAGCCCGCCACATGGGTAAACTGTGCAGCGCCCGCGGCATCGCCCACCGCATAGACGCGCGCGTTGGTCGAACGTAGATCGTCGCCAACCGTGATGCCGCCCCGCTCAAACGCGATGCCCGCTTTGTGCAGGTCCAACTTGTCCACGTTCACCTGCCGCCCAACCGCCATCAACAGATGTGATCCTTCAAATGTCGCACCATCTTTGGTTTCGACCTTGATTGCCCCTTCCGTGCCGCTGATTGTGGAGGCCGTCGCGCCCTCCACAATCTCGATCTCCTCGCTGCGTAGCACGTCCAGAACGATTGCCGCCGCTTCCGGGTCATCCTTGCCCATGGCTTTCGCGCCCTCCAGCACGGTCACACGGCTGCCCAAACGCCGATGCGCCTGCGCCATTTCCATACCGATGGGGCCGCCACCGATGACGATCAGATGATCGGGCCGCTCACGCAGGTCAAAGATTGTCTCGTTGGTGTGGTAGGGCACGCTGTCCAAACCGGGGATTGGCGGCACAAAGGGACGGGAGCCCGTCGCAATCACAAAGCGCCGCGCTTTGATCGTGGTGTCGCCCGCCTGCACTTCCGAATGAGAGATGAAGCGTCCGAATTCGCGGATCACCTGCACGCCCAGGCCTTCAAACCGCTCTTGCGAGTCGACGGGCTCGATCTCGGCAATCACCGCGCGGACATGATCCTTGGCCGCCGCGAAATCTGGGGCCGGATCATGGCCCGCGATGCCGAAAGCTGCCTGTGAGGTGGCATGGGCCTTATGCCCCGCCGCAAGCAAAGCCTTGGAGGGCACGCAGCCAAAGTTAAGGCAGTCACCCCCCATGAGGTGGCCCTCCAGAAGCACAACCTTAGCCCCCATCTGGACGGCACCCGCCGCCACAGAGAGACCGCCAGAACCGCCACCAATGACGCAAATATCAGTTTCAATCACAGCCATGGTTCACAGCCCTTTCTTGCCGCGCACGGCTTTCAAAATGATGGGGAGGGTCGCAAGCGCGCACAGGCCAAGGATCGGCAAAATGATTTGCGGTTCGAAGATGATCCCAAGGTTCGGGGTCTCGCCTCGGGCAAAGACCTCTCCCAGTCCGGCCCCGACAGAAGTGTAGACGATCGCCCCCGGCAGAATACCGAAGAAGGTAGAGATCACATAGCGCCGTGTTGGCACCTCAAAGAAGGCGGGCAGAAGGTTGGCAATAAAGAACGGCACCGCAGGAACCAGGCGCAGAAGGAAAAGCGCCGACCATTGGTTTTCATCAATGGCGTCCTTGAATTTCTTGGTGATCCCTTCCGAGCCTTCCAACTTCGCCCCCAATCTCGCGCCAAAGCTGGTCTGCGCTGCCAAGAAGATTGCCGTGGCCCCAGCGGTCGCCCCAAAGACATTGAAGAACGCTCCGGGGAAGGTTGCGAACAGGAAGCCGCCCGTCAGCGTAGCAATGGTGGCCCCCGGCAAGGAAAACGCCACGATCAGCGCATAAGCCAATACGAACAACAGGACCGTCAGCAGGTAGTTGGCATCGCGAAAGGCAATCAACGCCTCTCGGTTATTGGCCAGCGCCTCAAAGTTCAGGTAGTCCCGAAACAGATACCAGCCGACGCCCGCGCCGATAACTACGGCAAGAAGCGGAAGATAGCGGGTGAATTGTTTGTGCTGCGACGGCTCCATACTATCTGACATGCCTTTTTGTCCCTTGCCCTTGAGTTGGACCTTAGATGCGACATCTAAAGCAACGGTGATACCCCGCTCACGGTTGCTTGATGGGGCGTGACGCAAGTAAGGGTTTTCGTGACCGCTATGGCAGCAAACTGTCACATTCGCGGTTTGGATTGTTTCAAGTGTGGGTCGTTCCATGGAGAAGATTTTCGTCAGTGCCTGCTTAATGGGCGCGCGCGTGCGCTACGACGGCGGCGCAAAGACGCTGGAGAATCAGCTTCTGGCCACGTGGCGGGCCGAAGGTCGCTTGGTGACACATTGTCCGGAAATGGCTGCCGGTCTGCCCACCCCTCGCCCCGCCGCCGAGATTGCCCCCGGTGCCACCGCCGAAACGGTGCTGGCAGGGCGTGCTGGTGTCTATGATAAGGACGGGCTGGATTGGACCGGAGAATTCACTCTGGGTGCGCAATTGGCGGTCGATCTTGCCAAACAACAGCACTGCCGCTTTGCTTTACTGGCCGATGGCAGCCCGTCTTGCGGCCCTACCTACGTGCATTCCGGCAATTTTGATGGCCAGCGACATTCTGGCGAAGGCCTTGTCGCGCACCGTCTTCGCGCCATTGGCGTCGCCGTCTACGCCCCGGACCAGTTGCGCGAATTGGCCCGCGCATTGGAAGAGGCCGAAAATACCGCGTCCTGATGCGGGCGCGTTGTTGACAGCAGCCCCACACTTGCCTATCTCGCAGGCTTCAAGAAAGATTCCTGCCGTATGAGGCGCGCGTTTGGCGCCCTCCGGCCAAGATTGACGGAGCGAGACCCATGTCGAAGCGGACATTCCAACCCTCGAACCTCGTGCGTAAGCACCGCCACGGCTTCCGTGCGCGTATGGCAACTAAAGCAGGTCGCAAGATCCTGAACGCCCGCCGCGCCCGCGGTCGGAAGTCGCTCAGCGCCTGATCGCCGACCGATGGCATCTCAATCGCCTCCGCCGAGCGCCGCCTCGCCGGGGGCTTTTTGTGTTAAGCGCCCGCTTGTGACGCTTACCCAGCGGGCTGATTTTCTGTCAGCCGCCCGGGCTGCCCGTGTGCCAACGCCCGCCTTCCTGTTGCAAGCGCGCAAACGCCCCGAGGGAGAGGGCACTGACGCGATCCGCGTCGGCTTCACCTGTTCCAAGAAGGTCGGCAATGCCGTCGCCCGGAACCGCGCCAAACGCCGCCTGCGCGAAATTGCCCGTGCTGTGCTGCCCACCGAGGGGAAGGACGGCTGGGATTACGTCTTGATTGGCCGCAAAGACGCCACGGCGACCCACGATTTCCAAGCGCTGCAAACCGATCTTTCCCGCGCGTTGCGCAAGGCGCACCGATGAACCCGGCGGCGTTCCTTCTCTCACTTCCGATCCGGTTCTACCGGCTGGTGATCTCTCCCATGATCGCCACCAACTGCAGATACACTCCGACCTGCTCCTCCTACGCAATGGAGGCATTGCGCAAACATGGCGCGATAAAAGGCACATGGCTGGCCACCCGCCGCGTCGCGCGCTGCCACCCTTGGGGCGGATCAGGCATCGACAACGTGCCGGATTAGACCTTGTCGGTCCGCGAAAACCTGCCTCGAAGCTCCCTGAATTAACCTCCTGTTTGCGAAGTTCGTCTACTCCTTGGGCTCAGTTCGTATAGCAGCCGGAGGCGTGAATTTTGGCAGACCCCAAGGCAAATGGCACGGCAAACGCCGGGCAAGGGCCGCTCTACCGCTTGGCGCGGCGTATCCAGATGGCGCTTTCCCGCATAGAGGTGCTGGCGCTTTTCCCCCTGCTGACGCTCAGCGCCCATTGGATGGGTTTTGAAGATGTTTCGCTGGTCACAGCGGTTTGCCTTTCCGCGTTGCTGGCCCTTGGCGGAATGGGTGGGCGGGGGACGGCCCAAGGCAACTTGGCCAACGCTTCCGGCACCCCGGCGACGGGGCGCAGCGCTTTGGTTGCCATGATGGACCGCGTGTTGGACCTGCCGGGCCGCGACACCGCCTGCATCCTTGTGCAAATCGACGATTGGGCCGCCTTGCATAGCCGGTGGGGCCTGGATGCCTGTGAAGAAATTGCAACGCGCGTTGATGAAAGGCTTCAAACCACTCTGCGAAATGGCGACCTGCTGACCCGTTTGGGCGACGCCCGCTTTGGCATCGTGTTGTCGCCCCTTGCGACTGCCCGGCTTGGTCTGCGCGATACCATCGCCGCGCGACTCTCTGACGCCATTGCAGAACCTTTGGCGATGCGCGGATCGGCCCTGCGTCTCACCGCCTCAATCGGGCATTCCGCGATGATTAAAACCGGGGCGGACCCGGCCGATACCACTTTCAAAGCGGCTGAGACTGCTTTGGACGAAGCCGCTCTAAATGGCCCCAACGCCATCCGCGCTTTTGCGTCTGGGATGGGGCGCGCCCGCGCGCTTCAATCCAGCCTAAGCGCCGAAGTGGAGGCAGCCATTCACGACGGCGCCATTCAGGCTTGGTTTCAGCCACAAATCCATGCCCGCACCGGCGCTCTTTCCGGGATGGAAACATTGGCGCGCTGGCAGCACCCCAAACACGGGCTTCTTGGTCCGAAAGAGTTTCTTCCCGCCGTGGAAGCCTCAGGACACATGCCGTTACTTGGGCAACGCATGCTGCACCAAGCCTTAAAGGCGCTCCATGATTGGGATGCCATGAAGGCACATATCCCACAAATCTCGGTGAATTTTTCGGCGGGGGAGCTTCGCGACCCTAACTTCGCCAGCCATATGGCTCAGGAAGTAGCCCGCTTCAGCCTTGCGCCCTCTCGGATCGTGATAGAACTGCCCGAAAGCGTCGCCAGCCATATCGAGGAAGACGCTATTGCTGCCAACCTTCTGGAATTGCGCAACGCGGGGCACCGTGTGGACCTTGAAGGCTTCGGACTTGGGGCCGCATCGATCCCCACCTTGCAACGATTAAGCGTCAGCCGGATCAAAATTGACCGGAGCTTCATTCTGGATGTCGATGTCGCCCTTGAAAAACGCCAGTCCGTCGCCGCGATTATCGCCTTGGCGCAAGCGATGGGCATTGAAACACTGGCCCAAGGGACGGAAACCCAAAGCGAACAAGATGCCGTGGCAGCGCTTGGCTGCGATTTCGTGCAAGGCTATGCCATCGCCCGTCCGATGGGGCTGGACAATGTCGCCGATTGGGCCCGTGCCCATGGCGCCTCCGGCAAGACGATTCGTCTCGATGACAGGCGTGCCTCGGTCCCCTAGCCGATTTACCGCACCGCTACAGACCGTTGCCGTTCTGCCAATACCGCCATCCGGACGCTGCTGCGCCCTATCACAGAAGGCTCACGTCCACCTCTGCCCCCGTAGCCGCGCCGATTTCGCCTCTTGACCTTTCAACCCTCAGTCTGTTGAACCCGCAGGGATTGGCGTTACCGATTGAGCAGCGGTATTTCGCCTTATTCCTAAGGGCTCGGATAGAGGAATTTCGCGGACATGGATGATCAGAACAGAAACCTGATCCTGGCCACCGGCCTTAGCTTTGTTGTGATCCTCGTTTGGTTCCTTCTCTTCCCGCCTCCAGAGGTCGTGGAAGACCCCAACGCGATCCCCGTGGTCGAGACCGAAACCGGCATCGCGCCCACCCCACCTGTCACCGCGACGGGAGATCCTGCGGGGGCCGAAAATACCGCGCCCACCGAAGTGGCTCTAACCGAAGCCGCGCGGATCGACATCGAAACGCCTTCCGTCGAAGGCACCATTTCGCTTCTGGGCGGCCGCATTGATGACCTGTCCTTGCGCAACTACACCACGGAAGTAGACGGCGATGAAATCGTACGCCTTCTGTCACCCGTAGGCTCCGAAGATCCCTACTACGCGCTCTATGGTTGGACCCCTTCCGGCGACCTCGGCTATGAAGACGTCCCCACCTCCGACACCCCGTGGGAGCTTGAGTCCGGCACTACCCTTACGCCCGACACCCCTATCACGCTGGTTTGGGATAACGGCGGTGGCCTCGTGTTCCGCCGCACCATCGCCATCGACGATCGCTTTATGTTCGAAGTGACCCAATCGGTCGAAAACACCGGCGAAGGCGACGTGAACCTTGCCCCCTACGGCATCGTCGCGCGTCACGGCCTGCCCTCTGACTTGCAGAACTTTTTCATCCTGCACGAAGGTGTCGTGCGCAAAGTGGATGGTGAACTAAGCGAAGTCGCCTACGATGACCTTCCCGATCTGGATGTCGTCGCCCGCGAAGGCGTGCCCGCCGAAGTGATCGAGGTAGAGGCAAACGGCTGGATCGGCTTCACCGACAAATACTGGATGACCACGCTGATCCCCGGCGAAGACCAACCCTTCGTTTCCGTCATCAAATACGTGCCCGGCTCGGACATCTACCAGACCGAAGCGCGCCTTCCCTACATGTCCATCGCCCCCGGCGAAACGGCCGAGGTGACGACGCAGCTTTTCGCAGGTGCCAAGGAAGCCGAGACCATTCGCGACTATGAAAACGCCGCGCCGGGCCTCATCGCTCGCCTGTTCGGCGCCGAACAAGACCCCAATCGGGGCGAAGTCGACCGTTTTATCGACAGCATCGACTGGGGCTGGTTCTACTTCCTGACCAAACCTCTGTTCTGGCTGCTGCACTGGCTCAACAGCACCATTGGCAACATGGGTCTTGCGATCATTGCCCTGACGCTGATCGTGAAGGCTGTCCTCTTCCCGCTTGCCTATCGTTCCTATGTGTCGATGGCGAAGATGAAGGAACTTCAGCCCGAGATCGAAAAGCTGAAAGAAGCCGCTGGCGACAACCGAGAGAAGCTCCAGAAAGGCATGATGGAGCTTTATAAGAAGAACAAAGTGAACCCTGCGGGCGGCTGTCTGCCGATCATTCTGCAAATCCCGATCTTCTTCTCGCTCTACAAGGTGATCTTCGTCACGCTTGAACTGCGCCACGCGCCGTTCTTCGGCTGGCTAAATGACCTGTCCGCGCCCGATAGTTCCTCGATCATCAATCTGTTCGGCCTATTGCCCAACGCCTCGCCAGAGCCTGAGTCGATCATGGCATTGATCTTCATCGGCATCCTGCCGCTGCTGCTGGGTATTTCCATGTGGTTGCAACAGAAGCTGAACCCAGCCCCCACCGATGCGATGCAGGCGCAAATCTTCGCGTGGCTGCCTTGGGTATTCATGTTCATGTTGGGCAGCTTCGCATCCGGCCTGCTGGTGTACTGGATCGCGAACAACACGCTGACGTTCACGCAACAGTACCTGATCATGCGCAGTCAGGGCTTTAAGCCCGATGTTTTCGGCAACATCCGCAAAAGCTTTTCGCGCAAACCCAAGGAAGAAAAGTGACTTGGGAACTGGATCAGATCTGGCGCTATCCGATCAAAGGCGTCGGGGCTGAAAGGCTCCGCGCTATTGATCTGTCGCCGGGCCTGCCCCTGCCTTTGGACCGCGCCTGGGCGGTTCTGGAAGAAGGCGGCGACACTTCTGATGGCTGGAGCTCTTGCCGCAATTTTTTGCGAGGTGCCAAGGGGCCTTCGCTGATGGCGGTGACCTGCAATGTGGATGGCCCTGAAGGCGGCGAAGTCATTCACCTCAGCCACCCTGACCTGCCTGATATCAGCGTTACCCCCGGCGCGGACACGGCGCCCTTCTTCGATTGGCTCTCCAAGATTTACCCAGCCACCCGCCCCAAAGCGGCGGCGCTGGTAAAGTCCCCGGCAGAGGGCATGTCTGACGCGCCTTTCGCCTCGATCAGCATCCTGAACGCGGCCTCCCTCCGGGCCCTGTCCCAAAAGCTCGATCAACCGCTGGATGAACGTCGGTTCCGCGGCAATCTCTGGGTTGAGGGACTCGCGCCTTGGGAGGAATTTGACTTGGTTGGCAAGACCCTCCGCATCGGTGAGGCGTTGCTCGAAGTGATGGAGCCCATCACCCGCTGCCGCGCGACCGAGGCCAACCCCACCACAGGCCACCGCGATGCGGATACCCTGCGTGGGTTGCGCGACGGCTGGGGCCACCAAGATTTCGGCGTCTACGCTATGGTGCGGCAAGCCGGCAAGATTAAAGCGGGCGACACGGTCCGGGTCCAATGAGCGGCCCCGACCCATCCACCCTCGCCCCTATGGCTCCCGGCTACGCGGGCACCGTCTTCCTCAAGCCGCTGGCCGAGGGGCGCGCGAATGTCACCGTGGGCGATTACACGTATTATGACGACCAGAATGAGACCCGCGATTTTTTCACGCGCAACGTGCTGCACCACTACGATTTCATCGGTGACCACCTTCACATCGGCCCTTTCTGCGCCATCGCCCACGATGTGCGCATCTTCATGAACGGCGGCACCCACGCGATGGACGGGTTCTCTACCTTCCCGTTCAACATCTTCGGGCACGGCTGGGAAGACGGCTTCGATCCTGCAACTTGGACTGCCGGCCAGAAGGGTGACACCCATATCGGCGCGGACGTCTGGATCGGCAACTCGGCCACGATAATGCCTGGCGTGACAATAGGCGCGGGCGCGATCATCGCAGCCAAGGCCGTGGTCACCAAAGACGTCGCCCCCTACACCATCGTTGCAGGCAACCCCGCGCAGCCCGTCAAACAACGCTTCGACACGGCAATCATCGCGCGCCTGCTTGCCGTTGCTTGGTGGGACTGGCCAGCTGACAAAATCACCCGTAACCTGAACGCGATCCGCGGCGCCGACCTGCCCGCGCTGGAGGCCGCGACATGAACGCCCTACCCTTTCCCCTTGCTGACGAACCCGATGCGATCACCGCGGAACGGGGCCGCAAACTTTTTGCGGGCAACACCGACTTCCTCAAAGGCGTCGTCGCCATGGACGGTCTACCGCCTGCTGACCGGATAGAGGTCTGCTTTGCCGGGCGCTCCAATGTCGGCAAATCCACCCTGATCAACGCGCTCACCGGCCGCAAAGGCCTCGCGCGCGCCTCCAACACGCCCGGCCGCACCCAGGAGATCAACTACTTCACCCTGCTGGAAAGCCACTATCTCGTGGATCTCCCCGGCTATGGCTACGCCGAGGCTCCCCTGCACGTGGTCCAACAATGGCAGGCGCTGCTGAAGTCCTACCTCCAAGGCCGCGCCACCCTGCGCCGGGCCTTTGTGCTGATCGACGCACGCCACGGCGTGAAAGCTGTCGATGAGGAGATCATGAAACTCCTCGACATCGCCGCCGTCCCCTTCCAGACCGTGCTGACGAAGTCCGACAAGGTGAAAGGCAAAGACCGCGATGCCTCCCTTGCCCGCACCCGCAAGGCGCTTGCCAACCACCCCGCCGCTTACCCCGAGATCATCCTGACCTCCTCGGAAAAGGGCGACGGGATTCCAACACTCCGCTCTGCCATTGCCTCGATCGAGGCATAACGCACCGCTCCTCCTTCATCTTGGCCGTACACCTCCGGGGGTAAGCGGGTTTTCCCCAAGGGAAAAACCGCCAAGGGGGCTGGCCCCCTTCATTCCACCGCTTCACACCCGCGCCCGCGCCGCTTAACGTGAGGCAACCCTCACACCGGCCCAAAGCACATGAAAACCCAAATGACCCGCGATTACCTCGCCACCGCCCGCACCCTCTCCGAGGCCCTGCCCTACCTGCAACGCTTCAACGACGCCGTCGTCGTGGTGAAATTCGGCGGCAATGCTATGGGCGACGACGCCGAAATGGCCTCTTTCGCCCGCGACATCGTCCTGCTGCGCCAGGTCGGCGTCAACCCGGTGGTCGTCCACGGTGGCGGCCCGATGATTAACGACATGCTGGCGAAACTCGGGATTGAAAGCACCTTCAAAGACGGCAAGCGTGTCACTGATGCCGCCACCGTCGAAGTGGTCGAAATGGTCCTCTCTGGCCGCGTCAACAAACGCATCGTCCAAGCCATCAACGCCGAGGGCGGCAAGGCCGTGGGCCTCTCGGGCAAAGACGCCAACCTGATCACCTGCGTGCCCGCCAACCCGGAACTGGGCTTCGTGGGCGACCCGTCCGAAATCGACACAAGCGTCATCGACAACCTCTTTGAAGACGACATGATCCCCGTCATCGCCCCTTTGGGCCAAGGCAAGAACGGCGAGACCTACAACATCAACGGCGACACCGCCGCCGGTGCCATTGCCGCTGCCCTCAAAGCAGACCGCCTCCTCCTCCTTACCAATGTCTCCGGCGTAAAGAACGCGGCGGGCGATGTGGTGACTGAACTCACCTCTGCCGATGTGGACGCCATGATCGCCGATGGCACCATCGCGGGCGGGATGATCCCCAAGACCGAAACTGCCCTGCAAGCGGTCCGTGCCGGTGTCCGCGCCTGCACCATCGTCGACGGTCGCGTTTCCAACGCGGTGCTTCTGGAACTCTTCACCGAACACGGCGCGGGCTCCATGATCCGCCAATGACAGGCCAAAACTGATGGACTACGAAACCCTCCGAAACGCCGTCCGCCCCCACCACCTCACGATCGTCGGTGCCTTCCACCCAGAGCCCGACGACAACGCTCCCGACGGCACCGGAACCCTCGTGCTCCTCGCCCCGGCCGAACCAACGTTTTGGCCCCATTTCACCGCTTCTCCAGAATATCTCGATGGCGCGCCGGACCCGATGAACCGCTGGTCCACCCGCACCCTCACCACCATCGCGAAGCCACTGAACGCCACGCCCCTCTTCCCTTTCGGCGGACCGCCCTACTTGCCGTTCATCTCATGGGCCACAAAATCCGGTAGCATCCACGCCAGCCCCATCTCCCTGCTGGTTCACAACGACCAGGGCCTGATGATCTCCTTCCGTGGGGCGCTGGCGCTGCGCGAAAAAATTCCCCTCACCCCGCCACGCCTCACGCCCTGCCTGCTCTGTCCCGCCCCCTGTGAGACCGCCTGCCCCGTCGATGCCCTGTCCGAGGACGGCTACAACACCGCCGCGTGCCACAGTTTCCTCGACACCCCCGCTGGCGCGGATTGCATGACCAAGGGCTGCAAAGCCCGCCGCGCCTGCCCGGTCAGCCAAGATTTCAACCGCAACTCTGACCAATCGGCCTTCCACATGCGCAGCTTCCACCCATGAGCCAGACTCTCATCCTGATCCGTCACTGCAAATCCGACTGGGACGGCAGCACCGATGACCACGCCCGCCCCCTTAGCGCCCGCGGCCACCGCTCTGCGCCCCGCATCGGTGCCTTCCTTGCGCTCCACAACCTTGTCCCCGACGAGGCCCTCTGCTCTGACGCCCTTCGCACACGGCAAACCTGGGCCGGCATAAAAGACAACCTCCCCGGCGCGCCCAAGGCCACCCTCAACCCAGCCCTCTACCTCGCCGAGCCCGCGGTGATGCTCAAAGCCCTCCAAGCCTCCAACGCCGCCACAATCGCCATGATCGCCCACAATCCCGGCACCGCTGCTCTGGCATGGAGCCTCACCCACACGCCCCCCGCCGATGACCGCTTCGCCACCTATCCCACAGGCGGCACCACTATCCTCCGCTTTAATGGACCCATCGCCCCCGGCACAGGCAACCTCCTCCACTTCACAACCCCGCGCGACCTCCCTGATCCGCGCTGACCCTCCCTTCATCTTGGCCAATACAACTCAAAGAAAAACGCCCGCATCTTGCGACACGGGCGTTAGGTATCTCGTAGACCGGGCTTAAGCCCGGGGTCTTCAGTGGCCCAAAATCTGGCTCAGGAACAATTGCGTCCGCTCGGACTGCGGGTTCGTAAAGAACTCCTCCGGCTCGTTCTGTTCCACGATCTGCCCCGCATCCATGAAGATCACACGGTTGGCGACCTGTCGGGCAAAGCCCATCTCGTGGGTCACGCAGAGCATGGTCATACCCTCTTCCGCGAGCTCGATCATCGTATCGAGCACCTCTTTGATCATCTCAGGATCGAGCGCCGATGTCGGCTCATCGAACAGCATGATCCGCGGGCGCATGCACAAGGACCGTGCAATCGCCACACGCTGCTGCTGACCACCGGAAAGTTGGCCCGGATATTTCAGCGCCTGATCCGGGATCTTCACCTTCTCCAGGAAATGCATCGCCGTTTCTTCGGCTTCCTTTTTGGGCGTTTTACGCACCCAGATTGGGGCCAACGTGCAGTTCTCCAGGATCGTCAAATGTGGGAACAGGTTGAAGTGCTGGAAGCACATGCCAACCTCGGACCGGATCTTGTCGATGTTCTTCAAATCGTTGGACAGCAACGTGCCATCCACCGTGATCTGACCCTGCTGGTGTTCTTCCAGCGCATTGATGCACCGGATCAACGTGGACTTGCCCGACCCCGACGGGCCACAGATCACGATCCGCTCCCCCCGGTTAACGGTCAGGTTGATGTCCTTGAGCACGTGGAACGTCCCGTACCACTTGTTCATACCGTTGATTTCGATCGCAACCTCATCGGAAACGGTCATTTGGCTGCGGTCGATGGTACGATCTTCAGCTGTATTAGACATGAGTTTTCTCCTCAGCGATGGCCCGATTAACGGTGGCCGGTAGCGAGCTTACGCTCAAGATATTGCGAATAGCGGGACATGCCGAAACAGCAGATGAAGAAGCATAGCCCGATGAAAATGAACAACTCCCAGTAGATACCGTTCCAGTCAGTCGTGGCCCGGATCAAGTTGGAGAAGCCGATAGGGTCCGACAGGCCCACAAAGACCACCAGCGTGGTGTCTTTGAACAAGCCAATGAACGACGACACGATCCCCGGAATGGAAATCTTCAGCGCTTGCGGCAGAATAATCAGCTGCATCGCTTGCCAGTAGTTCAGGCCAAGGCTGTCTGCGCCCTCATACTGCCCCCGTGGCAAAGCCGCGAGGCCGCCCCGGATCACCTCGGCGATATAGGCCGAGGAAAACAGCGTCACCATGATGATAACACGCAGCATAAGGTCGAAGTTTGCGGACGGCGGCAGGAAGTAGTTCAACAGCAACGACGCGGTGAACAACCACACAATCAGCGGCACGCCCCGGATCACCTCGATGAAGATCACCGAGAATTTGTTGATGATGAACAGGTCCGACTGCCGGCCCAAGGCCAACACGACCCCCAATGGCATCGACAGAATGATCCCCGCCGCGCCGATGACGAAGGCCAGAAGGAAGCCCCCGAAATCATCTGAATCAACAGACTCGAGCCCAATCGGAGCGATCGAGTTCAAGACCCCGGTGATCGGCCCGGCCAAGAACAGCCAGAAGAGCAACGGAAGCAAGATGGCCGCCAGCGTCGACAAAAGCGCGCCTAAGGGAAGCGCCCCGTATTTGATGCAGGCAAAGCCGAGCACAAAGCCAAACGCCACAACCAGCGGGCCCCAGATCGAGCCACCCCAAAGCAGGAAGTAGCAGATGAATGGTGCCAAGATCGTCAGGATCAGCATCTTGCGGTTCACCGAGTCAAACAGCACTGGCGCAAGGGCCACGCCGAAGATGACCAACGACAAGATCGGACGCCAGTAGAACTCTGGCGGGTAGAATCCGAACAAAAGCTGGTGCCAGCGGTCGCCCAAAACGGCCCAACAGGCCACCTCGGTATGTTCTGCCCAACGGCCATCTGCGATGAAGCCATCACGGATTTCACGGCACTCGGACAAAGAGTCCGCGTCCCATATCCCCATGACAACCCACCCCAGCATATGGCTGAGGATGTAGTAGATCACATAGAGCGCAAGGATCGTCATGATCCCGTTGCCCAGTGAAGAGAACAAGTTCTCACGAACCCACTTCACCGGACCCGCAGCCGTGATCGGAGGCGCTTGCTCGGGCAACATCTCGGTGCGGACATATGCGGTGTGCGTGCTTGTTTCTGAATGAATCTCGCTCATATCAACGCTCCTGCAATTTGACGGAGTTGTTGTAGAGGTTCATCCCGCCTGAAATCACCAGCGAGGTAATCAGGTAGAACAGCCCCAGAAGTAGCATCCCCTCAAGCTCTCGACCGGTTTGGTTGACCGTGATGCCGCCAAGGGTCGCACGGACATCCATGTAGCCCACGGCGATCGCCAGCGAAGAGTTCTTGGTAAGGTTCAGATACTGCGAGATGAGCGGCGGGATAATCACCCGCAGCGCCTGTGGCAGAACCACAAGGTTCATGGTCCGGTTCGGACGCATGCCCAAGGCGGAAGATGCCTCTGTCTGGCCCTTGTTCACGGCCAAGATACCTGCACGCACGATTTCGGCGATGAAGGCACCTGTATAGAGCGACAAGGCAAACCAAAGAGCGATAAAAGAGTTGCGAAGCTGCAAGCCACCGCTGAAATTGAAGCCGCCCAGTTCAGGGTAGTTCAGCGTAACGGGACGCCCCAGGATGAAGTAGGCGATCAGTGTGGGAATAAAAAACAACGCCAAGCCAACAAGGAAAACGGGCGACTGCGCACCGGTTTGTTCCTGCTTTTTCCGCGCCATGGAGCGGTAGACAAAAATGCCCACGATGGACGCCAGAAAGATCGCAACCAACAATAGCGAATTTGCGCCCCACTGAGGCGCAGGCATGAAGATGCCGCGGTTGGTGATGGCAACGCTGTCCCAAAGGATCATGGATGCCTCGGCATCCTCGCCCCGGAAATCGCGGGGCTGCGGCGTGGCCTCAGTCATGATTGCGAAAATCACGATAATCCAAAGCAGCAAGGGAATGTTGCGGAATCCCTCAACATAGACGGTCATCAGACGCCCAACGATCCAGTTTTTCGACAAGCGCAGGACGCCCGCCGTAACCCCGATAATCGTGGCCGCAATGCAGCCAAGGAAGGCAACCAGAAGCGTGTTGAGGATACCCACCAGCGCGGCACGCGCGTGGGTGGAATCGTTGGAATACTCAACCAGCATCTGGTTGATGTCGTAGCCAGCGCGGCTTCCAAGGAAGCCGAAATCAAAGTCCTTGCCGCGTGCGGCTAGGTTCGTGACCACATTATTCCCCAGCCACCAAATGCCGGCCATGATCAGAATGAACGCGACAACCTGAATGGTCGTGGACCGGTAGCGCGTGTCATAGATCAGCTGACTAAGCTGGAAGGATTGCTGCGGCGGGTCGGTTAGCGTCGCCATGGTGTTGCCCCTGTCAGAAGGATTCGCGCGGTCCGTGTGGCGGCTCTGTTATGTCGAGTCCTGCCAAGTCGTGGTGTCGGAAAAGCGCGGGATACGTGAGATATGGAAAGGGCGCGAACTTTCGTTCGCGCCCCCCAAAGTCCGGGTTTAGCGGAACGGAGGCGAGTAGAGCAGGCCGCCGTCTGTCCACTGAGCGTTCAGGCCACGGGCCAGACCGATCGGAGTGGATTCACCGATGTTACCGTCAAAGACTTCACCGTAGTTGCCAACCGCAGCGATCGCGCGGGCGGCCCAGTCAGCGTCGAGGCCGAGCATTGCGCCCAGTTCACCCTCGGTGCCCAGAAGGCGACGGATTTCTGGGTTCTCGGTGGTGCCACCGATTTCGCCAACGTTGGCGGAAGTCACACCCAGCTCTTCAGCTGCAACCAGTGCGTTCAGAGTCCAGCGAGCGATGTCGCCCCACTCGTGGTCACCGTGGCGAACCAGCGGGCCGAGTGGCTCTTTGGAGATGATCTCAGGCAGCAAAACGTGTGCAGCAGGATCTTCGAACGTGGCGCGTGTTGCGGCCAGACCGGAAGCATCCGTGGTGTAAACGTCACATGCGCCAGCAAGGTACTGCTGCTGTGCTTCTGCGTTGGTCTCGATTGGCACGGGCTCGTAGCTCATGTTGTTCGAGGAGAAGAAGTCAGCCAAGTTCAGCTCGGTCGTGGTGCCGGTTTGGATGCAGACAGTTGCGCCGTCCAGTTCCAGTGCGGACGAAACGCCCAATTCACGGGGCACCATGAAGCCCTGACCGTCATAGTAGTTCACACCAACGAATTCGAACGCAAGGTCGACGTCGCGGGAGAATGTCCATGTGGTGTTACGTGCCAGCAGGTCGATCTCGCCGGATGCCAGCGCGGTGAAGCGCGTTTGACCGGTTGTTGGAACGAATTCTACGGCGTTTGCGTCGCCAAGAACGGCAGCTGCAACGGCGCGGCAGATGGAGACGTCAAAGCCTTGCCATTCGCCGTTTGCGTCTGGAGCCGCGAAGCCCGTCAGACCTGTGGTAACGCCGCAGTTAAGCGCGCCACGCTCTTGTACTTCGGCGAGCGTCTGCGCCGAAGCGAAGCCAGCAGCTACGCCGGCGACGGCGAGAGTGCCGAGAAATACAGATTTTTTCATGTTTACCTCTTCCTGTGGAACCGCCCGCCCGGATCATCTTTGCGTGTCCCGACGAGCATTGGCATATGCCACGGAGGCCTGTTGTACCTCCGCATGAGCCAAATTGGGCAAATCCGAGGCGTAAGGTCAAGGGTAAGACGACCTGAAAGAAGGACGGAAACGCATCGTTTTTGCCGATCCGTTCAGCGATTGCCTTCGAATCGGGCAATGCCTGCGGGGGGATGCCCCTCCGCCGCTAGGTGGGCTGACAGAAGTTCCAAAAACTTTCCGCGTGCAAAAACTGTGCCTCTTTTTGTGCCGCAGCCTCTTCTGCTTCCTCGTCAGCGCCCCATTGCTCCATCTGCCACGTCTCATCGATTCGGCTCAAATGCCAAGCTTCCTTGGCGGAAATGTGCCTGAAAGCGACGGCGAGGCCCAACACGAGCGACCCCGACAGCGTCACCAGATCGTGCAGCGCGGTCATCGGAAAGGGCGCGACCGCGCGCAATGGCTTGGCCAAAGCGGCAATAGATGCGTCAGGCTGACTGACCCACATGACCCCGGTGTGAAGCTCCAGCCGGGCGCCAAACTCCTCTGCCGCCCAATCCAGAACCGGATCCCAGGCATCCGCCTGACGTTGCGTTAACTCCACTGGCCCATCGGCGCGGTAGCACAGTAAATCGGTGTCGGCGTATCCCAGCAGCATGTCCGACACCGCTTCGAACTGTGGTGTGACACGTTCAATGGCGGAATTGGCCGATCTTGTGTGCGGCATGGTCAGGGGGCGAATCTCTTCTTCCTGCGCGTCCCACTCTGCCGCGACAGCCTCGGCCACGGCGCGGGTGGGCATAATCAGGGGCAGTTTGCCCGGCGTGCTGACACCACGCCCATCAAGCAAGACCCGGAAGCCGCCCTCTACTTCGGCCACACTGGCCGCTTTCCAGAACCGTTTGGCTTTCCACTCGGTCATTGGACCTCCCACAAGGCTGCAAGGGCTGTTGGCATCTCGGCGAAATCGCGCAGGATTTGCACCGCGCCCGCCCCGATCAAAGCGTCATCGGCGTGGTAACCCCACCCTACGCCAAGCCCGCACACCCCGGCGCTGCGGGCCATTTCCATGTCAAAACTGGTATCACCCACCATGATCGCGCGGTCCGCCTCTACCCCCGTCTCGGCCAAGCAGGTCTGCACCATGGAAGGGTGCGGCTTGGAGGGGTGATGATCGGCCACTTGAAGGGTCTGGAATGTTTTTTCCCAGCCATTCGCTTCGATCAGATGATCCAATCCCCGCCGGGATTTACCCGTCGCCACCCCAAGCAACACGTCATCTTGCTGGGACAGGCCCGCCAAAACGGCCTCTGCACCGGGATAGAGCGGCGAGTCCGCTTTGCCGGACGCCCGAAGATCGACGAATGTGTCCTTATAAGCCTGCGTCAGGCTTTCGCGTTGATCCGCGTAGTCTGGAACCAGTTTCACGAAGGCTTCTGGTAGCGACAGGCCGACGATCGACAAAATCGCCTCACGCGGCGGGCAAGGCAACCCGTGGGCCGCAAACGCCCCTTCCATCGAGGCAATGATATGGCCTTGGCTATCGACCAGCGTGCCATCGACGTCGAAAATCACCAGCTTCAAAGTCAAAATTCGTCATCCTCAAACGGATCAGCAGGCACGTCGCGCGGGTCCCAGCCGAGGGTCTCCCAGGTTTTTGCCATGTGCGAGGACAGGGGGGCGACCAGATTGATCTGGGCGTTTGTCATCGGGTGGCGGAACGACAAGGACCGAGCGTGCAAATGCAGCTTGCGACTGATGTCGCCGCCCAGTTGCGCGCCCCACCCATCGCCGAGGTTTTCTTGCCCGCTGCCGCCGTATTTACCATCGCCGATAATCGGGTGCCCGATCTCGGCCATGTGGGCGCGTAGCTGATGCGTGCGCCCGGTGATCGGCACCAAAGCGCACCAACACACGCGGCCCGCAAGGTTAGACATGACGGCGTAATCCGTCTCGGCCCGTTTCGCGCCTTCAGTATGGGGGATTTCGTGGACGGGAACGGCACGCATCTTCTCGTTCTCGCCGCCGCGACCGTGGCCAGGGGCTTTCACGAGGCCGAGCTTAATCGTGCCCATACGTGGCAAAGGGCTGCCCGCGACGGCGGCCCAATATATCTTACGTGTCGAGCGCAGGCGGAACGCATCGGTCAGCGCTTTGGCCCCCATCCGCGTCCGGGCCATTAGCAAGACGCCAGAGGTGTCTTTGTCGAGGCGATGCACAAGGCGTGGCTTATCTTCGAACCCAAATTTCAGCGCCTCGGCCAAGCCATCGACATGGCGAGTTTGGCCAGTACCGCCTTGGGTCGGCAGGCCCGCAGGTTTGTTGATCGCAATGATATGGTCATCGCGGTAGATGACGGCCTTTTGGATCATCTCGGCATCGGCGTCGCTGATGCGGCTTTCGCGGTTCACCCAAGTCGCGGGGTCGGCCTTGGGATCGGCGGCATCGGGCAGCGGCGGGATGCGCACCATCTGCCCCACTTCCAAGCGCGTGTTGGATTTCACCCGGCCACCATCGACGCGGATTTCGCCCTTTCGGCACATCTTTTCGATCCGGCCTTGGGGGACGTGGGGGAAGATGCGACGGAACCAGCGATCCAGCCGCTGATCGCCATCGTCCGGCCCGACTTCCAGCGTTTGAACACCACTCATGCGAATACCCCACGGGCAAGCCAGAGGCCTGCCATTAATCCTGCGATGGAAAGCCCCACCGATAGCGCCACATAGGCTGCCGCTTGTCCAATGTCACCGCGCTCGTAAAGCGTCACGGTTTCCAGCGAGAAGGCCGAGAACGTCGTGAAACCGCCGAGTAACCCCGTCATCACCAGTGGCGACAGATGCGTCAGGCCTCGGTGCGCGGCGGCCACCACGAAGACGCCCATCAGAAACGAGCCGATGATGTTTACGGTTAAGATCGGCAACGGAAAGCCCCCGTGTCCGAACACACGCAGCATCCCGAGACCGGCAAGGTATCGCAGCACAGCACCGAGGGCACCACCGAGGGCAACTTGAAAGACAGCAATCATGGGGGCGGGATGCGCCTGCGCGGCGCATTTGTCAACGCAACCGGCCCGTCATACCGCTCCTCCGGGCCCGCGCCTTTGCAAGTGCGCCCCCGTCCTCGCCGCGCGTCTAAGCGGCGCAAGGGAACTTTTGCGCCCATGTGGTCGGTCTGAGGGATTGAAGTGGTACGTGCGCACAACATAGTACGGATTCTTTGGTATGAATCTCGGCGCCTCGTTATTGCCCCAACGTCCGCTCCGTCCGCCAACTTGGCCCCTCACCCTTTCCGCTTCTTGCGCATCCCCTCAAACCACTCCACGCGCTTTTTCAGGTCCCGCTCGAAACCGCGTTCCTTCGGCTCGTAGAACTTTGGGCGGGACATCGTTTCGGGGAAGTAATTTGCGCCTGAGAAGCCGTCTTCGGCGTCGTGGTCGTATTCATACCCCTTGCCGTAACCCTGATCCTTCATCATCGAGGTCGGCGCGTTCAGGATGTTTTTGGGCGGCATGGCAGAGCCAGTAGACTTGGCGCTGGCGCGCGCTGCCTTATAGGCCACATAGGCCGCGTTGGATTTGGGCGCGAGCGCCAGATAGACCACCGCCTGGCTCAGCGCCAATTCGCCTTCGGGCGAGCCGAGGCGTTCATAGGTTTCCCAAGCGTCCAGACAGACACGGTTGGCCTGCGGATCGGCCAGAGCAATGTCTTCCACCGCCATCCGCGCCAAGCGCCGGGCCAGATAGCGGGGGTCTTCGCCGCCCTCCAGCATTCGGGCGAACCAGTAGAGCGCGGCGTCGGGGTCCGACCCGCGCACCGATTTATGCAGCGCCGAGATCAGATTGTAATGGGCATCACCGGACTTGTCGTATTGCGCAGCGCGACGCTGCAAACGTTGGCCGAGCGCCTTGGTATCGAGCGGTGCCACATCCCAGGCGGAAACCTGCTCCACCAGATTCAGCATCGCCCGCCCGTCGCCATCGGCCATGTCACGCAGGGCGATGCGGGCATCGGGGAGAAGGGGCAGCGTACGGTCCAGCTCCGATTCGGCCCGTTGCAGGAGGGCTTCGAGATCGTCATCGGAGAGGCGCTCCAGCACCATCACTTGAGACCGGCTCATCACAGCGGCGTTCAACTCGAACGAGGGGTTCTCCGTCGTGGCTCCCACCAGAAGGATCGTGCCGTCCTCCATATGGGGCAGGAACCCGTCCTGCTGCGCCTTGTTGAAGCGGTGGATTTCATCCACGAACAGCAGCGTGCCTTGGCCGTTGGCGTGGCGGATTTTGGCGGTCTCGAAGACTTTCCGCAGGTCCGGCATCCCGGTGAAAATCGCGCTGATCTGGACGAAGTTCAGGGCCGTCTCATCGGCCAGAAGCCGCGCGATGGTGGTTTTGCCCACGCCCGGCGGCCCCCAGAAGATCAACGAAGACCACGCACCTGCGTCCAGCATCACCCTGAGCGAGCCCTCGGGCCCCAGCAAATGCTGCTGGCCGATGACATCTTGCAACGACGCAGGCCGCAGGCGGTCAGCCAGCGGGCGCGGGCCTTTGGGGGTAACGGGGGGGGCACTGTCAAAGAGGTCAGACATGGCGCGAGACTACGCCCTCTCCTGCCCGGACGCCAGATCAGCCGTCAGGTGGCCAAGACATCTCGTCAGCGCGGCGGCAGGCAGACCCCGCGATACCCGCGACCCGTGACATTGCCCCAGCGTGAGGGGCGGTCGGGCGGGCGGCAGGCCACGACGGTCAGACCTCCGGGGTTGCCGGGCACGGACGACAAACGCGCGGTGCCGGGATCCAAGGTGGCGGTCTCTCCGGGGGCCAATAGGACAGATTGCGCGCAGGGCGTGGGGTTCACTTCGCCGGGCAAACACAGGCCCACAACGATAGGCTGATCGCAGATATTGGTCGCTTGGCGCGGCTGCACCTGCCCGGTCATGCCGCTTGTGCAATGGGTGACATCTGCCCGCAGAGACGCCGCTTGATATGTGCCCGTCACACGGTCCAGTATCAGCGGCACCCCATAGGCGGTGGCGAAGAAGGAGAGCGTGCCCACTGCGGCCAAACGCCAACCGCCAAGACGCCCCCGCGGCAGAAGGGTCACCAGAAAAAGCGCGCACCACAGGCCGATGAAAATCGCGCCACTTGTCAGCGGCGGCAATCCGGTCACGTCCCAGACACGGGCCAAGGCGCTGCCGACAAAGGCTCCCGCCAAGGGGATGCCATAGGCCACCCCGACCCCAAGCAGAATCGCCAACGGCACAAAAAGGGGTCGCCCCCAAATACGTGACACGGTCATCGAAAGGAGGAAGCCTAACACGATCCCCGCAAGGATCGTCCCATTCGAAATCTCTGGCACCAAAGGCCTCTCTCCTTTGACGCAACAAGGGGAAGGGTCAGTTTGTCTCTGGTTCAGAAATCACGATGCGAGGGGAAAAAACAAGTGCCCCTCGCATCGCGCCGCGCCTCGTTAGTGCATCTTCGAGGCCATGGTAACAAAGTAGCACCGATGCGCCACGCCGCCGATTTTCATCACCGGCCCGCCGGGCTCCATATCAATGCCCAAACGACGGCCCAACCGCGGGATGCCGATCGGCAGGAGGCCGAGCAGCGTTGTGGCGCCCAGTTCACGGGCCGAGCGGACCATGTGCCCCATAAGGGACAATTGCACGTCGCGGCGAATGTCCGTTTCGACACCTTCGGCCACGAACAAGCGGTTGGCGTCCCAGATGTGGGGCGCGATTGGGGCATCTTCGTCCAGGAGGTTGGCGGGGATTGCATCGAGCAGGCCGCGTTGCGCGTCCCGGACCATATAGCTGTAGATACCGCAAGAGGCCGTCGTGGGCGTCAGGCGGACACCGGCGAGCACTCGGCTGCCATCATGGACGCAGACCCAGCGGCTTTGCGCTGTGTCATACTGGTCGAATTCCATGTTGCCTTCAGAAGGGATTTCCCAGCCCATTTCCTCGATAAAGGTGCGGTGGCGCGCTTTGAGCATGTTGCTAAAGAGGGGGCCGTGGGTGTGGAAGTTCTCGAATGAAAGGGTCGTCATTTGCATAGCAGTCTCCTGTGAGGTGAGTCAGTTCAACGTGATCACATCGCCAAGAAGGCCTTCATGCGGGCGCTGCGGCCCTTCCTCTCAAATCAATCCGTACTCCTTGGCCCGTTGAACAGCTTCTGCCGTCGTTCGAGCCATTAGTTTTTGACGAGCAGACGTCAGACGCGCTTTGAAAGCGCTTTCGGATATACCGAGCTTCGCGGCAGCAGCGGCATGGCGGTCCCCCTCCGCGATGCATTTTAGGGCGTCGGCTTGCGCCTTACTTAGTCGTGCAGGCGGTTCCGACAGATCGTGCATGCGATGCACGATCCGGTAGATCAGCTCCATCTCGTCGTCGCCAAACTCGCGGTCTGCGCGGCTGGCCCCTGCGATGGTGCGTGAAGACATTGGTCCTATAGAGGCGATCATCCCGTATTTGAGGCCGTATTCAGCCGATTCTTGCAAAATCCCGAAGGGATCAGGCAGGCCGATCTGGCTCCAACGTCGGGTTCCCGTATGGCTTAACCCCCAGGCTAGCGTCGGGTCCCTCAGACCGTAGAGTTTAGATGTGTAAACCTCCTGCCAGATATCGGGATAGGTGTTCACCATGATCAATGGCGACACGTAGCGAATGTGCAGGCCCACGGCAAAACCGGCAGGTGCCGCTAGCGACAACTCGTGCAGCAGCAAATCAAGTACCGGCGCTTTAGTCATGGACCTCACCAATTAGACATGTCCATTTAGATAGGTTGCTAGGGGGGCGGTCAAGATTGATTATCAAATGCTTAGCAAACAGGTGAGACAGATGGACAAGAGGATCGCACCGGATCTTTTTGCGCGTCTCATGGAGCTACCTCCCGAGACGCGAACGGATTTACTGGAATTTCTGGGCCAAACCCCTTTGGCCCCATCGGAAGTTTTGCGTCTGACCGATGTGGCAGCCTTGAAGGCTGCGCAAACCGATCATTAACCGGCAACAAAAAAGGCCCCTCGCGCTAGCGAAGGGCCCAAACTTTGATGTCGCAAGAGCGGCGCGTTATTCCGCGTCGGCTTCTGCTTCAACACGGGCACGATCGGCGGCGCCTTTGGCGTCCACGTCACGGTCCACGAATTCGATGATCGCCATGGGTGCCATGTCACCGAAACGGAAGCCCGCTTTCATGATACGCACGTAGCCACCCTGACGCTCAGCGTAGCGAGGCCCGAGAACTTCGAACAGCTTGGCGACGTCTTTGTCCTGCTTCAGCTGTGCAGCGGCCTGACGGCGCGCGTGCAGGTCGCCGCGCTTGGCGAGCGTGATCATCTTTTCGATGATGGGACGCAGTTCTTTTGCCTTAGGCAGCGTGGTTTTGATTTGTTCGTGCTCGATGAGCGAGCCGCACATGTTCGAGAACATCGCTTTGCGGTGTTCGTGGGTCCGGTTAAGGCGGCGGTATCCGCGGGCGTGACGCATGGTCTATCTCCAATAATGTGCCCTCTACGGGCGATTTTACTTTGTCTGGAACCCCATGCGTTGCGGGGCTCTCTCCTTGGGCCGGCGGGCTTGGCCGCTAGCCAGATCGCGTGCCCCCGGGCCAAGGCCCGGTCTACGTGTCGTCCGTAGACCGGGCTTCAGCCCGGGGTGCTGTCTTCAGAAGTTGTCTTCGTACTTCTTGGCCAGTTCTTCGATGTTGTCGGGCGGCCAATCGACGATATCCATGCCCAGGTGCAGACCCATGCCGGACAGCACTTCCTTGATCTCGTTCAAGGATTTGCGGCCGAAGTTCGGGGTGCGGAGCATCTCGGCTTCGGTTTTCTGAATGAGGTCGCCAATATACACTATATTGTCGTTCTTCAGGCAGTTGGCCGAACGCACGGACAGTTCAAGCTCATCAACCTTCTTCAGCAGAAGCGGGTTGAATTCCAGATCATCTTCGTCGTCCTGGCGGGTCGCGCTCTCGGGCTCATCGAAGTTCACGAAGATCGACAGCTGATCCTGAATAATCCGGGCAGCGTAAGCCACGGCATCGTCAGGGCTGAGGGAGCCGTCGGTTTCCAGTTTCAGCGTCAGCTTGTCATAATCCAGCACCTGGCCCTCACGGGTGGGCTGAACGTCGTAGGACACTTTCTTAACCGGCGAGTAGATCGCATCGATCGGCATCAGGCCGATGGGCGCGTCTTCGGGGCGGTTTTTGTCAGCGGCCACGTAGCCTTTACCGGTGTTAACCGTCAGCTCGATGTAGAGATCAGCGCCATCGTCGAGGTGGCAGATCACGTGGTCCTTGTTCAGAACCTCAATGCCTGCGCTCTCGGAGATGTCGCCAGCCGTCACAACCCGAGGGCCTTTGGCGGAGATGGAGACACGCTTGGGGCCTTCTGCGTCCATGCGGATCGCAACACCCTTCAGGTTTAGCACGATGTCGGTGACATCTTCACGAACACCAGCAACGCTGGAGAACTCGTGCAATACGCCGTCGATTTGAACGCTGGTGATCGCCGCGCCTTGCAGCGACGACATCAGAACACGCCGCAGCGCGTTGCCAAGCGTCAGGCCGAAACCACGCTCCAACGGCTCTGCAACCACGGTTGCTTTGCGCGCAGGATCATTGCCCGGCTGAACAACCAGCTGAGTGGGCTTGATAAGCTCTTGCCAATTTTTATGGATCATACGTCCCTCCATTCTTGTGTCGGGGGGATCCGTCCCGGACACGCTCGAGGATCAAAATGACGTCACCCCACGCCACCGAAGTGACGCAGGGGGATGTAGAGAAAATTGCTTAGACGCGGCGACGCTTAGGAGGGCGGCAGCCGTTGTGGGCCATAGGTGTCACGTCGCGGATGGACGAGATCTGGAAGCCCAGAGCAGCCAAAGCACGCAGTGCGCTTTCACGGCCAGAGCCAGGGCCCTGCACTTCAACGTCCAGCGTACGAACGCCGTGGTCTTGTGCTTTCTTGCCTGCGTCTTCTGCGGCCATCTGGGCAGCAAAAGGCGTAGATTTACGGGAACCTTTGAAACCCATGGTGCCAGCGGACGACCAAGAAATGGCGTTGCCCTGAACATCAGAGATCAAGATTTTAGTGTTGTTGAACGAAGAGTTCACATGAGCAACGCCTGCGGCGATGTTCTTGGAGACCTTCTTCTTTGCGGGGCGACGATCGCGAGCCATGCTATCAGCCCTCCCTTATTTCTTCTTGCCGGCAATGGCCTTTGCAGGGCCTTTGCGCGTGCGAGCGTTGGTGTGAGTACGCTGACCGCGCACGGGCAGGTTACGACGGTGACGCAGGCCACGGTAGCAACCGAGGTCCATCAGACGTTTGATGTTCATCTGGGTCTCACGACGCAGGTCACCTTCAACGGCATAGTTGGCGTCGATGTGCTCGCGAATGGCAAGAACTTCGGCGTCGGTCAGCTCGTTCACACGACGGGTTACGTCGATGCCAACTGCTTCGCAGATCGCGGCAGCAGAAGTGTGGCCAATTCCGGTGACATAAGTCAGCGCGATCGGAACGCGCTTAGCGGTGGGGATGTTAACCCCGGCAATACGTGCCATGTGTGGCATATCCTTTTCGTTGCGAGCCCGTCATACCAGGCCCTTTTTTCACAACGTAAGCCCGGGCAATCTGCGCCGGGCTTGCGAGGTAATCACTAAGAATCAAATGCGCATCTGATTCCCACTAAGATGCGGGATGTAGGCCCCATTCCGACAAAGGTCAATAGGGCCGCCAGGTCTGGCGAATTAAGCGTCCAGAACGTCCGCGATGCTCTTGGACACTTCTGCGATTTCCCCCAAGCCGGGGACCCAGTTCAACTGACCTTTAGCATGGTAATAGCCGATCAGCGGGGACGTCTTCTTGTAGTATTCCATCAGGCGGATCTTGAGGCTTTCCTCATTGTCGTCGGCGCGCACGGGTTGGCCTGCGGCCTCTGCCTCTTTCGCGCGGTTGACGATCCGGCCCACAAGCGCCTCATCGTTGACTTCCATGGCGATGACATGATCCAGCGTCTGGCCAACTTCGGCCAACAAGTCTGCCAATGCGTCTGCTTGGGCCAAGGTGCGAGGGAAACCGTCGAAGATGAAACCAGAGCCGCCTTTTTCCAGCTGCTCGCGGATCAGACCGATAACGATCTCATCGGTCACAAGCTCTCCGCGGTCCATCACGCCGGCAACAAGATTGCCCATCTCGGTGCCGCTGGTGCGGGCGGCACGCAGCATATCGCCGGTGGACAGTTGCACCATGCCGCGAGCTTCAACGAGAATTCCGGCTTGAGTTCCCTTACCCGCCCCTGGCGGTCCTAGCAGAATGATGTTCATCGGCGCGCAGGTCCTTTACGTGGTTTTTTCGCTCCACCCTTCCGACCGCGCAGCTGAGATTTCTCCAGCAGGCCTTCGTATTGATGAGCCAGCAAATGTGACTGGATTTGTTGCACAGTGTCCATCCCCACTGACACGATGATCAGGATCGAGGTGCCGCCGAAGTAGGCCGTGATAGAAAGGTTGGTCCGTACAATTTCCGGCAACATGCAAACCAGCGCCAAATAACCGGCGCCCAGAACAAGGATGCGGCGCACGACATACTCAAGATATTCTGCCGTCCGCGCCCCCGGACGAATGCCCGGAATGAAGCCGTTCTGGTTCTTCAGATTGTCCGCCACGTCATCCACTTTGAAGGACACGTTGAGCGTGTAGAAATACGTAAAGAACACGATCATCGCCGCAAAGAACAACAGGTAGAGCGGCTGGCCCGACCCGAAGTTCGCCAAAATCCAGCTAAGGACAGGACCGTTGCCTTCGGTGCCGCCGAATGTGGTCAGCGTTGTAGGCAGCAACAGCAGCGAGGATGCAAAGATCGCAGGGATAACGCCCGCAGGGTTCACTTTGATCGGCAAGTGGCTGGAGCCGCCATCGTAAACCTTCATACCGACTTGGCGGCGCGGGTACTGGATGTGGATCTTACGCAAAGATCGCTCCATGAAGACCACGAAGATTAGCGTGGCTATCAACATCGCGATCACACCGATTGTCGTCGCAGCAGAAAGCGAGCTCCGGCCGGCCTCAAAGAACTGCGCCAAGGCGGCGGGGATTTCTGCGACGATGCCGACGAAGATAATCAACGAGATACCGTTGCCGATGCCACGGTTGGTGATCTGTTCACCCAACCACATCAGGAACATGGTGCCGCCCACCAGCGTAATCACGCAGCCTGCGCGGAAGAACCAGCCCGGATCCGTGGCAAGGCCGCCCGATTCCATGCTTACCGCAAGGCCGTAAGCCTGCGCTG
This sequence comes from Rhodobacteraceae bacterium M385, assembly GCA_025141835.1. NCBI lineage: Bacteria > Pseudomonadati > Pseudomonadota > Alphaproteobacteria > Rhodobacterales > Paracoccaceae > Rhodobacteraceae bacterium M385. Next base: position 538,998 of record CP081102.1, on the reverse strand, counting down.
TTGCCAGCACGACAGTACCGTAGCGGGTGTATTGGTTTAGCTTTTTACGGCCGCTCTCGCCCTCTTTCTTCAGCGCTTCCATCGCCGGCACCATGGCCGACATGAGCTGCACGATGATCGAGGCCGAGATGTAAGGCATGATGCCAAGCGCGAAGATACCCATCCGCGACAGGGCGCCGCCGGTGAACATGTTCAAGACGCCGCCCAAACCAGCAGCAGCGCTATCAAAGAACGCACGAAGCTGCTCGGGGTCGATACCGGGCACCGGGATATAGGTGCCGATACGATAGATAATCAGAAGGCCCAGAGTGAACCAGATGCGCTGACGCAGTTCGGTCGCTTTACCGAACGCGCTCCAGCTCATGTTGGCGGCCATTTGCTCCGCTGCTGATGACATGCTGTTCCACCCAATATGCGCAAAGCCGCCGGACCCTATGAAGGGACCCGAGCGGCGCGAGAAAACCTTAAGAGAAGATGTAGGCGGAGAGTTCCCCGCCCACAACCGTTACACGGGCCAAAAAACCCGAGATGGGTTACTCAGCCGCAGCAGGCGCCGCAACAGTCAGCGCGCCACCGGCGGCTGCAACGGCGTCGATGGCCGCTTTAGAGGCACCCGTGACGGTGATGTTCAGCTTGCCAGAGACTTCGCCGTTGGCCAGAACCCGAACACCGTCCAGCTTGCGGCGGACCAGACCGGACGCAACCAGCGCGTCTTCGGTGATGTCCGCTTTGCCGTCCAGTTTGCCCGCTTCGATGAACTTCTGGATCAGGCCCAGGTTCACAACAGCGAACTTCTTCCGGTTGGGTTTGCTGAAACCGCGCTTAGGAAGACGTTGGTAGAGGGGCATTTGGCCACCCTCATACGCGTTGATCGCCACACCCGAACGGGACTTTTGACCTTTGATACCACGGCCACCCATTTTACCGGTGCCGGAGCCTGGACCGCGACCAACGCGCTTGCGTTTCTTGGTTGCGCCCGGGTTATCACTAAGTTCGTGCAGTTTCATGTCGCTTCTCCTTTGCCGGATGCGGCCCCCAGCGACGGGAGCGGCCGACCACGGCGTTTGAAATACAATAGTGGCCCCTGAATGAGGCCACCGGGGGCGTATATGCCTGAGTCCCTTCTGGCGCAACATCTTTTGCCTGTGGCAAATGTACGGAGTGTTACGGAGATCTGGACCCGTCCCTTAACGGGCTTGAGAGGGCTCGTCGTTACGCCGGGAAGCGGGCTCGAATTTTTCGGCTGCACGGAGGGCGTCAAAAGTGGGATACGGCAACCCCATCTTCGTCAGAGCGTCCTCTTCGTTGTCGAAGGTTAAGACCTCAATGCCGCCAGCAAGCTCTGCAAGGGTCTCATACATCCGCGCCAAGCCGAACAAGGTGTCGAGTGGCGAATAGACAACTGTTTTCGTGGTCACTTTGATGCCCGAGATCTGATTGTTAACTTCCCGCAAAAGAGAGCTGATTAACTTGAAATTCAAATCCGTCTCTGTGACCCCGGAAAGGTCAATCAGTTCCGGACGCCCGGGTCGATAGTGCTGATCATGCACGTAGGCGTCCATTCCCGCCAGAATGTCATCGAAAGAGACTTTCCCGGTCCACTTCGCTAGCAAAAAGTCGCGCTTTAGACAGGTGCAAAATTCAATCGGCATTCAGTCCAGAACCTTTTCAGGGGCGGTGTGGACGGTTTTTGCAACGCCCATAGTATACTCTTATACATGAAATCGCGTGTCTTCCCAAAGAAGAAACCCCGACCAATGGCCGGGGTTTCTAGAAAATCAGTATTTCATTCCGATAGAGGAAAAGAAATTAGCCGCGCTCTTCGATGATTTCCACCAGATGCGGGATCTTGTTGACCATGCCGCGAACGGAAGGCGTATCTTCCAATTCACGGGTCTTGTGCATTTTGTTCAGGCCCAGACCGATCAGCGTCTTGCGCTGAATCTCGGGGCGGCGGATCGGGGAACCGATCTGCTTTACAACAATCGTTTTAGCCATGGTTTAGGCCTCCTCAGTTGCAGCTTCAGCCGCTGGCGCGTCATCCCGCTTAGGCAGGATGTCAGCAACCTTCTTGCCACGACGCGAAGCTACCTGACGGGGGCTCGATTCGTTGCGAAGACCGTCCAGCGTGGCGCGGATCATGTTGTAAGGGTTCTGGGAACCCGTGGACTTGGAAACCACGTCCTTGACACCGAGCATCTCGAACACGGCACGCATGGGACCACCGGCGATGATACCTGTACCTTCAGGTGCGGTACGCATCGTCACCTTGCCCGCGCCGTGACGGCCCAGAACGTCGTGGTGCAACGTGCGGCCCTCTTTCAGAGGTACGCGGATCAGCTGACGCTTGGCCTGCTCGGTTGCCTTGCGGATCGCCTCAGGTACTTCTTTCGCTTTACCTTTGCCGAAGCCGACACGGCCACGCTGGTCACCCACAACCACGAGGGCTGCGAAACCAAAGCGCTTACCGCCTTTTACTGTCTTAGATACGCGGTTGATCGCGACCAAGCGGTCCGCGAATTCTGGCGTTTCTTCTTCGCGGTTGCGGCCACGGCCACGCCCCCGGTTTTCACGTTCTGCCATTTGGCAATTCCTTATGTTCACGGACGCTTGTCAGCGCCACATCATAGCAACCCAAGTGGGCGTGTTAGCCCCCGGATCATCGGCAAACCGGGCCAAGGCCCGGTCTACACAGTGTCTCACCCCGACAAGTATCGGGATTGGTAGACCGGGCCTTTGCCCGGGCCACCGGTAGCTTAGAACTTCAAGCCGCCTTCACGCGCTGCGTCGGCCAAAGCCTTCACACGCCCGTGGAACAGGAAGCCGCCACGGTCGAAGTAACATTCTTCGACGCCAGCCTTCTTCGCCCGCTCGGCAATCGCTTCGCCGATTTTGGCCGAAGCCTCGACGTTGTTCTTGCCGACCACACCCAGCGCCGGCTCCAGCGAGGAGGCCGAAGCCAAAGTCACGCCGTTGAGGTCGTCGATGAGTTGAACGGAGATGTTCTTGTTCGAACGATGAACCGACAGACGCGCGCGTCCGTTGGCCATTTTCCGCATTTTGTTCCGGTTGCGCAGGCGGCGCTTCTGGAACAGCTCTCGTTTGCTTAGTGCCATTGTGCCAGCCCTTACTTCTTCTTGCCTTCCTTACGGAAGATATATTCGCCTTTGTAGCGGATGCCTTTGCCCTTATAGGGCTCTGGCGCGCGCCATTCGCGAATGTTTGCTGCGACTTGACCAACAAGCTGCTGGTCGGTTCCTTCGATCACGACTTCGGTGTTCTTGGGGCAGTTCACGGTGACGCCCTCTGGAACGGTGAAGTCAACGTCATGGGAATAACCAAGCGACAGTTTCAGGACGTTGCCCTGCATCTGCGCGCGATAACCCACACCCTGGATCTCAAGCTCTTTCTTGAAACCGTCGGTGACGCCGGTGACGAGGTTTTGCACCATCGTGCGGGACATGCCCCACTGCTGACGCGCACGCTTGGACTTACCGCGTGGTTCAACAGAGATGGCGTTATCCGCGACACTCAAAGTGACGTCGTCGGTTGCCTTGAAAGTGCGGGTGCCCTTGGGGCCCTTCACTTCGATGGTCTGACCTGACACGGAAGCTTCTACACCTCCGGGCAGCTCGACCGGTTTTTTACCAATACGAGACATTGCCAGATCTCCTTAGAAGATTGTGCAAAGCACTTCGCCGCCAACATTCTGGCTGCGAGCGTTTGCATCGGACATGACGCCCTTCGAGGTGGATACGATCGACACACCCAGACCCTGACGGACCTGAGGAATGTCACCCACGGACATGTAAACACGACGACCAGGCTTGGAGACGCGCTTGAGTTCACGAATGACAGGGGTGCCTTCGTAGTACTTCAAGCTGATCTCGAATGCCGGGTGACCGTCTTTACCAGTCGTGGACTCGTAGCCGCGAATGTAGCCTTCGTCCGCCAGCACATCCAGAACGCGCGCACGCGCTTTGGAGGCAGGGGTCTCGACCGTGGACTTACCGCGCATCTGGGAGTTCCGGATGCGGGTCAGCATATCACTGATAGGATCATTCATAATCTATCGCTCCCTTACCAGCTCGACTTGACCATGCCGGGGATCTGACCGTTGGAGGCCAAATCACGCAGCTTGATCCGCGACATTTTCAGCTTGCGGTAGTACGCCTTTGGGCGACCGGTCAGCTGGCAACGGTTGTGAAGACGGGTGGCCGAGCTATCGCGAGGCAGTTTCGCCAGTTTAAGGCGTGCCTTGAAGCGCTCTTCCATCGACTTCGATTCATCGGTTGCGATCTCTTTGAGCGCAGCACGTTTGTCGGCGTATTTTGCCACCAAACGCTGACGCTTAAGCTCGCGTTGGACCATGGATACTTTTGCCATGTGTTCGTTCCTTTCGCGTCAGGCGTTGAAGGGCATGTTGAAGTGCTTCAGAAGCGACTTCGCCTCGGCGTCAGTCTTCGCCGTTGTGACAATGATGATATCCATGCCCCAGTTCACATCGACTTTGTCGAAGTTGATCTCGGGGAATACGATATGCTCTTTCAAGCCCATGGCGAAGTTGCCGCGGCCATCGAACGAAGGCTTCACGCCGCGGAAGTCCCGGATACGGGGCATCGCGATGGTCGTCAGACGATCGAGGAAGTCATACATGCGGTCACCGCGCAGGGTCACTTTCGCGCCCACGGGATGCTCTTCACGCAGACGGAAGCCAGCGATGGACTTCTTGGCCTTCGTGACGACGGCGTGCTGACCGGCAATTGCTGTCAGGTCTTCCTGAGCAGATTTCGCTTTTTTGGTGTCACGCACGGACTCGGCACCGGATCCGATGTTGAGAACGATTTTCTCAAGACCTGGGATCTGCATGTCGTTTTTGTAGCCGAACTCTTCCTTCATCGCCGCTTTGATCGTCTCGGCGTAGGCAGCTTTCAGGCGCGGGGTATAGTTTGCTGTGTCCAACATTAGATCACGTCCCCCGTGGTCTTGGCGACGCGAACCTTCTTGCCGTCTTCAATCTTGAAGCCAACGCGGGTTGCTTTGCCGTTTGCATCGAGAAGGGCCAGGTTGCTCAGCTGGATGGGCATCGCTTGCGGGACGCGACCACCTTGGCTGGACTGGCTCTGCTTGGTGTGGCGGATGGCGATGTTCACGCCTTCCACGATGGCTTTGCCGGCAGATGGGTTAACAGAGGTGATCTCACCCTGCTTGCCCTTGTCCTTGCCAGTAAGCACGACGACCTTGTCGCCCTTTTTCAACTTAGCAGCCATCTTACAGCACCTCCGGCGCAAGCGAGATGATCTTCATGAAGTTCTTGGCGCGAAGCTCACGAACAACTGGCCCGAAGATACGGGTGCCCATAGGCTCGTTGTTGTTGTTGAGGATCACGGCGGCGTTGCTGTCAAAGCTGATAGCTGTGCCGTCGTCGCGACGAACTTGTTTGGCGGTGCGAACGACGACGGCCTTACGGACATCACCCTTCTTAACACGACCGCGCGGGATGGCTTCCTTTACCGAGACGACAATAACGTCGCCGACGGATGCGTACTTACGCTTGGAACCACCCAGAACCTTGATGCACTGAACACGGCGAGCGCCGCTGTTATCAGCAACATCCAGATTAGTCTGCATCTGGATCATTTGGTTTCTCCCGACGTCCCGGACCGGCTGAGTTGCACGTTGGCCCGGGGGTTTCGATTAGTCTTGGATGTGGCCGCCTCCCTTAGGAAACGATCACCTCCCAGCGTTTGGATTTGGAGACTGGGGCGCATTCTTGAATGCGGACCTGGTCGCCGGTCTTGAAGGTATTCAGAGGATCGTGAGCCCGGTACTTCTTGGACTTACGGATCGTCTTTTGCATAACCGGGTGCTTGAAGCGACGCTCCACGGATACGGTTACGGTCTGCTCGTTGGCGTCGCTGGTCACGGTGCCGGTCAGGATGCGTTTGGGCATAAATCAGGCCTCCGCTGCGGCAGCGGCCGCTTTTTCGTTCAGGATAGTCTTAACACGTGCCGCGTCACGGCGAACCTGACGCATACGAGCAGTGTTTTCGATTTGGCCAGTGGCCTGTTGGAAACGCAGGTTAAACGCTTCCTTCTTCAGAGACGTCAGTTCATCACGAAGCTGATCTGGCGTCTTGTCACGCAGTTCTTGGGCGCTCATGCGCATATCCTTTCAACATCACCAGACGGCCCCGAGCAAATCTTGCAGGGTCACCGTGATTCTGATGGAGTTCGGTGAATGAAATGGCTCTATAGGGGGGTTCATCCCACGACGCAACACCTGTTGGGACCAACGAAGCTTTTCGGCCATCTGGTCAACGCATCAGATCTTTCTGGCGCTTCGGCATGGCAGAAAATCAAGGTTTAACGAACTGCGGCAGGGTGTCGTCCGTATCGAGACTCACTCCCACCGATAATTGAAACTCACGCTGACCCGGTCTTCTTCGTCCATGTTCATCGGGACTTCGTGGCGCAGCCAGCTTTCCCAGAGCAGCACATCGCCAGTGTCCGGCTTCGGGTAGATGAACCCGCGCATCTCTTCGCGGGCGTCTTTGCGGCGAGCGGGGGCAGCCATCATCATTGCGTGGCGGGGGTCTTCGAACTTGATAGACGCGGCACCTTTGGGCACCTGCACGTAGGTCGTACCGGACACAACCGAATGGGGGTGGATATGGCCGGAGTGCGTGCCACCTTCGGGCAGGATGTTAATCCAGATATCTTCCAACACTAGCTTGCGGTCCTCCAGATCAAAGGCCGCATCTTCGGCGAAGGCTGCCACATGGGCGTCGAGCGCTTTGACCACCTCGGCAAAGATTGGGAACCGCCACGGCAGGTCGCTTAGCGATGCATAAGAGGTGTAGCCGGGAAAGCCGTTTGCCTCGCACCAATCATGGCCCGCGTCGTCGTCTTCCGCGACCGAGAAGCAGCTGGCTGACAGCTCATCTGCGTCGATGGAAGGGCCAAGCTCGGACAGTTTGGCGTGGTAGAGGCGGGTCACGAAGAGCGATTTTATCTGGGCCATAGCGCCTTGTAGGGCGAGGTTTGCCGCGCCGCAACGGTTTGGAAACTTGTTGCCCTTATGAAGGCGGAGACTTCGCAATCATGAGGCCGGGCCAGAATGGCGCTTCACTCTCTTCGGGCGCTTGCCCTTTTGTTGATCTTTTTCGGGTCGCTATTGACCACGACGGGGCAGGCAGATGTGGCACCGCTTGTCACGATGCGGGCCGCACCGTTGGGCGGTGGTGCGGCTTCGGGACTATTCGACAGCGCGGCACCGCTTCTTGACCCCCAAAGCGGCGCGTTGATTACGCCAGCAGAAGGCGGTGGCGCGCCTTCCCCCTCGGGGTCGCTGTTTGCAGGGACCGGCACGGGCTACTTCGCCCCACTGCCCCCCCGTGTCCGGGAGAACGCTCGGGCGGGGTCCCCCCTGCGCGTTTTGCCGGGCCGCACACCCGCTGCACGCCTGCTGAGCCTGATCGCCACGGTGGAGGCGGGGCGTGCAGGCTATGACGCCGTGCAACATGGTGCGCGGGTACATCCCCCTACCGTCCCTACTCAGATGACGTTGGCAGACATCTACGCCTGGATCGCGGCCACTCCGGGACAGCCCCACGCCATCGGGCGTTACCAGTTTATCCCCCCCACCCTGCGTCGGGTGGCCCAGATACGCGGTTACGGTCCCCAAACTCCTTTCAGCCCTGCGGTGCAGGACAGTCTTGCCCTTGTGCTCCTGGAAGATGCGGGACTTCGGGCATTTGAAGGCGGCACAATGGGCCGGGTCCAGTTCATGGAAAACCTCGCCCGGATCTGGGCGGGCCTGCCGTTGCCGAATGGCCGCTCGTTCTATGAAGGTTACGCAGGCAACAGCGCCGCGATGACTTGGGCCGAGTTTGAAGACGGCGTCGGGGAGATCTGGCCTTTGGGGTAGGGCCCTCCGGGGGGAGTTGTACTTGCCAAGATGAAAAGGGGAGCGGGTGAACATCGCTGGCCGGGGCACTGGAAAAACCCGGGCGACGGTCGGCGCTCTCCCCAGGCAGCGCCAAAAGAAAAGCCCCCGCCAATATCTTGGCAGGGGCTTCTCAATTCAGTCAGACCGGATGGTCTTACCAGTCTTCACGAACGACCGTGCGGGTCTTGACCGGAAGCTTCATCGCGGCAAGGCGCAGGGCCTCACGGGCGATGGGCTCGGACACACCGTCGATTTCAAACATGATACGACCAGGCTTCACTTTGCAGGCCCAGAAGTCGACCGAACCTTTACCTTTACCCATCCGAACTTCGACAGGCTTGGAGGTAACCGGAGTGTCCGGGAAGATACGGATCCAGACGCGACCCTGACGCTTCATGTGACGCGTCATGGCCCGACGGGCGGCTTCGATCTGGCGTGCAGTAACACGCTCGGGCTGCAGAGCTTTCAAGCCGTAGGTGCCGAACGTGATGTCCGAACCGCCTTTGGCTTCGCCGCGAATACGGCCCTTCTGCATTTTGCGGAACTTAGTCCGTTTTGGTTGCAACATTTGTCAGACCCTCTCAGCGATCACGGCGTGGGCGCGATGCCCCACCGCTTTCCTGAAGCTCCTGCTGGCGACGGTCATGGGCCGACGGATCGTGCTCCATGATTTCGCCTTTGAAGATCCAGGTCTTGATACCGATGATGCCATAGGCGGTAGATGCCTCGGCATGTGCGTAGTCGATGTCGGCACGAAGCGTATGCAAAGGCACGCGGCCCTCACGATACCATTCGGTCCGCGCGATCTCGGCGCCACCAAGGCGGCCCGCGACGTTCACCCGGATACCCAGGGAACCCATGCGCATGGCGTTTTGAACGGCACGCTTCATGGCACGACGGAAAGACACACGACGCTCAAGCTGCTGAGCGATGCTCTCTGCAACCAGGCGGGCGTCCAGCTCGGGCTTGCGAACTTCAACAATGTTGAGGTGCAATTCGCTGTCCGTGATTTCGGCCAGTTTCTTGCGCAGGCCTTCGATGTCTGCACCTTTTTTACCGATGATCACACCCGGACGCGCCGAGTGAATTGTCACGCGGCACTTCTTGTGCGGACGCTCGATGATGATCTTGGAGATACCAGCATCGCCAGCAGGGCGTTTGTCGCGCTTTGCAACAAATTCCCACCAACCAGACTTGATGTATTCGCGGATCTTGATGTCTTCCAGCAGCAGGTCACCATAGTCTTTGGTGTCGGCGTACCAGCGGCTGTCCCAGGTCCGGTTAACCTGGAGACGCATGCCGATGGGGTTTACTTTATGTCCCATTACGAAGTCTCCTCGACCTGGCGAACCGTGATCGTCAATTCAGCGAACGGCTTGAGAATTTTACCAAACCGGCCACGGGCACGTGGACGTCCACGCTTCATGGTCAGGTTCTTACCTACCCAAGCTTCGGCGACGATCAGATCATCGACGTCCAAGCCGTGGTTGTTCTCTGCGTTGGCAATGGCCGACTGAAGACATTTCTTCACGTCGATTGCGATGCGCTTTTTGGAGAAGGTCAGGTCCGTAAGGGCCTTTTCGACCTTCTGGCCACGAATGAGGCCAGCAACAAGGTTCAGCTTCTGCGGGCTGGTCTTCAGCATACGCAGTTTGGCCATTGCCTCATTGTCCGCGACGCGGCGGGGGTTCTTTTCCTTGCTCATTTGCGCTTCGCCTTCTTGTCGGCGGCGTGACCGTAGTAGGTCCGCGTTGGCGAGTATTCCCCGAACTTCTGACCGATCATGTCTTCGGTGACATTCACCGGCACGTGCTTACGGCCGTTGTACACACCGAACGTCAGACCGACGAACTGAGGGAGGATGGTGGAGCGGCGCGACCAGATCTTGATGACCTCGTTACGACCGGATTCCTTGGATGCTTCGGCCTTCTTGAGGACATAGCTGTCGACAAAAGGACCTTTCCATACGGAGCGGCTCATATCTTAGCGCCCTTTCTTCTTGGCGTGCCTGCTGCGGATAATCAGCTTTTGGCTTGCCTTGTTCTTGTCGCGGGTGCGACGGCCCTTGGTGTCCTTACCCCATGGCGTAACAGGTGTACGACCACCGGAGGTCCGGCCTTCACCACCACCGTGGGGGTGATCGATCGGGTTCATGGCAACACCACGTACCGATGGACGCTTGCCCATGTGGCGGACGCGGCCCGCTTTACCAAGGTTCTGGTTCGAGTTGTCGGGGTTCGATACCGCACCAACCGTTGCCATGCATTCCTGACGGACGAGGCGAAGCTCACCCGAGGACAGGCGGATCTGTGCGTAACCACCGTCACGACCAACGAATTGAGCGTAGGTGCCAGCGGCGCGGGCAATCTGGCCGCCTTTGCCGGGCTTCAACTCGATGTTGTGGACGATCGTACCGATTGGCAGGCCGCTGAACGGCATTGCGTTGCCCGGCTTGATGTCGGCTTTTGCGGAGGCAACGATCTTGTCGCCAACGCCCAGACGCTGAGGTGCCAGAACATAGTTCAGTTCACCATCTTCATAGCGCACGAGGGCGATGAATGCTGTCCGGTTCGGGTCATATTCGATCCGCTCGACTGTCGCCGGCATATCGAATTTCTTCCGCTTGAAGTCTACGATGCGATAGAGGCGCTTTGCACCACCACCAATTCTACGCGCCGTGATCCGTCCGGTGTTGTTCCGTCCGCCCTTCTTCGTCAAACCCTGCGTGAGGGCCTTGACGGGGCGTCCTTTCCAAAGCTCCGAACGGTCAATCAGTACCAGCCCACGCTGGCCCGGCGTCGTCGGCTTATACGACTTGAGTGCCATGTTCACTGTCTTCCGTTTGCTTGTAGGACAATCGCATCGCAGATGCGGAAGCCCCGATGTTATAGGCCCCCGTAGGTGCCCGACTTGATGTCCGCTCCGGGATACCCCTCACGAACAAAAACAGAGCCCCGGACGAATCCGGGGCCACTGCCGATGGGGTCTGTTAGGGGAGGCGGGGTGTGGGGTCAAGGGGCGGCAATGCTGTTGATTGGCGTTACCGTTCCATAACATGTGCCGACACGCCATCGAGTCCCGGAAACATTGAGGCTCTTGAAAACCCATACCTACGCAAAGCGTACCGTAGATCGAGTGCAACATTCGGCGCGAAAGTTAATAACTCTAACCGATCTGTGGCTTTCAGTTCTTCTCTCGGCTCGGGATGCACCGTGAAGAGCCCCATTTGCGAAACTATCCGATCGCTATAGTGATCTGGAGAGAACTTCAGCACGTGCTTGATCTCGAAGGGATCGATGTCATCGGAAGTCCGAATTGTTTTGTCCCTCGGCCTGTAGCAATAAACGCCACACATAAGGTTAGATACCGCAAACGTGGCGAAAAATAGCGCCACCATCGGATTATATGACCAATCCAAGAGCCTCGTTGGAAGTCCGTGATGTTGTGCAATTGCTAGCCACTCCAACTCTGTCTGTGGACGGGTCGTTAGAAATGGCAGCGCGGATTGCTTAAATTGCTTCAGGATACTCCGTTCATAGGAACGTAATCCAGTGTTCCCTCGCTGGATCGTCGAAAGGCGCCCCACTCCAGGTATCAGCTTATGGCTTTCGACGTCTGCCACACCTCGAAAAATCTTGCATTCTGCCGCCACACCACCGACTGCATCATGGAAGTCGGAAAAATTGTCTATTCTAGTAATTTTCAATAGAGGCTCCAGATCCAATTGGGGTCGAATGGCGTTCAATACATCATGGCACCCACTGACGCGAGAGCATTGCCAAATGCAGAATGGAAGGCTCTTCCCGATAATCGTCTACCCTACGATCAGTGCAGCCAGCGACAATCCTCACGAAAATGTCGTTCGCCACTGCAAAGCCCCCCTCGCGCAACCGTGACAAGCCTTACGCGCCTCCCTGCTCTATCCTTTGCTCCACACCCACACAGGAGCCTCCCATGACGCATCCCTCGCCCTACCTCACCCGTCGCACCCTTATGGCAAGCGCCGCCGCCGCGCCTCTTGCGGGGCTTGCAGCAACCGCCCACGCCGAAGCCCCGATGCTTGGCAACAGCTTCGCACAGCATCGCCGTTTCACCATTGGCGCATTCGAGGTCACCACCATCCTTGCAGGCACCACCCCAAGGGAGGAGCCGCAGGGCATCTTCGGCATGAACGTAGACGCCGACACCTTTGCCGAGGTCAGCGCCGCCAACTTCCTGTCCACCGAAGTCTCGCAGTTCTTCTTCACCCCCACGATGGTCAACACCGGAAACGAACTCATCTTGTTTGACGCGGGTCTGAACGCAGCGGCGACCACGGCGGCGATTGCCTCGGCGGGCTATACGCCCGATCAGGTCGATGTAGTGGTGCTGACCCACATGCACGGCGACCACTTTGGCGGGCTGATGAACGACGGCGCGCCCACCTTCGCCAACGCCCGCTATGTCACCGGCCAGACCGAGTTTGACTACTGGGCCGGAGCCGAGAATGGCGGGTTTGAAAGCAACGTACGCCCCTTCGCCGACCAGATGACCTTCATCGGGGACGGCGGCGATGTGGTGACAGGGGTAACGGGCCTGAACGCCTTTGGTCACACGCCGGGACATATGGTTTACCGACTAGAAAGCAACGGCGCTGGTCTGGCGATTTTTGCTGACCTTGCCAACCACCCGGTCTGGTCCCTGGCCCGTCCCGATTGGGAGGTGCGCTTTGACGCCGACAAGGAAGCCGCCGCCGCATCGCGCCGCAATATCCTTGGCATGATTGCCGCAGACCGTATTCCCGCCATCGGCTACCACATGCCCTTCCCCGCCACAGGCTACGTCGCGCCGGGCACGGGCGATGCGGAGTTCCATTGGGTGCCCGAGGCGGGCCAATTAGTCGGGTAAGCGCACGAAAAAGCCCCGGTCGCGCGTCCTGCGCATCGGGGCTTCCATATCGGCTACTCAGTGAGATCTCCCGCGGCCGGTTACGGCGCAGTGCCGAACCACTGTTGGCGCAGGTCCTGATACTCTCCGGCCTCCGACAACCGAAGGAGGGCGCGGTTGACCGGCTCGCGCAGGTCACTGCCCTGCGCGAAGGCGATACCGTAATCTTGGGGGCGGAACAGGCGCTCCAACAAATAAGCCTGAACCCCGGGGGACTGCGTCAGGTAATATTCCAGGATCGGCCCATCAAAGACGACGGCGTCCAGCTCCTCGGCCTCGAACGCGTCCATCAGATCAGTGAAAGTGCCGTAGCCCGTGTGGGTCACGTCACGCTCATCCAGGAACAGGCTCGCAGTGGAGCCTTGGGTCGTGCCTACCCGGCGCCCACGCAGGTCGTCTAGGGATTGGATCGAGCCGCTGATCGCCTCCACCGTGAGTGACGCCGTGATGCTTGCCACAAACAAGGACACGACGAACAGGCTAGAGACAACCATGACCACGGCCAGAAGACGTCCCAGAATGCTGCGGGGTACATTCACCTCAAACCCACCATTGATAACAAGGTTAAGCGCCCACCAGAACGACGGGAACATGGCGTCGCGTGCGTTGTCCTTGAAGTAATCCTGATGTTTGCGTTCCAGCACCCACATCAACATACCAAGCACGAACAGCATCCCAAATCCGGCAAGGATCAGGGCCAGAAGCTCCCACCGGAAAACCACGTCCCAGATGCTCGCCCCATTGGCGGCGCCCGAAACAAGGATCTTCAGGCCGCTGCCGAAGATTGGGCGGCTGAAATCGAGCAACGCCTCTCGCTCTGACGTGATCGAGATATTGGCCACCGCGCCATCGGCGTCCCCATTGGCCACACCGTCCAGCAATTGCGAGAATTCATCGACAAAAGTGAAACGCACCTCTTGGCCCATGGCGCTGGAAATCTGCCGCATCAAATCAATGCTGAAGCCCTCGGCATTGCCGTCGTCCAGATAAGAGAACGGGGGGCGGTCGATCGTCAGGAAGTGCAGGCCTTCGTCTTGCGCATGGGTCTGCCCAACGGAGAGCAAGCAAAACACAATCGCTAGGAGTGATGCGAGATAGCGCATGGGGAGGCCCTTCCTTCTTCGGTCGCCCATAATAGTTACGGCGATACCCCACCAAAGGACAATAATATACGGCAGTTCAAACCCGCGCCGTAGCTGGCGGTGCTTGGGCGAAATGAAAAACCCGCCAACCGGAAGGGCTGGCGGGTTTAAGATAGCAAATCGTGTCACAAGGGCCGTGTGATTACAGGCCAGTGCTCACGTCGATCGTGTTGCCTTCTTCCAGCGTCACATAGGCCTTTTTCACGTCCTTACGGGTGCCAAGCTGGCCCCGGAAACGCTTGACTTTGCCTTTGGTGATGGTCGTGTTCACGGCCTTCACCTTCACACCAAAGACGGCTTCAACGGCCTCTTTGATCTGTGGCTTGTTGCTGTCGATGGCCACTTCGAAGACCACGGCGCCGTTCTCAGATGCCATTGTGGTTTTCTCGGTGATCAGCGGCTTGCGGATCACGTCGTAATGTTTTGCGTCAGCGCTCATTTCAACCGAGCCTCCAGTGCTTCGACACCCGCTTTGGTGATCACGAGCGTGTCACGCTTGAGGATGTCATAGACGTTGGCGCCCATGGTTGGCAGCACATCGAGACCATCGATGTTGCGTGCCGCCTGAGCGAAGTTTGCATCCACGTCCGAGCCGTCGATGATCAACGCGCGCTTCCAACCCATCTCTTTGACCTGTTTGGCCAGAGCAGAGGTTTTGGCGTCGTCCATCGCGATGGACTCGATGATGACCAAACGGCCTTCCGCGGCTTTAGCGGACAGCGCGTGGCGCAGACCCAGCTTGCGGAACTTCTTGGTCAGCTCGTGGCCGTGGCTACGGGGCGTTGGGCCCTTGTAGACACCGCCCCCACGGAAGATCGGTGCAGAACGCGCGCCGTGGCGAGCGCCGCCGGTGCCTTTCTGGCGATAGATCTTCTTGGTGGAGTAGCTAACCTCGCGGCGCGTTTTCACCTTGTGCGTACCGGCTTGTGCGTTGTTACGCTGCCAGCGGACGACACGGTGCAGGATATCGGCGCGTGGCTCCAGCCCGAACAGGGCCTCGTCCAGGTCGACCGAGCCGGCTTTGGCGCCGTCAAGTTTGATAACGTCGACTTTCATATCATTCACCGTCCTTCTGTTCTGCATCGCCAGCAGGTGCGTCAGCCTCAGCGGCCTCCATCGCTGCTTGCTCAGCGGCGGCGGCTTCAGCGGCTGCTGCTGCTTCTTCAGCTGCGGCTGCTGCGGCGGCCTCTTCGGCTGCTTTTGCGGCTTCTTCAGCGGCGGAACGCAGGGCTGCGGGCAGAATGGCGTTCTCAGGGAATGCCTTCTTGACCGCGTCCTTGACTGTCACCCAACCACCTTTGGAGCCTGGAACGGCGCCTTTGATCATGATCAAGCCGCGATCCGTGTCCGTGCGCACAACCTGAAGGTTTTGCGTGGTAACACGTGCCGCACCCATGTGACCTGCCATCTTCTTACCTTTGAAGACGCGGCCGGGATCCTGACACTGACCTGTAGAGCCGTGCGAACGGTGAGAGATCGACACACCGTGCGTTGCACGCAGGCCGCCGAAGTTGTGCCGCTTCATGGCACCGGCAAAGCCTTTACCAATCGAGGTGCCCGTGACGTCCACGAACTGACCTTCAAAGTAATGATCGGCGATGATTTCTTCGCCAACTTCGATCAGGTTTTCAGCATCGACGCGGAATTCCACAAGCTTGCGCTTGGGCTCTACGTTGGCCTTTGCGAAGTGACCGCGCATAGGCGCAGACGTCCGCTTGGCTTTTGCTGTGCCTGCACCGAGCTGAACGGCTGTATAGCCATCCGTGTCAGTGGTTTTCTTGGCCACAACCTGAACTTTTTCCATCTGAAGAACGGTCACAGGAATCTGCTTGCCGTCTTCCATGAAGAGGCGGGTCATCCCGACCTTCTTCGCGATTACACCAGAGCGCAACATGTTCAGTAGCCCTCCTTAAACCTTGATCTCGACATCCACACCAGCGGCGAGGTCGAGCTTCATCAGCGCGTCCACGGTCTGGGGGGTCGGATCAACAATGTCCAAAAGACGCTTGTGCGTACGGATTTCCCACTGATCGCGGGACTTCTTGTCCACGTGCGGGCCACGGAGAACCGTGAACTTTTCGATCTTGTTGGGAAGCGGGATGGGTCCGCGAACCTGTGCGCCTGTGCGCTTTGCGGTGTTCACGATTTCCTGCGTGGAAGCATCGAGAACCCGGTAGTCAAACGCCTTAAGGCGAATGCGGATGTTCTGGCTAACTGCCATGTGACATCACCCTTTAGTTAGGGCCTAGATCGGAGAGGAGGACCGGCGCTCATCGCAAACCCTCATCGCGTCTGTCGCACCAGAGGTGCGCGTAGATAGTTTCTGACCAACAAAAGAGGGCGCGCACTCGGCGCACCCCGTTGGATAGCGCGCGTATAGGCGGAGTCGCGAGGGCTGGCAAGGGGTCTGTGCACCGCGCACTACTTTTCGCGCCGACGCGGAAATCCCCAGAGTGGCCCACGGAGGATCAACCAATCATTAAGAGTTCTCTGCCAGCCTGTCTCCACTTGGATAGGAGCCAGAATGGAACCTCAAACAAAGCTGGGAACAGCCGCCTTAACCAAATTCGCCTATGAAGGGGTCGACCTTATCCCCTTCCGGGATGAACTTGCCGCCCTGACCGCCCATGCGCAAACCCGTGCCGGAGCCTTGATGGACCTTTCCACGGTCGAGCAATTGCTTGGCAATCGGGCCGAAGGGTTGGAACATCAGGCAGAGGCGCTGTCATCATGCCGGGTGTTTCGAACCCATCGAAGCAAGGCTCCGCGCAAAACGCTTTTGGTCTATGCAGCGTCCCTACATATGGGCGGCAACACCCCTATAGAGTTCCTACTTCATAACGACACCTTTGATGTGGTCACTTTCTACCCGGATCTTGACGACTCCAACCTGCAAGTTCCGCCTCGCCACGACGTCGCCTTCTGCGCAGCGCCTGCCGATGGGGCAGATGCTGACAAGTTCTTCGCCACCGTACGCGCCATCAGCGCCCTTAGCGACACGACCGTAATCAACCTGCCCCCAATTCTCGTAAAGCCCAAGCGCGATCTCCTCCCCGATCTTTTCGCTGACGTGCCCGGGCTGCATCTGCCCCAAACGGCGCTCTGGGCCCGCCATGACCTGACCCTGGCGTTGAGGGAGGGCGATCATGATTGGGGTGGCATTGGCAGCTATCCCTTCGTGGTGCGCCCTGAAGGCTCCCATGCCGGGCACGGTTTGCGGAAGATCGAGACCCGCAAAGATTTCCTGAGCTACCTCTCCGACCGGCCCGAAAAAGCGTTCTATGTAAGCGAATTCATTGACTACGCCTCGCCCACCGATAGGTGTTTCCGTAAGTACCGCATCATCGTCATCGACGGAAAAGCCTATCCATGTCACATGGCAGTCTCGGATCAGTGGAATGTCTGGTACATGAACGCGAACATGGCCGCCTCCGAAGAAAAGCGCCAAGAGGAAGCCGCGTTCATGGCTGGGTTCGCGACGGGCATCGGGAAGCGCCACGCAGCGACTTTTGAGCTTCTGGCAGCTGCCCTTGGTCTGGACTATTTCGGCATTGATTGCGCCGAGGACGCGGCGGGCAACCTGATCCTCTTTGAGGCAGACAACGCATTGATCGTCCACGACATGGATTGCGAGCGCACCTTTCCCTACAAGAAGGCCCCCATGAACCGCGTTTTCGCGGCGTTTGAAACCCTGTTGTTGTCGCGGTGCACAAAGCAACCGACCGCCGAGGCCGCGCCGCCGGTTGAACCTTCAGTCCGCCACTGAGAAAGCCGCCTGACTGCGGCGGACTTCTCAGGGAAGCAGGTCACGGCTTATCCGCCGCGGCGCGTCCTTTTTGGAGGCGTATTGCCGTGTGGTGAGGGGCCCTCCGGGGGGAGGTGTATTTGCCAAGATGAAGGGAGAGGCGGTGCGTGCCGTTTGGGGGGAGGCATGGAACAAGGCCCCCGCTTTTGGCGAGGGCCGTCCCAGCTTCAACGGTGTGGGCCGGCTTGTTTAGCTTCAGCAAGAGCGCCTTTTCCCGCCGCTGTTCAAAACCCTCGACGGCCCTTCCATGAAAAAGGCCGCCCGGTTCGGGGCGGCCTTTTCTATTTCTACCGGGTGATGCCTCGGGCTCTCGTGATCTTTTGGTTTCCAAAAGACACTGCCACCCAAGGCCCACTCCGCAGACTTTTCTTAGGAAAAGTCGCGGTTACTCGATGATCTTCGCAACAACACCAGCACCAACGGTCCGGCCACCTTCACGGATGGCAAAGCGCAGGCCGTCTTCCATCGCGATTGGGGCGATCAGCTCAACGTTGAACTTCAGGTTGTCGCCCGGCATCACCATCTCGGTGCCCGCTGGGAGCTCAACCGTGCCCGTTACGTCCGTGGTACGGAAGTAGAACTGAGGACGGTAGTTGGCGAAGAACGGCGTGTGACGGCCACCCTCTTCCTTGGTCAGGATATACGCCTCGGCTTCGAACTTCGTGTGCGGCTTGACAGAACCCGGCTTGCAGAGAATCTGCCCGCGCTCAACGCCCTCACGGTCAACACCACGCAGCAGCGCGCCGATGTTGTCGCCCGCCTCACCACGGTCCAGAAGCTTGCGGAACATTTCAACGCCCGTGCAAGTCGTCTTGGTGGTGTCGCGGATGCCCACGATCTCGATTTCTTCGCCGACGTTGATCACGCCACGCTCAACACGACCGGTCACAACCGTGCCACGGCCAGAGATCGAGAACACGTCTTCGATCGGCATCAGGAACGGCTGGTCCACGGCGCGCGCGGGCGTCGGGATGTAATCGTCCACAGCCGCCATCAGCTTGGCGATGGAGTCTTTGCCGATCGCATCGTCGCGGTCTTCCAGAGCGGCCAGAGCCGAACCAGGGATCACAGGAATGTCGTCGCCAGGGTACTCGTAGGAAGACAGCAGTTCGCGGATTTCCATTTCCACGAGCTCCAGCAGCTCCTCGTCGTCAACCTGGTCAACTTTGTTCATGTAAACAACCATGTACGGAATGCCGACCTGACGACCGAGCAGGATGTGCTCGCGCGTCTGGGGCATAGGACCGTCAGCGGCGTTAACCACCAAGATCGCGCCGTCCATCTGAGCCGCACCGGTGATCATGTTCTTCACATAGTCAGCGTGGCCTGGGCAGTCTACGTGCGCGTAATGACGGGTCTCCGTCTCGTACTCAACGTGCGCCGTCGAGATGGTGATCCCGCGCGCTTTCTCTTCGGGCGCACCGTCAATCTCGTCATACGCGCGGAAGTCACCAAACTGCTTGGTGATCGCCGCCGTCAGCGTCGTCTTGCCGTGGTCAACGTGACCAATCGTGCCGATGTTCACATGCGGCTTAGAGCGTTCAAACTTTTCCTTTGCCATGGGATGGCCTCCTTAATTTGATCTCGGGCGCGAGGGCCCAGTTGGGTGGGGCGGGCGGACGATCCGCCCCGCCACTTAGGCGTATTTCGCTTGGATCTCGTCCGAGATGTTCTGCGGAACGGGTTCGTAGTGATCGAACTGCATCGAGAACTGCGCGCGGCCCGAAGACATGGAACGCAGGGTGTTGATGTAGCCGAACATGTTGGCCAGCGGAACAAAGGCGTCGATCGCGATGGCATTGCCGCGCGTATCTTGACCCTGAACCTGACCACGACGCGATGTGAGGTCGCCGATGATACCACCGGTGTAATCCTCTGGCGTAATGACCTCGACCTTCATGATAGGCTCGAGCAGCTTGGCGCCCGCTTTCCGCATCCCTTCACGCATACCCATGCGGGATGCGATTTCAAATGCGAGAACCGAGGAGTCAACGTCGTGGAACTTACCGTCCAGCAGTTGCACCTTGAAGTCGATCACGGGGAAGCCCGCAAGCGGACCGCTGTCCATGACGGACTTGATGCCCTTCTCGACGCCGGGGATGTATTCTTTTGGAACAGCACCACCAACGATCTTGGATTCGAACGAGTAACCTTCGCCCGGCTCCGTTGGAGAGATGAGCAGTTTGACTTCAGCGTACTGACCCGAACCACCCGACTGTTTCTTGTGGGTGTAGGTATGCTCGACTTCGTGGCCGATCGTCTCACGGTAAGCCACCTGAGGCGCACCGATGTTGGCTTCAACCTTGAACTCACGCTTCATGCGATCGACGAGAATGTCGAGGTGGAGTTCGCCCATACCACGCATAATGGTCTGGCCGGATTCCAAATCAGTCTCAACGCGGAAAGAGGGGTCTTCTGCCGACAAGCGCTGAAGCGCCATCGCCATTTTCTCTTGGTCCGCTTTCGTCTTGGGCTCAACGGCGATCTCGATCACTGGATCGGGGAACGTCATCGTTTCCAGAACAACGGGGTCGTTCTTGTCGCAAAGCGTGTCACCGGTCGTCGTGTTCTTCAGGCCACCCAACGCGATGATGTCGCCGGCGAATGCCTCTTCGATCTCTTCGCGGTTGTTGGAGTGCATCATCATCATTCGACCAACGCGCTCGTTGTTGCCTTTGGTCGAGTTGATCATGTTGTCGCCCTTGCGCAGCTGACCGGAGTAGATCCGGACAAAGGTCAAGGAGCCCACGAAGGGGTCGTTCATGATTTTGAACGCCAGGCCCGAGAAGGCCATGTCGTCGTCGGCACGGCGAGCGATGTTCCGAACTTCTTCTTCGTCGCCGGGCTTAAAGCCCATGTAGTCAACCACATCGAGCGGGCTCGGCAGGTAGTCAACAACAGCGTTCAGCAGGGGCTGCACGCCTTTGTTCTTGAATGCGGAACCGCCCAGAACGGGAACGAATGCCATGGCGAGCGTGCCCTTACGCAGCAAGGCGCGCAGGGTTGGAACGTCGGGCTCGGTGCCTTCCATCAGGTAGGCTTCCATCGCGTCGTCGTCTTGCTCGACGGCGGCTTCGATCATCTTCGCACGCCATTCGTTGGCCATGTCTTGGAGCTCGGCGCGGATCGGCGCCTTCACCCAGGACGCGCCAAGGTCTTCACCCTGCCACAGCCACTCTTCCATGGTCACGAGGTCAACCAGGCCTTCCAGCTCCGTCTCGGCGCCGATTGGCACGCCGACGGGGATGGCGCGGGCGCCAGTGCGGTCTTCGATCATGTGAACGCAGTTGAAGAAGTCCGCGCCGATCTTGTCCATCTTGTTGACGAACACCATCCGAGGAACTTTGTAGCGGTCGGCCTGACGCCAAACCGTTTCAGTCTGAGGCTCAACACCGGCGTTCGCGTCCAGCACGCAAACCGCGCCGTCGAGAACGGCCAAGGAACGCTCAACCTCAATGGTGAAGTCAACGTGGCCGGGGGTGTCGATGATGTTCAGACGGTGCTTTTCAGAATCGGCTTCGGTGCCGTTTTCTGTCCGCTCCCAGAACGTGGTGGTCGCAGCGGAGGTGATCGTGATGCCACGCTCCTGCTCCTGCTCCATCCAGTCCATCGTGGCTGCACCATCGTGCACCTCACCGATGTTGTGGGATTTACCTGTGTAATACAGAATCCGCTCGGAACAGGTTGTTTTGCCCGCATCAATGTGGGCCATAATTCCGAAGTTACGGTAGCGCTCGAGAGGATAATCGCGTGCCATGGGTTGTCCTAAGACTAAAGTTTAAACGGGGAAGCGGCCCCCGGTTGGGGCCGCCTGATCGCTTGTCAGCGCCGGGATGAACCGGCGCCGAATTATTACCAGCGGTAGTGGCTGAACGCGCGGTTGGCGTCGGCCATCTTGTGGGTGTCTTCGCGCTTTTTAACGGCGGAACCACGCATGTTGACCGCATCAACCAGCTCACCGGCCAGACGCTCTTCCATGGTGTTCTCGTTCCGGGCGCGGGACGCGTTGATCAACCAACGGATGGCCAATGCTTCGCGGCGCTCGGGGCGCACATCAACGGGCACCTGATAGGTGGCACCACCCACACGGCGGGAGCGGACTTCCACGGCGGGTTTGATGTTTTCAAGCGCTTCGTGGAAAACTTCCACGGGGGCGCGCTTCAACTTGCCTTCAACACGATCGAAGGCGTTGTAAACAATCCGCTCAGCGACGGACTTTTTGCCGTCGATCATCAGGTTGTTCATGAATTTGGTCAGGACCATATCGCCAAATTTGGCGTCTGGCAGAACCTGGCGTTTCTCGGCGGCGTGACGACGTGACATCTGCTGCTCTCCTTATTTGGGGCGCTTGGCGCCGTACTTCGAACGACGCTGGCGGCGGTCTTTAACGCCTTGCGTGTCGAGTACACCGCGCAGGATGTGGTAACGCACACCGGGAAGGTCTTTTACTCGACCGCCACGGATCAGAACCACAGAGTGCTCCTGAAGGTTGTGGCTTTCACCGGGGATGTAGCTGATGACCTCGAAGCCGTTCGTCAGACGAACCTTCGCAACTTTCCGCATAGCCGAGTTCGGCTTCTTTGGAGTCGTTGTATAAACACGTGTGCAGACGCCGCGCTTCTGCGGGCAGCCTTCCATGTGCTGAGACTTGGAGCGTTTTACTTTAGGCTGCCGCGGCTTGCGGATCAGCTGTTGGATCGTTGGCATGGGGTCTCCCCGGTTTGCTCATCTTTATGTCTGGTGTCCCATGCGTGGCCAAACCACATAGACAACACCAAAACCGCGTGGTCCCTTCCCTACCTGGAGGACGCCGCGGAGGAATTTCCAGAGGATCAAGGCGCTTAAATTGCCCGGATCGTGGCCACTCAGAACTGTAGTTTGGCATTACGGGACACGAGTTGCGTCCTAGCCAGATGCGCGCCGTATAGGTGGAGTCGCCTACCCTGTCAACAGCGCCACCCGTTCAAGCGGTCAGGCCGTGCCATTCAGCTTCGAACCGGGGCAAATCAATCGCAAAGCGCCGCTGGATCAGCGGGGCGATGTCCTCGGCCTTCATGGGAATTGGCTGTCCGGCCCCGAAAGGGGTTTTCGCATCGTTATGGGCGTGATCGCCGCGTATGAACATTACGCTATCGGTCAAGTTCACAAACGGCACCCGTGCCCAGATTTTGTGATGGGGAAAGTCCATGATGATCGCCTCATCATCGGGCTTCAGATAGATCGCCAGCCCCGCTGACCAGCAATGGGTATTAAGCACATGGGGCTTGATCGTGCCGTCACCCTGCGCCTCCAACACCATGCCTTTGCCGTGGTCCAAGGCCACTCGGCCGTGGAAGTTCGCTAAGCGCGCGACCTTGCCCCAACTGCGCCGAAGCTGCTGCACGTAGTCCACCGCGACAGCGTCGTCATCGTCCAGCCGGAACTCGGCCACCACGGCCCGCGAACCATCGCGGCCACCCCACATCACATCGCGGCATATCGCCCGGTGATCGCCCGGCTCTCGCCAGTGGGCCTGTACCTGAGGCACATCGGCAATCGCGGCTTCCACACGGGACCGCCACGGATCAGGAAAGTCCTCTCCCAACAACAGATGAAGCGTGAAATCCTTGTCGGTTTGCGCCCGTAGGGGCGGCAGAAAGATATGCTCGAACCACAGCGTCCGCTCGTCCAACCGCTTGGGCGCGTAAAGCGCGGCTCGCCGGTCCTCTAGGCTTTCGTGGTACTTCTTGAAGCCCCCGGTGCAAGGGAACGAGAAGCGGCACAGCCCTTGGATTTGCACACCTTCAGCCAAGGGTTTGCCTCCTTGATAAGCGCTGTTCGCGGATCAGCGTGTAGATGCCCGTAGCTACCACGATCAATGCACCACAAAGGGCGAGGCCATTGGGCCATTCGCTAAAGATCACCAATCCAAGGATCAGCGCGAACACCAACGCCGAGTATCGGAACGGCGCCACGACCGAGACTTCGCCCACTCGCATCACAAGTATCGAGAAGACGTATCCCCCGATAATCAGAACCGAGGCCAGCATAAGCAACACAAGGCTATAGCCGTCAAACGCAACCCAAGCCTCACGCGTGGAAAGCACGCCGCCCACAAGGCTGACCGCGAAGGCGGTGATGACAGCGACGCCCATGGAGGGCACGTCATCGCTAAACCCACGGGTGACCAGATCCCGGCCCGTGACCAAGACGACCGCCACCAAAGCCCACAGGGAATGGGCGTTGAAGCCATCCGTGCCGGGCTGCACGATCATCAATACCCCCACCGCGCCGATCAAGGTCGCAGTGATCCTGCGCCAGCCCAAAGGCTCGCCAAAAAACACGGCAGCGCCGACAGTGATGGACAGGGGCAAGGCCGCAAGGATCGCGGTGGCGTTTGCGATGGGCATGTTCACCAAAGCCGACAGGAACGCGACCATCGAGCCGATTTCGAAGAAGGTGCGCAGGGCCACGCGGGGCCGGTCGGCGCGGGGGATGCGCAGGCTAAGACCACCAAAGGCATAGGCCGTGGCCGCCATCAGAGCCGTCGTCAACAGGCCCCGGATCAGCACGAACTGGAACAGAGGCACATCTTCGGTGATGAGCTTCACCACAGCGTCGTTCATGGTGAACGACGCCATGCTGGCCATCATCAGGCACGCACCCTTCAGGTTGGGTGTCATTCGTCGCCGCCCACATCCGGTTGGTCCATATCCGCCCGCGCCTCTGCGGCCAGTTGCCGGGCCATGCCGGAGCCCTCTTCTTGCAGCTTTTTCATCATCGGAAGCAGCCGCTTGGGGTTCAGGCCAAAGCGTTCGCGAAACAACTTACGGGCCTGCCAATCGGGCAATTGCCGTGCGCCGGGCGGAATGGACCGGTCGCTATCGTTGTGTCCGTGAAGCGTGCGCACAAACATATATTCGTGGGGATCAATCCAGCATCGCGCGTTGCAGGCCAGCTTTCGATGGTTCCAGCGGTAGATGTTATGTTGGCTGTCAGGATGGTGGATCATTGCTGCCGCAAGGCCCAAAGGCTGCGGCTCGGAGTAATCCCAGAACTGATCCTCATCGCGTTTCATGTCCCAGTAAATGCCCCGATGGAAGCATACGGCCGCAGGCACCTCGGCGGTGGCCCACCCAAGCTTGATCAGGTTGTCGGAAATCTCTCTCGTGCGCTCGATGTAATCAATGCCCACGGCGTCATCGTCATCGAGCCTGAACCCGGTGATGAAGTCTGCTTCCTCCTCGTCCAAGCCACGCCGGAAGGCCCGCCGGGTAGAGTTGAGGGGCCCCGCGGCTTCAAGCGTCGCAATGCGCAGGAAAGGGTACTTTTCGGCCAACCGTTTCAGGCGTTTGCGGAAATGGAACGGCATCGTGTCAGCGATCAACGCGACAAGGGTGAAGTCGGGGTCGGTTTGCACGGCCAAGGACGGCAAACAAATGTTTTCGAAATACGCGAAACGGCGCTGCATCCGGCCCGGCGCGTAAAGCACTTTGGCCGCCTCCTCTGCCCCGCCCTTCAAGGTGCGAAAGCCCGCATCGCCCAAATACGAGAAGCGGCACACGCCGATGATCTTGTTCACTGCACTCATAAAATGCCCCTACCCGGCCGTTACGGCAGAAGTTAGGCGAATTGTTCGCTTTGGGGAATCCCCTGTAACCTAGTCGAAGGCTTGGCGCAGAAAGCCGGCAACGGATTTCTCTGAGATCTCAGCCAGATTGTGCAACTTCAAATGCCTGCGCGCCTCGCCTTTGCCTTGCAGTAACCCGAGGGGATCATCGAAGTTGGCCCCATCGGAAAACTCGACCGACAGATGTTCCTTGTAGATAAACACGCCCCCCACAAAGCGCTTCGGCGCTGTGGGGTTGGGGACGAAAACCTCTCCGCCATATTTGGAGACACACTCAACCTCGGGTGCAATGTCGCGTGCGAGGGCTTTCACTGCCTCAGCCACCTGCGCCAACTCATCCATGATCGTCTCCGACCGTGGTCCAAACCGCCATCTCGGTGCCGCCTGGTTCCCGGAACTGGAACCGGCGCCCGCCGGGGAATTCAAAGATGTCTTTCGTGATCTCGGCCCCTGCGGCCTTTACGCGGTCCAGCATGGCTTCCAGATCATCGGCCTTGAGAACCGGCAATGGGGCGCGAGTTGCGCCGCGTTCGATCCCGCCGCCAAGGCCCGCGCCTTGGATGTCTTTGTAGTCGGGGCCGTAGTCGATGTAGGTCCAGCCGAAAGCCTTGGTGAAGAATTCTTGCGTCTTCTCCACCTCAGGCGAGGTGAATTCTATATAGTCGATGGGGGGATTTTGGTCGCTGGCCATGGGAGTCTCCGGGAAGGAACATTTCAAGAACTTTAACAGCCCCTCGCCCCATTTCCACACAAAAACGCCCCGCTGTTTCCAACGGGGCGTCTTCAATTCTTTCTGAGGCAAAGCCTTATTCGGCTGCGTCACCTTCTGCTGTGGGTTCTTCCACAACAGGGGCGGCCAGTGCGGCGGCGGCGGCTGCTTCGGCTTGCGCCGCATCAACAACCACTTGGTCACGCGACTTGGCGATGCGCTCGACTTCCTGTGTCGCACCACCGGTGCCCGCCGGGATCAGACGACCCACGATGACGTTTTCTTTCAGGCCAACCAGTTTGTCCCGCTTGCCCTGAACCGAAGCTTCGGTCAGCACGCGCGTTGTTTCCTGGAAGGACGCGGCAGAGATGAAGCTGCGGGTTTGCAGCGACGCCTTGGTGATACCCAGAAGGATCGGTTCCCCCTGTGCCGGACGGCGACCGTCACGGATGGCCTTCTCGTTGGCAGCCACGAACTCGGCCTTGTCGACATGCTCGCCCTTGAGCAGCGTGGTTTCACCGGAGTCCTGGATTTCCCACTTCTGAAGCATCTGACGAACGATAACCTCGATGTGTTTATCGTTAATCTTCACGCCCTGAAGACGGTACACGTCCTGCACCTCTGCGATCATGTAGTCGGCCAGAGCCTCCACACCCAACACGGCAAGAATGTCGTGCGGCGCGGGGTTGCCGTCCATGATGTAATCACCAACCTGCACGAAGTCGCCTTCGGCTACAGGAATGTGCTTACCCTTAGGCACCATGTATTCCACGGACTCTTGGCTTTCATCCGCAGGAACAATGCCGATCCGACGCTTGTTCTTGAAGTCGCGGCCAAATTTCACGTAGCCATCGATTTCCGCGATGATTGCGTGGTCCTTAGGACGACGGGCTTCGAAGAGTTCAGCAACACGCGGCAGACCACCGGTAATGTCCTTCGTCTTCGCGCCTTCCCGTGGGATACGAGCGATCACGTCACCGGCTTTGACGGCCTGACCTTCTTCGATCGACAAAATCGCATCCACCGACATGGTGTAGATCACAGGGTTACCCTGCTCATTCCGCATCGGTTCGCCATCGGCATCGGCGATGATGATCTCGGGCTTCAGCTCATTGCCTTTGGGGGCCGTGCGCCAGTCCGAGACGATCTTCTGGGTCATGCCTGTCGCGTCATCGGTCTCATCCCGGATCGAAATACCGGAGATAAGGTCAACGAACTTCGCCTGACCCGCTGCTTCCGCGATGATCGGCAGGGTATAGGGATCCCATTCGAACAGACGGTCGCCACGGGTAACCATTGCGCCTTCTTGCACAAGAACGTTGGTACCGTAGCCAAGCTTGAACGAGGCGCGTTCTGCACCTTGATCGTCCATGATCGCCAGAACCATGTTCCGGCCCATCACGACGTTCTCGCCAGCCGCATTGGTCAGCAAGTTCGCGTTGCGGAACTCGACCTTACCGTCGACGTTCACCTCTTGGAACGACTGCTGGCCACCTTGCGCAACGCCGCCGATGTGGAACGTCCGCATCGTCAGCTGTGTGCCCGGCTCACCAATCGACTGCGCCGCGATGATGCCCACGGCTTCGCCGGTGTTCACCTTCGTACCGCGTGCAAGGTCACGACCGTAGCAGGTGGCGCAAACGCCCTCTTCCGCTTCACAGGTCAGCGGCGAACGCATTTGCATGGTGGTGACGCCAGCGGCTTCCACCGCATCGGCTTTACGTTCGTCGATCAGCTCACCCTTGGCGACGATGATCTCATCCGTACCCGGAATGAAGACATCCTCACCGGCGGTCCGGCCCAGAATACGCTCAGCCAAAGACGCCACGACTTCACCGTCGTTGACAGCCGCTTCGGCTTTGATCGTGTTCTCAGTCCCACAATCGTCCATACGCACGATGCAGTCCTGCGCCACGTCCACAAGACGACGTGTCAGGTAACCCGAGTTCGCTGTTTTCAACGCCGTATCCGACAGACCCTTACGAGCACCGTGGGTGGAGTTGAAGTATTCGAGAACGGTCAGGCCTTCTTTAAAGTTCGAGATAATCGGCGTCTCGATGATCTCGCCGTTCGGCTTGGCCATCAGGCCGCGCATGCCGCCCAACTGCTTCATCTGGGTGACCGAGCCACGCGCACCGGAGTGAGCCATCATGTAGACCGAGTTCGGCTCCATCTCGGCATTGTTCTCGTCCCGCTTGGAGGCCGAGATCGTGCCCATCATGGCGTCGGTGACTTTGTCGTTCACCTTCGACCACGAGTCGATGACCTTGTTGTACTTTTCACCCTGAGTGATCAGGCCGTCCATGTACTGCTGTTCGAACTCTTTCACCTGGTCGCGGGCCTCATCAACCAGCTCCCATTTGGTGTCAGGGATAACCATGTCGTCCTTACCGAACGAGATGCCGGCCTTGAACGCTTCACGGAAGCCCATGGTCATGATCTGGTCACAGAAGATAACCGACTCTTTCTGACCGCAATAACGGTAGACGGTGTCGATGACCTGCTGCACCTCTTTCTTCCGCAGAAGACGGTTCACCAAATCAAACGGCGCTTTCGCGTTCAGCGGCAGAAGCGCACCCAGAAGCACACGACCCGGCGTTGTTTCAAACCGTTTCAGGTACTCGTTGCCTTCGTCATCGATCTGAGGAAGACGCGCGGTGATCTTGGAGTGCAGGTGGATTTCACCAGCATCCAGCGCGTGACGCACTTCGTCCACGTCAGAGAAGATCATGCCTTCGCCAACCATGCCCTCACGCGCAAGCGTGACGTAGT
The DNA here is from genome assembly GCA_025141835.1 of Rhodobacteraceae bacterium M385. Classification (NCBI taxonomy): domain Bacteria; kingdom Pseudomonadati; phylum Pseudomonadota; class Alphaproteobacteria; order Rhodobacterales; family Paracoccaceae; species Rhodobacteraceae bacterium M385. The sequence goes on along the minus strand of CP081102.1, from coordinate 510,084 downwards.
AGAGGCCCAAGATCATATCCTGCGACGGAACAATGATCGGCGCGCCGTTTGCAGGCGACAGAACGTTGTTCGTGGACATCATCAGAACGCGGGCTTCAAGCTGTGCTTCCAGCGAAAGCGGCACGTGCACGGCCATCTGATCGCCGTCGAAGTCGGCGTTGAACGCGGAACAGACCAGCGGGTGAAGCTGGATCGCTTTACCTTCGATCAGAACCGGCTCGAACGCCTGAATGCCAAGACGGTGCAGCGTGGGCGCACGGTTCAGCAGAACCGGATGCTCACGGATCACCTCGTCGAGGATGTCCCAAACCTCGGGACGCTCTTTCTCGACCAGCTTCTTGGCTTGCTTCACGGTGGAAGACAGGCCCTTGGCTTCAAGGCGCGAATAGATGAACGGCTTGAACAGTTCCAACGCCATCTTCTTCGGCAGACCACACTGGTGCAGCTTCAACTCCGGACCGGTCACAATGACCGAACGACCCGAGAAGTCGACGCGCTTACCCAAAAGGTTTTGACGGAAGCGACCCTGCTTACCTTTCAGCATGTCGGACAGCGATTTCAGCGGACGCTTGTTGGCACCCGTGATTACGCGGCCACGACGGCCGTTGTCGAACAGAGCGTCGACAGATTCCTGCAACATCCGTTTTTCGTTACGGATGATGATGTCCGGCGCGCGAAGTTCGATCAGACGCTTCAGGCGGTTGTTCCGGTTGATCACGCGGCGATACAGGTCGTTGAGGTCGGACGTCGCGAAACGGCCCCCATCCAGCGGCACCAGTGGGCGCAGCTCTGGCGGGATGACCGGTACAACTGTCATGACCATCCATTCGGGCCGGTTACCGGACTCGAGGAAGGATTCAACGATCTTCAGACGCTTGATGATCTTCTTTGGCTTCAGCTCGCCGGTGGCCTCTTTGAGGTCCTCGCGCAGCTGGTTGGCCTCGGACTCGAGGTCGATCTGGGACAGCATCTCGCGGATGGCTTCCGCACCGATGTTGGCCTGGAACGCGTCGGCGCCATAGGCGTCCTGGGCGTCCATGAACTCTTCTTCGCCCATCAACTGACCGTATTGCAGGTCGGTCAGGCCGGGCTCGATCACCACATAGTTCTCGAAATAAAGAATACGTTCCAGATCACGCAGAGTCATATCCAGCATCAGGCCGATGCGGCTTGGCAGCGACTTGAGGAACCAGATATGCGCAACGGGCGCGGCCAGTTCGATGTGGCCCATACGCTCACGACGGACCTTTTGCAGCGTGACTTCCACACCGCATTTCTCGCAGACAACGCCGCGATACTTCATCCGCTTATATTTGCCGCAAAGGCATTCGTAATCTTTGATCGGGCCAAAGATCCGAGCACAGAACAGACCATCACGCTCGGGCTTGAACGTACGATAGTTGATCGTCTCGGGCTTTTTAATTTCGCCGTAGGACCAGCTGAGAATGCGCTCGGGCGAAGCGAGCGAGACCTTGATCTCGTCGAATGCCTTTGGCGGCGTCAGCGGGTTGAACGGGTTGTTTGTCAGTTCCTGGTTCATCTTAGTACCTCGAATGTCGCGTTGGGTGGGGCACCCGGGCTAAAGCCCGGTATACCCGTTTGCCGTAGACCGGGCCTTGGCCCGGAGTTCAGCTCACTCCTCACCCTCTGCATCCAGGAGTTCCATGTTGAGGCCCAGACCGCGGACCTCTTTGACGAGAACGTTGAACGATTCCGGTACGCCGGCCTCGAAGTTGTCCTCACCCTTGACGATGCTCTCGTAGACTTTCGTCCGGCCAGCCACGTCATCCGATTTCACCGTCAGCATTTCCTGCAAGGTGTAGGCGGCGCCGTAAGCTTCCAATGCCCAAACTTCCATCTCACCGAAGCGCTGACCACCGAACTGCGCCTTACCACCCAGCGGCTGCTGCGTAACAAGCGAGTACGGCCCCGTGGAACGGGCGTGGATCTTGTCGTCCACCAAGTGGTGCAATTTCAGCAGGTACTTCACACCCACCGTAACTTCACGGGCGAACTGTTCACCGGTACGACCGTCGAACAGTTTCGACTGACCCGAGGTGGAGAAGCCAGCGCGGATCAGCGCGTCGTTCACATCCGCTTCCTTCGCGCCGTCAAAGACGGGCGTTGCAATCGGAACACCTTTGGTAACGTTGCCTGCGGCTTCCAGAAGCGATTCCTCATCACGCGATGCGAAGGCCTCTTCGTAGACATCATCGCCGTAAGCAATCTTGAGCGCTTCACGCACTGGGGTCAGGTCACCATGGCGGCGATATTCGTCCAGCGCTTCGTCAATTTGCAGACCCATGCCGCGTGCGGCCCAACCCATGTGGGTTTCAAGAATCTGACCAACGTTCATCCGCGATGGAACGCCCAGTGGGTTCAGACAGAAATCAACCGGTGTACCATCCGCAAGAAATGGCATGTCCTCCATTGGGACCACCTTCGAGATCACACCTTTGTTCCCGTGACGACCAGCCATCTTATCGCCAGGCTGAAGCTTGCGCTTCACGGCGATGAAGACTTTGACCATCTTCATCACACCCGGAGGCAGATCGTCGCCGCGACGGACCTTCTCAACCTTGTCCTCGAACCGGTGGTCGAGCGCGCGTTTCTGCGTGTCGAACTGTTGGTTCAGGGCTTCGATATGGGCCGCGTCCTGCTCGTCTTCCAAAGCAAGCTGCCACCACTGACCGCGGGACAATTGATCGTCCAGCAACTCTTCGGTGATGACCGTATCGGCTTTTACGCCTTTGGGGCCTTTCACAGCGGTTTTGCCAAGGATCATGCCGCGCAGACGGGCGTAGATGTTCCGCTCCAGGATCACCAACTCGTCGTCGCGGTCACGGGCCAGACGCTCAACTTCTTCCCGCTCGATCTGGAGGGCACGTTCGTCCTTTTCCACACCGTGGCGGTTGAAGACGCGCACTTCCACGATCGTGCCGTAATCGCCGGGCTTCACGCGCAGCGAGGTGTCACGAACGTCCGAAGCTTTCTCACCAAAGATGGCGCGCAGAAGTTTCTCTTCCGGCGTCATCGGGCTTTCGCCCTTTGGCGTGATCTTACCCACAAGGATATCGCCCGGCTCCACTTCGGCGCCGATGTAGACGATGCCCGCTTCGTCGAGGTTGCGCAGGGCTTCCTCACCGACGTTGGGGATGTCACGGGTGATCTCTTCTGGCCCAAGCTTCGTGTCACGGGCAGCGACTTCAAATTCCTCGATGTGGATCGAAGTGAAGACGTCATCACGCGAAATACGCTCAGAAATCAGGATCGAGTCTTCGTAGTTGTAGCCGTTCCAAGGCATAAACGCGACGATCACGTTCTTGCCGAGCGCCAGTTCACCGATGTCGGTGGATGGACCGTCGGCGATAACCTCATCCTTCTGGACTTTGTCACCCACCTTCACCAGCGGGCGCTGGTTGATGCAGGTGTTCTGGTTGGACCGCTGGAACTTGCGCAGACGGTAGATATCAACGCCCGCATCGCCCAACTCAAGGTCTTCGGTGGCCCGGATAACGATACGCTGTGCATCGACTTGGTCGATGACACCGCCCCGCTTGGCCATGATCGCAGCGCCGGAGTCCTTGGCCACAACAGCCTCGATCCCGGTGCCGACGTAAGGCGCATCCGCTTGCAGAAGCGGCACGGCCTGACGTTGCATGTTCGATCCCATCAACGCGCGGTTGGCGTCGTCGTTTTCAAGGAACGGAATCAGCGATGCCGCGACAGAAACCAACTGCTTGGGCGATACGTCGATCAGGTCGATCGCTTCACGGGGGTTCAGCGTGTATTCGCCGGACATCCGCGTGTTGACCATGTCGTTCACGAACTTGCCGTTTTCATCAAGGTTCGCGTTCGCCTGCGCCACGGTGTGGCGCATTTCTTCCGTCGCGGACATATAGACCACGTCATCGGAAACCACAGCGTCGTTCACGCGGCGGTAAGGCGTTTCGATGAAGCCGTATTTGTTCACGCGGGCGTAGGTGGCCAACGAGTTGATCAGACCAATGTTCGGCCCTTCAGGCGTTTCAATCGGGCACATCCGACCGTAGTGGGTCGGGTGAACGTCGCGAACCTCAAAGCCTGCACGTTCCCGCGTCAGACCACCTGGCCCAAGCGCAGAAAGACGACGCTTGTGCGTGACTTCCGACAGCGGGTTGGTTTGGTCCATGAACTGCGACAGCTGCGAAGAGCCGAAGAACTCACGCACGGCAGCGGCTGCTGGTTTGGCGTTGATCAGGTCTTGCGGCATGACCGTGTCGATTTCGACCGAGGACATACGCTCTTTGATCGCGCGCTCCATGCGGAGCAGGCCAACGCGGTACTGGTTTTCCATCAACTCGCCAACGGAACGCACACGACGGTTTCCGAGGTGGTCAATGTCATCGATGTCGCCGCGGCCATCGCGCAGCTCTACCAACGCCTTGATGCAGGAGATGATGTCTTCCTTGCGCAGGGTGCGCATGGTGTCTTCCGCGTCCAGATCGAGACGCATGTTCATCTTCACCCGGCCCACGGCGGACAGGTCATAACGCTCACTGTCGAAGAACAGCTGGTCGAACAGAGCCGACGCCGCTTCAACGGTGGGCGGCTCACCCGGACGCATGACGCGGTAGATGTCCATCAACGCGCCTTCACGGTTGAGGTTCTTATCCACGGCCAGCGTATTGCGCATGTAGGGACCGACATTGACGTTATCGATGTCGAGGACTGGAATATCGGTGATACCCGCATCGATCAGCTCTTTCAGCGTCCCGCCGCTGACTTCGCCGTCTTTGCCGATTTCCCACGTCAACTCGTCACCGGCTTCGACGTAGATCGCACCGGTTTCTTCGTTGATGATGTCTTTAGCTGCGAAGCGACCAATGATGCCGTCGAAAGGCACCAGCAGGTTTTCGATTTCGCCCTCTTCGATCCATTTCTTGACCGCGCGCGGGGTGACCTTCTTGCCAGCTTCGGCAATCACTTCACCGGTCTTGGCGTCCACCAGATCGGCCACTGGGCGTGTGCCACGAACACGTTCCGGGAAGAACTTCGTGGACCAGCCTTCGCCCTTAACCAACTTAAAGTTAACCGTGTCGTAATAGGCATCCATGATGCCTTCTTGATCCAGACCCAAAGCGTAGAGCAGAGTCGTGACAGGCAATTTACGGCGGCGGTCGATGCGCGAGAAGACGATGTCTTTGGCGTCAAACTCGAAGTCCAACCACGATCCGCGGTAGGGAATGATGCGGCAAGCGAACAGCAGCTTGCCGGAAGAGTGAGTCTTGCCTTTGTCGTGATCGAAGAACACGCCGGGAGAGCGGTGCATCTGGGATACGATCACACGCTCGGTGCCGTTCACAACGAACGTCCCGTTTGGCGTCATCAGGGGCATGTCGCCCATGAACACGTCTTGTTCTTTGATGTCTTTGACCGACTTGGCACCTGTGTCCTCGTCGATATCAAACACGATGAGCCGCAGCGTCACCTTCAGGGGCGCGGCGTAAGTGAGGTCGCGCTGCTGGCACTCCTCAACATCGAATTTGGGCGTCTCCAGTTCGTATTTCACGAACTCCAGGATTGCCGTTTCGTTGAAATCCTTGATCGGGAAAACCGACTGGAAAACACCTTTGATGCCTTCGCCGTCTGTCGGCTCTAGCTGGTCACCAGACTTGAGGAACAGGTCGTAGGACGACTTCTGCACCTCGATCAGGTTCGGCATTGCCAGAACCTCGTCGATTTTTCCGTAGAATTTGCGGATTCGTTTCTGGCCTGCGTAAGTTTGCGCCATGTTCGATCGCACCTTTCGTTTCTCGCGCCTCCCTCATGCCGTCGGGGCCCCGGCTGAGGGTAGCAAGAAATAAGACATGACGGATCAATCTGTCTGCCGTCCCACCGGCAAAGCACGATCCATTGTCATCGCCTTGGAAAACACCCCTTCCGAAAAGGGCCCTTACCAAAACGCACCCGCTACAGGTGTCGTCTTCTAAGACAGATACGGCTGGACCCAAGGTTTCCCTCGGATCCAGCCAATTCTTCGCCCCAACAGGTGGGGCTGCCAACCAAATTAGGCCAGCTCGACCTCTGCGCCAGCTGCTTCCAGCTTGGCTTTGACGTCTTCGGCTTCCGCTTTGTCGACGCCTTCTTTGATCTTGCCACCGGCTTCGACCAGGTCTTTTGCTTCTTTCAGGCCGAGGCCCGTGATGCCGCGAACTTCCTTGATCACGTTGATCTTGGAGGCGCCGGCGTTCTTCAGAACGACGTCGAATTCGGTCTGCTCTTCAGCGGCTGCGCCACCGTCAGCAGGACCGGCCATCATTACTGCGCCGCCAGCGGCGGGCTCGATGCCGTATTCGTCTTTCAGGATGGTCTTCAGTTCCTGGGCTTCCAGGAGGGTCAGACCAACGATGTCTTCTGCGAGTTTCTTCAGATCAGCCATTTGCTTTTTCCGTATGTAAGTATGTGTTCCAACGCCACAAGGGTTGGGGTCTCAACGGGTGCTTACGCCGCCTTCTCTTCGATAGTCGAAAGGATGGAAGCGATATTCGAGGCAGGCGCGCCAATGGCACCGGCGATGTTGGAGGCAGGTGCGCCGATACAACCAACGATGGAAGCAATAAGCTCCTCGCGGGAAGGCATCTTCGCAACGGCTTTAACACCATCGGCATCCAAGATGTTATCGCCCATCGCACCGCCGAGGATGACGTAGTTGTCATTCTCTTTGGCAAACTCGTCCGCAGCTTTAGCAGCAGCGACCGGGTCTTCCGAATAGGCCATAACCGTCATGCCCGTCATCAGGTCAGCGATGCCAGCGGCAGGCGTTCCATCAAGGGCAATCTTGGCGAGCTTGTTCTTGGCAACACGCACAGAACCACCCGCTTCGCGAACGCGACCGCGCAGATCCTGCATGTTAGCAACCGTGAGGCCCTGATAGTGTGCAACTACCACGACGCCAGAGCTTTCAAAGATCTGGCCGAGTTCCTCGACCACTTTCTCTTTCTGGGCTCTATCCACAGGTTTTCTCCAATTTGGCGAGTTTCCTCGCCGCTCAATTAACCGGATCGCTCCGGCGGTTTTTGGTCCGCATTGGCAACGGAACCAAACACCGCCAAGCGCTCAACGGGTGAGCGTTCAACTTATGTCTGATCCCATCTCAGGCAGGAATTAACAGGATTTTAAGGCCCCAACCCACCGTCTCGGACGAAACGCAAAAGAGCGTCCGACGAATCGCACGCTCTGCTGCAAGGGCGTCCCTAAACGGATCGGTGCAGTTTGCCAAGGGGGCGCAGTCAACTAGCCCATAAAAAACGGCGCGAGGGGGATACCCTCGCGCCGTTCAAATCACTTCGCTGTAGGCTTAGTTGCCTGTCGCGTTGTCCACATTCAAAGACACGCCTGGACCCATGGTGGAGGACAGGTTGATCTTCTGCATGTAGGAACCTTTGGCGCCTGTTGGCTTCGCCTTGGAAACCGCATCCACGAACGCGCGGATGTTTTCAACAAGCTGAGCTTCCGAGAAGGAAACCTTGCCAACGCCTGCGTGAACGACACCGGCTTTCTCGGCCTTGAACTGGACCTGACCGCCTTTGGCGGCTTCAACGGCCTCTTTAACGTCCATGGTCACTGTGCCGATTTTTGGGTTCGGCATCAGGTTCCGGGGGCCAAGCACCTTACCCAGACGACCAACGATGGGCATCATGTCAGGTGTTGCGATGCAGCGATCGAAGTCGATCTTGCCGCTTTGCACGGTTTCCATCAGGTCTTCTGCGCCGACGATATCCGCGCCAGCAGCCGTGGCTTCATCAGCCTTGGGGCCCCGAGCGAACACAGCCACACGAACTGTTTTACCGGTGCCGTTTGGCAGGTTGACCGTGCCACGAACCATTTGGTCTGCGTGACGAGGATCAACGCCAAGCTTCAGGGCGATCTCGACCGTTTCATCGAATTTGGTCTTCGAGTTGGCTTTGATCAGCGCAACAGCTTCTTCAACCGTGACGTTCTCTTGACCTTCAAAGGCTGCTTTAGCAGCGGTGAAGCGTTTTCCCACTTTACCCATGGTTATTACCCCTTCACCTCGATGCCCATCGACTTGGCGGAGCCAAGGATGATTTTCATTGCTGCTTCAACGTCGTTCGCGCTGAGGTCTACCATCTTGGCTTCTGCGATCTCGCGCAGCTGCTTGGACGTGATCGAGGCCACGGTCTCACGACCGGGCAGCTCGGCACCCCGAGGACGGTTACGCTTGCCGACGTTCTTCAGGCCAGCTGCTTTCTTCAGATAGTACGACGCAGGTGGCGTCTTGATGTCCATCGTGAAGGATTTGTCTTGGTAGTACTGAATCACGGTCGGGCAAGGGGCGCCTTGCTCCATTTCCTGCGTCTTGGCGTTGAACGCCTTGCAGAATTCCATGATGTTGATGCCGCGCTGACCCAGCGCAGGGCCCACTGGGGGGCTTGGGTTGGCTTGACCTGCAGGGATCTGCAGCTTCATCGAGCCGACGAGTTTCTTGGCCATGAGGCCTCTCCTTTATACCAACAGCCCCAGCATCGCGTAGCGGGGCCTTTGTTGACGTGGTCTGGTTTGGCGCGCGCGTGCGCCGGGCCTCCCACAGATTTCAGGGACAGACGCGACGCGCCCATCCATGGAAGCCCGCCTCCTATGCCGGAATCGCTGCCATGGCAAATGGAAAATGCCGCCCCGTCCTGGCGACGGGGAAGCGGCGTCACGCAGGGCCATACCACAACGTTAGGCGTAAGCCCCCGCCGAGTAAGTCAACTCGTAGCTGTGACTGTATAATTCGAACACGATACCAAAGGGGTCTTCCACATAGACCATCCGGTAGGGCTTCTCTCCCGGAAAATACTCCCGCACTGGCATCCGCTGGCGGCCTCCGGCGGCGACGATCCGTTCGACCAACCCTTCAACGTCGGGATCTTGGATCGCGAAATGGAAGGTGCCGTGGCGCCTGTGCTCCAGCTTTTCCTCCGGGGCATAATTGTCCGGGAACTCGAAGATCTCGATGCCGATGCCATCGGCAGTCGACAGATGTGCGATCCGGAGCGAGCCCCAACCGGGCCCGAATACGTCGGTGCACATTACGGCTATGGCGCTGTCGTCCTCCGCCGCTTCCGTGGGCTGCATGACGACGTAGAAGCCAAGAACTTCGGAATAGAACTTTACGGCGGCTTCAAGGTCGGGGACCGAAAGACCAATATGGGAAAAGGTGCGCGGGGTGGGTGTCATGGAACGTTTCCTTAGAATTGGGATAACGTTGATATGGACCTTGAGACCATTTATGTGAAATTATTGATTGGTAATAATTTCCAAACGATTTGTTATGCAAATGTTGAATTCCACCTGGCTCGAAACGTTCACCACTCTCTGCGAAACCGGCCACTTCACCCGCACAGCAGAGCGGCTGAACATGACACAACCGGGCGTGAGCCAACACCTGCGCAAACTTGAACAGCAAGTCGGCCAAGGGCTAATCAGCCGCCAAGGCCGCAGCTTCACGATGACACCTGCGGGCGAGGCTGTCTTTGCCCTCGGCCGCGCACGTCGTGCAGAAGAAAGCGCCCTGCGCGAGGCGATTGCCACAGACGACCCGAACACCGGCCCGGTCAACATCGCCTGCTCCGGCAGCTTCGCCATGTTGCTCTATCCGCTGCTCTTACCGTGGATGGAATCTGCGCCGGACCTCTCGCTGCATCTTCACGCCGCCCCTCAGGCCGACATCCGCGCGGGGGTTCTGGAGGGTCGCTATGACCTCGGCATCTTCGCCGCCGACCCGGACCATCCACGGCTGGACGCACGCTTTTTGGGTCGGGAGGAACTTTGCCTTGTGCTTCCTGCCGATTCACCGAAAGGGCCCGTCAGCTTCGACGATCTGCAAAGCCGCGGGTTCATCGCCCATCCGGACGGCTTCGCCTATGCCGATGACCTCCTGAAAATGAACTTCCCCGAAGCCTACGCCGGCGCTGACCGACTGCGCCTGCGGGGCAGCGTGAACCAGATCGGACAGATTCCCGCCCCGGTGGCGCAGGGCATCGGCTACACGCTCCTGCCCCGCAGCGGAGTTGAGGCCTTCGCCGGAAAGGCTGACCTCCGCATTTCTCCGCTGCCCCACCGCCATTGGCACGAGCTATGGCTCGGGCAGCGCCACGGGCGCCCGCTTTCGGCCCGCCTCAGCCGTGCCAGCGACGTGATCGCCGAAGCCGCCCGGCAGATCACTCGGACTTGACCCCAACGCAAAAGGCCGCCCCCTTCGGAACGGCCCTGTAACCTTTGCGCAATCTGCGCTTACATTTGCTTGGAAACCTGCGTGTATTCCAGCTCCACTGGCGTCGCGCGGCCGAAGATGGAAACCGTAACCTTGAGGCGTTGGTTCTCTTCGTCCACTTCCTCGACCATGCCGTCGAAATCCTCGAACGGGCCGTCGTTGACTTTGACCTTCTCGCCCACGTCGAACGTGATGGTGGACCGTGGCGATGCTTCGCCTTCTTCCACGCGGTTGAGGATCGAGTTCACCTCTTCATCGCGCATGGGCATGGGGCGGCCTTGGGGACCAAGGAAACCTGTAACCCGCTGGATCGAGGAAATCACGTGATACCCGATGTCGGTCATTTCCATGCGGACAAGCACATAGCCGGGCATGAAGCGGCGCGGTACGGTGACCTTTTTGCCGCGACGGATTTCGATCACGTCTTCTTCGGGCACCAGCACTTCTTCGATCACGTCTTCCAGGCCCTTTTCGGCCACGGCGGTCCTGATCTGCTCTGCGATGCGTTTTTCAAAGTTCGACAGAACCGAGACCGAGTACCAGCGCTTCGCCATGAGTGCGTTTCCGTTTATTAGCGGGCCCGTGCCGGGCCGAATGTTTCACCAAGGCCAGAATCGGCCCTCTCCCCATTACCACATCCCAGCGGTGCGCGCTGTCAGATGCTTAAATATTGGGGAATGAAGGCGGAGTACGCCTCATGCTCGGGGAAATCAAGCCCCAGATAGCGCAGGCAATCAGACCGAAAGTTAACCGAAGGAGGTCAGGATCAGCTCAAGCGCGTTGCGGATCGCCCAATCAACGCCGAAGAAGAAGATCGCGGCGATAACGGCCATGACAAAGACCATAGCTGTGGTAACCAGCACTTCGCGGCGGGTCGGCCAGACAACTTTCGCCACTTCAGAGCGGGTTTGCTGCAAAAACTGGAACGGGTTTGTCATGGTCGGTCACTTCCTTGGATCACCCGGCATATACGCATGAGGGCGCAGTCATGCAAGGAGGCTTGAGCAGGTGACAGCAATCCTGATTTTAGGCGCCGCTGTTTGGCGCGATGGCCCCTCGCCCACATTGCGGCGGCGAACGCTCCATGGCGCCGCGCTTTTTCATGCGGGGCGCGGGACGATTGTGATTCCCTGCGGCGGTCTGGGGCGTTTCCCCCCGACCGAGGCCAAGGCGATGTCCGCGATCTTGCAAGACGCGGGCGTGCCGACCAACGCAATCCGGTTGGAAGACACCTCTACCAACACCTTAGAGAACATCCGCAACGCGATCCCTTTGCTACAGGGCGAAACCGATGTGTTGATCGTATCGGATGCCTATCACCTGCCCCGTGCCCGCCTGATTGCCCGACGCGAAGGCTTGCGTGTGACGACCAGCGCCCCGCCCCTGAAAGGCGCACGGCTGTGGCCGCAGATCAAAGGTTGGCTGCGAGAAATCCCCGGTGTCATCGCGGTTCTGACAGGGATTCGCTGAACACGGCGCATATATTTTCTGGGAAGGGTGGTCTGGCAGGGGCGGAGAGACTCGAACTCCCGACCGTCGGATTTGGAATCCGGTGCTCTACCAACTGAGCTACGCCCCTAGACCGAGGCACGGAGTAGGCCGGATTCCCGCCCATGTCTAGATACAGGATACGGAAATCCCTACTCGGACAGATGAAAAGTCGCATGTTAAGGTAGTTCCAATAACCCCTTCTGGAGAAAACCCCTTATGCGATCCCTTATTTTGACCCTTTCCCTTGCCATGGCATTGCCCATGATCCCGTCCATGGCCGCCGCCGATAGCCATAGCTGCAACCAATTGCGCCAGACCGTTTTCAACCGGGCACCTGCCCGTGCGCGCAATCTGCCTTATGGTGCGCTGCAATGTTCTGCCATTAGCGAGCTTCACCTGCTGCTTATCCGCCGCGGCTCATATTCCGACTTCGAGCTGACCCAGCAGATCGAAGCCCTATTCCGCCGCGAAGGCCTGATCCAATAAGCGACAAGGCGATCTTTGGAGAAGCAGCCGCCCCTTTAATCGGGGGCGGCTTTTTGTTGTGTGGCTTGGTGCAAAACGTCACCAAGGGTGTGGCGTGGCGTCCACGGTATGAACCCACACTTCGGCCTCCTCCTCATGGGCTGCGCGCGTGCCATCCGTTGTCGCACCAAGCCTTCTGGCCACAGCCTGTGACCGTGTGTTGGTTATGTCGATGTAGCTATAGAGCTGCTCCAGCCCCAGGGCCTCTCGTGCCCAAGCTTTGACAGCGATCCCGGCTTCCGTGGCGAAGCCTTTCCCCTCGGCCCCTTCAAACAGATGCCAGGCCAATTCCACATCGGGCCAGTTTGAATGCTGGATCAAACCCACCCGACCGACGGGAAGCCCTGTTCGTTTCTCGACCAGAACAAAAAAACCGAATCCGTGCCAATGCCAGTGGCCGATCCCGGCCATGAAGGCGAACCATGCTTGCTCCGCTGTGTCGGCCTCCCCCTGCGCAACCATGGAAGGGGCGCTGGTGACAAAGCGGGTGAAAGCGGGCAGGTCACCGCGTTCGGGGCCGCGTAGTAGCAAGCGATCTGTCGTTAACCTGGGGGCGGGAGATAGGTCTTGCATGGGGCTTTCCAGTCGAATGCCTGAGGGTGCGCAAGGTCAGTATAGTGGTTGAGTGCCGGAGACACAGGATAAAGGCGCGCCCTTTTTGGAGGCGTATTGCCGTGTGGTGAGGGGCCCTCCGGGGGGAGGTGTATTTGCCAAGATGAAGGGAGAGGCGGTGCGTGCGGTTTGGGGGGAGGCATGGAACAAGGCCCCCGCTTGTGGCGAGGGCCTTTCCTAACTTCAACGGTGTGGGCCGGCTGGTTTAGCTTCAGCAAGAGCGCCTTTTCCCGCCGCTGTTCAAAACCCTCGACGGCCCACTCATGACAAAGGCCGCCCTGTTCGGGGCGGCCTTTTCTATTTCTACCGGGTGATGCCTCGGGCTCTCGTGATCTTTTGGTTTCCAAAAGACACCGCCACCCAAGGCCCACTCCGCAGACTTTTCTTAGGAAAAGTCGCGGTTACTCGATGATCTTCGCAACAACACCAGCACCAACGGTCCGGCCACCTTCACGGATGGCGAAACGCAGGCCGTCTTCCATCGCGATTGGGGCGATCAGCTCAACGTTGAACTTCAGGTTGTCGCCCGGCATCACCATCTCGGTGCCCGCTGGGAGCTCAACCGTGCCCGTTACGTCCGTGGTACGGAAGTAGAACTGAGGACGGTAGTTGGCGAAGAACGGCGTGTGACGGCCACCCTCTTCCTTGGTCAGGATATACGCCTCGGCTTCGAACTTCGTGTGCGGCTTGACAGAACCCGGCTTGCAGAGAATCTGCCCGCGCTCAACACCCTCACGGTCAACACCACGCAGCAGCGCGCCGATGTTGTCGCCCGCCTCACCACGGTCCAGAAGCTTGCGGAACATTTCAACGCCCGTGCAAGTCGTCTTGGTGGTGTCGCGGATGCCCACGATCTCGATTTCTTCGCCGACGTTGATCACGCCACGCTCAACACGACCGGTCACAACCGTGCCACGGCCAGAGATCGAGAACACGTCTTCGATCGGCATCAGGAACGGCTGGTCCACGGCGCGCGCGGGCGTCGGGATGTAATCGTCCACAGCCGCCATCAGCTTGGCGATGGAGTCTTTGCCGATCGCATCGTCGCGGTCTTCCAGAGCGGCCAGAGCCGAACCAGGGATCACAGGAATGTCGTCGCCAGGGTACTCGTAGGAAGACAGCAGTTCGCGGATTTCCATTTCCACGAGCTCCAGCAGCTCCTCGTCGTCAACCTGGTCAACTTTGTTCATGTAAACAACCATGTACGGAATGCCGACCTGACGACCGAGCAAGATGTGCTCGCGCGTCTGAGGCATAGGACCGTCAGCGGCGTTAACCACCAAGATCGCGCCGTCCATCTGAGCCGCACCGGTGATCATGTTCTTCACATAGTCAGCGTGCCCGGGGCAGTCCACGTGCGCGTAATGACGGGTCTCCGTCTCGTACTCAACGTGCGCCGTCGAGATGGTGATCCCGCGCGCTTTCTCTTCGGGCGCACCGTCAATCTCGTCATACGCGCGGAAGTCACCAAACTGCTTGGTGATCGCCGCCGTCAGCGTCGTCTTGCCGTGGTCAACGTGACCAATCGTGCCGATGTTCACATGCGGCTTAGAGCGTTCAAACTTTTCCTTTGCCATGGGATGGCACCTCGCACTTGGGGGGAAGCGCCCCTAAATGGGACGCCTGACCGATTTCATCATCGCGGGCGAGGTATGCGTGTTAGCAAAGAAAATCAACCCGCGAGTTTAGACTCACAGCTCGGGACAGGGTGCTTCGTCCGTTGGAACACACTCTGCGGTGGCCGCTTCAATGGCCGCTTCGGCCTCTGCGGCTTCGGCCAAGGCGCCTACACCACTTACGGCTGCGGCCGCTTCTTCCTCTGAGATGTTAAACCACTCGGGGTTTTCCAGCATGAACAACTGAATGCGCCGGGCCGCGTTGCGCGCAAGAACCTGCATTTGCTCGGTCCGATTGCGGGCGATTCCCGAGCCGACCAACATCGTTTCAGGGCTGGTGCCTTCAAAAACGATGATCTGTTCGGCTTCGTCATGCAGCTTGCGGCCCAATTCATCGTCCCAGATATTCACGGACAATACGAGAATCGAACGCGGGCTCAGCACGATTGGAATACCGGGAGGGGCCAGCGCATAGCCATCGACAGCCACACCGATGTGATACAAACGGTCGCCCTCATAGCCGCCGAAGCGGCGGTCGATCTCTGATTCGAGGATCTCGACCCATTCTTCGGGCGTTGCGTTCCGCGACGGCGGTACCTGTTGCATGTTGTCCGCCACAACAATGTTGTGCGCGAGGCGGAAGTCCCCCATCGGGGGCAGCTCTTCGTCCAAGGGATCACCCGCAGCACAGGCCACAAGGGTGGCGATCAAAGCGAGGGGCGTGAAGCGGGACATAAATCGGGCCGGGCGAAACATCGGTCGGTCTCCTGAAAATTTGAATTTCGGCAGAAGGTAGGGTCGTGGTGGGGTGTGGTAAAGGCGTTGGTTGATCAGTTGCCGCGAAGTGTAACCTAAAGGCTCACATATATGGCCTAACCGGCGAAAGACCGCCGAAGGCGGCGTTAACTGCCACGTCAGAGCCGGGCAGGCCCTGTTGCGGCGTTTGAGAGCGTCTGTAATTGAGATTGCATGCGGTGCACGCGCAGATCAGCTTCCGCCCTCAATTCAACCGCTTAGTTAAACCGGTTGTCTCTTGGGAACCCACGTGGGGCCATGCGGCCGGCGCTGGCGCGTTTGGCGGTCCACTCGGTCAGCTCTGTCTCTGTACGTGTGCGGCCCGCCGGGTCTAGCCAGGTCAGGCCATCGGCCAGACGGAAGGTTCGCGCGTCGGACATACCGCCGTCTTTGAACCGTTGCAGTCGCACGCCCTTGCCTCGACCCATCTCTGGTAGTTCGTCCAGCGGGAAGACCAGAAGCTTGCGATTCTCTCCGACCACGGCGACGTGGTCTTCACCCTCGGCCACCGCACGGCACACCATGGCTGTGACGCCGTCTTTGACGTTCAGCACCTGCTTGCCCGAGCGGGTTTGCGCAAGGATATCTTCCTCGGCCACCAAGAAACCGTCACCGGCGCTAGAGGCCATCAACCGCTTCGCGCCGGGCTTGTGGACGAACAGATCAACGATCTGCACCTCATTGGGCAGGTCCACCATCAGTCGCAACGGCTCGCCCAAACCGCGCCCACCGGGCAGGCCGTTGGCCCCCAGCGTATAGACCCGGCCCGTAGAGCCAAGGATCAGCAGCTTGTCCGTCGTTTCAGCATGAATCGCGAAACGCGGGCCATCGCCGTCGCGGAACTTCATCTCGGCGGTCAGGTCGACATGGCCCTTCATCGCCCTGATCCAGCCCATCTGGCTGCACACGATTGTCACGGGTTCGCGTTCAATCATCGCCTCAAGCGAGACCTCTTCAACGCTGCCTGCATCGGCGAACTGCGTGCGCCGGGCGCCGCCTTCGACCTTGGCACCAAAGGTCTTGCGAACCTCTTTCAACTCTTCGGCGATGCGGTCCCATTGCAGCCCCTCCTCGGCCAGCAAATCTTCCAGCGTCGCACGTTCTTCCATCAGGCGGTCACGCTCGGCCTGAAGCTCCATCTCTTCCAAACGGCGCAACGACCGCAGGCGCATGTTGAGGATCGCCTCAACCTGCACTTCCGTCAACTCACCCTCGCCGGGGCCGGGCGAGACGTAGTCTTTCTCATCCAACGCACGGGTGAATTCCTGCCCCCAATCTTCGCGCATCAACGCGGCTTTGGGGCTGTCGTCGTAGCGGATGATATCAATCACCCGGTCAAGGTTCAGGAACGCAATCAGGAAGCCTTCAAGAACCTCCAGCCGGTGATCAATCTGCGCCATCCGGTGGCGCGAGCGGCGCAAAAGTACGTCTTGGCGATGATCGAGGAACGCCCGCAGCACTTCCTTGAGCGAGCACACCTTTGGCGTGCGCCCGTCGATCAGCACGTTCATGTTTAGGCTAAAGCGATTCTCTAGGTCCGATTGCCGGAACAGAGCCGCCATCAGAACATCGGGATCGACGGTTTTCGCACGCGGTTCCAGAATGATGCGAATGTCATCGGCGGATTCATCGCGCACATCTGCCAGAATCGGCATCTTCTTCAGCTGGATCAACTCGGCCAGCTTCTCGATCAGCTTGGATTTCTGCACCTGATAGGGGATTTCGGTGACAACGATCTGCCACTGCCCCCGGCCCAAATCCTCAACCTCGTATTTCGCCCGCACCCGGAAGCCGCCTTTGCCGGTACGGTAAGTCTCGGCCATGCTTTCCTTCGGCTCAACGATCACGCCGCCGGTGGGGAAATCTGGGCCTTGGACGTAGTTCAGCAAGGTCTCGTCACGGGCATCCGGCGTCTTGATTAGATGCAAACAGGCCGCGATCAGCTCATCAAGGTTATGGGGCGGGATATTCGTCGCCATCCCCACCGCGATCCCGCTAGAGCCATTCGCCAGAAGGTTCGGCACCTGCGCGGGCAGAACCTCC
Organism: Rhodobacteraceae bacterium M385; assembly: GCA_025141835.1. Taxonomy (NCBI): domain Bacteria; kingdom Pseudomonadati; phylum Pseudomonadota; class Alphaproteobacteria; order Rhodobacterales; family Paracoccaceae; species Rhodobacteraceae bacterium M385. Next base: position 492,741 of record CP081102.1, on the reverse strand, counting down.
GGCTCCTGCAAGGTGCCGTCATAGTTGTCACGGAAGTTAACCGCGTCCTCGGACAAGCCTTCAAGCAAAGCCTCCGCCATCGCGGTCATGCGCGCTTCGGTGTAGCGCGCGGCGGCGGGGTTATCACCGTCAATGTTACCGAAGTTGCCCTGGCCATCCACCAGCGGATAGCGGATCACAAAATCCTGCGCCAAACGCGCCATCGCGTCATAAATCGCGGCGTCCCCGTGGGGGTGATAGTTCCCCATCACATCGCCGCTGATCTTGGCGGATTTACGGAAACCGCCGTTGGACGCCAGCCGCAACTCGCGCATCGCATAGAGGATTCGGCGGTGGACGGGTTTCAACCCATCGCGGGCATCGGGCAGCGCACGGTGCATGATTGTAGAGAGCGCATACTGCAAGTAGCGCGAGCCGATTGCGCGGCTCAACGGCTCCGAAACGGAACGGTCATCTTGTGTATCGTTATCACTGCTCATCTAGATCATGTGCTTACATTCGGCATCTCTATCGAACAAGGAACAAAAAGGGCTTTTATCCGTTTCATCTTAGCGAATCGGGTATTTTCGAATCGTTAATTTGCTTAAGCCCCGGACTCTCCGGGAATAAAGATGAAGCGAGGGGGGCGATATGATCCGCCTGACCGTCACGTTGATTGTGGCTTTATACATTGTGCTGATTGTCGTGCCGCCTGCGGACCACGGCGAGAACGTAACTGTGACCCGGTCCGAGGGACAGAACTGGCTTTTGGCCATAATCTCGGACGCCGAAGAGGGGGCACAGCGCCCGCCGCGTAATCGCACACCTTCGGCGCGCGCTCTGCGCTCCTCTTTGACAGATGGCTTGGTGGAAACCGACGCGGGCTATGCTTTGGATACGGCGGCGGGTGAACGGCTCGATATCGCCGCCATTATCAACCCGGTCGAACTTCTCCCCCAAGGCAACGACACCGCCAGTGAGGTCGCGTTTGTTAACGTTGCCGCGCCCACGCAGGCTCCTCTCGCTGACGAGACCCAACCAACCGCTGCGCCGATCTGGCGCGTGGCCGCCAGCGCGGTGAACTTCCGCGAAGGGCCTTCCACGAACACCCGGGTGCTCACGTCTCTGACACGGGGGGAAGAGGTGGAATTCCTCGCCGATGCCCCCGACAACTGGGCGCGCCTGCGCGTCGTCAGCTCGGGCATCGAAGGCTATATGGCTGCGCAGTTTCTTGAACCGGCAAGCTGACGCGCTTGCGCCCGGCCCTCCCCTTGCCCTAGGCATTCGCCACAACGCGAAAAGGGGTTCTCGTGACACGATCCATCCTGATTACCGGTAGTTCCTCGGGCATCGGCTATGCGGCGGCCCAAACCCTGCACCAACGGGGATGGCGCGTCTTCGCCTGTGTCCGCAATAGCGCCGACCGCGCCCGGCTAGAGGCAGAGGGACTGGAAAGCGGCATCCTAGATGTCAGCGACGCCACCAGCATCGAAGCGGGCTTGGCTGGTGTGCTGGATCGCACCGGCGGCACGCTGGACGCTTTGTTCAACAACGCCGGTTTTGGCCTTCCGGGGCTGGTGGAAGATCTGCCTACTGACGCCCTTCGCGAGACATTTGAAACCAACGTCTTTGGCCTGCATCACCTGACCCGTGCCGTCATCCCCACCATGCGGGCGCAAGGGCATGGACGTATCGTCCAACATTCCTCGGGGTTCGGGCGGCACGTGATGCAATGGCGCGGTGCCTATAATGCCTCGAAACATGCGCTAGAGGGGCTGACCGATACCCTGCGTCTGGAAATGCACGGCTCTGGCATCCACATCTCGACCCTCAACACCGGGCCTGTCACGTCGAGGTTCCGGGTAAATTCCATCGCACCGTTTGAGCGTTGGATCGATTGGGAGAACTCGGTGGACCCTGATCGGTACAGACGAGGACTACTCAAGCACCTCTATGAAGATAGCGGCCCCGCCCCGTTTCAACGCGAACCCGATGCCGTCGTGCGCCGCCTGATCCACGCGATTGAGCACCCAAACCCGCGCCCACGCTACCACATCACCCCCGCCGTCCATATCGCCGAGGGCTTGCGCCGTGCCTTTCCTCAGCGTGTCATCGACGCCATTGCCGCCCGCCTGTAGCCTTTCGCGCAACCCGCCCTACCTGACTGCACACCCTGCCCCGGAGAAATCATGCTAAACGATCCCCTACTTATCGCCGGTCTCGTGGCCTGCCTCGCTGTGTTGGTCATCCTTTTGTTGGGCATAAACTCGTTCCGCAAAGGCGGCACCGAGGGTGCGAAACGGTCCAACAAGTTCATGCAATTGCGCATCGCCATGCAGTTCGTCGCAATTCTTCTGCTGCTGGCATTCGTCTATTTCCGTCAGCAATCAGGAGGGTAAACCGATGGTTGTCCTGAACAAAATTTACACACGCACCGGTGACGCGGGCGAAACCGCCCTTGGTGACGGGTCCCGCGTGGCCAAACATTCGCAACGGGTGTCGGCCTATGGCACCGTGGACGAGTTGAACGCGACCCTTGGCGTGGCCCGCCTTCATGCCGAGGGCGAAATGGCCAACCGCCTCGCCATGATCCAGAACGACCTGTTCGATCTGGGCGCAGACCTGTGCACGCCCAATATGGACCAAGACGCCGAGCGTGAATATCCGCCCCTGCGCATCGCCAGCGCTCAAGTGGACCGTTTGGAGGTTGAGATTGACCAGATGAACCCGCTTCTCTCGCCGCTGCGATCGTTCATCCTACCCGGGGGCTCTCCCTTGGCCGCCCACCTTCACATTTGCCGCACGGTTTGCCGCCGGGCCGAACGCCTGTCGGTGGAGTTATCGCAGGTCGAGGCCGTGAACCCCGCGGGGATCAAATACCTCAACCGCCTGTCGGATTGGTTCTTCGTGGCGGGGCGCATTGCCAACAACAATGGCGCGGATGATATCCTTTGGGTGCCCGGCGCGAACCGGTAGGTCCTTGGCCAGCGAGGGGCATTGCGCACAAAACTGTCTTACCCCTATCACAAATCGTTAACAGACTGTTTTTAAGAGATTCGAGGATTGTTAATCATTTGAGGGTACACTCCTCTCATGCCCTATATTCGATGCCATCGAACCTACAGCCGGGCCGAGTATCTCTCGGACGCTGTAGTACACGGGCTCGGCATTGGTGGCGCGTTAATCGCCGGGCCGGTCATCATCACCCTCGCAACCGTCTGGATCGGCGACCCAACCCTGATCGGCGCATTAGCGATCTACACCATCACGTTGTTGTCGATGTGGATCTGCTCAGCGCTTTACAACCTTGTGCAGCGTGAAGACTTAACACCGCGTTTACGGCGTTTTGATCAAACGGCGATTTCATTGAAAATTGCAGGCACCTATACGCCTTTCATTGCGCTTGCCTCAGGCTCCTTCGGGTTCTTCGCGGGCATCTGGATGGTGGCCCTAGCAGGCGCATCGGTGATTCTTTTCTCGAATCGGACCTATGTTTGGCTGGCTATCGCACTTTACCTTAGCCTTGGATGGGCGGGTGCAGTGGCCGGCGGCCCATTGCTTTCGGGCATATCCCCCTTCGCCGTGTCCCTGCTGATGGTCAGCGGCGTTTTCTATTCTTTCGGGATCATCTTCCTGATGTGGAGCAAACTCCCGTTCCACAATACCATCTGGCACCTTTGCGTCCTCGCAGGGACCGGAATTTGCTACGCCGCGATCGTCGCAGAAATCCTTTATGGCCCTCATATCGCGTAACGCGGCGTCTACAGATCGGCCCTCGTCGATTTTGTCCTGTTTTCCCATTTCAGTTGGCGCTATTCCTTCACGCAAGATTGTTGCTTGGGTCCGGTTCAAGCTTTTTGAACTGACCAGAAAGGATTAGGAGAACGCCATGAAGGTCTTAGTGCCCGTAAAACGCGTGATCGACTATAACGTGAAGGTTCGCGTGAAAGCGGACGGCAGCGGAGTTGATCTCGCCAACGTAAAAATGTCGATGAACCCTTTCGACGAGATTGCTGTCGAAGAGGCAATTCGCCTGAAGGAAGCCGGCAAAGCGGAAGAGGTCGTCGCGGTCTCCATCGGTGTGAAGCAGTCGCAAGAAACGCTGCGTACGGCGCTGGCCATGGGCGCTGATCGCGCGATCCTCGTGATCGCCGCCGATGACGTTCACACAGATATTGAGCCTTTGGCGGTTGCCAAAATCCTCAAGGCCGTTGTGGATGAAGAACAGCCCGGCCTCGTGTTGGCGGGTAAGCAAGCCATCGACAACGACATGAACGCTACCGGCCAAATGCTGTCGGCGCTTCTGGGTTGGTCCCAAGGCACCTTCGCCTCCGAGCTGGATATTGAGGGCGACACCGCCAAAGTCACCCGCGAAGTGGACGGCGGTTTGCAGACCATCAATGTGAAGATGCCCGCCATCGTCACCGTGGACCTGCGCCTGAACGAGCCGCGTTATGCGTCCCTGCCCAACATCATGAAGGCAAAGAAGAAGCCTTTGGATGAGAAAACCGCTGCCGACTACGGCGTAGACGTGACCCCACGCCTTTCCGTTGTCACCACGTCCGAACCCGAAGCCCGCGCCGCTGGCGTCAAGGTCGCCTCGGTGGATGAGCTGCTCACGAAACTCAAAGACGAAGCGGGGGTCCTGTAATGGCTGTACTTCTTCTTGCTGAAGTAAATGCTGGCGAACTGGCGATGGATGCGACCGCGAAGGCCGTGACTGCTGCCACCAAACTGGGCGACGTGACCGTGCTGTGCTGTGGCGCCTCTGCCAAAGCCGCCGCCGATGAAGCCGCGACCATCGAAGGCGTTGCCAAGGTGCTCTGCGCCGAGGATGACAGCCTGGGCCACCGCCTTGCGGAACCCACAGCGGCGCTGATCGTGTCCCTTGCCGGGGACTACTCGCACATCGTCGCCCCGGCCACGACAGACGCCAAAAACGTCATGCCCCGCGTTGCGGCGCTGCTTGACGTTATGGTGATCTCGGATGCGTCCGGCGTCGTCGATGCGGACACGTTTGAACGCCCCATCTATGCGGGCAACGCGATCCAGACGGTGAAATCTTCCGATGCCACCAAGGTCGTGACCTTCCGCACATCCACCTTCGATGCTGCCGCCACGGGCGGCTCCGCAGCGGTCGAAATGATCGGCGCAGCCGCTGATCCCGGCCTGTCATCCTGGGTAGAAGACAAGGTTGCCGCAAGCGACCGGCCAGAACTGACCTCTGCCGGGATCGTTGTCTCCGGTGGTCGCGGTGTCGGCTCGGAAGAGCAGTTCGCCCTGATCGAAGGCCTCGCCGACAAACTGGGTGCGGCTGTGGGCGCGTCCCGCGCAGCAGTCGATTCGGGCTATGCCCCGAACGATTGGCAGGTGGGGCAAACCGGCAAAGTCGTGGCACCGGACCTCTACGTTGCCGTCGGCATTTCGGGCGCGATTCAGCACTTGGCGGGCATGAAAGACTCCAAGGTTATCGTGGCGATCAACAAAGACGAGGAAGCGCCGATCTTCCAAGTCGCCGATTACGGCCTTGTGGCGGACCTGTTTGACGCCGTGCCAGAGCTAACAAGCAAGCTCTAAGGCACCGCCAGCAAGCACATCAAAGCCCCGCCGGAGCAAATCCGCGCGGGGCTTTGTCTTTTCCAGCGTTTGGCCATCCCTCACTACGGGCGGAGGTGCTTCAAAAGCTTTTCCGCCGCCATAGAATGTAGCGCAGGCCCCGGCAACATCCGCGCGGCGGCCTCCTCACTTGGGCCAAAGAACTTGCCCTGCACACCGTCAAGGCTTTCGCCCCTATGCGGCGCTGCAATCGTGACAGATGCTGCGTCTTGCCCCACCGTCTCCAACATCTTTTTCGTGATAAACAACGGATATTGCGCCAAATCACTGGCCTCCACCGCGTCAGGCCGACGATTTGCCAACCAAAGCAGATGCACCGGCAACGCCAAACTACTGAGGAACCTTCGCATCCGCGCGACCCAGGCAATCTCAAGCTCGGTCCTTACGATCTCGAACCGGTCCGAGGATTCCGTCCGCAAGTGGTTCAACAAATGCCGGATGAAATGGAACTCGGTGAAGTCCACTTGCGGATAGATCGTTCTCAACATCGCGCTGGCACTCAAGAATCTGTCGTTGCGCCGAGGATGAACAGAGTAGAATCGGTTTGTCAGAGTATGGGCGCTGGTGATTTGCATTACCACCGCCTCTGCATTCGCCACGTTGGCGGCTATGGCCGGATCATTCATCATTACATCCAGACCCGCATTTGCCACGCCCAAGTTTAAAACCGGCAGATCCAGCGTCGCATCCAGTTGCGCCGCATAGGGCGCATCAATGAAACGCCCGAATGTCTCGGACGAACCGATGCACACAACAGCAGGCCCGCGATCCACATTCAATGGACCTCGAAACCGCAATGCCGACCCCGGCAGCGCCGAGGGCTGATAATCCAAGGGCATACGCCCTCGTTGCTCAAAACTCATTGTCCCCAACTCCGACTTCAAAAAGACTCACCCAGCACGACCTTTGCGACTCAGACGTTAATCCTCCCCTAACCTCCTGTTTTGTATAAATTTTGCCCGATGCGCGTTGAACAGGGCCAACCTGCGCCTTTGGCTTGTATCCCCCCTCGGGCCAAGCCTATTCTACGCCCAACCAAACGCGCCGAAGGAACACCCCATGGAAATCGAAAGCATCGGAATCGTCGGCGCGGGGCAAATGGGCAACGGCATCGCCCATGTCTCTGCCCTTGCCGGCTATGACGTCATCATGTCCGATGTCAGCCAAGACGCCCTCAGCGGCGCCGTCGCGTTGATTGATCGCAATCTCGAACGCCAGGTCAGCCGCGAGAAAATCACTCAGGCCGAAAAAGATGCCGCGATGGGCCGCATCAGCACCACATTATCCCTGTCCGATCTCGGCCCCTGCGATCTGATCATCGAAGCTGCGACCGAGCGTGAGACGGTGAAACAAGCCATTTTTGAGGATCTGCTCCCTCACATCAAACCAACGACGATCCTGACGTCGAACACCTCGTCAATCTCTATCACCCGCCTTGCCTCCCGTACCGACCGCCCGGAAAAGTTCATGGGCTTCCACTTCATGAACCCGGTCCCCGTCATGCAGCTGGTCGAACTTATCCGCGGCATTGCCACCGACGAGCCGACCTTCAAAGCCTGCAAGGGCGTGGTGGATCGTCTTGGCAAAACCGCTGCGACGGCCGAAGATTTTCCCGCCTTCATCGTGAACCGCATCCTGATGCCGATGATAAACGAGGCCGTCTACACTCTCTACGAAGGCGTCGGGAACGTCACCTCTATCGACATGGCGATGAAGCTCGGCACCAACCACCCCATGGGGCCGCTGGAACTCGCGGATTTCATCGGCCTCGATACTTGCCTGGCGATCATGAACGTGCTGCACGACGGTCTGGCCGATACCAAATACCGCCCCTGCCCGTTGCTAACAAAATACGTCGAAGCGGGCTGGCTTGGTCGAAAATCCCAACGGGGGTTCTACGACTACCGTGGCGAAGGCGATCCGGTCCCAACCCGCTAGACCGCTCCTTCATCTTGGCAAATACAACTCAATCCGACGGCGCCCCGCAAAGCACGGCTTGCGGGGGCCACGCGGCCGAAGCCGTGCTTACTGGTCTGGGTTCTCTCCAAGCGACAAGGTCCGCTCCCGTAGCCACGCCATAAACTCCCGTGGCTTCTTGATGCGTTCTTGCCATTCTTCAGGCGGGATCGGGTTACCGATAATCGGCGCCTGAGGCTTATCGAAGCTTTTTACCACCTCGTGGATCAACAGGCCCTGACGGATCACCGGGCTGATCCGGTTGGCAATCTGGTAGGCTCGGCTGTTTTGTCCGGTGAAGAAACACGGCACAATCGTCGCGCCGGAGTTGCGGATCATCTTGGCGGTGAACACGTTCCACTCGCCCTCAATGGGTTGTCCCCACATCCGGTCCGATGCCGCGACTGCACCCGATGGAAACAACGAGATCAATCCGCCCGCCTTCAGATGCGCCATAGCTGCCGCGCGCATATCCAGCATCTTTTGCTGTGCGTCGGGCTCATGGGGGAACGGGACCGAGATCATGTACCCCGATGCGGCCTCGTCAATGCCGGTCAACAGCGCCCGCGTCAGAATGCGGTAGTCATCGCGGCGGCGGCCAATCAGGTCCGCCAAGATCATGCCGTCCACCAACCCATGCGGGTGGTTCGCCACAAAAATCACCGGACCCTCTGCGGGGATGCGGTCCAATTGGTGCTCAGGGGTCTGAAGGTCAATGCCCATCACCCGCATGGTGGCGGGCCAGAATGCTTGCCCTTTAAACTCGCCCAAACCTTCAAACTGACGGATCCGCTTGATGACCGTAAACTTGCCGGTCATCCATTCGATCGCTTTGATCGTGTACCGCACAAACGGGTTTGGAAAAGAATTGGAATAGGTCAGAGATCGCCGATCATAGGTCCCATTTGGTCCTGTGCCGCGGGTCGGCGCAGGGGCCGAAACATTTCGGGTACTTAGATCCGTCATGTGCCCTCGTCTTTCATCATCCTTCGCGGCCATGTCCGTAGCCCCTCAGGTTTCCTCGCCGAACCGGTCGGCGACCAGAGCTTCCAGCGCATCCGCAAGGCGGTCGGCCTCAGCTCCACTGGTTTCAACCTCAATAAAGGTTCCCATGGAAGCTGCCAACATTAAAAGGCCCATAATGCTATCACCGGCAGCACTCAGCCCATCCTTTCGGACGATTGCCGTAGCGTCAAACGACTCCGCAACCTCTACGAACCGAGCCGACGCGCGCGCGTGCAGCCCTTTGACGTTGATGATTTTCATCTTCCTTGTCGTGTTCGTATCACTCATGCCCGTCTCCCCTCGGTCATTCTGGTGCTCCGTCGAAGCTGTTTATATAGCGCCGCCCGGCCTCTGCCGCGCGGGATACTGCTTCTTCCACAGTCAACTGACGTGACTTCACCAGCTTCACCAACATGGGCAAATTCACCCCTGTCAGGATTTTGCGATTTGCCGGACGGCAGGCGTGCAACGAGAGGTTCGAGGGTGATCCACCATACATATCTGTCACCACGACAACGCCATCCCCGATGTCCACCGCGTCCGCCGCGTCGCAGATTTCCCGCGTACGCGTGGCGCGATCATCCTCTGGCCCGATGGGGATAGCCACCATCGCAGGCTGCGCGCCCACGACATGCTCCGTGGCCCGCTTCAGCTCTTTCGCCAAGCCGCCATGGGCGACGATCACGATGCCGATCACGTTTGCTTTGCCTCTCCATCTCCGGTCGAGGCAGCAGCCCAAGTGATGGGTCCGCGATCTCGGTCGTTGCTTAATGTGTCTCTGTCTACGTCACGATGCCTTTTTGACACTTGCCAACCCTCTTCCGCAAGCCGCGTCGATATTATCTCGACCAGACTAACGGATCGATGCCGCCCCCCTGTACACCCGAAGGCGACCGTAAGGTGGCTTTTGCCTTCCTCTTTGAAAGCCGGAAGCAGCATATCCAGCATCTCGTTTATCTGGGTGCGGAAGGTTTCAAATCGAGCGTCCGCCGTAACATAGGCTTGCACTTCCGCCCCCCTGCCATCCTTGGCGCGCAGGTCGGGTTCCCAGTGAGGGTTGCGCAGGAAGCGACAGTCAAACACCAAATCCGCGCCAGTCGGCAGGGCGCGCTTGTAAGAAAACGACATCACCTGCACCGCCATTTTCGGGTCGCCATCACGGGCGAAAAAGCGGCCCAATTCCTCACGGGTGCGGTGCGGGGTCATGTTCGTGGTATCAATCAGAACATCCGCATGGAGCCGCAGTGGCGCCAGCATGTCTCGCTCCATAGCGATGCCTTCAGCCGGGGTGGCGTCGGGGGCCAAGGGATGCCGGCGGCGCGTCTCGGAATAGCGGCGTTGCAACGTCTCTGGCTCGCAATCCATGTAGACCAGATCAACGGCGCAATCGGGGTCTTTTTGCAACCTATCGTGGGCCGAAATCAAATCAAACGCGTCGAAGTTTCGGGTGCGTGGATCAATGCCCAAGGCCAGTGGGCGGTCCGGCGGCGCGCCCTCCAACAGGCGGGGCAGCAGGCTAAGGGGAAGGTTATCAATCGCCTCAAATCCTAGATCTTCCAGGGCGTTGATCGCTGTCGTGCGCCCAGCCCCGGAGGGACCAGTGATAAAAACCACATGGGCGCGTTGTGAATGCGTTGGCATGGAGAAGGGGCCCTATGCACGATTGGTGTTACACGTCAGCCTTACCATATCGAAGCAAATGTAAAAGCGACACAGCCAGCCTGTGCTGTTCTGCACCAAGGATCAACATCGCCGTTTGGTCATGTACCAAGACGGAGCGTGTCGGTGGCAGCCGCTCCGGTTCGGTCCGCGACAGATCAACAACCGCCATCAGGGGCGCGCTCGGGCAGAGTGAGCCCGCGTTCAGCAAGCCGATACCGCGTGCCTCTATCAACGCGGGCGCGGACCTGGGGGCACATAACTGCCCCGCCTCCAGCCAAATACCGTCGTCCGAAATCAGCGCGCCCCCCAAGGCGATCAGCTCCAACGCCAGTGTGGACTTCCCGCTGCCCGAGGGGCCAAGGATCAACACCCCCTTGCCCGCCACGGCAATGCCTGTTGCGTGGAAAAACAACCTGTCGCCCTCGCGGGAGATGGCCCTTTGGGCCAAATCCTCAGGCATCGGTGTCACGGATCAGATCGGCAGACCGACAACAAAACGCGCGCCCAAAGGCTCGGACGTGATGTCGGCCTCGGTGGGGCGAATGTTCTCGGCCCAGATCACACCGCCATGGGCTTCCACAATCTGCTTAGAGATCGCGAGGCCAAGGCCCGAGTTGTTACCAAACTGGTTCGCAGGACGTTCCGAGTAGAAGCGGTTGAACACCTTTGTCAGCGCCTCTTCCGGGATGCCGGGGCCGGTGTCTTCCACAACGATCAACACGCGGTTTTCGCGCCGACGGGTCCAGAGACGTACGGCATCACCTTCTTCGCAGAAGGAAATCGCGTTGCTCAGCAGGTTCACGAACACCTGTGCCAAGCGCCCTTCGAGGCCTGCAATAATGATTTCGTCCGAGGGCAGGTCGGTAATGAACTCGATCCCCTGCTTGCCCGCTTCTTCCGAGTGGTATTGCGACAGGTTGTCGAGGGTGCGGACCAGATTGAACTCTTCCTCCTCCTCTTTCACCAGTTCACTATCGAGCCGCGACGCATTGGAGATATCGCTTACCAGACGATCCAAACGGTGTACGTCATGTTCAATCACGTCGATCAGGCGCTTGCGCTGTTCACTTGTCTGGGCGAATTCCAGCGTGCCGACCGCCGACCGGAGCGAGGCAAGTGGGTTCTTGATCTCGTGGCTCACATCGGCGGCAAACTGTTCGTTGCTGTCGATCCGGTCATAGAGCGCGGCAACCATGCCACGCAGCGCCCCAGAGAGCCGCCCGATTTCATCCGGGCGCCCCGTCAGATCAGGGATGCGTACGCGGGTCGGCGACATCTTCCGCGCGTTCTTGTCCCGCCCCAGTTCTGCGGCGGCGGACAGGTCCGCCAAAGGGTTGGCAATGGTCGAGGCCAGCACCAGAGAAAGGACAATAGACACCAACAGCGCCACAACGAACATCTGAAGCAATTGCTCTTGTTCCACCCGCACCAGCTGGTCGATTTCGCCAGCGGCGGTGGTCACGATGATTGCGCCGACAATCCCGCCTGCCCCTTCGATCGGGGAAGCCGCCGCAAAGACAGAACCCGTCGCATCGGTGCCACGTTGAAGGATCGTTGCACCACCCATGGCCGCATCGGCAAGATCGGCGTGATCCTCTGGCCCGGTCGTGGGCGTGCTTGGGTCTTCGCCGTTACCCAGAACCCGGGAAAAGGCGGAATAGACCGAAACCAAAGCGTCGGTAATCAGCAGCGATTCACGGGGTTGATGGGCCAGTCCCTGCACCGGGCGCACGCCGCCCCGTGCAATGTCTTGGGTCGATGTCACAGGAACGCCGTCGGCGGAGAATACGAAAACCTCCATCCCGTCGGGAATGCCGATGCGTGACAAAACGCTTTCCGCATCGATGCCGTCGCCCGTCACAAGGTTGGCGGGGGCCGCTTCGGGTAAATGCGCCTCGAAGATATCTGAAATCAGCTGCGCTTCGCTTGCCAAGGCCCGTTCACGTTGCACCACAAGGCTGTCGCGCACCGGGTTCAACCACAGGAACAAAATCCCCAAGGCCATGATAGCCATCAGGTTGAACAAGATGATCTTGCGCGCCAAGGGCGAGGAATTCAGCGAGATCAAGGACCGACGCTTCCGGGCCGCACGCAGTTCGGATTCCACGCCGGATTGGGGACGGTCCCAATCTTCGCCCAACACAATATCCGCCCGCTCAGCGGCGCGGCGGTTGGTCATAGAGACATCTGCTGGCACGGGAGGCCCCTATTCTTCGTTGTAGCGGTAGCCAATGCCGTAGAGCGTCTCGATCGCGGAGAACTCATTATCGACAGAGCGCATCTTCTTGCGCAGCCGCTTGATGTGGCTGTCGATGGTGCGGTCGTCGACGTAGACTTGCTCGTCGTAGGCGACATCCATCAGTTGGTCCCGGGACTTCACGAAGCCCGGACGCTGTGCCAGCGCTTGCAGCAACAAGAATTCTGTAACGGTCAGGGTCACATCACGGCCCTTCCACGTCACGGCGTGGCGCAGAGGGTCCATCTGAAGATCGCCCCGATCAAGGACCGTCGTTTCCTCTGGCGCGCCGGCGGCATCGGACGCAATCGCGTCTTGGCGCCGCAGGATCGAGCGGATGCGTTCCACGAGAAGACGCTGAGAAAACGGCTTACGCACGTAGTCATCGGCCCCCATGCGCAGACCCATCAGTTCATCAATCTCGTCATCTTTGGAGGTGAGAAAGATCACCGGCATCTGCGACTTGGTGCGCAGACGTTGGAGCAAATCCATCCCGTCCATACGCGGCATCTTGATGTCGAAGACACCCAGATCCGGCAATTTGCGATTGAAGGCGTCCAGTGCAGACTGCCCATCATTATATGTTTCGACATCGAAACCCTCTGCCTCAAGGGTCATCGATACAGACGTCAGGATGTTCCTGTCGTCATCGACAAGTGCGATACGCGCCATCGGCTATGTCCTCAGATTACTGCTCAGTTCTTTTATATTTTCCAGCAGTGTCCAGTTTTCATTCGAGAGAATCAATGAAAATCACGCCCTTGACCCTCGTGATGCGCAGTACTGTGGCCAAATTGCGTTAATGCCCGGTGAAGGATTGTGACCAAAATAGGGCAGATGCGCCTTATTTCACCATTGGCGACACCGCTCTCCGTCACGAAACAAAATTTCGTTTTGGTTGCGCTAACTGTGCGGTCCTGTCCTGTTCAGTCCCAAAATTCGCATGTTATAGCGAAGGCACGGCACCGCACTCAGGTTGTGTCGTCACATCAAAACAGGGCGACAGACCGCCCGACAGGAGCTTAAGAGCCATGACCCATGGACGCGTTAACCCCGCACATACACTTGACCAGCAAGGTATTCTGGGGCTCGGCTCGGTCTATTATAACTTGCTTGAGCCCGCCTTAATGCAAGCAGCGGTCGAAAACGGCGAAGGCCGCATCGGACAGGGCGGCACGTTTCTTGTCTCGACCGGGCAGTTCACGGGCCGCTCCCCCAACGACAAATTCGTCGTGCGCACCCCGGAAGTCGAAGATCACATCTGGTGGGAAAACAACGCCCCCATGTCGCCCGAGGCGTTTGATGCGCTCTACGCCGATATGCTCGACCACATGAAGGGCGGCGATTACTACGTCCAAGACCTTTTCGGCGGCGCTGACCCAGCCCACCGCCTTGACGTGCGAGTGGTGTCGGAACTGGCTTGGCATAACCTCTTTATCCGCCACCTTCTGCGCCGACCCGATGCCGAGGAACTGGCGAGCTTCATCCCCGAATTCACCATCATCAACTGCCCCAGCTTCAAGGCAGACCCGGCCCGCCACGGCTGCAAATCGGAAACGGTGATCGCGCTGAACTTCGAGAAGAAGCTGATCTTGATCGGCAACACCGAATACGCGGGCGAAAACAAGAAATCGGTTTTCACTCTTCTGAACTACATCTTGCCCGGCAAGGGCGTCATGGCGATGCATTGCTCGGCCAACCACGCGATTGACGACCCTGATGATAGCGCCGTGTTCTTCGGCCTGTCTGGAACGGGCAAGACCACACTGTCCGCAGACCCGTCACGCACCTTGATTGGCGATGATGAACACGGCTGGTCCGATACAGGCATCTTCAACTTTGAGGGCGGCTGCTACGCCAAGACGATCAACCTGCGCCAAGAGGCAGAGCCTGAAATCTACGCCACCACGCAGAAGTTCAGCACCGTGATCGAGAACATGGTCTACGACGAAGACACGCTAGAGCTTGATTTCGACGACGACAGCCTGACCGCCAACATGCGCTGCGCCTACCCGATCGAGATGATTTCCAACGCCTCGGGTACCGGTATGGGTGGGGCGCCCAAAAATATCATCATGCTGACCTGTGACGCTTTTGGCGTGTTACCTCCCATCGCGCGACTGACACCGGCGCAGGCGATGTATCACTTCCTTTCGGGCTTCACGGCCAAGGTTGCAGGCACAGAGCGCGGGGTGACCGAGCCCACACCGACCTTCTCCACCTGTTTCGGCGCGCCGTTCATGCCGCGCCGCCCAGAGGTCTACGGCGACCTGCTGCGCCAGAAAATCGCCGAGCATGGCGCGACTTGCTGGCTGGTGAACACCGGCTGGACCGGCGGCGCATTCGGCACCGGGTCACGCATGCCGATCCGTGCCACACGGTCGCTTCTGACAGCCGCGCTTGACGGTTCCCTGAATGAAGGAGAGTTCCGCCGCGATCCCAACTTCGGCTTCGACGTGCCCGTCCATTGCAACGGCGTGGCCGACCTGCTGCTGGACCCACGCCGCACTTGGGACAATGTCGATAGCTATGACCGCCAAGCACAACGGTTGGTAGACATGTTCGCCGACAACTTCGCCCAATATGTCGACCATATCGACGACGACGTGAAAGCCGCTGCGATCTAGGCGCCACCTTCTTGCTAGAATTGAAACGGCCACTCCCTACGGGTGGCCGTTTTCCGTTCACTTGGTGGGAAACCGGATGTGGGCAAGGCTGCGCTATCGCGCTACCCTATTGCGAGTTCGCCCCTCGGAGGTCGTCATGCGCCTAATCTTCATGGTCCTGCTTACCCTTGCCGTCAGCTTCGCGTCCCCCATTTTAGCGCAGGACGCCGCCCTCGCCCGCGTCAGCCCGCTACTTTCAGACTTCATCTACGGGCTCTACTGCGCCCAGGAACCTGAACGCCGCGACCCCGCACCGGCCACCGCCTCCGGTGTTATCAACATCGTCCCGTCGGTCCCTGACTTTCCATTTCGCCAGACCGCTGTGCCCGCAGAATTGGGCATCGGCTTTGGCGTCTTGGCCAGTGCACCCGTTGGGACGTTGTACGAACCGGTCACGGTAACGGTCACTCATCCGCCCTACCCCGGCAGCGACGTCACCGTTGAGCAATGGGTCACAGACATTGATGCCGGGCGGAACCTTATGGGGTTCAGCTTCGATCATGCCCATGAACTGGTGTTGGGCACGTGGACATTCTCTGCCACGACCCTTGAGGGGGAAGAGCTGTTCCACATCGCGTTCGAGGTCGTCGCGCCCGAATTGCTGCCGCAAGTTATCAGCACCTGTTTTGGGGCCTTCACCTCGTAATTGATCTGACCCCGCGAACCATTTCGTAACTTTCTTTGCCCAAAGTCACCCGTGATCTGGCTAGGCAACGGGAGAAGGTTCGACATGGTGAAACGGGTATTGATGCACGTAGGTCTGGGGCGGACCGGAACCCGGGCGATCCAACGAACATTGGCCGCAAACCGCCCTGCCCTGACCCGCAGAGGCGCGCTTTATCCCGGTGACGGCGAAGCCCATCACGATCTGTTGGCGCTGGTGCATCCCAAAGGCCCCCGCCATAGCTGGTATACGAGGCAACGGATTTCGCCCATGGCGGCCAAATGTCTGGCTGAACGGCAGATGTCGTCGATCCGCGCGGCCGCCGCGACTGGCGCGCCGGTTATCCTGTTGTCCAGTCAGCACTTCCAATCCATGGGCAGTGCCCAGTTTTCCCGACTTGATGACCAGATTGCCGCCCTTGGGTACCAGTTGGAAACGCTGTGCTACATCCAAGACCCCCTTTCCCATACTGCCAGCCGAATCGAGCAAGGCGTGAAACAAGACACCGCCCGCATTGCCCAGATGATGGACCGTCCCTATCCGCCGTTGGCCCGGGAACATTGCGACGCGGCCCTGCGGGCCCTTGGGGCAAACCGGGTGCATCTGCGCCGCACCAAAGACACCGTGCGCGGCGGGTTGACCGAAGATCTTTTGCGCATCGCAGGACTGAATTTCATTCCGGGCACGATCCTAGACCATCCCGGCGAAGCGGGCTTATGCCACGACGCCATCTATCTGTTGGATGCCATTAACGCCGCCGATGCCGACTTGGGGCCGGAACGTCCCACCTATTGGGAACATCAGGCCGAACTCTTTGCCATGAAAGGGCACCGTTTCATGCTGCCACCCACCGTCGCCCGCCGTATTCAGGCGCAAGCGCGGATCGAGCAGGATTGGCTGTTCCGGCATTTCGGCACCTGCTACCCGGCCCAAGACATTAAGGACGTCCCAACCCATTGGCAGGAAATCGAATGGGCAAGGGACACATTGGCCGATGTGACCGAGGCCGCGGTAGCCCATGTGGACCTCAACCCAACAGCCCCCGCCGCACAAGGTTGGCCCCTGCAACCACAAGCAATGTCAGCGTAAGCTTGCGAAACAGATCGGCGTCCAATCGGTCGCCCACCCGAAAGCCGATCAACATGCCCACAAACACCGGCACCAGTAGCAGCACCGAAAACGGAATCGTTGCAGCGTTCAGCACGCCTGATTGCACGTGCCCCGCAAACAGGGCCACCGCCCCCAGGCTGTAAACAACGCCCTGCACCAGCAGCTGCCGCATTTTCGGCGTATCCAGCGCGATCAAATACAGCACCGTCAACGGCCCCCAGGACCCGGTGAAACCGCCCAACACCCCTGTCATCGCCCCGATCCCCCATTCTGCAACGCGGCGACGCGCCTTGGGGATGGAGAATCGCACACCCGCTAATTGCATGACCGACAGCACCACTACCGGCACGCCGAGGATCAGGAAAAACACGCTCTCGGGAACACGAGTCACGAACTGCGACACGATCAGGATCAGCACGCAGACGATCAGGATGTAGCGCTTATGCTCTTTCACCGCGTCGATTATGTCGGCCCTCGGGTGGCGTATCACCTGCACGAAGTTGGACACCAACGCCGGAAAAACAACGCCAGAAACGGCGATCACCGGGTCAAGGAACAGCGTCAGCCCCGAGGTGATGATCAATGGCACCCCGAATCCGATTGCCCCTTTCACCACGCCCGCAAACAGCGTCACCCCGAAGGCCGCCAACAGTGCCCAAAGGGGCATCAGACTCATCATTTCATCTAACATGAGGGGACTGTACGCCGCGCAAAACCTGCCCGCACCCACATTTCCGCGCGACATTTTTGTGCGAATTTTGACGCATTGCAGCATTTTTGTT
The DNA here is from genome assembly GCA_025141835.1 of Rhodobacteraceae bacterium M385. Lineage (NCBI taxonomy): Bacteria > Pseudomonadati > Pseudomonadota > Alphaproteobacteria > Rhodobacterales > Paracoccaceae > Rhodobacteraceae bacterium M385. The sequence continues at coordinate 475,065 of CP081102.1, read as the reverse complement.
GCGCTGCACCTGCAAACATCCTACCTCTCCCTCAAGCCGAAATGCGCGACCCGAGTTCAGGAGACTGCTACAATGCCCCGCGACGCCCACCTGCAAAACGAGCCATCCGTGATCCTCTCTGATCTTCTTTCCCTGACCCAAAGCGCCCTCGTCCCGGCGCAAACTCTGTTGGACAAGGCCAAGACGCACCTGCGCGCGACGCTCTCGGAGGATGGCCGTGTTTCCGCCAAACGGGTGGAAGAGGAACAGACCGCCGCCCACGGCCTCGCATGGCTTGCCACCTATGTGGAGGCGTTACGACAGATGCACGGATGGGCCGCACGGCTGGAGGCAGACAGCAAGTTCGGCGAGGTAGAGCAGCTGATCCTGCAAATCGCCTTCGGGGAATACCTCTGGCAGATGTACGGCGGCATCCCGATGAGCCAGGGCGAAATGCTGCGCCCTCAGGACATCGGCCTGACCCAAGACGATCAGCGCGCGTTGATGAGCGACGCGGTGATGGCTCTCACCGCCAATGGCAACACCCAAGCCGCCCGCACGCGCTTGGTCGCGTTGATGCAGGAACGCGCCGCAGAGATCACCGTTGGGAATTGTGGTCTGGACGATGAACTCGACATGATCCGCGAACAGTTCCGCCGCTACGCCGTGGACCGCGTCATTCCCCACGCCCACGAATGGCACCTGAAGGACGAATTGATCCCGATGGAGGTGATTAACGAGCTGTCCGAAATGGGTGTTTTCGGTCTGACGATCCCGGAAGAGCACGGCGGCTTGGGTCTGTCCAAAGCCTCCATGTGCGTCGTCTCGGAAGAACTGTCGCGTGGCTACATCGGCGTTGGCTCCCTCGCGACCCGCAGCGAAATCGCGGCAGAGTTGATCCTTGCAGGCGGCACCGATGCGCAGAAGGAAAAATGGCTGCCCGGCCTCGCCTCGGGTGAGATCCTGCCAACGGCCGTGTTCACCGAGCCCAACACAGGGTCCGACCTTGGCAGCCTGCGCACCAAGGCCACGCCCGAGGGCGACGATTGGGTGCTGAATGGCAACAAAACGTGGATCACCCACGCCGCGCGAACCCATGTGATGACGGTCCTCGCCCGTTCGGTCCCCGACACGGACGACTACAAGGGCCTGTCGATGTTCCTCGCCGAAAAGACCCCCGGCACCGATGAAGCCCCTTGGCAAGACCCCGGCATCAGCGGCGGCGAGATCGAAGTCCTCGGCTATCGTGGGATGAAAGAATACACGGTCAACTTTGACGATTTCAAAGTGAAGGGCGAAAACCTTCTGGGCGGCAAGGAAGGCCAGGGCTTCAAGCAGCTGATGCAGACATTCGAATCCGCCCGCATCCAGACCGCCGCCCGCGCCATTGGCGTGGCCCAAGCCGCGCTGGATGAAGGGATGAAATACGCCGAAGACCGCAAGCAATTCGGCAAGAGCCTGGTGAATTATCCCCGTGTCTCCGGCAAACTGGCGATGATGGCGGTGGAACTGATGGTGGCCCGGCAGCTCACCTACTTCTCGGCCCGCGAAAAGGACAATGACCGACGCTGCGATCTAGAGGCCGGGATGGCCAAGCTGTTGGGGGCCCGCGTCGCATGGGCGGCGGCGGATAACGCCCTGCAAATCCACGGCGGCAATGGCTTTGCCTTGGAATACACCATCAGTCGCCTGTTGTGCGACGCCCGCATCCTCAACATCTTTGAAGGGGCCGCCGAGATTCAGGCGCAGGTCATCGCGCGGCGCCTTTTGTCGTAGATGCGCACGTTCCTTGCCCTGCCGCTGGCTGACCCCGCTGTCGACGCGTTTGTGCGGCTTCAGTCCAGCCTTCCAACGGGCAATCCGGTGCCGGAAGATAACCTGCACCTGACCCTCGCCTATCTGGGTGATGCGTCGGAGTCTGTGTTGGAAGTCCTTCACGATCTGCTTTCTGCCGCCGCCCTGCCCGCGCCGGAAATCGCCTTTAGTGGCCTTGGCACTTTTGCCGAGATGGAACGGGGGCTCACCTTCGCCGCTGTCACCCCGTCCGAGCCACTCATCGCCTTGCAAGCGAAGACCGCGCGATTGGCGCGGATGGCGGGCGCTGATCTGCCCCGGCGGCGCTTTCGCCCTCACGTCACATTGACCCGTGCCAGCAAGCAACCCAAGGGCCCCGCTAGGGACCGTTTGGCCGCCGCAATGGGTATGGAGATCGAGGTGCCGGGTTTCGCCGCCACGGCCCTGAACCTTTACCAATCGCATCTTGGTCCCAGCGGCGCCCGCCACGAGGTATTGGCCAGCTATCCCCTTAGGTAGCAGCTTCCTGCGCGGCGGCCCGCGCCAAGGCATCCATAAGCCGTTGCCGCGCGGCAGGCAGCTTCTTGTCCCCAAGGCTCGGGGCCAAATGCATCGCAAGGAAATGCCCTGTCACCCGCAACCCTTCGATCACGTCTGGCAACCCGCGCGACATCCCCTCCATCGCGGGGGAAAGGGGCAGAAGTCTGTCCACCCACTCGCCCGCCGCAACCCTCGACACGGCCCGTCCGGTCCGAGGAGAGATATAGGCCAAATCCTGCGTAACACCGCTAATGGCACATTGGCTCAGGTCTAAGCCGAAGCCCATTTCGGCCAACAACTCCAACTCCCACCCCAAATAGGCCTCGGCCCAACGATCGGCCCCAAGGCCGTCCAGCACCGCCAAGGTCCGGGCGTAGAGGCCCGGATAAGGCGCACGTTCCGGCAGGGTGAACGACAACAAAGCGCAGACCGACGAAAGCCCCGCCAAGGCGATGCGGTCCTCCATCGCCTCTGCCGCGCGGCCCTGTTTTAGTTCGACGGTGTAGCTGCCCAAATGGTCCGACAAGCGCGCGCGCCACGTGGCATCCAACTGCGCGCCGACCTGCAACAGCGGGGCCATCCGGCGGGACGCGCCGCCGCGCACAACGCCGGCGTGTCGTCCATGCTCTGCGGTGAAGATCTCAACAATGGCGGAGGCCTCGCCGTGCCGTCGCACGGCCAAAAGGATCCCATCTGCTCGCCAGTCCATGGGCAGAGTATCGCGACTTATGCCCCACAGCGCACGGGAAAACACATCACCCCGGGCAGAAATCTTAGTCGCCCGGTAGAAAAACACGCGAAGCCGTGCCAATGATTTGACCATGTTCCCGGCTCTCCCCCTCCGCGCCCGCTGGACGGCCATGGTTATCGCCCTCGTGGCGGCGGGATCGGTCGTTTTGATGTACCTCTATAATCTGGAAAATGGCCGCTACGGCGATGAGGCCGCGACCGCATGGGCGATGGCGCGTTTCTTCACCATGCTGACAAACCTCGCCGTGGCTCTGACCTTTGCCGTTGCCGCCCTGCGCCGCGATGGTATCGGCCCGGCCTGGGTCGCGGCGCTAACCTTGGCGATGCTGTTGGTGGGGGCGGTGTACCATACGCTTTTGTCAGGCATCACGACGTTCGAGGGGTCGGGCGCATGGGCCAATCAGGGCTTGCATAGCTTCGTGCCCATTGCCTGCCTTTTGTGGTGGATCGCCTTCGCCCCCAAGCGCGGCCTTGGCTTCCGCGACCTGCCGATTTTCATCGTCTGGCCTTGCGTTTACGTGGCTTACGCCTTGGCGCGCGGCGATGCCGATGGGATCTATCCCTATCCGTTCATGGACCTGAGCACGAAGACCCCGCTGGAGGTAGCGATCAACCTCGCGGGCTTGTTGAGCGTTCTGCTTATTGGTGGCGTGATCTTCGTTTTGGCCGCCCGTTTCGCCGACAGGTGAAACGCGCTAGTCGAGGCCCGGCTCGTCCAACAAATGCCGCCCAGCGCGGTCTTCCACCTCGATCACCCAAAGGTCAGGATCGAAATCGCGCTGCCTTGCGATAGCCGCGTCGACATCGCCCTCGGCCCCCTCAGACAAGACCATCCATTCCCGTGCGCCCGTCATCGGATCAAAGCTGCGTTGGAACAGTTTGGCCGTCCCATCCAGTGGTGATTGCTTGACCAGAACAGCCCCCGCCGTCGCATCCCCCCGCGCGACGATGAAAACGGGGATATCGGCCCCGCGTAGCCGCGCCAGATAGGCCGCGACCCAGAAATCCGCGGTGAGCCGAGGCGCTCTCACGTGTTCCCATCTTTGAAGTTGAGACCCATTTCCGAATAACGCTCGGACTCCTCAAGCCAACCGGGGCGGACCTTCACTTGCAGGAACAGGTGAACAGGGTGGCCGACGAATTCCGCGATTTCCTCGCGGGCCGCCTTGGAGACCGCTTTGATCGTCTCGCCGCCTTTGCCCAGAAGGATGCCTTTGTGGCCGTCACGGGCAACGTAAATGATCTGGTCGATCTTGGCAGAGCCGTCCTTTCGGTTCTCCCATGCCTCAGTTTCTACCGTCAGCTGGTAGGGCAATTCCTGATGCAGCCGCAGGGTGAGCTTTTCGCGCGTCATCTCTGCCGCGATCATCCGCATGGGTAAATCAGCGATCTGATCTTCGGGGTAGAGCCAAGGGCCTTCCGGCACCTCTTGCGCCAACCATTCGCGAAGCTGGGTGATGCCGTGGCCTTTCTCTGCCGAGATCATATAGGTCTCGTCAAAGGGATAGGCTTCGTTCAGGTCTTGGGTCAGCTTCAGCAGCACGGGCGATTCCACGCGGTCGATTTTGTTGATCGCCAGAGCGACCTTGCGACCATCGGTGCGTTCTTGCAGGCCATCGAGGATCGCTTGGACACCTTCGGTCAGGCCCCGGTGCGCTTCAATCAGAAGGACAACAACGTCGGCGTCCGACGCGCCAGTCCAAGCGGCGGCAACCATGGCCCGGTCCAAACGACGGCGGGGGCGGAAGAGACCGGGGGTATCCACGAAGACCAATTGGCTCTCGCCCTCGATCGCGACGCCCCGGATACGCGCACGGGTTGTTTGCACCTTATGGGTCACGATCGAGACCTTGGCCCCGACCATACGGTTGAGCAGCGTGGATTTGCCTGCGTTGGGCTCTCCAATAAGGGCAATGAAACCGGCGCGTGTGGGCATGGGGGTATCCTTCGGGTGGGGTGACAGGGCCATAGCCGGAAATGCGGCGTGACGCAAAGGGGGCGTGTTATTGGCAAGCTGTTGTGTTGGGAGACAGGGAGGGATTGAGTTGTATTGGCCAAGATGAAGGAGGGAGCGACGCGGCGTCCTTCAGGTGGCGCGTTCAACGCGATCGAGGAGGGCTTTGGCCGCCATCTGCTCTGCTTGGCGTTTGGCTTTGGCTTCCGCCTCGGCGTGCTGGCCATTGGAGATTTCGGCACGGACGCGGAAGACGGGCGCGTGATCTGGGCCGGTGCGTGCAACTTCCGTATAGGTTGGCGGGGGCATGCGGCGTGCCTGGGCCCATTCTTGCAGAGCGGTTTTCGCGTCACGCGCATCTTCTTCGACGCTTTCCACACGGGCAGACCACAGGCGCAGGACGAGATCACGCGCGGCGTTGAAGCCTCCGTCAAGGTAGACAGCCGCGATGACCGCCTCCATCGCATCGCCCAGAAGCGCCATTCGGCGACGCCCCCCGGCGGACATCTCGGACTTTCCCAAGCGCATCGCTGTGCCAAGGTCGATCTGACGCGCGACGCCGGCGCATGCTTCCTTGCGGACAAGGGCATTGAACCGGGGCGCGAGGGTGCCTTCCTTGGCGTCCTCATCGGCCGAGAGGACCGCCTCGGCCATAACGAGGCCAAGCACACGGTCGCCTAAGAATTCCAGGCGTTGGTTGTCGCCCCGCGTGGGGGATGACAGCGACGAATGGGTAAGTGCACGCGCGAGAAGGGCTGGATCGTCAAAGACGTATCCCAGCCGATCCATGAAGGCCAATAGCTCCCGCGAGGGTTTCATGCGCTTACGTCACTCAATGGCCCGGAAGAAGCGATCCGAGCGCCAGGTCCAGAAGTAGATCATACGCTGCCCGGCGGAGGAGAAGATCACCCGATCAGCGCGGCCCAAAAGGTTTTCGGCAGGCACGAAGCCAACGCCACCGATGGACTGTGGGAAGCGCGAGTCGATGGAGTTGTCACGGTTGTCGCCCATCACGAAGAAATGCCCCTCCGGCACGACGAACTCCTGCGTATTGTCACCGCGTGATCCGTCAAGAATGTTGAGGATCGAGTGGCGAACGCCATTGGGCAATTCTTCCGTTTCTCGCTCCTTGGCGCAGATGCCGCCTTCGCCCACCGGCGCATTGGAACAGCGTGGCACGTGACCTTGGGGGCCCTGCGCCTCCGAAATTTCCTCAAACGGCTCTTCTGGGGTCAGGCGCACAGGCTCCCCATTCAGGTGGAGCACCCCGTCGATAACCTGCACCCGGTCTCCGGGCAGGCCCACAACGCGCTTAATGAAATCCGTGCCATTGGTGGGATGGCGAAACACCACAACATCGCCGCGCTCGGGATCTGATCCGAAAATACGCCCCTCAAATGGGCACATCGAGAACGGGCACGAGTGCTGCGAGTAGCCGTAAGCCATCTTGTTCACGAACAGGAAGTCGCCGATTAGCAACGTGTCCTTCATCGACCCCGATGGAATCCAGAACGGTTGGAAAAACAGCGTGCGGAACACGCCCGCGATCACCAGCGCCCATACGACGGTCTTTACCGTCTCCATCACGCCGCCCTCAGATTCTGCCATGGGGCTGCCCTTCCTTGCTGCTCACGTTGCCTTTGGGCTTTCTTGCCCGTGTCACGCCAAACAAGTCAAGCAACAGGCCGTCTAATGGCGCCCCTTGCCCCTTCATCTTTTCATAAATATCGCCGGGGGCTTGGGGGGCTGGCCCCCCAAAATTTTCAAACTCGGCTTGGGGGGCTGCCCCCCAAATTATCTTATTTAGGCTCAACTCAGCTTTCGCCGTTCTGACCGACCCAACCTTGGCCTCAACTCTTCTTCTTCCGGTGGCAACGCCTCGATCACCACCATGGCCTGCGCCCAGGGGTGATCATCGGTGAGAGTGACGTGAATAATCGCCCCATACCCCTCCGGCGTCATCTGCTCCAACCTCTCGCGCGCCCATCCCGTTACCTCGACGACGGGTTGCCCGGAGGAGAGGTTGCGAACCGCCATATCTTTCCACGCGATCCCCATGCGCAGTCCGGTGCCCAAGGCCTTGGAACACGCCTCCTTCGCGGCCCACCGCTTGGCGTACACCGCCGCGGGTTGAGGCATCCGTTCGGCCCTCGCCTGCTCCAGTTCCGTGAAGACGCGGTTGCGGAAACGGTCGCCGAAACGCTCCAACGTGCGCTCAATCCGCTCGATATTCGCCAAATCGGTGCCGATACCCAGAATCACAGCAGGCTCACCACACCGGTGGCTTGATTAACCGCGAACCTCAACAGCACCCGGTTGCCATCCACGAACGACACGGGCAGCGTCACGATCAACCCCACCGAAGCGTCGTAGACAGCCGTTGCTTCCGCCACATGGGCCTGCCCGAAGAACCGAAATTCCGGCCCCGCGTAGATCGCGGTGCAGGTCCGGTACGGGCCGCCCTCCGTCGCAGGAAGCGGATGCAAAATGCCCAGAGCGGCCCCCGATGCAACGTTGGGATCTATAAACATCTCGAAAATGCGGATCGCGCCATTGGCGAAGGTTTGGCTATTCGCCTCCCATGGCTCGGTGATGGTCAGTGGCGTGAATTCCGGTCCGCAGGGGGCCGTGACGAACGCCTGCGCGGGGGCGCTGAAGGCCAATGTTGCGGCGCATACCATCGAAGAAAATCGCATCTACAGTCTCCTGTTAAATCCGCGCGGCATCCATCCGGGCGCGCATCTCGGCCATGGCCGCCTCTAGCCCCACAAACACCGCTTCCCCGATCAGGAAATGCCCGATGTTTAACTCTGCCACTTCGGGCAGTGCGGCGATGGGGGCGACTGTTTCGTAGGTGAGCCCGTGGCCCATATGCACTTCCAACCCCAGCTCGACCCCCAGCTTCGCACCAGCGATCAGCCTTGCGAGTTCTGCATCGCGCGCGGCGATATCACCCTCGGCGGCGTAATCGCAATACGCGCCCGTGTGCAGTTCAATAACCGGCGCGCCGATGCGAGCGGCGGCCTCAATCTGAGACCGTTCAGCGGCAATGAATAGCGACACGCGAATACCCGCTTCACGCAGGGGGGCGATAAAGGCTGCGAGGCGGTTGTCGTCTGCGGCCACTTCCAAGCCGCCCTCGGTCGTGCGTTCTTCGCGCCGCTCGGGCACGATGCAGGCCGCGTGGGGCATGTGGGACAGTGCAATTTCTTGCATCTCGCCCGTCGCGGCCATCTCGAAATTCAGCGGGATGGTGATCGCATCCATGATTGCGGCAATATCAGCATCCCGGATGTGGCGGCGGTCTTCGCGCAGATGCGCAGTGATCCCATCAGCACCCGCTTTCTCGGCCAACAAAGCGGCCCGAACCGGATCGGGCGTCGCCCCGCCCCTTGCGTTTCGCAAGGTCGCCACATGGTCGATATTCACCCCTAGCCGCAACTTGTTCATCGCCATCACTCCGCTGCTTCCGCTTGTTTGCGGAGCTTGTCCATCTTTTTACGCAGTCGAGCCGCGCGGCTTTTTTGGTAGGCCCGCACAACGGGTACTGTCAAAAAGTAACAGACAATCCCGCAGATCAAGCCGGGAATAATGCCGCCGACGGTCCAGGGCCAAACGACCGTATCCCAGAAAACCTGCAATTCGCCCCAGTGGGACCGTTCCGGCGTGAAGAGGGCTTTGAAGTTGTGCCACAAATCCCTTGATGCGCCCGCAAAGCGGCGGAACAGGCTGTCGTTCACGCCAACGGTAGGTCGGGTGCCCAACAGGAAGTGTCCAAGGTTCAGTGAAATCGCCGCAATCGGCACATACGTCAGCGGGTTGCCAATGAACGTGGCCAAAAGCGCCGCGAAGATTGAGCCGCGCATCAGCCGCGCCAGAAGGGCCGCAATCACGAAATGCAAGCCGAAGTAGGGGGTAAACACGGTCACAGCGCCGGCGAAAACGCCCCGCGCGATCTGTTCCGGCGTGCCCGGCAAGCGCCGCATCCGGTGCTGTACATATTGGGCAGCACGCAGCCATCCCCCCCGAGGCCAAAGCACCTCTAGGATAATACGATACCACGGTCTGTAGTCGCGGCGTCTGAACACGCGGCAAAGCCTCCTCTCGCGATCCGTCCCTTGACCGCGTCTTCCCTAGATATGGCCCTCTTAGGGTCTCCGGTCCAGATCACGGAAGCGATCTAATGCCGCAACATCGGAATCCGCCTCGATTGCCATCATCACCGCATGAAGATGTTCTGCGTCGCGCACGTCCATATCTATCAGCAATCGGAAGAAATCTGGCTTTCGGTCGATGAAATGCAGGTCCGAGATATTGGCATTCTGCTCACCGATCAAAGTGCACAGACGCCCCAAAACCCCGATCCCATTGGACAGTGTTACCTCGGCTGTGACGTTATGAACCGGGGCGTGGCGGCCTTCGGTCCAGTGCAGATCAATCCACCGCTCCGATTGGTCCATCAAAGGTTCCAACGCCGGGCAGTCGATGGCGTGAACAATCGGCCCCTTACCGTGATAGGTGATGCCGACGATGCGCTCTCCGGGGATTGGTTGGCAGCATTGCGCGCGCAAGGTGCGGGCGCCGGGCGGCAGGCCGATCACCGCGCGGGTGCTTGCGACAGCGGCCCCTTCATCGGTATTAGCAAGCTCTGGGTACAGTTCGGCCACCACTTGCCGTGCGCTTAACTCAGCAGAACCAATGCGGGCCAGCACTTCGTCTGCGTCGGTCAAAAGCAGCGCCTTGGCCGCCGTCGCCAGTGCCTTGTCGGTGGCCTTCTTGCCGACCTGTTCAAAAGCCACACGGGCCAGTTCCCGACCCAGTTTGATATACCGATCCCGGTCCACTTCGCGCAGAGATTTACGGATTGCAGCCTTGGCGCGTCCCGTTGTGGCGATGTCGATCCATGTGGCCTGCGGCGTCTGCCCCTCGGCCGTGATAATGTCGATGGACTGGCCATTCTTCAGGCGCGTCCACAAAGGCACCCGCAGCCCGTCCACCTTCGCGCCGACACAGGAATGCCCGATCCGCGTGTGAATCGAATAGGCGAAATCAATCGGCGTGGCCCCGCGCGGCAACTTCACCACATCGCCCTTGGGGGTGAAGCAGAACACTTGGTCAGAGTACATTTCCAACTTCACGTGTTCCAAAAACTCATCGTGGTCTTCGGCGTTCTCAAACCGCTCGTTCAAAGATTCCAGCCATTTGGCCGGGTCCACCGCAAAGGGGTTCTGCGCCCGCACGCCGTCGCGGTAGGCCCAATGGGCGGCAACGCCCGCTTCGGCCACTTCGTGCATCTGGCGGGTGCGGATTTGCACCTCGACCCGCTTACCATCGCGCCCCGACACCGTAGTGTGGATCGAGCGGTAGCCGTTCGATTTTGGCTGACTGATGTAATCCTTGAACCGACCCGGCACCGACTTCCACCGCTGATGGATCGCGCCGACGGTACGGTAGCAATCGTCCTCCGACTGGGTGATGACACGAAAGCCGTAGATGTCGGACAGCCGCGAAAACGCCAGCTTCTTGTCCTGCATCTTGCGCCAGATCGAATAGGGCTTCTTCGCCCGCCCATAGACCTGCGCCTTGATCCCGTGTTTTTCCAGCACGGCTTCGATATCGTCGGTGATCTTCGGGATCACATCGCCCGATTCCCGTTGCAGCGTGATAAAGCGGCGTAGGATCGAGGATCGAGCTTCAGGGTTCACCACCCGGAAAGAGAGGTCCTCCAGCTCTTCCCGCATCCAATGCATACCCATCCGCCCCGCAAGCGGCGCGTAGATATCCATCGTTTCTTGCGCTTTCTGGCGCTGCTTTTCGGGGCGCATATGGCGGATTGTGCGCATGTTGTGCAGGCGGTCGGCCAGCTTCACCAGAATAACGCGCAGGTCCTTGGACATCGCCATGAACAACTTGCGGAAGTTCTCGGCCTGCTTGCTTTCCCGGTTGCTCAACTGAAGGTTAGTCAGCTTGGTGACACCGTCGATCAGCTCGGCGATTTCAGGGCCGAACCGGTCCGAGACCTCTTTGTAGGTCGATCGTGTGTCTTCAATCGTGTCGTGAAGAAGCGCCGTGACGATGGTGGCATCGTCCAACTGTTGTTCTGTCAGAAGGGCGGCGACGGCCACGGGATGGGTGAAGTAAGGCTCACCAGAATGGCGCGTTTGGCCATCGTGGGCCTGCGCGCCATAGTCAAAGGCGTCACGGATCAACGCCTCGTTCACTTTGGGATTGTAAGCACGGACCAGGCTCAGCAGATCTTCGACGTCGATTGCGTCATCCGCGCCCGAGGACGCAGTGGTATCTGCTGAGAGCCCGGTCTCCGCCTTCACTTCTGGCCTTGCGCTTCCATGAGGGCACGCAGCATCTGCTCTTCGCTCATGTCGTCGGTCGCCGGGCGATCTTGCTCAACACCTTGCAGAAGCGCCATGGCGTCTTCTTCAGGCTCATCGACTTCGATCTGAGTCTGATGGCTTTCGATCAGACGCTCACGCAGGTCGGCAGAGCTTTGGGTTTCTTCCGCGATTTCGCGCAGGGAAACAACGGGGTTCTTGTCGTTGTCGCGATCAATGGTCAACGGATCGCCCGAGGCGATCTCACGGGCACGGTGGGATGCAAGCATCACCAATTCGAACCGGTTCGGGACCTTATCAACGCAATCTTCAACCGTGACGCGGGCCATGGGGCACTCCAGAGACTAGAAACCATAAGGGGTTAAAGGCGCTACATAAGCACGGATAGGCTTATTGACAACCGGATTCGCCATTGTTCGACCTGCTAGGCGGCCGAAGCACCGATGCGGACGATCTGTGACAGCTCTGCCGTAGGGCGGGCCGCCAGCATATCAGCCACTGAAAGACCGGTGGCAGGGTCGACCCATTCCGGCGCCACATCAGCCAGCGGCACCAGCACAAAGCCACGCTCTGCAAGGCGCGGATGCGGCAAGATCAGCTGATCCGGCACCACCTTCGCTGCTTCCTCGGGCGACAGGTTGGCCCATTCCGCCCGCGTGGCAGCACTGGGCAAAATCGCATCATCCAACCCGATAAGGTCCAAATCCATCACCCGTGCCTCCCACCGATTGGCACGGGTGCGCCCGAACTCTGCCTCGACATCATGGAGAAGCGCCAGCAAGCTCTCAGCAGTATCGTGCCACTCGATCCGCATCGCAGCGTTCACGAACTGCGGGCCGGACCCCGCCGGGAATGCCGGTGTGTGATAAAGGTCGCTGAAGACGGCGGCGGCATCAATGCGGTCCGCAAGCCGCGCCATCGCCGCAGGAACGCTCGTTTCCGGCGGCATTTCGCCAGTAGACAAGTTCGCCCCAAGCGCGATCAAGCCTGTCCCTGCGTCATTTATGTACTTCATTCCTTGATCCTGTCACATTGCCATTACATATAGACAAGCTACGCATCGGCTGTCCCGGGGTACTTCCGGAATTTTAAGGCAGTTGGTGTACTACACTCACTCACGGGCATTGGATACTCCATGTTTTATCGAGACGAACGTCTTGCGCTGTTTATCGACGGCTCCAACCTTTACGCGGCTGCCAAATCGCTCGGGTTTGATATTGACTACAAGCTTCTGCGGTCAGAATTCATGCAGCGCGGGAAGCTGTTGCGTGCGAACTACTACACAGCCCTTCTGGAGAATGATGACTACTCTCCCATCCGCCCATTGGTGGATTGGCTGCACTACAACGGTTTCAACATGATCACGAAGCCCGCGAAGGAATTCACCGATAGCCAAGGCCGCCGTAAGGTCAAAGGTAACATGGATATCGAGCTGGCCGTCGATGCGATGGAAGCCGCGCCCCATGTGGATCATATCGTGATTTTCTCGGGCGACGGCGATTTCCGGCCATTGGTCGAAGCATTGCAGCGCAAAGGGTGCCGGGTGTCAGTGGTCTCTACGATCCGCAGCCAGCCGCCGATGATTGCCGATGATCTGCGCCGTCAGTGCGACAATTTCATCGAGCTTTTCGATCTGAAAGACGCCATTGGTCGTCCGGCCCGCGAACCGCGCCCTGAAGCTTTTGAGGCCGAGCAAGAAACGGTCGAATAGACCGCTTCACACCACTTCAGACTGCTCGATCGGTTGGGCCCAAGGGCCCAACTTTCCTCGCCGCAACAAGGCGACCTAGATCACCCGCAAGCCCAGTTGCGCCAACAAATCAGCAGCCTGCCCCTTCGAGATTACCGCCCCCTTCAACCGCCGCGCGTCTGTCAGAGACACGCCGCCAAGATCGGCACCGCGCAGGTCTGCGTTCTCGAACCCACAATCCACCAGCTGCGCGTCACGCAAGGAACAGGCCTCGAACTCTGCCCCGCGAAAATCGCAGGAGGTCAGCGACGCCTCGGTAAAATCCACCTGCCTCAGCACCATCTTTCGGAACGAGACCTTGGAAATCACCGCCAAGTTCAGCAGCACCTCTTCCAGTTCCCAGCCGATGGCACGCACGTCCGACAGGTTAACGCCCGTCATCTTGCAACCGACCACGCGGGCCGATGTCACCGTCGCCCCTCGCAGGTCAGCGTTGCTGAAATCACCGCCGTTAATCTCGGCCTCTTGCAGGTTGGCACTCAGGAACGTCGCACCCGCCGCGCGGCAGGCGGTGAACCGCGTGCCTTCCAGCATCGCGCCGTTGAACGACGCGCCGATCAGGGTGCAGCGGTCAAACTGCCACCCCGACAGGTCCAGATCAGACAGATCAACGCCGTCCAGGGCGCAGGCCTTCGCGGAAACGGGCTCTCCTGCATCACAGGCCCGCGCCACATCGGCACGGGTAAGGGCCACGCCCTCCATAGCGCTTAAACTGCCCCAGTATATTCACCACGGGCCGGGTAGCTTTTCTCGATCGCGAAATCGACGGCGCCCAGAAGCTCGCGGAAATGAGGACGCACGAAGGGCATCGTCTGCACCGACATGTAATAAAGCGTATTGTCAGGGTTAATCAGGAACAGACCGGGTTCCGAGAATAGCGCAGGTTCCTCGATCCCGATGGAGGTTTTGCCCCGAGAGGTCGAGATATAGAGCCCCCATTCACGGGCTTTTTCCAACGTCAGATCATAGCCAAACCGCAGGTTCTCGGCCCCGATCTTGGTCTTCATCTCGGCGGCGCGTTCCTCGCCATCGCTGGAAATCGCGATGGAGCCGACACCACGGGCGGCGAACTCTCCGACCAGCTTTTCGAATTCCTCAAGGTATTTGGCGCACAACGGGCAGTGCAGGCCCCGGTAGAAACACACGACAGTGCCACGGGGGCTGGCTTCCGCGCTCAGATCGAAGGTGCCGCCTCCGACAAGGGGAAGCGACAGAGCGGGAACGGTTTGACGAGGGATCAGCATTGGGGGCACTCCTAATTGGGGTCCCGCGCACCCAAACACGCCCGCCCGCGCGGCACCATCCCTTTACGACATTGCTGGCACCCCTTACCTAATGTCTCACAGGAGACCCGCACCATGACCAAGCCCCCTCTCACGATATATCTCGCCGCCCCGCGCGGCTTTTGCGCTGGCGTGGACCGCGCCATCAAAATCGTGGAAATGGCACTGACGAAATGGGGGGCGCCTGTCTATGTGCGCCACGAGATTGTGCACAACAAATACGTGGTCGATGACCTGAAAGCCAAAGGCGCGGTGTTTGTGGAGGAACTGTCCGATTGCCCCGATGACCGCCCGGTTATCTTCTCGGCCCACGGTGTGCCCAAATCAGTGCCGCAAGCGGCAGCGGCGCGGGAAATGATCTACGTGGATGCCACCTGCCCCCTGGTCTCCAAGGTGCATATCGAGGCGCAGCGCCACGCCGACAACGGCCTTCAAATGATCATGATCGGCCATGAGGGCCACCCCGAAACCATCGGCACCATGGGCCAACTGCCCGAAGGCGAAGTGCTGCTTGTGGAAACCGTGGAAGACGTGGCCAAGGTCGCCGTGCGTGACCCGCTAAAACTGGCTTTCGTGACGCAGACGACCCTGTCCGTTGATGACACGACTGATATCGTTGCGGCGCTGAACGCGCGTTTCCCGGCCATCGTCGGCCCCCACAAGGAAGACATCTGCTACGCCACCACCAACCGCCAGGAAGCGGTGAAAGCCATGGCCCCCAAGGCCGAGGCGATGCTGGTGGTGGGCGCGCCGAACTCGTCCAACTCCAAACGGTTGGTGGAGGTCGGCTCTCGGGCCGGGTGCGCCTATAGCCAATTGGTGCAACGGGCCGCGGATATTGATTGGCGGGCCTTGGGCGACATCAAAACGCTGGGGATCACGGCAGGGGCCTCGGCCCCAGAGGTGCTGATCGAGGAAGTCATTCAAGCCTTTGAAGATCGCTTCGACGTCACACGGGAACTGGTGGAAACTGCCGTGGAGAACGTCGAATTCAAAGTGCCCCGCGTGTTGCGCGAACCAGCCTAACCCACCGCGGCAATTGAAAAGGGCCGCAGCTTTCGCATGCGGCCCCTCCCGTTCTGTATCAGTCGCGCTTAGTGCGTGAACTTCTTGATCTCGCCCGACTTCAGACGTGCGCTGTAGGACTGCAACTCGGCCTTCACGACCTTCATCAGGAAGTAGAGGCAGAAGATGTTGACCACAGCCATCGCGAAGATCGCCGCATCCGAGAAGTCGATGACCGGGCCAAGGCTGGCCGCCGCACCGATGACAATGAAGATGCAGAAGATGACCTTGAAGATCAGCTCTGTCGTCTTGCCTTCGCCAAACAGATACGTCCAAGCCTTCAACCCGTAGTACGACCACGAGATCATGGTGGAGAACGCGAACAAGATCACTGCAATCGCCAACACGAAGGGGAACCAGCTGATCGCGGACCCGAAGGCTGCCGACGTCAGGGCAACACCGCCTGTGTCACCTACTGTGGCGATGGCGGAACCCGCCTCGTTCAGCATGTAGGTGCCGGTGGCCTCATCAATGATCAGCTGTTGGCTGATGATGATGACCAGCGCCGTCATCGTACAGATGACAACCGTGTCGATCAGCGGCTCCAGCAGGGAAACGAACCCTTCTGTGATTGGCTCTTTGGTTTTCACCGCCGAGTGCGCAATCGCCGCAGAACCAACGCCCGCTTCGTTCGAGAACGCCGCCCGTTTGAAGCCCTGGATCAACGCACCAACCATGCCGCCTGCAACGCCGAGGCCCGTGAAGGCACCCGCGAAGATCTGGCCGAAGGCCCAACCGATCATGTTGTAGTTCACGATCAACACGATGATCGCCGCGCCAACGTAAAGGATACCCATGAAAGGGACGATCTTTTCCGTGACCCGCGCGATGGATTTGATCCCGCCCACGATGACTGCAAACACCACGGCCGCGAAGATGACACCGGTGATCCAGCCGGGGAATTCGCCGGTGATCTGGGTGATCTGCGCATGGGCTTGGTTGGCTTGGAACATGTTACCGCCACCAAGAGCGCCAAGGATACAGAAGATCGAGAACAGTACCGCAAGGATCTTACCACCCGGCAGACCCAACTCGCTGAAACCCTTAGAGATGTAGTACATCGGGCCACCGGAAACGGTGCCGTCAGGGTATTCGTTGCGATACTTCACACCCAACGTACATTCGGTGAACTTCGATGCCATCCCCAGAAGACCCGCAAGGATCATCCAGAAGGTGGCCCCCGGCCCGCCGATGCCAACTGCCACAGCGACACCAGCGATGTTGCCAAGGCCAACCGTGCCCGAAAGCGCCGTTGCCAAAGCTTGGAAGTGGCTGACCTCGCCCGCGTCATCAGGGTCCGAATAATCGCCCTTCACCAAGCCAATGGCATGGCCGAAGAAGCGAAACTGAACGGCGGCGAAGTAGATGGTGAAAACCGTCGCACCGATCACCAGCCACATCACGATCCAAGGGAAGTTGGTGCCGGGGATCGACATGAAGATGAAGTTTACAAACCAGCCCGTCGCGCCGGCAAATGCCGCGTTGACGCGCTCATCCAAGGAAACGGCTGCTTCTTGAGCGACCGCTGGCATCGACACGGCCATATAGGTCGCGATTGCCATCAAAACTGAATAGATCTTTTTCATGTTGCCTGCTCCTTATGCGACGACTGTGACGGGAACGCGGGCGTTCATCACAAGGTTTGCGGTAGAGCTGCCAAACAGCCGAGACGTCAGGCCACCGGCACTGGAACGGGCGACAACGATCTGCGTCGCACCTTCCTTGTGGGCAATCTTATCGAGGGTATCGGCGACATCCCCGTGACGCACGATCGCGCGGGCGTCGAGACCCGCCGCCTTGAGAGAGGCAACCGCAGGATCCACCACACGCTCCATTGCGACGGAAATCTCTTCCTCGCGGCGCTTATGGCGTTGCGCATTTTCTTCCGCAGTCTGGAAGGAAAACGGCGACCATTCGATGACGTAGACGACGATTAGCTCGCAAGTCTCGCTTTTCGCCGCGACGGATTTGGCAAAGTCCAGGGCTTTCTCCCCAGAGCTTTGACCATCAAGTCCGATCACTAGTTTCATACTTCGTCCCCATGTTTTATTGGCCCACGGCTGATGCTGTCCCCAACCAACGCGCCTTTTCGGTGCCTATTTTTTAGGCTGCCTAAAGGTAAGCTAGCGAACACAAAGCCACCGGTCTACGCGTTTTTCTAGAAGAACCACGTCTTCGCTAAGCTTCGGTTAACCAATTTTCCGTAGCATCCACCTTGCCGCGTCGTGCCGGGCGGAGCGGAAAACACCCCGATAATGGCCTTGCCGCGCGCCCCGCCTCGGCCCATCCTTTGTCTATGGCTATCCTCAGCAACGCGCCCCCCACCACCTCGGAGTTCAACGCCCTGCGCTGCTCCTGCGGCTGGTCCGAGATCGACCCAACCTGCGCCGCGCAAGCGCTGGACAACAGCCTGCTGCACGCGACGCTGCGCGAGGATGGAAAGACCATCGCCATGGGGCGGGTCGTGGGTGACGGAGTGATGTATTTCTACCTTCAAGATATCGTTGTTGCGCCCGATCATCGGGGCAAGGGCCACGGGCGCACCATCGTGGACCGCCTTATGGCCGACCTCGCGCCTTTGCTGCGGCCCGGTTGTACCGTGGGGCTGATGGCCGCCCATGGGGTTGAGCCGCTGTATGAGGCGGCGGGCTTCACTGCGCGTCCCAACGATACCCTTGGCGCGGGGATGACGATCTTTCCCTAACCACTGCACTTACCGCCCCCTCCGCTCCCCTTGGACCTTCCCCATGCCCACTGCGTTTGACCCCGAACAGGTTCTATCCCGCCCCCTGATGGCCAACCTCGCGACGGTCACGGCGTTAGGCGAACCGCGTAACGCGCCGGTCTGGTTTGCTTGGGAAAGCGCCGCGCTTTGGATGCTGTCTGATGTGTCCTCCAGCAGTGCGGAACGGATCGCGGCCAACCCCAATGTCGCTGTTGAGATCGTGGATTATGACAACACCGCAGGTGTCCTGCGCCACCTCGGGATGCGGGGTCGCGCAACGGTAGAGCCGATGAACCCCGCCCTATTCCGCAGGCTGTTGCGCCGGTATCTTGGGGCAGACGAGACCCAAAACCCTTGGTTCATCCAGAACATCGCCCGCGTCGATGACCCCGATGGACGCCTGATTAGGTTGGTGCCGAGTTCCGTTTTCACCAACGACGTCAGCTATTTTCGCACCGGCCCAGAGCTCGCGTCATTGCCGCGCGAAAGCATCCCGCCTGACAACAACAGTTGAAACTTGGACCCGCATAAGGTTCCCCTGACCTCCATGAGCGACGATCAAACCATCTCTGTCTATCAGACTCGTGCCGCGGGCTATGCCGATTTAGGCATCACCCCGACCCAAGCCACCGCGCTGCAAGTGTTCTCGGCTGCATTGCCGTCCAAGGCCCATATCCTCGACCTTGGATGCGGCCCCGGCCTGCATGCCCGCGCCCTGATGGACCTTGGTCACAGCGTTGATGCCATCGACGCAACGCAGGCCTTCGTGGACGCCGCGCAATCCATCGGCGTAGCGGCAAGGCTGGCAACCTTCGACGATATCACCGCCCACAACGCTTATGACGGCATCTGGGCCAGCTTCAGCCTGCTCCATGCCGCACGCGCTGACGTGCCCCGCTATCTGGCGGCCCTAGCCCATGCCCTCAGCCCCGGCGGCACCTTCTTTCTGGGCATGAAGACCGGCAGCGGAGAGAGCCGCGATGCCATCGGACGGCATTATTGCTATTTCACGGCGGAAGAACTGGAGAGGATGCTAACCGACCTTGGCTTGACCATCACCCACCGTGTAGACGACGCGGAAGCTGGCTTTGCTGGCACCGTTGATCCCTACACTCTTCTCCACGCGAAAGCCCCCCACAATGCCTGACCTAATCGCCTATACCGACGGAGCATGCTCTGGAAATCCCGGCCCCGGCGGTTGGGGCGCGCTGATGCGGGCCAAAGAGGGCGACACGATCCTGAAAGAGCGTGAGTTGAAGGGCGGAGAGGCAGATACCACCAACAACCGCATGGAGCTTCTGGCCGCGATTTCCGCGCTAGAGGCGCTGGAGCGTCCCTCCACCCTGACCGTCGTGACCGACAGTGCCTATGTGAAAAACGGCATCACCGGCTGGATGCACGGCTGGAAACGCAACGGCTGGAAGACGGCGACAAAAAAGCCGGTGAAGAATGTGGACCTCTGGCAGCGGTTGGACGAAGCACAGGCCCGTCACAACGTGACATGGGAATGGATCAAGGGCCACGCGGGCCATGAGGGGAACGAGAAGGCTGATGAACTGGCCCGGGCGGGCATGGCCCCGTTCAAGAAATCCAAGCGAGGCTGAATGGCTGTTACCTTGTCGCTCGACTACACCTCGGCGCTGATCTTTGCGCTATCCGGCGCTCTGGCCGCGTCTCGGGCGCAGCTGGATATCGTCGGGTTCATCTTTTTTGCCGCACTGACGGCGGTGGGCGGCGGCACCCTGCGGGACCTGCTTTTGGACCGCGACCCCGTCTTCTGGATCGCCGACGCAACCCCGCTCGCCATCGCCATGGCGGCGGCGGTGCTGGTGTTTTTCACCGCTCACCTGATGGAATCTCGCCTGAAATGGCTGATCTGGCTGGACGCGGGCGCCTTCGCGATTGCGGTCGCCGCAGGTGTCGCCGTGGCGCGGGAGGCCGGGGTCAGCACCGGCGTTGTGCTGGTCATGGGCGTGGCCACCGGTACCTTCGGCGGTTTGATGCGCGACGTGGTCGCCAACGAAGTGCCCCTGGTGCTGAAACAGGGGGAGCTCTACGTTACCGCAGCCTTCGCGGGGGCCGCCGCATCGCTTCTGGGGGCGCACTTCATCACTTCAGAGACGCCCTGGCCCACGGTGATCTGCGTTGCCGTCACCTTCGGCCTCCGCGCGGGTTCTCTGCTGTTCGGCTGGAGCCTACCGGTTTACAAAAGCACGCCACCCCGAGCGTGAAAGGCGCATCGTTTAGGGCAGAAAAGGCGAGGCTTCGCAGATCCTGCGACTTCCATTTCGTCCTGCGGCCTGTAGCGGTCGTTTACGCAGACGCGCTGCGAACGGTAGCTGGACCTAGGTGCTTCGGTTACGCCATAGGTCCGCTATGCCGGCGCAGACTGGAGCGTAATCCCTGGCGCGTGAAGGCCCAAAGGAGAGGCGGTGAAGATCTCGAAACCATCCGATGTCACGCCAATCGAATGCTCGAATTGCGCCGAAAGGGACTTGTCCCGCGTCACCGCCGTCCAATCGTCCGCCAACATTTTCACGTCTCCACGCCCAAGATTGATCATTGGCTCCACTGTGAAGATCATGCCTTCGCGCAATTCCACACCTTCCCCGGCTCTGCCGAAATTCAGAATATTGGGCGAATCGTGGAAGACCTGCCCAATGCCGTGACCGCAGAAGTCGCGGACCACGGAGCAGCGTTCGGAATGTGCGTAGCTCTGGATCGCGTGGCCGATATCCCCAAGCCGCGCTCCCGGGCGGACAGCCCTGATCCCCCGCATCATCGCTTCATGCGCAATCCGGATCAGCCGCTCTGATGCCCGTTTGGGCTTGCCAACCGCGTACATCCGGCTGGAATCGCCGTACCACCCGTCAAAGATCAGCGTGACGTCGACGTTGACGATATCCCCGTCGCGCAGCTTTTTCTCGTTCGGAAAGCCGTGACAGACAACGTGATTAACTGATGTGCAGCAGGCATATTCGTAGCCCTTGTAACCAAGGGTCGCGGGTGTCGCATCATGGGATGCCGCGAAGTCCAACACGTAGGTATTGATGTCCGACAACGCAGTGCCGTGGCGGATAAGATCGGCTACGCCGTCCAGACAGGCAGCGGTCAGCGCGCCTGCGCGGCGCATTCCGATAAAGGCGTCTGGTCCATAGAGCTTGATGCTTTCGGTCCGGCGCGCATCTTTGGCGGCGGAGGCTACCGGTACATTGATGTAGCTGTCCATCTCGCCTTCATTCCCTATACTGGTGCCTATTCATCTACCATACGATTCGTATACGATTCGTATACACTTCATACATATCGCAAGGAGACGCTTCAATGGGGATCGTAAAAATCGGTGACGGGCTGCACGAGGATATCCGTAAAGCCAGCACGGTTATGTGCCGGTCCATCAACGCGCAGGCAGAGTTCTGGATAAAGCTCGGTATGCTTGCCGAAACAAACCCAAGCTTGACCTTCAACGAGATTGTCGCTCAACAGCTCAAAGAAGCCGATGTGAAGCTACCAAAAGTCGAAGCGGCATAGGCACACCTAGGCGCAGGCGCGGCGAATGCTCTTTTCGTCCGCATCGCTGCCATCAATGTCGCGACAAGCGCTCGTCTGCTTCTCGCTCGGTAGGGTGGCGCGAACGATGAGTCGAGGCCTTAGTCAAACGTCCCTGTCACACGGCCCAGTAGCATAAAGGCGCGGGCGGTGCGGGTGTCGGCCAGATGAGCGATTTCTTCGTCGCTGGCGTTCTTCTCAAACTCCATGAACGTGCGGTCGAAGTGGCGCAGGAAGTGGTGGACAGCATCGCGGAACACCGGATCTTTGCGCATCCGCCCCGCCGCCAGAACAAGGGAAGAACGGTCGTGAATGCCCCCCAAGGCCGCAATCGGGCGCCCCCGTTCGCCCTTGGCAAAGCGCCGCCAAACCTCGGATTTGGAGCGGTCGGGGCGCAGGTCATCCATGTAGATACCATCTTGCGACAGCAGCGTGAGAACGTCTTGCGAGGCGCGGATCAACCGTTCGGTCGAGCGGTCTTCAAGCGCCCGGCGCAGGGTGCGGAAACCCTCTTTATCATGCTCATTCTCGGGGAAATTCAGCGCCTTGATGAAATCCGCGACCGAGATGGGCTCCACCACCGCTTCCTGTACGAACGCAAGGGCGGGTTGTGGTTGCGCTGCGTCCACCTCGGGCAAAACCGGGGGCACCGCGGCACGGACTTCAGCAGGCTCCACGGCGCGCAATGATGTGAACGTTGCCAGCTTGGTATCGGCGGCCTGCTGCGCTGCCACCAAATCGTCCAGCTTCTGCACCAGATCAGGCTTCATCTCCATCGACTGGCGCTGCTGTTGCTCCACATAGGCCGCCCGCATCGCGTCGATGGAGGCCTGCAACCTTGCCGCCTCTTGCCGCAAGGCCCGTGCCGTTCGGGCCGCCATCGCGGCAACCCAGATCAGCGCCAGAGGCAAGATCACCGCCAAGATCGACAGTAGTGTCGATAGACCGCCGCCCGTGGCCTCTTCCTCAGATGAACCGAAACCAAAGAAAACCACCGCGCCGATCCACACCACGGAAACGCCAATGGCGACCATCTCGATAGCAGTGATCCTTGGCCCCACGTCGGCACGCGCATACAGCCCAAGGTCCAACGCCGTCGGGGTGGCCCTTGGGTCGGGAATGCGTTCTTGCGTCGGATCAGAGGAAGACGACATCGTCTGTGTTCACCCCGGAATGTTGACGGTCATCGCGGGCACGATTGCCCCGATGTCAGACATAGGAAATCTTGACGATTTCAAAGCTCTTGGCCCCACCGGGCGTGCGCACTTCAACGCTATCGCCCTCCTCCTTGCCAATCAAGGCGCGGGCGATGGGGGATTTGATGTTCAGCAAGCCGTTTTCAATATCGGCCTCTGCTTCACCCACAATCATATAGGTCTTTTCTTCGTCGGTTTCTTCGTCGACCAAATCAACCGTCGCGCCGAACTTGATCGCGCCCGATAATGTCGATGGATCAATCACCTGCGCCAGTGAAATCGAGCCCTCAAGCTCTTTGATCCGGCCCTCGATGAACGACTGTTTCTCCTTCGCGGAATGATATTCCGCGTTCTCCGACAGGTCCCCATGCTCTCGCGCTTCCGCGATTGCCTTGATGATGGCAGGGCGCTCAATACTCTTGAGCTGCTTGAGTTCACCGTTCATGGCCTCAAGGCCCTTCGGTGTCATTGGGATCTTTTCCATCGGTCAGTGCCTTAAGAGATCAGGAGCAAACGAAACCCGGCAAAACGCGGAGGCGATGCCGGGATTGGGTTGAGGTTAGGCGCGAAACCGCGCCGGATCAACTGGGATTGCAGAGGCTCGGCTTAGAACGTTCCGCTGATGCCAATTTCGGCAGTCCCCGAGACGGAAATCCCCGGCTGGTGTGCTGCCCTTTCAGGCCGCTCTGGCTCTCCGTCCACACCACAGGCGGTCAGGGCAAGGACGGCTAGAATAACAACGTAACGCATCGGGTCTCTCCTTGGATGGCAGTAGTCTCCGCCGATTTCGCGCCCCTGTCCAGCGACGCGGTCCCGGGCGCGGGACCCATCGGCAAGCCTGCGCCGAAAGACGTGACGCCTAGCCTAAAATGCCCCGCCAGCGGGCCACCTGTTCACGCACCCGCACGGGCGACGTGCCGCCGTAAGACACCCGCGACGCGACCGAATTATGGACGCCCAGCACATCGAAGACGGCCGGCGTAATATCCCCGTGCACCGATTGCATGTCCTCAAGGGTCAGATCAGGCAGATCGCAGCCTTTGTCTTCTGCCAGCTTCACCAGTGAACCGGTCACGTGATGGGCCTCCCGGAACGGCATGTCCAACGCCCTGACCAACCAATCGGCAAGGTCCGTCGCGGTTGAAAAGCCCGACGATGCGGCGGCCTCAAGCGAGGGCACATTGGCCTGCATATCGCGCACCATGCCTTCCATCGCCGCAAGAGCCAACATCAGGTTATCGGCGGCGTCAAATGTCTGCTCTTTATCTTCCTGCATGTCCTTGGAATAGGTCAGCGGAAGCCCCTTCATCACCGTCATCAGGGCGACATTGGCCCCAAAGATGCGCCCGATCTTGGCCCGGATCAGCTCGGCCGCGTCAGGGTTCTTTTTCTGCGGCATGATCGACGACCCGGTCGAGAACCTGTCCGACAGGGCCACAAACCGGAACTGTGCAGAGGACCAGATCACCAATTCCTCCGCGAACCGCGACAGATGCATCGCGCAGATCGACGCCGCCCCCAAGAACTCCAACGCGAAATCCCGGTCCGCCACCGCATCCAAGGAATTCGCGGCAGGGCGATCAAAGCCCAGCGCCTCTGCGGTCATTTCCCGGTCGATGGGGAATGACGTCCCCGCCAGTGCCGCGGCCCCCAGCGGCGATTCGTTCATGCGCGCGCGCGCATCGCGAAACCGCGAGGCATCGCGGCCCAGCATCTCTACGTAAGCCATCATGTGGTGGCCCCAGGTGACAGGCTGCGCCGTTTGCAAATGTGTGAAACCGGGCATGACCCACTCGGCCCCTGCCTCAGCTTGGCCCAACAATGCCCGCTGCAACGCCTCAACCCCGGCAATCGCGGCGTCCAACTGGTCACGCACCCATAGCTTAAAATCAGTAGCAACTTGGTCGTTTCGTGACCGCGCCGTGTGCAGACGGCCTGCGGCGGGGCCCACAATCTCGGTCAGGCGCGACTCCACATTCATATGAATGTCCTCCAGCGCTGCCGAATAAGCAAAAGTTCCGCCCTCGATCTCTGACAAGACCGTGAGCAGCCCTTCCCGGATCACGTCAACGTCGCTACCCTCAACAATGCCTGTGGCCGCCAACATGGCGGCATGGGCACGGGAACCTTCGATATCCTGACGCGCCATGCGCTGGTCATACGAGATCGAGGCATTGATCGCCTCCATGATCGCATCGGGTCCAGCCGCAAAACGGCCGCCCCACATGGTGTTGGCCTTGGACGTATCGTTGGAGGAACCCGTATCGCTCATATCTGTCTGCCCTGTCTTCAGAGGAACCGAAATGGTCCGCAAAACCCTAGTTACCGCCGCATACATCGCCGCAAGCCTATGCGCAAATGCCGCAATCGCCCAAGATCTGTCTGATCTGCAAGTGGGCGACATGCGCGGACTGGTGATCCATGCCGAACCGGTCCCCGCTTCCGAGCAGCCTTTCGTGCAGGAAGATGGGTCTGAAACCACGCTCGCCACCTATTCTGGACAGGTCGTCCTCCTGAACTTTTGGGCCACATGGTGCGCGCCCTGCCGGGAAGAAATGCCTTCGCTCCAAAGCCTCCAAAACACCATGGGCGGCGAGGATTTTCAGGTCGTCACCCTTGCCACGGGCCGTAATCCTCCACCCGCCATCCGTCGCTTCTTTGAAGAGATCGGCGTAACGTCCCTTCCGCAAAACCGCGACATCAACCAGCAAATCGCCCGCGAAATGGGGATTTTCGGCCTGCCCATCACCGTCGTCCTCGACCGCAACGGTCAGGAAATCGCCCGCCTTCGTGGCGATGCCGATTGGGCCTCCCCCGAGGCGATCACTCTTCTAGAGGCCCTCTCCGCGCGCGAGAGCTAATACCAACGACCGCGCCGCTCCCTTCTTCATCTTGGCAAATACACCTCCGGGGGACATGCGCCCCTTGGGGTGCATGGGGGGCAGAGCCCCCAAACGAATAACCTTGGGCAGAGCCCCCAAGTAAACAGTCTCGGGCAGAACCCTACATTAAATACCAAACAACTTCCCCGTCACGCCCCCAACCTTAACGGGCCAGCGCCGCGACCTCTTCGTGCCTTGGGCAGCCCACCAAATGATCGTTCACCACGCCCGTCGCTTCCAGCCACGCATATACAATCGTCGGCCCGCAGAACTTGAACCCCGCCTTCTTCAAATCCTTTGACATCTTGGCGCTCATATCGGTGGCAGGCGGCACTTCCGCCATCGTGGTAAAAGCGTTTCTCAACGGCACGCCATCCACGTAATCCCAGATAAAACGGTCAAACCCGCCTTTCTCTTCCATGTCGATCCAGGCCCTTGCATTGGTGATCGTCGCCTCAATCTTGCCGCGGTGCCTCACGATCCCCGCATTGCCCAACAACCGTTGCACATCGGCCTCTCCCCACTGGGCAATTACTTCTGGATCAAACCCTTCAAATGCCTCCCGAAAGGCGTCCCGCTTGCGCAGGATGGTGATCCAGGCCAAGCCCGCCTGAAACCCGTCCAGCACCAACTTTTCCCACAACGCGCGGCTGTCGTATTCGGGCACACCCCACTCGGTGTCGTGATAGGCCACGTATAACGGATCCGTGCCGCACCAATCGCAGCGACCCTCAGCCTGCGCGTCCCTCTCACTTGCCATTTCCCTAATCCCTCGCATTTGACGCAAACACCGTCTTTCATCCTTCTTTAAAGGTCTTCCGTGCATCAACCCCCAAACATACGCGCGATCGGAGTGGGTGATGGAAAACAAGGCCGGTGAACTTATCGAACCAGGAACCGCAAGCCCCTTGGATGCCGCCATCTCTCAACGGGATCGCGGGACCCTCGCCATGGTGCAACAGGCCCTGACCCGTGGGGATTCCCGCCTCGCCTATCAGCCGATTGTCCGCTCCGATGGCCAAGGCGTCGCCTTCTACGAAGGGCTCATTCGCATCCTCGATGAGACAGGTCGTGTGATCCCGGCCCGGGATTTCATGGGCGCGGTGGAAGATACTGACATCGGACGCCAGATCGACTGTGCCGCGTTGCAACACGGCCTTCAGGCGCTCCATGCCAATCCCGGCCTTCGCCTGTCGATCAACATGTCCGCCCGCTCTGTGGGCTACCCCCGGTGGATGCAAATCCTTCGGGCCTGCCTGCGTGATACCCCCACTGTTGTCGAACGCCTGATCCTCGAGATCACCGAAAGCTCCGTCATGATCATGCCGGAAATCGTCGCTATCTTTATGGAAGACCTGCAAGACAAAGGCATCACCTTCGCCCTTGATGACTTCGGCGCCGGCTACACCGCGTTCCGGCACTTCAAAACCTTCTATTTCGACATCCTGAAAATTGACGGCCAGTTCACCCGCAACATCGCCGAGGATGCCGATAACCAAGTCCTGTCCGAGGCTCTGATCGGCCTTGCCCGCCACTTCGACATGCTCGTCGTGTCAGAATCGGTCGAAACCCCGGAAGAGGCGCAATGGCTCGTTTCCGCCGGCGTCGATTGCCTTCAAGGCTACTACTACGGCGCTCCCTCCATGACCCTTCCCGAAATCGACAATGATCGCGTCATGCGCAGCGCTTAATTCACGCCCCGTTCTTTCCCTAAGGGCAAGATCACTCCTTTACATCGCCTGAGACACCGTGTCCGTTGATTAAAGCCGCCGCCACACTTTAAGACGCGGCCGACAACACACGCCGCACCGACCACCCCAATTCGGGGCTCGGATGCGCTCAGGAAAGGACTTACCATGACCAATGTCGTCATCGCCTCCGCCGCCCGTACGCCGGTTGGCAGCTTCCTCGGCTCCTTCGCAAACACCGCCGCCCACGACCTCGGCAAAACCGTGATCGAAGCCGTTGTTGAACGCGCTGGCATCGACAAAGCCGATGTCTCCGAGACGATCCTTGGCCAAGTCCTCACCGCCGCCCAAGGCCAGAACCCGGCCCGCCAAGCGCATATCAACGCAGGCCTTCCGCAAGAATCCGCGGCTTGGAGCATCAACCAGGTCTGCGGCTCCGGCCTGCGCGCCGTGGCCCTTGGCGCTCAGCACATCATGCTCGGCGATGCCTCCGTTGTGATCGCCGGCGGCCAGGAAAACATGTCCATGTCCCCCCATGCCGCCATGCTGCGTGCGGGCCAGAAAATGGGCGACATGAAGTATATCGACACGATGATCCGCGACGGTCTGTGGGATGCCTTCAACGGCTATCACATGGGCCAAACCGCCGAAAACGTCGCCGAGAAATGGCAGATTTCGCGGGAGATGCAGGACGAATTCGCCGTTGCCTCTCAGAATAAGGCCGAAGCCGCGCAGAAAGCCGGTAAGTTCGCCGATGAGATCACGTCCGTGATCGTGCCCAACCGCAAGGGCGACATCACCGTCGATCAAGACGAATACATCCGCCACGGCGCGACAATGGAAGCAATGCAGAAACTGCGCCCCGCTTTCACCAAAGACGGCTCCGTCACTGCGGCAAACGCTTCCGGCCTGAACGACGGCGCGGCCGCTACGCTGCTGATGTCCGCCGAGAACGCAGAGAAGCGCGGTATCCAGCCCCTCGCCCGCATCGCTTCCTACGCGACCGCTGGCCTTGACCCGTCGATCATGGGCGTCGGCCCAATCTACGCCTCTCGCAAGGCGCTGGAAAAAGCCGGTTGGTCCGTGGACGACCTCGACCTTGTCGAAGCGAACGAGGCGTTTGCCGCCCAAGCCTGCGCCGTGAACAAGGACATGGGCTGGGATCCCAGCATCGTAAACGTC
The DNA here is from genome assembly GCA_025141835.1 of Rhodobacteraceae bacterium M385. Classification (NCBI taxonomy): domain Bacteria; kingdom Pseudomonadati; phylum Pseudomonadota; class Alphaproteobacteria; order Rhodobacterales; family Paracoccaceae; species Rhodobacteraceae bacterium M385. Next base: position 446,378 of record CP081102.1, on the reverse strand, counting down.
AACGGCGGCGCGATTGCCATCGGCCACCCCATCGGCGCTTCCGGTTGCCGCGTCCTGAACACGCTGCTGTTTGAAATGCAGCGCCGTGACGCGAAAAAAGGCATCGCCACGCTCTGCATCGGCGGCGGCATGGGCGTTGCCCTCTGCGTCGAGCGCGACTGATCCAACACCACCGCAAGAGCTGCACGCAATAAAGTTGCGCGCAGCTTTTTTATTTGCAACAAAGTTATACAAATCAGGAGGAGAGACATAATGGGACGAGTCGCACTGGTCACCGGCGGAAGCCGCGGCATTGGCGAAGCCATTTCCAAGGCCCTGCAAGCGGACGGCTACACCGTCGCCGCCACCTACGCAGGCAACGATGAAGCTGCCGCGAAATTCACGGCTGAAACCGGCATCAAGACCTACAAATGGAACGTCGCCGACTACGACAGCTCCAAAGCAGGCATTGAGCAGGTCGAAGCCGACCTCGGCCCCATCGAAGTCGTTGTCGCCAACGCCGGTATTACCCGCGATGCGCCGTTCCACAAAATGACACCGCAACAGTGGAACGAGGTGATCGACACCAACCTCACCGGCGTCTTCAACACCGTCCACCCAATCTGGCCCGGCATGCGCGAACGCAAATTCGGCCGTGTTATCGTGATCTCCTCGATCAACGGCCAGAAGGGCCAGTTCGCTCAAACCAACTACGCCGCCACCAAAGCCGGCGACCTGGGTATCGTGAAGTCCCTCGCCCAAGAAGGCGCCCGCGCTGGCATCACCGCCAACGCCATCTGCCCCGGGTACATCGCCACCGAAATGGTCATGGCGATCCCCGAAAAAGTGCGCGACAGCATCGTCGCCGGCATTCCTGCGGGCCGCTTGGGTGAGCCTGAAGAAATCGCCCGCTGCGTCTGCTTCCTCGCCTCCGACGACAGCGGCTTCATCAACGGCTCCACCATTTCGGCCAACGGCGCTCAATTCTTCGTCTAAACGCCGACACCAAGACCCCGAAGGCCCCTGCCACCCGCGCTGGGGCTTTTTTTATGGGCGCGCCCGCTCCTTCATCTTGGCCAATACAACTCAAAGCCGCACTCTCCTCCCCACATCCCTATCGGCTCTATCCCTCCCCGCTCGCCGCGGCTAAACCACTTCCATGACACGTACCCGCGCCACCGCCATCGGCTTCATCGCCGTCCTGCTCTGGGCCCTTCTCGCCCTGTTCACCATTGGCTCCGCCCCCGTCCCCCCCTTCCTCCTCAACGCACTGACCTTCACCATCGGTGGCACAATCGGCCTCATCTGGGTTACCGTCACCAAGGGCTGGCCAAAGCTTCGCTCCGTCCCCCTGCGGGTCTATATCTTCGGCACGATTGGCCTCTTCGGCTACCACGCGCTCTACTTCAGCGCCCTGCGCCTTGCCCCCCCGGCCGAGGCGAGCCTCATCGCATATCTCTGGCCTCTGTTTATCGTGCTCTTCTCAGGCCTCTTACCCGGTGAGCGGATCGGCCCCCTCCACATCATCGGCGCGCTTATCGCCTTCGCCGGTGCCGCGTTGATCGTCGCACCAGGGGCCGATGGCTTCTCAGGCGGCATCGGCCTCGCCCTCGCCGGGCTCTGTGCGCTGACGTGGTCCGGCTATTCGGTGCTATCGCGCAAATTGGGGGACATGCCGACCCAGACCGTCGCCATCTTCTGTGTCGCCACAGCCATACTCTCAGTGCCCGCGCATCTTGCGCTGGAAACAACGATCTGGCCCGAGGGCATGATCGGATGGGCCTCGGTCGTGGCACTGGGCCTCGGTCCCGTGGGGCTGGCGTTTTATGTGTGGGATTTGGGGGTCAAAGCCGGGGACATCCAACTACTTGGTGTGGCCAGCTATGCGGCACCGCTTCTTTCGACGCTGGTGCTTATCGTTGTGGGCGTCGCTCAGGCATCGCCCACCTTGATCTTATCTGCCGCCCTCATCGCGGGCGGGGCGGGCCTTGCGGCCCTCGGCTCTGCCGTGGTTCAGCGCAGAGCGCAGAGGTAACCGTTCACGCGCGCCCGGTCTTGGGCGTGGTTGGTTTGAACCTGGAAGAGGGACTGGCGCACAAGCGCGCGGAATTCCGAAAAGAACATTTTAAGTGACCTTCGCACTAGAGTTGAGTTTTTAATCTGCCCGCTAATTAGGCAATCTGCGAACAAAACCCCAATGCCAATTCGGAATGCCTGTTAACCGGCTACTGCAACGCTCGCCTTCGTGGCGGGGCGGCGGCGGAACAGAGAGGCGATCAGACGCGCCATTTCACGGCTACGCTCTGCGCGGGCTTGGTTGATCAGTTTCTGCATTTCGGGTTCGGCTAGATCGTGGAACATGTGGACACCTTACGGATAAAAGTTTGCTTCCATTCCAATATAGGGACTCTTTGCGGAAGTAGCATTGCAAATGCTGCAACCCCGCATCCCGCCCGTCATTGACGTCCGGTCAAGTAATTCCAAATCTCGCTAAGGATCTTGCCGCGCTCTGCGTGGGCACGAAGGATGGCATCGCGGGCGGCGGGGCTGGTGGTATTGTCGAAGTGCATAACAGTGTTCCTTTACAGGAGTGGGAGGAGATGCATCTTACATGGGCCATCAAAGCCACGGCGACAAACGGGACTTTCCAATCACTCGCATAAGGTTTACTTAACTGAGCATGTCAGATCGCCTCCCACCCCTCACCGCTCTCCGCGCTTTTGACGCTGCAGCGCGGCATATGTCCTTCGCCAAAGCGGCCGCCGAACTTAACGTGACGCCGGCCGCCCTATCATTCCAAATCAAGTCGCTGGAGGAGCATCTGGAAGCCCCTCTCTTCCGCCGTCTCAACCGTGCGGTGGAGCTCACCGATGCAGGCCGCGCCCTTGCACCCGGTGCCGCTGATGGCTTCACCGCGCTGGCCGCTGCGTGGCGCGCCGCCAAGCGCACCGTTGAACAGAAAAGCCTGATCGTAACCGCAGGCCCCGCCTTCACCGCCAAATGGCTTGCCCCGCGTCTGTTTAATTTCGCTGTCGCCAACCCCGAGATCGAGCTTCGCTTCCTCGCCACGTTGCGGCTGGTGGATTTCGCCCATGATGATGTGGATGTCGCCATTCGGTTTGGCATGGCCAAAGAAGAACCCGGCCTCTTTTCAATGCCGATCATCCGCGAATGGGTCGCCCCGATGATGACCCCGGAGCTTGCCGAACAATTCCCCAATCCTGCCGATCTGGCCCGTGCGCCGCTCTTGCATCAGGACGACATCCATTTTCTCACCCCCACCGTCGATTGGCCCGCATGGTTCCGAGCCGCAAAACTGCCGCCGCGCTTTGCCTCGGGGGCACGGTTCAGCCAAGCCGATCACGCGATCGACGCGGCGCTGGCAGGGGCTGGCGTTGTGTTGGGGCGGATTTCACTGGCGGAAAGAGACCTGAAAGAAGGGCGCTTGGTGATGCCCTATAAACTCGGGCTTACCACCGATGCGCAATACAGCTTCGTCTGCCCAGAAGGGCCAGACGAACGTCCCCAAGTGCAAGCATTCCGTGAGTGGATTGAGGCTGAGACTTTGTCTCTGGAAGAATACCGGGATGGAACGACATTCGTTCACGCCGCCGAGGTTCAGGTCTAACCAAATCTCCCGACGGCGATCGTAGTGGTTGGCGCAAGGGCCCTTGCTTTTATCAGTCTAAGGGCGCCTTACGCAGGATGCTGACTAGCTATCGAGACGGCTGATTTCTTCCTTCAACCGCAGCTTTTCCTTCTTCATGTCGCGAAGGGTCAGATCATCCACTGCCGGACTTCGTTGTTGTTGTTCAACCGTGGCAGAGAGATGGGCATGTTTCTTCTTGAGTTCCTGAAGATGGGCGCCAAGCGACATATGTGTCTCCTCTGATAAGTTGGGTCTACAAGGATCAGTCGAGCATATTGTCATGCGTCTGTCACGAAGAACTGTCTTAACGGCTAAAATGCTCGGTATTTAGCTGGTTAGCCGAAGGGCAGCGCCGCGCCGTCGCGCAGAACGGCGCGGGTTGTTGCAGAATAGTCATCGCCATCGACGGTATGGGCTGGCCCCTCGTGGATGACGAAAGGTGCCAGCAGCCGGAAAGGGGCGCGGGCACCCTTGCGGGCGCGCAGTACGATACGGCCCGCCATCCGCCCCTCTCTCGCCGCCAAGGGCAGCACGGCGATATCGCCGAAACCCTCCAGCCCGCGCAGAATATCGGGCAGGCGTTCGGCCAGATGGATCATCGTCAGCCAACCGCCGGGTCGCAGCCGCGCTTTTGCCACCGCGCACCACTCGGCCAAGGGGGTTTCTTCGCGCAAGGCACCGTCGCGCCCCGCATCGTCCGAGGCGGTCCCCGGCCCATAGTAGGGCGGATTGGCGATCACATGGTCAAAACTGCGCTGCCGCAAATCGGTGGGAAGCACCGTCAGATCGGCCATCACCACCTCCAACCCGTTGCGCTTGGCCAATTCGGCATAGGGGGCTTGCCGCTCCACCCCTGTCACGTTTAGGCCATCCACCCGCGCCATCAGGCACAGGGCGGCCACGCCCACACCGCAGCCCAGTTCCAGCACGCTATCGCCCACCTTTGCCGGGCAGGCCGCAGCCAGAAACACCGGGTCCGTCGCGGCGCGGTAGCCGTCGCGGGGCTGCCAGGCCTGCACACGCCCGCCCAGGAAGCCATCTTGGGTCAGTTCCACTTCGACACCGGTAGGTTATTGTCGCGCAGAACCACATCGGCGGCGGCGGCCTCATCCCGGCGCACCATCAGGCGGCGCGGCAATATGCCGATGCTGCCCTCAAGCCCGCTCATATGGACGTCCATCTCGAACACCTCTATATCCTCGCCCCTAAGCAATGCGGTGGCAAAGGCGATAATCGTCGGGTCGTTACTGCGAAGAATTTCAAGCATAACCGACAGGTAAGCACGCACGCGCTTCATGTCGAGATGGAGAGCTTCCGATGAGCCTGGATACGCCAACGCAGAAGCCCCACGATCGTCTTAGCGCGGCCCTGTCCGATGATCTGGCCGCCGTGAACGCGCTGATCCGCGACCGCATGGCATCCAAGCATGCCCCCCGCATCCCCGAGGTTACGGCCCATCTGGTGGAGGCCGGGGGCAAACGCATCCGCCCGATGCTGACGCTCGCCTGCGCACGGCTGTGTGGCTACACTGGCGACGACCACGTGAAGCTGGCCGCCACGGTCGAGTTCATTCACACCGCCACCTTGCTGCATGATGACGTGGTGGACGAAAGCGAACAACGGCGCGGGCGGCCCACGGCAAACCTTCTGTGGGACAACCAATCCAGCGTTCTGGTGGGCGACTACCTGTTCGCCCGTGCGTTTCAGTTGATGGTGGAACCAGGCAGCCTTCGGGTGCTCGATATCCTGTCGAACGCCGCCGCCACGATTGCCGAGGGTGAAGTGTTGCAGCTGACCGTCGCCTCTGACATCGCCACGCCCGAAGACACCTATCTGCAAGTGATCCGTGGCAAGACCGCGGCCCTGTTCGAGGCCGCCTGCAAGGTCGGCGCGGTGATCGCTGATTGTGATGACGCGGTGATCGAGGCGCTCGCCATCTATGGCGACGGTCTTGGCGTGGCGTTCCAGATGGCCGATGACCTGCTCGATTGGGGCGGTGTCGCCGGAGAGGCCGGGGCGATTGGCAAGAACATCGGCGATGATTTCCGCGAACGGAAAATGACCCTTCCCGTGATCCGCGCAATAGCGGCGGGTGATGCGGATGAGAAGGCCTTTTGGGCCCGTACCATCGGCAAAGGCGACCAACGCGACGGCGATCTGGCGCACGCCCTGAGCCTGCTGCAAAAACACGGAACGCTGGCGCAGACACGGGATGAAGCGAACGCCTATGTCGCCGCCGCCAAGGCGGCGCTAACCGTGCTGCCCGCCGATCCGTTGCGCGATATGCTGGCCGATCTGGCCGATTACGTCGTGGCGCGTCTGAACTAAGGCGTCGCGCCCAACACCGGTGCGGCCTTGGCCCACCAGTCGGCGGGCATCGCGGCAGCGGCGGCGACCGCGTCGGCTTCTGCCGCGAACAACCCAAAGCATGTCCCGCCCGAGCCGCTCATCCGGGCAAGCCGGCACCCCGGCGCTTGGCCCAACCGCACCAACACGTCGCCGATGATCGGTGACACCGTCTTCGCGGCTGTTTGCAGGTCGTTTCGTGTCCCATCTAACCACGTAATGAAACTGTCGAAATCGTCCCACGCTGGTAACGGCAGCGGCGGGTTATCCCTGCGCTCCAGCGCATTGAAGACCGGGCCTGTCGGCACCTCTTGGCCCGCGTTGACCAACACGATCCACAGGGGCGGCAGGGGCGGCACGTCTTCCAATACCTCTCCGATGCCACGCATCCGCACCGGGCGGCCATGGAGGCAGACTGGCACATCCGCGCCCAAAGCCTCTGCCCCGCGCGGCACATCCACGCCCCACATCTGCGCCAAGCCCCGCAAGGCGCATGCTGCATCGGCGGAGCCACCGCCGATCCCGCCCGCGTGGGGCAGATGTTTGTCCAGCAAAATCGCCGCGCCGCGTCCGGGCGCGAGCCATTGCGCGGCCTTCCATACCAGATTGCGCCCATCCTCAGGCACGCCTTCTGCGCGGGAGCCACGGACATTTAAAGACAGCGTATCAGCCGGGGCGAAGGTCAGCCAATCGCCCACCCCCGCGAACACAACAAGCGAGTCGAGCAGGTGAAACCCATCCCCCCGCTTGCCCGTCACATGCAGGGCAAGGTTCACCTTGGCGGGCGCAAATTGCTTCATGCCGGACATCGCCCTGCGCTCATTCTTCCTCAAGGATGCCCGTGCCGCCTTCTTCTTCCAGCACCACATCCAAGCCGACCTCTAGCTTGCGGCGAATACGCTCGGCGTCTTCGGGTTCCGGGTCAAACGACAGGGCGCGTTGCCATTGGAATTCCGCCTCACGGTAGCGACCCACGATCCAGTAGACATCGCCCAGATGGTCGTTGACGATCGGGTCGTTCGGCTCCAACTCCACGGCGCGTTCCATGGGGGCCACGGCCTCCTCGTAGCGGCCAAGACGGTAATAAACCCACCCGAGGCTATCGACGATGAACCCGCTTTCAGGCCGCGCGGCGACCGCGCGTTGGATCATGCCCAGGGCCTCATCAAAGCTGCGGCGCTGCTCGACCAGCGAATACCCCAGATAATTCATGACGTTAGGCTGCTCGGGGTTCAGCTCCAACGCGCGGCGGAAATCGGCCTCTGCGGGGGGCCAATTGTCCAACTGGTGGTAACAAATCGCGCGGGCGTAGTGGATGAACCAATAGCGCGGCTGATCGGGGTCCACCAAATCCAAAACGGCGCTATAGGCGGCGATGGCCTCTTCAAACTGCTCTGCCCGGCGCAGCAAATCGCCATACGCCGCCTGAACCGAGGCCAGATCGGGCCGCGCTTCGACCAAGGCCGACAAGATCGCAACCGCCTCTTCCTGCGCGCCGGAATCTTCCAGTGCCTGCGCGCGTCCCATCTGGGCTTCGATGTAGTTGGGATCACTTTCCGGGACCGCGGCATAGGTGTCTGCGGCCAGTTGATATTGCTCGGTGCCCGCCAATAACTCTGCGGCCAAAACCACGGCGTCGGAATGCTCGGGGTCAATGCCCCTTGCCGCCTGTGCCATCAGCAGCGGCAGGGTTGTGTTGCGATCCCCGGCCAACAATTGGGCGACGTTAAAGAACACCTCGGCCACGCCATCTTGGGCGGTCAGCACGAAATCATAGGGCGTGTCTGCGCCTGCGCCGATGCTGGCCTGTAGTGCCAAAAGGCCGGGGTCCGGGACGGCTTGCGTATACCCATCCAGAAGGTCCAACGCCTCTCCGCGCTGGTCAAGCTGCACAAGGATGATCGCGCGGGCGCGCACGACGCGCTCGGTGTTGGTAATCTGCACCCCGGTTTCGCCCGACAGGATTTCGTTGGCGGCCTCAAAATCGCCCGTTGCAGCGCGGGCCAAGGCCAGATGCAGCGCCGCCAGTTCTTCCAGGCCGCGCTCGGACGCCAGCGCCTCAAACCGCTCTACAGCGCCGGACATATCGCCAAGCCCAAAGGTCAGCCACGCGCCGGTGAGGTCATCGGCCAAAGGTCCGGGGCCGTCACCTGCCTCGATCATATCAAGGGCGCCCTGAAACTCTCCCTCAGAAATGAGCCGCACGAAGGCGACCAATTCGGCCAGCTCCTGCCCCTCAGCTTCGGTGTCGAGATGTTGCGCTGCCGTTTGCGCCGCTTCCCATTCCCCAAGCGAGGCATAGGCGAACACCGTGTTGGACACCAAAAAGGCGTTGCCGGGGTCAAACTGTAGCGCTTGGTTGAAATATTCAGCCGCCGCCGCGTGATCGCCCGTGATCGCAGCCGCCCGCCCTGCCAGATAAGCGCCGGGCAAGCTATCGGCTTGGGCCGTGAACGGCGCAATGAACGCTGCAAGGGCCAGTGCAAACAGGGATCGGTTGGACGTCATTCATGCTCTCCTCAGCCCCAGATCGGGGCGGTTTCGTCAAAGACTAGGCCGCGTCTGAGGGAAGGGCAATCAAGCCCTTCTCACAATGTCGAATGTTGGTGTCCGTTTGCCCCTAATCACATGTTCGGGTAATTCGGCCCGTCGCCCCCTTGGGGCACCGTCCAATGGATGTTCTGTGTCGGATCTTTGATGTCGCAAGTCTTACAGTGAACGCAGTTCTGGAAGTTGATGACAAAACGCGGGTCTTTGCCTTCTTCTTCCACCACCTCATAGACACCCGCCGGGCAATAGCGCTGCGCAGGCTCGGCATATTGCGGCAGGTTCACCGCGATAGGCACCGTGCTGTCACGCAGTTTCAAATGCGCGGGCTGGCTTTCTTCGTGATTGGTGAAAGAGAACGCAACGTTCGTCAGACGATCAAAGGACAAGACGCCATCGGGGCGGGGATAGTCGATCTTCTTGTGATCCGCTGCCTTTTCCGTCGCGGCGGCGTCGGTCTTGCCGTGCTTCATCGTGCCAAACAGGCTGAACCCAAAGGTATTCGTCCACATATCCATGCCGCCAAACGCGAGAGAGGCCATAAGCCCCCGCTTCGACCAGATCGGCTTCACGTTGCGCACTTTCTTAAGGTCTTGGCCAATCGCGCCGGTCCGAACCTCCGTTTCATAATCGCTCAACTCGTCCGAGGCACGGCCCGCGCCGATCGCCTCAAACGCAGCCTCAGCCGCGGCCTTGCCTGACAACATGGCGTTATGGTTGCCCTTGATGCGCGGCACGTTGACCATGCCCACAGAGCAGCCCAACAACGCCACGCCCGGCGCCACCATCTTGCACAAAGACTGATAGCCCCCTTCAGTAATAGCGCGCGCGCCATAGGCGATACGTTTGCCGCCTTCCAGAAGCTCCGCCACCATCGGGTGGTGCTTGAAACGCTGGAATTCCATGTAGGGGAACAGATGCGGGTTCTTGTAACCCAGATGGACCACGAAACCCACGTACACTTGATTGTTTTCAAGGTGGTAGATGAAGCTACCGCCGCCAGCGTTGCTGCCCAAAGGCCAGCCCATCGTGTGGGTGACGCTGCCTTCTTTGTGCTTTTCTGGGTCGATCTCCCAGATCTCTTTCATCCCAAGGCCGTATTTCTGCGGCTCGCTGTCTTTGGCGAGATCGTATTTCGCGATCACCTCTTGGCTTAGGCTGCCGCGCACCCCTTCGCTGAGGAACACATATTTACCGAGCAGTTCCATCCCCGGTTCCGTGTTTTCCCCGATAGAGCCGTCTTCCTCCAGCCCGAAGACACCGGCCACAACGCCGCGCACTTCGCCGTTCTCGCCGTAAACCAGTTCCGAGCATGCCATGCCGGGGAAAATCTCTACCCCCATTTCTTCGGCCTGCTCTGCCATCCAGCGGCAGACGTTGCCCATGGAGACAATGTAATTGCCGTGGTTGTTCATCAGCGGTGGCATGGGGAAGTTCGGGATACGAATGCCCCCCGCCTCGCCCAGCATGTAAAAATTGTCGTCTTTGACCGGCACGTTCAACGGCGCGCCCTGTTCCTTCCAGTCCGGGATCAGCGCATCAAGGCCCGAAGGGTCTAGAACCGCGCCCGACAGAATATGCGCACCAACCTCGGAGCCCTTTTCCAGAACCACGACGTTCAGGTCCGCATCCAATTGCTTCAACCGGATCGCCGCTGACAGGCCCGCAGGTCCTGCCCCAACGATGACCACATCGTATTCCATGCTTTCGCGTTCGATCTCTGACATGCGTCATCCCCATAGGCTGTTTCGGGCCTTTTTCGCGGCCCTTAAATGGCGTTCCAGAAGGGGTAGCCTGTCCCTGTTAACGGGTCAATTCTAACGCAGTGGCACAGGCCGCTGGTCTGACGATATGACGCGAATTGTGTGGGCCCAAGAGCGGGGAGCTTCTGAATTTAAATTACTTGAACGGCGCTTTGGCATTGTTTCCCGGCCACCTTCCCGCCTCTGCGCCCTGAAACGCTTTGAACCCCTTTGGATAGGTGCTACGTCCGCGCTTGCAAGAATGAAGGGACGCGCACCATGGATCATTTCCTCTACCAAAACGGCGAACTCCATGCGGAAGGCGTGGCCATCAAGGACATTGCCGCCAAGGTCGGCACGCCCTTCTATGTCTATTCCACCGCAACGCTGACGCGGCATTTTCAACTGTTTCAAGAGGCCCTTCACGGGCTGGATCACCTGATTTGCTTCGCCGTGAAAAGCAATTCAAATCAAGCGGTTCTGTCTCATATGGCCAACCTTGGCGCAGGGATGGATGTGGTGTCTGGCGGCGAATACATGCGCGCCAAAGCGGCGGGCGTTCCGGGTGATAAGATCGTGTTCTCGGGCATCGGGAAAACCGAAGAGGAAATGCGCCTCGCCCTTGAAGGCGGCATCCGCCAATTCAACGTGGAATCAGAGCCCGAAATGGCCCGCCTGTCCCGCGTTGCCATGTCTTTGGGTGTCACCGCGCCGATCACTGTGCGCGTGAACCCCGATGTGGATGCGAAAACCCACGAGAAAATCTCGACCGGGCGGAAAGAAGATAAATTCGGCATTCCCATCGCCCGCGCGCGCGAAGTCTACGCCCTTGCTGCCTCCCTACCGGGGCTAGAGGTTATCGGGATCGACGTGCATATCGGCAGCCAGTTGACTGACCTTGAACCATTCGAAATTGCTTACACAAAAGTGGCCGAACTAACGGAACAACTTCGCTCTGACGGCCATACCATCCGCCGGCTTGATTTGGGCGGTGGCCTTGGCATTCCTTACGAGCGTTCCAACTCTGCCCCGCCTTTGCCAATAGAATACGGTGAAGTCATCAAGCGCACCGTCGGCCATCTGGGCTGCGAGATCGAGATTGAGCCCGGCCGACTGATCTCGGGCAACGCAGGGCTGCTTGTGGCCTCCACCATCTATGTGAAAAACGGCGAGGATCGTGATTTTCTGATCCTTGACGCGGCCATGAACGACCTGATCCGCCCCGCTATGTATGGCTCTTACCACGACATCGTGCCCGTCGTTGAGCCCGCACCCGGGGCCGAACAGTCGCCCTATGACATCGTCGGCCCGGTCTGCGAGTCGGGCGATACCTTCGCCAAACAGCGCAACCTGCCCCCGGTGCAAGAGGCCGACCTGATCGCCTTCCGCTCGGCAGGGGCTTATGGTGCGGTCATGAGCAGCGAATACAACACGCGGCCGCTGATCCCCGAGGTTTTGGTCAATGGCGATCAATTCGCCGTCATCCGGGCACGTCCATCGTTTGACGACATGATAAACCGCGATACTATTCCCCAATGGGCATGACGCCCGGCCGCCTTCGTGCGGGAAAGGCATGATGACCCACTCGACACCTGATGAGGCCCCAAAAACCGACGCGATCAAGCGGTTGATCTGGCCCTTGCGGCTGACCCGTCTTGGCATGGTTGCGGAACGTGGCGTGCGGGCCTTTTGGCCGGTGTGGACGGTGCTGTTTGTCGTCTTTGCGGCGCTGTCTTTCGGGGCGGGTAGCTTATTTTCCCCTACGATCACGTGGACGGCCTTGGCGCTTATCGCCTTGGGAACTCTTGTTCTTTTGGCCTTTGGACTGCGCCGTTTCAAGATGCCCACCCACGCGGATGCGTTGGGGCGGCTGGATGCCACCATGCCGGGGCGTCCCATCTCGACCCTGCTCGACAGCCCCGCCGTGGGTGGCACCGATCCGGCCAGCCAATCGGTGTGGGCGGCGCATATTGCCCGCATGGCCAACCGTGCCGCTGGCGCCCGTGCGCCCCAGCCCAACCTGCGGTTGTCGCGCAATGATCCCTACGCGCTGCGTTACGTGGGGGCGGTCGCCTTGGCGATGGCGCTTTTGTTTGGGGGCCTATCCCGGGTGACCGATGTGGGCGAGGTTCCGCTTGGCCCCGGCGCGGCGACCGCTTCCGCCGGGCCATCGTGGGAAGGCTGGGTAGAGCCGCCAATTTATACCGGTCTGCCGTCGCTCTACCTCAACGACATTGCTGCCGACAGCTTTGAAGCGCCGCTCGGCTCGGACATTACGCTACGGGCCTACGGTGCCCCCGGCGAAATTACCCTGCGTACCGATATCGGCCCCGTGCCAGAGTTGGATGAAACCGCCTATGCACAAACCGTCACGATGGAACGGGGCGGCACCTTGGCTGTCGATGGTCCCGGCGGGCGCGAATGGCAGGTCGCCGTGCGCCCTGACCAGCCCCCCGCCGTTGCGCTGGAGGGCGAGGTTGAGGGCGAAGCGCCCAGTGCCATGCAGTTCAGCTTCACTGCCAGCGATGATTACGGCGTCCGGTCGGGCACCGCGACGATCCGCTTGAACGCCGACGCCGCTGACCGCCGCTATGGCCTGTCCATTGACCCCGAGCCCCGCGAACCTGTGGTGCTGGACTTGCCGATGCCGTTCCGGGGCAACCGCGATGAATTTACCGAAGTCGTGTTGGAAGACCTGTCCGAGCATCCCTTTGCCAACCTTCCCGTAACCTTGACGCTTACGGTGGTGGACGATGCGGGCCAAACGGCTGAGGCCACTTACGACGTGGCCCGGCTTCCGGGGCAGCGTTTCTTTGATCCGCTGGCCAATGCGCTGGTGGAACTGCGCCGCGATATCCTTTGGAACCGAGACAATGCCATCCGCGCCTCTCGGCTGCTGCGGGCGCTGACACATCGCCCTGAGGATGACCTGAGCGAAGGCGTCTACCGTGGCCTTCGCGCTGCGATACAACGGCTTGAATCGGCCATCGACTCGATCTCGATTGAGACACAGGAAGATGTGGCCGAAATCCTATGGAACGCCGCGCTGGAGCTGGAATTCAGCGAAGAAGGCAGCGCGTTGGAGCGTCTGCGCAGGGCGCAGGAACGGTTGGCAGAAGCCATGCGCCAAGGCGCCTCGGACGAAGAAATCGCCCAGTTGATGCAGGAAATGCGCGAGGCGATGGACGACTATATGCAGGAGTTGGCCGATAACACGGAATTCGGCGACAACACCGACCAACCCGACGAGGGCGACGAAGGCCAAGAGATGACCAACGCCGATCTGGACGAAATGTTGCGCCGGATTGAAGAGCTGATGCAGGAAGGCCGGATCGCCGAAGCGATGGAGATGCTGCAAGCCCTGCAAGAGATGCTGGAAAACATGGAGATTACCCAAGGCGACGGCAGCGGCGATGGTCCGCGAACGCCGGGGCAAGAAGCGATGGAAGGCCTGCAAGACACGCTACGCGGGCAACAGGAACTGTCCGACGATGCGTTCCAAGACCTGCAAGATCAGCTCAACCCCAACCGGCCCGGCCAGCAAAGCGGCCAGGATGGCAACGCCCCACAAGGCAACCAACCGGGCCAAGACGGGGACAACCCCGGCCAAGGTCAGGGCGGCGAGAACGGCGAGGGCCCATCGGGCAGCTTGGCGGAACGGCAACAGGACCTGCTGCGTCAGCTGGAAGAACAAGCCCGCCGCTTGCCGGGCACTGGCACCGAAGCGGGCGACGAGGCGCTCGAGCAACTGGACGGCGCGGGCGAAGCGATGGACGACGCCGCCGAAGCGCTGGAGCGCGGCGATATTGCCGAGGCACTTGATCTGCAATCCGAGGCAATGGAAGCCCTGCGCGAAGGCATGACCCAATTGGGCGAGGCTTTGGCACAAGAACAGGGCGCAGAACCGGGACAGGGCCAAGCCGAAGGCAACCGTGCTGAAGGCCAACCACTGCAAGACCCACTGGGTCGCCAAGCAGGCAACAACGGTGCCTTTGGATCCGATGAAAGCGGGCTAAGCGACGGGGAAGACGCGCAACAAAGGGCGCGGGAATTGCTGGACTTGCTGCGCGATCGTGCGGCGGAACAAACCCGTCCTGAACTTGAACGGGATTACCTGCGCCGCTTGCTCGACCAGTTTTAGAGAAAGCCCCAAGGCCCGTGAGGGAGGAGGTTAGCCCCCGGCATTACCCGCGATGGAGCGGGCCATGTCATCGAGCCAGAACCGGGCGCTGTTCACCGCCTCGACATAGCTATCGAGCGCTGGGGCGACCTGCGGCACATACTCTTTGATCTGCGGCGCATAGGCGTAGATGCCCACCGCGATGGCCGCCAGAATAAGCACCAACAAAAAGCCCCTCCGGGCAGAGCCGCGACGACGGCTTGGGCCCGCAATGGTGTCTACATCTGTGGCGCTTGCCTCTTCTTCCTTGCGGTCGCCGGTGGCGCGCAGGGTGGAGTTGATTTCCTCGATGTCGGGGAATTCCTCGCGCCGGGACGCGGCGGCGGCGCTAGCAACGGCAGCGCTGATTTGCTCGGTCTCGAAGGCGTCTTCGGCATTCTCAAGCTCTGCGATACGGCGTTCCCGGTAGGACAGCTGATCTTCCGGCAGAGACATTTCTTCTTGCTGCGGGGCCATTTCAGGCGCGGCTTCGGCGCGGCGCAACCGCGCCTCCCGCTCCGCTTCTTCGCGCAGGATTTCGGAAACACTGCTGTCCACGGGGCGTCGCTCGGGCTGCGCAGGTTCATCAGCGGCTTCATCGGCCACCTCGGGCGATGGCGCATCGTGAACGGGGGCCACTTCAGGCGCCTGCGGCGTATCTTCGGCGGGTGCCTCCGGGGGCGCGACCTCGGGCGACACTGGCGTTTCCGGCGCACGGCGGCCAGGTTGGAACCATGTCTGCGAACAATTAGAACACTGCACATCGCGCCCGCCGGGGGGCACCATGGCTTCATCAACTTCATATCGTGCGCTGCAATTGGGGCAGGTTAACCGCATGGGAACTGATCTCTGTTCTTGGGCGCGAAAATACGGGCCTTCAGGCAGCCGAGCCTTCGGCTGATTGCGTGCTTCTACAGAAGGTTAGCAATACAACGGTATCTTTCCAATCCCCGTAAAATTCCACGGCTGCAAGCCGTTGCAACAACGACTCAGTCGCGGTCCAAGCGAAATGCCTGCGATTGCAGTAGGGCGGTAACAATGCGAAACAGGTTGCAGGCAAGGGTAAGGTGCTAATTCCAATGATCGAGATGCAGGACGCCGCCTATGGCTACGGGGCCGAACCGCTTCTGTCGGGCCTTTCGCTCAACCTTGTACCGGGCTCGTTTCACTTCCTGACGGGGCCTTCAGGCGCAGGCAAAACCACGTTCCTGAAGCTCTGCTACGCAGAATTGCTGCCGACCGGTGGTAATATCAGCTTGTTTGGACACACGGCCACGGGCCTGACACGCGATGGCATCGCAGATTTGCGACAGCGCATTGGCGTGGTGCATCAGGACTGTAAGTTCCTTGATCACTTGCCCTTGATCGACAACCTGGCCCTGCCCCTGACCGTGACCGGCAAGGGCAATATGGTGCAGGAAAGCAATCTGACCGAGCTGATCGGCTGGGTCGGCCTTTCGGCCCGTGCCAATGCCACCCCGCCAGAATTATCTGGCGGCGAAAGGCAGCGGGCGGCCTTGGCCCGCGCGATCATCATGGACCCGGACTTGATCCTTGCCGATGAGCCGACGGGTAATGTCGATTGGGACATGTCGCTGCGGTTATTGAACCTGCTGGTAGAGCTGAACAAGCTTGGCAAAACGGTGGTGATTGCCACCCATGATCTGGCGCTGATCCGTGCCGCCAAGCAAAGGGTGCAAGCCCGTGTGCTGCGCATTCAGGGCGGGCAGATCATCTCGGCGGGGGCGGACCTATGAGCTTGGGAGCAGATATTTTCGCTTTGGTCGGCCGCGATTCCCAAGCCGACCGGGTGGTGCCGCGCAGTGGGCAATCGGCGCGACTCACGCTTGCCACGTCCGCCGCGATGGCATTTCTGGCGGTATTCGCCATGGCGCTGTCCATGGCGTCGGGGCGCTTGGCCGACCGCTGGTCAGACGCCTTGGCGCAATCCTCTACCATTCGGATATCGGCCCCGGCAGCCGAGTTGGAAGCGCAGACATGGGCCGTGCTGACAGTGCTGGAACAAACACCGGGTATCGAAAGCGCCCGCGCCCTTTCAGATGAGGATCAACAGGCGCTGCTGTCGCCATGGTTCGGCCCCGACCTGCCGCTCGACGACCTTCCCATTCCGCGCCTGATCGAGATTATCGAAACCCCCGAGGGCTATGACCCAGACGGCCTGCGCCAACGCTTGGTGGCTGAAGCCCCGGGCGCCGTGCTGGATGACCACGACCGCTGGCGCCGTCCCCTGGCCGATGCCGCCAGCCGCTTGCGGCTACTGGGCGGGCTGGCGCTGGTGCTGATCCTTGGGGCCACGGCGGCGATGGTGACACTGGCAGCGCAAGCAGCCTTGTCGGCCAATGAACAGGTCATTCGCGTCCTGCGCCTTGTCGGCGCGCGCGACAGCTACATCGCCCGCGCCTTCGTGCGCCGCTTCACCCTGCGCGCCCTCACAGGGGCCGCGATTGGCACCGGGATCGGTGTGCTAGCGGTACTGATCCTGCCCTCGGCCCGCGACACGGCGGCGATCCTGACGGGCCTTAGCTTTTCCGGCACCGGATGGCTCTGGCCCCTGCTGATCCCGGTCCTTGCGGCCACAACGGCGTTTTTCGCCACACGCTTTGCAGCGTTCCGCACGTTGCGAGGGCTTCAATGATGCAGACAATCCGATCCTTTGTGCACATCGTGCAGATGTATGCGGCGATGCCGGTCATAGCTGTTGTGTTCTTTCCCTGGGCCCTGTTCAGCGCCAAGGGAGCCCATGCAGCCTGCCACACCTATTGTGCTTGGGTGTTCTGGACGCTGAAATGGATGGTCGGCCTTAAGATCGAGGTGCGCGGCACGCCCCCCACCGATGAAGTCTTAATCGCCGCAAAGCATCAAAGCTTCCTTGATGTGATGGCGATTTATCATGCAGTCCCGCGCGGCAAGTTCATCATGAAAAGCGAGCTGCGTTTTGCACCCTTCATTGGCCAATACGGCCTACGCATCGGCTGTGTGCCGGTGAACAGGGGCAAACGCGGCGCAGCGATCAAGAAAATGTTGGAGGATGTGCGCAGCGGGAAGCAGAAGGGCGGGCAGTTGATTATCTACCCCCAAGGCACCCGTATCGCGCCGGGCGTATCCGCCCCCTACAAGGCGGGCAGCGGCGCGCTGTATGGGCAGATGGGCCAACCCTGCGTGCCGGTGGCAACGAACATCGGCGTCTTCTGGCCCAAGACTGGCATCACCCGGAAACCCGGCGTCGCCGTGGTCGAGTTCCTGCCCCCGATCGAACCGGGCTTGGCCCCGAAACCGTTCCTGAGGCGGTTGGAAACTGAGATTGAAACGGCCAGCGACGCTCTTCTGGACGAAGTGGGTTTCGAGCGGGGCACGTCATGAAGACCGTGACAGACATCGCCGCCCTGGAAACCATCTATGATGCCGCCGTGCCGACATCGTTGCAGAAGGTTTGGCCGAAGTTGACGCCACTCTATCGACAATGGATCGAGGCCGCTCGCTTCGTGGTGCTGTCCACGGTTGGGCCGGAAGGCACCGATGCCAGCCCGCGCGGTGACGATGGCGCGGTGGTGCGGATCGTGGACGAGGAAACGCTGATGATGCCCGACTGGCGGGGCAATAACCGCATCGACAGCTTGCGCAATATTGTCCGCGATGGGCGCGTGTCGCTAATGTTCATGGTGCCGGGATCAGAAAATGTTGTGCGGGTGAACGGAACGGCGCTCTTGACCGATGATCCGGCGGTGACCCAGACGTTCGAGCAGCGCGGGAGACACCCTAGAACGGTGATCGTGATCAAAACCGGCGAGGTCTATTTCCAATGCGCTAAGGCGATCATGCGATCGGGCCTATGGACCCGCGACGATGCCGAGGGGCTGCCGAAAGCTGGTGATTTCATTACCGAAGTGGACCCGGGCTTTGACGGCAAAACCTATGACGCGGAATATCCCGCAAAGGCACCGGAGCGGATGTGGTGAAGGCATTGGCCTACCTCATGCTTCTCCTCGGCCTATGCCTAGGCCTCCTCGCAGCATTCGTGTTTTTCGCGGCTTGGAACGATTTTGGCGCGCGCGGCTGTCCGGGGGCTGACCAATGCGCGGATGCGGTCAGCGTGATGGTGCTGACCGGCTGCGCCATGGTGGCCAGCGCCGTTATGCTGTTTGCGGCTGTGGTTTTTGCTCGACGCTAGGGCCTTTAGGCGGCGAGCCCTTTGGAACCGATATCGAGGAACTTCTTGCGACGCCCGGCAATCAGGGCAGCACGATCTGCGCTGTCGATGCCATCCAGCAGACCCTCAATCGCTTTGCCGACGTTCGCAATTGCGACCTGTTTATCGCGCTGTGCGCCGCCGAGCGGTTCTTTAATGATTAGATCGCACACGCCAAGCTGATGCAGGTCTTGAGCGGTCAGGCGCATCGCTTCCGCCGCTTCGCGCATCTTTTCGGAATCTTTCCACAGGATCGAGGCGCACCCCTCTGGCGTGATGACGGCGTAGACCGAATGCTCCAGCATCGCGACCTTGTCGGCCGTGGCGAAGGCCACCGCGCCGCCCGATCCGCCTTCACCGATGATGACCGAGATCAGGGGCACGCCGATTTGAAGGCATTTCTCGGTTGAGCGCGCAATCGCCTCGGACTGGCCGCGTTCTTCCGCGCCTTTGCCGGGATAGGCGCCGGGGGTGTCCACCAGTGTGATGACCGGCAGGTTGAAACGGTCGGCAAGATCCATCAGGCGCACAGCCTTGCGGTAGCCTTCGGGACGAGCCATGCCGAAGTTCCGTTCGATCCGGGTCTTGGTGTCGGACCCTTTTTCGTGGCCAATGACGACAACGGGCGTGTCGTTGAACCGGGCCAAGCCGCCCATGATAGCGTGATCGTCGGCAAAGTTCCGGTCACCGGCCAAAGGCGTATATTCCGTGAACAGCGCTTCGATGTAGTCCTTGCAATGGGGGCGGTCGGCGTGACGGGCCACTTGGCATTTCCGCCAAGGGGTCAAATCCTTGTAGAGGTCACGCAGCATGTCCGACGCTTTTTTGTCGAGTGCGGCCGCTTGTTCTTCAACGTCCATCCCCTCTTCCCGGCGCGCCATAGCCCGCAGTTCTTCCGCTTTGCCTTCAATCTCGGCAAGGGGTTTTTCGAAGTCGAGGTAGTTCATTGCGCGTCCTGCTCCGTTAACGGTCCACGCAAGATATATGACGACGCAAGCGTCCAGATGCAACTCGGCACATAACGCGCTTAGGGGACAGAGTGCTTCTTTCTGCGCATCAAGAATTCGGCCTTCGCAAACAGAAGGTCATTGCGTTCTTGATTGAAGCCGGGCGCGGTGGAGGCAGGGGTTTCAGGACAGGCCTGCGCATTGGGTCGTTTGCGGGCTTCCACGTCAGGGTCCCAAGCGACAATTGCCGACACCAGTGCTGATTCTGTGAATTGCAAGAAGTCGTGGGGATCGCTGACTTCGTGCATCGACACGGACACCATATTGCCATTCGCGGCAGAAGGCGTGTCGCGCAGCGCGAGGGTCAGATTTGCCTTAAGCCTGTTCCAATTAAGCACCTCGCACGGACTGAGAGGGACCAAAACACGGCCGTCCACACATAGTCCTGCCAAATCGGCATGTTCAAAATGCGCCCCCAAAGACTGGCGATCCAACGCCACCGGGGCAGGATCACCAAATAGCGCGATGACGTTTTGCAAGGCCCTCCGGTCCGGCGCGATTGTCAGAAACCCGGCAAAGGTGCCGAACGCCCGTGCCGTGTAAGCATTGGTCATTTCTCGGACGAAGGCAGCGCTTAACAACAGCCCCGACGCCGGGTCATGGGTGGCTGAAGCATTCAAGCGCTTTTCCCAACTAATGTTGCGGTCCTCCCGATCTAGCAAAGCGGCAAATAAGGGCACCGTCGCCAAATTGAGAAGGAAAATCGGGATTGCGCTCGTCGCGAAGAAGTAGTGTGCCATTTGTTGCGGCAGAAACACGCCTGCTATCAAGTGGCTGGATGTCGCCAGCGCCAAGGCAAGATAACACCCATAGCTTCGATGCTCTGCCTTTTTAGCCAACAGGGACCACGTCAGGCCACCTGCCCCTGCCAATATCAT
Source organism: Rhodobacteraceae bacterium M385 (assembly GCA_025141835.1). Taxonomy (NCBI): domain Bacteria; kingdom Pseudomonadati; phylum Pseudomonadota; class Alphaproteobacteria; order Rhodobacterales; family Paracoccaceae; species Rhodobacteraceae bacterium M385. Next base: position 425,864 of record CP081102.1, on the reverse strand, counting down.
GCCCCACAAGCCCGATTCCATGCCGACACCGCCAATGTGCAGCCGCATCATCATCGCCACAGCAAGGCAGGCCACCAATCCGTGCCCCCCAAGAAACGCACCGGCAAGAGCAATGGGGATACTGCGCAAGTCCATGATAAAGCCGTCAAAAGGCTCAATCGGATTGTTCATCTGCACGATCGCGATTGCCCCGAACATCGCCCCAAGACCCGCCCGCGCTAAGACCCCGTCCGCCAGTTTGCGGCGCACGACCCCGTATCCTTGCGCCAGAAGCCCGGTCAGCGCCAAGGTCGCAATAAGTTCAAAAATATCAGAAAAATTCATAACAGCCCCACAGCTTTACCCACCGGAAAACTGTAAGCAGCGAAATCTTTCTCAGGCCTTAACGCCTCGCGTTAGCCCGCGATCATTTTAGCTTGTTTCACGATAACTTCGGCCTGCTTGATCGATGCGATATCCACCAAACGCCCCTTATATACCGTGGCCCCGGTGCCTTCGGCCTTGGCCTTCTCCATCGCGGCAAGGATCTCTTCCGCTTCAGCGACCGCCTCGGCAGAGGGGGTGAAAACCTCGTTCGCCACCGAGATCTGCTTGGGATGGATGGCCCATTTGCCGACCATCCCCAACGTGGCAGAACGGCGCGCTTGAGCACGGTAGCCTTCATCATCCGAGAAGTCCCCAAACGGGCCATCCACCGGTAAAACACCGTGGGTGCGGCAAGCCGCGACAATTGCCGCTTGCGCCCAATGCCACGGGTCGGACCAGTATTTGGCCCCTTCGTGGAGCATATAATACGCCTCTTGCGTGCCGCCGATGCCGGTGGTCTGCATCCCCATCGACGCGGCGAAATCCGCCGCCCCTAGGCTCATCGCTTGCATCCGGGGGGAGGCCGCTGCGATCTCTTCCACATGGGCAATGCCAGCCGCACTTTCGATAATCACCTCAAACCCGATAGGCTTGGTGCGCCCCTTGGCGGTTTCAATCGCCGTGACCAACGCATCCACGGCATAGATATCTGCCGCGCAGCCCACTTTGGGGATCATGATGATGTCGAGACGCGGGGTATCGGCCTCCAGCAACTCCACCACATCGCGATACCAATAGGGCGTGTCGAGCCCGTTGATCCGCACGCTCAGGGTCTTGCCCCCCCAATCCACGTCTTTGATTGCGTTGATAATATTGGCTCGCGCCGCTGCTTTATCATCAGGGGCGACGCTGTCTTCCAGATCAAGGTTAATCACATCCGCGTCCGAGGCCGCCATCTTCGCAAACAGTTTCGGGTTCGAGCCGGGCCCAAAGAGCTGGCAGCGGTTGGGGCGGGCGATAGGGGTGGGCTGGATGCGGAAGCTCATGGAAGTCCTCACGAAAGGAAATTGCGCGATGCGTTACGTGAGGGGTAGATTAATGCGCAGCGATGCGCAAGTGCTGCACTGCGGCGCCGCGCAGGTAAGCGGGTGCAGAGAGCGGTAAGCGCCCCCTATGCCCTTTATCGGTTTCGCCAAGGCCGATCGCGCGTGTCCTTGTTGCGCCGCTTTGAAGCGTATTCTGTGGGGATCAGCACAAGGGCGGCAGCGGAGCCGATAACCGCATCCAAACCGGGCGACCCAAGGGACAGGCCAAACAATGACCGCACGAAAAACAGCACCAGAACCGCCCCCCAAGCGATGAAGACAGAGGGCAAGATTCCGTTGTGGGTCCAGCCCCACTTTTCGAACAAGAAGGCCACGACGCCCGCGATCATCAATGATCCGAAGAATGAAAACAGAACCATAGGGTCCTCCTATAACCTGGGCCTCGGCCCCTATCCTGCACCCCGGGCCCAGGCCCGGTCTACGTAAAAACCGTGCCCGGCGCGATCCTTGCTCCCAATAGCCAGTCTTTCGTATCCATCGCGCCCTTGCCTTCGGGTTGGACACGGGTGATTTCTACCGCCCCTTCGCCACAGGCGATCGTCAGCCCATTCAGTACCGTACCAGCCGCGCCCGCGCCGTCCGCGACACGGCTTTGCAGCAGCTTCAACCGCTTGCCGCCCGCCATTGTCCAAGCACCGGGAAAGGGCGACAGGCCAAGGATCTGCTTATTGATATGGGGGGCCGGAAGGCTCCAATCCACCTTTGCTTCGGATTTATCAATCTTTGCAGCATAGGTGACACCGTCCTCGGGCTGCACTTCGGCGGTCAAATCGTCCAACTGCGCCAGAGCCTTCACAATGGTGCTGGCACCAAGAGCGGATAGGCGGTCGTGTAATGCGCCCGTCGTCTCTTCCGGCCCGATGGGGGTTTCTTGGCTCAGCAGAACCGGGCCAGTGTCCAAACCTGCCTCCATTTGCATGATGCAAATGCCTGTATGGCTATCGCCCGCCATAATTGCGCGGTGGATCGGCGCGGCGCCGCGCCAACGGGGCAACAAAGATGCGTGGATATTCAGACATCCGCGCCGGGGCGCATCCAGCACCGCTTGCGGCAGGATCAACCCATAAGCCACAACCACAGCGACATCGGCGTTAAGCGCGGCGAAATCTGCCTGCGCCTCTGCGCCCTTCAAGGACACCGGATGACGGACGGACAATCCAAGCGCTTCGGCCCGCGCTTGCACCGGGCTGGGACGATCCTTCTTGCCCCGTCCCGCCGGGCGCGGCGGTTGAGAATAAACGGCGGCAATGTCGTGGCCCGCGTCCACCAAGGCATCCAGCACCGGAACCGAGAACTCGGGCGTGCCCATAAAAACGATCCGCATCACGCGCCCCTCCGAGATTTCTTGACCAGCATTTCCCGCTTCACACGGCTTAAGTGGTCTACGTACATCTTGCCCGCAAGATGGTCGATCTGGTGCTGTACCGAGGTTGCCCAGAGGCCGACGAACTCCTGCCGTACCCGCATCCCCATATGGTCGGTGAAAGCTACCGTAACCCGCGCAGGGCGGGTGATCTGAGCGCTGACGCCGGGCAGATTGGGGGAAGCCTCTGGGTAAGTATTCAAATCATCCGAGGCGCTTACAAGCTCGGGATCAGCCATGCGGATCGCCTGACCGCGAATGTCGCTGGCGTCCACCACGGCGAGCCTTAGCATCACGCCAATTTGCGGCGCCGCAAGGCCGACGCCGGGCATGGCGTCCATGGTCTCGATCATGTCTTGCCAGATATCGCGGTGCACGTCGGTGACGGTGCCGACGGTCTCAGCCACGGTGCGCAGGCGCTTGTCTGGATAGGGGATAAAGGGCCTAACCGGCATAGGTCGCCTCCAGTTCCGCGCGGGCCTCGGGCGATTGATGGTCGAAGATCACCCGGCCATCAAGGTGGTCAAACTCGTGCTGGATGCACCGGCCAAGAATACCCGTGAAGGTCGCTTCCTCGCGCGTGCCCTCTACCGTGTCCCACGCCAAGGTAATCGCGGCGGGCCGTGTCACCGCCATGGGAAGGTCAGGGATGGAAAGGCACTGCTCCTCCATCGTGCCGATGTCCTCGCTGCGCTGCTGCAACGTCGGGTTGATGAACACGCGCGGATCATACGCGCCTTCTTTCCAACTCACATCCACCACGAACACACGAAACAAAACGCCGATCTGCGGCGCGGCAAGCCCGCGACCGTTGGCGGCGTACATCGTGTCAAACAAGTCTTGGATCAATTCAGACGGCGGCGCATCCACGGGGACACAAACCTTGGCCAACCGAGGGTCAGGCCACAGCAGAACCGGCCTGACGCTCACGCGATATCGCGCGCGCGGTCGCGCTTCAACTTCACCATCTTGCGGGTGATCAACTGGCGCTTCAGCCCGCTCAAATAATCGATGAACAGCTTCCCTTCGAGGTGGTCTATCTCGTGCTGCACGCAGGTCGCCCAGAGCCCATCAAATGTCTCTTCCTGCTCCGCCCCATTCAGGTCCATCCAACGCACGGTCACGGCCTCGGGCCGCGTCACATCCGCATAAACATCGGGGATCGACAGACAGCCCTCATCATAGGTGTTTGTCTCATCCGACGCCGCCACGACTTGCGGGTTCACCATCACCAAGGGCCGGGGCACCGCATCGTCCCCCTTCTCGCAATCCAACACGATCAACCGTGACCCAATGCCCACTTGCGGCGCGGCCAGACCGATGCCCGGCGCCTCATACATCGTCGTCAGCATGTTGTCGGCCAATGCCCGCAACTTGTCCGAGACATCGTCTACGGGAGCGGCCACCTTTTTCAGGCGTGGGTCGGGATGGATCAAAATCGGAAGCTTCATGGCCGCCCGTTTAAGCGAAACCACTCTTCCATGAAAGACCCCAGCTTTCCTCGTTCTTCAAATATCCCCGCCGGAGGCTCCCTCCCTCTGCCCAAAGCGCCACTCAGGTGCGGTATGCCCCTTGCAGCCCATCCACCAAACGGTAGGTTCCCTTCCAGCACCTTCCAAGGAGAGACCCCCCATGTCATTTGACGAAATTATCGACCGCCGCGGCACCCATTGCGTAAAATGGGACATGATGGAGACCCTTTATGGCGTCTCCGCAGAAGATGGCATTTCGATGTGGGTCGCCGACATGGATTTTCGCCCGCCCCAATGCGTTCAAGATGCCGTGGCCGACATGCACAAGCACGGCATCTATGGCTACTTCGGGGACGACAGCAAGTATCGCGCTGCGATCTGCTGGTGGATGCAGGAGCGTCACAACTGGACCGTTGACCCCTCTCACATCTTCTCGACCCATGGGCTCGTGAACGGCACGTCGATGTGCCTTGATGCCTTCACATCCGAGGGCGACGGCGTTGTCCTTTTCACGCCCGTCTACCATGCCTTTGCCAAGGTCATCACCGCCTCGAACCGCGACCTGTGCGAACTGGAGATGCCCATTGTGGACGGGCGCCTTACCTTGGACTTCGACGCGTTTGATGCGCAGATGAAGGGCCACGAGAAAATGCTGGTCCTCTGTTCGCCCCACAACCCCGGCGGACGCGTCTGGACCCGAGAGGAGCTGGAAGGCATCGCCGATTTCGCCAAGCGTCACGACCTGATCCTCGTCTCGGACGAAATCCACCATGATCTGACCATGCCCGGCCAACAGCATATCCCCATGGCCCATATCGACGGGATCGAAGACCGTTTGGTCATGATGACCGCCGCCACCAAGACCTTCAACATTGCTGGCAGCCATATCGGCAACGTCATCATTGCCGATGACAAACTGCGTGAAAAATTCGCCGGACGCATGGCCGCCCTTGGGATGTCGCCGAACTCTTTCGGTCTATTCATGGTCACCGCGGCCTATTCCCCGGAAGGCGCAAAATGGCTCGATGAATTGCGCGAATACTTGGCAGAGAACGCACGTATCTTTGATGAAGGGATCAACGCGATCCCCGGCCTGCGCTCCATGGTATTGGAGTCCACCTATCTGGCTTGGGTCGATTTCGAGGGCACCGGGATGAGCAAGGATGAATTTACCGCCCGCGTGCAGGACACCGCCAAGATCGCCGCCAACTATGGGCCAACCTTCGGCAAAGGTGGCGATAGCTTCCTGCGCTTCAACATCGCCGCGCCGCGCTCGGTGATCAAGGAAGCCGTCGCGCGGATGCAGGCGGCGTTCAGCGACCTGCAATAATCTCAATAGTCAAAAACAAGTTCTCAGCCCCGCTGCTCGAATGCCCGAGCGGTGGGGCTTTTTCGTGCCTCAGCTCCTACATTCGGATCAATGCGCGAGAGCCTCCGCAATCCAGGCCTCAGCCTGCGCCAAATCCTCGGGCGTGTTCACGTTGAAAAACATTGGCGGGCGGGCGTCGGCGAAATCCACATGGGCCACTTGGTGTCCCATTGCCCAAGCGGTGACCTTGCGGCCGCCCCCCCGCAAGAACGCCTCCAGATCGTGAGCCAAGGACACATCCCACAACGCCGTTGTCCCATGCACGCCGTCGGCGGTTCGGGCCATCACGATGGGTGCCATGGCTGCACTCAACCGCTTGCCCAGGTCGGAAGGCAAGAAAGGCGTATCGACGGCAACGGTCAACACCCGCGCGGCCCCTTGGCTCTGCGCCCAATGCATCGCCGCAAGAACACCGCTCAGCGGGCCGAGGCCGGGTAAAGAGTCCGTGACGATAGGATAATCATCGAAGGGCTCAGGCGCGTTTATGGCCAAGGCATTCACCTGCGGCGCGATGCGTTCCGCCACATGCCGCCACATAGGCTTCTGCGCCAAAAGCACATGGGCCTTGCCGCCGCCGATGCGCCGCCCCTGACCGCCGGCCAGAACCACGGCAGAGATATTTGCGCCACCTGATTGCATCCACCCCTCCGCAGGTCTACCGATAGGCCATCCATCTGACATTCTGGCGTACCATGGCGACTGACACCACCTCGATTCCGGCCCCAAAAATGCGCAGCGCGTTCTGGCGCGGTGTCCGCGACTGCGGACCGTTTATGTTTGTGGCGGGACCTTTCGGGATGTTGTTCGGTGTCATCGCGACCGAGGCCGGTTTGGACCTGCTACAGGTCATGGGGTTCTCTGTGGTCATCATCGCAGGTGCGGCGCAATTCGCAGCCCTGCAACTGATGTTGGACGATGCGCCGACGGCGATCGTGATCTTGTCAGCGGTTGCCGTGAACCTACGCATGGCAATGTATTCCGCGTCCCTTGCGCCCCACCTGGGGGCCGCCCCCCTGTGGCAGAGGGCGCTGATCGGCTACATGAACATCGACCAGACCTATGCGGTCTCGATGCTGAAGTACGAGGCCGAACCGGAAATGTCATTGCCTCAGAAGGTGCTATATTTCTTTGGCACCTGTGTGCCCATCGTGCCGGTTTGGTATGTGATGACGCTGATCGGCGCTTTGTTGGGCCAGTCCATATCCACCGATTGGGGGCTAGAGTTTGCAGTCCCCGTCACCTTCATCGCCCTGGTTGCCCCAGCCCTTCGCACCCCCGCCCATATCGCAGCGGCAGGGGCTTCGGTGGTGCTGGCGCTGGCCTTTGCCGGGCTGCCATACAACCTTGGGCTAATGCCCGCGGGCATCGGCGCCATGATCGTCGGCGCGGAAGTAGAACGCAGGATGGGCCCAAGATGACCCCAGAACTCAGCAACTGGAGCGCCGGAGAAATCTGGCTGATCATTGCCATCCTTGGCGTGGCCACCTTCACCATTCGCCTATCGTTTCTAGGCCTGATTGGCGACCGAGAGCTTCCCGAATGGCTTCTGCGCCACCTGCGCTATACGCCCGTGGCGATCCTGCCCGCCCTTGTGACGCCGCTTGTGGTTTGGCCCGGCTCTACCGGTGGCGCGCTGAGTGCGCCGCACCTTGTCGGAGCGATTGCCGCGATGGGGATCGGCTACTGGCGCAGAAGCCCGATTTGGGCGGTGGCCGCTGGCATGGCGGCGTTTCTGGTGGTGCGGGCGGTTTTATAAGCGCCCCCCGGGCCAAGGCCCGGTCTACGTGGGTGCGGTTTACACGGGCAACGCTGTTGTCTTGAACACCGTCTTTAGCGCGAAACTCGATTGCATCTGCGCCACGCCGGGAAGCCGGGCCAAGTGCTGGCGGTGGATGCGGGCGAAATCCTCGGAATCCCGGGCAACGACCTTCAGCATATAGTCGGCAGACCCCGCCATCAGATGACATTCCAACACGTCTTCAACCCGTGCCACTGCCTTCTCGAAAGCGTCAAAGGTCTCGTCCGACTGCCCTTGCAACTTGATCTCGACAAACACCGTTGTGACACGGCCCACGGCGCGGGGGGACAGCAATGCCACGTAGTCTCGGATCACGCCCGAGGCCTCTAACCGCTGCACCCGGCGGTGGCAGGCCGAGGGCGACAGGTTCACCCGTTCCGACAATTCCGCGTGGGTCATCCGGCCTTGTCGCTGCAATGCCCTCAGAATTGCGACATCCATGTCGTCCAACTCGACCTCTTTGGTGATTCCTCGTGCCATAGGCGCCCTTTTTGCAAGCTTCTTGCGTGTTATCGCTCACATTCGGGCAAAGTTTCAAAGCAATTCCAACGCGACAGGCGCAGTCTCCACCCAGAAAAGCTTGTTTTGGGAGGAACAGCACATGCACATCGGTTGCCCCACGGAAATCAAACCTCAGGAATTTCGCGTCGGGATTACCCCCGCTGCCGCCCGTGAGGCCGTAAGCCACGGCCATCTTGTCACAATGCAGTCGGGCGCGGGCCTTGGTGCAGGCTTCACCGATGACGACTACGTCACGGCGGGTGCGCAGATCGCCGCCACCGCCGAAGAGATTTTCGCCAACGCCGACTTGGTTGTGAAGGTGAAAGAACCGCAAGCGGTGGAACGCGCCATGCTGCGCAAGGGTCAGATCCTGTTCACCTACCTGCATCTTGCCCCTGACCCCGAACAAACCGCTGACCTGCTGAAAAGCGGTGTCACCGCGATTGCGTATGAAACGGTGACGGACCGCAACGGAGGCCTGCCCCTGCTGGCCCCCATGTCCGAAGTCGCCGGGCGGTTGGCCCCTCAGGTCGGGTCGTGGGCGCTGCAAAAAGCGAACGGCGGACGGGGCGTATTGATGGGCGGCGTCCCCGGCGTGGGCCCGGCCGAGGTTCTGGTGATCGGCGGCGGCGTTGTGGGGACACAAGCCGCCCGTGTGGCCGCTGGCATGGGAGCGGATGTGACCATTCTTGATCGCTCTCTCCCTCGCCTGCGCTACCTCGATGACGCCTATCGCGGTACATTCAAAACCCGTTACGCCAGCGCCGATGCTACGGCCGACCTGATTACGCGTGCTGATATGGTGATCGGCGCGGTCTTGATTCCCGGTGCCGCCGCCCCGAAACTGGTCACCAAGGCGCAGCTCTCCACGATGAAACCCGGTGCGGTGATCGTGGACGTGGCGATCGACCAAGGGGGCTGCTTCGAGACCTCCAAAGCCACAACCCACCAAGACCCAATTTATGAGGTAGACGGCGTCGTCCACTACTGCGTTGCCAATATGCCCGGCGCCGTGGCCCGTACCTCTACGCTGGCCCTTGGCAATGCCACGATGCCCTTCATGCTGGCCTTGGCCGACAAAGGGTGGAAGCAAGCCTGCGCCGATGATCCGCACCTGCTGGAAGGGCTCAACACCCACGAAGGCAAACTGACAAATTACCCCGTCGGCGTGGCCTTAGGTCTTGATGTATTGTCGCCGTCCTTGGCGATCAAAGGCTAGCAACAAAAAGGGCCGAGGCATCTCTGCCCCGGCCCCTCTCACACAATGTGCGATACCTTAGCCGCGTGCTTGCAGCGCGTCGCGAATCTCAATCAGAAGCTCTTCCTGGGTCGGACCCTTAGGAGCTTCTGGCACTGCCTGCTCTTCCTTGGCGGCTGCGTCTTTAACGCGGTTCACCATCTTCACCAGCAGGAACACCACAAACGCGATGATCAGGAAGTTGATCACAGCCATGATGAAGGCACCATAAGCGAAGATCGATGCGCCAGCTTCACGCGCAGCTTCAAGCGATGCGCCCGCAGGCACTTCACCCGCCAGAACAGCGTAGTTGTTGGTGAAATCAACACCGCCCGACACGAGGCCGATGATCGGGTTAATAAGATCGCCCACCAAAGAGGTGACAATCGCCGTGAATGCCGCGCCGATGATGATACCGACGGCCATGTCCATCACATTGCCCTTGGCAATGAAATCCTTGAATTCGTTAATCATGTGGTTGTCCCAACCTAGTTCGTTCCTGTTCGCAAGGGATGTTGTTCGTGCGCTTGCGCACAGCTCTCCCTCTCGCGACCGTACAATCGCTGGGGTGGCGTTAACAAACAAGGGGACATATCTGCAAGAAGTTGCATATATGGAGAGTGAATTTCGATGACTTCTATCACCGACCACCCGATCAATACCCGCTGGCCCGCTAAAGATCCGTCCGTGATCCAACTTTATTCCTTCCCCACACCCAATGGGGTGAAGGTCTCCATCGCACTGGAAGAAATGGGCCTCCCCTACGAGGCGCACCGCGTCACCCTGTCTGATGCCGATGTGCGCAGCGAGGCGTTCCTTGCCCTGAACCCCAATAACAAGATCCCCGCCATCATCGACCCCAACGGGCCCGATGGCACCCCGCTAGAGCTTTGGGAATCCGGTGCGATCCTGATCTACCTGGCCGAGAAATCAGGCAAACTGCTTGGCACCAACGCGGCGCAGAAATACGAGATCATCAAATGGGTGATGTTCCAGATGGGCGGCTTGGGCCCCATGCTCGGCCAACTGGGGTACTTCTCCAAGTTTGCCGGTGCCGAAATCGAAGACCCTCGCCCAAAGGAACGCTTCGTGGTCGAGGCCAAACGCCTCCTCGCTGTGCTCGAAAAGCAACTGGCAGACCGGGATTGGATCGCGGGCGAGTTCTCCATCGCCGATATCGCAATCGCCCCTTGGTTGGCCGCGCTGGAATTTTACGGCACCCAAGACGCCGTCGGCTGGAACGACCTTACCCACCTGCCCGCCTACCTGGATCGCTTCCACGCCCGCGAAGCCGTTAAAGTGGGCCGGGTGACACCGCCACGCGAAGGCTGACACCAAAAAAAGGGCGCGCGGATCACCTCCCGCGCGCCCCGAAACCAAAACACCGCCCCATAGCTATCCCGGCAAAGCACCCGTCAAGACATAGCGCAATATCTGCACAACCTGCTCCGGCTCTTCGGCAGTAGCCATCGCCGCTGCATGAACCTCTTTCAACGCGTGCTGATGTTCGGGCATCGACAAAACGATTACGGGCTTCCCCAGCGCACTGGCATATCCCGCGTCAAACGCCGCGTTCCATTGCTTGTACTTTTCGCCAAACCGAACAACGACCACATCGGCCGTCTCAATCCCGTGGCGCGTTCGAATAGCATTCACCTTGGCTCCCTTGTGGTCGTGCCAATACTTGTCCGGCTCCTCCCCCAAAATCGCCACGCCGCAATCGTCGCTCGCCCCATGATCCGTCACCGGGCCCGAAAACGTCACGTCCAGCCCTTCCGCGCCCGTCACGATCCTCTCTCTCCAATCGGTGTGTATCTCACCCGACAAATAGACTTTAAGCGCCATGCCTCGCTCCTTCATCTTGGCCAATACAACTCAAACTCCGCCGCCCCAAACGCGCCGCCTAAGACCCCCAAATTTTTGTACGAAAATTTGCACGCCCGTGACGCCTAAAGCAGCACCGTCTAATTCACCCGCGCAGCACGCCGCCCACGGCTTTAGAAACCTTCGCCACGACCTTGTCCGCAGCGGCGTCGATTTCTTCCTCGGTCAGCGTCTTGTCCTTCGGTTGCATCCGAACGGCGATGGCGATGGATTTATTGCCCTCCCCAAGCGATCCGCCGATGAATTCGTCAAACACGCTCACGTCGGCAATCAGCGCCTTATCTGCTCCCGCAGCCGCATTCACCACGTCCAAAGCGGCCACATCAGCGGGCACGACAAACGCAAAGTCGCGTTCTACCGTTTGCAGATCCGACATCGTCACTGCACCTCGGCTTGCATTGGTGCTGCGTGGCATCGGCACGGCCTCAGGATAGATCGAGAACGCCATTGCCGGGCCTTTAACGCCCATCGCGTCCAGCACCTTTGGGTGGATTTCCCCGTAAACCGCCAGCACCTTCTTTGGACCAAGGCAAATCATCCCGTGGCGACCCGGATGCCACTGCGCCCCCGCGCCACGCAAAATCTGCGCTTTGGCGGGCGCCCCGATGGCGGACAGAACCGCCTCGGCATCGGCTTTCACGTCAAACACATCCACCGCGCGTCGCGCACCGTGGGGGTCGCGGGGGCCAGTGTGGCCGACCAACAGACCTGTCGCGACCAAGTGCTGCTCTCCGGGCTCTCCGCCTTGGAACGCGGCGCCAACCTCGAACAGGGCCATGTCCATCCGACCCCGCGCTTGGTTGCGGGCCGCTGCCTGCAACAGGCCGGGCAGAACCGCGGGCCGCATGTGCGACATCTCAGATGAAATCGGGTTCTCCAGCATCACCCCGTCCGAGCCGCCATCAAACAGCTCTGCGCTGGCCTTGTCGATGAACGAATAGGTCACGCACTCATTATAGCCGAGCGCCGCAATCGTCCGCCGCGCCGCACGTTCGCGCTTTTGCATCGGGGTCAATACGGGCGCTGGCACGCCGGGCTCGCGCGGCAGGGGCTGTGGCTCCAGCTGTGACAGAGACGTGACGCGGGCCACTTCCTCGACCAGATCAGGCTCTCCGTGGACATCGCGTCGCCAACTTGGGACGGCGACTTCCAGCACATCACTTCCCGATACGCCAAAGCCCAAGGCCGTTAAAATCCGCGCCTGCTCCTCGATCGCCACTTCCATGCCGACCAGTGATTTCACCCGGTCCGGGCGCAAAGTGTAGCTGCGTGCCGTATCCAGCGCGGCACCCGCTTCCACCACTTCCGAGGCTTCTCCGCCGCACAGGTCCAACACCATCTGCGTTGCCGCATGTAGGCCGGGACGCGTGTATTCAGGGTCTGCCCCACGCTCAAACCGGTACCGCGCATCCGAGTTAATCTTCAGCGCGCGGCCCGTGTAGGCGATCGCCACCGGGTCCCACCATGCGCTTTCAAGGAAGACGTTCACCGTCCCTTCAGTGCAGCCTGTCTCGGCCCCGCCCATGATGCCCGCGATGCTTTCCACGCCGTTATCGTCGCTGATCACCATCTGACCTGCGCCAAGCGTGTAGCTTTTGTCATCCAGCGCCACGATCTCTTCGCCGCCCGCAGCCTTATGCACCCGCAAATTGCCCGAGACCTTGTCGGCATCGAACACGTGCAAGGGCCGGTTTTGATCGAAGGTGAAATAGTTGGTGATATCCACAAGGGCCGAAATCGGACGCAGACCAATCGCCCGCAGGCGGTCTTGCAGCCATGCGGGGCTGGGGCCGTTCTTCACGCCCTTAATCAATCGCCCGGTGAAATGCGGCGCACTCTCCAACGTGTCTTCGTCAATTGTCACCGTTATGGGCGACGGGAACGTGCCCGCCACTTCGACCGGGTCACTAGGCTTCAACGTGCCAACACCGCGCGCGGACAGATCGCGGGCAATCCCGCGCACGCCAAGGGCGTCTTGACGGTTCGGCGTGATCGCAATCTCGATCACCGGATCGACCTTGGCCGGGTCATTCTCGGCCAGCCAATCGACGAACTTCTGCCCGACCTTGGCGTTCTCCAACTCGATAATGCCGTTATGCTCATCGCTCAGCAGCAGCTCTTTTTCCGAGGCCATCATCCCGAAGCTTTCCACGCCGCGGATTTTGCCCACGCCGATGGTGATATCGAGGCCGGGGATATAATCGCCGGGTTTGGCCAGCACCACGTTGATCCCCGCCCGCGCGTTGGGCGCGCCGCAGATGATCTGTTGCACACCTTCGTCAGTTTCCACCTGACAAATGCGCAGACGATCCGCGTCGGGGTGCTGCTCGGCCGATTGGATATGGGCGATGGTGAAATTCGCCAAGGCCGCCGCGCGGTCCTCCACGCCTTCGACCTCAAGCCCGAGGTCCGTGAGGGCATCGGTGATTTCAGTGACAGTCGCCTCAGTGTCGAGGTGATCTTTCAGCCAGGAGAGGGTGAATTTCATTTTGAATTGTGACCTATGTTCCGAGGTGTTTTTTCATCGCTTTGACCAAGTCAGATCGTGCTTCAATAAAGGCGTTGCGAGGCACTTCTTTCGGCGACATCGCATATTTGAAAGCACGGTCCTCTAAATCGGCGATGTCATTGTTGGCGTAAAGAACCAGCAGCGATCTCGAGTTTGTGTAGCTCAGATGAGTTTCTCTTTTGATTACAGGATCGTCGCCATGCTCGGCACCGAACGCTTCGAGAGAAAGAGCACCTAGATTCGACAGATGACTACGATAAACTTCACGCCGCTCCGCGTGAAGCTGCTCCTCTCGATCAACTTTCTTCTGACCTCTGTAAAATACGAAACCAAGAATGACAGGAATGGCGCCGCCAGTAAGCGTGCCGAGAAAGGGCAAAAGAAGTGAGGCGTAGGTGGCGTCCAGCACCCCTCAAACCCCCGCGTGCGTCGTCGGCACCTGCAGCGCGCCGAACCCGTAGTGGCGCAACCACCGCAGGTCGCTTGCGAAAAAGTCCCGCAAATCCGGGATGCCGTATTTCAGCATCGCAATCCGGTCGATACCCATCCCAAACGCGAAGCCTTGGAATTCGTTCGGGTCGATGCCACCCGCTTTCAACACATGCGGGTGGACCATGCCGCTTCCCAAAATCTCTAGCCAATCGTCGCCCTCGCCGACCTTCACCGTGCCGCCCTCAAAGCTGCACTGAATATCGACCTCGGCGCCCGGCTCCACAAACGGGAAGTGGGACGCGCGGAAGCGGGTTTTGACCTGAACGCCGAAGAAGGCGGAATAGAACTCCTCCAGCACCCATTTCAGGTTCGCCATAGAGATGTCTTTGCCCAACACCAACCCTTCCACCTGATGGAACATCGGCGTGTGGGTCTGGTCGTAATCGGCGCGGTAGACACGACCCGGTGAGATGATGCGGCACGGCGCGCCGTGTTCCTGCATGTAGCGGATCTGCACGGGGCTGGTGTGGGTGCGCAGCACGTGGGGCGGGCGGTTATCGCCCTCGGCCCGGTGAGTGTAGAACGTGTCCATCTCGGCCCGCGCGGGGTGGTGGCCGGGGATGTTGAGCGCGTCGAAGTTGTAGAAGTCGGTTTCGATCTGCGGGCCTTCCGCGACCGAGAAGCCCATATCTGCGAAGATCGCGGTGACTTCTTCCATGACCTGAGACACAGGGTGGATGGTGCCTTGGCGCTGGGGACGGGCGGGCAGCGTCACGTCCAGCCATTCGGCTTTCAGGCGCGCGTCCAGCGCGGCGTCGGCTAGGCCCGCCTTCTTCGCCACGATGGCGGCGTTAACCTCATCCTTCAGGGCATTGAGCGCCGGGCCAGCAACCTGCCGTTCCTCGGGCGTCATTTTGCCGAGCTCTCGCATTTTGAGAGAGATCTCACCCTTCTTGCCAAGGGCCGCGACGCGAAATTCCTCTAGGGTTGCCTCATCCGTGGCCCCACCGATGCGGCCAATCCAGCTGCTTCGCAAGTCGTCCAAGCCGTCCATTTTTCCGCGCTCCTGCCTCAGATTTCTGGGAAAATCCCTAAGCGGGGGGCGGCGGGAATGCAAGCTGGCGGCTGGGGCGTGCCTTATTCCCGCCACATTCTTCCAAAGGGTACTTTGGGAACAAATCGACCTGTATACCCCCAAAGCAAATATCTGATTTAAAATAGAAATAATGGCACTTGTGCCAGGGTCGCGAGCAGACACAAGGAGGCATTCCTGCAACAGATAGGCGGTCTCATCAGACGTAACCGTGTCAAATCATTGACTGAAATGGGGCTTAGCCTCAGTTTCCACCCCAAGTCGGGCAACAAAGCACCGGCAAATATTGGGCAGGTACACGTGAGCATGTTGGTCTCTAGACACTCGAGGGTGATCCCTCGATGCTTGGCTCCCCTTGTGGGAATTGTCGGTGCGGGACAGCGCCGAACACGCGCACTTCGGTGCGGCTGGGTCGCCATATCAACACCTTTCACCCGTGTATCCGTAGCGTATCCAGACGGCGCAACGCTCTTAGGCGCGTCGTCTACACAAACGGAGTATGTTTGATGGCGATCTTTAGAAAACGCATGCAGCAAGACATGGAACACGACGACGCCGGCCAACGTTTGGCCCACGCATCGCGTCGTGCAGATCATTATCGTAAACTGGTCGCGACACCGTCGGTGTTGTTGGCAGCAGGCCTGTTCACCGTCTCCGGTGTGGCCGGTGGCTTCCTTGCGACGGGGCAAACGCCGCGTCCGATGGCCGCCCTTAGCCCAGTTGCCCCCGTGGCGCCTGTCGCCGTAATCCAGCCCGCCGTTGCCCTGCAAGCGGCCCCCGTGGTGGAAGACGTAGCCAACGTGGCCGCGCAAGAACTGCCGCCGGTTCTGGAAGCCGCTTTGGAGTTGTCCGAGGACGCGCCCGAGGAAGAAGAACTGGTATTCACCTCCCTCTCTGTTGATGCAGCGACGGGCCGCGAAGAACGCCGTGCCGCAGCACGCCCCGTTCTGACCGAAGCGCAGGCCGAGATTTGCCGCGAGAACCTGCAAGGCGCCGCTGATCGTCTGTCGGTTCGCTTTTCGGCAGGGTCCACCAATGCAGCGTCGGAAGACATGGACGCCGCCTATTCCTTCGCGGAAGGCGTGGCATCGTGCTCGGGCATCCGGGTCATGGTGCGGGGCCACTCCGACGCCACCGGGGATGAGACGCAGAACCTCCTGCTGTCTTGGGAACGCGCTGAATCGGTGATCGAGGCGATTAGCGCCGCAGGTCACGACACCACTTATTATGAGCCCATCGGCTTCGGGTCTCGCCAACTTCTGGCAGACACGCCCGCCGAGCAAGCCGAAGCCCTAAGCCGCCGCGTCGAATTCGCCGTCGTGGCCCTGCGCCAGTAACCTGAAAGGTAACGAACCATGCCCGTATTCATGAACTTGCTGCTGGTCCTTCTGTTGATTAGCTCGGCTGGCGTTGGCGGCTACCTTCTTGCCCGCGCCCATTTCACCGCCACGATCGCAAACCGCGTCATGGCCTACCAAGCCCGCCTTGCCCGGTCCCAACGGGACGCAAAGCAGGCCCACAAAGATGTGGCCCGTCTGGAAGTTGAAGTGGCGACGCTGAACGAAGACCTCACCCGCACCCGGGAACGGGTCGGCCGTTACGAAGGCGCATTGTTTGAAGGCTATCCAACCAGCGACATTGATCTGCAAGCCGCAAGCGCGTCGGTTAGCGAAGCCACAACACAGCAACAGGCGGAAGCCTTTGTGCAGCGCGTCCAAGGCGCAAGCGACTTTGACCGTGCCGGCGACCAAGACGTTGCCCCCGTGGCACAGCGCCGAGGACTGGAGCAGATGAGCCGCGCGATCGCCTAACGATAAGTCCGGCGTGCCGTGAAAGCGGCCGCCGCCACTACCAAGATCACAAAGAAAAACCCCGCGGCGCCTTGTCGGTGCCGCGGGGTTTTTGTCTTTCCTCAGAGAGGGAAGCGCTTAAAGCGCTGCCTTCGCCTGATCTACGATTGCGCCGAACGCATCGGGCTCGTGCACGGCCAGATCGGCCAGAACCTTACGGTCCACCTCGATACCGGCTTTCGCCAGACCGTTGATGAAGCGCGAGTATGTCAGCGCTTCGTCGTGGGAACG
Source organism: Rhodobacteraceae bacterium M385 (assembly GCA_025141835.1). Classification (NCBI taxonomy): domain Bacteria; kingdom Pseudomonadati; phylum Pseudomonadota; class Alphaproteobacteria; order Rhodobacterales; family Paracoccaceae; species Rhodobacteraceae bacterium M385. The sequence continues at coordinate 408,713 of CP081102.1, read as the reverse complement.
CACGGCGGCGTTGATCCGCTGGATCCACAGCGCACGGAATTGGCGCTTGCGGGCCTTCCGGTCACGTGTTGCGTATTGGTTCGCCTTATCGACGGCCTGTGTCGCAGTGCGGAAGTTCGTCGAGCGCGCGCCATAATAACCTTTGGCTGCGTCGATGACTTTCTTGTGGCGACGATGAGTGACGGTTCCACCTTTGGTACGGGACATATCCGGGCCTCCTTAGCGGTCGTATGGCATGTAGGATTTGGCGATCTTGGTGTCAGGAGCGGAGAGTTCGCTCATCCCACGTGCGTTACGAAGAAACTTGTTCGTCCGCTTGATCATCCCGTGCTGTTTACCAGCTTGCGCGGCCATCACCTTACCGGTGCCCGTCACTTTAAAGCGCTTCTTCGCGCTCGACTTTGTCTTCATCTTCGGCATTTCCAACTCCTGTCTTGTTCGAGTGGTTCAGGCGCGCGTCGGCATGCCGTTTGTGGCCGGACGCACCGTAGGAAGCGGTCATTTAGGACGAAGTCCGCTTTCGTGCAAGACAAAAGCCTTCTGCCAGGGGCGAAATCAACTTTTTCGCCACACTCGCAGATCTGGCCTAGTTCAGCACCCGTGCCGCGACGGTGATAAAGGCGTTGGGGATATCCACCGCCTGCAAGCCGTCCGGCTCGTTCATATGCACATAGACGCCAAGGCCAATGGCGATCGCAAACGAGGTCAACGCCACAAACGGCCAGCGCTTCATCGTCCAGGCCGCAACGATGGACGAGAGCGACAAGATCCCGACCAAGGTTGCAATCACCAGAAGAATATCTGCGCTGACGGGAACAGTCATTCCAGCTCGGACGCGAAAATCAGACGCTCATCACAAGGGGCGATTCGCAGGATGTTGGTGGAGCCCGATTGCCCGAAAGGCACGCCCGCTGTCACAACGATCTGGTCGTCCTTCTCGGCCAACCCCTCAGAAGTAGCCGCACGCACCGCGTTGATGACCGCTTCCTTAAAGCGGCCAACGGTGCCGACTTTCACGCAATGGCAGCCCCAGGTCAGGCACATCCGCCGTGCAGTAGCTTGCCGCGATGTCAGGGCAAGGATTGGCACATTGGGACGCTCACGCGCTGTCAGCGCCGCGGTGGAGCCGGATTCCGAGAAGCAACAGATCAATTTAATGTTCGTCGTTTCAGCGATTTCACGGGCGGCGGACACGATAGCGTCTGCCACTGTCTCTTTCTCGCCGCCACGGCTGGCCTCAATCACTTCGCGGTAGGTGGTGTCATTCTCGACCTCAACCGCCACGTTGTTCATCGTGGTCACGGCCTCGATCGGGAAATCGCCTGCGGCGGATTCGGCGCTGAGCATGATGGCGTCAGCGCCTTCATAGATCGCGGCCGCCACGTCCGAGACTTCGGCGCGAGTGGGCATAGGCGATTCAATCATGCTTTCCAGCATCTGTGTCGCCACGATCACCGGCTTGGCCGCGTGGCGGCATTTGCGCACCAGACGTTTCTGGATCGGCGGCACGTTCTGAACCGGAAGCTCTACCCCCAGATCGCCACGAGCAACCATGATGCCGTCAGAAGCATCAAGGATTTCGTCAAAGTTTTTCACCGCCGAGGGTTTCTCGATCTTCGACAGGATCGCCGCACGGCCTTTGGCGAGGCTGCGCGCCTCTTCCACGTCTTCCTTGCGCTGCACGAACGACAGCGCCAGCCAATCGACGCCCAATTCGCACACAAATTCGAGGTCTTTGCGGTCCTTCTCGGACAGAGCCGCCAGAGGCAGCACCACGTCAGGCACGTTCACGCCCTTGCGGTTGGAAATCCGCCCGCCCGCGATAACTTCGCAATCGGCGAAATCTTTGCCGCACTTGACGACTTTCACGCGAATCTTGCCGTCGTTGATGAGCAGATGCGCACCCGGCTCCAGGGCGGCGAAAATCTCGGTATGGGGAAGCTGCACACGGGTCGCGTCGCCGGGCGTATCATCAAGGTCCATGCGGAACGATCCGCCAACCTCAAGATCATAGCCTTCGTCATTGTCGAAGACGCCGACGCGCAGCTTGGGGCCCTGAAGGTCCGCAAGGATGGCGATGGGCTGGCCCAGATCCGCTTCGATCTGACGGATGATCCCGTGACGGACTGCAATTTCCGAATGATCGCCGTGAGACATGTTCAGGCGGAACACGTCTGCGCCCGCCTCGTGCAAGGCACGGATCATCTTGTAGTCATCTGACGCAGGGCCAAGGGTTGCTACAATCTTGACGTTACGGTCGCGTTTCATGGCTCTTTCGTCCTCTATCGTACGTTGATCGCCATTTATCAGGCGATGTTTGCGCTATCATTCGCGCCGTTGCCCCGTATTGACGCAAAACGCAGCTTCAAACAACCGGGCAGAGCGCTGGCGTTTGGCCGCAGTCCGTTTTACCCGTGGGGTCTCGCAAGTTTGGATGAAGATTGAATGACGGACGCAGTGGAGATTTTCGGCGCAGAACACGGCGGGCGGTGGGTTGTGACCTGCGACCACGCCAGCAATCGGGTGCCCGACGACGTGGCAGGCGGCGATCTTGGCCTTCCGCCCGAAGATATGGCCCGTCACATCGCCTATGATGTGGGCGCATTGGGCGTGGCGAAGGCGATGGGTGAGGCGCTGTCCGCCCCTGTCGTGGCATCGCGGTTTTCTCGGTTGGTGATCGACCCGAACCGGGGCGAAAATGATCCAACGCTTTTGATGCAAATCTACGACGGCTCAATCATTCCCGCCAATCGCGGTGCATCTGAGACGGAGTTAGAGCGGCGCCTAGATCGATTTCATCGCCCCTATCACGCGGCACTGACAGAAGTAATTGCCGCACGCGATAAGCCTTTGATCGTGTCGATCCACAGCTTCACACCGCAACTACGCGGGCGCGAACCGCGGCCCTGGCACGTGGCGGTGCTTTACGCGAGCGACACGCGGCTGGCCTATCCGTTTCTGGCGCGGCTGCGCGACGAGGATGACCTGTGCGTGGGCGACAATGAGCCCTACGTCGGCCATCTGCCCGGCGACGCGTTGGACCGCCACGCTGTGAAAACGGGGCATGTGCATGTGTTGATCGAAGTGCGTAACGATCTGATTGAAAAAGAAGAAGATCAGGTCGCATGGGGCGCGCGTTTGGCCGCGCATCTTGAAGCCACCGTGCGCAGTGCTGATCTATGACGGAAAGAACAGGAGTGATGATATGAGCGAGCCTACCACCACCGAGCTAGAAGCCGCCGCCTTCCGCCGCCTGTTGGCGCATCTGGACAGCCGCAAGGATGTGCAGAACATCGACATGATGAACCTGACGGGGTTTTGCCGGAACTGCCTGAGCCGTTGGTACCAGGAAGAGGCCGCAGAGCGCGGCGTCGAGATGGATAAGGATGCGGCCAGGGAAATTGTGTACGGGATGCCCTTTGCCGAGTGGAAAGCGAAGTACCAGCTCGACGCCACTGATGCGCAAAAGGCGGCGTTTGAGGTGAACAAGCCCGATCACTGAAGGCGGGAACGGCGGGGGATTTCATCCCCCGGACCCCCTGAGAGTTGTAAAGCCAAGATGAAGGAGCGGGTGCGCTCAGGCGGCTTTCTGGGCCGCTTCTGTGCGCAGGAAGGCGGGCCTATTTGCGGTGCTGAGTTCGGGGACATGGGTGTAGCCGCCCGTATCAAATTCGAGAATTTGGGAAGCGGCGTTGAGGCGGCGTTCCTGAATGAAACGCGCCATCGCGCCACGGGCTTTTTTGGCGAAGAAGCTGACGATTTTGGGGCCGCCGGGTTTTTCCTCGTAGAATTGCGGGGTGATGATGTTGAGCTTGAGAGCTTTTTCATCGACCGCAGAGAAATATTCCACCGAGGCGCAGTTGATAAGCGTGTCGGTTTGCACGGCTTGGGCTTGAGCGTACAGCGCCTCGGACAAGCGGGGACCCCAGTAGGCATAGAGAGAGGGGCCTTTACGGGTTTTCAGGCGGCTGCCCATTTCCAGCCGGTAGGGCTTGATCGCATCGAGCGGGCGCAGCAGGCCGTAGAGGCCGGACAGGATGCGCAGGTGGTCTTGGGCGTAGGTGAGCGTATCAGCGTCGAGGCTCGTGGCCTCTAGCCCCGTGTAGGTATCACCCGCGAAGGCCAGAGCGGCAGGGCGGGTTTCCTCGGCATCGGTCTCGAACGCTTTGAAACGGTCGGCGTTGAGTTTCGCGAGATCGGCGCTGATGTCCATCAGTTTGCGCAGGTCCGCTTGGCTGAGGCGCTTCGCGGCACGCGCCAAAGTCACGGCGTCATCCATGAAATCGGGCGTGGTTGTCTGCACGTCACGCGCCGCCCAATCGAGGCGCTTGGCGGGGGAAATCACGGTGAGCATGGGCGGGTCTCCTTTGGAGCTTTAGATATAGGCGGAGGACGGCTTTTATCCAGCCTCTCGGAGCACATCGAGGAAGGCATCCCCAAAGCGGTCGATTTGTTTTTCCCCCATACCCGCGATGCGCGAGAGGTCATGGACAGAGGCAGGCTTACGCTCGGCTATTTTGCGCAGGGTGGAGTGGTTTACCGACAGGTATTTGCCCGCCCCATCGTCGCCGCGCATCAGGTCTTGTTGGACCTCCATCAGACGATCAAACACATCGCCCGCGTCGCGGCCCGCAAGGGCGCGCCGGGCGGGGTGGACGGGTTCGGGGGCGTCGCCGGTGATGACCTGTAGAAACGCGGTGCCGTAGCGGTCCAACTTGGTGGCCCCGACACCGGATATGCGGGCCATGTCATCGAGGGTTGCGGGGCGTTTTTCGGCCATCTCGATCAGGGTTTTATCGGTGAAGATCACATAGGCAGGCACGCGGGCATCCTCGGCCAGCGCGCGCCGTTTGGCTTTGAGAGCAGACATTAGCGGCGCGTCTTCCTCGGACACCAGCATCTTCACGGCGGGGCGGCGGGGGGCCTTGGCGATGGTGTCTTTGCGCAGGGTGATGCTTTCCTCGCCGCGCAAAATCGGGCGGGCGGCCTGGGTCATGCGGAAGGCACCGTGCCGTTCTGGATCGGGGCGCACAAGGTCGCGGCCCATCATCTGGCGGAACACGGCCTGCCAGCCGCGCTTGTCGAACTCGGTGCCGATGCCGTAGGTGGACAGGCGATCATGGCCGCGCTGTGTAATCTTGTCGTTCTGCACCCCGAGCAGCACATCAATCAGGTGGCCCGCCCCGAAATATTCGCCTGTGCGCAGCATCACCGACAGCGCCTTTTGCACGGCAACCGAGGCATCGAACAGCTCGGGTGGCTTGGCGCAGAGGTCGCAATTGCCGCAATCCTCGGACGCATCGCCGAAGTAGGACAGCAACACCTTGCGGCGGCATCCCTGCGCTTCAGCCAAGCCAAGCAGCGCGTTGAGGCGGGCGTGATCGGCGGTTTTGCGTTCCGGCGGGGCGAGGCCTTCGTCCACCTGCTGACGGCGGAAACGGATGTCGTCGGGGCCGTAAAGCGTCAGCGTGTCGGCAGGGGCGCCATCACGGCCCGCGCGGCCGATTTCCTGATAATAGCCCTCGATCGACTTGGGCAAATCGGCGTGGGCGACCCAACGGATATCGGGCTTATCGACGCCCATCCCGAAGGCCACGGTCGCGCAGACGATCAACCCATCTTCTTGGTTAAAGCGAGTCTCGACGATGCGGCGATCCTCAGCCTCCATCCCACCGTGGTAGTGGCAGGCGCTGTGGCCTTCGTCGCGCAGCGCTTTGGCCAGCGTTTCTGTCTTGGCGCGGGTGCCGCAATAGACGATGCCCGACTGCCCCTTTCGGGCGGCGGCGAAGGACAGGATCTGTTGGCGCGGCTGGTTCTTGACCTCGAACGCCAACGTCAGGTTGGGGCGGTCAAACCCGTGCAGGAAAACGTCCGGCGCGGCGTCAAAAAGACGCTCGCAAATCTCGGCTCGGGTTTCGGCATCGGCGGTGGCTGTGAAAGCGGCCAGCGGCACGTTGAGGGCGCGGCGCAACGCGCCCAAACGCAGGTAATCAGGGCGGAAATCGTGCCCCCATTGGCTGACGCAATGGGCCTCATCCACGGCGATCATCGACACGCCTGCCCGTGACAACATCCGCTCGGTGCCCGACGACGCCAGCCGTTCCGGCGCGAGGTACAGGAGCTTCAGCGTTCCGGCCTCTAGTCCCGCCCATACGGCATCGGTTTCCTCGGGCGTGTTTCCGGACGTCAAAGCGCCCGCCTCAACCCCTGCTTCGCGCAAGCCCCGCACTTGGTCGCGCATCAGGGCGATCAACGGAGAGATCACCACAGTCACGCCGTCGCGCATCAGCGCAGGCAGTTGAAAGCAAAGGGATTTACCACCACCCGTGGGCATGATCGCCAACACATCCTTGCCCGATGCCACAGCCTCTACGATCTCTGCCTGACCGGGGCGGAAATCATCAAAGCCGAAGGTGGCTTTCAGAAGAGCGCATGTGTCGGGGTGTTCGACCAACATCGTTAGGGGCAGCCTGTCGGTTTTTATATAAATGCTCGGTTCAGGCTGAACGTCCCATATTGAGATTCGGTAAACAAGACCCGGAGCGGCAAGATATTGTGGATTACTCGGCCAATCCGAGCAGGGCTGGTAGATCATCCATGGAACGGAAGACCTGTGCGCCGACCTCTTCCAGCGCACTGCCCCCTTCAGGAGCATAGCCGAAACAGCGCATTCCGGCCCGTTGCGCCCCCAATGCGCCTGCGCCGCTGTCTTCGATCACCACGGCCCGTCCCGGCGCGACGCCCATGTATTTGGCGGCGATGAAAAACAACTCCGGGTCCGGTTTAGACACCCCTAGGGTGTGGGCCGAAAAGCGTTTGCCCTTAAACCGTTGCGCCATACCGGTGTTGCCCAGGGTGATGTCCATTTTCTCATCTGATCCGTTGGACGCGACGCAATACGGCACCCCCGCCGCATCAAGCGCATCCAGCACCGACACTACGCCGGGGATCGGGTCCACGCCTTCGCGTAAACGGGCGTAGGTGGTGGCATAAATGCTGTCGATCCATTCGCGGTCCGTGCCCGGCATGGCCGCCCCCATGGCGCGCACGGAGGCGGCCACTTGGGTCATGCTTTTGCCCACGAACATGCCCATGACCTCGGCCAGTGGCATCTGAATCCCCATGTCAGCGAGCGCATCAGTGATGGTCTGGTTCGACAGCGGCTCGCTATCCACCAGAACGCCATCGCAATCGAAAATAACCAGTTCAGGAGGCATTCAATTACCTGTCATTTTTCAGGAGTGAGATTGTTGTGGCACCGTAACGCCGCTGATCGAGCAGCAAGAAGCCCGCAGGAATGATCGGCGGGGCGTTTTCCTCCCAAACAACCGTTGCGCCGGGGGCGAGCCAGCCTGTCTGCCGGAGGGTTTCCAACGCGGCCTCTCCCAAGCGCTGCCCATAGGGCGGGTCGAGGAACACCAGATCGGCGGGCACCTTGGCCGGCCCCAGATCGGCTACCTCGGTGCGGAACACCTTGGTGATGCCCTGCGCGGAACACAGCGCAATGTTTTCACGTAAAAGCGCCCGAGAGGCCGCGCCGCTATCTACAAAGGTTGCCTGCACAGCGCCCCGGCTAAGCGCTTCCAACCCCAACGCGCCGGTGCCCGCAAACAGGTCGAGCACACGGGCATCGCGCACCAGATCGCCATTGCGGCCATTGGTCAGCAGATTGAACAGGCTTTCGCGCACCCGGTCCGTGGTGGGGCGCAGATGCGCCGCCGCATCGCCAGCGCCCACATCGGCCAGTTTCTTGCCGCGCAAACGGCCGCCAACGATCCTCATGGTGCGGCTCTCATGCTTTTAACAGCGGTTTCAGGTCGCTTTCGGGGTCTGCAATAATCTCAGCGGCGGGAGATTTTCCGGCCTCGATCAAACGCTTGCCAATCATGTAGCCGCGAGGGTCGTTCATGGCATCGACGGCCAGCAACGTGTCACCTGCGTAATACCAATGGGACCGCATCGTGCCGCCATCGCGCACGACCACGCGGTCGTACCCGGTGTTGAGCCCGCCGATTTGCAGTTTCACGTCGTATTGATCCGACCAGAACCACGGGTGCGGCACGTAATCTTCATTCGCACCAAGTATGTTTTTGGCCACCACCTCGGCCTGATCAATCGCGTTTTGAACGCTTTCCAACCGAATGCGGTTGCCCCGGAACGGAAGCGAGGCGCAATCGCCGGCAGCCCAAATACTGGGGTCCGAGGTGCGACCCTGAATGTCGGTGGCTATGCCGTTATCCAGCGTGACGCCCGCCATCTGCGCGGGGCCATCATTGGGGACAATGCCGATCCCGGCAATCACCAGATCGCAGGGAATATCTTCGCCGTTGGCGAGCCGCGCACCGACCACGCGGCCATTGTCGCCGCTCAGGCTTTCCAGCCCTACGCCTTCCAGAATGCGCACGCCGCGGGCGGTGTGAAGGTCGCGGAAGTAGTCGGCGGTTTCAGGTGCCGCGACACGGCCAAGGATACGTGGCGAAGCCTCGATCAAGGTCACGTCCATCCCGCGCTTGCGGGCCACGGCGGCAGCCTCCAGGCCGATGTAGCCGCCGCCCACGATCAAGGCGCGGCGGCCCTCGGTCACCTCGGGCTCCATCTTATCGACGTCGGCCAGCGTCCGCACCACATGGACCCCGCCCAGATCCCCGCCAATGGCCGCAGGCAAGCGGCGCGGGGTAGAGCCTGTGGCAAGAACCAGCGCATCATAAGGCAGCGCTTCGCCGTCCACCGTCACGGTCTTGGCAGACGCATCAATCGCGTCCACGCTGGCCCCCAAACGCAGAGTTATATCGTTGTCGGCATACCACGCCTCTGGCCGCAGAAAGAGCCGCTCTAGCGCCATTTCGCCAAGCAAATAAGCCTTGGACAGCGGAGGACGTTGATAGGGTGGCACAGGTTCATCACCGATGAGCGTAATCGCCCCGTCAAAGCCTTCGGCACGCAGTTTCGCTACGCAAGACGCACCCGCCTGCCCCGCCCCGATGACGATAATCTTATCCATGACGTCTTTTCCCTGCTGGCCCTCAACACCGCAGACCCTATATGCGAGGACATGAAACGTTCAACCACGGGAGACGTACTAATGACACTTTCCACAGGCGACACTCTGCCCAATGCGACCGTTCTGCGCCTTGGCGCCGAAGGCCCCGAACAAGTTCAGATGGACACGCTGACCAAGGGCCGCAAAGTTGCGATCTTCGGCCTTCCGGGCGCTTACACCGGCACTTGCTCTACCGCCCATGTGCCTAGCTTCATCCGGTCGATGGATGGGTTCAAAGCCAAAGGCGTGGACGAGGTTATCTGCCTGTCCGTCAACGATCCCTTCGTGATGGATGCCTGGGGCAAAGACACCGGCGCGACCGATGCGGGTATCGCGATGCTTGGCGATGCGGCGACTGAGTTCACCAAAGCCATCGGCATGAACTGGACGGCGGAAGCCGCGGGCCTGATCGAGCGGTCCCGCCGCTACGCGCTCTATGCGGAAGACGGTGTCGTAAAGGTGCTACACGTCGAAGAAGGCCCCGGCGTTTGCGAGGTCTCCGGCGGTGAATCGCTTCTTGCCGCGATCTGAGACACACAAAGGCCCGCGTCAGAGTTGATCTGGCGCGGGCCTTTTCTTGGGCGTTGGCGAGCAGCGTCAGCCTTCCTGAACCAGCGTCCGGGTGGGGAACGGAATGTCGATCCCGCCCTCATCAAACGCCTCTTTTACCTTGCGTTTGATATCGGCCTGATAGTCCCAGTAATCGCCCTGATTAACCCAAGCACGAACCAAAAAATCCACGCTGGACGAATTGAGGTTGTTCACCTGCACCCATGGAGCGGGCTCGGCGTGGGTGCGGGGATCGGCCTTTAGAACCTTGCGGATAATCGCTTCTGCATCGGCAAGGTTCACGCCGTAGCCGACGCCAAATTCCCACTGCGCGCGACGGGTGCTGTAGCCCGAGTAATTCTTGATCTCACTCCCCCAAACGTCGGAATTAGGCACGAAGACCTGCACGTTCCCGATCGAAGCCAGCTCGGTCATGTTGAGTGAGATGTTCTTAACGGTCCCGGATTCTCCGCCAACCTCGACAAAGTCGCCAATCTTGATGGGGCGGAACATGATAATCATGATCCCCGCCGCCACGTTCGACAGGGTGCCTTGCAGCGCCAGACCAATGGCCAAGCCCGCCGCACCCAACGCCGCCACCACCGAGGTTGTCTGCACACCAAACGTATTCAGCACAAACAGCGCGGCGAATATCAGGATCACATAGCGCGCCATCGTCCCCAAAAACGCGAATAGCGTTATATCGAGGTGCGCGTGCCGTTCCCCAAGGGCAGCGATGCGGCGCCTGACCCAGCTGGCCAGAAAAAACGCGACCAGCAAGATCGCGACGGCAGCCACCACATTGCCAAGGATGCTCGCCATAAATTCGATGGTGAAGATATCGCCAACGGTCGTATCTGCGGCGATTTCATAGTTTAGGATGTCTTCGAGTGTCATGTCGTTCCGTTATTCTTAACCCAACAGGGCATCTAATTTAGAGGCCATCGCGATATCACGCGGAGAAAGGCCATTTACGTCGTGGCTGGTCAGGGTCACTTCTACCGTCTTGTAGACGTTCGACCATTCAGGATGGTGGTCCATCTGCTCGGCCACCATCGCCGCGCGGGTCATCCAGGCGAAGGCTTCCGAGAAGTTCTTGAAGATGAAAGTCTTGGTGATCGCATCGCGGCCGTCTACCACGGTCCACCCGCGCGACTTCACCTCGGCCAAGCCGGTTTCGCGGGCCTCGGCTGTTAGGGCTGCGTTGGTCATTCCTGTTCCCCTACCTGTGCCGCCTTGAAGGGGCCGTAGCTTGTCAAAACCTCGATCTCTTCGTCGATCGCATTTCTTTCGGCCTCCAGATAATCTCCGATGGCCTTGGCGAAACCTGCGTCCCCAACCCAATGCAGCGAATGGGTCGCCACGGGCATGTAACCCCGTGCCAGCTTATGAGTTCCCTGCGCCCCCGCTTCCACCCGTGACAAACCCTGCGCAATGGCGAAATCAATGGCGCGGTAGTAGCACAGCTCAAAATGTAGACAGGGGTGATCTTCCACACACCCCCAGTAACGCCCATAGAGCGTATCGGCCCCGATAAAGTTCAGCGCCCCCGCCACGGGCTGGCCGTCGCGAATGGCGAGACACAAGAGCATGTCATCAGCCATCGTCTGATGAGCCAAGTCGAAAAACGCTCGCGTCAGATAGGGCGTCCCCCATTTGCGCGCGCCGGTGTCTTGGTAGAAGTGCCAGAAGGCGTCCCAATGCTCAGGCTTGATCTGCTCTCCGGTGAGGCTGACGATCTCTCCGCCGAAATCCTGTGCGCGGGCACGTTCCTTGCGGATGTTCTTGCGTTTGCGTGACGACAAGTTGCCAAGGAAATCATCGAAACTCGCATAGCCGTCGTTGACCCAATGAAACTGCTGCGACACACGCCGCATCAGGCCGATGCGTTCGCCCGCAATCGCCTCATCCTCGGTGCAGAAGGTAATGTGGATCGACGACAACTCATTATCTGCGGCGATTTGCACCGCGGCTTGTATCAGCGCGGAAATGCCGGTGGTGTCGTGACCCGGACGGGTCAAAAAGCGGCGGCCTGTGGCGGGGGTGAAGGGGGCGGCGATCTGGAGCTTGGGGTAATATTGCCCGCCCGCATTTTCATAGGCATGGGCCCAGTTGTGATCGAAGATATATTCGCCCTGACTATGGCCCTTGGCGTACATCGGCGCGCAAGCGATCACGAGGTCTCCCTGCCGCGCCACCAGATAGCGCGGCTGCCAGCCCGTCCCCTGCCCCACACTGCCCGATTGCTCCAACGCATTCAGAAAACGGTAGGTGGTGAAGGGGTCAAGCGGGCGCCCCGCCTCGGGGCAGGCGCAGGCATCCCAATCCTCGGGCGCAATCTGCGACAGAGAGGTCAGAACTTCGATGCTGATCTGGGTGTCACCGTCCACGCTTAAGGCTCCATTATGGGTCAGGTCAAAGATGGGGCCTTGGGCGCGGCGGTCAATCCTTTAACGCCGCCGGGGGCGCAATGCCCCGGCGGCTGGACTTCTGGCATCAAGGTCGGTCGGCAGGAATGTAGCCTTCAAACGTGATGTTGTCGGCGACGCGACGCGCCTCAACCTCTTGCTCGGGCGAGCGGACGGTCCAACACAGGATAGGCACACCCCTGGCCTTCAGCTCTGCCACCCGTGGCGCTGCAAGATCGGCCCGGTTGTGGCTGATGAAACTGGCCCCGACCGTATCAAAGGCCCCGATTTCACGCAGCGCTTTCAACGTGTCCGGCGACAGGTCCGGCCATTCCGTTTCATTATAGCCGTCCGTCACGATCCCCCGCGCGACGCTCGGGGCGCGTTTGGCCATGTTGGCGACCATGTGGGGGTTGAAGGACATCACAGCCACGGGGCCAACGTAGCCTTCCAGCGCGGAGGCGACCGCGCGTTCAAGCTCATCCGGGGCCGCGCCCGTGCCGCCGGATTGGTCCTTCAGCTCGATCAACAGAGGCACCTTGCCGTCAACGATTTTCAGCACATCAGGCAGGGTCGGCACTGTTTCAGTCGATCCGGTAAGTCTCACATTCACCAGATCCCGTGACGCCCAGCCGCGGATCGGGCCGCTTTCGGCGGTAAGACGATCCAGCCGTTCATCGTGGAACACCATCGCCGCCCCATCCGAGGTCAGCTGAACGTCCACCTCAATCCCATACCCTGCGGCCACAGCCGCCCTTACGGCGCCTGCGCTATTTTCAATCACGCCGCTTGCCCGATCATGGAGACCACGATGGGTTAGCGGTTGGCCAAGGAAGGCGGCGGGAAGCTTCGGTGTCATGGTTTGATCTGGAAGATGCCTTCGATTTCTACCGCAACGTTGAACGGCAAAGCACCCGCACTGACCGCCGAGCGGGAGTGACGGCCGGCGTCGCCCAGCGCCTCCACAAGGAAATCCGAACAACCGTTCACAACCTTGGGCTGATCGCCGAACTCAGGTGTAGAATTCACGAAGCCGGTTAGCTTTACCACGCGCACCAACCGATCAAGATCGCCGCCACAGGCCGCTTTCACCTGACCCAAAAGGTTGATCGCGCAAACCCGTGCCGCTGCTGCGCCTTCCTCCACTGTCAAGTCAGCGCCGACTTTACCAGTGATCAATTCACCGTTTTCCATGGAGATCTGGCCCGAGACGAACAAAGTCTCTCCCACCTGAACAAAAGGCACGTAGTTGGCCGCAGGGGCCGCCGCGTTGCCCAAAGTGACACCCAATTCCGCGAGCCGTGCTTCAAAGTTTCCGCTCATGTCCGAGCCTCCGCAAATATGTGAATTTGGCGCGACCCTAAGTCGGTAGGCGCGGCAAGGAAAGACCGCTTTAGCTTTCCCGCATCGCACGAGAGAAATAGGCGGCGAAAGGTTCCAGCAGATAGGTCAGCGGCGTGCGATCTTCGGTGCGAATAAATGCCGTAACAGGCATGCCGGGGATCAGCACATGCCCCTCCAGAAGCTGTGCTTGATCGTCAGACATGGTTATTTCGGTGCGGTAGAAACTGCTGCCGCTGGCCTCATCCACGAAGGCATCGGCAGAGACTTGGGCGACCCGCCCGCGCACATCGGGCATGGTGCGTTGGTCAAACGCGGGGAAGCGGAGGGAAACCGATTGCCCCTCAAACACCTGATCGATGTCTATCGCAGGGACACGGGCCGAGATCACCAAGGGGCGTCCTTCGGGGACGATATAGGCGAAAGGGTCCGCCGGGCGCAGGACTGACCCAGTCCCGAAAATGGTCAACCCATGGATCGTGCCCGCCACGGGCGCACGCAGTTCCAGCCTCGAGATGCGCCGTTCAAGGTTGGCGGCGCGTTCGTTTAATTCCTGTTCCACGACGCGGATTTCACGCAGCTCTGCAATCGCTTGCTCGCGGCGACTGGTGGTGATCTGTAAAATCGCCAGTTCCGTCTCGATGATCCGCTCCGCAGCTTCGGCACGGCCTGCGATGGCTTGGCCCAACTGTCCGCGTAATTGCACCAGCTCTTGGCGCAGGCGCACGACCGGTTCCACCGTGCCAGAACCGCGATCTAACAGGTCCTCCCGGCGCGAAAGTTCCTCCGTGACGAGGGCAATTTGCTCCTCCAACGCCGCTTCTTGGGCGCGCATGGCATCGACCTGAGTGCCTATCTGCGTGATCCGCCCCCGCAATTGCTCCTCCTCCCGCGCGAGGGTGTCGGCGCGGGCGGCGAAGAGGTTTTGCTGCCCGCTCAGCACATCGGCAATATCGGGGTTCACGGCACCAAAGGCGCGAAGGCTTTCGTCATACGCGAAGGCAACGGCACCGTCGCGCTCTGCGGTCAGTCTCGCGCGGCGCGCGCCCGTTTCTGCCAGGCGCGCAAGGGCGACCGTCAGCTCGGTTGTGGCCTCGGCCGCGTCAAGCCGGACAAGCACCTGCCCTTCGGCCACACGGTCCCCTTCATCGACCAGCAATTCCGCTACCACGCCCCCTTCGGGATGCTGGATCGCTTGCCTATTACGGTCCACCTCGATCTGGCCTGAGGCGACAACGGCCCCCGACAGCGTGCTGGACACAGACCAGCTGCCAAAGCCTGCGACCAAAACGAACAGCGCAAAAAGGCCAAGGCCCATGGGTCCGCGAACGGACCAAGCGGAACGGGTGACTGGGGTCATGTCAAATCCCCCGGTGACTGTCCTTTGGTGACGCGCTGCACCTCGGCGCTGTTATGCAGGACCTTTGCCAGCACCTCATCACGAGGGCCGAACGCTTGCACGACACCGCCATTCAGGACCAACAGCTTATCGCACTGCTGGATGGCATTGGGCCGGTGCGCCATGATAAGCACGCTGTGGCCCGCCGCCTTCATGCCCTGCACGGCGATGTTCAGCGCCTCTGACCCCTCATGATCGAGCGCGGAGTTCGGCTCATCCAGCACCAAAAGCACCGGATCGCCGTAGAGTGCACGGGCTAACCCAACGCGCTGTACCTGCCCGCCGGACAAGCGCGGGCCGGTGCCCGATACGTCGGTGTCATAACCATGGGGAAGCTCTCGGATCATGGTGTCGGCGGCGGCGGCGGTAGCGGCCGAGGTCACGGCGGCTGCCTTGGGCGACGGATCGAGGCGGGCGATGTTTTCTGCAACAGAACCGTCAAACAGGCTGACCGATTGCGGCAGGTAGCCGATCAACTTGCCCAGTGCGTCCGGGTCGTATTGGTCCAACGTCGCACGGTCCAACCGGATCGAGCCGCCAGAGATAGGCCAAACACCGGTGATGGCCCGCGCCAACGTGGATTTGCCCGAGCCAGACGGGCCGATAATGCCAATCGCCTCCCCCGGTTCCAAGCGGAAGGACACGCCGCGCAGGGAAGGCTTCACCTCTCCCGGCGGGGCGACGGTTAGGCCCGCCACCTCTAGCGCGGCTTTGGGGCGTGGCAGCGCCAGCCGCGGGAGAGTCTCGCCCTCGGCCAGCAATAGGGCGCCCAGGCGATGCCAGCCCCGCAAAGCCTCCTGAATGAACGGCCATTGTCCAATCGCCATATCAATCGGTGCAAGGGCGCGGCCCATAAGGATCGATCCTGCAATCATCGCGCCCGCCTGCATTTCGCCGCGCAGAACCAGTAGGGCGGCAAGGCCCAATATCGCCGATTGCACGAACAGGCGCAGGGTCTTGGATAGCGTCGCAAAGCCCCCCGCGCGGTCGGCCACGTGCATGCTGACATCCAACGCCCGCGCCCGTTGCTGGTGCCACCGAGCAAAGGCTGCGCCCTGCATCCCGAGCGAGCGTATCACCTCGGCCGATGATTGCATTTCCGCCGCCATCCGGTCCGCCGCCCGGCCGGTTTCCGATGCCTCTGCCAAAGGCCCGGCGGTGCTGATGCGGTTGGCGATTGTCACGAGCACCAGCGCAAGCGCGGCCCCCAGCGCGAACCACCCCAACCAGCCATGGAACGTAAAGATCGCCAAAATAAACAACGGCGTAAACGGCAAATCAAACACGGCCATAAACACCGGAGAGGACATGACCCGCTGGACCGAGGCCAAATCTGCCAGCGCCGTCTGCGCCTGCCCCGTGCGCTGCGCCCGGTCCAACGCCGCACGGAAAACACGCGCATCGAAGGTTTCCTGCAACCGCGCCCCGAACCGGGCCGCAACGCGGGCGCGGGCGTAATCCAAGATTCCCATCATCAAAAACAGGAACGCCACCAGCACCGACAGGGCCAGAAGCGTTTCCTCACTCCCCGATCCCAAGACCCGTTCATAGACCTGCAACATGAATAGGGGACCGGTCAGCATCAGGACGTTCACAAACAGGCTGAACAATGCGACGGACCACAGAATCCAGCCGTTGCGTCGGCGAAACTCTGCCAGCTCATCAATTGCAATCATGTGCATCGGGTTGGCGGCCTTTTGTGGTGCATTTCCTGCCACACGCCGCCTTGACAGGCAGCCCTTCCCTGCCGATGTAACAAGGGTGTGGTGCCCCGAATTATTACCCTATACCCTTTAAGAAGTGTGTAGGCGGACAAAGTCGCCAGACATGCTGCCTTTGGGGGATCGACGTGCGCTTTTTACCTTCGCGATTTTTGGGCCAATGCAGCGCTTTTGCGCTGGTCGTTCTGGTGTCCGCTTGCGGCCCGGCAACCTTGCCGCCCGGCGATCAGATTGCCGACGCAGATGAGGCCCGAAACCGCGCCGCTCATGAGCTTAACCTTTCCCTCGACCGGGCCTTTCTAAGCCCTGCCTCCGACGCCTACGGATCGGGTGTGCCGGAACCTGTGCGGGTTGGTGTCTCTAACTTCGCATCCAACCTTAACCAGCCCGGTTATGTGCTGAACAACCTGCTGCAATTGCGCCTTGGCGATGCGGCGCAGAACACCCTGCGGTTTGCGCTGAACACCACCGTCGGCGTGGCGGGCCTGTTCGATGTGGCCACCGCCCTTGGTGTGCATGAGGCCGACACGGACTTTGGCGAGACCCTGCACATCTACGGTGTGGGAGAGGGCGACTACGTGGTGCACCCGTTCTTTGGCCCGTCCACCACCCGCGATACCGTCGGCATGGTCGTGGACTACGCGATGAACCCGCTACGCCACTACATAGAAACGCCCGAAAGCAATTATCTGACGGCCACAAGCGTCGCCTCTGGGTTGAACTCTCGCTACGAATTCGACGGAACGATCGATTCCGTTCTGTATGAAAGCGCCGACAGCTATGCGCAGTTACGCTCTCTCTACCTGCAACAGCGCCGGTATGAATTGGGCGGCTCCAGCGCCGACTATGAAGACCCCTACGCCGATGCAGACCCAGCCGCGGCGGCCCAAGCCGTAGCCGCTGACCCAAATTATGACCCTTACTCGGACCCGTATTTTGATCCCTATGCCCAATAAATTCCAATCCCTCCGCTCTCGCTTTGGCCGTCGTGCCTTTTTGTCCACCGCTGTTGCCGGGGCGGCTGTGCCGTTCCTGCCCGGCCATGCCCAGGCGTTGAACGCGAACCAAGCTCAAGCGCTGGTGGAGGCCGCTGTGGCAGACGTGAACCGTGTCATCGCCTCGGGCGGGTCGGAAGCCAGCGTTCTGCGAGAGATGGAGCGTATCCTCAGCACCTACGCAGACGTGCCCACCATCGCCCGTTCGGTGCTTGGCCCTTCAGCACGGTCCGCCAGCAACGCACAGATGCGCGCCTTTACCGAGGCGTTCCAGGATTACTTCTCGGCGAAATACGGTCGCCGTTTCCGGGAGTTTATTGGCGGGTCGATCACCGTGAACTCTGCCCGGCCGGTACGCTCGTTCTTCGAGGTCATCAGCACCGTGAACATGCGCAATGAAGCGCCATTCGAGCTGCGCTGGCTGGTGTCAGACGGCTCGGGGCGGCCGCTGTTCTTCAACCTGATTATCGAGGGTGTGAACCTGATGATCTCGGAAAGGACAGAGATCGGCGCGATGCTGGAATCGCGCGGCGGCAACATTGATGCCCTGACGCAGCATCTTCGGACACTCGGTTAAGTCACGCCGTACGGTGGATTGTAGGGCGGGCTTAAGCCCGCCACCCCCTCGCGACACAACGGCTCGCACCTAATTCAGCTGATATTCTAACGGGTAATGACCGTTGCGAAATTCTCCGAAAAGATCGGGAAGGTCAGGGTGGCTCACCGGCTCGCCACTATCGTCGGGCACAAGGTTCTGCTCCGAGACATAGGCGACGTAGTAGGTTTGGTCGTTCTCAGCCAACAGGTGATAAAACGGCTGGTCCTTCAGGGGGCGCGCCTCTTCTGGGATAGCTTCGTACCATTCTTCGGAATTTGAGAATTCCGCATCAATATCAAAAACAACCCCGCGAAACGGGTGCTTCTTGTGACGGACGATCTGCCCGATATTGTATTTGGCTTGTGTCTCAAGCATGGATTGCCCCCAGAACTTACCAAGATTCATTATCGAACCGTTACCGGGTTTGTCCATCCCGACGCACCGTTCAACAGGGAAACAGTCTGTGAACCTAGCTTTTGCCGTTCTCGAAATTACCGCGCCCGTCTTTGTTTTGGGGCTCGCTGGCTTCGTTTGGGTCCGCGGAGGTTTTGACTACCCCACCCAGTTCGTGACCCGCCTTGCCATGACCCTCGCAGTGCCCTGTTTGATCTTCACGGCGCTGGTCAATGCCGACATCGAACCGAGCGCCCTTGCGGCCCTCAGCTTCGCGTCGGTCCTGTGCTACGCCTTGGCCACCGCCGCTGCCTTTGCCGTCGTCCGCCTGTTTCGCCTTGATATGCGGGCCTATCTGGCTCCGCTCACCTTTGGGAACACCGGCAACCTTGGCTTGCCGCTGGCGCTATTTGCCTTTGGCGACACCGGGCTGGGGCTGGCGATTGTGGTTTTCGCAGTCATGGCGATCATCATGTTCACCGCGGGCCTTTGGATGGTGGCCGGGGTGCAGAACCCCCTCCGCGTGTTGAAAGAGCCAATCCTTTGGGCCTCGATCCTTGGGGTCTTGGCCCTGATCGTCGGCTGGCAACCGCCTACGGTGGCTCTGAATGCGCTGACGTTGGTCGGCCAAATGGGCATCCCGCTTATGCTGTTGACCCTTGGGGCCGCTGTGGCCCGCCTGAAACCCGCCCGCGTGCTTACCGCGCTCGGCCTTTCGGCGATCAAGCTGTCGGTGGGCCTGGCCGCTGGGATCGGCGTGGGCCTTGCCGTGGGTCTGTCCGGCGTACCGCTGGCCGTTCTGATCCTGCAAATGGCAACGCCCGTGGGCGTCACCTCTTACCTCATGGCTGAGCGGTATCAGACCGACCCCGACGCCAGCGCCAGCCTTGTGGTCACCTCAACACTTCTGGCGATTATTGCGCTTCCGGTCACGCTTTCGTTCCTTCTGCCCGGATAAGGCAATCCACCAGTTTTCCCGCAAGGTTTTTTGGTGTATAGTCAGGGTTAACGCGCCGAAAAAATGGCGCAACCCAGAGGCAGAGCAGGCCAATGTATAGACGAACTCTTTTGATAGGCCTTACGGCCTCTCTCGCGGCGTGTGGGTCGCGGGAATTTGATTCCCCCCGAAACCTCGACAACGCTTGTGCCCTTGCGGAGGAGCGCCCCCATTACATGCGGGCCATGCGCCGGGCCGAACGGAACTGGAACGTACCCGTTCACGTTCAGATGGCCGTAATCCATCAGGAAAGCCGCTTTGACGGCGATATCCGCCCCCCCTACCGCTATGCCTTGGGTGTGATCCCCATGGGGCGCCAAAGCTCGGCCATTGGCTATTCCCAGGCGTTGGACGGCACGTGGGATGAATATATCGACGCCACTGGCAACCGAGGGGCCGACCGCACCGACATCCGCGACGCCACCGACTTCATGGGCTGGTACATGAACCTGACGCTGGAGCGGAACAACATCCCCCTCACCGACGCGCGCCGCCAATACCTTGCCTACCACGAAGGGCACACAGGCTACGCGCGGGGCAGCTACAACTCCAAGCCATGGTTGTTGGACGTTGCTCGCCGTGTGGAAAGCCGGGCAGAGCAATACCGCCTTCAGCTTGCCAGCTGCTAGGCGGTTGCCGCTGCCACTTGGGGCTACCGTTAGTTCCTGTTTCGGGCGTTAATTTCCTGCGGGATCGAAAAATAGCTCGCGGGAATGCTCCCGCCTTGCCGAAGTGCGCCCAAAATCACCGTTGTCTGAGCGCCGCCCTCATCAGTGATGACCCATTGGCGCAGCTCGATCGGGTTCGGCGTAAACACCAGCGCGATAGAGCCGACATTGGGGCGTTGCGGATCACGGGCCACGACACGGGTCGCGGTGCCGTCGAACGTATGGTCGCTGACCATCCCCGATTGGCCGAGGTTCACGTTACGCTCTAGAATGATGCGCAGAGGGGTCTCGGACAGCGGGTATTGCTCGGGCGGACCCGAGGCGCGCCCATCGAAAATCGCCACTTGGCTGCCGCCCGCCATGACCAGAAGATCATCGCCGTCATAGTCAAAGCGCACCCGTCCGGGGCGATGGATATAGACCGTCCCCGTGGAAACGGTTCCGTCCGAGTTAATCTGCGTAAACGGGCTCTCGGCCGTTTGCATCGCGTTCAGGTACGCGGACAAATCCGCCAAAGGGATCGCATTGGCAAAGGCCGCAGATGTGCCCGCAAGGGTGAAGGCGGCAGTGGCACCCAGAAGGTTCCGGCGTGTGATCGACATAAATTTATGCTCCGATTCGAAAGGCTTGCCTTGAATATAGGGACACTCTGCGCGCTATGCGATAACACCGGCGCGTCGCCGCCTATCAACACTGCGCGAGGACTGACACCGCCTAGCCGTGCTGCCCCGTCTCCTCAGATTATCGACGAACGGGGCAAACTTGTTGCCTTGCGGATCGCGCGGATATCACACGTTAATACCGGGACTATAGGTGCCGCGCTAGTCCTGCTCAGGCACCAAGATTTCGCGCTTACCCACATGGTTGGCGGACGACACGAGGCTGTTTTCCTCCATCTGCTCCACCAAACGCGCGGCCTTGTTGTAGCCGATGCCCAACTTGCGCTGGATGTAGGAGGTCGAACACTTGCGGTCCTTCACCACAATCGCCACCGCCTGATCGTACAGCGCATCTTCGCCGCCCGTATTGCCACCCGTGTTCAGGCCCAACACCGCATCAATGTCGCTTTCCTTGTCATCGTCAGGTCCGTCCAACACGCTCGACGCGTAATCCGGCGGCCCGAAGGACTTCAGGTGGCGCACGATTTCTTCAACCTCTTCGTCCGAACAAAACGGCCCATGGACGCGAGTGATCTTCGCTCCGCCCGCCATGTAGAGCATATCACCCATGCCCAGAAGCTGCTCGGCCCCCATCTCCCCCAGGATCGTGCGGCTGTCGACCTTGGAAGTTACGTGGAAGGAAATCCGCGTGGGGAAGTTGGCTTTAATCGTGCCGGTGATGACATCCACAGACGGACGCTGCGTGGCCATGATGATGTGAATGCCCGAAGCCCGCGCCATCTGTGCAAGGCGCTGAATGCAGGCTTCAATCTCTTTACCCGCGACCATCATCAGATCGGCCATCTCATCGACGATCACGACGATGAAGGGCATCTTCTCGGGCATATATTCTTCCGTCTCGAACACGGGATCGCCCGTCTCGTCGTCGAAGCCGGTCTGGTAGGTGCGCGAGAACATCTCGCCCTTATCCAGCGCGTCTTTCACCCGGCTGTTATAGCCGTCGATGTTACGCACGCCCATTTTGGACATCTTGCGATAACGCTCTTCCATCTCGCCCACGGTCCACTTCAGGGCCACAACGGCCTTCTTCGGGTCCGTGACAACAGGCGACAGAAGATGGGGAATGCCGTCATAAACCGACAGTTCCAGCATCTTCGGGTCGATCATGATCATCCGGCAATCTTCCGGCTTCAGCTTATAGAGCAGCGACAAGATCATCGTGTTGATTGCCACCGATTTACCGGACCCCGTCGTACCCGCGATCAGCAGGTGAGGCATCTTGGCGAGGTTGGCGATAATCGGATCACCGCCGATATCCTTGCCCAGGGCCAGCGGCAGGCTGGCGTTGCCATCGCCAAAATCTCGGTGGCTGAGCATTTCACGCAGCACCACCATTTCGCGGTTCTGGTTCGGCAATTCGATCCCGATAACCGTGCGGCCCGGCACCGTGGAAACACGGGCAGACAGCGCGGACATCGACCGGGCGATATCGTCGGCCAAGCCGATCACGCGCGATGCCTTGAGGCCCGGCGCGGGTTCAAGTTCATACATCGTGACAACGGGGCCGGGGCGCACGCTGACGATTTCGCCCTTCACGCCGTAGTCATCCAGCACGTTTTCCAGCATCCGGGCGTTCGCTTCCAGCGCCTCATCGGACAGGTGATGGCGCTCGATCGTGGTGGGGCTGGTCAGCAGCGTCAGCGGCGGGAATTCATAGGGCTCAGGCTCGGACAGGGGCAAGGAAGGCTGGCTGTCTGCCTTGGCTTGGCGCGATTGCGCGGGGGCCTTGCGCGATGGTTGCTGCACAACGCGGCGCGGCTCTTCCTGCGGGGCGGGCACGGCGCGGCGCTGGATGCCCGGTTGCACTTGTGGCGCGGCAGCAGCGATGGGGGCCGGTTGCGGCTCGGGACGGTTCAGCTCAACAGGCTCAACCTCGGCCATAGGGGCTTCGGGCGCCTCAACAGGGGCTTGCGCCGCGGCAGCCGTCAAAGGAGGCTCTTTCCGGTTCAGGCTTGGAATGCGCGAAGGCGTGCCCGGCGTCACACGAGCACGGGCCGCGATATCGGCAATGGTGTTGCCGGTCTTGGGCGCTTCCTGTGGGCTACGGCGCGCCCGGATCGCATCCGAAATACGCGAGCGTACACGGTCTGGCCCCACGGGCTCTTCTTGTAGGTCTTCCACCAACACCGGATCGGCGTCGGGCAAAGGCCCCTCTAGCGTAGGTTCAGGCTCCCGCCGCAGACTGGGCATTCGAGAGAATAACCCTTGCGGCGCAGCGGCTGGTGCAGGCGGGGCGGCGGGTTCCGCATAGGCGGGGTCGGCGGCGGCGGTCAGGGCGGGCTCAACCGGGATATCCGCACGGTGCACACGGGGCTGCCCGGTTGTGGTGTATGATGGATCAATCGCTAAGGGAGCAGCCTGCGCGGCCAAGGCTTCGCGACGTGCGGCACGGCGATCTTGCAAAGCGACAGCGGTGGCCCCTGCCCCACGGCCAAGTCCGCGCATCGTTGCCATTACCGCCGTTCCTGTGGCGATCATGCCCACCAAAAGGAACCGTAGGGTCAACCCAAGCTCACGCTTAGTGACGCCCAAAACGAACAAGACCATCGCTGCCGACAAAAGAAATGCAAGGAAAGCGGCCACTTTGATGCCGATCTGTGGCGACATGGGCAACGCGCTGAGCACTGCGCCAAGGATCGTATCGCCAAACAGGCCACCGGCCCCAAAGGAATGCGACCAGCCCACAGGCGGCACATGGCTGGCGGCGTAAATCGCGGCCATGGCAATGGCGATGGGCAGGAACAAGACGCGGCCCAAGGCGCGTTCTTGCCCGCGATGCAGAATGAACCGCGCGCCCCAAGCAAGGGCTGCCGTCGGCAGAACCCAAGCGGCAAACCCCATAATCATCATCAAAACGGCAGCGATCGAAGCGCCCCCGCGACCCAAAAGGTTCTCGGGCGCGGCATCGGTAGCGGCCATCCAGTTGGGGTCTTCGGGCACGTAACTCCACAGCAACGCAGCCAAGGCAAGGCCAAGCCCCACAAGCGCCATGCCACACATCTCTCGGCCCCGACGGGCGAGGATTTCGTGCATATGTCCGTCCAAAAGCGGCTCTCGCTGGCGGGTCTGATAGGCCATTATCGTGCCTCCTCAATCATATAGCGTCTTGCGGATCAACATGAGCCCGCGACGCATTTCTTCTTTTTCAGCAACCATCGCGACGCGGATCTTGTCGTGACCCGGCGTGACGCCGTCCACTTCGCGCGCAAGGTAGGAGCCGGGCAAAACCTTCACACCCGTCTCTTGCCACAGCTTCACCGTGGCCTGTTCGGCATCTTGCACCGGAAGCCACAGGAAGAACCCGGCTTCGGGGCCTTTGTAGCCCTGCACATCCCCGAAAATCTCATCGGCGATGGCGTATTTTTCTTGGTAAAGAGCGCGGTTCTCCACCACGTGATCTTCGTCGCGCCACACGGCCTCGGCCACGGCCTGAAGCGGCTGGGGCAACGGCGCACCGGAATAGGCCCGCAATTGCTTGAGCCGCGCGATGGTTTGCGGTCCCCCGGCACAGAAACCCGACCGTAGACCCGGCAGGTTGGAGCGTTTGGACAAAGAGTGGAAGATCAGAACCCGTTCAGGGTCAGCACCCATCTTTTGGGCAACCTGAAGCGCCCCTGTGGGGGCATCATCACGGTAAATCTCGGAATAGCATTCGTCGGCGAAAATCTTGAAGTCGTGCTTTTCGGCCAGTGTTATCAGCGCTTCCCAATAGGCCTCGGACGCAACAGCGCCCTGCGGGTTCGCCGGAGAGCATATGTAGGCAATCGCCGTGCGGTCCAAAATAGCCGGATCAACGGCATGAAAATCGGGCAGATCGCCGGTCGCCGCCGTGGCGGGCAGGTACATCGGCTCAGCCCCCACAGAAAGAGCGGCCACGGCGTAGACCTGATAAAACGGGTTCGGGGTCAGAACGACAGGTTGTTGGCCGTTCTTTTTTTCCGGGCACAGCGCCATGCAGGCGTTATAGAGCCCTTCGCGCGTCCCATTGAGCACAAGGATTTGTGTCGCCGGGTCCACATCGACGCCATAGCGTTGGCCCAACCAATCGGCCTGCGCCCTGCGCAACGCCAAAGAGCCATCGTTTTCGGGATACTTCGCAAAACCCTGGATGCTGTCGGCCAACACCTTGTCGATCCAAGCGGGGAACGCGTGGCGAGGCTCGCCAATGGTCATCAAAATAGGGTCGCCGCCCGGCTCCATGCCGTCCAACAACGTCCGCAAACGCGGAAACGCATATTCAGGGAGGTTCGAAAACCGCTCCGGAAAAACCATAACTGCCTCATTTTCGGGGTCATTAACGCCCCGTTAGCCATGATGATAGCGAACGGGGCGGCGCTGGTCCAGAAAAACAGCCGTGTTTCCAGAGGGGTGTGGCGGTTAAGCCAATGCGCCCTCTGCCGCCTTCGCCAAACGCAGCAAACGCGCGTCGTCACCGGGGGGGCACATCAGCATGATCCCCGTCGAAGACACGCCCGTGGGCAAGGTCACAGCACACACGCCCATGAGGTTTCCGACACGGGTATTGCGTAGGGTCAAAAGGTTCTCGGTCACGAAATAATCGTTGTCACTATCGAGCCGCGCCACGTTGGGCGGCAGGTTCGCGGCCGAAGGGATCAGCACCGCGTCATAGCCCGCCGTCGCCGCATAGTATTGCTTGCGCAGCACTCGAAGGCGCTGCCACAAAGCAACGAAATCGGCGGCCAGAACATCCGCCCCTTGGCGGAAACGGGCGCGGATGCGGTGGTCCATTTTCTCTGGGTCAGCCTCGATCACTTTGCCCCAAGTCCCGTAAGCCTCGGCCGTATAAAGTGACAGGGTGGTCTCCATCGCCTCGTTCACCGCCGGGATATCCGCCGTTTCGATGGTCGCCCCCGCGCTAGACAGCCGCTCCATCGCCGATTGGAATGCCGCACCGGGGGCGTCGCGCACATCGGTGGCATAGGGGTTCAGCACCAGCATCCGCGTGCCCTTGAGCGAGGTCTCGGCGAGGTCCGGCGCGGCGGTGTTGCCCATGACGGCGAACAACTCGGCGCAGTCCTCTACCGTGCGGCACAGCGGGCCGACAGTATCAAAGCTCTCCGCAAGGGGCACGACGCCCTCCAACGACAAGGCATTGTGCGTCGGCTTGAAGCCCACCAGATCGTTCCACGCAGACGGTAAGCGGATGGACCCGCCAGTGTCCGATCCGATGCCCGCCGCCGCCATGCCGTAAGCCACCGAAGTCGCCGCCCCTGAAGATGAACCTCCGGGCGCAAGCTCTGGGTCATTGGCATTTGGCGGCGTCGCGGTAGAGGGGTTCACCCCAAGGCCCGAGAACGCCAGTTCCGTCATATGGGTCTTGCCAAGACACACGAGGCCCGCGCGGGTGGCGTTTTGCAACACCTCGGCATCCTGCGAGGGCACACGACCTTGCAGCAGTTTGGTCCCCGCCTCGGTCACCGTGCCGGCGGTGTCGAACAGGTCTTTCCAGCTGATCGGCACGCCATCCAGCAACCCGCGCCGAACGCCCTGCTTGGCGCGATCATGGGCGGCAATCGCCTCGGCCAGGGCGCGATCACGGGTTTGGCGGGCGAAGATACGGCTGCCAAAGGGGCTTTCCTTTGCGGCCTCAAGGTAGGCTTCCGTGATGGCAACAGGGTCCACATCACCCGCGCCTATGCCCCGCCCAATCTCACTTGCGCTTTTCGTCAGCCAATCCATCACGTCACCCCTAATTGTCGCCTGCGGACGCTAACGACGACGCGCCACATGGACAATCCCCCACCGCGCGCCATAGTTCAGGGCATGGAACAACGCGATGCAGATATTCTGATTGTTGGCGGGGGGTTAAACGGCCCTTGCCTTGCCTTGGCCTGTGCCTCTGCCGGGTTTTCCAGTGTTGTTCTGGATGCCCTGCCCGCCACCACGCGGAAAGACGCCAGCTTTGATGGACGCGCCTATGCGCTGGCTCTGGCGTCGGTGCGGATGCTGGACGCTTTGGGCATCTGGAGCAGCGTGGAGGACCACGCGCAACCGATGCTGGAGATCAAAGCCTCGGACGGACGGGCGGGCGAAGGAGCCGCGCCTTTCTTTCTGCATTTCGATCATGCCGAAATCGAAGAAGGCCCCATGGGTCACATGCTGGAGGACCGCTATCTGCGCCGCGCCTTGCTGGACGCGATGGCGGCAGAGCCCCTGATCACCCACCGAGCAGGCGTGCAAGTAGTGGCCCAAGCGACCAGCGGCATCGCCTCGGTCACGCTTGAGGACGGAGAGGTTTTGCGCGGCGGACTGTTGGTGGGGGCCGATGGCAAACGGTCGGGCGTGGCAGAACGCGCCGGGATCAAGCGCACAGGGTGGGACTATGGCCAAACCGCGCTGGTGTGCGCCGTCGATCATGCCCTGCCCCATAACGGCATTGCGCATCAGTTCTTCATGCCCGGCGGCCCCTTGGCGATCCTGCCTTTGCCGGGAAACCGCTCCTCCATTGTGTGGTCCGAGACTGAGCCGCGTGCCTCTGCGCTGGCGCGTGCCGATGATGCGGAATTCATGGCCGCCCTGCGCCCGGCCTTCGGCGATTTTCTGGGCGATATCACCCTTTCGGGCGCGCGCTTCAGCTATCCGCTGACCCTGTCGCTGGCGCAATCTTTTGTGTCGGAACGGCTGGCCCTTGTGGGCGATGCGGCCCACGGGGTGCACCCGATCGCGGGCCAAGGTCTGAACCTTGGGCTGCGCGATGTGAGCGCATTGGCCGAAACCCTTGCCGATGCCAAACGGCGCGGAGAAGACTTTGCCCGCCGCGACGTGTTGGACCGCTACCAACAATGGCGCCGCTTTGACACCGCAGGGCTGGCGGTGGCGACAGACACCGTTAACCGCCTGTTCTCGAACGATAACCCGTTGCTGCGGGCAGCACGTGACATTGGCATGGGGGCGATTGGGGCCTTCCCTGATCTGCGCCGCCGTTTCATCCGAGAGGCCGCTGGCCTGAACGGCGACCTCCCCCGTCTGATGCAGGGCCGCGCGCTGTAAGGCGCGGGAAATCCTCCGCTTTGGCTTGGGCTGCCCATCCGTTAAGATAGGATCAACCCAGACCACCAAAGGACACATCATGTCGGGACCAAAGCTCACTTCTATGATCGTCTTTGGCACGTTGAGCCTTCTGTTTGGCGCGCTCTTCTCCATTGGCCTGAACGGGGTCGGCACTGCCTTTGTGGTGGGCGTAATCGTGGCCGGGGCGACCTGCGCGTTCATCTGGTTTGCGAAGACCGGCCGCCAAGCCTTTGCGCGGGGCTTCATCGGCCTTGGCGCGGTGTTTTTGATCGTCCCCGTTGCGGCCCTTTCGGGGTACGGCGACCAAATTGCAGATACCTCGACCGCGGTGATGGCAAACGGCGGGGCCTTCACCGATGAAGAAGCGAGCATGCTTTTCCTATCGACCATCTTCGCCTCCGCCGGGCTGCTTTTCGGCATGTTCGCGGGCTTTATCCTAGTGCTGATCGGCGGCCTGATGCACCGCAACAAACCTACAGAGACCGCACAATGAAGGCCCGCAACGGACCTGCCATTCTGATCGTCTTCTGCCTTCTGTGCTTTGCCGTCTGCTGGTTCACGATCACTGCGCTGACCACGCCGGGGCGGGCCATTGGCAGCGGGATCGTTGCCGCTGCGGCTGCCGGGATTTTCATCTGGTTTGCCACCACCATGCGGCACGCCATTGCGCGCGGGTTAATCGTGTTGGGGGCCACCGCCTTTGCCGCCCCCCTCGCCGCCCTTCAGGCCGTGTCCAATGATCTTATCTTCTCGGCCTTCAACGAGGACGCCAGCCCAGATCGCTATGTCGCGTTCGACGCTGTCATGCAGATCGCTTGGCTCAACGCCATGCTTGGCTTTTTCGCTGCGGTCGTGTTGTTGATTATCGGCGGAATCATGCATCGCCCAACGCGTGAAAGGGGCGACACCGCGCCTTAGTCCAACTTGCGGGCTTCTTCTTCCAACATGATCGGAATGCCGCCCCGGATCGGGTAGGCAAGATGCGCCGCCTTAGACACCAATTCCTGCCGTTCCGCGTCATAACTTAGCGGCGCTTGGGTCATCGGACAGACCAACGCCTCTAGCATCCGGCGATCGATGGGGGGGCGAGGTTTCTTCTCTTCACTCATTGCATCCGTTCCTCATCGCTGCCTGCGGCCAGGGAAAATTCCAGCAAAGTCACCAGCGTTTCGCGGCGGGTGGACAGCGATGGTGCCTCAAGCAAGGCTTGCTTTTCCTCAGGTTCAAACGGGCACAACATGGAGAGAGAGTTTATCAGCAACTCATCCTCGGCTTCCTTCAGGCTGTCCCAATCTGTTGAAAGGTCGTGAGCCTCAAAATAACGGTTGAGAAGTGCCAGAAAAGGGTCGCGGTCAAAGGCGCTGTCGGTTTCGGCGGGGCCGAGGTCGGCCTCAAACCCATCCCAAGACACATCGCAACGGCGATAGGGCATGAAGCCCGAAACCTCTTGATTGATGCGGAACCGCGAGACGCCCCCAAGGGTAATCATGTAGCGCCCATCCTCGGTTTCCGAGAATTGGGTCAATCGGCCTGCACACCCGATGTGATGCAGCTTCTCCTCCCCCGAACCGGGGGCCTCAAAGGGCTGCACCATGCCGATCAAGCGATGGGGCGTTTTCATCGTGTCCTCGATCATCTGAAGATACCGAGGTTCAAAGATGTGCAGCGGCAAGCGCGAGCGAGGCAGCATCAAAGCGCCCGGCAAAGGGAAGATCGGGACCGTGCCCGGAAGATCAGCGTGTGTCATCATACGCATGAACGTAGGCTGATCCTTCCCTCAGGCAAATATCATCGAGCTCAGGCGACGACGCCCGTTCAGGGCGATGGGATCTTGCGGCGGCAAGGCCTCAAAAATAGTGAAAAGTTGCGTCTTGGCGGCCTCGTCATTCCAGGTGCGATCCCGGCGGAACAGCTCCAACAGATTGTCCACGGCCAGCTCCACTTCGCCCCCGGCATGAAGCGCTTGCGCCAGTTCAAAGCGCGCGGCGTGGTCATCGGGGTTGGCATCGACGGCGGCTTGCAGCTCTGCCAATGGACCCGCGCTTTCGGCTTGCCGGGCCAGCTCGATCTGAGCGCGAATGGCTTCCAACTCGGGGGCGTTGAAGATTTTATCGGGGGCGGTGCTAAGCAGTTGCTCGGCCTCATCGGTCTGACCCATGGCCAGATGCGCACGGGCAAGGCCCGCCATGGCGGGGGCATTTTCGGGCTCTTCCCCAAGGATCGCGGCGAAGGTCTGGGCAGCGTCATCGTGATCGCCTGCGGCAAGCATTTCCTCAGCCGCCTCCAGCGCTTCGCCAAGACCGCCGTCTTCCTTCGACATAGCGGCCAGCTTATTCACGAATTCCTTGATCTGGCTTTCCGGCACCGCCCCTTGGAACCCATCAACGGGCTGGCCTTCGTGGAAGGCGTAGACCGTAGGGATGGATTGCACCCGAAGCTGCGCGGCGATCTGCTGGTTCTCGTCTACGTTGACCTTCACCATACGCACCTTGCCTTTGGCGGCGGTCACGGCCGCTTCAAGCTGGGGCCCAAGCGTCTTGCAGGGGCCGCACCAAGGAGCCCAGAAATCCACGATCACAGGGGTCGTTTGGCTGGCCTCGACCACGTCCGTCATGAAGGTGGCGTCGGTAACATCCTTGATAAGATCGGTGGGCGCTGCTGCGTCTGGTGTTGTACCGAATTCGAGCATCTTGGGGCTCCGTCAATGACTAGTGTTACGCGCTATATGCGGCGTCCGGTAGCGATCGCCAAGGGGCTAGAGGTCAAAAGTCGCAAAGACAGGCGCGTGGTCCGAGGGCTTTTCCCACCCCCGCGCATGACGCGCCACCCGAGAGGAATGCGCCGCCGTGGCAATATCGGAAGTGGCCCAAACGTGATCGAGCCTGCGGCCCTTGTCGGCGCTATCCCAATCCGGGGACCGGTAGGACCACCAGCTAAACAGCTTGCCATCGGGGATATCGGCACGGGTCACGTCCACCCAACCGCCCGCCTCCTGCGCCTGGGCCATATGTTCGACCTCGATCGGCGTATGGGAAACAACTTTCAGCAGTTTCTTATGATCCCAGACATCATCTTCGCGGGGCGCGATGTTGAGATCCCCCACAAGGATGGATTTCTGCGGTTTGTCGGCATGGGCCCAGTCCCGCATATCTGTCATGTAGTCGAGCTTCTGGCCGAACTTGATGTTCTTTTCCCGGTTCGGCTCATCCCCGCCCGCAGGCACGTAGAAGTTGTGGATCGTCACCCCATTTTCCAGCTGCCCCGCGACGTGGCGAGCGTGGTCGAGGCCGGCAAATTCATGCGACCCCGCTTCAACCATCGGAATTTTCGAATAGATCGCGACGCCGTTATAGCCCTTCTGCCCGCGCGCCACGACATGGGTGTAGCCAAGGGCGGCAAACACGTCCGAGGGCATTTTATCGACCGGGCTTTTGCATTCCTGAAGGCAGAGCACATCAGGCGCCTCTTCCGTCATCAACTGCGCCACAAGGGTCTGCCGAAGGCGAACAGAATTGATGTTCCAAGTGGCGAGGGTGAAGGGCATGTTGTGGCTCCGGTTGTGGGGTGCGGCGACGATAGGGATTGGAACAGGCGTGTCTAGGGGGCGCTGCCCCCTGGTGGCATCAAAGATGCCCCCACCCCCGCGATATTTCTGAAAAGGTGAATGAGGGGGGGGCGCTAGCGGAGGGTGGCGAGCGCCGAGAGAAGAGCTGCGGCGAAGGCCTGCGGGTCTTCGATCATAGGGATGTGGCCGACATCGGGAATGACGGTCAGGGTACTATTTGGGATCAAGCGGTGCAGGTTTTCGCCTTGAGCAAGCGGGGTTGTCGTGTCTTCCGCGCCCCAGATGATTGCGGTGGGGAGAGTAATATTCTCGTAGGCCACGGAGGTGGTTGAGGGGAGATCCGTGGGGGCAATTAGTAGAGTTGGGAGCCAGGTGGCGAGCGCCTCGGTCGCGCCTTCAAGGCGGCTCGGGCGCGAGAGGGTCGAGAGAACCTCATCGGTGGCGGCGTCTTTGCGATGCAGAAAGGCTTGCAGCAGGCGCCGCGACAACAGCGGGTTGGTGACGGTGGCAGAGACCAGCGTCTCGCGCAGCCAGAGGGGACGCAGGGGAGCGGGCAGAGCAGCCGCTTGCCGATCCAACGGAAGGGCGCCGTTGATGATGGTCAGAGAAGCAAAGGCATCGGGTTGTTGCATAAGCGCTTCGACCGCGGCCCCAGCCCCGAAGGAGTGGGCGACGATATGCGGGGTGATCCCTTCGGCCTCGGCAAAGGCGAGGATACGCGCCGCAGTGGCCGCGCGCCCGTAGTCTTCGCCCGGGTCACGGTCCGAGAACCCCATCGGCGGCAGGTCTATGGCGATGGCGCGGTAACCCTCTGCCGCCAAGACATCCAAAGTGTGCCGCCAAGACCCGGACCAGCCGACAGAGCCGTGTATCAACAGCACCGGAGGGCCATCTGCCGGACCGCGTTCAATGGCGAAGATGCCTTGCCGCGCCGTCGCCACCAAGCGCCCATCGTTAGGGGCAACATCTGCGGCGACCTCCTCCTCGCGCAGGTGAGCGGCAAGGCGGAACCCGCCCAGTGTCAGCGCGGCGAGGAGGCTTAGGCCGAGGAGCAGTTTGAAAAGAAATCTCATGGTGTGCATTGTGCCTGATCCTTTTCCCGGCGCAAGCTGGCCCGGAAGGAGATGTCGATGCCCGCCTTGATCCGAGAGAACCGCAATTTCCGCCTGTTGATGTCTGGCGCGGGTCTGTCGAACTTGTCCGATGGGATCGGCGTCTTGGCCTTTCCCTGGATGGCGACGCTTATCACCACGGACCCACGCGCCCTTGCTATCGTGGCCTTCGCCACCCGTCTGCCCTGGTTTTTGTGGTCCCTGCCCGTGGGCGTTTGGACGGATCGCGCCGACCGCCAGAAAATGATGGTCCGTGCCGATTTGGCCCGCATGGCCTTGGCGTTGGCCGTTGTCGCCCTAATCGTCGCTGGCCCGAGAGAGGCCGCGGGGTCGCAGCAGATCATGTGGATGATTGGCGGGCTATCAGCCCTCGCTTTCCTGATGGGTACGGCGGAAGTGTTTCGGGATAACGCCGCGCAAACTGCCCTTCCCAGCATCGTCCACAAGGACCGTCTAGAGGAGGCCAACGGCCAAATCTGGTCGGTGGAGCAGGTCATGGGGCAGTTCGTCGGGCCGCCCCTTGCGGGGCTGTTGATCGCCCTCACCGTTCCTGCGCCTTTCGTGTTTGAAGCCCTTGGCTTCGCCCTTGCCGCCTTTGCCGTTTGGGCCATCGCCTTCCCTGCGCGGGGTGCGTTGGCCCCGCGTGAGGGCTTTTGGAGAGAGATGCGCGCAGGCTGGACCTGGATCAAAGGGCATCGGGTGATCTTGCAACTGGCCCTGATATTGGGCGGGCTGAACGCCGCGCATATGGCGGGCTTCACGGTGCTGGTTCTCTATAGCCAAGAGGTCTTGGGCCTTGGCGCATTCGGGCATGGCATGTTGCTAACCGCAGGCGCGGCGGGGGGCGTTGCGGGCGGCTTGCTGTGCCCTTGGATCGCCGCGCGGCTTGGGTCGTCTCGTAGCCTTTGGGTGGCTTTGGCGCTCATGCCGCTCCCGTTTCTGGGGCTTTATCTGACGTCGCAGGTCTGGGTCGCGGTGGCCCTTATGTTCCTGGAAACCTTCGTAGCGGTGCTATGGAACGTCGTTACCGTGTCTTTCCGCCAAAGGGTCATCCCCGATGCGCTACTGGGCCGGGTCAATTCTATCTACCGGTTCTTTGGCTGGGGGATGATGCCCCTTGGCGCCTTGGCGGGTGGTTGGATCATGGCGATTGCAGAGCCGTCGATGGGCCGGGAAGACGCCCTGCGCCTCGTGTTCCTGCTGTGCGCGGGGCTCTTTTTAGCGCTCTTTGCCTATGGCTTGGCGCGGTTGCGATTGCCCCGCGCCTGAGCCTTTCAATATTGCACGACTTCAATCTCTAACCCGTTGTCATCGTGAAAATAAAACCGTCGCCCCGGCGCATAATCCGCGTGATTGTGGGGCACCAGCCCTAGGCCTTTCACCCGCGCCTCGACTGCGCCCAGATCATCCACCACCACGCCCAAGTGGTTCAGCCCATTCACCCGCCCATAGGAGTCTTCCGCCTGTTGCAACGGGGCCTTAGGCGCATAAAGGGCGAGGTAGCTGTCATTGCCCCCCACATGGACCGAATGGCCGCCATCTTTGGCCGGGCCTTGCCAACGGATTTGCCAGCCGAAGAGGGTGCGTAGCATGTCGGCGGTCGCCTCTGGCTGCGGGACTGTGATGTTGAGGTGTTCAAGTTGCGATTGCATCGGTCGACTCCTGTTTCATTAAGACGACTCACTTGATAATTCCTCAAGTTCACTTGAGGTAAAGCGAAATCTCAAAAAAAAGCCCGGACGCAAGGTCCGGGCCAGTCAACAGGGAGAGTGGTGCCTTTCCCGAGGGAGGTCGGGACACCCGGCACCGGGGGATCTGTTGCTCTTTTACGTACATAGGAACGCTTAAAGAGCCGTTAAAGTCTACGCGACCAGTCTATATCCACCGGATTCGGTCACAAGAAGGCGAGCATTTGACGGGTCCGGCTCAATTTTTTGGCGCAAACGGTAAATATGCGTCTCTAGTGTGTGGGTCGTGACACCAGCGTTGTAGCCCCAAACCTCGTGCAGCAGCACTTCGCGGGCCACCACGCCATCTTGGGCCCGGTACAGGAACTTGAGGATATTGGTCTCTTTCTCGGTCAGGCGGATCTTCCGCTCGTCCTCGGTAATCAGCATCTTCATGGCAGGCTTGAACGTGTATGGCCCAAGCTGGAATACCGCATCTTCCGACTGTTCGTGCTGGCGTAACTGGGCGCGGATACGGGCCAGAAGAACCGGGAAGCGGAAGGGTTTGGTAACGTAGTCGTTGGCACCTGCATCAAGGCCAAGGATCGTGTCGGCATCGCTGTCGTGGCCCGTCAGCATAAGCACGGGGCATTTCACCCCCTGCTTGCGCATCAAGCGGCACAGCTCGCGGCCATCGGTGTCGGGAAGGCCCACATCAAGGATCACCAGATCGTAGATGCCTTCCTTGACCCTCTCCATCGCTTGCGCGCCGTCGGCGGCCTCAAATACGTCGAAATCTTCGGTCATCACCAGCTGCTCGGACAGCGCTTCGCGCAGGTCGTCTTCGTCATCGACCAAAAGGATTTTCTTGAGGTTTGCCATTGGTTGGGCTCCCGTCTGCGTGTTCCGTTGCCCTGACATGACGCGCCGCTGCCCCTTTTGTCCATGGATGTAACCATGTCTCACGCCTGTGTGTGCGCCTGTGAGGAAATGTTTCAGTTCGTGACAGCGTTTCAATTCCCCCGCCGGGCGGGCTATGTCAGGGACATGAGTCTTTTACCCTCCATATCGGACCTTGTCGCCCGTGCCCGTAGTGACCTGCGCGTGGGCCTGCCTGTTGTCTTGCAAGACGGCGGCGCTGCCTTGATCGTCATGGCGTGCGAAACTGCCCGTGACGACCGCTTGGACGCCCTGCGCACCCTTGGTCCCGTCGTCGCCGCCATTACCGGTTGGCGGGCCGAGACGTTGAAGGTCCGTGTCTACGACGGTGATATCGCTCGGATCGTAATGCCCGCCGATGCGGGCGCGCGCTGGTTGTCCGAGCTGGCAGACCCCGCCAGCGATATGAACACGCCCTTGAAAGGCCCGTTCAAGGAAGATCGCGAAGGCACCGCCGCCCTCCACCGTGCCGCTGTTCTGCTCGCCAAATCGGCACAGCTTCTGCCCGCCGTTGTTGGGGTTACCGTCACGCAATGGCCCGAAGGCCTGACCGTGCTGCCCCTGACCGCCACGCTCCATGACCTTGCCACCGCCACCCCCCTTTCCCCCGTTGCTGCCGCCCGCCTGCCCATGGCGCTGGCCGGGGCCGGACGGCTCCATATCTTCCGGCCCGACAATGCCGAGATCGAGCATTACGCCATCGAGGTCGGTCGCCCGGACCGCGCCGAACCGGTCCTTGTGCGGCTTCACTCCGCTTGTTTCACCGGCGACGTTTTGGGCTCGCTCAAATGCGACTGCGGCCCGCAACTGCACGGCGCGTTGACGGCCATGGGGGCCGAGGGTGAAGGGGTGCTGCTCTACCTTAACCAAGAGGGGCGCGGGATTGGGCTTGCCAACAAGATGCGCGCCTACGCCTTGCAAGATCAGGGGTTCGACACGGTCGAGGCCAATCACCGCCTTGGGTTCGAGGATGACGAACGCGATTTCCGCATCGGCGCTAATCTGCTGCGCCGCATGGGCTTTGACGCCGTACGCCTGATGACCAACAACCCCCGCAAGGTCGAGATGTTGGAAGGCGAAGGCATCACCGTCGCCACCCGCGTTCCCCTTGTGATCGAATCAAACCTGCACAACGCCGCCTATCTTGACGTGAAGCGCGATAAATCCGGCCATTTGTTATGAGCCCCGAAGACATCGTCCTGACCCCTATGGGCCTGCGGTTCTGGGGCGCTTCGCTGCCCTATACCGTGGGCCGGGGCGGCGTGGTGCGCGATAAACGTGAAGGCGATGGCGGTACGCCCGTGGGCATTCACCGCATCGTGGGCTGTCTCTACCGTGCGGATCGTGGCCCCAAGCCTTGCCATTGGGCCAAGCCGATTGGCCCTAATGATCTTTGGTCCGATGATGACACGCGCGCAGGCTATAATCTACCGACCCGCCGCCCCTTCGCCGGATCGGCGGAGCGTCTGGCCCGTGGTGATTCCCTTTACGACATCGTGCTGGTCACCGATTGGAACTGGCCCGATGCGCAGCGCGGCAAGGGATCAGCCATCTTCATACACCAATGGCGCGGCCCCTTCCGCAAGACCGAGGGCTGTGTGGCCGTCAGCCGGGCAAACCTGCGCTGGATGATGCCGCGCATCGCCCTTGGCACAAGGTTGGTCGTGCCCGAGGCGATGGCGTTGTAGGTCCAATGGCTAAGAACCCGGGCCGAGGCCCGGTCTACGAAGACACCCGTTCCCCAAAGATCGCTGATCCCACGCGAATATGTGTCGCGCCTTGGGCGATTGCTGTTTCAAAATCCGCTGACATGCCCATCGACAGGCCGTCCAACCCGTTACGTGCCGCGATTTTCGCCAGAAGCGCGAAGTGGAGAGAGGGTTCCTCCTCCACCGGGGGGATGCACATGAGCCCCCGCACAGGCAGGTCCATCGCGCGGGCTTCGGCGATAAAGGCATCGGCCTCGGACGGTAGGCATCCCGCTTTCTGAGGCTCCTCCCCCGTGTTCACCTGAATAAACAGGCCGGGGCAATCGCCGCGTTCCTGGGCAAGGCGGGCAAGGGTCTTGGCCAGCTTGGGGCGATCAACGGTGTGGATGGTGCCGAACATCTCCATCGCTTGGCGGGCCTTGTTGGTTTGCAACGGCCCGATCAGATGCAGGTCAATCCCGTCGAACTGCGCCTGGAACGCGGGCCAACGGCCCTGCGCCTCTTGCACGCGGTTCTCGCCAAAAATGCGGTAGCCCTCGGTCAACACGGCTTCGACCCGCTCGGCGGGCTGAACTTTGGACACGGCAATCAGGGTGATGTCGCTTGGATCGCGGCCATGGGCCTGCGCGCAAGCGGAAATGCGGGTGGTGATATCGACAAGTGACATACAGCCTATGTCACAAACGAAAAGAGCGGGCACAAGGCCCGCTCTTCCCAAATCATGCTAATCCGGGTGGATTAGAAGGACATTGCAACGCCCAGGGACCACATGGAGGAGGTGCCCAGTGCAGTTGTACCTGCGTTTGCGTTGGTTACGTCGTTGGAACCGTAGCCGAGCTGTGCGGACAGACCGCCACCCAGGTCGTATGCTGCGGAGATGCCGAAACCAGTCGCGTCAGCTGCCAAGGAGGCTGCGTCCCAGTCGTACTGACCGTAGTTCACGCCAACGGTGATTGCGTCGAACGCGTAGGATGCGCCGATCGCCATGTGCGTGCCATCTGTAGCTGCCAGGTCAGGGGAGATCGTGGAGTAGTTGATGCCCACTGCCAGACCGGAGTCCAGAGTAACCTGAGCGGAGATACCCATAACGTCGTAGCCTTGATTGCCAGCAGTAACGGCGTCGATGTCGTTAACTGTCTGGTAACCAGCACCGATGGTGTAAGAACCGCCACCGAAGGAACCAGTGTATTGCGCGCCGATGCCGTAGATGTTGTCGCCCTGAAGACCATCGTTCAGAGGCTGAGCAACTACTGCTACGCCTGCAACAGTACGAGCGGCAAGAAGACGATCGTCGTCCATCTCAACCGAACCAGTGATGGTGAAGCCGGATACGGAGTAGGAGTAGGACAGGATCTGACCGTCATACGCGCCGTCGAGGCCGGCGTTACCGTTCCAACCAACGTGCGAAGTGTGCGCGTCGTCGATGGAGCCTGGGCCCGCAGGAACTTCAACCATACCAGCGTCGAAGCCGCCGTCGGTGTCGCCCAATGTCAGCGTACCGAAGTCGCCGGAGATGAATACGGCTGTGCCCCAGTCATCGTTGGCTGCGCCGCCGGCACCGCCAGCGATTTCGTCGAGGTCAACTGCTGCACCGAAAGTGATGCCGCTGTCTGTTTCGCCGGACATCGTGAAGGTGATGTCGAGGTCTTGGTGGAATTGAGTGATTGTGGAGCCGGAGCCACCAACAACACCCATTTCAGCGGAGCCGGACAGAGCGATGTCTGCGGAAGCAATACCAGCAGTCGCTACGAGCGCTGTGGATGCGAAGAGAACCTTTTTCATGGTTTTTCCCTTGTGTTCACTTGAAAAACTTAACCCCAAAGCGGAACGCCCGAATTGGGTATGCATGGTGTTTCGCCTTTCACCCCCATGATTGCAACAATGGCCCAAAGCCGCCCGAAAGGTTCGCTTTCGCGTGGTGCAGACATGTCACAGTCGATTTCGGCCAGTAAAACCACCTGAACCCAATAAATCATACACCGTTGGGACTTAGGCCCCGTGCCGCGCGGTGGACCTTGCGCAGAATACTGCCGACGGATTGCCCTTTCCCGACACCGCCGCCCCCTTGCCGCCTGAGTCGCCGCGAGGGTTTGACCGCAGCATTTTCCCGAATCGTGGGGGCTTTCGGGCCATTTGCCGGGCGCACGAACGACGCACGAAAAAAGGTGTGTATATAAGTGTGTATATAGATAGTGCGTGGCGCAGCCCGCCAAGGATGGTTCCCACGCCCAAACAAGACCGCCCCTTGCCGCAAGGAAGGTCGTTCTATAAAAGTTGCCTCAACAATTGGGCGGGACCAGTGAAGATGTTGAAACGACTTGCAAACTATCTGGGCGCAGCCTTGATCATCGGGGCGCTTACCGCCTGTGGCGACTATGCCAACGACACCGAGGTCGCCAATGAACGGCTTTCGCAGCAAGGTTTCCTTGTAGATGCGGAACGTGAAACGATCTGGGATCTCTTCGGTAACAGCGATGACCCTTCGGTGACGGTGGAAGTGAACCGCTACCTTTGGCGCGCCTCGCTAGA
The DNA here is from genome assembly GCA_025141835.1 of Rhodobacteraceae bacterium M385. Classification (NCBI taxonomy): domain Bacteria; kingdom Pseudomonadati; phylum Pseudomonadota; class Alphaproteobacteria; order Rhodobacterales; family Paracoccaceae; species Rhodobacteraceae bacterium M385. The sequence goes on along the minus strand of CP081102.1, from coordinate 369,371 downwards.
GATTCTCGACTTCATGCCGTTGGAAGCCGCTGACCCGTTCACCGGCATCCTTGTGTTCGATTACGCCACACCGCCCGGCGGCAACCGCGCCTACCGCGCGACGGTCTATGTCAGCGACCCTGCGCTAGAGGCCCGGTCGTTGCGGGTTGCGCTGCAAGGGCGCGGCGGCTCTGCCGTTAGCCGAGAGACCGCGCGTCAGGTCGAAGATGCGATTCTCACACGCGCCCGTCAGCTGCGCGTTGCCGACGGCAACCTCTAGACCCCAGCGCGTTAGCTTTCTAAACACAACGCCGGGCCGTTCCTGTTCATAAGGGGGCCCGGCGTTTTTATGTCTACATGCCTCAAGGAATACCCCGATGTCCCGTTACGACCCCTCCGAGATTGAGAAGAAGTGGCAAGAAGCCTGGGACAAAGCCGGGACATTCACCGCCACGATGGAGGGCGACCGCCCCAAGTATTACGTGCTAGAGATGTTCCCCTACCCTTCGGGGCGCATCCACATCGGCCATGTGCGCAACTACACAATGGGCGACGTGATCGCGCGGTTTAAGAAGGCGATGGGCCACAACGTACTGCATCCCATGGGGTTTGACGCTTTCGGGATGCCCGCGGAAAACGCCGCAATGGCCAATGGCGGTCACCCCTCGGATTGGACCTACGCCAATATTGAAACGATGGTCGAGCAGATGAAGCCCCTTGGCTTTGGCATCGACTGGTCGCGCATGTTCGCCACCTGCGACGCGGAATACTACGGCCAGCAGCAGGCGCTGTTTCTGGATTTCCTCGATGCCGGGTTGATTGAACGCAAGAACGCCGTCGTGAACTGGGACCCGGTCGATATGACGGTTCTGGCGAACGAGCAGGTCGAAGACGGCAAGGGCTGGCGTTCCGGCGCAGAGGTCGAGCGGAAAGAGCTGACCCAGTGGTTCTTCAAGATCAGCGATTACTCCGATGAATTGTTGGAAGCGCTGGACGGGTTGGACGACTGGCCTGCAAAGGTGAAGCTGATGCAAGCCAACTGGATTGGCAAATCGCGCGGGCTTCAGTTTGCATTTGGTCTGGTGGACCCTGTGGGCGGCCATGACCGGGTCGAGGTTTACACAACCCGCCCCGATACCCTGTTGGGGGCCAGCTTCGTGGGGATCTCGCCCGATCATCCCATCGCCAAGCAGCTGGAAGCCGACAACCCCGAGATCAAAGCCTTCTGCGATGACTGCCGCAAAGGCGGCACCACCGCGGCCGAGCTGGAAACAGCCGAGAAACGCGGCTTCGATACCGGCCTGAAAGTGCGCCACCCCTTCGATACGGCGGCGGAATTGCCCGTCTACATCGCCAACTTCATCCTGATGGACTACGGCACCGGCGCGATTTTCGGCTGCCCGGCCCATGATGAACGCGATCTGGAGTTCGCCCGGAAGTACGACCTGCCCGTCGTCTCGACCTTTGTGCCGGTGGACGATGAAGGCCACATGCGCCCCGAGGATGGCGGCGCGGCTTACGTGCCACCCAAGCCCGACCCGGTGCGCTACATCGCGGGCTTCGCGGGCGATGAGGTGCAAACCGGCAACGACGCCATCGACGCTGCGGTGACATTCTGCGAGGAAAAAGGCGTGGGCCAGGGCGTCACCAAGTTCCGTCTGCGCGATTGGGGCCTGTCACGGCAGCGCTATTGGGGCTGCCCGATTCCCGTGGTCCATTGCGACGCCTGCGGCGTGGTCCCCGAGAAGAAAGAGAACCTGCCGGTCGAACTGCCCTACGACGTGTCTTTCGACGTTCCCGGCAACCCGCTGGACCGTCACCCCACATGGCGCAACACGCCTTGTCCGTCCTGTGGCGCACCTGCCCTGCGCGAAACCGACACGATGGATACTTTCGTCGATTCCAGCTGGTACTTCGCCCGCTTCACCGCGCCCCGTGCCGATACGCCCACATCAGCGGAGGAAGCCGCGTATTGGATGAACGTCGATCAATACATCGGCGGGATTGAGCACGCGATCCTGCACCTGCTCTATTCCCGTTTCTTCGCCCGCGCGATGCACGCCACAGGCCACCTGCCTGCCAAAGCGATCGAGCCGTTTGATGCGCTGTTTACCCAAGGCATGGTGACCCACGCGATTTACAAGACCGAAGGCGCCGATGGCCGCCCCGTTTATCACTACCCCGAAACCGTGGACCTGCGCGATGGCGGCGGTTTCCTGGAAGACGGCACCAGGGTGGACATCATCCCTTCGGCCAAAATGTCGAAGTCGAAAAACAACGTCGTCGATCCGGTTGAGATCATCAAACAATACGGCGCCGACACGGCTCGTTGGTTTGTCCTGTCCGACAGCCCTCCCGAACGGGACGTGGAATGGACAGCCTCGGGTGCGGAAGCGGCCTACAAGCATTTGGGCCGCGTCTATGCCCTGTCCACCCGCATTCAGGAAGCTGCGAAGACATCTGACCAGATGGATGAGGCGGCCGACACAGAACTGCTGCGTGAAATGCACAAAGCGATTCGTGATGTATCGAACGGGGTTGATAGCTTTGGCTTCAACGCCGCGATTGCGAAACTCTATGCCTTCACCAACACGCTCTCCAAGTCCAAGGCGTCCCATAGTGCGCAGCGCGAAGCCGTTATGGTTTTGGCGCAACTGATGGCCCCCATGACCCCGCATCTGTCGGAAGACATCTGGGCGCAACAAGGCGGCGAAGGGCTGATCGCCAACGCCCCTTGGCCCAAGGCCGACGAGGCAATGTTGGTGGAATCCACCGTAACCTTGCCCATTCAGATCAACGGAAAACGCAAGTCCGAGATCACTGTCGCCAAAGATGCCAGCAAGGAAGAGGTTGAAAAGATCGCGCTTGCAGACGACGCTGTGGTTAAGGCGCTTGATGGGGCCGCGCCGAAAAAGCTGATCGTTGTCCCCGGACGGATCGTGAATGTCGTTATTTAACCGCCGAACCCTTTTGCTGTCTCTTGCTGCGCTGCCAATGGCCGCGTGCAACTTCCAACCTGTCTACGGGCCGGGCGGCTCGGGCGAGGTGATCCGAAACCGGATCCGGGTGGCCGAACCAGATAGTCGCCTTGAATTCGGGCTCGTGGCCCGGTTGGAAGATCGTCTGGGCACCGGCACACGCTACACGCTGGATTATGCCATCGAACGCTCTACTCGGGGTCTGGCGATTGACGAAGATGAAGTCATCAACCGCATCAACCTAAGCGGCACCTTGTCATTTACCGTGCGCGATGCCGCCAGCGGGCGCGTTGTGCAATCCGGGGAAGTGGCAACCTTCACCTCCTACGCGACAACGCCATCACCGGTTGCCACGGAATCTGCGCGTCGCGATGCGGAAGACAGGCTGGCCGTCGCATTAGCGGATCAATTAATCACCCGCCTGATCGCCTCCGCGCAATCGTGGTCATGACCGCCCCATGAAACTGTCCACCCGTGACGCCAACACCTACTTCAAACGCCCCGACACCTCGGCGGCGGGGTGTTTGATCTTTGGCGATGACGCCATGCGGGTCGCCTTGAAACGGCAGGATCTCATGGCCGCCCTTCTGGGTGAATCCGCGGAAGAGGAAATGCGCCTGACGCGGATGACCGGGGCTGACCTGCGCTCGGACAGTGCGGGACTACTGGATGCGGTGAAGGCAGTGGGCTTCTTTCCCGGTCCCCGTGCGGTCTTGGTCGAAGGCGCAACGGATGGTCTGGCCAAAGTCTTCACCACCGCGTTTGAGGAATGGCAGCAAGGTGACGCGCAAATCATCGCCACCGCCGGGCGGCTGACCGCAAAATCCGCCCTACGCAAAGTGTTTGAGGGCAACAAACTCGCCTATGCCGCCGCAATCTACGATGACCCGCCGGGACGCGCCGAGATTGAAGATATGCTCAAAGCTGCCGAGATCACCGACACGGACCGAGAGGCGATGACGGACCTAGAGGCGCTGGCGCGATCTATCGGGCCCGGCGATTTCCGCCAGATGATCGACAAGCTGGGGCTGTATAAACGCGGCGATGCGACGCCCGTGATGCCCGCCGATATCGAGGCCGTGGCCCCCCTGACCCAAGAGGCAGAGCTGGACGATATCCTCCACGCGACCGCCGAGGCAGAGACCGGCGCGATTGGCCCCATTCTGGTCCGCCTGAAACAACAGGGCACAACGCCGGTGTCGCTTTGCATTGCCGCGTTGCGCCACTTTCGGGCGTTGCACATGGCCGCCGCCCATCCCAACGGCCCCGCTGCGGGCCTGCAAGCGATGAGGCCCCCTGTCTTCGGCCCGCGCCGCGACCGGATGGCACGACAAGCAGGCCGCTGGGGTCGCGACGCGCTGGAAGCGGCGCTGTCGATGTTAATCGAGACGGATTTGACCCTGCGCTCCGCCAGCACCGCGCCGCAGATGGCGGTGATGGAGCGTACGTTGATCCGTCTGGCGATGCTACCGGGACGCGGCAGGCGCTAGAGGGCAACGCGCACGGCAAGGGGCGGCGGGCTTAAGCCCGCCCTACGGGTGCACCGTTAGTACATCGCGGCGTGCAATCCGGCCCATCGGCCCGTGGCGAAACAGCCGTTAATCAAGTAGCCGCCTGTGGGCGCTTCCCAATCCAACATCTCTCCGGCCACGAACATGCCGGGGATGGCTTCGAGCATCAGCCCCTTGGTGAGCGCGGATTGCGGGACACCGCCGGCGGTTGAAATCGCCTCGTCCATCGGGCGCGGGCCGTCATGCTTGACGGGCAGCGCCTTGATCAGTGCCGCTAGGGCCGCAGGATCATCGGGCAAAGGACGCGCAAATTCTTGCAGCAAAGCGCGCTTGAGAGGATCGAGCCCCAACCCGGTGAGGGCTTTCGTTAGGGTCTGCTTCTTCGGGCGTTTCTTGAGGCGAGAGATAAGGCCTTCGACGGGGCGGTCGGGCAAAAGGTCAAAGGTCAATTCGGCTCCGTCTCGCACGGCGGATGAAATGGCGTAGATGCCGCCACCTTCCAGGCCACGGTGGGAAATCACAGCCTCCCCCCGTTGGCGCATGTCGCCAGCATGCAGGGCGATATTCTTCAGGGGCGTGCCCAGATGCGCTGTCATATGATCAGACCACGTAACGCAAAGGCCCATATTGGCGGGCTTGAACGGCGCAAGACTTACACCCTTCGCGGCCAAGATATCGGCCCAGGCACCGTCGGAACCCAACCGCGACCAGCTGGCACCGCCAAGGGCAAGGACGGTGACCTTGGGCGAGAGTGTTTGCGGGCCATCCGGCGTGTCGAAGGCCAGCGCGTCACCGTCAAACCCGGTCCAGCGCCAGCGCAGAAACATCTGCGCGTCCAGCCGTTGCAACCAAGCGCGCAGCAGGGGCGAGGCCTTCATGGCTTTGGGAAACACCCGCCCCGTGGTGCCAGTAAAGACGGGTTGGCCAAGGTCCTCGGCGAAGGCCATGACCTCCACCGGGTCCAATTGCGACACCATGGGGTAGAGCCAATCGGCTGCCGCCCCATAGGCACGAATGAAGGCATCAAACGGCTCATCCTTGGTGAGATTGAGGCCGGATTTGCCTGCCATCAGAAATTTGCGCCCGGCCGAGGGTTTTGCCTCGATGATCGTGACCTTACGGCCCGCTTTCACCAGGGTTTCAGCCGCCATAAGGCCAGCGGGGCCGGAGCCGATGACAAGGGCATCAAGGGGCATGTCGGGCATGGGTTAGGTCCTATTGGGGGGCCAGCCCCCCTGACGTCTTTTCCGGGGAAAAGCCGCCTCCCCCCGGAGGTGTATGGCCAAGGTGAATGGGGGAGGGGGGCGCTTAGGGGATCATCGTTTTGATGGCATGAAGGTTTGCGGGGGCGCCTGCAAGGGAAGTTGCACAAAGAGCACGAGCGGAAGGGAGGAGGGTTTCGGGTGGGCAGATCCGGTCGATCAGGCCGAAGGAGAGGGCTTCTTGGGCGGAAAGTTTCTCCGAGGCGAGGAGGATGAGTTTCGCACGGGACGGTCCGATTAGGGCGGTGAGGCGGGCCGGGTCAGAGGGTTGCGGCAGAAAACCTAGTTTGGCGACAGGGTAGAAGAAGGAAGCGGCGGGCGAGCTGAGGCGGATATCACAGGCCAGTGCCATGCCGAATGCGCCGCCCGCGAGCGTGCCGTTGAGCGCAGCAATGGTCAGGCAGGGCAGTGCGGCGAGCGCGGAGGAGGCCTGTTCCCAGAGCGGAGAGGTGGCGAGGCCTGCGTGGGCCTCTTGCAGATCGGCACCGGCGGAGAACACTTTGTCGCCCGCGCCGGTCAGGATCAGGGCGTGGGCGCTTTGGCTTTCAGCAAAGACGCGGACTAGTTCGCTCAGCATATCGGCGGTCAGGGAATTGGCCTTATGGGGGCGATTGAGGGTGACAATACGCAGGCCACCCTCATCCAAGACGTCGATCACGAGAGGCCCACAGCCGCGCGGATGCCTTCATCACGTAGGGATATGTCGCCGCCAAGATACCCATCAGCGGCCTCGGTGCACATCCAGGCCAGGGTTTTGGCGGGCCATTCCGGCGGGATGTGATCGGACCATTCCAATGCGGCAACGGGGTTCATACCGGTGGCTTTGATTTCCACCTGCATTTGCGTGGCGACCGTGCCGGGCGACAGGCCCAAGGCGCGGATGCCCTTATCCCCCATCTCCTTGTGCACGGACCGGGTCAGCATCAGCGCCGCCGCCTTGGAGGCGCAATAATGGGACCAGCCCTCAAGCGGATTGGTCGCCGCCCCGGAAGATATGTTCAAGATCGTGCCGCCCTTGCCCATATGTGGCAGCGCTGCGCGGACCCCGTTGAAGGTGCCTTTGAGGTTGATGTCGATCACCTGGCCCCAAGCATCAGGGTCGGAATCCTCAATGCGGGCCACAGGCTCGATCACGCCCGCGTTGTTGATGATCACATCGAGGGAGCCGAAGGTCTGCACGGCGGCGTTGAAGGCGGCCTCCACCTCCCAATAACGGGCGACATCGCAGGGCACGGCGAGGGCGTTTTCGCCGATTTCGCCCGCCAATTCCGCGATCGCGTCCCGCGAGCGGGCCAGCAGCACCACCTTCGCGCCCAAAGCCGCAAATTCGCGGGCCGCCGCTGCGCCAATGCCGCGGCTTGCCCCGGTGATTGCCACGACTTTTCCTTCTACCACATGCGCCATGAGCCATTTCCCCTTAGTCTTTGTCATTCGCTTGGAACGTAGCGCCCACAATCGGCGGCGACCAGCCATATACGGTGATCCTTACTTGACGCTCTGGACGCGTCCCTTGATCATCTGGGTTTTACACCCCTGCTTGCTGGAGCACCCCTCCGATGAAACGACTTTCTTCTACGATTTCCCTGCTGGCACTGGCTATCGCCTCGCCCGCGCTGGCAGATACCTCTGCGGCAGAACTGTGGGCTGAATGGCAAGCCCAAGCCGAAGCCACCGGTCAGACCATGAGCGCCGAAGTCTCTGAGACGGGCACAGGCCTGACCCTGACGAATGTCACCACGCAATTTGCCGACGAGAACGTCTCGACCAATGGTGTGATTGATCAAATTGACCTGATCGAGAACCCCGACGGCACCGTATCTGTCGCCCTATCCGAGCTTTATACGCTGACCTTCACCTTTGAGATTGATGAAGGCGACCCCCCCGCCAATATCGAGCTTCTGGTGCGCCACGAGAACCTTGATATCCAGATTTCAGGCGATGCCGGGGCGCGGGTTTATACCTATGCGGCCGATCAAATCAGCCTTCACGAAGGTCGTCTTTGGGGCGGGGATGGAGAGCCGCCAGAGGTCAATTTGGAGATGATAATCTCGGACCTTGCCTCCACCTACAGCATCACCGGTACAGACCCGGAAACCATGCGATTTTCGTCTGCGGCCACAGCGGGCGGTATGTCGATGGAGTTGGATATTGCCCCATCGAACGCATCGGGTCGCTTCAAGACCGGCTTGCACATTGGCGCGATGACATCCAGCAGCGAAGGCACGCTAATATCGTTGACCAGTATGAACCAATTCGACAGCGCCCTGCCTGAAGGGTTCGAGCTTTCCGGCACAACGACCTATGGCCCTCTCAGCCTTGAGATGATGTTTGAAGAAAACGCCGATGGCTTTTCGGCCACATACAGCAACGACGGCGGCAGCATCGGTGTGTCGATCTCTCCTAATGCGATGGCCTACGATGTCGCGGCTTCGGGGGCGAGCGCCTACATTGAAGGGACGGACATCCCGGTTCCGGTAGAGCTTTCTGTCGGGTCCAGCGAATTGGCCCTGTCCTTCCCCCTCGCCGCCGGTGACACGCCGCAAGACATGGGGATTCGCCTTGGCGTCCAGGATTTTGTGGTCGGCGAGAGCCTGCTCAGCATGGTTGATCCCGCCAGCGCCCTGCCCCGCGATCCGATGAGCCTTCTGCTGGACACCACAGGGCAGGTGCAATTGTTCATGGACCTCGTGAACATCAACCCCGAAGAGATGACCGGCCCTCCCGGTGAATTGCGTGCGGTGACCGTGAACGAGTTGAGCCTTTCGGTTGGGGGCGCATCCCTGACCGGATCGGGGGATTTCAGCTTTGCACCGAACCAAATGATCCCCGTGCCCGTGGGCGCGGCCGAGCTGGAGCTTTCTGGCGGCAACGCCCTTCTGGATGCGCTTATCGCGGGCGGTTTGGTGCCGAACGAACAGGGCGCGTTCATTCGGGGGGCGGCCAATGTCTTTGCTCGCCCCGGCGCGGCACCTGATACGTTGGAGACAACGGTGGAATTCGGGGCCAATGGCTCCATCACCGCTAACGGTATTCCACTGCAATAACCGTATCCGTTAACGTCCCATTGAGCGGCCCGGGGTAAATTCCTCGGGCCGTTTCGCTTGCAAGCCCGCCGTCCCGCCTCTACCTCCGTTGAAACCCTTCGCCTTGAGGATGCCCATGACCGATACCGCGCTTGCCCCCCTTGCCGCCGCCTTGCTAGAGGCCGCAACCCGTGCCGGGGCCGATGCCGCTGATGCTTTGGCTGTCGATGGCACCTCGGTCAGCATTGGTGTGCTGAACGGCGCCCTGGAACAGGCCGAGCGGTCCGAAGGGATCGAGGTTGGTCTACGGGTGCTGGTGGGCAACCGGCAGGCCTGCGTGTCGGCGTCCGATACCTCTGCCGATACCCTGCGCGAAATGGCTGAACGCGCCGTTGCCATGGCGCGGCTTGCGCCGGAAGACCCCTACGCAGGCCTTGCCGATGCGGCGCAACTGGCCACGGTACGCGATGGCGCAGCGCTAGACATGAACGACACGGGCGCAGACCCGGACCCCGCCACGCTGGAGGCGATGGCACTGGAGGCCGAGGCCGCAGCGCTGGCCGTGGACGGTGTGGCGCAGGTGTCCAACGCCGGTGCTGGGTTCTCTCGGCGGCAGGTGCATCTGGCGGCCACCAACGGGTTCGCGGGCGGCTATGCCCGCACCGATCACGGCGTTCATTGCGTGGCGATCACCGGCGAAGGCAACACGATGGAGCGTGATTACTTCGGTGACGGGCGCAACCACGCCAGCGATCTGATGTCCCCTTCCGAGATCGGGCGTTTGGCGGGCGAACGCACTGTGGCCCGCGCCGGGGCGAAAAAGCCGCCCACGGGCGCGTTTCCGGTAATGTTTGACGAACGCATTTCATCGGGCCTGATCGGGCACCTTTTGGCCGCCACCAACGGCACCGCAATCACCCGTGGCGCGTCCTGGGCGCGGGACTTATTGGGCGAGCAAGTGCTGCCCAAAGGCCTTTCGATCATCGAAGAACCCCACCGACCGCGCACCTCTGCCAGCCGCCCCTTTGATGCCGAAGGCTTGCCAACCGCCAACCGGCTGATCGTGGACGATGGCGTGCTGACCGGCTGGACGCTGGACCTTTCCAGCGCCCGCAAACTGGGCCTGACCTCTACCGCGTCGGCTACCCGTGGCACCGGCGCACCGCCGTCGCCTTCCGTGGGGAATGCGCGTCTGACGGCGGGCGATCTATCGCGCGACGCACTGTTGCAACAGATGGGCACGGGGCTGCTGATAACCTCGCTGATCGGATCTTCAATCAACGCCACAACCGGCGATTATTCCCGTGGCGCTTCGGGCTTTTGGGTGGAAAACGGCGAAATCACCCATGCGGTGAACGAATGCACCGTCGCGGGCAACCTCCGTGACATGCTGCGCGGGATCATCCCCGCCAATGATGCCCGCCCCCACCTGAGCCGCGTCGTGCCCTCGCTCCTGGTCGAGGGGCTGACGATTGCAGGAGCCTGAACACGACCTGAAACTGCTCTGCGACGCTGCGCTACAGGCTGGCGAGATTGCGAAGCAGTTCTTCGGCCAAGACCCCGCCGTCTTCGACAAAGGCCCAGAAGGCCCGGTGACCGAGGCTGATCTGGCCATCGATGCCATGCTACATGACGTTTTGCGCACTGCGCGGCCCGATTACGGTTGGCTGTCGGAAGAAACCGATGACGATCCCGCCCGCCTTTCCGCCGAGCATGTGTTTATCTGCGATCCGATTGATGGCACCCGCGCGTTTATCGAGGGCGGCACCAGCTTCTCCCACTCCCTCGCGGTGTCGCGGAACGGTGAAATCACCGCCGCCGCTGTCTTCTTGCCTATGCGGGATAAACTCTACGGCGCAGCCCTTGGCTCGGGGGCGACGCTGAACAACGCGCCTTTGCAGGTCACCACTACGGCGCAACTGGCCGATGCCACGGTGCTGACGACCAAAGCCAACATGCAGGCACATCACTGGAAAGAGGGCGTGCCGGAGGTAAACAAAGCCTACCGCCCGTCTTTGGCCTACCGCATGTCATTGGTTGGGGAAGGTCGCTTTGACGCGATGATGACGTTCCGCCCCACATGGGAATGGGACATCGCCGCAGGGGCCCTGATCATCGCAGAGGCAGGCGGCATCGTTACTGACAGCTTCGGGCTGCCGCTACGGTTCAACGGCCCCAGCGCCCAAGTAGACGGCGTGCTGACGGGAAGCGCATCGGTGCATCAGGCATTGCTGGACATGCGCCCTTTGAAGGCGGGCTAATCCCCGCCCAAACGCGCGTTATCTGCCGCTGACGCGGTACACCACAATGTTCAATGGCCCCGTGGCCATGATCCGGCTGGCGGGAAAGGCATCTTCCTCGGCCGGGTTGTTGGTATGGGCTGAGGCAGTTTCGGGAAGGGCTGCAAGCACAGTGACGATCAAGAGCGGGGCCAGACGTAGAAGGGATTTTGAAAAGGGCATGGCAGCTATGAAGTCTCTGAAAAATTGGGGTGGCGAAATCTCTTGATGGTCGTTGTGCTTGCGCCATTACCTTAGCTTTTGCGCTGTTCCCGCGCGAGTAAGGCTCTCCTTACCCGCGAAAACGAAACCCCGCCGCGGGGGCACGCGACGGGGTTGTTTGGCAAGACGACCCTAAGGGAGAGAAACGGCAGAGAGCGGAAAGGGCAGCGTCTTGCTAGGTCAGGTCAGGGATTACCGGCCAGAGCCAAGATCACCGTTTGCTATCCGGCCAGAGCCAAGATCGCCGCCAGAAATACGGCCCGATCCCAGATCACCACTTGAAGTACGGGTGACATCTCCGGTTGCGGTGAAAGCCGAAACGGGGGTGGTCACAGCCATAAGTGAGGCGGAAATTGCCAAGGCTGCGACGAGCGAGGAAAAAGATTTGGTCATTGAAAAACCCTCCGTTTCGATAGGATCAATATGCCCCTTCCGCCCCGCCCTCGCTATGGCGGGAAACCTGACCTTATGGCGCTGCCCGCGACCCCTCGGCGCTTGACGCCCCCGCCCTGCCCCTTAAGGGTGCAGGCGCAATCTAACCCATCGGACTAACCTGTCGGAGATCCCCATGCCCCAACGCCTTCACCTTGTTTTCGGCGGCGAGCTGAAAGACCCTCAGAAGACGGAATTCGAGAACCCCGAAGACATTCACGTCGTCGGTATGTTCCCCGATTATCAATCGGCCTACGATGCCTGGAAGTCCGAGGCTCAGCGTACCGTGGACAATGCCCACATGCGGTATTTCATCGCCCATATCCACCGCCTGCGTGACGAAGCGGCAGAAGCCTCGCCCACCGAAGAATTGGGCAGCTAATCCACCATGGCGCGGTCCCTTGTCCTTGGCCTTTATCTTGCGTGGTCCGCGCGAGGCGCCCGCGCTTTTGCGGAGCGTAAGCTGCGGGAACGCCTCGCCAGCGGAAAAGAGGACGCCGCCCGTCTGGATGAACGCCGGGGCATCGCCACGACGCCGCGCCCGGAAGGGCCGCTGATCTGGTTCCACGCCGCCTCGGTCGGGGAATCTCTGGCGGTGCTGGAACTGATCCGCCGTGCCTTGGCTGAACGCGAAGACCTGACGGTCCTGGTGACCACGGGCACCGTCACCTCGGCTGCCGTGATGGCCGACCGCTTGCCAGAAAGGGCGATCCACCAGTTCGCGCCATTGGATGCAAAGCCATTTGTGACCGCGTTTCTGGACCATTGGAAACCCGATGTGGCGATCTGGACCGAAAGTGAGCTTTGGCCCACCTTGGTCGTGGAAACCCATGCCCGCGGCATCCCGATGCTGCTGCTCAACGCGCGCATGTCCAAGGCCAGCCACGACAAGTGGCGCTTCGCCCGTGGCATGATCCGCAGTCTTCTTGAGCGGTTTCAGGCAGCTTTGGTGCAGGATAATCTGACGATGGTGTATCTGCGCCGTTTGGGGATGCCTGTGGACCGGATGAAGGTGATGGGCACGTTGAAAGAAGGCTCTGCCGCGCTGCCCTGCAATGAAGATGACCGCGCGGCGATGGCGGCCAACTTGGCCGGGCGTCCGGTTTGGTTGGCGGCCTCGACCCATGACGGGGAAGAGAAGATGGTGCTGCAAGCGCACCGGATGGCGATGCGATCTTCGCCCCGGTTGCTGCTGATCCTCGTGCCTCGCCACCCTGACCGCGCCGACGAGATTGCTGACCAATTGCAAAGCGACGGCTGGCGTTTCACTCGGCGCAGCGCCGATCAAGAACCCGCAGATGAGGCACAGGTCTATCTTGCCGACACAATGGGCGAAATGGGGCTTTGGTATCGGCTTTCCCCAATCAGCTTTGTCGGCGGCAGCCTTGTGGCGATTGGCGGGCATAACCCGTTTGAGCCTGCCGCCCTCGGCTCTGCCATTCTGCACGGGCCTTATGTGACGAACTTCGTCGATATCTATGACCGCCTGCGCGACGGCGGCGCGGCACGGCTGGTATCCTCGCCCGATAAGCTCGCCGGGCAGGTGGCCGAATTGCTGAACCCCGATGAGGCCGCCACCATGGCCGCCGCCGCGTGGCAGGTGATCTCGGACGGGGCGGACGTGACGGATCGGGCACTGGCCCTGATTATCGACACGTTGGAAGAGGCGGAAACACCCTGATGCGCGCGCCGGGCTTCTGGCACGAACCGGCGGGGATCTTGGCCTCGGCCCTGTCGCCCTTGGGGGCGCTCTATGCCGCCGGCACCGCGCGACGGCTACGGGAAGGGCCGCGCGAAAGCGTCGGCGTGCCGGTGATCTGTATTGGCAACATCAACGCGGGCGGAACCGGCAAGACCCCCACCGCCATCGCCGTAGCGCAACGCTTGGCGGCGCGGGGCGTGGCTGTTCACGCTGTGACACGGGGCTACGGCGGAGAGATTAACGGCCCTGTTCAAGTTAATGAGCGCTCCCACACGGCCAAGCAGGTGGGGGATGAGGCGTTGCTTCTGGCCGCCTTCCTGCCAACTTGGGTATCGGCAGACCGGGTCGCCGGGGCCAAAGCGGCCGTGGCCGCAGGTGCAGAATGTCTGATCCTTGACGATGGATTCCAGAACCCCGGCTTGGCCTATGACTTATCGGTCGTGGTGGTGGATGCATGGCGCGGGTTCGGCAACGGAAAGGTGATCCCCGCAGGGCCGCTTCGAGAGCCCGTGGACGTGGGGTTGGCGCGCGCCGACATGGTGGTGAGCATCGGGCCGGAAGCCGCGCAGACGCGATTCGCCGCGACCTGGGGCGACCGGGTGAAGGTGCCCCATCTGACCGGCGCGTTAGAGCCGTTGGCCACGGGAATATCCCTCGACGGCGTGCCCGTTCTGGCCTTTGCCGGGATCGGTCATCCTGAAAAATTCTTCCAGACGCTACAAGGGTTGGGGGCGGATCTGCACGCGACCCACGCTTTGGCCGATCATCAGCCGTTGAGCGACGCCTTGATGGCGCGGCTGTTGCGCGATGCGTGGCAGCGCGGGGCGCAGGTGGTCACGACCGAAAAGGACGCGGTGCGCCTGTCGCCCGAGTTCCGGTCTCGGGTGATGACGGTGCCGGTGAGGTTACAGATGGATGATTGGGCACCGCTGGATGCGGGGTTGGAACGGGTGATGGCGCGAAAATAGCCGCCGCGTTTTTGGGGTAAGTGTCGCCCCAAAAGAATCGATATTTATGAAAAGATGAAGGGGGCGGCGCGTTCTATCGCGAGCCAAGGGGGTGACCCGCGCCGGGTTAGGGGCGCGGGCCGAGGGCGATCAGCCTGCCGCTTCGATGGCGGAGTCGAGAAGAGCGCTCATGTCGGTGAAGTTCATGTTGCCGTGGAGTTCGTCGTTGAGGATGAACGCCGGTGTGCCGGGGATTTCATGCACTTCCATGTTCGCCTCGTAGTTGGCGATCATGGCTTCGGCCATGGCGGCGTCGGTCATGCAGGCATCGAGTTCTTCGTTGGTGAGGCCAGCCGTGCGGCCAATGCGCTTGAGGTTTTCCGCAATTTCCGCGGGGGAGCCTTGGGTCCATTCGCTTTGCTGCGCATAGAGCAGGTCCACGATACCGAAGTAGCGCAGGGGGCCACCGCAGCGGGCGACCATACCGGCCCAGAGGCCGTAGCGGTCAAAGTAAACTTCACGGTAGACGAAGTTGATGAGCCCCGTGTCGATGTAATCGCGCGTCAGTTGCGGCATGACGTTGGCGTGGAAGCTGCGGCAATGGGGGCAAGTGAAGCTGGCGTATTCGATCAGCGTGACGCCGCTGTCCGGGTTGCCTTTCGACATCTCGATCACTTCTGGGAGGTCGCTGACTTCCTGGGCGTTGGCCGCCGTGAAGGGTGTCAGGGGGGCCTCGGTCTGGAAGCGTTGGCCACCGCGGCCGTTCCACAAGAGGTAGGCACCGGCGCCCAGGACGCCCGTGGCGCCGCCTAACATCATGGCTCTGCGATCCATATTATTCTCCTTAACGATTTGACTGAGTAACTATGTTCCCGGCCAGCTTTCGCAAGGCGTCGCGCAGCACGGGATCGTTGATGTGATCGAGGCCTTGGGTGGCCTGTTTCAGCCGCGCCGGGTCGGGCGCGGGTTTTTTCTTTGGTTCAGGCGGGGCGAAAGCCACCTGCCCTTCGGCGAAACCGGTGGGGGCGGTTTGGGTGACTTGCACGTCTTTGATCGCCGAATAGCCGTAGCAGGCGTTCACGCGGGTGATGATCGCTTCGCGGCTCATCTCCAGCATCGGGGCTTTGGCGCCCGTCGTCAGCAGGACCAGCGTACCGCCGAAGCCACGGCCAAATTTCACTTTCACCGGGACCGCCATGGCGGAAATCTCGGGCCCGACGATCTCTGCCCAATGGGTTAGAAGCTTCGTTTCCGCGAAGCCGCGCTTTTCGGCGGGAGTGCGCAGCTCGGCCCCGACGAGCGTCACGGCACGTTCAAAGCCCCGCCTGCGGCGTGGCTTGGATTGTGTCGTTTTGGTCGGGCGGGCGGCCATGGGTTGAACCTTTCGTTGCACGCACTCTATGCCTTCCTGGGATGCTAACCAATATCAAGCGACACAGATTGGATAACGGGTGCGTGAAGATCAGATAGGGCGCGCGTTGTTGCAGTGGTATGACGCCCATGCGCGGGATTTGCCATGGCGGGTTCCCCCCAATTCGGGGGAAACCGCCGATCCTTACCGCGTGTGGCTAAGTGAGATCATGTTGCAGCAAACCACCGTTGTGACGGTGAAGGCCTATTTCGAGAGGTTTACCGAGCTTTGGCCAACGGTGGCCGATCTGGCCTCGGCGGAAGACGCCGAAGTTATGGGCGAATGGGCGGGCCTTGGGTACTACGCCAGGGCGCGGAATTTGCTGAAATGCGCCCGCGCCGTGGTCCGCGATCATGGCGGGCAGTTTCCAGGGACCGAGGCCGCGTTGCTGAGCCTGCCCGGGATCGGGCCCTATACGGCGGCGGCTGTCGCCTCCATCGCGTTCGATCAGCCCGCCCCGGTCATGGATGGGAATATCGAAAGGGTGATGGCCCGGCTTTTTGCGGTGGAGGAGGCCTTGCCGGGCAGTAAGCCCGTGTTGAAGGCCCACGCGGCGCGGCTGACCCCGAAAAAGCGGCCGGGGGACCACGCGCAGGCGCTGATGGATCTGGGTGCGACGGTGTGCACGCCAAGGTCACCCGCCTGCGGGATATGTCCATTGATGGCGGGATGTGCGGCCCGAAAGCAGGGGATTGCGGCGGAACTGCCGAAAAAAGCCCCCAAGAAGGTAAAGCCGATCCGCTTGGGGTATGTGTACGTCGCGCGGCGCCAGGACGGGGCGATATTGTTGGAGACCCGGCCCGAGAAGGGTCTGTTGGGCGGCATGTTGGCCTTTCCCAGTAGCGACTGGTCTGAGGCGCCGGTTGAGACCCCGCCTTGCGATCTGGACTGGAAAGACCCCGGCCTGGAGGTGCGCCACACGTTCACGCATTTCCACCTGCGCCTTGCCTTGAGGTTAGGGCAAGCCCCCCTAGACACGTCGCCGCAACGGGGTGACTTTGTGCCCAAGGCCCAATTCAAGCCATCCTCTTTGCCTACGCTGATGCGTAAAGCCTATGACCTGAGTGAGATAGACCATGATCCCACCTGAAACCGTCGCGAAGTTTCAACGCGCGCTGCCCTTCTGGGCGAGCCTTTTGCTAATCCCCTTGATCGCCATTCTGGCCACGCAGGGCGGTTGGTGGCTGGTGGGGATACCCTTGGCGACGTGGTGGTTATTTGCGGTGCTGGACCAGGTCACCGGGTTGGAGTTGGAAAACGCCGACCCCGGCACGGCGGACGATCAGTTGTTTTGGTATCGGGCGATCACGTTGATCTGGCCGCCGCTGCAATTCGCGACGCTGTTTGCGGTGATTTACTATGCCACCCGCGCCGAACATCTGAGCGGGGGGGAACTGGCGGGGCTGGCCTTTGGGATGGGTGTGTTGAGCGGCACGATCGGGATCAACTACGCCCATGAGTTGATGCACCAATCCTCCAGGCTGGAGCGTTGGTTGGGGGATCTGTTGCTGGCGAGCGTGCTCTATTCCCATTTCCGGTCGGAGCATTTGCTGGTGCATCACCGCTATGTGGGCACTGGGCGCGATCCGGTCACCGCTCGGTATAACGAGGGGTTCCACCGCTTCTTTCCGCGCGTTTTGCGGGAGTCTTACCGGTCTTCATGGCGGGCGGAAGCGGCGATGTTGGCCCGCAAAGGCTTGCCCGCGTTGGACGGGAGAAACCCGTTTTGGCGCTACATTGCGTTGCAGGGGATCTTCCTGGCACTGGCGTTTTTGGTGGGGGGATGGGTCGGATTGGCGATGTTCCTGGGGCAGGCTTTAACCGCCGTATGGCAGTTGGAGCTGACCAATTACATTGAGCATTATGGCCTGACCCGTAAGCACCTGGGCGAAGGAAAATATGAACACGTGCGGCCAAGGCATTCCTGGAATGCCGCGCACAAGGCATCGAACTGGTTGCTGATCAATTTGCAGCGCCATTCGGACCATCATTACAAACCGGACCGCCGGTTTCCCTTGTTGCAGAATTATACCGAGGCCGATGCGCCGCAGTTTCCCTATGGCTACCCAGTCATGACCACCTGCGCGATGATACCGCCGTTGTGGAAGCGGGTAATGAACCCAAGAGTGAAGCGGTGGCGGGCGATGTATTACCCGGAGATCACTGATTGGAAGCCCTATAATAAGATGAAACATCCCTTGCCGCGCTAGGCGGCAGGGATTGCGCCCGGCGGGGCCGGTCGCAAAAGCGGGGGATTTCATCCCCCGGCCCCCCTGAGAGTTGTATGGCCAAGATGAAGGGAGCGGGCACGCTACCGTTGCAGCGCAGGGGTTTGATGGATGTGGCTGGCCTGCTCGGCGGCGGTGACAAGGAAATCGGCCACATCGGCGCGGTTGATCAGGCCGTTGCGCCAAGTCTCTTTTTCGACCAGCACTTGGTAGGCGTTTGATTTGCGGTTGTCGGTCAGGATGCCGGGGCGAGCAATTGTCCAGTCGAGGGCGCTGTCTCGGATCAATTGCTCTTGCAGGTCCTTATCGGCGTAGGCGCGGCCCAGAAGCGCTTTTTGGGTGAGGCGTTCAGGGGTGGAAAGTTTTTCGGCGCTGTCACCGGCACCAAAGCCCGTGACAGTCAGAAGGCGTTTAATGCCGTTTGTTTCCATTGCCGCGATCAGGGTTCGGGTAGCGTCGGAAAACAGGGTCGTGGGTTTCAGCACGCTGGCATCTCTAGGCAGGCCGAGGGTGAGGATAACCGCATCGGCCCCGTCAATTGCCGCCGCAACATCGGTGGCATTCGTGGCATCGCCCATGAGCGTGGTAAGATTCTCATGGTGGGCCGTGGTCGTTTCCATGGTTCGCGCCATGGCGGTGACTTCATGGCCGCGTTCAAGCGCCTCTGTCACGGTCTTGCGGCCGATACCCCGGCTTGCGCCAATGATAGATAGTTTCATGGAAAGCACCTCCTTCCTATCAAGATAGGGATGATCTGGCAGCATCCAACGGGGAAAACGGCGTCGGCCTGTGCCCGGCAATCGCAAACGCGAAAAGACCCGCCGGTATGGAACCGACGGGCAAAGTTGGCCCACGCGCCAAATTGGTAACATGCGCGGGCGGCAAGGTTCTGTGCCAAACGTAGGGCGCGCACGCGAAGAGCGCCCTACGTGAGGTGTTCCTGAAAAGGGGGTGTTACTCGGACATTTCCGCCCGAATTTGCTGACGCAGCACGTCAATCGAGACGTTCTTGCCGTCGCGTTTGAAGTTCCAATACGTCCAGCCATTGCAAGAAGGCGCCCCTTCAAGCTCGGCGCCGACTTTGTGGATCGAGCCTTTGACATCATCGGCGATCAAGGTGCCGTCGGCACGTACTTTCGCCAAATGACCGCGAGGACTGGTCAGCATTTCGCCGGGGCGCAACATGCCACGCTCGACCAACTGGCCGAAGGGCACACGGGGTTCGGCGCGTTTGGGCGTGGTGACGGCGATCGAGGTTTTGTCGAACTTCCGCACCCGAGAGATGCGTTTTTCCGCAACCTTACGGTAGGCTTCTTCGCGCTCGATCCCGATGAATTCGCGACCCAATGCCTTGGCTACAGCGCCGGTGGTGCCAGTGCCGAAGAAGGGATCAAGGACCACATCGCCGGGGTTGGTGGAACCCACCAGAACGCGGTGCAGCAGCGATTCGGGTTTCTGGGTGGGGTGCGCCTTGTCACCCTTGTCGTCTTTCAGGCGCTCGCCGCCATTGCAGATCGGCAGAACCCAGTCCGAGCGCATTTGAATGCCCTCGTTCAGCTCTTTCAATGCTTCGTAGTTGAAGGTGTATTTGGACCCTTCATCCTTGGAGGCCCAGATCATCGTTTCGTGGGCATTGGTGAAGCGCTTGCCGCGGAAGTTGGGCATTGGGTTGGACTTGCGCCATACGACGTCATTCAAGATCCAGTAGCCTTGGGTCTGCAACTCGGCACCCACACGGAAGATGTTGTGGTAGCTGCCGATCACCCAGATCGCGCCGCCGGGCTTGAGAAGACGCTTTGCAGCAGCCAGCCAGGCGCGGGTGAAGGTGTCGTAGGCTTTGAAGCTGTCGAACTGATCCCAAGCGTTGTCGACCGCATCGACCTTGGAGTTGTTGGGGCGATGGAGGTCGCCCTTCAGCTGCAAGTTATAGGGTGGATCTGCAAAGATCAGATCAACCGATGCTTCGGGCAACGCGTTCATCACGTCGATGCAATCACCGGCAAGAATCTGGTTCAGGGGCAGTGTCGCCACTGCCTTCTCTTTCGTCTTAGTTGTCATGTTCCGCCTCGCAAAGGCGCCTCTTTTGGGCGCTCATTTCTGCCCACGCCGGATTAAGCGTGGATCTTTTTATTGAGGCTAGAATCCACGATCATCGATTCCCGGTCAATTTTCTTCGAATCGAACCGGTACGATTTCATCCACACAATATCTTGCGGATAGGCGCAAAACTGCGTCGGTGATGAGGGGTAACCCCTAGATGATGTAGGCCGGCGGTGTGTTTGGCGGTGCCGTAACCCATGTTTGTGTCCCAACCGTAACCCGGATGCATCACTGCAAGCTCTTTCATCAAAGTGTCCCGCCGTACTTTGGCCACAATTGAGGCCGCCGCGATGGAAACCGAGCGCCCGTCCCCCTTCACAACGCAGGTGGCCGGGCACGGCAGGCCCGGCGGGATCGCGTTGCCATCAATCAAGGCATGGGTGGGCGTGGCCTTGAGGCCCGCGATGGCACGGGTCATGGCAAGGAAGGTGGCTTGGCGGATGTTGAGGGCGTCGATCTCTTCCACGCTGGCCCATCCCAGTGAAACATCCGCTACCTCTAGCACGGCCAAGGCCAAGGCATCGCGGCGCGCTTCAGTTAACTTCTTGGAATCGTTCAACCCTTCGGGAATACGGGTCGCGTCCAATATCACGGCACAGGCCGTCACCGGCCCCGCCCAAGGGCCGCGCCCGACTTCATCCACACCCGCAACGATTCCGCCCAGGTCTTGCTCTAACTGATAATCTGGTCCCATAGGCCCGAAGTGCGCCAAAGAAAAAGGCGGCGCAACCCTGTGGTCGCGCCGCCCCGTTTTCCACTGCTCGGAAATCTCGCTGACTTAGCCTTGGGTCCAGCCGTTATTGGTCAGGCAACGGGCGCGGTAGATGCTGCGCTGGCCGTTCTGTGTCCAGACCCGATGCAAACAGTTCTGCGGCAGCAAATGAGCGTTCTGCGCGTGGCGCTGCATGCACTGCTGGCGATAGCCCCGGAAACGGCCATTGCCGTCATGGCCTTGGATCAAGCAGCGGGACGGCGCCACACGCTGCACAGGTTGCGGACGCGGCTGATGGATCACCTGCGGGTTGCCCCGGTGGCCGTTGTTCCGGCCGACCTGGCTGATTCCATACAGAAGCAGCAACCCACCCAGTACGGCAGCCGCCTCGCCGCCATTATTGCGGTGCCCATTGGCCGCCGCCGGAGAGGACGAGGCCGCAACACCGGTTAGTGCCAATGTCACAGCCAAAAGGCCTGCGGTCACGGATTTGGAGAATTTGTTGAGCATAATCTTGTTCCCTTGTCTTATTCACATGGTCAATCTTGGGGTGTTCAGCACATGGCGGGCTTGGGTTGCCGCCTTGCCTGAAACGGAAGAGCGCACTCATTCGGCGCCTGTAGGGAAACTTTCGGCGCTCTGGTCTTGGCCATGCAATGACGGGCGCGCGCTATCGGATATTGCTTGGATTGCTATTGGATAACGCACGGAATTCAGGGCGAATTTCAGGGCGGATCAATCCCCACGGGCTCAATGTCACTTACGGGTGGATCAACCTCATGGACCCATCCCGGCATTGGTCGTGCGGCGTCTGATACCGTTTGCGCCGCCGCCATGGGGTTAGGACTGGCCCAAAGCGCCGCCACCAGAAGGGCGGGTAAAGGGTTTCGTCATCGAAATAGCATTCTAAGAATCAACGCCGGGCCGAAAATGCGCCCGAGAGGTATGAAAATGGGTAGGGGCGATAATTGCCTTGGAAAAACGATGCCCAATCCTTTCCCTGCAAGGCAAAAACCGATGCCCGCTATTGGATAACAGCCTCCCCGGCTGCCCTCCGATATTGAATGACAGACCCACTCCGGCACATATCCGTTCGTGAAGCTGCCCCCTTTTCAGCACAATAGATGAGCACTCCATTATGACCCGAACGATCAAAACTCTTTTCAAACCCCTCCTCGCGGCCCTCGCCCTTTCGGTTTTGGCTGCGCCCCTTCACGCCGCTTGTTACGCGGACTATCGCGCAAGGATGGATAACCCTTTGCGTCTGCACTACGGTGTGATCCAAGTACCTGATAGCGCCTGTTCGGTCGGTGCCGCCTCTGGCGTCATCTCAAGCCGTTTGGCCGCTCAGGGTTGGACGTTGGTGAATGTGAGCTCGGTCTTTGACGATTCCGGCCTCGCATCAAGGAGATCGGATGCCGGACAATACTACCTCCGTTTCTGACACACGGATCGCGTCTACGCGCGTCGTACAATTAGGCATTCTGGCGGTCGTCGCGGTTCTCGTGACTTCCGCCGTTTTACTGTTCATGAACCTCCCCGACGCCGATGCCTTCAACGAGGCCGTGGTGCAGGTGTTCGAGGTCAATGACGTGCGAAACCCCGATGCCATCGCCATGCTAGAGGTTCTGGCCCAATCAGGCACGACCTTCTCCAAGGTGCTGGCCAGCTACCGCGCCGTGATCTTCGTTCTGATGATCTTCGCCACGGCCCTTCTGGTGGCTTGCCTCGTATTCCTGATTACCATCATCACCCTCAACCGCCGCATGGGCGAGATCGAGCGTCAGGGCATTCAGGTCTCGTCCCTGATCTTGTCGCGTGAAGAACGGGTGGTGCTGATCAACAACCTCGAATTCAAGCTGACCGATGCGGCAATGGAAACGCTCTCGGTGCTGGCCGAGGCGCGACTGGACGACGACGTGCTCTCCGGTGCTCAGATCGAGGCGATGGTCTCCGGCAAGCTGGAATCCGACGTGGATGAAGCGGCAGGTGCCACGCGCATCAAACGCCTGCGCGATACGCTCGGCAACCAGATGGTAAGCGAGCTTCTGGTCAAAAACATCGCCCGGCGCGGCTACATTCTGGCGATCGACAAAGACGTCATTAAGATGATGTGACCATGGGCGACGCGGATGCCCCCTACCCCGGCCTGCACCCGGACCTCTGGCCCCTGGTGCGAGCGATGGAGGCTGACCCGGATCCAACCCCAGACCACCTGCGCTCGATCGCGACCCTACGCGCCGCCGTCGCCGCGATGGAGGCCACGCTGCCGCCCCTCCCTTCCGTCATCACCACCGACGACTGGTCCCTGCCCTGCAACGGACGCAACGTGCCCCTGCGCAGCTACGCCACCGCCAATCCCCGTGCCGAGGTGCTGCTCTATATCCACGGCGGCGGGTGGAGCCTTGGAACCCTGCGCGGCCACGACCATGTCTGCGCGGATCTGGCGCTTGATACCGGTATGCGCGTCGTCAGCATTGATTACGCCCTCGCCCCTGAATACCCCTACCCCACAGCCCTGAACGAATGTGTAGCGACGCTGAATCACCTCACATCGGGCCAATCCCCCCTTGGCGCGGCGCCGCAGATCTGGCTCGGCGGCGATAGCGCGGGCGGCAACCTCGCGCTCGGCACCGCGCTCAAAACCCATCGCGCGGCGGGCCTCTTCCTGATCTACCCGGCCACCGATCCCACCTGTAGCGCGCCCAGCTATACCGCCCACGCCAATGCGCCCTACCTGTCGCGTGCCATGATGCACCGCTGTTGGCGCGACTACCTTGGCACCGCGCCAGCCGATGCCTACTCTGCCCCCGCTACAGCCGATCCCGCAAACCTCCCCCCCGCCATCATCCTGACGGCGGCGCTCGACCCGCTCCTCGGCGACGGCGAATCCCTCGCCGCCACTCTCCTCGCCGCCTCCAAACTCATCTGGCACGAAAAGGCGGAAGGCTTGATCCACGGCTTCATCCGCTGGCGCAAGCAATCACCCGCCGCAGCCTCCACCTTTAGCCGCGCGACCCACGCCCTCGCCCGCGCCATAGACCGTACATAGAAAGAGCGGGATGACCTCTCCGCCATCCCGCTCTTCATCTTTTCATAAATATCGAAAACGCAGGCCTCTCAGCCCGCGCCGATATCAGCAGTAAGGCGCACCGCGACCGGCACCCGGCGCGTCAGTCCCGAGAGAGCCGTTGTCTGCATCGGTGATGCCGGTGGAATAACCACCGCTACCGCGCCCGCAACCTGCGGAATCGGTCCAAGAGCCGTTGTCGCTGTCAGTGCCTTGGGCTTGCGCGCCCGTGGGGATCAAAGCAGCGCCAACACCGGCGGCCCCCATGACGCCCAGAACCGTACGACGGTTGGTGGGGTGATCTGTTGTAATCTCTGCGTCTGTCAGAGTTTTTTTCTTGTCATCGCTGGACATTGGTGAATTTCCTCAATGCTATTCTGGCTTCGTATGGAAAATTTTTGGCCGATCTGCCGATTTCAGTCAATGGAGGTGATCCCTTACCCGCACAAGTGATTGATCCCCGCACCCTTGCGTGCTCAGACTGCCACAACAGATTTCTCATATGTCTAGCAAACACCACGATTCAACAAACGGACGCCAGATGACCGACACTTTCAGCTTTGATTGGGCCATAGCCCCCGAAACACCCGAAACTTTCTTCAAGGACTACTTTGAAAAGAAGCCGATGCTGATCAAGCGCGGCCAACCGGGGTATTTTTCGGACCTTCTCAGCTACGCCGAGATCGATCGCGTCGTCTCGACCATGGGCCTGCATGTCCCCGAGATCAACGTGACCCGGGCCGATGGCGAAATCACGCCAGCAGACTTTGCCTATGAAACCGGCCAAGTGGACCCTGTTCGTGTGAACCAACTCCATGCTGATGGCGCGACAGTGATCCTGTCGGGACTGCATGAACGTCTCCCCGCGCTGGCGCGCTACTGCCGCGCGATGGAATCCGCCATGTCGGCCCGTGTTCAGACGAACATCTACATGACCCCTCCCGGCAATCAGGGCTTCAACCCGCATTACGACGGCCACGACGTGCTGGTGCTGCAAGTCTCGGGCACGAAGGAATGGCGCATCTACGGCACGCCCGTGGAACTTCCCCTGCCCGATCAAGCCTTTGAACGCGGCATGGATGTGGGCGAGGAAGAACATCGTTTCATTCTGGAGCCCGGCGATGCCGTCTATATCCCCCGTGGTATGGCCCATGATGCCGTCGCCACCGACGAGACGTCGCTGCACATCACCACCGGCCTGATGTTCCGCACCTGGGCCGATGCTCTGGCCGAAGCGGTCATCGCCAAAGCCCACCGCGAACCCGCCATGCGCCGCGCTCTGCCACCCGGATACGCCAGCTACGGTGCCGATCTGGATGCTTACAACGATACATTCGCCGAGCTTGTCACGATGGTCGGAGATGCCCATGTGGGCAAACTACTCTCTGGGTTCCGGGAAGAATTTCTGACGGCCCGTGTGCCCCGTGTCGAAGGGCAGATGGCGCAACTGGCGAAGCTCGATAGCCTGACCATCGACAGCCGCGTCGGTGCCCACCCCCATATCGTTTTCGGCATCCACGACGTGCCGGATGAAGATCAGGTCTGCCTCGTTGCCCAAGGGGCCGAGATCATCCTGCCTGCTCACGCAAAAGAAGCGATGGAATTCTGCGTCACCAATACCGATTTCCGCCTAGGCGATATGGGTGGAGACCTCGATGACGCGGGCAAAATGGTCCTCGCCAAACGCTTCGTGCGCGAAGGGCTGATGCAGGTTTTGTAATCCGGTCCCCCGGGCCAAGGCCCGGTCTACAAATCTCCGGCCAAGGCCCGGTCTACGCAGCGTCCATGTAGACCGGGCCTTGGCCCGGGGCGGCCTCTCAAATCATGTAGACCGGGCTTCAGCCCGGATCAGAACCAAAAACGCCACCTTGCTAACAAGCCCCCGCACAGGCGCCTTGGTGGCAGGACATTACCTCGGCCAACATGCGGGGATGGGCATCGGGGAAAACGAAACCGGGGCAAGCGTCTTCGAGCAACACGAAGCGCCGGAGCTCGGCCTGAAAGAAGAACAACCCGTATTCCACGTCCGCCGCCGATCCGCACCAGGCAATGGTGCAGGTCACTTCTACCGTCACCGGAATATCTTGCGACAATTCAAAGCCATCTTCCGTAAATAGCTCTCCCACGAAGCGGGCAGGCTGCGAATAGCCTACCATGTCGTTAATATCTCCGCCCCGTGCCACCGCCCCTTCGGGCGGGTCGCTTGGGCCTGTCAAAGACAACGAGCCGACGCCAATCACATAATTGACCGGGCTTTCAGCGGCTTGCGTGTAGGCGCCCGCCACACTGGGGACCGAGCAGCTTAGGGCAGAAACCGGACCGGCCGCGACAAGCGCTGCAACAAACGACAGATAACGGATCATCAAATGCCAAGCTCCTTCAGGACAGCCTTGTAGATACCGCGCTTGAACGGGACGATCACAGTCAGGATTTCCCGCTTTGTCATCCACCGCCAATCGCTGAACTCCACGTCCTTGTGGTTCAGGTTGATGACGCTATCGGGCGCATCAAGGCGCACATGCACCCACATCTGCGCCTGACCACGATATTTGTCCTTCCACCGCCCCAAGGCCAGCTCTGGAGGGAAATCATAGGTCAGCCAGTCAGAGGTCTTGCCGATGAACGTGACATGATCGCGGCCCACGCCGGTCTCTTCCTCAAGCTCTCGGTAGGCGGCATCAACGGGGTCTTCACCCTCGTCCAACCCACCTTGCGGCATCTGCCAGGCAGGCGTGTCGATGCCGGCCCTTTGGCCCGCAAAGATACGCCCGTCCGCGTTGGTCAAAACGACCCCCGCGCACGGGCGATACGGTAGATCAGCACTCACCTCAGTTTGGACCCAAAGCGCCAAGACCCGTCAGAATATCAATGGCATAGGCCAGTTGATAATCCTCGTTACGCAGGGCGGCGGTGGCTTCAGCTTCGGCGCGTTCTTCTTGCAGTTGGTTCAGCTCATCTTCGGTCAGGGACGAATTCTCGATCGCGCCGCGCAGACCTGCCTCGGTCCGGGCCGGACGGCCGTCGTCGTCTTCCTCAACTTCTACGGGATCACGCTGTTCCACGATGATGTCAGGGGCCACGCCAAGTGCTTGGATCGAACGGCCCGAGGGCGTGTAGTAAAGCGACGTCGTCAAACGCATCGCCCCGTCACCCGCCAACGGCATCACCGACTGGACCGAACCCTTGCCGAAGCTGTTGGTGCCCACAATCACCGCGCGGCGGTGGTCTTGCAGCGCGCCAGCCACAATCTCCGATGCGGAGGCAGAGCCGCCGTTGATCAGCACCACCATCGGCAGGCCTTCAATCAAATCGCCGGGGGTTGCGTTGTAACGCTCTCCATCCTGCGGCTCGCGCCCGCGGGTCGAAACAATCTCGCCCTGCTCCAAGAACGCGTCAGACACGCGGATCGCTTGGTTCAACAAGCCGCCGGGGTTATTGCGCAGGTCCAGCACGACACCGTTCATATTGTCGAGCCCGCCGACCTCTTCGATCAACTCAAGAAGGCCATCGCGCAGGTTGGGGAACGTCTGGTCACTGAAGGTGGACACCCGCAGAACGGCTGTGTTGCCCTCAAGGCGCGCCCGCACAGCCGTCAGCTGAATACGGTCCCGTGTGATCGTCAGATCGATCGGCTCCTCTGCACCTTCGCGCACGATGGTGATGACGATATCGCTGCCCACCGGGCCGCGCATCAGGTCAACGGCTTGCTCCAGCGTCAGGCCCAACAGCGCCTCTCCGTCGACGGCGGTGATGAAATCACCCGCCTCGACACCCGCTTCCATCGCTGGCGTATCATCCATTGGCGTGATGACCCGCACAAAGCCATCTTCCTGCGTCACTTCAATGCCAAGCCCGCCGAACTCGCCGCGCGTCTGCACCTGCATGTCCTCGAAGTCGCTGGCCGAGATGTACGAGGAATGCGGATCGAGAGAGATCAGCATCCCGTTGATCGCCGCTTCAATCAGCTCTGCCTCGTCCACTTCTTCCACGTAGTTCTGGCGGATACGCTCGAAGATATCGCCGAACAGGTCCAACTGCTCATAGACCGAGGCATTCCGCTCGGCCTCTTGCGCCAGCAACGGGCCCGCGACCTGAGTGCTCAACAACACCCCGCCTGCAATGCCGCCCACGGCGGCCATCATCAGTTTCTTCATAGATCGTCGTCCTCTGTTTGCCGTATCGGGCCAAGCCTTCCTTCACGCATCCGCCTGAAGGGGCCTATTGGGAAGCGAACCAATCCATCGGGTTCACTGGGCTCCCGCCCTGTCTCAGTTCCATATAAAGCGTTTCCGTAAGCCCGGCGCCACCGCCAAGAGCGTCAGAAACGATCAATTCCGCTTCAGTTTCGCTTTCTTCGTCCGGCATCAGGCCCAAAGGCGCCCCGGAAGGCACCAATTCGCCCGCGGTCACAAACAAATCACCCGCGCCCGCCAAGATAAGTAGATAGTCTTCGTGGGGCTCAAGGATAATGACATTTCCGTAATCCAGCAGCGGCCCTGCATAACGGACCGAGGCGGGCCAAGGCGCGGTCAGTAGCGCATTTTGCGGCACCGCCAGCAAAACACCGGGCCGGTTGATGCCCGCGGCATCCGCCTCGTTGAAGCCACGTACCAAGGTGCCAAGGGCCGGTAACGGCACAGTGCCGCGCACTGCGGTGAAGTCGGCGATCTCTCCTTCAGCAGAGGTCGGCGTTTCCGCCAGCATCGCGGCGAAACTGCCCAAGCTGTCCACACTTTCCAGGATTTGCGCCATCCCCTCCGCATCGAGAGAGAACCGTTCAGGCAATTCCACCCGGTCCGCAATCGCTTGGCTTAGGGCAGACCTCGCATCCTGCACGCCGCTGACGGCGGCCTCGAGTTCGCCCACCGCGCCATCTTGCAGGGCGCGAAGCACGGCGAGTTCTTCCAGCTGCGCCCGCAATTCCCGGGCCTCACGGGCCACGGCGGGGGTGACATCGGCCACGATCATTCCCAATCGCGCGGTGCCCAACGGGCCTTCGGGGTGCAACAAGGTGGCTGGCGCAGGGGCTTCTTCGATCCGCTGCAAGACCCCCATTAGCCGGGCCAAACGCTCTCGCTCGGCTTCGAACACCAGCAGGATCGTGCGTTCACGCAGGGCGGCGTTGCGGATACCTGCCCGCAGCGCGTCGAGCCCGTGTTCATAGGCGCGCACCGTTTCCGTGAGTGCTTCCACCTGATCCCTTGCGCCATCGGCATCGCGCAACGCGTTGGCGGCGTCTTCCAACATCCGACTCGCTTCGCGTGCGGTCATCGCCGGATCGCTCTGCGCCCCCGCCCCAAAGGCTGCGAGGAGGCCTAAAAATAGGCCGAGGAGAGGCCGGCGGATATGCAAGCGCGGCGCCTTCACGAAATCAAACTCTCACCGGTCATCTCGGCGGGCTGCTCCAGCCCCATCAATTGCAGCAACGATGGGGCCAAGTCGGCCAAACGCCCGTCGCGCAGGGTCGCGCCTTCGGGTCCGCCGAGCAGCACGACAGGCACTAAATTCGTCGTATGTGCCGTGTGTGGCCCGCCGGTTTCGGGGTCCACCATGGTTTCGCAATTGCCGTGGTCCGCACAGACGATCATCGCGCCGCCCACGTCCTCTAGCGCCGCCACCGCTTGTCCCAAGCCCTTGTCCACCGCCTCACACGCCGCCATTGCGGCCGCCAGATCGCCCGTGTGCCCCACCATATCGGGGTTGGCGAAGTTCACCACGATCAGGTCGTATTGCTCCCGGATCGCGGCCACGAGCAGGTCGGTCACTTGGTCGGCGCTCATCTCGGGTTGCAGATCATACGTCGCCACATTGGGCGATTTCGGCATCTGCCGGTCCTCTCCCGGTTCTGGCACTTCCACGCCGCCGTTCAGGAAGAAAGTAACGTGGGGATATTTCTCGGTCTCGGCCACCCGGAACTGGCGCAGGCCCGCTTTCGCGACCCATTCGCCAAGGGTGTTCACAATCTGCTGCTTGGGAAAAACCGTGGTCATATAGGCGTCGTGCGCCTTCGAGTAATCGACCATCCCCAGCTTCGCGACAAAGTCAGGCCGCCCGGTCACATCGAACCCGTCAAACGTCGGATCGCCCAAGGCCGCAAGGATTTCCCGCGCCCGGTCGGCGCGGTAGTTAAGCATGAAGATCCCGTCGCCATCTGCCATCCCGGCGTAGTCTCCGACGATGGTGGGCGGAATGAACTCGTCGGTTTTGTCCGCCCCATAGGCCGCAGCGACCGCGCCCAATGCGTCATCGGCCCGGTCGCCTTTGCCGCGCACCATCGCGTCGTAAGCGCGTTCCACCCGGTCCCATCGGTTGTCCCGGTCCAGCGCAAAGTAGCGCCCGCAGACCGTCGCGACAAAGGCCCCTTTGGGCAGGGTCAAATCGCGCAGGAACCCTTCGGCGGATTTCGGGGCCACATCGCGCCCGTCGGTGATCGCATGAACCGCCACCGGCACGCCCATCGTAACCAGCACGGACACCGCGGCCTCTAGATGCGCCAGTTGCGAATGCACGCCCCCGTCGCTGACCAATCCCATCAGATGCGCCACCCCGCCCGAGGTCTTCAGCGCCTGCCCGAAGGCTACCAAGGCCTCGCGCTGCGCGAATTCTCCGGCGTCGATGGAATCGTTGATCTCTACCAAGTCCATCTTCACCACACGACCGGCGCCAATGTTGGTGTGTCCCACTTCCGAATTGCCCATCTGCCCGTCCGGCAAGCCCACGTCGCGCCCGTGGGTCAGCAACGTGGCGTGGGGGCAGCGGGCCATCAGATCATCCATCACAGGGGTCTTGGCTAACAGCGGCGCATTGTCCGCTTCGGTCTGCCCAATGCCCCAGCCATCCAGAATGCACAGAACAACGGGGCAGGGCTTATCGGTCATTGGTCAGAACTCCTTTACCAAATTGTTCTACGGAGGGCGCAACGGCGCTGCAACCTCCCGCAGTGTCGTTCGGTGAAGACACGCAAGGGAACGCGCAATGGACGGTCAAGAGGTGTCAGGCAATCCGCAGGATGCGGCGACGCCTGTGGCGCAACCCTCGGGGCATTTGCTGACCTCTCAAGCGGACCGGAACAATTGGCGCGGCTGGTTGGCGCAGGCCCGTGTCTGCCCCGACCCGGGCGGGGATCGCATCGCCGATATCCTTGCCCAACACCCCCGCGCCTCTGCCCTTGGCCAAGGCTTCACCCTGCCCGCCTACCTCGCCCAAAACACCGATGTCGCCAACGCCATCTCTGATCCGGCTGAAGCGGTGTTCCACTACCTTGAATTCGGCATCCCCGAGGGCCGCTCTGCCGCCCCCACGGCTTGGAATGCGGATTTCGTCGCCCGCACCACGGGCCATAGGCTGCCGCCCCATCTATCCGCCGAACAAGCCGCCGCCGCGCTGTCGGAACGTGGCATCCCGCCCGATGCACTGGCCCTGCGGGAAGCGGACCTCTGGCTGATCCTCGGCCTCCATGGCCCCGCTTTGGCCCCGATCTTCCACCACGAAACCTATCTTGCCGCGCTCGATGCAGCCGGGCTGGACCTGCCTGCCCCTGACCGCCTGTCTTGCATTCACCACTTCGCGCAAGTGGGGCTGGACGCGGGCGTTCCGACCCACCCCGATCACGCCCTTGATGCCCGCTACTATGCCGCCACCCTGTCGGAGCGGGGGATAAGCGCCCCCCCTTCGCCGCGCCATTGGGCCAGCGTCGGACTGCGCGCCAACGTCCATGCCAACGCCAAGGCACAAGCCCTTGCCTGCTATGACCTCAACCTGCCCTCTGCGATCTCGCCCCCCTCGGGCGGGCATCTGACGCGGTTCATCCTGCACCCGATAGAAGGTGTCACCGCCCTTGACCTAACCGACACCGCCCTGCGCAGTTTCGTGATCGACCTTGCCCGATATAAGCGTCGGCGCGGCGATATTGGCGGGGCCGAGGCGCTGTTGTCCCATGTCCTTCACATCTGCCCCGGCGATCCCCGTGCCAGCGTGGAGCTTGCCGACCTCATCCACGGCACGCGGCAAACACCTCGGGAAATCGCCCTGCGCCAAACCGCCCCGCCTGACTTTGATGAAGGCGAAAACCGGATGCGGCTGGCCAGCCTGTTCCTCGACCAAGGCAATTTTGACGCGGCTCTGACCCATGCCAGCACCTTGCCCCCTGCGGCCCTCGGCCATGTGGACCTCTGCACCCGCGCCAAAACCCTTGGCCGCGATGTTTTTGAGGCGCTGTTTCGCAACCTTAAATCCCACCTCTCCCACTATTCCGTCCCCGACCTGCAAGACCTTCTGACCCGTGCCATCGCGCTTTATGCCCCCACGCCCGACAGGGTGGCCCGGGCCGGGGCGATCAAGCGTGTGGCGATCCTTGCCAATGACGACCTTTATCAATGCAAGCTCTACCGGGCCGACCAGAAGGCCGATCAACTGCGATCCCAAGGGGTGCAGGTCTCGACCTTTCTGCAAAGCAAAGACGTGGCGCAGCTGCACGGCCAACTGGCGCAATTCGATGCCGTGATTTTCCAACGAACGCCCGCGTTCCCGCCCATCGCGGCGCTGATGGTGGATGCCGCCAAGCAAGGCATCGCGACGTTTTTTGACATCGACGACCTGATTTTCGACGCGGGCGCTTTCCCCCCGCCCCTTGCCACTTACGCGGGCCAGATCAGCGCCAAAGATCACGCCGCCATGGCCTGTGGCGTGCCGCTTTTCGCCGCCGCCGCGCGGCTATGCGGGGTTGGCATCGCCTCCACCGCGCCGATCCGGGCGGCTCTAGCCCCGCTGACCCAATCGGGCACCGCTTTCACGCACCGCAACGCCCTTGGCCTTGCCCATCATGCCGCGATGAAACGCCCGAAGCCCGCTGCCGGGGACCGTGTCGTTCTATTCTACGGCACTGGCACCATGGCCCATAAGGCCGAGTTCAGCACCATTCTGGAGCCCGCCCTTGCCCGCGTTCTGGCAGCGCGTCCCGACCGGGTCGAGGTCCGCCTGATGGGAGAGTTCCCTTCCCTCACTCACCTCTCTCCCGACGATGTGACACTCATTCCGCCCACGTGGGATTTCGAATGCTACGCCGAGGAATTGGCCAAGGCCGACGTCGCCCTGTCCGTCCTGTCCCCTTCCCCCGCAACGGATGCCAAGTCCGAGATCAAGTGGATGGAACCCGCCATGTTCGCCATCCCCGCCGTCGTCAGCCCGTCGCCGGTGATGAACGCCGCTATCGACAACGGCCTGACCGGCCTTATCGCCTCGGATGAAGACGCTTTCGTTCAAGCCCTGTTGCATCTGATCGACGATGACGCCGCGCGCACCAGCATCGGCCATGCCGCGAAAGCACAGGTAATGCGGGACTTTGCACTTCCCGCCATGGGGGCCGATCTGCTGCGCCAGATGCAGACCACACTGCCTGCGGCGAAGCCCAAACTGCTGGTGGTGAATGTCTTCTACCCGCCGCAATCCATCGGCGGCGCAACCCGTGTCGTGGCCGATAACGTGAGCCATATTCTCACCCACCACGCCGACCGGTTTGAGGTGGATATCCTCACCACCCGCGACGGCGAAAAAACCGCCCACCAGATCTATGCCACCAGCCATTCCGGCGCGCGCATCTGGTCAATCAGCAACGATCGGAAGCTGCCGGAACGGGCCCTGCGCGATCCGGTGATGGACGCCCGCATCAACGCCCTGCTGGACCGCATCGCCCCTGATATTGTCCACATTCACTGCGTGCAGCGGCTTGGCGTCGGGATCATTGACGCCTGCCGCCAGCGGGACATTCCCTATGTGCTGTCGCTCCACGACGGGTGGTGGATTTCCCCACATCAGTTCATCATCGACGCCGACGGCGTCCCCTCTCTCTACGATTTTTCGGCGCACGACGCCCCCGGCCCGGTGCAAATCGCGCGGCGCTGCATCCAAGACGCCGCCGCCGCCCTCGCGGTGTCCGAGCCTTTTGCGCAACTGCACCGGGATGCCGGGTTGCCCAACGTCCGCGCTCTGCCCAACGGGGTCTCTGCTCTGCCAAGGCGCGAACCGACCGCCGCCTCCCCCGGCCGCGTACGCCTTGGGTTGATCGGCGGCGCGTCCCGGCACAAGGGCTATGATATCCTGCGCGCAGCGCTGACGTCGCGGGCCTTCCAGAACCTTGATCTTATCGTCTCCGATCACGCGCTCCCGCCGGGGGCCGAGGTGCACGAGACGTGGAACAATACCCCCGTCCTGCGCATCCCTCGCCATCCGCAAACCCAAGTGGGGCACCTTTATGGACGCTTTGATGTGCTGCTGGCCCCCTCCATCTGGCCCGAGAGTTTTGGCCTCGTCACGCGCGAGGCTTTGGCACTGGGGCTATGGGTTGTGACCTCGGACCGGGGCGCGATCGGCGCGGATATTATCGAGGGGGTGAACGGCCACGTGGTCCCGGTCGAAGATCACCGCGCCTTGGCCGCGGTTTTGGCTCGCATTGATGCAGATCCCGCCCGCTACACAGGCCCGCCCGAATCCAACCAACCCCAACGCACGGCCGCGCAACAGGGGGATGAACTGGTGGCGCTGTATCAAGAAATCCTGTCAGGCCACGCCGCTAAAAAGTAAAATCCGCAGCGTGTAGATCAGCTAGCAAAACATCCTCCAACAGGATCGAATTGCCGCTGCCCGTATCAATGAACACATCTGCCCCCTGCTGCACCGCAGCCGTCATCACATCGGCGTAGGTGTTCATGGTCGAAAGCTCGGTGAACACCAGCTTTTCGCCGTTATTGGTGGCGTTGAAATCAAGGATCACATCGGCCCCGTGGCCATCCTCAAACACGAAAAGGTCGGCGTTGACGTTGCCTTCCATCGTGTCATTTCCGGCCCCTCCGATCAGCGTATCGTAGCCGCCTCCGCCGACAATATAGTCGTCGCCCGCGCCGCCGTCGGCATAGTCCGATTGGTAGCCCGCGCGGATCAGATCGTTGCCGTTGCCCCCTAAAATCGTATCCTGATGCTCAGCCCCGAACAGGCGGTCATTGCCCTCTCCGCCGACGACAAGGTCCGCCCCGTTGCCGCCGCGCAGCACGTCGTTTCCTTCCTCGCCGTAGATCGTATCGTCACTGTTATCGCCCAGGATCGTGTCGCGCCCGTCACCGCCGTGGATTAGGTCTTTGCCCTGCTGGCCCCGGATCGAGTCATTGCCAGCGCCGCCGTAAACCGTGTCGTTTTGGCTTCCGGCCCAGATCTCATCCCGGCCACTGCCGCCATGGATCAGGTCGTCCTGATCTCCGCCTTCGGCGTAATCGTTGCCGTCCCCCAGCATGATCGTGTCATTTCCCAGATCGCCGTAGACCACATCATTGCCGTGGCCCGCGTCCACGTAATCATCGCCCGCATAGCTAGTGACGGTGTCCGCACCGTTGCCCGTGTCCACCGCGTCATTGATCGCGGTGCCGTCGATCGCGTCATCCCCGTCATTGCCCCCATGAAGCGAGAAATCCGGCACCCGATGCGCCGTCTTCAGGATCGCCGCGTGGACTTGGGTGAAGCTCAGCGTCTGCCCATTGCGCGAGAACACCTCCAGCGTTTCGCCCCGCCAATCCAGCAGCGCCCCCTGGGCCGTTGCCGTGTAGCCGATCTGCGTCACATCATAGAGCATCGGCCAGGCCGACAGATCGATCCGGTCCACTCCGACTTGGAAATCGTGAATTTCGTCATGGGTGAAGTCGGACCGCAGAATGAACAAATCCGCGCCGTCGCCCCCGTGCAGCGTATCAACACCCAGCCCGTCTTCCAGCAGGTCATCCCCCGCCCCGCCCGAAAGGCTATCGCTGCCCGCGCCGCCGATCAGAATGTCATCCCCTGCGCCGCCGGCAATTGTCCCGCCACCATGATCGCCCTCGATGATATCGCCTTGCGCAGACACATCGACGGTTATTTCTGTCACGCCCCCCTCCATCTCGGAGGCGACAAAAAGGTGCAGACTGCCCCCGTCAAAGGACGCCGCCATCGAGGCTATGTTTTGCAACCCGGCGTCGCCGCTGACCGTGCCCAAAAGCTGCAACCGCCCGTTGGGCATCATCACAAACAAGGTCACGCCATCATCGCCGCCCCCTGCCATCACATAGGTGCGCCCGTCGGCCTCCACGACTTCTAGGGTTTGGACGTTGCCAAAGTGCGTATCCGCCGTGTCGATGATGTGGTCCGTGTCCACAAGACTGCCATCTTGGGCCAGCTCCATCACGGTGATCGCGCCCGATTGCCCCTGCCCGTCGCCGGGGGCCGAGGCGAGGATGATGAAATTCCGCCCGCCGATCTCGACCACTTTCATGTCGGTGGGGGTCATGATGCCAAGCCCCTCATTCACCCCGGCATTGCCCGTGTTCACCAGCGTGTTGCCGTCCAGGCGATAGGCGGACACGCCCTTTTCAGTCTGGCTGGCGCTGATGACATAATCGTTGCTCATCACCGAGGCCGCGCCGATTGACATCACTTCCGAAGCATAGGTCGTGCCGGTGTCCGACACCTGCATCGCTTGGGAAAGGGCGCCGTTGCTGCCGATCTCGTAAGCGCGGATCAGACCGCTGCCGGTGGCGGCCATGAAGACGGTCTGCGGGTCCGCTTGGCTGACCTCCAGAAGCTGCGCCATGTTCGAGTTGATGCCAGACATCTGCTGCGCCGCGCCCAAGGTGCCGTTGGCGTTCACATCGTACAGATGCAGCTGCTCCGAGCCAGAGCCCGCAACCGCAATGCACATCGCGCCGTTAACCTCCATCAACGACATTTCCTGCAACGCCGCCCCGGCCCATGCGGCGTTGTATAGGGCCGAATCCAGAATGCTGACCGTTCCGTTCGCGTGCAATTCATAAGAAGAAAGACCGCCATTCTGGCCCGAGGTGGCGTAAAGAATGGATTTGCCGTTGTGTTCCGTCACCATCAGATCGGTGATGCCAACGTCCAGCGCCGCCACCCCGATTTGAAACTGCCCCTGAATGACCATCTGCGCCATGACGCACTCACTTTCCTTTGCACTCCTAGGGGGTATGCCTTGGAAAGGGGGCTGAAGATTTTGCCGGTTTGTGGCGGCGGCGTGACGAATAAGGCGAAATGTCGGGGCTTGTGTTAACCTTGGCGTTCGGGCGCGGGCCTAGGGGCCCATGTTTTCCTTATGGTGGTCAATCGCCTCATCCAGATCGTTAAAATAGCGCAAGCGGCCCTTTTCCAGCACCAGCGCCGCGTCGCAATATTCGCGCAGTTCGGCAAGGTTGTGGTTTACCATGATGGCGCCTGACCGCTTCATCCGGGCGGCGAAAAGCGCCTTGGACTTGCTTCTGAACGCGGCGTCGCCCGCCGCCGTGACCTCATCCACAAGGTAGGTATCGAACTCGATTCCCATCGACAGGCCGAACGTCAGCCGCGACCGCATCCCCGAAGAATAGGTCCGTACCGGCATGTTGAAATGCGCGCCCAGCTCCGCAAAGCTGCGCACGAAATCGGCCAACTCTTGGGTATCGACACCATAGACCCGCGCGATGAAGCGCGTGTTCTGCGCCCCCGTCAGCTCGGGATGGAAAGAGCCCGCAAACCCCACCGGCCAAGAGATCGTGCCATCGGTCACAACCCGTCCGCGATCGGCGTTCATATTGCCCGCGATGATCTGCATCAGCGTGGATTTCCCCGCCCCGTTGCGCCCCAGTAGCGCCAGCGATCTGCCCGTGGGCAGGGTCAGGTTAAGGTCGTCGATGACAACCCGCCGCTGCCCCGCGACTCGAAAACTTTTGGTAAGGTTCTCAAACCGGATCATCGCAGGCGCTACTGTCTGTCGCGGATCGAGTAATAGACCAGCGCCAAGATCGCCCAGCCCAGCAACAGGAATAACGTGCAAAGGCCCAACACGACCTCTCGGCGCGGGAATTGGGCCAGCTCCGGGAACGTCGGTTGTATGAAGACCGCTAGGTAGCGGCTTTGGCGAGTAGTGTTTGTTCGGGCAAGGTCCAACGCCGTCAAGGCCGCGCGGTAGCTGCCTTCTGCAAATTCACGGTCCACAACCAGCCCTTCATATTCGGCAATAAGGGTCGGGTAATCTTCCCCCCCGACCTGAGCGTCGGCCTCGGTGAAGTTCTGCCGTTCCAGCGCAATGCGTTCGCGGATGACCCCGATGCGCTGTGCCGATTGGCGCAGGCGCGGGTCGTTGGGATTACCCGTATTCTCGCTTAGTAGATCATTCTCAATCAGCGCCTCGGCCAACTGCTGTTGCAGGTTGTTCAGCACCCCCATCCGCCCTTGCAAATCACTTTCCGGGTCCACAATCTGTGTGCGGGTGCGAAACGCGGTCAGGGCTTCGCGTGCCCCCCGAAGGCGTAGCAAGGCAGCCTCCAGATCCTGTTCGGCAAACTGCATCGCGTCGTTGCGGGCGGTGCTGTTGAGCGCATTCACAAGCTCTTGGCTTTCCTCGATAATTGCGCGGGCGATGGTGCGGGCCATCTCTGGTTCAAACGCCAGTACCCGCAGTTCAATAAGCCCCGAGGATTGGCTGTAACTGATCCGCACAATGCGTTGCCAATGGTCCACCAACCCTTCGATCGTCGTGTCAGGCGGCAGGGCAAAAACTGGATCCTCGTCATAAGGGGCCGCGTAATGGCCCACGAGGTCCAGCCGTTCATCCAAACGCTGCACCAGTTCCTGACTGACAATGTATTCGAACAGAATATCCGCATCGGCCTGCCCGCTGCCCCCGCCGCCCGCAAAGGCCGCCAGTCCGCCCAAAACATCGGTTGCAGCGCCGGTTTCATTCTGCCGGACCGTAAACCCGGTGGTCGAGGCGTATTGATCCACCGCCACCCGGTACAGATAGAACGCCGCCGCCCCAAGCGGGGCCAGCACCAGCAAGATGAACGAGACAGCGATCCCCCAGTGCCGCCACCGCATCCGCGCCCGTTGCGCGGGCACCGTATTAATCCGAATGCGCCGCTGCACCGAGGCAGGGGGATTTTGAATTATCGTGGCTTCAGTCAACGGTTTGGCAATCCTTGCGTGGTTAATCTCAGGGACACCGCGCAACCCGCTACCAGATCACGTGACCTTTCCCTTCTGGAATCATCCCTACGCAAAGAGGTTTAATAAAACATGATGGACCCGGCATTTTGACCAGCCTCACAACCATCCACGCCCCCGTAGGCCGTGCCAGATCCCGTGCCACCAGCTTTGCCTCGGCCCGCGCGATCATCGCGCTGATGCTGCGCGAAATGTCCACGCGCTATGGCCGGTCTCCGGGGGGCTATATCTGGGCCGTGGTGGAACCCGTCGGCGCCCTGATCGTGATGTCTTTCGTCTTCTCCATGCTGATCCGTAGCCCCAGCTTGGGCAGTTCGTTTCTGCTGTTTTACACCACCGGATACCTGCCGTTCCTTCTCTATAGCCTCACCCTCTCCACGGTGATGAACGCGCTGGCGTTCTCTCGGCCCTTGCTGATGTATCCTGCCGTCTGCTGGATCGACGCGGTTCTGGCGCGGTTTATCCTCAACACGCTGACAAGTGTCGCCATCGCCAGCCTTGTGCTGTTCGGCGTCCTAAAGTTCACCGACACAACCGCCGTGCTGGAAATTCGCTACATGATCTCGGCCATGGCGCTTGCGGCGCTGTTGGGGCTTGGCCATGGCACCTTGAATTGCGCCCTTTCCGGGCTTTTCCCGGTTTACGCCCAAATCTGGGTGATCGCCTCGCGCCCTCTGTTAATCGGCTCGGGCGTGTTCTTTCTGTATGAGGATTTGCCTACCACCATCCAATCCATCCTTGATTGGACCCCGTGGATTCACTTCACCGCACTGTTTCGGCAAGGGGTCTACCCCACCTATGGACCCGATTTCATCTCGGTCCCACTGATGCTGATCTGGGGGTTGGTGCCGCTGGCCCTTGGCTTGCTGATCCTGCGGCGCAACAGTCAGCGGATATTGATGCGGTAGGTCGCCGGTCACACCCGGTGATAGGGGCTTCCCGCCAGAATGGACGCCGCACGGTACAATTGCTCGGTCAGCATCACCCGCGCCAGCATGTGGGGCCACACCATTTTGCCGAAGGAAATCGCCATCCCGGCATCGGCCCTCAGCGCAGGATCAATCCCATCCGCGCCGCCGATCACCAGCGCCAAATCACCCACGCCTTTATCCCTTTGCGCCCCCAAACGGTCCGCAAAGGTAGGAGAGGTCATAACCTCCCCCCGTTCATCCATCACCCAAAACGCGGTACCGGGCAGGCGGGCGCGAATCAATTCCGCCTCCGCCGCCATGCCGCCGCCTTTGCGGTCCTCGACCTCGATGAGCTGCCCAAGCGACAGCCCAAGGCCGCGGCCCGTCTTGTCGAAACGTCTCAGATAATCGTCGATCAACGCCTTCTCGGGCCCGCCTTTCAGGCGGCCCACGACGCACAGATGAACCTTCAGCCTTCTGAACCCGCCGCAGGTGCCGCCTCGGGCTGCCACATCTTCTCAAGCTGATAGAACTCTCGCACTTCAGGGCGGAAAATGTGGACGACGACATCGGCGGTATCAATCAACACCCAGTCGCCCGTGTCCTTGCCTTCGATCTTGGAATACAGGCCGTATTCCTGCTTCAGCTTGTCCACCAGCTTCTCGGCCATGGCCGAAACTTGGCGGGTGGAGCGACCAGAAGCCACGACCATATAATCGCCAATCGAGGATTTTCCGCGCAGATCAATCTGCACGACATCTTCGGCTTTGTCGTCATCAAGGGATGTCAGAATGCGCTCTAGCAGCTCTTCGCTGGTATAAGCGGTTTGAGTCCGGGCCCGTTTCGAAGTTGTGGGCGCTGCGGATGCAGAGGTCTTGGCCTCCGCTTGGTTAAGTCCGGTCAGGACTCTATCCTCCATTACAATGCACCTGTTGAACCCCGGCGCCGGGCATAAGGGATAATAACACTCCGCGACCGTGTTCTCAACCACGCCTTACGCATGGTTCCTTCCCCTGTTGCAGTAACGATTTGTTAACCATGTCGCGGGAATGCTGGAGCATGCGTTTCTTACTCCACCTCCCCGCCGTGCCCGCCCTGTTCCTTGCGCTCGCTGCCTGCGATAGCCCCTCTCCCGCGATGATGGGCATTCCGCCCACTTACGTCACCGTGGATGGCGCGGAGTTTTCTGTCCGCCGCAACGGCCACCGGGCCGAGGCGATCCGTACGAACCCCATGCCTTTCCCCTCCATCGGGGCCATTGTTCACCGCGCGGGCCAAGCGATGGAACAAGCCACCGGATGCGCCGTTGACACCGACAGCCTGCGCGGCGATCAGAACGTGATGAGGGCGAATTTGATTTGCCCCTGAGGCGGTCCGTAGGGCGGGCCTAGGCCCGCCGCCCGCTCGCAGGGGAAAACCCGATTGATATACCATTGATATACTTGTGCCGGCCTGCGCCCCGAAACATAGGTTTCGCCTATAGGCGCATATCTTGGGGATAACCCGCCAAAACACACGATATACGCCCCTCGTCCGTTGACTCGCCCGGCAGCCCTCCGCGTAGAGTACCCGTCAGAAGAATCGCGACAGACAAAGGGCAGGACAGGTGCGTTTCACGAAGCTCAGATTGAACGGGTTTAAATCCTTCGTCGATCCCACGGACCTCGTGATCGCCGATGGGTTGACCGGTGTTGTCGGGCCGAACGGATGCGGAAAATCCAATCTTCTCGAGGCGTTACGTTGGGTGATGGGCGAAAACCGCCCCACCGCGATGCGCGGCGCAGGCATGGAAGACGTCATCTTCGGCGGCGCCGCCACCCGCAACGCCCGCAACTTTGCCGAAGTATCTTTGCAGATCGATAACAAAGACCGCCTCGCGCCCGCTGGTTTCAACGATGAAGACCAGATCGACATCATCCGCCGCATCACGCGAGATGCCGGAAGTGCTTATAAACTAAACGGAAAAGACGTGCGCGCCCGCGATGTCTCGATGCTGTTTGCCGACGCCTCTACCGGCGCGCACAGCCCAGCTTTGGTCCGCCAAGGCCAGATTTCCGAGCTGATCAACGCCCGCCCCAAAGCCCGTCGCCGCATCTTGGAAGAGGCCGCAGGCATCTCGGGCCTCTATCAACGCCGCCATGAGGCGGAGCTGAAACTGAAGGGCGCCGAGGCAAATCTGTCGCGCACCGATGATGTTCTCGACCAACTCAGCGGACAGCTTAACACCTTGGCAAGACAGGCAAAACAAGCCTCCCGCTACCGCGAGATCGGGTCCGAGCTGCGCCTGACGGAAGGCCTGTTGCTGTTCGTGCGCTGGCGCGACGCAGACGCCGCCCGCCTCCGCGCGGAAGAAGCATTGCGCGCAGGCCTCGCCACTGCCGCACAGGCAGAAACCGCCGCGTTAGAGGCCGTGAAGGCCCGCGAAGCGGCGGAAGAAGCGCTGCCCCCCTTGCGCGAAGAAGACACAATCGCCGCCGCAATTCTTCAACGTTTGCTGGTGGAACGCGATAGTTTGCAGGCCGAAGCAGACCGTGCCGCCGCCGCCGTGGAAACCCTGACCAACCGCATCACCCAGATCGACAAAGACCGCGAGCGGGAAGAGGCATTGAACGCAGATGCCGGCGAAACCGTCGCCCGGTTGCAAGATGAACGGGCCGATTTGCAGCGGGCACAAAAGGGCCAGGATGACCGCCTTGGCGACGCCCGCGACGCAGTCACCGACGCCCGCAGTGTTTTGGCGGGGCAAGAGGCGGAACTCTCTGATCTTACAGAGCAATCTGCCGCCCTTGCCGCACGCTACCAAGCGATCGAACGTCGTATGGGAGAGGCGGAGAAAGCCGTTACCCGCAACATCGCAGACGCCCAGGCAGCGGAAAAAGCCGCCAACGACGCGGCAGATCGGTTACAGACCCTCAAGCGCGAAGCAGAAGAGGCCACAGACGCCCTCACCCGCGCCACAGATCTAGCGGCCCGCGCCGAAGAAACCCTGCTGGAAACGGAATCCGCCCGTGCCGACGCCCAAACCCACGAGACCGAAGCACGCTCTGCCCGGTCCGAGGCCGAGGGCCGCGCAGGCACGTTGGATGCAGAGGTCACGGCGCTGGCGCGCGTGCTGGAACGGGATCGGGGCGATGGCGACCAAGTCCTTGACGAGATTAAGGTTTCCCCGGGATTTGAGGCCGCAATCGGCGCCGCCCTTTCCGATGATCTAAAGGCCGCCCGCGCGACATCGGCGGGCGCAACAGGCTGGACAGACCTGCCCGGATACGACGCATCAGCCGCCTTGCCGACGGGTGCGCAGCCCGCCGCGGAGGTCGCAAAAGCCCCCGCAGTTCTGGGCCGTCGCCTGTCGCAAGTGGGCATCATCGACGCCGCCGACGGCCCCCGCCTGCAACCCGAATTGCAGCCCGGTCAACGCCTTGTCAGCCGCGAGGGCGATCTTTGGCGTTGGGACGGTTTTGCCGTCGCCGCCGCCGATGCCGTGTCCACCGCCGCGCGGCGGTTGGAGCAGGCAAACCGCCTGTCTGAATTGGAGGAGGAACGGCTCCGCGCTCGGGCAAAGGCAGACACCGCCAAGGCCGCCCATGAAGATTTGGCGCAGCGCCTTAACCAACTGACCGAAGCCGATAAATCCGCCCGCACCGCCCGGCGAGACGCGGAAACGCAGCTGAGCCAAGCCAGCCGCGCCGCCGCCCGCGCCGAGGCCGATCAAAGCGTACTGGACGGCAAGTTGGAAACCCTTCGCCTGACCGCCTCGCGCCACGCGGAAGAGGCCGATACCGCCCGCGCCGAATTGACCCGTGCGCAAGATGCCTTGGCCGAATTGGACGATCTGGACGCCGTGCGTGGCCGCTTGGCCGACGTGAAAACCACGGTGGAAGCGGCGCGGATGACCATGCTCGCCAAACGTGCGGCCTTTGATGAGGTCAAGCGTGACGGCGAAGATCGCGTGTCGCGCATCGCCAAAATCGGCACCGAAATTACCAACTGGCAGAACCGCTTAACCAACGCCGCCTCGCGCCTGGCCGAGCTGGAAAAACGCCGCGGTGAGGCCGAAGCCGCCCTGATCGACGCCCGCCAGAAGCCCGGCGAAATTGCTATGCGGCGTGAACAGCTCGCCATTCAGATCTCTGAGTCCGAGGCCCGCAAGGCCGCCTCTGCCGATGCGCTGTCGGTCGGAGAAATGAACCTGCGCGCTGCCAGCGGCACGGAGCGTGATACCGAACGCGCCGCGTCCGAGGCCCGCGAACTCCGCGCCGCTGCTGAAGCCCGCCGCGACGCCGCACAGGAGGCCGTTCAAGCCGCCGCCGATCGCATCACCGAAGAGATGGAGCTGACCCCGGAAACGCTTCTGGAAACCCTTGGCGATTTGCCCGAACCGATGCCCACGGCTGATCACATCGAACAAAACGTCATGCGCCTGCGCCGTCAGCGCGACGCCCTTGGCGCGGTGAACCTGCGGGCGGAGGAAGACAGCCGTGAGGTCCGCGAAGAAC
Organism: Rhodobacteraceae bacterium M385; assembly: GCA_025141835.1. NCBI lineage: Bacteria > Pseudomonadati > Pseudomonadota > Alphaproteobacteria > Rhodobacterales > Paracoccaceae > Rhodobacteraceae bacterium M385. Next base: position 325,096 of record CP081102.1, on the reverse strand, counting down.
ACGACACGCTGGCCAATGAGAAGGTCGATCTGGAAGAGGCGATTGCCAAGCTGCGCACCGGGATCAACAGCCTCAACAAAGAGGGGCGAGAGCGTCTGTTGAAGGCGTTCGACGAGGTGAACGAGAATTTCTCGCGTCTGTTCACACACCTGTTCGGGGGCGGCGAGGCGCGCTTGGTTCTGGTGGAATCCGATGATCCGCTGGAAGCCGGGCTGGAAATTCTCTGCCAACCTCCCGGTAAGAAACTGTCCACCCTGTCCCTGCTATCGGGCGGTGAGCAGACCCTGACCGCGCTGGCGCTGATCTTTGGCGTGTTCCTTGCAAACCCTGCCCCCATCTGTGTGCTGGACGAGGTTGACGCGCCATTGGACGACGCCAACGTCACCCGCTTCTGCGACATGCTTGATGAGATGACGCGCATGACCAACACGCGCTTCCTGACCATCACCCACCACGCCGTCACCATGGCCCGCATGGACCGCCTGTTCGGCGTGACCATGGGGGAGCAAGGCGTGAGCCAGTTGGTGAGCGTGGATCTGAAAGCGGCTGAAACGCTGGTCGCTTAAGAGCAGCGCGTCAGGACCATAGGCGCGGCTGTCGGGCTGTCGATCAACAACACGTCCGGCCCCACCAGTTCGACACGCGCAACACCGGACATGCCCGGCGCGACGATCGTCGATTCCAACAAGCCGGGATCCAGGCTCAGCGGATCATCAGTCTGGAAAAGGCGCAGTGCCACGCCATCAAGATCGCTGACGTAGGTAAAATAAGACCCCGAGTTGAAGACAAACTCTGTCTGATCGCCCTGCAACTCCCCTCGACGAGAGGTCTCGAGTGTAAACCCGAACGCCCCGTCGGTGGCGATGACCCGATAGATAAACGAACATGATTGCTCGGCGAGCGCAGCATCATAGGCCGAACCGTTCATCACCTGCCCTGCGTCGATCCAATTGCCCTCAAGATCGGCAATGATGCTTAGCCCGCGAAGACGGGCCGAGACGGGCTCGGCTGCTCCGCTACCATAAGCCTGCGTGAAGGCATTGGAAAAATCAGAGGCGACATCTTGCGCCGCGACAGGAGTGGCCAATGCCACCGCCATCGCCGCTACTGCATACCGGCTCATAGCGCGTTCAACAAAGCGCGGGTGGGCCAAGCGTCGGCGGGCATTCCCAAGCGACGCTGTTCTTCACGCACCGCAGCGCGGGTGCCGGAACCTAGGATACCGTCGATCCGGCCCACATCATGGCCACGGGCCGCCAGCGCTGTTTGCAAGGCGCGCATCTGGTCGCCGTTCAGGCCAGCCTCGGGGTTGCGGGCATCAAACACCGGCGCGCCTTCAAGACGGGTAGCAAAGTAGGCGGCGGTCAGCACGTAGGTGAAACTCTGGTTCCACTCGAACAGAACGTTGAAGTTCTGATAGGCCATAAAGGCTGGCCCGTTGCGCCCTTGTGGCAGGACGATGGAAGCTTGAGCATTGCGCATCGGCAACGCGCCTGAGCGGCCCGAGACGCCATCCGCCTCCCAATCGCTGACGCGGCGGGTGGTGTGGATGCCGGTCTGATACCAATCCAGATCCTGCGGCACGGTGATTTCCACCAACCAAGGCTCGCCCGAGCGCCAGCCGAGGGACGAAAGGATATTCGCACCCGACATCAGCGCATCAGGGGCGGAGGTTTGCAGCGACACATGACCATCGCCATCGCCGTCCATCCCGTGGGCCACGATATCTTCGGGCAACATCTGCACCATGCCGATTTCCCCGGCCCAAGCGCCGACGGTGTTCACCGGGTCGAAATCGCCGTTCTCATACAGCTCCAACGCGCCGAAAACCTCGGGGCGGAACAGCTCTGGCCGACGGCAATCATGGGCGAGTGTCACAAGGCTATCGAGCGTATTGTAATCCCCTTGGAACGCGCCGTAGTCGGTTTCAAACGCCCAGAAGGCCAGAAGGATGCCGCGCGACACGCCAAAGCGGCGCTCGATCTCGTTGAAGGTGGCGGCTTGGCGTTCCGCATTGCGGCGGCCGTTGTCCATACGCCCCTGGCTGATCAGACGGCGGGCGAAATCGGTGAAAGGCACCGTGAAGATGCCCTGTCGTCGGTCCGCATCAAGGGCCCGTTGATAATAGCTGGCATGGCGGAAGAAGCCGTCAATCGCCTCTTGGCTATGGCCACGCGTGGCGGCTTCGGCCCGTAGGCCTTGGACGAATTGGCCGAAATCACCCCCGCATTGTTGCGCGTGTGCGGCGGTGCCGATTGTGAGTGACAAAAGAAGCGGGGCGAGAAAACGCATGGGGGCAACCTTGTAAGCAATTAATTTGGGGGCAGATTAACGTGCCAAGCGCGGCTCGCAAGCATTCAGATAATCGCAAGCAGCAGAGCGCCGATCAGCAACGCCGCCCATACACGCCACAAGACACCCACCGCCGCCGCGATATCGCCGGGCGTCGCATCGCGGGTGCCGCCTTCGTTCAAGGCCGCGTCGGCGGTCATCTCGCCGCCGTAGGCGCGCGGTCCCGATAGGGACAGGCCGAGGGTTGAGGCCATCGCCGCTTCGGGCCAACCGGCATTCACCGACCGATGCTTGCCACCATCGCGATTAGCGCAGCGCAGAGCGGCCATCCCGTGGGTCAGCGCAATCAAAAGCGCCGTCAGGCGCGCGGGAATGTAGTTCAGCACGTCGTCCAGACGGGCGGCGGCCCATCCAAACGCCTCGTGCTCGGGCGTGCGGTGGCCGATCATCGAATCTGCCGTGTTCGTAACTTTATAAAGCAACAGCCCCGGCAACCCGCCCAACAGAAACCAAAATGCGGGCGCAACCACGCCGTCGGACATATTCTCGGCCGCGCTTTCAATCGCGGCGCGGGCCACGGCGGGGGCATCCAAGGGGCCGGTATCGCGCCCCACGATCATCGCCACTTCCCGCTTCCCCTCGTCAAGCGAGCGGCGCAGGCCATCGGCCACAGCCGCCACATGCTGCACCAGCGATTTCTGCGCCAAAAGCGCTGCGGCAATAAGAATTTGCCACAACCACCCAAGGGGAAGTGCCGCGATCAGCCATCCAAGCGCAATTGCCCCTAGGCCCAGACCAACCATCACCAACACGCCGTTACGTCCCTGCGCGCCCCTGTTAAAACGGCGGTCACACCAGCCAATCAAACGCCCGATCAGCACAATCGGGTGGGTCACACGGGACCAGAGCCACCGCGGCTCTCCCACCAGCGCATCCAGCACCATCGCCGTCACAAGCAGAGGGGCCGTCGCGATCACAGGGCGGCCTCTAGCCGGGTCCAATCGGCCTCGGTCCCCGGCAGGCCAAGGCGAATCCAGTGGTCGGAATAGGGAAAGATGCGGGTCCAGATATGGTGTTTCGCCAAACGCGCCTGCATCGCCTCTGCATCGGGGAGCGCATAGGTGCGAAACAGGGTCGTGCCGCCGACAAGCGTTGCCCCCGTGGCACACATCAGGCCATCGAGCCGTTTCGCGTCTTTTGCCAGTCGTTCGCGGGTGGCGTCGGCCCAGGCGTGATCTTGTAAGGCCCGCGCGCCCACTTCCAGCGCCGGGCCAGAGACGGACCACGGCCCCATCAGCTCTTGCAGGTTCGCTTGGCCTGCGGGCGCGAAGGTTTCGGGCAGGGCCATGGCGAAGCCCAGCCGTATCCCCGCAAGGCCCCAGAACTTGCCAAAACTTTTCAGTACAATCACCCGAGGCTCTGCCGCCCGCGCGATGTGGCTTTGGTCCGGCACCGTGTCGCAGAAGCTTTCATCGACGATGGTAAGGCCCCGCCTGCCGATCTTGCTGCCCGGCCAGAGCCGCCCATCGGGATTATTGGGATGCACGTAGACATGAACGGGCACGGCGGGATCATCCCAGACATGCCAGCGGCGCGCGGCAAAGGCGGCGGCGTGTTCGTTATAGGTGGGAGTCGGGATATAGACCTCGTCCCCCGCCCCCAGTTCCGGCATCCGCGCGATAAGGGGAGAGGCCCCGGCGGCCGCGATGATCTGCACCCCATCGGGCACAGACCAGAAGGCACGGGCCGCATCCAGCAGGCGGGACATTGCCCCCGTGTCAGGCAGGCGCCCCCAGACATCCGGCGACAACTCGCCCACCGGATAGGCAATGGGGTTGATCCCCGTGGAAAGGTCCAGCCACGCGCGCGGATCGCCGCCGTATTCAGCGGCGGCGGCATCCAGACCACCGCCGTGGTCTCGTTTCGGGGAAGGCGTGCTCATGACGCCTTTTGAAGCCGAAAACCAGTCCGCCCGCAATGCGCTTTAGAGGCTCGCGCGACCGTGGGGTTCCATCCAGTCGATCACCGGATTGATCGGGATGATCCGGTGCGGGTTAATCGTCTCGTGGCTATAGTGGTAATGGCGCACGATGTGATCGAAGTTCACCTGACCTTCCACGCCGGGCCATTGGTACAGCTCACGCGTGTAAGCCCAGAGGTTCGGGTAATCCACAATCCGCTTGCGATTGCATTTGAAGTGCAGGTGATAGACCAGATCGAAGCGGATCAGCGTGGTGAACAGCCGCCAATCGGCCTCGGTAATCCTGTCGCCCGTCAGGTAGCGGCTTTCGGCCAAGATCCCCTCCAGCCAATCCAGCGCATCGAACAATGTGTACACAGCGTTGTCATACGCCTCTTGCGAGGTGGCGAAACCGGATTTGTAGACGCCGTTGTTCACGTCGGAATAGACGCGGGCGTTGATTTGGTCGATCTGGTCGCGCAGAGCGTCGGGGTAGTAATCATCGGTATTGCCGGTGATGTCATTAAAGGCGCTGTTGAACATGCGAATGATCTCGGCGCTCTCGTTTGACACGATGGTTTCGCGTTCTTTGTCCCACAGAATTGGCACGGTCACACGGGTCGTCACATCAGGTTGCGCCTTGGTGTAGATGTCGCGGGCGAACGGCAGCCCATAAAGCGTGTCGCCCGTCGCGCCGTCGAAATCGGTGGCAAAGGTCCAGCCTTCGCCCAACATATCGGGATGCACGACCGAGATAGAGATATGCGACTCCAGCCCCTTCAACGCCCGAAAGATCAGCGCCCGGTTCGCCCAAGGGCAGGCATGGGAGACATAAAGATGGTAGCGCCCGCTTTCGGCCTTGAAGCCGCCCTCACCGCTTGGCCCCGCGCTGCCATCCGCCGTGATCCAGTTGCGAAACTGCGCCTCGGTCCGCTTGAACGCACCGCCTGATTTTTTGGTGTCGTACCAAGTATCTTGCCACTTTCCGTCTACCAACAGACCCATCTTCCGCTCCTCCATGTGCTGAGTCGGATGTAGGGCCGCAGGGGCGGTGCGTATAGGCGAAGGCACGCACGGGCGCCTAGGCATCGGCGCACAGGTCAAAAATATCTGATTTCTTCTAGAAAATCTCTGCACCGCAGCGTTTACGGCCGCCCCAAGCCAGTAAGGAAATATTAACGCTGCCCCTGCAAAGTCGCCTCAATGTAAGGGAAATGTCCGATATACGTCATTGACCTGACACGAAAGTTCGCCACCTTGCATGGCGTGCGACCCCAATTGGTCAGAGGTTCCTATGTCTGAATACCTACCGAAAGAATTACGTGACCAGCTTGCCGCCGCCCAACGGCAAGGCAAACGCAAACGCGCCACGCGGTCCGTTCATGTAGGGGATGAAGCTTTTGCAATCATCGAAATGTCCGACCGTGGCTTCGCCGTTATGGCGGAAGAAGCGCCTCGTTTGCGCGGGTTGATCGACATCTACGACGGCCCTCAGCATCTCTATCAGGCGTTGATCGTTGCCTCCTCTGAGGATGGCGATCTGATGCGCTATGAGTTCAAGCGCAACACTGCCACAGCAACGACCGCGCCGGTTGATTTCGTCTTGGCAGACTCGCGCCCCGCAGGATTGCTGACGCAAACCTGAGCCACGCGCACAATTTTTGCGCGATACCTCCAGCCACGCGAAAATCTTCCGCAATTAACCTCGGCTACGCCCCATTTTTCGCAGTATGTGCGCCGGAACGCGGCTAATTTGCCGTGACACCTACTTATTCCGCGCAAGGGGCCTCTCCGATGATCGAAACACCGTATCTTCTGTTTCTGGGCGACGCGCCCGACCAACTGGCCGCAAAGGTCGCCCAAGGCATCCGCGACTGGCGCCCCGAGAATGTAATCGGCCAGTTCCGCATGGAGGGCTGCAACGCCGATGTAAAAGCCGCCGATATGGACCTTACCGCCGCCAAAGCATCCGGCGCGAAAACGCTGGTGGTCGGCGTGGCGAACCGGGGCGGCGTGATCTCCAGCTCCTGGAAGCGCGTGTTGATCGAGGCACTGGCCGAGGGCTTCGACATCGCCTCTGGCCTGCACAACCTGCTCAACGACGAACCCGATCTGGTGGCTGTTGCCAAGGAATACGGGCGTACCCTGCACGATGTGCGTATCCCCTCGGTCGATTACCCAATCGCCAATGGCGTCAAACGCACAGGCAAGCGCTGCTTGGCGGTGGGCACCGATTGCTCGGCGGGCAAAATGTATACGTCCCTGGCGATGGACAAGGAAATGAAGGCCCGTGGCCTGAAGTCGAGCTTCCGTGCCACAGGTCAGACTGGCATTCTCGTGACCGGCGACGGCGTCCCGCTGGACGCCGTGATTGCAGACTTCATGGCCGGTGCCGTCGAATGGCTGACACCCGACAATGATGAGGATCACTGGGACATGATCGAAGGTCAGGGCAGCCTGTTCCACGTGTCCTATTCTGGCGTTACCATGGCCCTGATCCACGGCGGCCAACCCGATGCGCTGATCCTCTCGCACGAGCCGACCCGCACCCATATGCGGGGCCTGCCCGGCTATTCCCTGCCGACGCTCGAAGCCCTGCGTGACACCGCCCTGCCGCTTGCCCGCATCGCCAACCCCAAGGCCGAGGTCGTAGGCATCTCCGTCAACACCGCTGCTCTGGGGGAAGACGAGGCGCTGCAATGCCTTGCCGATATCGAAAAACGCATGGGCCTGCCCACCGCCGATCCGTTCCGCCAAGGCGCGGGCCGCCTCTGTGACGCGCTGGAAGCGCTGTGATGCAGATCACCCGTGACAGCTTCCGTTTGGCCGAGGTCTTTACCATCTCTCGCGGATCAAGGACCGAGGCTCAGGTGCTGACCGTTACGGTCGAACAAGATGGCCATATCGGGCGCGGCGAATGCGTTCCCTATGGCCGCTATGGGGAATCCCTCGATAGCGTCACAGCACAGCTCGAGGCATCGCACGGCGATGTCTCGGCCCTGCCTGCCGGGGCCGCCCGCAACGCCCTCGATTGCGCGTTAATAGACTTGGCCGCGAAAACACAAGGTCGCCGGGCCTGGGACCTGTTCGACATCGCGCGCCCCCAACCTGTCACCAGCGCTTTCACCCTCTCCCTCGACACGCCCGAGAACATGCGCGCTGCTGCCGCCAAACACGGCCACCGCCCGCTTCTGAAAATCAAACTCGGCACCCCCGATGATATGGCCCGCCTCGAAGCGGTCCGCGCCGGCGCACCCAAGGCCGCCATCATCGTGGACGCCAATGAAGGCTGGACCGCCGATGTCTACTCCGACCTCGCCCCTCACCTGATCCGACTTGGGGTGCAGATGGTGGAACAACCCCTGCCCGTGGGTGAAGATGACATGCTGGCCGAAATCGCCCGCCCCCTGCCTGTATGCGCAGATGAATCCTGCCATGACCGCGCCTCCCTGCCCGGCCTCAGAGGCAAATACGATATGGTCAACATCAAGCTCGACAAGACCGGTGGCCTGACCGAGGCGCTCGCCCTGCGCGATGCCGCCCGCGCTGAAGGTTACACCGTAATGGTCGGGTGCATGGTTGGCTCCAGCCTCGCCATGGCCCCCGCCATGCTTGTCGCCCAAGGCGCCGAAATCGTGGACCTCGACGGCCCCCTTCTCCTGGCCGAAGATCGCACCCCACCGCTCACCTTCGACGGCTCTACCGTTCATCCCCCGGAACCTGCGCTCTGGGGCTGAGCGCTCCTTCATCTTGGCAAATACACCTCCGGGGAGCGCGAGGGGCTGGCCCCTCGCTCCCGTCCCCTCGTCCACCTCACACGAAGTTAAGGTGCAACTCCGCCCGAAACAGGTCACTCTCCGGCACGCCAAACCCGGAGCTTTCCAATGCGCCCAATCCTCATCGCCGCCCTCGCCCTGTTCACAACACCCGCCATGGCCTGTGGCCCCGACACTGATTGTACCGTTCCGGGCGACCGCACCTATCGCTACTACATGCCCGACGGCCCAACCGAGCCAACCGGCGCGTTTTTTCACGCCCACGGCTACCGTGGCTCTGCCAACGGCGCGATGCGCAACGCCTCCCTGCGCGCCATGGCCGACCGCCTTGGCATGGCATTCATCGCCCTCAACGCCGACGCCGATGACTGGAACCTCGCCCACCGTCCGAGTGACCCGGCTCAATCCGAGGCCGCCGAGATGGACTACGTCACGGCCGTGATCGCTGATGTCTCTCGCCGCATCCCTCTCGACCAATCTCGCCTGATCTCCACCGGATTTAGCGCCGGGGGAATGATGACATGGACCCTTGCCTGCGAGATGTCTGAATCCTTCGCGGGCTTTGTCCCCTACGCAGGCACCTTCTGGTCGCCAACGCCCGCCGATTGCCCCTCTCCCGCGACCACGATCGTCCACATCCACGGCGACGCAGACACCACCGTGCCGCAGGAAGGCCGCGCCATTGGCGGAACCGCCCAAGGCAACATCTGGGAGGTGCTGGACATGTACGGCACCGCGGGCGGCTACGGCCGCCCGGCCGCAATGCAGGCGCCCGATGGGATGCGGTGCCTTGGTGGTGAAAATGCCAGCAACGACGCCTTGGTCTTTTGCGAATTCGGCGGCGGGCATTCCTATTCTACGGCCCGCGTCGAATGGGCCATTGAATGGATTCTCTCTCGGCTCTAGACGTGGATCGACCATGAAAGGACCCTGCCCATGACCCGAACCGTCTATGTAAACGGCCAGTATTTGCCCGAAGCCGAAGCCACTGTCTCGATCTTTGACCGTGGGTTCCTGTTTGCAGACGGCGTCTATGAGGTCACCAGCGTCCTGGACGGCAAACTGATCGACTTTGACGGCCATGCCAAACGTCTTCAGCGGTCCTTGGATGAGCTGGAAATGGCCAACCCCACGACGGAAGAAGAGCTGCTGGAAATCCACCGTGAATTGGTGCGCCTCAACGATATCGACGAGGGGCTGATTTACCTTCAGGTCACCCGTGGCGCTGCCGACCGTGATTTCGCCTACCCCGAAGACGCCACCCCCACCATTGTGCTGTTCACCCAGAACAAACCCGGCCTTGCCGATAACCCGATGGCAAAGACGGGCATGAAGATCATCTCGATCGAAGATCAACGTTGGGGCCGCCGGGATATCAAAACCGTGCAACTCCTTTACCCCTCCATGGGCAAGATGGCCGCCAAGGCTGCCGGCGCCCATGACGCTTGGATGGTCGAAGATGGGGTCGTGACCGAGGGCACCTCGAACAACGCCTATATCGTGAAAGGCAACACGATCATCACCCGCCATCTGGGCCATGAAATCCTTTCCGGCATCACCCGCACCGCCGTGCTGCGCATGGCAAAAGAAGCCCAGATGAAGGTGGAAGAACGCCCCTTCACCATGGATGAGGCCAAGCAAGCGGACGAGGCATTTGTGACCTCTGCCACCACTTTCGTCATGCCCGTCATCGAGATTGATGGAGAGACCATCGGCACCGGCACCCCCGGCAATATCACGGCCCGTCTGCGCGAAATTTACATCGACGAGATGCGCAAAGCGGCGGTCTGATTTCCCCACGGGCGCCTGACGAATCAAGCGCCCGTGCCCCATTCCCGCCCCAAGAACCTGTCCTTTTCGACAGTGGCGCTCGGCTCGTTAACCTTTTATTAACCTTTTACGGTCGCGGCGCCCTGAGTACTGGCAGTCGCTACCCTAGGCAGGGCGTTGTGTACGTTGGCGACCTGCCTGTTTCCGCTCGTTCAGCGACGTTCCCAAAGCCTTATCGCACCGCCTTAGGAGTGGACCCACCTTAGTCGTTTAACGAGTATCCTTTGGGGGTGTGGTACCGTATGTGGCTTACCTTCTGCGCGCCGGTGGGGGCGTGCAGAAGTTTCAGGGGCTCTTTCTGGCGTTTGCCTTGCCGCTTCCCTGTCAGCCTTTGCTTTGTCTTCGCTATTTCGCTTTCAAACTGTCGTCGTAGGCGACCAGTTCTACCGTGTTCCCCTCCGGGTCTTCGGTGAAGATACCGCGCCATCCAACCCAGCCGAAATGCTCGACCCGGTAGGGTTGCCCCAAGATGCTGTACCATTCCATCACGGCATCTTGCTCGGCGTAGGATACGGTTAACGCGATGTGATGCAGGGATGACTTGGCCCCTGTCCGTGGCGCTTGGCTTTGGTCTTTGTCGTTATCAAACAGAGCCAATATCTGCGTATGCCCGCCAAACCCTTCGGCGATCTTGAAGAAAACGATGTTTGGCGCGGCGTTGCCCGTCATCCTTTCGAGTCCCAAGACGTCGCCATAGAACGCGGTCATCCGCGCAAGGTCATCGCAGCGAATGGCAATCTCCCCAAGGGCGCGGATGCGGAAGGGTGGTGTCATTGGGCCACGGTAAGCAGGACGGCGTGCGCAAGCAACAACGCGCCCGTTGCTAACCGAAGTCCCCATGGGCAAACCACCCGCCCGACTGGCCGCCCCCATGGGCGAAATACAACCACAGCCTTGCGCCATCTTGGGTTGTGACGCGCCAGTAATCCCGCACCCCGGTGCGCCACTGCCGTTCATCCAACCACCACTCCGGGGCGATTCTTTCTGGGCCTTGGGCGCTGTGGGTCGTGAAATCGCGCCCCCGCCAGCGAAACCCCGAGGGCACATCGGGCAACGCCGGGGCGGTAACAGGCTCGGGCGGGAACAGGGTGAGCGGGCGGGGCCGTGTGGGGGCGGGCCAGGTGCCGGGGGCCTCCGCCTCGGACCAGGCGGCGGCAAGGGGAACCGAGGTTTTCTCGGGGATATGGCTATCGGCGGGGCGGGCACGGCGGATCGCCTCCAACCCCACCCGTGCCCCAAGCCGAGCGATCTGGCCGGCCATGTCTTGATCCAGCGTCCGGGGGGCCGCGCTTTCTTGGGCCACAGCCCATCCGCCTTTATGCTCGGTCGCGTGCAGCGGTTCGGTCACATGGGCAATGACCCGCAAGCGGTCGATGCCAAAGCCTGCGTCCACGTCCCCCAGCTTCATCTCGAACAGGGGTTTCAGCTTGTCCGGCTGGTCCGCCACCCGCGCAAGGCCGATGTCGATGGTTTGGGTGTCCCCCTCCACCCGGCTGAGTTCCAACCGGACCCGCCGGGCGCCCCGCCCCTTGGCACGGAGCTTCTCGCACAGCGGCGGCAGAAGCCTGTCCAAGCCAGCGGCGATATCCGCCTCCAGGCCAATCGGTTCCGGCAAGCTTAAGCGCACCGCAAAATGCAAGGGCGCCCCGGCGGGCGAGATCGGTTCCGGCATCGTCCCAAGCGCCTGATCCAACCGCCTGATCAAGCCTTGCCCAAAACGGCGCGTCAGGCTGGCACGGGGCAATGTCAGCACATCGCCGATCCGCCGCAGACCCAACCGCGCAAGCCCCGCCGTGGTGGCGGCATCCACCCGCAACGCGGCAATCGGCAGGGGGGCCAAGGCCTGCCGTGTGGCCCCCGGCTTGGCGATTCGATGCACCGGGCCGCCCGCCAGTTGCGTGGCAGGCGCAGGCCCGCCCTTCACCCAATGCCGCTTGCTGGCGCGCGACCGCGTGGCGCGGGCCTCTTGATCAATCGCGTCACCGTTGCGCCCCTGCACAACGCCATGGCCGCCTGCGTATCGCGCCAAGGCCCAAGCCGCCCCCGCCGTATCGGCGATCCCCGCGCAAACGCTCAGGCCCAAATCCGCGCAATCCTCCTGCACTTGGCGGAACAACGGCTCTTCCCCGCCGAACAGATGCGCGCAACCGGTTAGGTCCACCAAAAGGCTTTCGCGGCCCTCTTCTGATACCCAAGGGCTGAACTTCCCCGCCCACCGTCGCAGCGCCATCAACAGCGCCGCCTCACGCCCCAGATCCTCGGGGCGGGTTACCAGGTCGGGACACAGCACCATGGCCTCGCTCAGGGATTGCCCCCTTGCCAACCCTTGCTGCTCCGCCGCCACGCTGGTCGCGGCCAATTGCCTGAGGTTGCCCGTCTCGCTCACCGTGACCAGGGGCATTTCGGCAAGGCCCGGCTCCCCCCTCAGCACCCGCTCTACCCCCAAACGCGGGAACCATAGCGAGAGGATGCGCCGCCGGTTGGCAACGTTATGACGAGAGGGCGTGGACATGAGCGGCAGCAATTGTTCCTGATTTGTTCTCAAATTAGACCGGCGCTGTTTCGGAGTCGAGTCCCCGCTACAGCCCCGAGGACGCGCTTTTGCGCGGAGGAGGGCGCGCGGGCGACGGGCGTAGCCCGGCGCAATCCCTAGCCGCGCCGTAAACGCTCCAATAACCGCAAGGAGGCATAGCCATCCGGCGTCACGCCCACGGCTTCCTGATAGCTGCGCACCGCTGCAATGGTGATCGGCCCGACGATCCCGTCGATATCCTCGCCGTAATGCCCCGCCGCCAAAAGCAGGCGCTGCAACTCTTCCCTCTCGGCAAAGGTCAACGCCCGGTCGCCGCGGGGCCATCCGGCCTGAAACCCGCGCCCGCCCTCAATACGATCGCTGAGGTGGCCAATGGCGATCACATAGGCATCGGCCGGGTTATAACGTTCTATCACCCGGAAGTTGCTGAACACCACCAAGGCCACGCCCTCTGCCCCGCCGGGCAACAGGATCGACGCAGGCCCATGGTCGGGAATCGGGTCGCCGTTGATCTGGCGCACCCCAAGGTTGTTCCAGAACGCAGCGCCGATGCGCTCCTGCTCTCCGGCGAGGCGGTAGTCGAACCCGTCCGGCAGGCGCACTTCCATGCCCCAGGGCTGGCCGTAGACCCATCCGTGTTCCGCCAGATAATGCGCCGTAGAGGCCAGCGCGTCGACGGGGTTATCGCTCCAGATATTGCGGCGGCCATCACCGTCGAAATCCTGGGCGAACTCCAGATAGCTGGTCGGCATAAACTGCGTGTGCCCCATCGCCCCGGCCCATGACCCCGTCATGTTGCGGGCCTGCGTGTCGCCTGCCTCGATAATCTGCAACGCCGCGATCAACTGAGCCTCAAAGAAGTCCTGCCGCCGCCCGTCATAGGCGAGCGAGGCCATCGCCTCCACGATCCCTTCGCTGCCGCGGGTTGCCCCATAAGCGCTTTCCAGGCCCCAAACGGCGACCACAACTTCGGCCTCCACCTGAAACTGCTCCTCGATCCGCGACAGCGTCGTGCGCCATTCTGCCCGCGCCTCTTGCCCGTTGCGAATGCGAGTCGCAGAAACAGCCGAGTCCAGATATTCCCACAGGGTCCGAGAGAATTCGGCCTGATTGCGGTCCCTCTCCAACACCCGCGTGTTCAGCTGCAACCCATCGAAGGCTTGCTCGAACGTCGCCGCGCTGATGCCCGCCGCAAGTGCCCGTTCCCTGAACGCTTCAATCCACGCCCGAAACCCCGGATCATTGGCGCGGGTCGGGCGTTGCGCTGCTTCTTCCGCCTCGGCAGAGGCCCGAAGCACGGCGGCACGGGCGGCGAATTCAACCGGCACATCACCCCGTGCCACGGGCACCGGCGACGCCAATACCGCCAGTACGCTTTCGTCTTCAGGCGATCGGGTGCCAAGGGTTTGGGCGGTCTCCGTGTCGGCAAGGGCGGGCAGCACTTCGACGCTTACGCCGTCGGTCCCGCCGCGCGACGCTTCTTCAATCGCCTCTTCGGCGATGACCTCAATCAACACGCCTCTACGCTCCGGCGCGGCAACCTCTACCGCCGAAACCAGCTCCGACACGGGCCCCAAAATGGGCCCCAATACAGGCCGCGGCATGGGCAACGGCGAAATCGCCGGCGGCGCTGCCATTGCGGGCAACGTGAAGGCCAAGAAGGCAACAAAAGATGCGTATCTAAGAGCAAACATAGGCAAGGCTCGACTATCCACGACAGCGCAACAATATAGCGGCTTCACGGCAAACTTACAGGAAAACCGCGAACAATGCAGGGGCGATGGGCGGCCTTTTGCCGGTCACCCTCGCCCCAATCAGGTTAACATACCGTTAGCGTCAGCTCTTTGTGCGGGTCCGAGCGGTCTTTTTGCGTAGTTTGGTCTTACCCCCCTTGGACGCGCCTACCTTACGCCGCGCGGGGGCCTTGCCCCGTCCCCGGCCACTACCCCGGCGCGTGCCTTTGGCGGGGGCTTTGCCGTCATGCTCAAGCAATTCCAGGATCAGCCCGCCAGTGACCGGCACGGCTTCGGCCAGCTTCACCAAGACCCGGTCGCCGATGGAAATCATCGTGCCTGTATCCGCGCCCATCAGGGTTTGCGCCTCGGCATCGTAGTGGAAATACTCATGCCCCAGCGATCGCATCGGCAACAAGCCATCCGCCCCGGTCTCGTCCAGCTTCACAAACACACCGAACTTGGCGATGCCGGAAATGCGCCCACCAAACTCGGCCCCCACACGGTCCGACAGATAGGCCGCAAGGTAGCGGTCCGAGGTGTCACGCTCTGCTACCATCGACCGTCGCTCGGTTCCCGAAATCAGCTTTGCGGTGTCTTCCAGACGCTCAATCTCATCGGGGGACAGCCCGTCCTTGCCCCAGCCGTGGGCGCTGACCAAAGCGCGGTGCACGATCAAATCCGCATAGCGCCGGATCGGAGAGGTGAAATGCGCGTAGCTTTTCAGGGCGAGGCCAAAGTGACCGAAGTTTTCGGGATTGTAATAGGCCTGCTGCATCGACCGCAGGGTCGAGATCGAGATCAGCTCGGACGTATCCTCGCCCGCCGCGCGCAACAGATCATTCAGGTGCCGCGTTTGCAGAACCTGCCCCTTGGCGAGCGTCAGCCCGGCGCTGTCGGCCACCTCGCGCAGGGCTTCCAGCTTCTCGGGCGAGGGTTCTTCGTGGACCCGGAACAGCAAAGGCGTGCGCTTGGCGATCAGGGTTTCAGCGGCGGCGACATTGGCCAGAACCATGAACTCCTCGATCAGCTTGTGGGCGTCGAGGCGGTCCTTGAAGGCCACGGAGGAGACCTTGCCATTGTCGTCCAATTCAATCCGCCGCTCCGGCAGATCCAATTCCAGCGGTTGCCGCTTGGCACGGGCGATTTTCAGCGCGTCATAGGCTGCGAAGAGAGGGCGGATAACGCCCTGAACGAGGGGCTCGGCCCGCGCCGAAGGCGTGCCGTCCTGGGCGGCCTGCGCCTCTTCGTAACTGAGCGACGCATGGGATTTCATCAGGCCCCGGTGGAACGTATGGCCGATCTTTTGGCCCTTGGCGTCGATCACCATCCGCACGGCAATCACCGCCCTCGGCACCCCTTCGTGGAGCGAGCAAAGATCCCCCGACAGGCGATCGGGCAGCATCGGCACCACGCGGTCCGGGAAATAGGTGGAATTGCCGCGCTTGCGGGCCTCGCGGTCCAGCGCCGAATCCGGCGTGACGTAATGGGCCACATCGGCAATCGCGACCCAGATGACATGGCCACCCTTGTTCTTGGGATCGTCATCGGCCTGGGCGTAGCAGGCATCATCGTGATCGCGCGCATCGGCGGGGTCGATGGTGATCAGCGGCAATTCACGCAAGTCTTCGCGGCCTTTCAGCCCGGCAGGTTTCGCGGCATCGGCCTGCGCGATCACGGCGTCGGGGAAGCTGTCGGGGATACCATGCTCATGGATCGCGATAAGCGACACCGCGCGGGCTTCGCCGGGGTCGCCCACGCGCATGGTGATCCGCGCCCGAGGTGCCCCCATCCGCGCCTTTGGCCCGGCAAGTTCGCCTTCGACCAACTCTCCATCCTTGGCGCCGTGGGTGTCACCGCCCCGAACCTGCCACTCCTTATCGGACCCCTTGGAGATCGGAGAAATAACGCCCCCCTCATCGCGTTTGCGGAAGATGCCGAGGATCTTGCGGGGGTTGGTGCCGATCTTGCGGATCAATCGGGCGGTGTAGTGATGGTCGTCGCCTTCGGCTTCAAACAGTTTCGCCAGAATGCGGTCGCCCTGGCCCACGGCAGGGTCTGCGGTACGGGGTTTGTAGAGCACACGCGGCTCCACCCCTTCACCATGCCATTCCAGAGGGCGCGCAAAGAGGTCGCCGTTATCGTCGGGGGCTTGCACGGAGAGGATCGTGACGGGAGGCAGTTTTTCCGGGTCACGATAGGTACGCCCGGTTTTTTCCAGATGCCCCTCGGCCTGGAGTTCCTTGAGAATCCGTTTCAGGTCAATCCGAGCTGCCCCCTTGATGCCAAAGGCTTTGGCAATGTCACGCTTGGAGCGTTTGCCGGGGTTGTCGGTGATCCATTTCAGGATTTGGTCTTTGGAGGGGATGTTGCTCATGCGGACTCAGGTAGCACGAGCATGGGGGGGCGTCATGGGCCTAAATCAAGCGACGGTGGGGAGGGCCGCGTTGGATTGAGTTGTACGGGCCAAGATGAAGGAGGAGCGGAGCGCGGAATTGGCGCGGTTGGTGCGGGGGAGAGCGGGCGCCCTGCGCGGGGGGCACAGGGCGGTGGCACTAGTCGGCGAAGTAATCGGTGAGGACACGGGAGTAGACCCGTTTGAGGACCTCGATATCGCGGATGCGGACGCGTTCATCCACCTGGTGCATTCGGTGGCCGACGAGGCCAAACTCGACCACGGGGCAGTGGTTCTTCACGAAGCGAGCGTCCGAGGTCCCGCCGGTGGTGGAGAGGGTCGGGGTGCGGCCGGTTTCGGCCTCTACCGCTTTGCCCACGAGAGTGGAGAGGTCACCGGGAGGGGTGAGGAAGGATTCGCCGCTGAGCTTGGTGGTCATGGTGATCTGGGTGCCGGTCTCCTCGGCGACGCGGTCGGCTTCGGCGCGGAGCCATTCGGTCAGGCTGGCGCCGGTATGGGTGTCGTTAAAGCGCAGGTTCACGGTCATTTTGGTGCGGGCGGGGATCACGTTGTTGGCGGGGTTGCCGGTGTCGATGGTGGTGATCGCGCAGGTGGTGGGATCAAAATGGTCGGTACCCTCATCCAGCACATGGGTCGAGAGGCGGTGGCCCAGAAGCGCCACGGCGGGCAGAGGGTTGATGACTTTGTGCAAGTAGGCAGAGTGGCCTTGCTTGCCAATCACTTCGAAGAACGCTGTCAGGGCACCACGGCGGCCGATTTTCATCATGTCGCCCATTTCCGCGGGGCAAGTCGGTTCGCCCACGATACACACGTCGATGCGTTCGCCGACCTCCTCCATCCAATCCAGAAGGGCGATGGTGCCGTCGGTAGATTCACCTTCCTCATCGCCGGTGATCGCCAAAACGATCGCGCCGTCGGGGGGTGTTTCGCGCACGAAATCAATCGCGGCGGCAGCGAAAGCGGCGACGCCAGACTTCATGTCGGTGGCACCTCGTCCGTACATCCATTCTCCGTCCACCTCTGCGCCGAAGGGGGGGAAGCTCCACGCGGCTTCATCGCCGACGGGAACCACATCGGTATGGCCGTTGAAGCCAAACGCCTTACCGTTGCCCCGTGTGCCCCAGCGGGCATAGAGGTTGGCGATGCCGTTGCGATCGACCCGGGTGCAGGTGAAACCCGCCTCGGACAACAGCCGTTCCAGCAGGACGAGAGCGCCGCCTTCCAGCGGCGTCACAGAGTTGCAGCGGATCAGATCCGCCGTCAGTGCGACAGGATCAACGGGGGCCAATGCGGCAGCTTGTGACATGGAAACCTCGGGATACAGGATGTTGTGTCGCCATCCTATCGGCGTGGCCAAAGGACCACAATGCGGCGGGATGATGGCTTAAGTACGCAGTTTCTTGGAGCAATTCGCCGAGCGCGTGTTAACCTTTTGGCAATAAATAATACGCCGAGGCAGGCAGCGGACGCCAAAAATGAGCGCCGCATCGAGCAGTGTAACGAGTAATCAGCATATGGATCGCTGGGGCATGGCCCCGGTCGCAACCGCTGTGCGTGTGATGTGCAATGCCCGACCTCGGCCCGAATGGGTAACGGCAGACCATGGCGACGGGCGACGAACTACCGATCAATGAAAACGCCTCGGCGTTCCAGATGGCTACAACGATTTTTGGCCCCGGAACGACGGTGAACAGCGCGGTTTATACGGGCTGGAGCCAATCTTCAGGCATTTATACGGACGGTGACAGTGTCGCCCCCGGCGTCACGCCCTCGGATACAGGCGTGATCCTGTCCACGGGCCGCGCCAGCGATATAACGCAGTCGGGTGGCGACCCTAACCGATCCGGCAGCACGTCGACCAACACGTTCTGGGGCCGTGACAACGATTCGGACTTCAACGCAGCTGCGGGCACCAACACCTACGATGCAAGCTTTCTAGAGGTGAACTTCACCCCTACGACCGATTTCGTGACCATGCAGTTCACCTTCGCGTCGGAAGAATACCCGGAATACACCGGCTCGATCTACAACGACATCGTGGGCGTTTGGGTCAACGGCAACCTCGTCACATCCCCGATTGTAAACGTGACGCAGATCAACTCGGTCAACAGCCAGGCCAACGCTACGTTGTTCAACGACAACACCAACGACGACTACAACACCGAGATGGACGGCTTCACGGTGACCCTGACGCTGGTGATGCCTGTCAACAATGGCCAACCCAACGACATCAAAATCGGTATCGCCGATGTCGGAGACAGCTCTTACGACTCGAGCGTGTTGATCGCGGCCAACTCGATCCAAGGGGAATTCATTGCCGGCGCCGACTCGGTGACCCATTACGAAGGGGTCACCACCGTATTGGACGTGTTGGCCAATGACCCCACGTCCGGCGGCATCGCTTTCGTGACGCACATCAACGGGGTCGAGGTTGATCCCGGGGACAGCGTGACCCTTGCTGATGGCACCGTGGTTACCCTGACCCTGACCGGTGACCTAGAGATCGACCCGCCAGCCAGCCAAATTGGCCTGACGGCGAACGAGACAATCAACTTCACCTATACTGCCGATGATGGCACGGGCATTACGGATACCGCCTTTGTCACTGTCACGGCGATCCCCTGCTTTGTGCGCGGCACCATGATCCTGACCCAAGACGGCGAGAAGGCTGTTGAGGATCTTGAGGCAGGGGACTTAATCGAGACCCGCGACAATGGCCTGCAACCGATCCGCTGGATTGGATCGCGGACCGTCGCGGCAGAGGGGCGCTTTGCCCCGGTGGCGATTGAAGCGGGCACCTTTGGGATGCATCGCCGCCTTGTGGTGTCGCCGCAGCATCGGATCATGCTGACCCATTGGATGGCCGAACTGATGTTTGGCGAGGATGAGGTTCTGGTCGCTGCAAAAGATCTGGTCAACGATTGCTCGGTCCGGGTACTGACGGGCGGAGAGGTGGACTATTTCCACCTGCTGTTTGACCAACACCAGATTGTTTTCTCGGAAGGGCTGGCGACGGAAAGCTTCCTGCCCGGTCCCACAGTCCTGAACGATCTGGATGCCGAGGTTCAGGATGAGGTTCTGTCCCTATTCCCCGAGATTGACCCCGAAACCATGGACGGCTACGGCCCCGCCGCCCGCCTGCCCCTTCGCGGTTTTGAAGCCCGCGCGATGCTGGCGTAGGGCGGGGATTAGGATGACGTGGCAAGCCATATGGAGCAATCGGCGCGCGCATCGGTCCCCGCCGACAGCGTGCCACACACCCCTGCGGGCGATGACCCTTTGGCTAGAGTTGATTGGCCCACGCAGACCCGCGCCCCGTCGGGGCCGCGGGGTGGCCCGCGATATTCCCTTGCGACTGTGGCAGGGCGCGTCTGAGGGCCATGATGCGATTTCCATCTATCTGATGCCCGATGGGGCGGTGCGTTTGCTGCACGGCGAGATTGACCTTTGCACAGCCCCCGCCACCCTGCGCGCCGGAGAGACCTTGGGCCTGCGTTATATCGCCTGCTCTGAAGGGCGGTCCGATGTGTTGGAGGTCACGAATTACGACCAAGACACCGTGCAATCCCAGCGCTCGGGCTTGCAGAAGCAAGCAACTTTGGCCGATGCGTTGCCAAGGGCAGAAGGGTTTCTTTCAGTCGCCCATGTGGCTGCCGTCGCCTCTAGCGCTGTGACGGCGGCAGATTTGCCGGGCGTGGAAAGCGGTGCCTTGGTGTCCACGATCGAAGGCCCCCGCCCGATTGATGCCCTGCGCCCCGGCGACGCGTTGCTGGACGCAGATGGCACGCCCCACCCTCTGCGCTGGATCGAGGCGCGTCCGCGCCTATGCCTTGGGCGCACCGCCCCCATTTGCCTGCGTGCGCCCTACTTCGGCTTGGTCCGGGATCTGTTGGTGACGCCGCAAACCCGCCTGCTTCAGACCGGGCCGGTTGTGGATTATCTGTGCGGGACAGAAGCCGTTCTGGCCAATGCCGCCGATATGGCCACGGGCCGCGCCGTGGTTCGGGACCGATCCAAGCCGATGCGGATTTTCTATCATATGATGCTGGATGATCCGGCCTGCATACGGGTCGAGAACTCTCCGATTGAAACGGCGCATCTGGGCGATGTCATGGCATCGGGCGACCAGCAGATCAGTCAATCGGCCTGCCCTATCGATGCGGACACCACACCGTCCCTGCCGCTTCTGGATCGCGCCGCGGCCCGCGCCCTGGTTTCCGCCCACGCCCGAGCGGCCTAGGAGGTGCGCCGCATAGGGCTCAGGCGTTTGCCGGGTCGGGACCGTCGCCGAAAAACGGTGTCATCTGAACCACGACGACAGAGTTTTCCGTCCGCGCCCGTTCCATCAATTCCCGTTCTTCATCGTTGATCTCATCGCCTTGCGCTTCGCGCTCTGCCAAGGAGCCGTAGCCCGTCACGTCTAACGGCGCGAGGTCGGCTTGCTTGAGTACGGCTACTGTTTCACGGACGGCTTCCGCCTCATCCACGCCGGATGCAAAGCACAAAAGCCCCGCGCCGGTCGCTTTCTTGGGCAAGCCGTCGTTTTCCTTACGGCCAACTTCCACAAGCAAGGTGAACACCTGGTGGATGGCTTTTGGCTTTTTCGGTTTCTTTTGATCGTTCTCTGACATGGGGGCGAAGTGCGGAGAAAAGCGGCTCCTGTCAAGTCTGCCAATGGGGCGCGTGCTGCGTTTTCAGCTAACGCCCACGCAGTATCCGCAGGGCGGCACCCAGCATGCAGGCAGCGACGCCCCCCCAACCACGCCTAATTAGCTTGGGGGGCCAGCCCCCCAAACCCCCGGGAGTTGTAAGGCCAAGATGAAGGGAGGCCGAAGCGCGATGCCGAGGGGGAATTAGTCCCGCAGGAGTTCGTTGATCGAGGTTTTGGAGCGGGTCTTTTCATCCACGCGTTTTACGATCACGGCGCAGTAGAGGTTCACGCCGTTTTTCGACGGCATGGTGCCTGCGACAACCACGGAGCCCGAGGGAACTTCGCCGTACATCACTTCGCCGGTTTCACGGTCCACAATCTTGGTGGACTGGCCGATGAAAACGCCCATGCCGAGGACAGAGCCTTCGCGCACGATGCAGCCTTCGACGACCTCGGAGCGCGCGCCGATGAAGCAATTGTCTTCGATGATTGTGGGGCCGGCCTGCATGGGTTCGAGCACGCCGCCGATACCGACGCCCCCCGACAGGTGGACGTTCTTGCCGATTTGCGCACAGGAGCCGACGGTGGCCCAGGTATCGACCATCGTGCCCGTGTCCACATAGGCACCGAGGTTCACGAACGACGGCATCAGCACCACGCCGGGCGCGATATAGGCGGATTTACGGACAACGCAATTCGGCACGGCACGGAAGCCGGCTTGGGTCCAGTCGCCTTCGTCCCAGTTGGCCCATTTGCTATCGACTTTATCCCACCAGCTGCCGCCTTGGGCGGAGCCGGACTGCATTTCCATATCTTTCAGACGGAAGCCCAGAAGAACGGCCTTTTTTGCCCATTGGTTTACATGCCAGTCGCCGCTGTCTTGTTTCTCGGCCACGCGCAGGGTGCCGCCGTCCAGCGCGGCAAGCGTGCTTTCGATGGCGTCACGGGTTTCGCCTGTGGTGGCGGGCGTGATCGTGTCACGGACCTCCCAGGCGGCTTCGATGGCGGTTTCGAGTTGGGCGTTGGACGCGGTGCCGGACATTGGGACACTCCTTATGTGCAGGTTTGCAGCGCTATAGCCGCGTAGGCAGTGCCTGTCCATGTGCGCCGGATGGACGAAGCTTGACGAAAGGTCAGTTTGATTTGCAAGCTGACCCCATCACAAAAGAAATGAGTTTCCTTCATGACCCTAAAGCTTACCGCTATTGGCACCGCTCTCGCTGCCCTGTCAGTTTCCGCCTGTGTTATCGTAGATCCGCTGCCTGTCACCGGGCCAAGCGTCAATGGCGTTCCAACCGTCGCCCCTTCCGTGACCCTTGCCAGCCAACTTGGGGGGCGCGCGTTTGTGAACATTCGCACGGGCGAAACTCTGAACTTGTGGAGCGATGGCTCCTACACTGTCGGGCTTCGGAACGGAGGGCAGGCCTATGGCACATGGCGCGCGCCGATCGACACAGCGACCATGTGCTTTACCGGCCCGGTCGCGGCCTATGCCCGAGGCGCCTGCATTCCGATCCGCTATGACGGTGATTACCTGTCACTTTTCGACGCGTCGCAACGGCAGGAAATGGAAGCCTACGCCGTTCAATGAGGTGAGTAGCTTCGTGACCGCAACTTCAAGGATGATTGCCCGATGAAATTTGTAAAACTCTGCGCTGCGGCTCTTTTGGCCTTGTCCCTTTCTGCCTGTGTCGTCCTCGACACTGTGCCGCCTGAAGCCATCGGCCCCGGACCATTCCTTACCGGCGGCGGCTCTGGCGGCTCCACCGCACCTACGCGCCCAACGGGGCCGGGGCCGGGCGGCGCGTCCTTGCAGCAATTCCTTTCCGGTCAGCAAATCACCCGCTACCAGGAGTCCCATAGGTTGCTGCCAGGTGGTCGGGTAGCGGGGCGCTTCTACAGTGGACCTGGCGATTACTACGACGTGAACGGAACATGGTCCGCACGCGGCAATGTCTTTTGCATCGGTGTCGAAGTGTCGGAACCCTTCTGCGGCAACGCGGTGATCAATGGAAACCAGCTGCTGCACTACATCAACGGGCCGACAAGCCCTGACGTCTGGGTAATCGAATAAAAGCGACCCTGCCCTCGGGCCGATGCCATGGCCCGCTGGCAGAACCTGTGCGCCCGGTCAGGTCGCAGGCCAATGGGGGGGCGCGTTGAAGCGCTCCTCCAGATCGCGGTTGAAGTCTTCTAGGCTGATGCTGGTATCAAGGGGCTTGTCCAGCCGCTCGATCGTGATGGTGACGTGCCGCCGCCCTTTCCTGATCCCCAGAAAGCTCCAAAACCGATCATAGATAGGCTTGTCGTATTTGCTGAGCCCTTGGATGCGCAGGATCGCCACCGGGCAATCGGGCACGGCGCGAAGGGTGTCGTAGGCACCACTAAAGTGCGGCTGGATGATTTCGCGGGGCTGGCGCTTGGCCTGACCACCGGGAAACAGCAGCACGAACTTGCCGCGGTTGATCGTGTTGATCAGCTTGTCACGCGCCCAGACTTTCCGCGCGGCGCGACGTGGCGCGGGCCAGCTTTTCGGAGAGGACAGCGGAATGCACCCCGAAGGCATCAAGACGAAGAACTGCGCCGGGTGGTAATATTCGTTGTAATGCACAGCCGGAAGAACCCGCCGTGTCGGATACAGGACCGAGGCCACCATCGGCCCATCCAGCCGGGTGACATGGGTGGCAAGGATCAACCCATGGGACATCGTCTGCAACAGGTGTTTGTTCGAGCAGGAAACGTTGTAGAACAGGCCGAAATATGTCCGCAAACATATGAAGAAAAAGTGCCGGATCACGCGCCCGACGGTCGCATCCAATAGCCGTAGAAATGCTGTCATCAAACCATCCAGATGCCAGATCGCGTCGCCCAAGGTTAAAGGCTCGCCCCTGCCTCTCAACTACGGGAAACCATAGCTGGCGCAAAGCGATGGTTTCTGCAGGCGTCCTCTCTTCAGGTCCGCGATTGTGATTCAGCTTGGGCGACTTCTGCCATAGAGTACCGCAAACAGGACTTTTCGGGACACCCCAACATGACAAACGAACGCCACCCCCTCCGCGATGCCCATCAAGATCGCGCAGACACCCAGAAACTACCGGACACACCGCAGGCGCAATCGCCCGCCTATCGGTTGGCCTTCGCCGATGAGGATTTTCTGTGCCGCGATGAACTGCGTCCCGTGCGCCTGCAATTGGAACTGCTGAAGCCAGAGCTTGGCCTTGACGCCCACGGGATCAAATCCACAATCGTTCTGTTTGGCGGCGCCCGCATTCCCCGCCCCGCAGACCGCGAAGGTGCCCGCAGTGACACCCTGCGCGACATGTCAAAATACTATGAAGAAGCGCAAGAGTTTGCTCGTGTGATTACCGAACGCTCCTTAGCCAGCGATTGCACCGAGAACGTCGTGGTGACCGGTGGCGGCCCCGGTGTGATGGAGGCCGGCAACCGTGGCGCGATGGAGGCAGGCGGCAAGTCCATCGGGCTCAACATCGTGCTGCCCCACGAACAAGAGCCCAACCACTACGTCACGCCGGAACTGTGCTTCAACTTCCACTACTTCGCGATCCGCAAGATGCACTTCCTGATGCGGGCCAAGGCGATTGCCGTCTTCCCCGGCGGTTTCGGCACCATGGATGAAACATTCGAGGCGCTGACCCTGATCCAGACGGGCCGGATGGAGCAAGTCCCGGTCCTGCTGTTCGGAGAAGACTTCTGGCGCGAGATCATCAACTGGGACGCACTGGTCCGGGCGGGCACGATTTCGGCCGATGACCTGAACCTGTTCCGCTTTGTGGAAACCGCCCAAGACGCGCTGGACGTGATCGACGGCTGGACGCTGTCGGGCAAACGCGGAGAGATCCCGGGCCGTTAATCCGGCAGGGTATATTCCACCAAGGTCGTGTTCAGCACGGCCAGAAAGTTGTCGTCACTGACCATGGTGGCGACAAGCTGCCCTTGCCCATCGCGCCAAACGCTCAGCCCTTCCAGATTGCCATGGCGTCCGGTGGGGCTGTGTAACAGAACCTCCCCCCCTGACAGCCCGCGCGCGGCAACGTCAAAGCGCGTCAGCCGGGACGAAAGGCCGAACGGCACCACTACGCGGCGCTCTAGCAGGTAAAGACGCCCCCGGTCGTCGAAATCGAGGGCCACGGGGGACCAACCCGATGATCGCGGCAATTCGGCAAAAAGGCTCCACCTGCCCCGGTCGAGCCGTAGCAGGGGAATGGGACCTTGGCCGGGCATCGCCTCGGGCAGGGTATAAAGCCGCCCCTGCGCATCGGCGGCAACGCCTTCAAACGCGCCATTGCGGGGCAAGGCGGCCACGCCGGGCACTTCGGGGAAAGCACGGGTTTGCGCCCCGTCGCGACCATGCACGGCAAGGCGGGCGTAACCCTGCCCTTCGAACGAGATCACAACCTCACCACTTGGCAAGATCGCCAAACCTTCGCTGTCGCGCTGCGCAGTGCTGAGGTGAACACCTTCGTCCCACGTGATCCGTGCGCCGCAGCACGCGGTCACATCGGTGATCGCCCCGGCGTCGCGCGTCAGGGACAGATCGAACAACGTCCCCCTGTCGGAAAGCACCAATGCGGTGGCGCCTTCCTCTGCCATCTCAATAGCGGATAGCCCCCCAAATCGGGACGCCTCTGCCGTCGCTTCAAGATGCACCTCACCCCGAAACTCCGCCTGCGCGGAGACCGGAGACAGGTGCAAGAACGCAGCAAAGGCGGCGATCAGAACCCGCTGAGAATTGCAGCGCATTGGTTTGGCATGTTCCCAAGGGCCACACGCATCCCCGAGGGCGGGCTGGCGGGGGGCGGGTCATTGTTAGGCGGGCCGGGAGGCGGCGGGTTCCTGATACGCTCGGCCCGGTCATAGGCCTCCTGGCAGCCATCGCCTTGGGGCAAGGCCTGGTTCTGGCAGTTGCGGTCCCCGTCAGGGCACTGAAGGCGCACATGGAAATGGTAGTGATGCCCGGTGGCAGGGCGGATGTGCGACAGCCAGCTACGGTCACCGGTAACGTTCTCGCACAGCCAAACCTTTACGCCCGTGGTCACGAAAATACGCGCAACGCGGGGGTCGGTGGCGGCAAGGCGCAACACCTCGGCGTGATCCGCCGTCCAGTTGCCATTCACCGATGCGCCGCGTTCCGCCCGAACCGAGATAGAGGACAGGTTTTCCCGCTCCTCCCTCGTCAGGGTCAGATCCGTCGCCGGTAGCATCCAGAAATCCGCGTCGATACCGCTTTGATGGCTGGCGTGGCCTGTTAGCATCGGCCCGCCACGCGGTTGCGCCATATCGCCTACATAGAGCCCCTCCCACGCCGTATTGCGTGCGACATTGGCGGTCAGGGTTTCGATATAATCAATCAGCTCGGAATGGCCCCAGTTACGGTTCCGCGACAGACGCATGGACTGCCACGTCGGGCCCGATTCAGGCAGTTGCTGGCCCCCAGCAAGACAGCCATTGGAGTAAAACCCGATCGACTCGCTGGCCCCGCCCGAACCGCTGGTTTCGGCGCCAAAATACTGCCGCGCCTCACTGCGCGACTGGGTCGCGTCCAGTTGCACCGAAGGACCACCTGCGCCGCAGGCGGCCAAGAACATCAGCGCGAAGGGGAAGATGCGTTTCATAGCGAAATCTCCTCAATTCAATTTCGGCCTTCTGGATCCACAAAATACAGCAGGATCAGACCAATCGTGAACAAAACAACCAGCGGCACAACCCCGACCTGCTGGCTTCCCGACATTTGCGTGACAAAACCGATCGACAAAGGCGCGATGAAAGAGGTCGCCTTACCGGCCAGCGCATAAAGACCAAACGCCTCGGTCATGCGATCCGGGTAGGCTTGACGCACCAGCATCGTCCGCGACGATGACTGCAACGCGCCCCCGCAAGCGCCGATGAAAGCGCCAAGGATGTAGAAGGCGATATCGGGCAGCGCGGATCCTTCGGCCACCGGCACGCCCAGAACGCTTTCGCGGCTAATGAAAACCACGGCCAACGCGACAAAGCTGAGGAGCAGGACGTTGACCACAATCACCGGTTTCGGCCCAAAGCGCCCGTCCGCCCGCCCGCCGAGCCACGAAAAGAACGCCCCCGTCAGAATGGCGAGGATACCGAAAATACCAACGTCCACGACGCTCCACCCCAACACGCCCGAGGCATAGATACCGCCAAACACATACATCCCGTTCAGCGCGTCGCGGTAGAACATGGACGAGACCAGGTAAGCCAGCAGGGGCTTCTCGGACGGCAAGCGGCGCAGGGTCTTTATCAGCGCAGGCATCGCCCCGCGCAGGGCTTGCCCCATCGGCACCGCACCGGGAAGCGGCGTGTCACGCACCCACATAAAGAAGGGGATCATGCCAATGGCAAACCAGATTGCGGTCAAAGGGCCAACGGCCCGCGTGCCTTCCCTTGCCTCGGCATCAAGGCCCAGGATCGGCTCGATCCCCAGCAGGGTTGTCCCCGTCTCGGCGCTTTCGGCAAAGAAAAACAGCATCAGGACAAGGGCCACCAGCCCGCCGACATAGCCCCAAGCAAAGCCCGAGCCCGATATCCGCCCGATGTCTTCCTTTAGGCCAAGGCTGGGTAGCATCGCATTGGTGAAGATCGTCGCGAACTCCATCCCGATCAGGCCAATCGCGAAGAAGATCAGCGTGACTAACAGGTTGAAATCCCCCGGCGCGGCCCACCACAAGCCATAAGCGCCGACGAAATACATCACGGAAAACAGCCAGATAAACGGCATCCGCCGCCCCGAAAGGTCGGCCATCGCGCCAAGGAAAGGCGCGGAAATCGCGATCAGGAAGCCAGCCATGCCGACGCCATAACCCCAAGCCGTCTGCGCCTGCGTGCCGTCGCCCAGAAGCTCGTTCACATAGGGGCCGAAAATGAAGGTCAGCAGCAACGTGTTATACGGCTGACTTGCCCAGTCAAACGCCCACCACCCCACAATACGTTTGCGCAGGCCGGAGGCAGTTTCAGAGGAGGGAGCGGTCATATTCATGCCTCGCACTGTCCTGTGCCGGGCAGCGTTTGTCCATCGCCAAGCGTGTGCCTAGAACTCTGGCGGCCAGATCCGTGTCTTGTCCGCCTCAGCCCAAGCGGTGGCCCATGGCGGAAGCGGGCGGCTTTCGCCCTCGATGCCCAACGCCTTGGCCACATCATCCACCGGTGCCAACCGTCCCTTGGCCGTCACACCGGTGCGCAGCAACGCGTGGTTACAACAGGTATCGCCGCGCCACATCGCTTGTTCCAGATAGAAAAACCTCTCATCCCATCCCAGAAACCGCGTCCGCATCTCGAATTTCTGAAGCGGCGTGATCCGTGACCGATAGCGCACGGTAGAGCCCGCAACCACAAGGCCCCACTTCTGCTCTTTCAAGACATCCATCAGCCCGATGCGGATCGACAAAGCAAACCGCCCCAGATCAAAAAGGGTCAGGATACGGCCGTTGTTCATCTCCATAAACCCATCAATATCAACGGGTAAGCAGGTCATCGACATCTTATGCGTGTCGTAAATCCCGATCGAGGGAAGACGGCTTTCGCGCAGCATAATGCTGCCAAGTCTGAGGAATGGATACATGCCCGTTCCTTCGCGCTAACCGCTGCCAAGCGCAAGGGCATCGCTACGTCAAAACCCGTGCCGCGCCGCATCGCCGCTTGCAGCCAAAGACCCGCACCCCTATTTGGCAAGCAACCAACACGAACGCGGAACCTTTGCCCATGACCTCTTTGTTTCAGATCCTGCTGCTTTTGATCGGCGTCGTGAAATTCATCGTGATCGCCCATATCATCATGTCTTGGCTGATTAACTTCGGCGTATTGAACATGCACCAACCCATCGTGGCGCAGATTTGGGACGGGCTGAACCGCCTGCTGCAACCGATCTACGACCCGATCCGGCGCTTCCTGCCGAACATGGGCGGGCTTGATCTTGCGCCTCTGGTGGTGATCCTCGGGCTCTATGCGCTAGAGATCATTCTGCGCAATAACGTAGCCTTCTTCCTGTAGACCGGGCCTCGGCCCGGGCACCCGGCGCGCCTTGGCGGGTATATCAATGGTAGATCAATTCAGATGCGCCGCCGCAAAGGCCGCTTCTGATCCCCAGACATCCAGCACCCGCTGATCGCGCCCGCAGGCGGCGCGATACAGCTCATACGCCACCGACTTCCGGCGCGGACCAAAACGCGTCAGAACCAAGGCTTCCGAGCGGTAGTAATCCTGATGGTAATCCTCCGCCGCGTAGAACGGCGCGGCGTCAAGGATCGGGGTCACGATGCTTTGGCCCAGACTGCCCTCGGCCTCCATGACCGCGCCACGGGCGATATCCCGCTCCTGCGCGTTATCTACGAAAATCGCGGTCGTATAACTGTGGCCCCGGTCGCAGAACTGCCCGCCCGCGTCCAGCGGATCAATGGAGCGTAGGAACAACCGCAACAGCCCCGCATAGGGCAACACATCGGCGTCATAGGTGATCTGCGCGACCTCCAGATGGCCCGTGCCGCCGCTCACCACTTCACGATACGACGGGTTCGCCACGCTGCCGCCCGAGAAACCGGACACAACCTCGATCACGCCGTTCACACCCTCAAAATCGCTTTCGACACACCAAAAGCACCCTCCCGCCACAACCGTGGTGCGGATATCTTCGGCATGGGCGCGACCGCCGTGCAAAACCGCCCCCGCAAGGATCGCAAGGGCCAAGGCGACGGGCTTGATGCTATCGTGGATTGGGCTTCTGGGCATGGGAACCTCCGTTTCTTATCCAAGGCTCCTCAAAGTGCTCTTGCATTGCAAGCCCGAGGGGTGTGATCTCACGCGGAAATGAACGGAGGTGTCTATGCGTATCGCCATGTGGTCCGGCCCGCGAAACCTATCAACGGCGATGCTTTACGCCTTTGGCAATCGGGCTGATTGCGTTGCAGTGGATGAACCCTTCTACGCCGCCTATTTGGCGCAATCGGGCGTGGAACATCCGATGCAGGACGCCATCCTCTCCAGCCAACCCACCGACCCTGCCGAGGTGGTTAAGGCCCTCTCAACCCCGGCCAAGCCGGTGCAATACCTCAAGGTCATGGCCCACCACATGCTGCCCGCGTTCCCGCTGGATTGGGCCGAGGACTGCGCCAACGTCCACCTTCTGCGTCACCCGGCCCGAGTGATCGCCAGCTACGCCGTCAAAAACGACGTCGCCATCACGCTGGACGATATCGGCTTTGCTCAGGCAGAACGCATCCACGCGGCCCTTCCCGGCCCCATCGTCGACAGTGCCGATATCCGTACCAACCCCGAGGCCATGCTGCGCACGCTATGCGCCGCCATCAACCTGCCCTTCGACCCCGCCATGCTTTCCTGGTCCAAAGGCCCCAAATCCTACGACGGTGCCTGGGCCCCCCATTGGTACGACGCCGTCCATAAATCCACGGGCTTCGCGGCAGCAGAGGGTCCATTACCCGAGGTCGCACCACGTCACCAAGACCTGCTGGCAGAGGCGCTGCCGATCTATGACTCTATGTATGCGCGCCGCCTGCGGCCATGACACTCACAGAAATCCTGCTTGCCACAGGCTTCATCGCTGGGGCTTTGCTGATCGCTTGGGGCTACACCTTGACCGACCGAGGGCGAAGCGCGCCCCGCGACATCGAAAAAGCGAACCGCCGGTCACGCTGGTGGATGCGCAAAGCCGTACTTGCACAGCACTGGCCGCTTTTGGTGCTGATCGTCGGATACACTTTGGCGTTCGGCGTGATTGCAGCGCAATTCTAGCCGGGTAGACTTCATTAAAACGTCACTTGCAGCGACCCTTCGGCTCTGCAAAATTGGGACATGGAACATACCCCCTTTCCCTCTTGGCAAGACGTCGCAAGCGACCTCGTTGCCGTCGCCGCTGGCCGTGCTGCCGCTGATCTGGTCCTTCGCGACACCCGTGTCGTTCTCGTCCAAACCCGTGAGGTCATGGACGGTTGGCAAGTCGCCATTAAGCACGGGCGCTTCGCCTATGTCGGTCCCGACGCCAGCCATTGCATCGGCGAGGACACGACAGTGGAGGAGCTGTCTGGCCGCTACCTGATCCCCGGCCTCTGTGACGGACACATGCACATCGAATCAGGGATGCTGACCCCGGCTGAATTCTCCCGTGCCGTCATTCCCCACGGCACCACGTCGATGTTCACCGACCCCCATGAAATCGCCAACGTCTTCGGCCTGCGTGGTGTGCGCCTGATGCATGACGAAGCGCTGATGCAGCCGATTAACGTGTTCACTCAGATGCCCTCCTGTGCGCCTTCCGCGCCGGGGTTGGAGACCACCGGGTTTGAGATCGGCCCAGATGATGTCACCGCGGCCATGCAATGGCCCGGCATCGTTGGACTGGGCGAGATGATGAACTTCCCCGGCGTCATCAACGGCTCGCAACAAATGCTGGCAGAGATCGCCGCCACCCAAGCGGCGGGCAAGACCGTGGGCGGGCATTATGCCTCTCCTGATCTCGGCCCCGCCTTCCACGCCTATGTCGCCGGCGGCCCAGCCGATGAACATGAGGGCACCTGTGAAAAAGACGCCGTGGCCCGGATGCGCCAGGGGATGCGGTCGATGATCCGCCTTGGCTCGGCCTGGTATGATATTGAGTCCCAAATCACCGCCATCACCGAGCGCGGCCTTGATCCGCGCAACATGATCATCTGCACCGACGATTGCTTTGCCAAAACGCTGGTGGAAGACGGCCACATGAACCGTGCCGTGCGGCACGCGATCGACTGTGGTTGTGACCCGCTGATCGCGCTGCAAATGGCGACGATCAACACCGCCACCCACTTCGGCCTAGAGCGCGAGATCGGCCAGATCGCGCCGGGCCGCCGTGCCGATATGATCGTGACCAGTGATCTGAACACCCTACCCATCGACGCCGTTTATGGGCGCGGTGTGAAAGTGGCCGAGGGCGGCACATGCCTTGCCGATTGCCCGCATCTCGACTGGCCCGAAGATACGCGCCAATCGGTCAACCTTGGCAAAACCCTGACGGCGGTGGACTTTGAAATCCGCGCAGACGGCGACCAAGTCACCGCCAACGTCATTGGGGTGGTCGAAAACCAAGCCCCCACCAAGGCGCTGCAACTGGACCTTCCCGTGCGCAAAGGCATCGTCGAGCCTGCCCAATCTGAAAAAGGCGGCGTCGCCCAAATCTCGCTTGTGGAGCGCCACCGGGCCACGGGCCAAGTCACCAACGCCTTTGTCAGCGGTTTCGGTTACGGGCCCGGAATGGCGATGGCCTCTACCGTGGCGCACGATAGTCACCATATGATTGTTGTCGGCACCGACCGCGAGATGATGGCGAAAGCCGCCATGCGCCTGGGTGAGGTCGGCGGCGGCGTTACCCTATGGCAGGACGGTGAAGAAAAGGCGCTGGTGGAATTGCCCATTGCGGGCCTGATGTCCGACCGCCCCGCCGCCGAGGTGGCGGCCAATGTCACCGAGCTTGTCGATGCCATGACGGCCGCAGGCTGCACTTTGAACAACGCCTATATGCAGCACTCCCTTCTGGCCCTTGTAGTGATCCCTGAACTGCGGATTTCCGACCTTGGCCTTGTGGACGTGCGCACCTTCCAACTTACCGATGTCATCGTAAAGTGACGCCGGCCTGATTTATGATCGAGACCTTATGACAACCCACCCTCCGCTCCATATTGAAACCCCTGACCATGGGGAGCCTCAGGCCTACGCCGATGCCGCCGCAGCCGTGGCGCAGGTGCAGGCGCTGTATAATGAAGCCACGCGCTTTCTGTGTGACCACTTTACCGAGACGCTTAGTAAGGGCGCGACTGAGGGCACGCGGTTTCGGGCCTATTACCCCGAGATCCGCCTGCGCACGACATCCTTTGCCGCCGTCGATAGCCGCCTGTCCTTTGGCCATGTGTCCGAGCCCGGCACCTATGCCACGACAATCACCCGCCCCGATCTGTTCGAGAATTACCTGACCCAACAGATTGACCTGCTGCTGAAGAACCATGGCGTCAGCATCTATGTCGGCCCATCCATGACGCCGATGCCTGTCCACTTTGCCGTGGCGCAAGATACTTCGATCACCGTGCCGCAAGAAGGGGCGGGCAACTTCGTTCTGCGCGATGTCTTTGATGTGCCCGATCTGGCCACGACCAACGACGATATCGTCAACGGGTTCGGCTTCACCTTTGAAGACGGCGCTTGGCCATTGGCGCCCTTCACGGCGCAGCGCATCGACTATTCCCTTGCGCGGTTGGCCCATTACACCGCCACCGACCCCAGC
This sequence comes from Rhodobacteraceae bacterium M385, assembly GCA_025141835.1. NCBI lineage: Bacteria > Pseudomonadati > Pseudomonadota > Alphaproteobacteria > Rhodobacterales > Paracoccaceae > Rhodobacteraceae bacterium M385. Next base: position 291,613 of record CP081102.1, on the reverse strand, counting down.
CACTTCCAGAACCACGTTCTGTTCACCAACTACCAGTTCTACGTGGACGAGTTCGAGGCCTACGCCCGTGCGCAGCTGGATGACCCCGACAGCGGCTACACCAGCTTTGTCGCCACCGGGAACACGATCATCACCGACGCGAAAACACCCATCGCACAGCCCGCGAAGATGCCGCAGATGCCGACCTATCATCTGGTGCGCGAAGACGGCTCGGGGATTACCTTGGTCAACATTGGCGTCGGCCCGTCGAACGCGAAAACGGCGACGGACCACATCGCGGTGCTGCGCCCCCATGCGTGGCTGATGGTGGGCCATTGCGCGGGCCTTCGCAATTCCCAGAGCTTGGGGGATTTCGTGCTCGCCCATGCATATCTGCGCGAAGATAAAGTGCTGGATGATGATCTGCCGATCTGGGTGCCTGTCCCGGCCCTTGCCGAAATTCAGGTGGCGCTGGAAACCGCAGTGGCTGACGTGACCGCGCTGGAAGGGTTCGAGCTGAAGCGCATCATGCGCACCGGCACGGTCGCCAGCTTTGACAACCGCAACTGGGAACTGCGCGATCAATCGGGTCCAGTGCAGCGCCTGTCGCAATCGCGCGCCGTCGCCTTGGATATGGAAAGCGCCACGATTGCAGCCAATGGCTTCCGCTTCCGCGTCCCCTACGGCACGCTTTTGTGTGTGTCCGACAAGCCCCTGCACGGAGAGCTGAAGCTGCCCGGCATGGCCTCGGACTTCTACAAAGACCAAGTCGCCCGGCATTTGCAGATCGGAATTCGCGCCATGGAACACCTGCGAGACATGCCTTTGGCGCGTCTTCACAGCCGGAAATTACGCTCTTTTCAGGAGACGGCGTTCCTCTGACCAAAGAAAAACGCCCTTTAGGCCATGTTTTTCAACAAAACATGGCTTTGGTCCGTTGTGTGGCCCCACAAAATACGGTTAGTTTCGCGCCAACCGGCCCTAGGGCTCGGGGGATAGACAGCAGGAGAATAAGCACATGGCAACTAAACCCATGACTAAGACACAACTCGTTGCCGCACTGGCCGAGGAAATGGGCGGCGACAAGAAAGCCGCTGGTGCAGCACTCGACGCAGTAACGTCCGTGATCACCAAAGAAGTGGCAAACGGCGGCGCCGTGACCCTTCCTGGCATCGGCAAAGTATACTGCCGTGAGCGTCCAGAGCGCATGGTTCGCAACCCCGCCACGGGCGAGCAGATCAAAAAAGAGGCCGACAAGCAGGTGAAAGTCACCATCGCCAAGGCGCTGAAAGATTCCGTGAACGGCTAATATTGCTGTCCACTTGAAGACGTGAAAGGGTCGCGCCGAAGGGTGCGGCCCTTTTTCTTTGAAGGGACATTCGATGGACGTGCGCGCGGTACTTATGGGGCTAACATTCGCCCTGATTTGGTCATCAGCTTTTACCTCTGCCCGCATCATCGTAGAGGCCGCGCCGCCGCTCTATTCGCTATCTGCACGGTTCCTTGTTTCCGGGGTGATCGGCATCAGCATTGCGCTTGCTTTGGGCCAACGCTTCAACCTGACCCGCAACCAATGGCGGGCGGTCATCATCTTCGGCCTGTGTCAGAATGCGATCTATCTGGGCCTAAACTTTGTGGCCATGCAAACGATTGAGGCGTCCCTTGCGGCGATCATCGCCTCGACCATGCCGCTGCTGGTGGCCCTCGCAAACTGGACGATCTTCAAAGATCGCCTTCCCGCCTTGGGTATCCTTGGGATGGTGGCAGGCTTTGCCGGGGTTGCCATCATCATGGCGCAACGCTTTAGCGGCGGTGCGGACCCTTATGGCATTGCCCTTTGCCTGATCGGCGCAGTGGCGCTGGCGGCCGCGACGCTGACGGTAAAAAGCGCCTCGTCCGAAGGGGGCAATCTGCTGATGATCGTGGGGCTGCAAATGATCGTGGGCTCGGCCGCACTTCTGCTACCCGCCATGGCATTCGAGACGTTAACCGTAGATTGGACCCGTCCCTTCATCCTAGCCTTCATCTATACCACGCTGATGCCCGGCCTTGCGGCGACACTGATCTGGTTCTTGTTGGTGGGGCGGATCGGCGCGACGCGGGCAGCGACGTATCACTTTCTGAACCCCGTCTTCGGCGTCGCCATCGCCTTTGCCTTCCTGTCCGAGCAGCTTAGCTGGACCGACGCCCTTGGCGTGGCCATCATCGCGGGGGGCATCTTGGCGGTGCAACGATCCCGTATCAAAGGCTAAGCCGCGCGCGCCCCCCCCAGCAGACGCCTTTGGCCGACACCTTAGGGCTGCGTCACGCCATCCCCGCTGGTGGCCACCACGGTCAGGTTATCCAACGACCACTGCGCCGCGTCGCCTTCAACATCCGCATTCAGGCGCAGGACCAAGGTTTCCGCCGGATCGGCCAAGGTCATCCGCACCCGCAAGCTGGCAAAGGCGTCTGCCGTTCCGGGAAGGGCGGTTTCAGACGGACGGGGCTGGATCACATCGCTTCGCACAGCAATGTTGACGGTGTCCGTCTGGACCGTATCAAACGCAACCTCCCCAAGGCTCGCACCCTCGGGGACGTTCACGGTCAGCACTTCTTCTTCGCCAAGCGAGATATGGACACCACCCTGCCCCGCCCAATCACCGATCAGATGGATATCGAAGGTGATCTGCGCCGTGGTCGCATCCGTGTGCATCGCGAACGAGCGTTGCACAGCCGCGTCAGAGAAGGGGCCAAGAACCGGACCAAGGCCGGGCAGACGATCGCTGGTTTCAGCAGGGCTCCACCCCGGAGCGCCGAAGTTGAAATCCTGATACGCTAGAAGCGTATCTTGCCCCGCAAGTTGGTTGAAACTGCCCGCGCTGATTTCGTCGGGATCAACGGTGGTGCGCAGCAACGTCCCCAACAAGAACAACAGCGCGACACAGGCCACCGTCAGAACAAACCAATCAATCGTTACATAGCCGCGATGCGACCCACTGCTGTGAGCATTCTGCCCCATCAGACATCCAATTCTTAAGTCCCCAGAACCGCCTTATTTTTCCCGAAATGTGGCAGAAACATGGCCCATTCGGGACAGTTTTGCCACATTGTTCTAGAGTTGGAACCAAAGCCCTAAACAGCCAAGGATTGGATCGATAACACTGTATAACTTAACAAAATCCTACCCGATGTTGCCTCGGGTCTCGCCCACGTTGCCACCAATTTGCCCTCGTTGAAGCAAAATATGGTCCAGTAGGACGCAGGCCATCATCGCCTCACCGACGGGCACGGCGCGGATACCCACGCAAGGGTCGTGACGGCCCTTGGTGATGATCTCGGCCGGCTCTCCTGCCTTAGTGATCGTTGCACGCGGCGTGAGGATCGAGGACGTGGGCTTTACCGCAAACCGCACGATCACGTCTTGACCGGTAGAAATCCCGCCAAGGATGCCGCCCGCGTGGTTGCTGGAATATTCGGGGCCATTGGCGCCCATGTGGATCTCGTCGGCATTGGCAGATCCGGTCAGGGCAGCGGCGGCCATGCCATCGCCGATCTCAACGCCTTTCACGGCGTTGATCGACATCATCGCGGCGGCAAGGTCGGTGTCCAGCTTGGCATAGATCGGCGCTCCAAGCCCGGCAGGAAGGCCGCTGGCCCGAACCTCGATCACCGCGCCGACGCTGTCGCCGGATTTGCGCAGGCCATCAAGGTAGTCGGCCCAATCATCGGCGGCTTTTGCGTCGGGCACCCAGAACGGGTTCTGTTCAACCTGAGCAAGATCAAAGGCGGCGCGATCAATCGCGTGGGGGCCCATCTGCACCATATAGCCGGTCATCCGCAGGTCAGGCGCCAGCGCCCCAAGCGCCAACCGGGCGATGCCGCCCGCTGCCACCCGCGCCGCGGTTTCCCGCGCGCTGGAACGGCCACCGCCCCGAGGGTCGCGGATGCCGTACTTCTGCCAATAGGTGATGTCGGCGTGTCCGGGGCGGAACTTTTCTGCGATGTCGCCATAATCCTTCGACCGCTGGTCGGTGTTGCGGATCATCAACTGGATCGGCGTGCCGGTGGTGTGGCCTTCGTACACGCCAGACAGAATCTCCACCTCATCAGCTTCGCGCCGTTGGGTGGTGTATTTGTTCTGGCCCGGTTTGCGGCGATCCAGCCAGTGCTGAATGGCGGCAGCATCGACAGCAATCCCCGGAGGGCAGCCATCGACTGTCGCCCCCAAGGCCGGACCGTGGCTTTCGCCCCAAGTGGTGACGCGGAAAAGGTGACCGAAAGAATTCATGCTCATAGGCCCCGATTAGCCCCGTGGGGCGCTTTTGCCAAGTCGCTTGCCGACCCGCGCGCTTTAACCTAGGTCTGTAGGCACCTCGGGGGGGCCCGTGTATCGAATGATATTGAGTATCTGACGATATGCTGGCCTGAGATTGCGAAAGCTGACCCGTTGAACCTGAACCGGTTAACACCGGCGGAGGGAAGGTTATCGCGGCCAGATCGCCCGGACTTCACTTCGCCCCTAGCTTTGGAGGCGTGAGCCATGACTCTCACCAACACCACCATCATCGCTGCGGGTCTGACCCTTTTGACGGGGGCTGCCTTTGCGCAAGAGCCCGTCTTGACGGTCTACACCTACGACAGCTTCAATTCCGATTGGGGCCCCGGCCCCGGTGTCGAAGTCGCGTTTGAGGAAATCTGCGGATGCGACTTGCAGTTCACCTCGACCGGTGACGGAGCGGCGCTTCTGGCGCGGCTACGGCTGGAGGGCGAACGGTCCGAGGCCGATGTCGTCCTGGGCATCGACACCAACCTGACCGCCGCCGCCACTGAGGCGGGCTTGATGGCGGAACATGGCGTCACCACCGATGCATTGACCCTGCCCGTTGAATGGAACGACCCCTACTTCCTGCCGTTTGATTGGGGCTACTTTGCCTTCGTTCACCGCGCAAATATGGAAAACGTGCCTGCCAGCTTTGAGGCGCTTGCCGCATCGGAAACCTCCATCGTGATCCAAGACCCCCGGTCCTCGACCCCCGGTCTGGGCCTGCTGATGTGGGTGCAGAACGCCTATGGCGACGCTGCCCCCGCGATCTGGGAAGCGCTGGCCGACAACGTCGTGACGGTGACCCCCGGCTGGTCCGAGGCCTACGGCCTGTTCCTAGAGGGCGAGGCAGATATGGTTCTGTCTTACACCACCTCTCCTGCCTACCACCTGATCGCGGAAGAGGACGACAGCTACGCTTCTGCCTCTTTCAGCGAAGGCCACTACATGCAGGTCGAAGTTGGTGGCGTTCTGCAAACCGCCGACAACCCAGAGCTGGCGCAGCAATTCATCGAATTCATGGTATCTCCGGCGTTCCAGACGGTCATTCCAGAGACCAACTGGATGTATCCCGCGGCCTTGCCAGCCGAGAGCTTGCCAGAAGGCTTCGGGACACTGACGCAGCCAGAAACGGCGCTGATTTTCTCAGCAGCAGAGGCGGCAGCGGTGCGGGATGAGGCATTGGCCACATGGCAAAACGCGCTCAGCCAGTAACGCTGACCCAGACCATCGGCGGGGTTTTTACCTTGCTGGTGGCGCTGGCCATTCTTGCCCCCCTCGGCGCGGTGATCTTCCGGGCCGAGGGGTTTTCTGACCTGCGTGCAGCCGATTGGGCGGCCGTGCGGTTCACGCTGCTGCAAGCGGCCCTTTCGGCGTTCGTGTCCTGCATCGCGGCAATCCCCGTGGCGCGCGCCCTTGCTCGGCGCAAGTTTCTCGGGCGCGGCGCCTATATCTCGCTGATGGGGGCGCCCTTTATCCTGCCGGTGATTGTCGCCGTGATGGGGCTTCTGGCGATCTTTGGGCGGGCCGGTTGGCTGAATGCGGCGCTGGAGGGCATTGGCGCGGGTACGGTCGAGATTTACGGGATGGTGGGCGTTGTCATGGCCCATGTGTTCCTGAACCTGCCTTTGGCAACGCGGCTGTTGCTGCAAGCGTGGCTTGCGGTCCCGGCAGAGCGGATCAGGCTGGCCCATTCGCTGAACTTCACTGCTCAGGACATGCGCCGCCATTTTGGCTGGCCGCTGTTGCGGGCCACCCTTCCCGGTGCGGCCTTGGTGATTTTTCTGATCTGCACCACCAGTTTCGCCGTCGCCCTGATCCTTGGCGGAGGCCCCGCCGCCACCACGATCGAGCTGGCGATTTACCAAGCCTTTCAATTCGACTTCGACCTTGGCCGCGCGGCCCTTCTGGGGATGGTCCAAGTGGCCATCTGCGTTGGCGCGGGGTTGATCGTGTGGCGTTTTGCCAATGCGACCGAATTCGGCGGCGGGCTGGATCGCCCGGCAATGCCGTGGCCCGGTGACAGGCCGCTGTCGCGCGGCATCGACGCAGCCGCGCTGATCCTTGCGGGCGCGTTCCTTCTGTTGCCGCTGGCCGCTGTCGCCGGGCAAGGCATCGGCGCGGTCACGGGCCTGCCAATCTCGACGTGGGAGGCGGCGCTGCGCTCGGTCCTGCTGGCGCTGGCCTCCACCGCTCTGGCGGTGACGCTGGCCCTGCCCATCGCGCTGTTGATCGCGGGCAAACCCACCCGCGCGGGGTTGGAGGGCGTGGGTCTTCTGTCCATCGCCGTGTCGCCCCTGGTGATCGGGACGGGCCTGTTCCTGATCGTCTTTCCCATCGCTAACCCGGTGACGCTATCGCTGCCCATCACCGGCCTTGTGAATGCGCTGGTGGCGCTGCCTTTCCTTTTGCGGGCCCTGATCCCTGCCGCAAAGCAGGCAGAGGCCACACAGGGCCGCCTTGCCGACGCCTTGGGGATGCGCGGCATGGCCCGCCTGCGCCACGCGATCCTGCCGCGTCTGCGCCGCCCCTTGGGCTTTGGCGCGGGGTTAGCCGCGGCGTTTTCCATGGGAGACCTCGGGGTGATCGCTTTGTTCTCGGCCCAAGGGCAAGAGACGCTTCCGCTGGAGATGTATCGCCTGTTCGGCTCCTACCGCACCAATGACGCGCAGGGGGCGGCGGTGCTGTTGATGGCTCTGTCCTTGGGCATGTTCTGGCTATTTGACCAAGGGGGTCGCGCCAATGCTGCATCTTGAGAACATCCGCGTGCGCCAAGGCAGCTTTACGCTATCGGCGCATCTTACAGTGCCCGAGGGGGCGCGGGTCGCATTGATGGGCGCGTCGGGCAGCGGCAAGTCCACGCTGCTGTCCATGTTGTCGGGGTTCCTCTGGCCCGATGAAGGGCGCGTGTCGATGAAGGGCACAGACGTGACCAGATTGCCGGTGGCGGATCGGCCCGTCTCGATCCTGTTCCAGGACGGCAATCTGTTCCCGCATCTGAACGCCTTTGACAACATCGCCCTTGGGATTGCTCCGAACCTGAACCTGAGCGCGGCGGACAAGGCGCGGGTGGAGGGGGCCTTGAAGAAGGTCGATCTGGATGGAATGGCGGGGCGTATGCCTGCGGAATTGTCCGGCGGTCAACAAAGCCGCGTCGCCCTTGCCCGGATGCTGCTGCGCGACAAACCTGTGGCGCTTCTGGATGAGCCGTTCTCGGCCCTCGACCCCGGCTTGCGGCGCGAGATGTTGGGGCTGGTGCGGACCCTGTGCGACGAGACCGGCCAAACGCTGATGATGGCGACACACGATTTGCGCGATGCGGAACGCCTGTGCGACCGGGTGCTGCTGCTGGAAGCGGGAGAGGTGGCGTTGAACGCTGATTTGGGCGAAGCGATCGCGGATAAGGCGCCGGCCTTGCAACCTTGGATGTAGGGCACCCTGTCACGAGCGGGTGGCGGGCAAATGCCCGCCCTACTGCCCAAACGCAAAACGCGCCCCGAAGGGCGCGTTGCAATCTTTCATCGACGCGAGGCGTCTTAGCTGGCTTTTGCCCGCGCCTTGACCGGTGCCCAGAGGCGCTTGTTGGTCAGGTACAGCAGGACCGAGAACAAGCCGAGGATGATGAACGCCACAAAGCCCAACTGTTTCCGGGCCATCAGGTGAGGTTCCGCCGTCCACATCAGGAACGCTGCCACATCTTCTGCCATCTGCTCTACCGTTGCAGGGGTGCCATCGGCATATTCCACTGCGTCGTCATAAAGCGGGGGCGCCATAGAGATGTAGCCGCCCTCAAACGTCTCATTCTCATAAAGAATGCTGCCGAACTGCTCCTGCTCTTCGCCGGTGTAGTGGGTCAGAAGCGACGCGATGTATTCAGGACCGCCGATGCCGTAGATGAACTGGTTGATGCCAAGGCCGTAGGGGCCATGGAAACCAGCCCGTGCCTTCGCCATCAGGCTCAGGTCGGGGGCGCCAACGCCGTCATTTGCGGGGAAGTTGTCGTTCGGGGTTGCCGCACGCCAGTCCTGCAAATCGTCGTCGAATACCTCGATGAAGTTCTCATCGATGTAGGCACGCACTTCGTCTTCGGTCCAACCGATGCCGCCGTGATCGGCCAGCGTCCGCAAAGGGATATACTGGAGACCGTGGCAGCCCGCGCAAACCTGCGTATAGACCTGAAGGCCGCGCTGAAGCTGGTCCTGATCGAAGGTGCCGAAGGGCCCCTCGAACGAGAACGCATAGTTTTCAACGTGACCACCTTCACCAGCCGCCATTGCGCCGCCGGTGGAGAGGGACAGAGCCGCGATGGCGCTGATTGTAAGTTTCCTGAGCATTGTCAGATCCTCTCTCATTCAGCCGGGGTCGACGCAGAGGTCGAACCGGATGCGCCATGGCCTTTGCCATAGTGCTCGTTGAAGTCATCCTCGATCGTCTCGGGCTGTGGCAGCGGTTTCTCGATCACGCCAAGAAGCGGCAGGATGACGAGGAAGTACGCGAACCAATAGGCCGACGCGATCAGGGCGATGTAGGGATAGATCCCCTCGGCCGGGCGTGCGCCCACCCACATCAGAACCATGAAGTTGAAGGCGAAGACCCAGAACCACCACTTGAACATGGGGCGATAGCGGCCCGACCGAACAGAGGACGTATCCAGCCAAGGTGCCAGAGCCATCACAAGGATAGCGCCGAACATGGCGATCACGCCGAAGAACTTCGCATCGACGATGCCGCCGGTCAGGAAGTTCGCCGCGATCACGACCCAAACCTCGCCGTCGAACGCCCGCAGGATCGCGTAGAACGGCAGGAAGTACCATTCAGGAACGATGTGCGCGGGGGTCACCAGCGGGTTCGCCTCGATATAGTTATCGGGGTGGCCCAGATAGTTTGGCATGAAGCCGACGACCGCAAAGAAGATCACCAGGATCACGGCAAGCGCGAACAGATCCTTGATGACGAAGTAGGGCCAGAACGGCAGCGTGTCCGCCTCGGCTTCTTTCTTCGAGGTGCGACGCACTTCAACACCCGATGGGTTGTTGTTGCCCGTGGTGTGGAAGGCCCAGACGTGGACGATCACCAGGCCCAGGATCAGGAAGGGCAGCAGGTAGTGCAGCGACAGGAAGCGGTTCAGCGTGGCGTTGTCCACGGCGGGTCCGCCCAGAAGCCAAGTCTGAATGCCTTCACCGATGAACGGGATGGCGCCAAACAGGCCGGTAATCACGGTCGCGCCCCAGAAGGACATCTGCCCCCAAGGAAGAACGTAACCCATGAACGCGGTGCCCATCATCAGCACGTAGATCAGCATGCCGATGATCCATGTGACTTCGCGGGGCGCCTTGTAGGAGCCGTAGTAAAGGCCGCGGAAGATGTGCAGGTAAACGGCCACGAAGAACAGCGATGCGCCGTTCATGTGGATGTAGCGGATAGCCCACCCGCCGTTCACGTTACGCATGATGTGTTCAACCGACGCGAACGCCAGATCAACGTGGGGCGTGTAGTGCATGACCAGCAGCACACCGGTCAGGATTTGCATCACCAGACAGAACACCAGCACAATGCCGAAAATCCACATCCAGTTGAGGTTCTTCGGCGTCGGGATCATCAATGTGTCGTACATCAAAGCAACGACGGGCAAGCGGCGGTGAAGCCACTTCTCTGGCCGAGACTTTGGTTCGTAATGGTCGTGGGGAATACCACCCATGGTTCAATCCTCCCTTAACCGAGCAAAATTGTGGAATCGTCGAGGAACTCTGCTGGCGGAACCGGCAGGTTTTCAGGCGCAGGACCGCGACGAATACGGCCGGCGGTGTCGTAGTGCGACCCGTGGCAGGGGCAGAACCACCCGCCGAAGTCACCAGCGCCGTCACCAATTGGCACGCAGCCAAGATGCGTACAAACGCCCTGCATCACCAGCCATTCACCGGTGTTCTCGCCATCGGGCGTGACCAGCGTACGGTTGATATCTGCGGCATCTTCACCGGCGGCGTTGGCGTTTCGCGCGTCGGTATCGACAAGCTCGCTCATCTCTACGGCGCGGCCAGCTTCAATTTCTTCTTCTGTGCGGCGACGGATGAAAATTGGCTTACCAAGGAACAGCACGGTCAGCTGAGTGCCCGGCTCTACCCCCGACACGTCAACGCGCAGCTGGCTGGCAGCCTGCACATCAGCGGAAGGGTTCATGGAGTTCACCAGCGGCCAAGCGGCCGCACCTGTAACAACAACACCAGTACCAGCGGTGGCGTAGTACAGAAAATCCCGGCGGTCGCCGGACGGATCCTGTGTATCTGACACGAGCTCTGCGTCCTTTCTCTCTGGGTCCAAACGTCTTCAGACCTGGAAACGTCTAGTTGCGGCGACGGAATCCCTCCGCCCCCAAGCTGCTGTTGCTGTTACTGTTTGACGGTTTACGCGTCCAGCGGACAAACGCGCACACGGGGGCCGAAATGTCGCATATTTTCGCTCCGATCGCCCCACTGACGGCGATTCCCTTAGAAATGTCTGGAAATCACCGTTGCGCGAAGGGCTAATCCTCAAACAAAGCAGTGTCGTGGCCGTCGATGGTTTCCAAGTTCTTGCGGCGCCAGAAATCCTTGGTGCCATCTTCCCCCAAATCTTCAAAAAACGGGATCATTTCAACGGCGGAACGGTCCGATTGGTACGCCATGAAGGGCACGCCCGACCCGCAAGACATGTTCACGGAGTCGATCTGCATATCGAAAATCTGCCGGGTTCCGGCCATCTTGGGGAAGCGTGCGGCGGCCTCTGACCAAGCGTCATCACGCGGATGGATCGCCTTGGCTGTGCCATAGAGCCGCAGAATGAGCGCATCGCCCTCAAACGCGCAAAACATCAGGGTCATGCGGTCCGATTGCAGCAGATGGCCTGCCGTCTCATTGCCGCTGCCCGAAAGATTGAGCCATTGCACATGGGTGTCGCTTAGAATGCGCAGGCTGTCGGCCCCTTTGGGCGACATGTTCACCCGCCCCGTGGGCGCGGCGGTGGCCACAAAGAACATCTGCTGGCGCTGAATGAAGGCACGCAGCGTTCCGTTCAGTTTCGTTCCAAGAGGCATGGCGCAGGCTCCTTTTGGCGGAACATAGCGCGAACGCCCGGCCCTGCATAGCCTGCGCTGTGACGAGAATCCCTGCGACTACAGACCCGCGCGCATCAAGCGGTGCAGGATGCCCGAGCCGTCGTCGTATTCCGGCCCCTCCGCCACAAAGCCCAAGCGTTCATAGAACGGGATCGCATAGACCTGTGATTCGAGCTCGGCGGCGGTGAAACCACGCCCCTTGGCGTCGTCCATCAACGCCTGCATGATCTGCGCCCCAAGGCCCGTGCCCCGGTGGGCTTTCATCACCGCGACGCGCCCGATCTTGGCGGTGTCGCCCCGCGCGATGATCCGAGCAGTTCCCGCGCCGTCCCCCGCCAGATAATGCAGGCAGGTCGCATCATGGGCGTCCCATTCCTCGGCCTCGGGGATTTGCTGTTCTTCGATGAAGACCGCGCGGCGGATGTCGAAACAAGCCTGCCGCGCGGCGTCGGTGTCAGCGAGAGCGATCTTCATTCGGGCGCGGTATCAGCCATTGAGGGGCGTTCCGCGAAGCCTTTGTACCACGCCGCCAAAGCGTCGCGCCCTGTCCGCCAATCGCGGTCCTTATGGCGCAGGTCCAGATAGCCAAGCGCACAGGCGACACTGATCTGGCCCATATCCACGGGACCATAAAGATGGCTCATCCACTGGCGTTCCAACGCATCCAGGGACCGTGTGACCTTTACCCATTGGGCGTCGAACCAGTCGTTCCACCACAGCTCTTCTGGACGCAGGCGCTTTTCGTAAACGATGCCCACGGCGGCTTCCATGATACCGTCGCCTGTGGCCTCAAGCGTCAGACACTCCCACAAACGGCCCGCGGGGTAGAGGCCCGCTTGCGCACGATCATCCAGAAAACGGCACACAACGTTGCTGTCATAAATCGTTGGCCCGTCTTCACGCACCAACGCGGGGATTTTGCCCAAGGGATTGGCCGAGTTCAGGCGGTCTTCCCCACCCATAGGCGTGGCCGTTACCTGCACATAGGGCACATCCGTGATGCCTGCCTCTGCCACCAAAACACGCGCTTTGCGCACGAACGGAGAGGCATCAGAGCCCAGAAGTTCAATCATATCAGTCGCCTTATTCTCAGACGCGCTAGCGCCGTTCCATCGACACGGAAACGCGGACCAAACCGCCCTACCCGCAGTATTCTTGTGATTTTCGCGGCCGCCGCCAATTGCCCCGGCGCCTTGCACATCTGCACGCCCTCGGGGGCGGCATTCATTTCAGCCTCTACCGCAGGCGACAACCGCCCACGGGGGGCAAAACGCGCGGCGGCAAAACCCGCAGCGGCGAAAGCGCCGTAACGTAGCGCGATGAACGCCATTGGTGGAATGTTCAAAGCCATCCAGGTCATCCCCTTTGAAAGAGTGATGTCCTAGATGTAGGTCAGCGGCGCGTCCTTATCAATCGACGGAACGCCACCGGTCATCAGCGCGCTGAGCGTTTCAACCTCATGCCCGATGGGAGATTGCTTGATCGCCTCAGCCGCATTCTGCCGGGCGCTGTCGGGTTTGTTCTGGTTCAGCTTCCACGTCCCCTCCACTTCTTGGACCTCAAACCGGAAGGAGATGATTTGCCGTTGCAATTTCTCCAACAGGTCTGCCGACATCTTTGCCGTCGTCCACGGCTTTTTGGGGGCAAGGCGGTCCTCAAAATGGCCAGAGAGCCTGTCCAGATGAACGCGCGTTTCTTCAGGGGCCATCGGATGCAACAGGCCGCGCATGTGGACGGCTACGTAGTTCCATGTCGGCACCTGATTGGGGATGCTGTACCAATCCGGGGAGACATAGCTATCGGGTCCATTCACGGCGATCACCGCAGCGGTCGCGTCCTTCACCGCCCGCGCAATCGGGTTGGAGCGCACCAGATGAAGCTCTGCCGTGTCGCCGGCGTCATTTAGGAAAAACGGTACATGGGCAATCATCGGCGCGGGGTCGCCGTTGAGGCAAAGCATCCCAAAGCCCCGCTTTCGGCAAAGGCCGATGTTGGTGAAAGCAGGTTCTTGGCGAAAAGCCGGATTCGGATGCATGGATAGTCCCCATAGAATGAGTATGCGGCGCCACAAGCGGGCACGCCGTCAGCTTAACGATACAAAAGTTAACGAACTCGCCAAGCGGTTGATCTCTGACAAAAAAGAGATCGATGCACCTGCTCGGTTGCTGCAACACCGGGCTTTAAATCCGACTGTTGTGCTTTTGACCTATCCCTTTCGACAGGTGCCAGAAGGATCGTGTGTGTTGTGCAAACAAAGGGGCCGGAGCAGGCCATCTGTTTACTTCAAGGTTCAATGAATAAGTCGCCCCGGAATCACCCTTGGGCGCACAGGCTGTTCCCTTCGACGCCCGCAATTCTTGCGGTCACGATCTGCCCTTCCGGCTGTTCGCTGGCAAAGCGAACCTCGGTAAATTGCTCGGTCCGGCCCATGTGCGGGTTTTCCATCAAGATGCGGTGAACCTGCCCGACCTGCTTTTCGAGATGCGCAGTTACGGCGGCTTCACCGGCATCGCGCAACTGCTTGGCCCGCGCCTTGATGGTCGGGCCATCGACGGCGGGCATCCGGGCGGCAGGCGTGCCTTCACGGGGCGAATAGGGGAAGACGTGCAGCCACGTCAGGTCACATTCTTCCACCAACTTCAGGGAATTGGCGAAATGGGCGTCAGTCTCGGTCGGGAAGCCCGCGATAATATCGGCGCCAAAGGTGATGTCGGGGCGCAGGCGACGGGCCTCTTGGCAGAAGACAATCGCATCGTCGCGCAGGTGACGGCGTTTCATGCGCTTCAGGATCAAGTCATCGCCGTGCTGCAACGATAAATGCAGATGAGGCATCAAGCGCGGCTCTGTCGCGATGGCCTGCATCAGGTTTTCGTCCACCTCGATACTATCAATCGAGCTGATCCGCAGGCGCGGAAGGTCCGGCACCAGCTTCAGGATACGCATCACCAGATCGCCTAGCTTCGGCTCCCCCGGCAGGTCCGCCCCCCAAGAGGTCATATCAACCCCGGTCAACACCACCTCGTTGAAGCCGCGATCCACGAGGCGCTTGATCTGATCCACCACAACGCCCGCTGGAACAGAACGAGAGTTTCCCCGACCGTAGGGGATAATGCAGAAAGTGCACCGATGGTCACAGCCATTTTGCACCTGCACATAGGCACGGGACCGGGTGCCGAAACCATCGATCAAGTGCTCGGCCGTCTCAGTGACCGACATGATGTCGTTGACGCGCACCTTCTCGGTCTCGCCGATAAAATCAGCGGCCATGCCGGTCCATGTTTCGGGGTTCATCTTCTCGGTATTGCCAAGGACAAGGTCCACCTCTCCCATTGCCTCGAACGTGGCGGGCTCGGTTTGGGCGGCGCAGCCGGTGACGATCAGCTTGGCATCGGGGTTGTCGCGCTTCAGCTTGCGAATCTCTTGGCGGGCCTTGCGCACAGCCTCGGCCGTGACGGCGCAGGTGTTGACGACCACAGCGTTCTGCAAGCCGGCGGCGTCGGTCATTTCGCGCATCGCCTCGGTCTCGTAGGCGTTCAGGCGACAGCCCAGCGTGTGGAACACGGGCGGCTTATGGTTGGGCAAGCTCATGTCAGCGCATCAAGGAACGCGGGCGTCAAAGTCGCCGTGAACACATGGGCCGTGGGGCCTGTCATCCAGACGCCATCCTCGCGCCAATCAATCGCGATCTCTCCGCCGTCCAGCGTCAGGCGCACGCGGCGCCCGGTCAGTCCGCGACGCGCCGCGGCCACAGCCACGGCGCAGGACGAAGAACCCGACGCCAGGGTAACCCCAACGCCCCGTTCCCACACCCGCATCCGCAGATGATCCGGCCCGATCACATGGGCGAACTGGACGTTCGTGCGCTCAGGGAAAAGTGGGTCATGTTCGAAGCGCGCGCCAAGGCCTTCCAGATCTACAGCGTTGGCATCGTCCACGAAGAAGGTGCAATGGGGGTTGCCCATGCCCGTCGCCACCGGCGTGCCGTCAATCGGCAAGTTCAACGTATCGCAGGCATGGGCCAGCGGCACATCCTGCCATTCCAGAAGCGGCGCGCCCATGTTGACCGAGGTCAGCCCATCGCCCGCATCAACCGCCTCCAACAGCCCCCGCTCGGTTCGGAGCGTGATGCGGTCGCGCCCCGTCAGCTCCATCTCGCGCCGGGCAACACAGCGGGTCGCGTTGCCGCAAGCCCCGGCAACGGAGCCGTCGGCGTTCCAGAACGTCAGCCGCAGGTCACTATCATCGCCCGTTTCAATCACCGCCAATTGGTCAAACCCGACGCCGCGATGACGATCCCCCAAGCCTTGCGCCAACGCAGGCGTCATCACGCGATCACCGTCGCGGGCATCAATGACCACAAAGTCATTGCCAAGGCCGTGCATCTTTAAAAACGTCAGACCGGAAGGAGAAACAGGATCAGGCATTCGCCGCATATACGAGAACCCGGCGACAGTTCAAAGACCCCACGGGGATTTTCGCTTGACGCGCCCCGGAAGCGACCCTAGTAAGCGCGACTTGAGCGGGCCCTTAGCTCAGTTGGTAGAGCAGTTGACTTTTAATCAATTTGTCGCAGGTTCGAATCCTGCAGGGCTCACCATTTCACCTTATTTATCAGATATTTAAGCGCGAGACTTGGTGCAAGTTGTGCGAGCTCCCAATTCTGGAAGCATGGCGGAAGCAGCAGCACACGGATTCAAAGCGTGGTGAGGCCGCAACATACAAGCGTTTCTCGTGATTCGATGCCAACACGTGAGCAGGCCGCACCTACCCTCACTCCGCTCGGCGCGTCTATCGCGCGGGATGTCGGCCCACCATCTAACGGGACACCATGAGGCAACCCCGAGGGGACCATTCGCCATGGCCCCCTTCTCGATCCCCCTAGGCACTGCCCGATAGGGTAAGGGCGACTATCCAGCTCTAGTTGACACAAGCGTGTCAAATTCGATACCGTAGACTTCACTATCCAAGCCGAGCCAAAGGCCGGTTTGTCCGAACTGCGTTGCCACGAAAATCGGGTCACGCGCGAGCTTTAGCTTCCTGTCGGGGGGTGCCGATTCCGGCATCGCGCATTCGCTTCTTATGAAAATGAGAGGAGACCTGAAACTATGAACTCTCTAGTCAGAATACGTCGTGCCAAGATGCTTTCCCAAGGTGGGAAGTGTTTCTATTGCGGCAAACGCATGTGGGACAAAGCGCTCGACGCAACGGATTGCACTACACAGAAACGACGAACAAAGGCTCTTCAGTGTACTGCAGAACACTTATGGGCGCGCTCGGATGGAGGGTCAAACAATCCCGAAAACATCGTTGCGGCTTGTCGCTACTGCAACACCACACGGCACAAATGCAAAAAACCGCGTTCGCCGGAGAGCCACCGCGCTCACGTAAGACGACGCCTGAACCAAGGACGCTGGTTCAGCAGCTAATTTTCACTTAACTGTGGCTTTCGGCCCAAACCAGACGTTCGTTAGAGTCACAATTGCTGCAATGCGGCTCATCCAATTGAACGTTTGTTCTCAGTAACGCTAAGCCTGATCATGTGTCGCGTAGGCGCTCTACCCAAGTCTGGTCAATTTCATATCCCAGTTTTACCAGCGCGTGACCGAACTGCTTTGCGTACAACTGTGCAAATTCATAAGGGAGTTCTGATTTCCAACGGTGCAATTGACCAGACAAAATGTGCTGTGACGACTGCGCCGTTCTGGATCTACTTCCGAAAAGGCTCTCTTCTCGAAAAGCTACACTCATGTCCTCTATAGCTTTTGCCTCGTATCCTAGTTGCTGGAGCATTCGTGCAAACCGTATCATTTCCACATCGTTCATCATGTCTTCGTATCGCCACGCGATGTTCCGATGGTCGGAGTAGTCCCAGGCCAGCATTTTCTTCACGGTACGACTGTGAATGTGGGTCATTTCGAAACGAAGCTGGGCGAGCCGATCAGGCAAACTCCGAAGCTTCTGTTGATAGGTTAACCCACCAAAGCGATCTCTCGGGGTGTGAATGATTGCTTCGGGCGATTTCGGCGTGGGAGAGTGCAGTAGGTGGTAATTTAATCCGGAAAGTAAGACATCTCGGGGATCACGCACCGAGTAAACAAATCGCATGGTTTCACAATCATCCAACACCTTCGGTCGAACGCCGTTTCCGGCGAATAGAAAACACGTTCCATCTTCAATCAACGCCCGTATGCTGTCAGCATCTTCAGGGCGCTGTGCAAGGTGCAGTTGCTTTCCTTGAGTGCGCGCAACCGCTTGAAACACCCGTCTGAGCCAAACTGTCCCGGTCTTATGATTGGTAATGACGCAAAGCGATTTTGCCGCCAATTTTCTGCCTTTCAAATCAATGCCACGCACGCTCAACCGGTCCATGAACCATGTCCAACGCTCAATTGGCACCGAACAGTCAACACGGCGACGTCAGCAGTCGGGTCAATCAAAACTTCGGGGAATACGCAACTTCCATTGATTGTCCGCGGCCTTCTCTTGCATGGTTTCGTTTCAACTCAGCACTCGATGTTCTCAAGGTTGATCGTAGGAAAGCGGTGGCCCATTAGGTCGATCTTTTCGTCTTCAGTTAATTTTCGAGCATTCGGCCTTGATGTCGCGTTACTTACATTGCTTTCGTGAAGGAGCCTCAGAAACGCGGGGCCGCCCCTATCGCAAATGGTGGGAAGATGCTGCGCGACATGGCGATGTGGTCCCAACTGGTAGACCGTGGGGAATCTAGCTGCGGCCAGGTCATCAACTGCTAGTAGCGCAAGTCCCGCACCTGAGAAGGGACGACCATCGACTGTCATTACGCCCTCAGAATCTTTCTGCAGCGAGTATTCTACTCCCCTGTTGAAAGTAAGCGCGGAGGTCTCATTGACTTTTTTGAGGTGCGACCGAACTCTGGCTATATAATCAGCCGCGAGCGCATCATCATCATCAATCCTGAATGTCGCCCACCTTCCTGCATCCGGGGAAATCGCCGTTTCCAATGCTACTTTACATCCGAACCGAAGCATTCGACTGGGTGGCACCGGAACAATAAAGGCTTGTGGGAAGCCGCTAAGCAGCCGTTTGAGTTGACGTAAATATGATTCAGGAATGTTCGTCGTGATCAAAACTGCAAGGCGAAAATCGAAATCAGTCTGTGCTCGCAGCGAGGGAAAAAGAAGCGTTTGAAGCAGGTGCAGTCGTTGCTCCATGCGCTCCTTTGCAAAGATGAGTTCGCACCGGTCCTCGTAAGACTGATCTACCAATGCAGGGAATCCTCTGTTGGTTTTAAGAACCATAGAGAAACGTAAGATACCTAGAACTTCCGGCATGACTGCCAAACCTTTCACAATGCTCCGCAAGCCAAGTGCCGTCTTAGGCAATACTTGGTTCGTGTGGGCACCACTGTCACTTTATCTGTCTATGAACTCAACCTATGTGACTTCCGTCAGCCATCGCAGCCTCTTGCTCAAACGCCTCTGCAACCTGCGCCGCAGCAGATTGGCTGGCAAGAATTCGGCGTCCATATCGGGCCGGCATCTCCGGGGACCGCCAGCGGCCTGCCACCATGATGGACGAAAGACTGCAATTTAACCGAAAGGCGTCGTGGACGCCCCCTACACGCATACTGTGCGACGACACATCCTTGCGATCAAAACGACGTTTCATAATCCGAGATACAGTTGCCGGAGACAACGGCTTCCGAATTGCATGGCATTGTGACTTGGTGAAGATGGGATCATCGGTCTTCAGCTCTGCCACTTCGATCCACTTTAGAACGGCACTTGATGCTCCCTTGGATAGGAAAGCGTAGTCCCCTTTTGCAAACTGATCTGTCTTCGAACGCCTCACAAATAGTAGACTCGAACCGTCATCTTGACGTTCTAGGTCGCACACTTTGAACGCTACAAGCTCTGAAACCCGGCACCATGTATCAGAAGCGGCCCAGATCAAGGCACGATCGCGCAATTCCTGCCTGCTCGTTCCCAAAGCGGCGACCACCTTTAGCACTTCTGCTTTTGCAAGTGGGGGCGCCTGTCGCGTAAAGGCTCCATA
Organism: Rhodobacteraceae bacterium M385; assembly: GCA_025141835.1. NCBI lineage: Bacteria > Pseudomonadati > Pseudomonadota > Alphaproteobacteria > Rhodobacterales > Paracoccaceae > Rhodobacteraceae bacterium M385. The sequence continues at coordinate 272,207 of CP081102.1, read as the reverse complement.
CTTTCTCTTCACGGCTTTCAGAGCGAGTTCGACGAGCCTATGGCGGCACGGCGATGGAAGAAAAAGCGCTCGATGGTGCTCGCTGATTGCCCAAAGGCGAGTTGCAATCGTGTTCGCGCTTAACTTGCCACCCATCGCTTCGATGTACTCAGCGACAATCTGTGGCTGGACAGGAGGGGTAGCCTCGTAGCCCCGCTCGCTGCACCACTCCGAAAAAGCCTTTTTAATTTGCCTCAGATTTCTGAGCGTCTCAGGAGCGAAAGCTTCCAACGAACGACGCTCATACTCCTCTATAATCGCTTGGCGCTTTTGTTCAGACTGGCTTGTCAAAACTGTCAGCACTTCTGCTCTCTCAAACTCTCGATCAAACACGGTCGTCATTTGAACCCTCCTCCGTAGATGCATGGACGTTGCAAGGATGGGCATTAATCAATCGTTAATACATTGCTCCTATACTTTAATCATCGAATATATGGGTACCAGCATGTCGAAAGATGATGAGTTGAGTCGGGTCGAAAAATTAGAAAATGCACTGCTCGAGTATGTTGCTCGCTACGGCGCAACCGACCTAGCGGTCGATGCATTTACTGACGCAAAAGATCCTGAAAAGCGGATCAAATCGATTGAAACTCACCCTGAGAAGGGTGAGCTGAGATTTACCTTCAAAAGCAACTAAATGGTCATTGAGCCGCGTCTTAATGGTAGTGTTGATACGTTCTTGCTGGCTATCTTGCGTTTGCAGCGAACGGCAGTTCTCCGCCCTTCCTACCTTCCTACCTTCGAACCAACGCTCCATACTTCTCTGCGGCTTCGCTCATCCGTTTCCCTAGATCACGCTTATGTTGCGCCAAGAAATCTTCCACCCGCGACGGCATTTCTTCGAGGAATTCGGGCACGTCGGCCTCTTGCACGCCTTCAAGGTACGCCAAGGTCACGCTATGGGCAGCGATCGATCTAAGAAATTCAAGCTGCTTCTGTTGAAGGTCGGCAGCGTGAACGAGCTCAGGTGCCACTTGGACATCATGTGAAAACAGCCCTGCTTCGACCACGGCGTTCGCGGTTTTCCAAAGGGGATGCAGCGGCCAACGTGAGCGGTTTGTATCCCCGATTGGAACATGGAGCGAGACATCGTGTGAAAGACGCGCCATCTCAGCTTCTAACTCTTCGTAGAACGAGACCCAGCCACGAATGTTTGTTCGGTTGCGGAGCGCTGTTTTGGCAAGCCTTAGCTCGACACGCCAGACTTGGCTGGTTTCTCTTCGTGTCATGTCGAGCGGCGATAGTCCGAGACGAGTTGCGGCTTCCTGCCAGATCAGGGGCCATTCGTGTTTGTGCTCTTTCAGGACCTCTTCACGCTTGTCGTAAACAATCGCTTGGCGACCGGGCATCTTACCAATGGTCACGGAGGTGATGCGTCCTGAGCGGGATTGTGTAGTGCTGGCCGCAAGATCCATGTGTGTCTTGAGCATGGTCCGCGAATGCACAACGAAAGCGTTGGGGTCGAGCGAAAACGTCGGATCGAGGATATCAACGGCGAAATCTACGCGTCCGATGCTGATACCGTCAGGAGGAACACGAAAGCCCAATTTCTCACACGTAGCCTCAAGATCGTGCCGTACCTTTTCCAATCCGTACAGGGCCAGAGCGCGAGACCTGATCGAGACATGTACGCCCCACGGGTCGGAAGCGTTTGGTTTCTTGACCGCCCAGATCGCGCCCTCAGCCCCGGTATTAAACGTGTAGGTGTAACCGCCCTGTCGCCCCGACGAGCTGATGTAGATTTTGACACCGTTGAAGGTTGTGTAGGCTTCATGTTGACGTTCGGTGGCAAAGGTCTTGCCCGCTTCCAACTTTTCTACCAATTCAGGTGGGGCGTGAGCTTTGATTGCCAAATCGAGACCGTCGAAGCCAGAATAGAGGACATGCATAGTGTTTTCCTTTCGATGTATTTCTAGGAGGGGGTGCTACAAAGACCCCCTTTAGGAACCTTCAGAAGCACGCTCGCCCACACACCGCGCCCGCCGCCTGACGGCGGCCATGCACGGTAGCGCGGTCGAGTTGAGCTTGAATTGCATTCGTCATTGGGACGTGTGCGCCTTCCGACGCGCATCAACCCAATTCAAGACGTCGCAACGGCGATATCGCACAGAACGTCCGAGCTTAAAGTATTCGGGACCCTGCCCGGTCACGCGCCATTTCTGGATTGTGCGAACTGAGTGGCAGATCAAATCAGCCACTGCGTGTTCATCGAGAAGACCTTGCAGGTCCAAATTAGTATGTGAAACGGTGTTCCCATCCATGTAACGCTCCATTGCTTTTGCGATGGGACATTCCTAGTGGGTGCAATTTCGGAAATCGCTTGAATCCATAGACAGGGTTATTTGGCCAAGTGGCCACTAAATATGTAAGTCTTTGTTTTTACGATCGTATTCTAGAAAGCTTCGCAACTTCTTGATGGTCTCTTCTTCCGTATGCCTGGTATCTAGAGGCCCAAAAGCTGCCCAGCAGAACCGCGCTGCGTCAGAGACCGCCTTACCCTCGATCACATCATACGTGAATTCTCGATCAAACGTTCCGCACCAAATTATCCGGATCTGGCGGACCCAATCGTTAAAAGCCGCGTCTCTCTTTGGGCCGCGCTGGCCAAACAAATGTCCGTCCATTTGTTCGACTACAAAAGCGCGTTCCGACAGTGCGTCCAGCATTGCAACGATCTCTGAAATACTGGCCCTGCTAGGACAATGCCTTGGGCCGATCTCGGCAGAGATCGTGACTTCACTGTATGCCTCGTCTTCAAGTCTCGCGCGATGCACCAGATAATCGTTGGGAGCATTATCAGGCTCTTGGGGCGCTTCCCCAATATCGCGCCACACTTCATCCGGCATCGACCTCATCTTTTTGGTCGTGGCGCTTAAGCTTTTGCTCAGGTCTTTAAGTGCTGCTCTCGTATCACCAACATTAACTGGCCCACGTTGGCGACAGACAGACCATCTTCTTGCCGCATGCTCCAAATGCGCTGCGAACTGACCCAACAGTTCCGATCGCACACCGAATTCGGATGCAATTTCATGCACTTGCACCTCAGTATAGAACTCTCTTTTGCTCGCCTTTTCTTCCGCACTGGCGGTCCTGTCTAGGTACTGTCCAATCATTGCACGACCCGCAGTTTAGTCATCGTAGACCGCCGCCCCAGAGCACCCGCCAGCTTACCCGCGACCGACCCTGCCGCCTGTTGCACGGCTTCATCCGCAAAGTGCGAATATCTCAGCGTCGTCTGCAAATTTTTATGGCCCATGATTTCTTTAAGCAGGAACGGATCAATCCCACTCATAACCGCAACGCTGGCATAAGTGTGGCGCAGGTCGTGCATTCGAACGTCTTCTAACCCTGCCAGCTTTCTGATGCGCAGCCACGGGCTGTTGAGGTTCACCAAATGCCCGTGATCCGTCACGCCGAGGATCACATAGGGGTTCCCAGCCCTACGCGGCAGCGATGTGATGATGTCATAGGCCTCGCGCGGCAGAGGGATGCGGCGACGCCCTGTCTTGCTGTCTGGCAGCTCGAGGTGCCGTGGTGTGACGTACTCCCACTTGAGGGACAGGATTTCGCCCAACCGGCAACCCGTAAGAACCAGCAGAGAAATAGCCGCCACCGCGTATTCCGTTTCTTGCCCCGTCGCCAATACATCTTCCAAGACCTGCCCCAACCGGGCTTGTTCGTCATCTGACAGATACCGCTTCTTTTCTTCCTCTCGGTACTTCTTGATCCGACGCGCCGGGTTTGAACCTTCGTTACGCAACCCCCAATCTTCCGCGAGGTTAAACATGCGCGAGAGCATCGCGACAGCCCGGTTCGCGGTATAAGGACGGTCGCGCAGGTCGTGATGGAAGGCGACCACATCGGCACGGGTCAGATCCCCAATCTTGCGGCTTCCCAAGCGGGGCCGAACGCAAGTTTCGATATAGGTGCTGTACCCGTTAAACGTCGAAGGCTTGCAGTGGAGAGACACATACTCGCTCAGAAACCGATCACATAACGAGGAAATCGTCGGCTCTCTAAGTCTGCGCTGGCGGTCCTCAGCTGGGTTTTCGCCGCGAGCTACATCACCTAACAGTTTACGTGCTTCTACCCGCGCTTGATCCGCCGTTAAAACACCGTGCTGACCAATGGTCTTCCGCCGAGACCGTCCACCTGCGCGGTACTGAATGAGGTAGGACTTCCGGCCAGATGGCATCACGCGAACGCCGAACCCAGAGAGTTCACTGTCCCAAACAAAGTAATCTTTGTCGGAAATCGCAAGCTGATCGATAGAACGTTTCGTTAACTTCAACATGTTCAAGACCTCCTCTAAACCGTCCATTTTCTGGAAGCACTGCGGCAGCACCAGAACCGAAAACATGGCGTAACAGGTGCAACAGCAGCGTAGAGAAGATCAAAGAAAATCGTTTCGTTGCATGAATTTACCGCAACACAGCGCAATTGAGCGAAGACCGAAGAAATCGCACTTTCACAGCTTTTAATCAATTTGTCGCAGGTTCGAATCCTGCAGGGCTCACCATTTCCCCTCAGGATATTGCTGTTCCCCCCGATCCGCCGGGGTTGAGGCTTTGTGGACTGAGGTTTCTTTCCAGCGTCGCTATTGGTGTGTAGCAAGTCGGTGCTATCGCGTTGGAATCGCGTAGATCACGTTAGTTGGGGCCCATGTTTCTAAGTATCTTTGACATCTTCAAGGTCGGCATCGGCCCGTCTTCGTCGCACACGATGGGGCCTATGACGGCGGCTGCGCGGTTTTTGGACGACCTGCGCTCGGGCCGCGAGAAAGAGCCCGGCGCGGGAGAGCTTGGCGGTTTGGGATGCTCTCTCCATGGATCGCTCGCCTTTACCGGCAAAGGTCACGCGACGGATCGAGCGGCGATTCTGGGGTTTGCCGGGTTTGAACCTGCCACCCTTGATCCTGACCGAGCCGAACCGCTGGAGGCTGAGATTCGCGCCTCGGGCACGGTGGCCCCCGATGGTCTGCCACCCCTGAAATTCGCGCCCGACACCGACCTGATCTTTGACTACGACACCATCTTGCCCGGCCACGCCAACGGGATGGTGCTGCGCGCCTTTGACACCAACGGACACCTCTATCTGGAAGAGACCTACTATTCTGTCGGCGGTGGCTTTGTGGTCACGGCCAAAGAGTTGGACGCCCAGAACGATGGCCCCGACGCGCTTCACGCCGAAAAAGCCGACGCGGGCTTTCCGCATCCCTTCGGGTCAGCCATTGAGATGCTGGAGATGGGCAAAAAATCTGGCAAGACCATCGCCCAGATGAAGTGGGAGAATGAATCAGCGCTGGCCCCTCGTGCCGATGTCCGCCAACGGCTCGACACGATCTGGGCCGCGATGAACGATTGCATCGACCGGGGCCTGCGGATGGAAGGGGAATTGCCCGGCGGTCTGGCCGTCAAGCGCCGCGCGAAACACATCCACACGCAGTTGAAGGCCGAAGCGGGCACCAATCAGGCGCAACCTCACGTGGCGAACGATTGGCTGTCTGTCTATGCGATGGCCGTGAACGAGGAAAACGCCGCGGGGGGCCGCGTTGTCACCTCGCCCACCAATGGGGCGGCGGGCGTTGTTCCGGCGGTGCTGCGCTACTATCGCGACCATTGCATCGGCGCGACAGAAGACGGCCTGCGCGACTTCATGATGACTGCCGCCGCGATCGGCGGGCTGATCAAGCACAACGCCAGTATTTCCGGCGCAGAGGTCGGCTGCCAAGGCGAAGTGGGCAGTGCTTCGGCCATGGCGGCGGCGGGGCTGTGTGCCGCCCTTGGCGGCAACAACGCACAGATTGAGAACGCCGCAGAGATTGCCTTGGAACATCACATGGGCATGACCTGTGATCCCGTGGCGGGCCTTGTGCAAGTGCCCTGCATCGAGCGCAACGGCCTAGGCGCGATCAAGGCGGTATCGGCGGCGTCCCTTGCCCTGCGTGGCGACGGCAACCACTACATGCCGCTGGATAATTGCATCGAGGCGATGCGCCAAACCGGCATCGACATGAGCACCAAGTACAAAGAAACCTCGATGGGTGGTTTGGCGGTCAACTTACCGCAATGCTGAACCGCGCCGCGCAGTTGACGACAATGTGAGGCGCGCTTTCGATATGGGGGCCGCACCCCTCGCCCTTTGCGGCAAGGGCGCTATAGTCGCCCCGGCGATCGGGGGAGGATACGGAATGGCTGACCTAAAACGCGAAAGCGAGACCCACCAAAGTTTCGCCACCGCCGCCGAGTTGGAAAGCTGGCTGGCCGCACACTACGCGACAGAAACCGCGCTGTGGGTGCGTATCTACAAGAAGGGCTCTGGCGTCGCGTCGGTCACGTGGGACGATTGCGTGGTGGCCTGCCTGATCTGGGGCTGGATCGACGGCCAGAAGCGATCCTTGGATAATGAGTCCTACCTGCAACGGATCTCCCCACGCCGAGCGCGGTCCGGCTGGTCCCAGCGCAACGTGAAACATGTCGAGCGGCTGATGGCCGAAGGACGCATGAGGCCCGAAGGGTTGGCGCAGGTTCAAGCTGCCAAAGACAGTGGGCAATGGGAAAAGGCCTATGCCGGATCTGCGGACATGGAATTCTCGGCCGATTTTCTGGCGGCCCTGGCAGCGCAACCTGTGGCGGAGGAACGGTTCGAGAAGCTGACACGATCCAGAAAATTCGCGATTTACGCGGCGCTCACCTCGGCTCGGAAAGAGGAAACACGCCAAAGACGCATGGCCAAGATCATCGCAGAACTGGCGGCGCCTTAACCTTTGCGTACCGTATCGCCGGGCAGGAACTCTGGCTCTAGTCGCACGACTTCCTCGGTCAGCTCATTGGCGACCATCAGCTCCGCCGCCCGGCGGCCAATCGCTTCCCGCTGGCTATCCATCGTGGCGATGCGCATCGGTAATCCGTCCAGAACTTCAAAGGAATTGAACCCGGCCAGACCGATCTGGTTCGGAATATCCATCCCCTTTTCAAGGCAATAGAGCAACCCACCGGCGGCATTCATATCCGTGTTATAGTACAGAAAATCTAAATCGGGCGCCCGTTCCAGCAGAGCCTGAGTCATGTTGCGACCGGTCCCAAACCCCGAGGCCCCGTCGTAGAAAATGCTGTCCGTCAGGCTGACGCCTGCCTCGTTCAACCCGGCCTCAAACCCGCGAAACCGCTTCTGTGCGCGGGCATCGGCGATGGAACTGGACCCCAGGTAGCCGATTTTCTTGTAGCCCCGCGCGACGATCTCAGCCGCCATGGCGCGGCCTGCCGCCTTGTGGCTGATCCCCACGGCCGCCGCGACAGGGTCACCGTCCACGTCCATGACCTCTACCACCGGAACGCCCGCGTTGCGCATCATCGCACGGGCCGCTTCCGTATGCTCTAACCCCGCCACGATCAGCCCCGACGGCCGCCAGCTGAGCATCTCATAGATGACTTTTTCCTCTTGCTGCTGATCGTACTTCGACGACCCGATCACCGGTTGCAGCTCTGTCTCTTCCAGGGCGGCACCGATGCCGTGAAGCACATCCGGAAACACCATGTTGGACAGCGAAGGGATCACCACGCCCACCAGATTGACCCGATTGGACGCCAAGGCCCCCGCGATCTTGTTGGGCACATAGCCCAATGTCCGCGCCGCCTCGAACACCCGCTCGCGCGTTTTGTCCGACACATCCCCGCGGTTCCGCAACACCCGGCTGACCGTCATTTCACTCACCGAAGCGGCATCCGCCACGTCACGCAGAGTCATCTGCGGCTTGCCATCAAATGGATTCCGTCCGCGCAAGGGAATGTCCTTCAGTCGTGAGCGCTACCATTTCTTGATACGCCCCCGACCCGCCCCTGCGCAAGCGCTTGCAGGACCGGGCTAAATCGCCGAAAACAACGCTTCCGGCCCCGTGGCTCAACTGGATAGAGCAGCCCCCTCCTAAGGGGCAGGTTGCAGGTTCGAATCCTGCCGGGGTCACCAAAAACATTAAAAAAATATGGCTTATTTACAGGGCTTTGTGCAGGAGCTTGCAGAAAGTCCCGCGAGATCACGCATTATTTCTGTAGGAATGTCGAAAACCCAGCACAGGACTCAGAACTCTGCTGCAGCTTCCGGGAGCGACCTCCGGAATGCCTCGGCACGCCATTGGGCATTTGGCGCGCCAAGCAGAAGTGCGTAAATCATTATTATATATTCTAATCAAGATCTTACGTGGCACTTTTCTTCAACTAGTACCGTTCGGGCGAAATCTGGCTTTGATTCAGGAAATGGCGAATTCTAGGCCACCATCTCTTCTCCACCACTGGCGACAAGCCAGGCCGAAAGCGTTTTGCGCCGTTGTGCACGTGCATCACCCAAATAGCGCTTCAGCAACCTCTGCCCTCGCTCTGCCGCCTAATATTCCATTCTTTTTAACCGAATGAACCGACCAACTTCACTTTGCGTCATATTCCTATCGTTGCGTTCAAGTTCTCCAGACGCCCAGCCGTCAACAAAATCCTTGTTAGTAAGCATTACGCCCTTTCGCAAAGTCAATGGCATTCCCGCTTCGAAGTCGCGCAGAGACCTCTCTGCGGCGACCTATCGTGCTTCAGTTTGTGCAAGCAAGACCGCTCGGAAGCCGAGCTCATCACTCAGGATCAGGGCTTTCGGTGCGATCTCAGGTTCATCCAGGATAATCCTGAGCCAGGTAATGACGAGTGTTGGATCTGGACATGCCGTTGCACCTTGTCAACGCGCATTGCTCGCGACAATGGCCTTGCCGCGCGCCGTTTTTGGCCCAGTGCTCTTCGGCTTCTTTCTCATGGTCCACTCCTCAGTGGTTGCGATGAGCGACAAACCCTCTCTTAGAAAATAACCCTATTTGGACCCATAGGCGCTGACGTCAGACATTCAGGACTCATAACCAGAAGAGGACAGTTGCGGCGAGAGCGATGCCGGAGAGGAGGACGGTGGGTGATCTATCGTAGCGGGTTGCGACCCGTCGCCAGTCTTTGAGCTTGCCGAACATTCTTTCAACCCAGTTTCGCCTTTTGTAGCGCCGCTTGTCCACTGCCCGGCAATCGCTGTTTAACGCGATGAGAGGGTGTGACCGCATGCAGTTTGGTCCTTCTCGGCAGCATGGTTTGCATGCGCTTGCCAGGCAGTGGTTCATGCTCCCTTTGGTTTGACCCCTCTCGGGACATTGCTGTGCAATGCCCTGCCGGGCAAAGGATCAGGCGCTTGCTTCCTCCTTTTTAAACCGCCGGCTGGAAGCCGGACCCCTCTCACACATGCAAGCATGTGTTGCCGGGCAGCGGGTGCGCCTTGAGGGAAGTCGCGTCCATGGAGGTGGTCTTATGGTCCGGCGCCTCGTTGGCCAACTCCATCATGACCCGGGCAAAAAAATGTCGCTCCACCCTTTCTATTGGTGGTACAGGGTCTTTGGGGATCCCTACTCAGCGGGTGTGTAGCACCATCGTAACTCATTGCGGTTGATGAAGATAATCCCGCTCAGAACGCGTCGATTATCTACACGGCTGCGTCCTCTGCTCCTCGGGAAATACGGGCGAAGGCGCTCCATTTTCGCCTCGCTCAGCCAGTAAAGGTTGCTCATGATGTCGCCCAAACGATTGAGCTTTGGATCATGCGGTCAGGGGACGAGCAAACCAATTAATAGGTCCGGACCCTAGAGACGGTAATCGAAGCGGCCTGCTCAGGCTACCTATCGCTCAACACTGAGCTTGCTTGGAGATGATGGGCAACCGCCGGTCGCATGATCGAGCAAAGAAGGCTAGTAGTATCGTGCAAATACTAGTCACAGGCGCAAATGGCGTGAAACCAATTCACTTGACAGGCTTGTTCAAGGAACAAGTTGTAAAGCTCCGTTTAAGTGGCTGGGGCGAGAATTTAGTGGACAACTTGGCCTTGAAGGCTTCGACGTAACGAACAAGGCCACCGCGTACTGTTAATCGGCGGAGTCGCACACTTCAGCCTAAAGTGTGACTATTCTTTCAGCGTTGTCTTTTCCTGGGATTGCTGAGTCTGAGTCATATCCTGCAGCCACGTCTGGAGATTATCATAGACCTTATCGGCGGCATAGGTCTTCTCGAAAAAGTCTCGCCCTGCCTGGGCCATTCTCTGACGGGTTTGCGGCGACGCATCAACCATCTGCGTAATCGCGGAGACGAGTGCTTCGGGGCTCTGGGCTGGTGCACAGATCCCTGCACCAGACTGCGCGATGATACGGGCCCCTTCGCCAGAGAGCGATCCAACGATAGGTTTGCCGCAAGCCATATAACATTGCACTTTATAGGGCACCGTCATGCCGAAGATCGGGGTGTCCTTCAGCCCAACCAACATGGCATCTGCATGGGAGAAAAACTCGGGCATATCGGGTTCTGGGTGGCGGCCCAGGAAGTGAAACCGGCTCATCAAGCCGCGGCGCGCCACTTCCGATTCGACGCGAGAAAGGTCGCGGCCCGATCCGACGATCAACCAAGCTACATTGTATCCTTTCACTTCAAGGATACTGGCAGCATCCAGATAGGTGTCAAAGTCCTGACTTTCGCCGATGTTTCCCGCGAACATCAGCCGAAACCCCTCGTTTGGCATCATCCGACCGATGGTGCTTTCGGGATCGGCGGCCATTGGAAAATATGTGCCGGGGGCCGTATTGGGCAGCACACGGATCACCTCAGGATCAATTCCGAAGCGTTCAATCATCGGCGGGAAGGCCGAACTTTGCACCATTATCAGATCGGCGCGGCGGTAGATCCAGCCGCAAAACGCCATTAGCACCCAAACGACAAAGCGATTGCGGATATTGAGCGTCAGCAGCAAGCTTTCCGGCCAAATATCCTGGACCCAATAGACCAGTGGCGTCTTGTGCCGGTGCTTCTGGTATATCCCCGCGAGTGCCTGGGTCAGGGGGGACGGCATCGACACGAAACTGACATCTGCCCGGCCACCGACATGGCGTCTCATGGTATGGATTGCAGCTACCGGATAAGTGAGAAAGTTCTGGAGCAGCGTCCAGGCCGACTTGCCACGCGGCCTTGTCCAGGCGCGGTGGATGCGGACGCCGTTCCAACATTCCTCACGCCGTTCGGTGTTTGAATGGCCCTCCGAAAACACCCCTTCGGGATAGTTCGGCACGGCACAAACGACATCGACCTCATGACCCTGTTTAACCAGCCACGATGCAATTTCGTTGTTCGAGAACTGCTCGGGGTAGAAATACTGGCTAATGAATAGGATGCGCATGAATCTTATGGACCTTAAAAGTCGACTACTGCATTAGTGGCGCGTCTATTACTAGAGAACCGGTTCATGTCCAAGCTAATCGCAGTAACCGGAGCAACCGGATTCATCGGGTCCGTGTTGACGAAAGAATTGACCGAACACGGGCACCGCGTCGTTGCGATCAGCAGGGCAAAAAGCCTGCTGGCAGACACGGAATCCGTTCTTTGGCGCAGCGTTGCCGACTATGGCGACGTCGATGCCTTGCAGTCGGCTCTGGCAGGCGCTGACATCGTCATTCATCTGGCAGATAATCCAAGCCGTGAAGTCTACACACAAGGGTCAACCGCGTCCGGGGGCATCATCAACGCCGTGCTTGCAGCGATGGCGTCGTGCAAGATCACGCGCTTGATTGTGGCGTCCAGCGTGTATGCGCGGGCTCATGAGGCGGGTAATGAAACCGCTTACGGGTTCCACAAACATCAGATTGAGCAACTCGCGCTCAACCACGACGACGTCAGGGCGGTATGCGTCCAGTTTCCGCCGATTTATGGCCCCGGGTGCAAGGGGGGATTAGCGACGTTGGAGAAGCTGGTCCGCACAGGCCTGCCAATCCCGCTGGGGCGCGCAACCACGCCCAGATCCTACATATCGGTTGCGAATGCCGCACAAGCCCTGGGTGCCTTGGCCGCCGCCACACCGGACGCGTTCAGCAAGGTGTCCGGGCGGGCATTGTCAGTCACCGACGGAAAACAGTTTTCAACACGCGATGTGATCGAGATGATCGCTGAGACGATTGGCACACGTCCGAAATTGGTATCCGTTCCGACCGGGCTTTTGCGCCTGTTGGGCAAGGCCGCCAGAAAAGCGGAACTCGTCACTGGCGCATTGGATGCTTTGCCCGCTCCACATGATCCGGCGTGGTTGGACGACCTCGGGTGGGCGCCGACCGCAACGATGCCAGAGACGCTTTCCTATATGGCCTGACAGAACAGAGGGGCCAAACGATCCCTCAGTTCTTGGCGGCGTCTCCGCGTCCGCCGCCGATGGCAGTTTTCATCAGCAACGACATATCCTCGCCGAACGATTGCGTCTTGATATAGTCGGCGTCCGCCTGCGCTAGTTTGCGCGGTGTGGACATGTCGATCCCCAAAAGCTGCGCCGGGCCAGTCACGCCCGGCCGCACCAGGAAAACATCGCGCTCGGCGCGCTCGAAAATCAACTCGTGCTGGTTGGGTAGGCAGGGGCGCGGGCCGACAAAGCTCATGTCGCCCAACAGCACGTTCAGAATCTGCGGCAGCTCATCGATCTTGGTACGCCGCATGACGCGGCCCAGGGGTGTAATCTGTGCTGTCGAAATCTCGTGGCTAGCCTTTTGTGCCGTTCCGGGCAGCATTGTGCGCAGCTTATACAGCGTGAAGGGAATCTGATCCTTTCCCACGCGTGTCTGAGTGAAAATGCCTGTGCCCTCGCCCCGGATCCGGCAAAGGCATTCGTAGATCAAGGTGACAATCAAGGCGAGCGGTAGCAACAGGAGCGAGAGGATGATGTCGAAGAGTCTTTTCATTAGCTATGCTCCGGCAGGTGCGTTGACCTACCCTGTCTTGAAACCGTCGCAAGTGATACCGCGTCTTGGGGCAGCCTGTAGCTCTAATCGTAGGTCGCGCACAATCGCGAATGGCCTGAAGCGTTGATTAATCTAGTTGTAATTCGGGCTCGATCGTGAAAATCCCCACAACGGCATCGCTGCGGGGTATGATGATACTTGCCGTCATTCAGATAGGTCCTCTGCGATATTGGACCAATCTTGGGTCCGACGCGAAGTAGAAGCCTCAGAGACGACCATGACGCGATCACGCACAGCCACAAATATGCCAGGTGACGGATTTGCCCTCTGAAATTTCAACGAAGCCTCTATCATCTCTTGTTTTGGGGACGGTGCAATTCGGTCTAGCATACGGGGTCGCTAACCGTACGGGTAGGCCTGATATTGGGCGCACGCGCGACATCCTCGACCTGGCTTACACGTCGGGCCTGCGCACGCTCGACACTGCAGCGATGTACGGCGATAGTGAGCGTGTGCTTGGTGAGTGTGGCGTCAATCAGTGGTCGATCATTACCAAAGCACCCTCCCTTGAACGGATTGATGACGCGGAAATCGAGCGTAGCGTGCGCACGTCGGTTCACCGCTCGTTGGACCTGTTGCGTGTGGACGCCTTACATGCAGTTCTGGCGCATGACAGCCGTGATATGGTCGGCGATCGCGGACGACGCTTCCGTGATGCGCTGGCCGCCATGCGGGCTGACGGGTTGATCGGACGGATCGGCGTGTCGGTTTATCGCCCAGAAGACATGGCAGAGATTGAAGATGATCGCTCTCAGATCGTTCAAGCGCCGTTCAACGTTCTTGATCAGGGCTTCATCCAGTCGGGTCGGGCCGATTCTCTGCGGCGCGGCGGTGGCGAGCTGCATGTGCGCTCCGTCTTTCTTCAGGGTCTTTTGCTGATGAATGCCTCGGACAGACCCGCGCGCTTTGCCCGTTGGGCACCTACTCTTTCGCGCTTCGATGAACGGGTGCGCGACAGCGGGCTTACCCCTGCGGCGTTCTGCCTTGGCTTTGCGGCTCGGCAAGCGGACGTGACGCACTGTGTCGTCGGTGTTGACAGTGCGCAGCAGTTGTCAGAGTTGGTTGCGGCATTCAACGCGGGCCAAAGCGCTGATATTGGCGCCAGCGATCTGGGGTCGGACGAGCTGGGTCTGATCGACCCGCGGCATTGGAAGGATGACGCATGACGGTGCGCTTGGGTATCATCGGGATGTCGCCTGGAAACGGACACCCCTATTCGTGGTCGGCGATCTGCAACGGATATGATCCGGACGCGATGGCCGATTGTGGGTTTCCCGCCATTCCCGAATATCTGGCGCGACAAACATGGCCTGACGACCAGCTTCCCGGCGCGCGCGTAACCCACGTTTGGACACAGGATGAGGCGACATCCCGCAAGATCGCACAAGCGACGCGGATCGATACTGTGGCCGCACGACCCGAGGATATGATCGGACAGATCGATGCTCTGTTGCTGGCGCGTGACGACGCGCAAAACCATTCTCGGTTTGCTGAACCTTTTCTGGCTGCGGGCGTGCCTGTTTATATCGACAAACCCATCGCTTTGTCTGAGGCAACGTTCGACGCGCTTCACGCGATGCAACAGCGCCCGGGCCAAATTTTCAGCTGCTCGGCGTTGCGCTTTGCTCCGGAACTGAAGTTGGACGCCGATACGATCACCCGAATTGGCAACATCCGGCTTGTTCAAGCCATGACACCGAAGTTCTGGAACACCTACGCCGTCCATCTGATTGATCCGCTTCTCGTGATGCTGGGGCACGAAGCCCAGCCCGAGCGTCTGTTTGCGGGCCCGGTCGGCGCCGACGGTCGTATGTTGGGCCTACGCTGGCCAAGCGATGGACCGGATGTGCACCTGATGGCCGCGGGGACCGGCGTTCCATCGCCTTTGACGCTGCGCGTCGTCGGGGACAGCGGAGAGACGACGCTGGCGTTCCATGGCAGCTTCAACGCCTTCCGCAGTGCCTTGGCTGAATTTGTCGCCGGTGTGAACGAAGGCTGCTCGCGGCTGCCTGAGGCGTTCAACCGGCGCGTGGTACAGATAATCGAGTTGGGATTGTAATGACGCGAACAGCATTGATCACGGGCGCAACCGGGAAACTGGGCAGTGCCATTGCGCGCCATCTTGCACCATTGGGGTGGGATCTGGTGCTCACGTCTCGCAATGTTACGCGTTGTGATCCGTTGGTCGAAGAATTGCGCGCGGTGGGAGCGGGGGTTCATGCAGTAGAACTTGACCTGCTGTCACAAGAAAGCGCTGAAAGTCTGGCTGCAAGGATCGCGAACACGGGTGTACGGATCACGCATGTCGTCAGCAATGCGCGGTCTCTCGACACGCTGGCGGTAGAGGCGGACGGGACAACCCAACATTATAATTTTGTGGACGAATTCGCGGTCGAAGTAGTCGCGCCCTATAGAATGCTGATGCGGATAGCCAACGATCCTCGGCACGCGCTGAGCAGCGTCGTAACCGTGGGATCTCAATATGGCGTCGTGGCACCAAATCCTCAATTGTATGAGGGGGATCTAAGCCGGTCGCCAATTCAATACGGCGTCTCAAAGGCTGCCCTACACCACATGACGCGCGAGTTGGCTGTGCGGATGGCACCGAATGTACGTGTGAACTGTGTGGCCTACGGCGGCTTTGAGGGCCGGACCGATGCGGCGTTTCTGGAACGCTACGCCCAACTCGCGCCGCTTGGACGAATGCTGACCGTGGAAGAGGCTGGGGGCCCGGTCGCCTTCTTGCTGGACGACGCCGCCGCGTCGTCAGTGACAGGTCATGTTCTGGTTGCCGATGCAGGGTGGAGCGTATGGTGAGCAATATCGCAATCATTCCCGCTCGGGGCGGCTCGAAACGGATCCCGCGCAAGAACATCATTTCGTTTCAGAACCGTCCGATGATTGGCTGGACGATCGAGGCCGCGCTGCAAAGCGGCGTGTTCGAGCGCGTGGTGGTGTCGACTGACGACGCGGAAATCGCGGAAATCTCTCTCGCGGAAGGGGCGGACGTGCCGTTTCTCCGCGAGGTCCATGCAGATGATCAAAGTCCGGTCAGCGATGCCGTCATTAGTGCGCTGAAGCAGGCCGAAACCCACTATGGGACGCGGTTCGAAACCGTCACACAGTTGATGGCGAACTGCCCTTTGCGTGGAGGACGCGAGATCCACGCAGCCTGGGAGAATTTCCAAGGTGGTGCCCACCGGTTCCAGATTAGCGCGTTTGAGTTCGGTTGGATGAACCCCTGGTGGGCCGCGCGCATCAAACCCGACGGCCAACCCGACTGGATGTTCACCAAGGAACGCCAGTCGCGGTCCCAGGATCTTGAGCGCCTCTACTGCCCGACGGGCGCCATCTGGATCGCCGATTCAGAGGCCCTGACTGACTACGGCAGCTTTTACGGACCAGGCCATGTTTTGTGCCCGATGCCTTGGCAGGCAGCGGTCGATATCGATGATTGGCACGATTTCCAAATGGCCGAGGCACTTGCGCTTGTCGCCGCTCAGAACGCCGGTGCGGACGTTTGACAATGCGGGTAGTCTTTCGAGCGGACGCGTCAGTCATGATCGGGACGGGCCATGTCATGCGGTGCCTGACACTGGCCGATGCATTGCGCGCGCGGGGCGCACACTGCCACTTCGTGACGCGAGCCTTGGCCGGACACCCCGGCGCTTTGATCGAGGCCCGAGGCTTTGCCGTTTCGCTTCTTCCTGAGCCTTCAGATGACACCGAAATTGCCGGGCCACCGGCCCATGCCAATTGGGCCGGAGTCACTTGGCAACAGGACCTCGAAGAGACCCTCGACGTGGTTTCCACGGCAGACTGGTTGATCGTCGACCACTATGCTTTCGACGCGCGCTGGCAACGCGGCTTCGCCGGCCGTATCGCGCGGGTCATGGTGATTGACGATCTAGCCGACCGGCCGCATCACGCGGCGTTGTTATTGGATCAGAACCTTGGCAGTGCGGCTAGCGATTACCGCGGTCTGTTGCCCGTAGACTGTAGCTGTTTGATCGGGCCACGCTTTGCCCTCTTGCGGCCCGAGTTTGCGGCGCAACGTGCGGAATCGCTGGCGCAGCGTAAAGACCGCAAGCCGTCACATCTGATGATCACAATGGGCGGAATGGATGCCAATGATGCAACGTCAAGTGTTCTGCGCGTGCTTGCCGGGATCGCCTTGCCGACGGAAGCACGACTGAGCATCGTCATGGGCAGCCGCGCACCGGCGCTGGAGCGTGTGCAGGCGCTGGCCGCCGAGATGCCCTGGCCGAGTGAGGTATTGGTTGATGTCCAGAACATGGCAGAGCTGATGACGGGTGCCGACCTAGCCATAGCTGCTGCCGGCAGCACCACATGGGAATTGTGCTGCCTGGGCGTGCCATCGGTCCTGGTTCAAACAGCCGACAACCAAGCCGGTGCCGTCACTGCAATGAGTAAGGCAGGCGCGGCGCTAAGCCCGGGTGATTTGAGTGATCCAACCTTTGGAAAACAGCTGGCCGAGACGGTAGGTGAGTTGCTCAATCGGGAGACTAACCTTAGAATTGCGGCGAACGCTGCAAAGCAATGCGATGGCAACGGCGCACAATGCGTTGCCGCAAGCCTTTGGGAGTACTGAAATGGACGTGAGTATCCAGCCGCTCAAGGTCTCTGACATCAACGATGAGTTCGTGTCGTGGCACCAGAATACGGATGGTCATCTGGACTACTACACGGGAAGCCAAAGAAGTATCTCAAAGGACGATCTGATCGCATGGGTATCGACCGCAAAGTCGAAGAACACCTTTTTTTACATGATCATGGTTGATGGAACGAACCCCGTGGGGACGGTAAAGATCGGTCCGGTTGACACGAAAAACAAGACATCAGATCTGGTCTGTCTGATAGGCAGTCGCAGCTACCTTGGCAAAGGTCTTGCATCGCGCGCGATCACTATCGCCAACAATGAAGCGTTCGAAAACCACGATATTCGTCGGCTACACGGCGGGATGTATGAGGACAACATCGCCTCTATCAAAGCCTATTGCCGCGCCGGATGGGTTATAGAAGGCCGCATGAGCGGCTTCTATTGGGTCGACGCAAAGCCGATGGACAGAGTCTGCGTCGCATGTTTCAACCCCAAGTACTTTCCCAGTAAGGCAGACCATGAAAATCAATAATAGAAGCATCGGCCGCGGTCATCCACCCTATATTATAGCGGAACTGTCGGCCAACCATAACGGCAACCTCGGCACTGCATTGAAAATCATCGAAAAGGCCGCCGAGTGCGGAGCGGATGCCGTAAAACTGCAAACCTACACCGCTGACACGATAACGCTCGACTGCGACAAGCCGGAATTTCAAATCAAGGGCGGGCTCTGGGACGGGCAGTCGCTCTATCAGCTCTATGAGGGCGCCCACACACCATGGGACTGGCACGAACCGCTGTTCGCCCATGCCCGTAAGGTTGGGATCACAATCTTTTCGTCCCCCTTCGACAACACAGCTGCGGATCTACTGGACGAGTTGGGAGCACCGGCGTTCAAGATTGCGTCGTTTGAGGCCATCGATCTGCCACTGATCCGATACGTGGCCGGCAAAGGCAAACCAATGATCATCTCGACCGGGATGGCCGATCAAGACGAGATCGCCGAAGCGGTGCAGGCCGCGCGCGACGGCGGGTGTGAGGATCTGGTGCTGTTGCATTGTGTTTCTGGCTACCCTGCCCCCTCGGCGGATTACAAACTGGCCACCATGGCGGATATGGAAACGCGTTATAACGTGCCCGTCGGGCTATCGGATCATACTTTGAACAATGTCAGCGCCATTACTTCAGTCGCTTTGGGGGCGTCCGTGGTCGAAAAGCACTTCACGCTCGACCGTAACGGCGGTGGACCGGATGACAGTTTTTCGCTTGAGCCCGCAGACCTCGAACAGTTGTGCCGCGATGCGCACATCGCTTGGGAATCCATCGGATCGGTGGACTACGGCCTCAAATCCAGCGAACGGTCCAACAAGGTATTTCGGCGGTCGATCTATGCCGTGCAGGACATCCCCAAAGGCAGCGTGATCACTACCGAGCATGTCCGGTCGATCCGGCCCGGCTATGGCCTGCCGCCCAAGCATCTGGATACGGTCATCGGATCGGTCGCGCGCGAGGATATCGCCCGCGCAACGGCAATACAGTGGGACCTGATCGAGACCAAGGCATAGCGGTGGGGCAGCAGGTCGGAGGCCACAGCAATAGGCTTCAACACCTTTTGTCCAGCTACCCCCTGCACCGCGCGTTGGTCGCAGTGATTAGCTTTGGTGTGGCGATCATTGGGGCGCGGGTTCTTCCGCCCGAACAGTTCTCGGCGCTGATAACTGCGGCCTTCCTGGCCAAGTTCATGCTGGTTCTCAATCTGGGCGCGACGGCCGGGTACTTTGTCAGCCGTTATTCCGCGCAGGGTCCGCTTGCCCAAAGTGATCCACGGTCCGAGCGGCAGTTTCTGAAGCTGTTTTTGGCGCAGATGAGCGGGCTTGGCCTGATTGTGCTCGGCGTGGCATCGATCTGGCTGCACGAATATATTGTCGGGGCGAGCGCATTTTTGTTGCTAGTGCCGCTCTTCGTGATCGAACCCGCATTGCGCTACCGACGCAATTTCTCGTTCTCTCTTGCACCGGAATTCATCTTGTCGCTTGCGTTGCTATCGGTGCTAGCGGCCTATTTTTGGGGCGTTGCCGTAAACATGTTGCCAGTGGTTTATCTGTTGGCGATCGGCCTTCTGACGGTCGCGCTCTCGGGTCTCGCCTTGGGCCCGCGCGTGAGCGAGTTTCAAGGCGGATCTGGCGCGTTCGGGCAACGCGAATTTGCTCGGGTCGTCGCACTCGGAGGACCGGTGTATCTGGGAACGGCCCTGTTTCTGGTCGCGTCATCGATCGACAGGTTGTTGCTACCGCTTTACGGCACTGACGAGCAGGTCGCGACATACTTTTTGGCACATCAGCTGACGGTCGGGTCGATGATCTTCGTTACGGCAATCAATTTCGTGAATACGGTCAATTTAGGCGAGGCCCGTTTGGAAAAAGCAAAAATTGACCGGCGCATGGTCGCCAGCAAGTTACGCATGGCAGCGCTGGTTGCACTAGGCAGCTACCTGGCCCTGATCCTAGGGGTGGCCGCTCTGGAGATCGGCTTTCTGCCGGATGATTTCAGCGGTATCACGCTCATTGTCAGCATTCTTGGGGCCGGTTTTTCCGTGTTCTATATCTCCAATGCCGTAACACCGCTTGTTGCATATTACCGCCGACAGATGCCGTTGACGGCTTTCATGGGGGGGGTGGCAATCGCCCTCCTGGCTAACAATGCCTTTGTTTACTTAAATGAACTAGGTGCCATATGGCTAGCGTCTGGCACCGCCGTTACCCTTACCGTCAATGCGGTTCTCGCAATCTGGTACACGTTTTTCGTCTTGAAAGAACAAGACCAAATCGACACCGAGCTTAACATTTGATCTCTAGGCCGTTGTGGGTGTAGAGGGTGCAATGCGCACAGGCATCTTGTATTGGCGAGCGAATGGGAAAGGCCGTTTTTGATGACCAACCCGAATTCTATTTTGGTGTATGTGCGGCCTTGGAACCTCTCCCAGATGGCGCATTTGGCGCGCGGAATCTGGGGCGAAGACGCGTCCCTATCCATAACCAGTGAACATCACACCGTCGATCAGTCTGGCTTGGTCGCGACCTTCAACGCGGCTCATTCTCAAGCGCGCGTTGACGCCCCGCTCCGCCACCTAAGTGAGGAAGAGGCCGCTGACATCACCCTACGCTGCCGACTGTTGCGCAGCATTGGCAAAGTGCGAGCACGTCACCTGCTGTGGGCGATGGAGCACGCGGTCGATCAGGTCCTGACGGAAACGAAGCCATCGGCCATGCTGTCGCTTACCGTCGACAGCTACGTGATGGATATCTTTGCAGCATTGTGCGCGAAGCGAGGGATTAGGTTCATTGGTTTGGTTCCTAGCTTCATCAATGAACATTTCCGCATCTCTACGCGTGGCGAACATAACGACAGTCGCGTTGTGTCGGACGCGGACATCGACGCTGCATTGTCTACCCTGATCGTCAAGGATTACCGGCCGGATTTCCTCGTCCAAACCGACACAGAAATGCGACGGCAAATGTGGCGCCTCTGGATGCGCAACTTGCCCAAGCCGCTATGGTTCGCGCTACGCCGGATGAAGCCAGCCAACCGGCTAAACTATCACTATTGGGCGTCTCAAATCATCGCCGCGCAGTACTGGGCCCTTTGGCCGCGTATGCCGAAAGGCATTAGTGGCCCCGCTCTGAAAGCGGTCGCGGAAGATGATGGCTTGCCGCGGATCTACCTGCCGTTGCAGATGTCGCCCGAGGCGACGATCGATTACTGGAGTTCGGACACGCGCTGGATCGACTACGAGCAGCATGTCCTCGACCTGATCCAGCGTTACCGCGTCAAGTGGCGCTTCTTCGTCAAGGAGCATCCCAACCTGCTCGGCTATCGTTCGCGTGGCTTCTACAAGCGGCTGGAGGCGGAGCCGAATTGCATCATGGTCGCGCCTAGCGTTCCGTCCAATGATCTGGTCACGCTTTGCCAAGGCGTGCTTGTATGCACGGGCACGGCTGGGTTCGAAGCCGCGCTGCGCGGTAAACCGGTTCTCAGTGACAGCGAGCCCTACTACGCCCCACCCGGCACGTTGCTGCCGATTGAGACCCTGACCGAAGATCTGCCCGACCAGATCGCGGTCAGGGAAAGACAAAACTTGCTGGCGGGCCATGTGCTGCGCGGGACATTATCGGGGCGCTTCCTAAACAATGGCAAGTGGTGCGCGGACAACCCGACGCACAGCGGCTGGAGTGACACCATGGCAGCATCGATCCGAAGCTATCTGGACTACGCCGACACCCAATATACCGCGACACCCAAGACAATGTCAGATAGGTAGACGAGTCAATAATGATACCCTACGGCAAACAGAATATCTCTGAGGAAGACATCAAGGCTGTTGTCACAGTCCTACGGTCCGACTTCATCACTCAGGGCCCTACGTTGCCCCGATTTGAGAAGGCGATTTCCGACCATGTCGGCGCGGCGCACTGCATTGCAGTCAATAGCGCCACGAGTGCGTTGCACATTGCGATGTTGAGCCTCGACGTGGGCCCCGGAGACACGGTGTGGACAACGCCAATAACCTTCGTCGCCACCGCGAACGCGGCGCTCTATTGTGGTGCAGATGTCGATTTCGTCGATATTTGTTCTAGCACGTTCAACATGGATATGGCGGCACTTGAAGCCAAACTGAAAACTGCCGAGGCAGAGGGGCGTTTGCCGAAGGTCGTGGCCCCCGTTCATTTGACGGGCCGCAGCTGCGATATGAAGGCGCTTGACATCCTGCGCAAGAAATATGGCTTTCGCGTCGTCGAGGACGCATCGCATGCAATTGGCGCGCAATATGGCGGTCAATTCGTCGGCTCCTGTCCCTACAGCGATCTGTGTGTGTTCAGCTTCCACCCGGTCAAGATCATCACCACTGGCGAGGGCGGCGCGATCACCACCAACGATCCGGCACTGGCCCGCAAGCTGGCGTCTTTTCGGAGCCACGGCATCACGCGCGATCCTGTAGAAATGGAAAGCAACGACGGACCTTGGTACTATGAGCAGCAAGAGCTTGGCTTCAATTACCGGATGACCGAATTGCAGGCGGCTTTGGGCCTTTCTCAAATGTCCCGCTTGGACGCCTTCGTCGCGCGTCGGCGTAAGCTAGCAGAGCGCTACGACCGGCTACTGAGCGGCAGTGACATTCTGCGCCCGGTGTTGGATAGCGACGAAAACCAGTCGTCGTGGCATCTTTATGTGATGCGCCTTGCCGAAGGCAGCACCCCCCTTGCGCGGCGCCACTTGTTCGAAAAATTGCGCTCCCACGGCATCGGAGTGAATGTGCATTACATCCCGGTTACGAGGCAGCCCTATTACCGCGCGCTGGGCTTCGATCCGTTGCAATTCCCTGTTGCCGAAGCCTACTATGATCGCTCAATCAGCCTGCCGCTCTACTTTGACATGACCGAGAGGGAGCAGGATACAGTGGTCAAATGCCTGCTTGAGCCCGCTGGATACCAAACTATTTTTTGAAGTGAGACACACGATGTTCGAGGGCAAAACCCTATTAATTACTGGTGGCACCGGTTCATTCGGATCAACGGTATTAGACCGATTCATTGACAGCGGCATCGGAGAAATCCGCGTGTTCAGCCGCGATGAGAAAAAACAAGAGGATCTTCGACTTAAGTACAACTCGGATAAGTTGCGATTCTATATCGGCGATGTGCGCGACATCAGCTCGGTTGCTTCGGCGATGTCGAGTGTCGATTATGTGTTTCATGCCGCGGCCCTTAAACAGGTGCCATCGTGCGAATTCTTTCCCATGGAAGCCGTCAAAACCAATGTTATGGGCACCGAGAACGTTTTGACCGCAGCGATCGCGGCGGGCGTGTCGCGTGTCGTTTGCCTAAGCACCGACAAGGCAGTCTATCCGATCAATGCCATGGGCATTTCGAAGGCGATGATGGAGAAAGTTGTCGTCGCAAAGGCGCGTGATAGCGCAGACACGCGTATCTCGATCACGCGGTATGGTAACGTTGTAGGCTCCCGCGGATCTGTGATCCCGCTGTTCATGCAGCAGATACTGGACGGCAAGCCCATGACTGTCACGAAGCCAACAATGACGCGCTTCATGATGACGCTGGAACAGTCGGTCGATCTAGTTCTTTTTGCATTCGAACACGGCTCGCGCGGTGACGTTTTCGTGCAGAAGGCTCCGGCTGCACCGCTTACCACGCTGACGGAGTCCGTCAGCAGGTTGATGAACCGCGCCGACGTCCCGGTGAAGGTGATCGGTAAGCGGCACGGGGAAAAGGACTATGAGGCTCTGCTTAGCGTCGAGGAGCTTGCGCGTGCCGAAGATCTCGGCGGGTTCTTCCGTGTTCGCCAGGACGGTCGCAACCTGAACTACGACAAGTTCACTGTAGATGGCGTGGATGGGGAGCAGGAAAGCGATCTGATGCGGGAAGGCTATCACTCCAGCAATACCGAGCAACTCGATGTCGATGGCGTGTGCGACCTGCTGCGTTCAACTGCGGCATTGGAATTCTGAACGATGGCGCGCGTCCTTATCACGGGTGCTTCCGGATTTGTGGGCCAAAACCTGGTTCTGGCGCTAGAAAACCGTACGGATCATGAGGTGATCCCCCTGACCCGCGAAAGTTCGCTCAAAGACTTTCACGGCACCCAGGTCGATCATATCATTCACCTCGCCGGGGCGAATAGGCCCGCGACGGATGACGGATTCACAATGGACAATGTCGACTATGTCGACGACATTTTGGCCTGTTTTCGTCCGCGTAGCCCATCGTCCAGCTTTCACTACGCCTCTAGCAGCCGGTACATGCGCGACGACCCCTATGGGCGCTCCAAAAAGGCGGGCGAGGAACGGGTCGTGCAACTTGCGCCACAGGCGGGTTGGTCCACGGCGATCTGGCGACTGCCCAACCTGTTCGGGAAATGGTGCAAGCCCAATTATAATTCCTTCATTGCGACTTTCATAGATCAAGCCATAAGGAATGAAGAGTTTAGCATTAATGACCCAGCAGCGAGCGTCGATCTTCTCTATGTCGACGACTTGATTGATCTGTACCTTGGGGCGCTTGCCACAGGCACGTCGCCGGGCGTCCAATTTGTTGAAACATTCGCGACCACCCGAACGACGGTGGGTGAAGTCGCTGAAATGATCGACAGCTTTCGCCGGGACAGCCAAACGACCCTCATACCGGATGTCGGCAATGACCTACGTAAACAGCTTCATGCCACCTATCTGAGCCATCTCGATCAGGACGCAAGGGTCTTCAACTTGAACCGGATCACCTCGGACACGGGCAGCTTTTGCGAGCTTTTCAAGGCCGATAGCTACGGTCAGGTGTCCGTCCTGACCATTGAGCCCGGTGCAAGCCGTGGAAATCATTTCCACGACACGAAATGCGAGAACTTCCATCTGGCGCAGGGCCGTGTCGAGTTGATCGAACGTGACGTCCGCGGCGGTGAGACCCTTACGCGGGTTGTCCAGACCGGTCAGTCCTTTTGGACAAGGCCCGGCTGGATACACACGCTCATCAACGTAGGAGATGGCACAGCGGTCTTATTGATCTGGGCCAATGAAGTGTTTGACGAGGAGCGGCCCGATACGTTCAGGCTTCGTGAGGCGCGCGAAAAGGAATGAAAGCAAAAGAGAATAGTGAATTCGCTTTAACCCATACGGTTGAAGTAAAGCATAGAGCATTGAAGTTAGTCATTCAAGCTTACTTCATGCCATTGTTGTGCTCAATATTCCTTCTTCAGATAACGCTGTTCTTCTCCTATCCGCCACTCGGAGCAGAAATGTGGATTATTACTATTCTTTTCTCACTCCCGATTTCATTTTTCGCTTTTATTTACCTTCTTCACCCAAGGCCCCAGCCTCTCGAGGTGGAACGAATGCAAAATAGAAATTTCTTTTTTGGCAATAGATCCTATCGGCTATTCATTGCCCTATCAATTGTCTATACCCTATCTATGGTATATCGTTACATTTTTGTTGGCGCAGTATTAACTGACGGGATTACTGGAGCGCGGTATGTCGAAATTGCAGAGGGTGCTGGGCAGGGTGGCGTTATTACTGGCGTTACCACACTGACATCTGGTGCACCTGCATTCTTGCTACTAGCAATAATTGAACGCCTTGGGTTGCAAAAAAAGGTTAATCCGATGGTTGTGGCGCTTACAATTCTTGGTATATTTTCTTCATTCCTAAGCGGAGGAAGAAATTCATTTCTTATTTGTCTTGTATTCATCTACATGGCTGGACTTATTTGGCCGACCCTCTCCGTGAAGGCTGCGTTAAGTGGGCGTAGCGCAAAGACAGTTATCGTGAAAACATTGCTCTATTCAGCTCTGGCTCTTGCAATTTTCTATTCTCTATACGTTTTTATTGAAAGGGGATTACTGAGAACCGATGACCTTATCTATCGAGCAATACTTACAGCAACTGAATCAGGGTACATTTTTGATAGTAGCAAGGTTCCTACATGGATGGGAGACGGAGTGTATTTTGCACTTGCCAATTTACACAACTATTTCACGCTAGGGTTAGTATATTTTGATCGATTGCTGGAAGTTGGACTGCCAAACGGGCATCTTGGTGGATCATATAACTTTTATGTATTTTTCTTGATATTTGAAAAACTAACCGGACTATCGATTGTTGCGGATCTTTCTACCGACCTTCCCATTAATGGCGCGTATTATACTCTTCCTGGCTCGATTTTTGTTGACTTTGGGATCCTCGGCGTTGCGATTTTTGCGATTTTTCTGCCAGTAGCGCTACTAATAGTTATAAGCAAGGCGCTTCGTGGGACTCGAAGAGTCTTGCCGCTTGCCAGCTTGGGCCTAACTATATTAGCGAT
This sequence comes from Rhodobacteraceae bacterium M385, assembly GCA_025141835.1. NCBI lineage: Bacteria > Pseudomonadati > Pseudomonadota > Alphaproteobacteria > Rhodobacterales > Paracoccaceae > Rhodobacteraceae bacterium M385. The sequence goes on along the minus strand of CP081102.1, from coordinate 245,851 downwards.
GGCTCCCTTATACAATGCAGCTTCCGTAGGCGCCGGTCCCTCCTTGTTGTTCATATCTCTTCTTTTCATACTCGTTGGCGATCGAAAAATAAAAAAATGGGTGTAGTATTACTGGTTTTGTAAGGATTTACCTTGCCTCGTATAATTTACTCTTCCACAAATAGATCTCGAAAGTTCAATCTGAATATGACCAAACTCAAAGTACACACGATCCTTGGCACCCGTCCGGAGATCATTCGCCTGGCTCGGATCCTTCCTCGGCTTGACACTTTTTGCGACCATAAGATCGTCCATACCGGACAAAACTGGGACCATGCCCTGAACGAAGTCTTTTTTGACGATCTGGGTCTGCGTAAGCCCGACTATTTTCTTGGTACGGGCGGGGGCTCCCTAGGTGAGACACTAGGCAAAATCCTGATGGAAACAGAAAAAGTGCTGCTAGCTGACCGCCCCGACGCAGTTTTGATCCTTGGTGACACGAATTCGGCAATCTCAGCGATCATCGCGAGGCGGCTGAAAATCCCAGTCTATCACATGGAAGCGGGCAACCGTTCCTACGACCGCAATGTTCCGGAAGAGACGAACCGCAAGCTGGTCGACCATATCGCTGACTTCAACCTGGTCTATACCGAACACGCAAGGCGCCATCTTCTGTCAGAAGGCATTCAACATCGTCGGATCTATTTGACCGGGTCGCCGATGCGCGAAGTGCTGGATCATTTTCGGGACCGGATTGAGGCGTCCGACGTCCTTTCGCGTTTAGACCTGACGCCGCAGGGTTATTTTATCGTATCTCTGCATCGTGAAGAGAACGTGGATAATTCTGTTCGCTTGAAGGCGTTAGTCGATACGCTGAATGCGCTGACAAAAAAATACAACATGCCGGTGATCGTTTCGACCCATCCACGCACACGCAAGCGGCTGGATGCGCTTGAGGGCTGCACGCTTGATAGTCGGGTGCGTTGGATGACTCCATTCGGTTTCCACGACTACAACAAGTTGCAGAAGAACGCGTTCTGCGCGATCTCCGATAGCGGCACGATTTCCGAAGAAAGCTCCATCCTTGGCTTTCCAGCGGTTACTCCAAGGGATGCGTTTGAACGGCCCGAGGGGCTAGACGTCGGCTGCATCATCCTGACAGGGCTAGATCGCGACGCGATAATTAACGGTGTAGACGGTGCAACACAAATGTACGCCGAGCGTGTTGAGGCTGGCGTGGCAAACCCAATTCCGACCGATTATTGCATCAGCAATACGTCGGAACGAGTGGTTTCCTTAATCTTAGGAACCGCACGGTTGTCGAATGCTTGGGATGGCATTAGGAGCAACGACCTTTCTTGACTGAAGCGGTTCTTTTGCACAAATTAGCTGATTGCTGAGGTGTGAAGGGGTCCGGCAAAACTGGACAGCGTGCTAAGATGTATCCAAACTTGAAGTTAGGATACACAAATGACCAAGAGACGCAGTTTTCTGACAAGTTCAAAGCTACCGTAGCGCTAGAAGCGCTGCGTGGCGACAAGACGGCTCAAGAGATCGCGGCGAAGCACAAGATCCACCCGACGCAGGTCACAACTTGGATGCGGCAGGCTATTGATGGCCTTACGGGCGTATTTTCTGACAAGGTCAGGAAAGTCGAGGACAATGAAGCCGAGTTGAAAGAGCTTCCTGCAAAGATCGGGAAGTTGGCGGTCGAAACCGATTTTCGTCACAAGGGCTGAAGAGATGAACCCGAGCGAACGAAAATCGATGCTCAAGCTTGATCGCACAGAGCTGGATCAAAACTAAAAAGCTCTATCTTTTATTCAATCTCATCACTTCCGATGGTGCTGGACAAGCGACTTCACAAGGTTCGCTGATCGAGGCTCATTGTGAAAGGCAGTTCAAAAATGTCTGATTTCGGGACACCGGAAGGCTCTAAGATCCTGGGGTCGGGCAAGACACCGGCTCAGTGGGTTGAGTTCATGAAGGTCTGGGCGTCGATATTTCCGAACGCTCGTTGCGAGACCGCGCCAATGCAATGGGCGCATACTATCGCCTAGGGCGAACCATGCTCATCACGCACCACAGATCGATACTATTTTCGAAAGAGGTTCATCATGCCGCTCGAGACCTACAAACGTGGGAATTTTTTCTGGGCAAGGGGCTGAATCGAATACATCGGCAGGCCAATCGCCGGTCCATACCGGTGCAGCACTAAGTCATTTAAAGAGGCAAACGCGCGGGACTGGATAGCGTTCGAAACGGAGAATCAAGTTCGCCGGTATGTTGTTGGGGACGAGGCAAGTACGACGTTCGCAGATGCCATAATGTTGTATAACGCATCGCCGAAAGTCGCGAAGCAACTCATTCCGATCGTCGCAGAAATCGGACTTCTGTCACTTAGCAGCATAACCGGTGCACGACTAAAAGCGCTTGGCCCGAAACTAAAACCTAACGCTTGTACCGACACTTGGTGGCGCGAAATTGTAACGCCCGCGCAAGCAGTTATTAATAATGCCCACGAGCTGGAACGAACGCCGCTCATTCGAGTGAAAGCATATGACAAATTCGAACGGATCGCGCAGGACAAGGCGCGGGGCAAGCAAAGCCGTGTCGAAAGAAGGCCTTCGGACAAATCATGGGTAGAAGCGTTCTGCGGCGTCGCCGATCCCTATAATGCTTCGCTGCTGCGGTTTATATTCGAAACCGCATCCCGTATCGATCAGGCGGTGTCCCTCGAACCGAACGACCTGTGCCAGGCCGATAACCAAGTTCGGCTAAAGGCACAGAAGGGTCATCCGGATGACTGGATCACCGTCTCGCCGCAAATGATGCAGGAGATGTGCGCATTAGCGCCCAAACGTCCAAAAAACCGCAAGACAGGTCGCTATATGTCCGCCCGCGTGTTCGGCTACGGCAGCCCAACGGGGTACACGAAGCGTTGGCAGATATCTGTAAGCGCGCAGGTATACCATATTTGTCTGCGCACCGAGCAGGTCGGCATGGATTCTTTACCGAACTCGTGGTGCGCCAAGGCGTCGACCCAGTGACGGCCGCAAAGGCCGGGCGGTGGTCGGATCCCAATCTTCCCATGCGGATCTATGCCCACGCCGAGTCAGACGAGGCTGACGTACGCGCGCTATTTCGAACAGGTAATGTTTAAGGTGGCCCTCCTACCACTGTCCATTAACAGCTACTCTCAGAACCCTTTAGAGCAAGGTACACCGCAGACCCGAATTCTTACAAATCACCCACACGCAACCGCCCATACACATCCCCAGAATTTGCCGCATCGGGAAGCTGCGCGATCTCGGTGGTCATCGCTTCGGCGCTGATCCAGTCGGCGTGGCGCAAGGCATGTTCTTCTCCGAGGCTCAGGTTGAACTCATATGCGCCAAGCTTGGCAAGCCGCGACAGGCAGGCGAAAGCGACTGCGCGTTGGATTGTTGTCACCTCGAACGACAGCGCTTTCACGGGGGCAGATAGCCCTGCAAGAACCGCGGCCTCATGTCCCTCCACGTCAATCTTGATGAACGCGGGCGTGCCGTGGGTGGCAATCAAGTGGTCAAGCGTCACAACCGGTACTCGGATCGTCTCGTCCCAAACCTGCCCGGCCCATTCCCGCGCACTGGGGGCAGCCTCTATCAACTCGGTCGAGGCGGTGGAGACTGTAGGGTTGCGGGTGTTGAGGTGGAGGGCGACTTCTCCCATTGCGTCGCCCACGGCCTCGGGCCGAAGGGTCACTTGGGCATCGCGTCCGTGGATCAAGCGCAGCGCACGAAAGACGCGGGGCTGCGGCTCTAACGTGACCACTTTTGCGCTTAGGCGACGGAAACTGGCGGTCCGGTCCCCCACATGGGCGCCCACATCAAAGACGAGCTCGCCCGGCCTCACGAAGCACGCATTCAGGCGATCCATCCGCGACGTGCGGGCAGCGTCGCGGTAGTACACATCCAGCGAATGCCCAATCGCGCTACCCATCGAGTTGATCCAACACGCCCCCGGCCACGGCCGCTGTGTCCTGCCATGTGGGCAGCGCTGCCCCCGCTTTCAGGGCCGCGCGCGCCATGCGTTTGCGCAAGGGGACATCGGTCAACAGCCGGCCCAACGCCCCCGCAAATTCGCCTGCGCGCTGCGGGGTTACCAAGAGGCCAGCGACCTTGGGCACCGTGTCCGGCACCGCACCGGTCGCACATGAAACTATCGGCAATCCCCAAGACAAAGCCTCATCAAAGACCATGCCATAACCTTCATACCGCGTCGCCAGCGCGAAGATGGAGGCCGTTGCGTAAAGGCCATCCAAAACGTCTTGTGGCACGCGGCCCATCATGGTGACCCTGTCGGAGAGGTCCAAGTCCGTGACCAAGCGGGCCAAAGCCTCGGCATGGGGGGCGTCGTGGATCGACCCGACGATGGCCGCCCGCCACGGCAGGTCGCGCACCTCGGCCAAGGCGGTGATCAACACGTCATGGCCCTTGCGTGGGTGTTGCAGCCCCACCGACAGGATAAGCGGCGGATCAACGGGCGCAGGCGTGCCGCCGCTCACTTCCGTCCCCGGTTGCGCGATGGTGATCTTATCGCCGGGAACCGCATACTTGCCGCGCAAGGTCGCGGCGGTGTGGGGGCTTGGGACTAAGACCCTTTGTGCCATCGCCAGATTGGCCTTTTCAGTCGCAAACAGATGCTCACGCATGGCCGGATCAAGGCCGGTTTCCAGCGCCAAGGGGTGATGAATCATCGCCACAATCGGCGCCTTCACTTGGGCCAGACCTTTGGGATCAATCGCGCCATAGACCAACCCATCAAGGATCAGGGCGCGGTTTGGGTCCAACGCGGTCAATTGGGCAATGGCATCGTCCATATCGTCATGCGTGGGGTCAGGAAAAGACGCGCCCAACTCAATGTGGGTCACGTCATGGCCAAGGCGGCGAAGCTCCTCCAGCAAGCGGCGCTCGTAGATGTAGCCTCCGGTGACAGTGTTGATATCACCGGGAATGGCGAAGGCGGCAGATCGTTTCATTGCAATTGCTCCGGCGCATAGGTGGCCAATACGCGACGTTCCAGCCAGCCGACGCCTGCGTAACCTAGCGCAGATAGGATCGCGACCAGCACCACGGCGCTCCATAGCATGTCGTAATCCGATTGCGACGCAGACAGTGCCATCAGACTGCCGATGCCGTTACCCGTGGCCAGCCATTCCACCACCGTCACCGCAAGGACGGAAGCCGGGACATTCATGCGAGCCGCTGCAAAGAAGGCGGGCAACATGGCGGGCACCTGAACGCGGGTCAGCACGGTCAACGGGCGGGCGGCATAGCTTCGCATCACGTCGATCACCCGCCCCGGCGCTTGGCGCAATCCGTGAAGGCAGGCCACAAAGGTGGGAAAGAACACCATGATCGCGACAAGGGTGATGGTCCCCACCGCGCCGCGCCCCGTTACCAGAACCACAAGCGGCGCCGTTGTGATGATCGGCACCGAGCGGAGCGCGATGGCCAAGGGCATCGCCGTGCCTGCCGCCCTCGGCACCAAGACGATGAGCATAGCAAGCAACGCGCCCGCCCCGAGCCCGGCGACGTAGCCGGGAAAAAGGAACACCGCAGTCTCTGCCAGTGACGTCCCCAGCGTCGCCCGCACCAACGGCGCGTCAGGGGCAAGAAACAGCGCGTCAAAAACCTCGACCGGGCCTTTGGCGAAGAACGGGCTGATGCCCAGCACCTTCAACCCGCCCCACCAGATCAACAAAAGCACTGCCACGATCCCCAGAAGCGTCAAGAAGGCATTCCCGCGTTTGTCCGCCTGTGGCGGTGACAGGATCACCGGAGGCTCCCCTTGCATGAACTGCCGTGCGATCCAGCCGATAGCCCAGAACCCGGCGACAGCCACCGCCGTGGCCACCACGGCCAAGGCCCATGTCATCTCTACATTCATGTCGCGCATGGCGCGGATCGTCAGCACGCCCATGCCGCGTTCAGCCCCGGTGAACTCGCCTACCATGGCGCCCAAAAAGGCGGCGGGCGCGGCAATCTGCAATCCGGCGACAAAGTACGGCAAAGCCGCCATGGCCCGCACATGGACCAGCGTGGCCCAACCGCCGCGCCCATAGCTGCGCACAAGATCAAGCCACCCCGCAGGCACCGCCCGCAATCCCACCAACAGAGGGATCAGCGTTGTGTAATACACGGCCAACGCCGCCAGCACGATCTGCGGCCCGTCCCCCGGCCCGAAAGCGACCCGTAGGATTGGCCCCGTTGCCACCAGCGGCAAGCAGAACACCACCAAGGCCAAGCCCCGCACCATAGCGTCGCTACGCGGCCAAACCGTGGCGATTACGGCCAGCAGCACCGCCGCCAGGTTCCCGATGATGAACCCCGCCACCGCATTGCCCAAGGTCTCGGCCAAGGCGCGGCTAATCAGGCCTGCGTTGTCATAGAGGTAGCCGAGAATGGCCGTAGGCCCGGCCAGTACGAAGGTATCGGCAAGGACGTGGGCAAGCCCCTCCCACACCAGCACCGCTATGATCGGCCCGAGCCACGGCATGTTTGGCCAATGGGCCGCGCGGCTTCGCGTCATTGGGCGGCCTTGGGCATCGTTTCCGCCATGCCACCCGACAAGGCGTCATAGATTCTTTCGACGATCCTCGCAAAGGCCGGCGTGTGCCCCACGTCCAACGGGCGCGGGCGAGGCAGATCGACGGAAATGTCAGCCACCACACGGGCCGGGCGCGGCGACAGAACGATGACGCGGTCGCACAGGGTTACCGCCTCGCGCACGGAATGGGTGACCAGCACCGTGGTCGTCCCCCGCGCCTCCCAAATGCCGGGAAGGTCGTTGGCGAGTTGTTGCCTCGTCAGCTCATCTACTGCCCCAAAGGGCTCGTCCAGCAGCAACAAGTCTGGCCGCGTCGCCAGCGCCCTCGCCATCGCGGCTCTCTGGCGCATACCACCCGAAAGCTCTGCCGGGCGCGTGTCGGCAAAGCCGTTTAGACCCACAAGATTGATAAGTTGGTCCACCTCTCCCCGGTCCACGGGCTTGCGGGCCAACGTCAGGGCTAGCTCGATGTTCCCCCGCACCGACCGCCAAGGCAGCAGGGATGGATCTTGGAACGCCACCGACAGCCCCGCTTTTTGCAGCGTTTCAGCGGGCGGCGCGCCGCCGATGGTTACCGTTCCGGCAGAGGGCGGCTCTAACCCCGCAATGATCCGCAACACCGTGGACTTGCCGCACCCCGACGGGCCGACAAGGGCCGTGGTTTGGCCTGCCTTGAAGGACAGGTCTAACGGGCGCAGAGCCTCTACCCCGCCGGAGTAGGTCTTTGCCAGATCGGTGCAGATAACCTCGGTCGACATGGGTTAGCCGTGCACCTCTTCCAAGATCGATCGATCCCATAGGTCGGCTGTAACCTCTCGGTCCAACAACGCCAATGTCTCGATGTTCGCGGCGACGGTTTCCTCCGTCCACCAGCCAAAACCATTCGCGTCGGTCAGGTCCGAGAACATCAACGGCACCTGCCGCGCGGCCTGCAATAGCTGAGTTTCCCGGTCCAGCCCCGCATCGGGGAACATCCGCAAGGTCAGGTCAGTGGCCGCCTCGGTGTCGGCACGGTACGCGTCCCAACCGGCGACTTCGCCAGCCATCAAGGCCACGATATCAGCCCGGCGGTTGGCAATGCTGTCCTCGGTCGCGATGTAGGTTTGCGAATGCACCGCATAGCCGTGGTCGGCCAGCAACATCGTGGTATTGTCGATGCCCTGAACCGTCAGGGCGACGGGAAGATCGGTTTCCCAAGACAAAAGACAATCAACCTCTCCTGCCACAAGGGGTTGCGGCGAATACTGGGTAGGGATCACCTCAATCGCATCGAAATCCACATCGTTCAGGGTGCACAAAGCTCGCAGAACAGGCGTGTTCGCCAAGGCCATGCCAATGCGCTTGCCCTCCAGATCGGCGGGCACATTCACCGGGTTGGACGTCAGCGAGGTGATCGCGAAGGGGTTATTCTGCATCGCCACGCCGATGATCTTGAACGGCGCGCCCTCGGCCACGGCGGCAGCCGTGTAATCGGCGGCAGAAATCCCCACCAATGCGGTGCCGGCCACAACGGGCGGCTCTACCGGGGCGTTAGGTCCGCCGGGTAGCAGCGAAACCTCAAGCCCCGCATCGCGCCATAGGCCACGGTCAAGCGCGATATAGCTGCCTGCGAATTGCGTCGAATGCAGCCACGACAATTGCAAGCTCACCTGTGACTGCGCCATGGCCGCGCGAGGCAGAAAACCCATCGCGCCAGCCGCGGCACCAGAGGCAAGGATATGGCGGCGGGTCAGGCCGTTGAAAGGGGGCATCACAATCTCACTTTTCCAAATTCGGGCGGGGCGCTTGCCACACCGCATTGTTAACCATTTAGCTCATCGCCGACCAAGCACAGGCGCGATTGGTCGCAACCACGTCAGTAAGAGTCCGGGAATGACGGTGCACAGGAACACGAGGCCAAAGGCAACACTCGTCGCCAGCCCCGCGCTCATCGATGCACCGATCAGGGGGAACAGCACCGCCGCCGCCCCTTCCCGCAACCCCCAACCACTGATCGACAAGGGTAGGACCATCGCGAACAAAATCAACGGCACCAAAGAGATAGCTGCGAGAAGTGGCAAAGCCACGCCGAGGGCAACGGCACAAAAGCCGAAGGCGGCAATGTTGCACAATGCAGTGCCAAGACTAAGCGCCGCTTGCTGGCGCCAGACAGGCGGCGCGGTAACGGCGTAGCGGAAACTGCGCAGACCGCGCCCCAACGCCGTATCCGCCCGCGCCTGCCACAACAGCCCAAGCGCCGTGATGCAAAGCGCCGTCGCGCCTATTACAACGGGCACGATTAGCCACATGGGCCACGCCATGCCTGTCGGCACGATCAAGGCCACCAACAGCCCGACGCCTAAAACCGCCAGCAATCCCAGCTGTCCCGATAACCGCTCGAACACTACCGCTTGGCCCGAGGCAACGATACCCGCCTGCCCCCTTGCCCGCATTGCGCGGCTGGCGTCACCCACGACGCCGCCCGGCAGCGATTGGTTCACGACCTGCGATAGGTAATATTCGCCCAGAGCCTCGGTCACCGAGATTTCTATCCCCAACCGAGCCGCAGTGATCCGCCACCGCAAGGCCGACAATATCGTTTGCAGCGTAAGCGCCAACGCCGCCACCGCCAGCCATCCCGGCTGCGCACTTCGCATTAAGACAAGCGCCTCTGCCCAATCCACAGCGCGCCACAAGAGCCATAGGATCGCTGCCAAGATGGTCATTTTCAAGGCTCTAATCAGCCATTTAGAGCCTGTTTTTGTCATCATTCCGAAGGCCCAGCCTGCGCGGCGGCCTGAAAGGCGCTCAGCACAATATCGCGCAGCTCATCCATTGCCAAAGCCGGCGATCCGACGTCTGGCACCAAGCCTTCAAACGGGGCGATTTGTTCAAGTGCCGAGACTAAATGCCCGGGTCCGATCACATGGACCGGCACCTCGCGTCTGTCATCCAGACCAATGAAGCTCGCCGCTTGGTGATCCCCGATCACGATCATCAACGGCGGGTCTTCCGCATGTATTCGGGCGTAGTCGAACACCACTTGCAGGGCGTAATCCACGGCCAACCGGTATTGGAACCGCACCCTTTCCCGGTCTCTCCAAACGACCTCGGGCGTATCGCCAGAACTGGCCACCTCGTTGAAAACCGTACCGTCGCCGATGTCGTCCCATGCAATCAGCTCGGGCACAGGCACCCAGGGCGCGTGGGACGAAATCAGCGCTATTTGCGCGAACAGGTGCCGCGTGTCCCCCCTCTGTCGCAACCGACGGTCCATCATGGAAAGCGTGTACTGATCGGGCATGGTGACCCAGTTGAACGGCAACCCGGCGTAGCCCAGATCATCGGCGCTCAGGATCGTTTCGAACCCCATCGCGGCGGCCTCTGGCCAATCAAGGGTGATCGCAGGCATCACCGCAGCAGTACGCAGCCCGGCATTGCCCGCATAGTGAAATAACGTCTCTCTTCCGCTGGTTAGAGCCGCGCCGTAGCGCACCTGGTTGTCGATCCACATGCCGTTGGAAACTGTCGAATGCGCCAGCCAACTTTGTCCCCCATGGGTGGGAGAGGTCAGAAACCCCGACCGCATGGAAAGGCCCCGTTCACGCAGGATCGCTTCATAGGCCGCAAGGGTTTCGCCATGAACCTCCGCGTAATAGGGCGTGTCGAAACTGGTTCGCCCATAGCTTTCCACGAACAGGATCAACACATCCCGATCGATGAGCTCAAACAGACCCGACGCGCCCGCATAGGGATCGCTGGCGACCTCCTCTCGGAACTCGCGCAACTCGGCCAAGGTCTGGCGCACGGTGACCACACGCTCGACCCCGACGCGAGCCGTAAAGGCCGTTCCCGGCATGCGGACGGGGGCGTTCCAAACGGCCATGGTATCGCCGACTTCAGCCACGACAACCGCCGTCGCCACCAGCGCAGCGACCCCGGCCCCACGCGCCCAGAGGGGCCGCACCGCGATCCCGGCCCATACGCCCATCGCCCACCAAAGCGCCCACGCCAGCATCGCCACGCAAAGCACCACAACCACGAAGGCTCCCGCCGCCAGCAGCCCCCCAAGCGTGCCCGACACAAACCGGAACAAAGCCGCCACCAAAGGGAAATCCGCCACCGGGTTAAACCCCCGTGACAGCGTGTTGAAGCTGACGAAATCGGCGCCTTTAAGCACCACAATCACAGTCAGCAAAGCCGTCAAAACCGCCCTGACAACCAGCCCTACCCGGCCCCTCCCTAGGGCTACCATCGCCAAAACGATTGCAGGCAGCTCCAGCGGAAAAACCCGCAATGCGCCCCATGTCATCGCTTCGGGGTGGTTGGGCTGCACCAACACCAGATGCAGGATTGCCGTCGCAAGGATCAGCCGCAGGGCGCTCATCCCCTTGCGCCGGATAGGTTCCGGACATCCACCCAGAACGACCAGATCAAAGCAGCAGCAGCCACGCCCACGAAAACGCTCGCAACCTGCGCCGGCACCAAGGGGCATAGCGCCGCGATCAGGGCCGTGATTTGCACCACACATACGACCTTGCGGCTAAAGCGCTCCGGCAAGGTGCCGTTCAACCATGGGAAGGGAAATTGCGCGGCCCAAAAGGCGTAGCGAGGCAAACCGAGGATCACCACGTAAGCGCCAACTGTGCCGCTCTGCCATGCCAACAATGCCAGAACCAGCGCAAGGAGAGAGTCGACCTCCATATCGAACCGCGCTCCGAAGGCCGAGGCGCGACCCTCTCGCCTTGCCAGCCACCCGTCCACACCATCGAGTGCGAAGGCAACCACGGCCAAGCCAAACACTGCCCACGAAAGCGCGTATCCCGACAAAAGGACAGCAACCAATACGGAAACCAACGCAAGCCGTGCAATCGTGGCCCCGTTGCACAGGCCAATGGTTCGGTGCGCAAACCCCTCTCGCACCCCGTTAAGGGCCAGCGCTATCACGACCCCATAAAGGCACATGCCCCCCAGAATGCTTGGGGAATTGCCAAGCAGAATCCACGCGGTACCAGCGGCGAAGCAGGCCCCGATCAGGCCCATCACAGTAAATTGCGCCACCACAGAAAACCGCGCCGGCCCCATGTCAGAGGATTTGTCCAAGTTAGCCATGAGTTGCTTTGTCGACACCGATCTGCTTCGCTTTAAGGCATTAAAGGTAATTTGGTCCGATTTCCGCGAACCACAATTGATAATGCAAAACAGGGTAAGGCGAAAATGACAACTCCGACAGATACATACCGTGCGCCCGCGCGGTGGCTCCACTGGCTGATGGCGCTTTTGATCATCCCGATGATCATCTGCGGCTTCACCATGATCCAAGAAGGCCTGCCCCGCTCCTTTCAGGACACGCTGTTCATCTCCCACAAAAACGTCGGCTCGCTCCTCCTGCTTCTCATCGTTGTGCGCCTGATCTACCGCTGGCGAAATACCCCCCCGGCAGAACCCGCCCACTTGCCCGCTTGGCAAATCAAGATCGCGGGCCTCACCCACTTCGCCCTCTATGCTTTGCTTCTGATCATGCCGCTCGCGGGCTACATCCGTGTGCGCGCCGGTGGTTTCCCAATCGAAGCCCTAGACGCCATGGGCATCCCTTCCCTCGTCCCCCGCTCTGATGCCTTGGCCGCCGTGGCAAAATCCATCCACTTCTATGGCGCTTGGGCCCTCGCAATCCTCTTGGCGATGCACATCGGCGCGGCGCTTCAACACGGCCTCATCAAACGTGATGGCGTCTTCTCCCGCATGTGGCCCCGATCCGGCTAAAGCGCCTCCCCGACGCCTCTCAAGGTATATCAATAGTATATCAATCCACCCCCTTCATCTTTTCAAAAATATCGTCAGGGGGGTCCGGGGGGATGAAATCCCCCCGCTTGCCCCTCCACTTAATCGCCGCGCAATGCGCGGCGATATCCCTCAACTTTCCAGACTCCCCAAAAAGAACAAAATATGAACATATACTCCCATGGGATTCGCAGAACTAACCATTACCTCCAACTTCACCTTCCTCACCGGCGGCTCCCACCCCGAGGAATACGCCCGCCGTGCCGCGATCCTTGGCATCGACGCCATCGCCATCGCCGATGAGAACTCCGTTGCCGGCATCGTTCGGGCGTGGTCCGAGCTGCAAAAGATCCAGGCCGAGATCGACGATGCCAAAATCGCGGCTCTCGACCCTATCGGGCCACCTAAACCTGCCCACATCCCGGCCGCGCCCCGTGCCAATATTGACCACGTCCCTCGCCTTCTGCCCGCGTCCCGCCTGATCTTCTCCGAAGGCCTCCAGATCACTGTCCTGCCCCGGGATCGTGCCGGTTGGGCCAGCCTTTGTCGCCTTCTCTCCACCGGGCGTCTGCGGGCCGAGAAGGGGGAATGCATCCTCCACCTCGAAGACCTTCTGGCGCGACATGAGGGGTTGGAGCTTCTCCTCCACGCCCCGCGCCGTGCCACCAAGGGCTGGCTCAATGCCGCCCACCGCATCACCCCCTTGTCCCCCTGGCTGTGCCTCTCGCCTCAATACGACGGGCAAGACAGCACCCGCTTCACCGCCCATGCGCGTCTGGCCGAAACCCTTGGCTTGCAGACCATCGCCTCGGCCCGTCCCCTGATGCACCACGGCACGCGGCGCAGGTTGACCGATGTACTCACCTGCATTCGCCAAGGCATCAAGGTCGAAGATCTTGGCACCGCCGCCCAAGCCAATGCCGAACAACGCCTGCGCGGTCTGGCTGAGATGCAGCGCATCTTCCAAGGCCACGAGGCGGCGCTGGCAAATACCCTTATCGTGGCCGATCGCTGCCAGTTCGACATCGCCAGCCTGCGTTACGAATACCCCTCGGAGATCGCCGATGGGGAAACCGCCGCCGACAGGTTGCGGCGCCTTGCCCAGGACGGTTTGAACTGGCGCTATCCCCAAGGCGTGCCGGAGAAAGCCACCAAACAGCTCAGTCACGAACTCTCTCTCATCGCCAAACTGGGGTACGAGCCTTATTTCCTGACCGTCAACGACATCGTCGCCTTCGCCCGGTCGCGCAATATCCTGTGCCAAGGACGAGGCTCTGCGGCCAATTCCATCACCTGTTACGCCCTTGGCGTCACCTCTGTCTCGCCCGAGATCGGCACCATGGTGTTCGAGCGTTTCGTGAGTGAGGCCCGTAATGAGCCCCCCGACATCGACGTCGATTTCGAACATGAGCGCCGCGAAGAGGTTATCCAACACATCTATGAACGCTACGGCCGCCACCGCGCGGGCCTTTGCGCCACGGTCATCCACTACCGCAGCAAACGTGCCGTGCGTGAAGTGGGCCGCGCCATGGGCCTGTCCGAGGATATCCTTTCAGCCCTGTCATCCCAAATCTGGGGATCATGGTCTAACGCGGGCCCCGAGGTTGCGCGCTTGCGGGAAATCGGGCTCGACCCCTCCAGCCCGCGCCTTGTTCAGACCCTTCAGCTGATCCAGGACATCATCGGCTTCCCCCGTCACCTGAGCCAGCACGTGGGCGGCTTCGTGATTACCGAAGGGCGGTTGGATGAACTGGTGCCGATTGAGAACGCCAGCATGGACGCGCGTACCGTGATTTGTTGGGACAAAGACGACATCGACGCCCTTGGCATCCTGAAGGTCGATGTCCTCGCACTGGGCATGTTGACCTGCATCCGAAAGGCGTTTGATCTTCTGCAAACCCACCACCAGACCGATTACACACTGGCCACCCTGCCGCCCGAAGACCCCGAAACGTACGATATGCTGTGCAAGGCCGATAGCCTTGGGGTGTTCCAAGTCGAAAGCCGCGCGCAGATGAACTTTCTGCCCCGGATGCGGCCCCGGTGCTTCTATGATCTGGTGATTCAGGTGGCCATCATCCGCCCCGGTCCCATTCAGGGCGATATGGTGCATCCTTTCATCCGGCGTCGGAACGGCGAGGAAGAGGTCAGCTTCCCCTCGGACGCCTTGGGTCAGGTCTTGGGCAAAACCCTTGGCGTGCCGCTGTTTCAGGAACAGGCGATGCAGATCGCCATTATCGGGGCGGGGTTCTCACCTGAAGAAGCCGATAAGCTGCGCCGCGCGCTTGCGACGTTCAAGAAGCACGGCAACGTCAGCGAGATGCGCACGCGCTTTCTGCGCGGGATGCGTGACAACGGCTATGACGATGACTTCGCCGAGCGGTGCTTTAGCCAGATTGAGGGGTTCGGCGCCTACGGTTTCCCGGAATCCCACGCCGCCAGCTTTGCTTTGCTGGTCTATGCCTCCAGTTGGCTGAAACGCCACCACCCCGGCATCTTCGCCTGCGCCCTGCTTAACGCGCAGCCCATGGGGTTCTACGCCCCCGCCCAAATCGTGCGCGACGCCCGTGAACATGGGGTAGAGGTGCGGCCGATCTGCGTGAACCGCTCCCATTGGGATAACGTGATGGAACGCACCGAGCGTGGCGATCTTGTCCTGCGCCTTGGGTTCCGACAGATCAAATCCATGCAGGAAGACGAGGCCGAATGGCTGATCGCCGCCCGTGGCAATGGCTATACGTCGGTGGAAGATGTCTGGCGTCTGGCCGGGGTGGAGGCCAAGATGCTTACGATCCTGGCCGAAGCCGATGCTTTCGCCGCCCTTGGGATCAGCCGCCGCGATGCCCTTTGGGCCGCCCGTGCCCTGACCCCGAAGCAGGAACTGCCCCTGTTCAAGGGCGATCTGGACGGAGAGGGGATTTTCGAGCCCGCCGTCGCCCTGCCGCAGATGACCGAGGGGGAAAACGTGGTGGAAGACTACGTCTCCATGCGGCTTACCCTGCGCACACACCCCGTAGCGCTGATCCGCGACCGCCTGAGCCCCGGCATCGACCCTCGGCTCCTGACAGCCCCCGCCCCGCGCGCCGCGCAAAAGCCTTGCAAGGCTTTTGACGCGCCTTCAGGCGCGTGACAGCTTTTTGCAAAAAGCTGCTAAGGCCCTTGCAAGGGCCTTCCCCCCTCACAATCCGTACTGCGTCGCTTTTCCGCCGACCATGCGCATCACGCGCACCAGTTCTTGGCTGATCCCCTGCTCGCTCAGGGCGTGGCCCGCGTTACGCACCATATGCAGCCGCCCTCCCGGCCATTTCGACGCCAGCGCATGGGCCGAAATCGGCGGGCAAATCATGTCATAGCGCCCCTGCACGATCGTACCGGGGATATGCGCGATCCGATGCGCATCTCGCAGGATTTGGCCGTCTTCCTCCAGAAAGCCCTTGTTGACGAAATAGTGGTTCTCAAGCCGGGCAAAAGCGCGGGCATATTCCGCCGGACTTTCGCCGCCATGCCCATCGCTATTCATCGACGCCAGGGCATTTTCCCACGCGGCCCAAGACCTGGCAAAGCGGGTTTCCAGCATCAGATCGCCCGAGAACAGGCGGCGGTTGTAGGCGGCAATGAAATCGCCCTGCTCCTCTTCCGGCACAAGGCTGACGAAGCGTTGCCATTGCTCGGGCCAGAACTGCCCGGCCCCGCCGCCGTAGAACCAGTCCAGCTCTCTCTGCATCGACAAGAACACGCCACGCAGCGCCAGATAAGCAACCGATTCCGGGTGCGTCTCGGCATAGACAAGCCCCAGCGTCGCGCCCCAGCTGCCGCCGAACACCGCCCATCGCTCAATCCCAAGGGTGTTCCTGATCTGCTCGATATCCGCCACAAGGTGCCAGGTCGTATTATCCGACGTCGAGGCATGGGGCCGCGACCGTCCACAGCCGCGCTGATCAAACAGGATGATACGCCAGACCTCAGGGTCAAAATACCGTCGCATCGCCGGACTACAGCCGCCACCGGGGCCGCCGTGCAACACCACCACGGGCGCGCCGCGGGGATTGCCGCATTGCTCCACATAAATGTGATGTCCATCGCCCACATTCAGAACCCGCTGATCGAACGGGTCAATCGGCGGAAACAAATGCGAAGCTGTGCTCTTTTGGCCCGAGAACTTATCCATATCCGTCCTATATAGAACGTGACGTTGGAAACGACACGACGAGATTTTTGCCGACCCCGGCTCGTGCCAAGATTTGCAAAGGATGTAGGGGATGTCCATGACAGCTGCGCCCGTGAACACCGTTGATGACAGCGAAGTCGCTAAATTTGAGGCCATGGCCGCTGAGTGGTGGGACCTGAACGGCAAATTCAAGCCGCTCCATATGCTCAACCCCACGCGGCTCGATTACATCACCCAGCAGATCGCGGCAGAGTTTGGTCGTGACCTGAAGACTGAGGCCCCATTTGCCGGGCTCCGTATCCTCGATATCGGCTGTGGCGGTGGCCTATTAGCCGAGCCGATGGCCCGTTTGGGCGCCGATGTGGTGGGCGCCGATGCGGCCGAAGGGAACATTCCCGTTGCCCAAGTCCATGCCGCGCAATCAGGGCTAGAGATCGACTATCGCCACACGACCGCCGAGGCGATGGCCGACGCGGGCGAGCAATTCGACGTGGTCCTGAACATGGAAGTGGTGGAGCATGTGGCCGATCCCTTGGGCTTCCTGACCGCCTGCCAACAGCTTCTGAAACCGGGCGGGCTGATGGTCTGTTCGACCCTGAACCGCAACCCCAAGAGCTTTCTGATGGCGATCATCGGGGCGGAACATGTGATGCGCTGGTTGCCCAAAGGCACCCACGAATGGTCCAAATTCATCACCCCGGACGAGCTTGTCGCGCTGATCGGCCAAGCGGGTCTCGACCCGGTGGATCGAAAGGGCTTCGTCTTCAATCCGGTGCTGTGGACTTGGGGGATCAGCGCCCGTGATCTGAGCGTGAACTACGTCACCGCCTCGGTCAAACGGGCCGCCTGAAGGTAGCGCCTAAGCGCCATCGCCTTCCAGCTTGCGGCGCACATCGCGCAGAAGCGGCAAGGCGTCGCGGACCTTTCCGGGGCCAATCTCGGCCACGGCTTCGGTCAGGATCGGCACAATCGCGGCAATCGCCACCTCTCGTGCCCGACGCCCGGCGGGACTGATGGAGATCATCTTGCGCCGCGCATCGTCCCAATCGGGCCGCACATGGATATGCCCGGCCCATTCCAGCTTGTTCAGCGTGTTGGTCATCGCCCCGCGCGTCAGGTGAAACGCCCGCGCCAGTTGCGCGGGTGATTTCTCATCCTGAGTAGCCGCCAGATGGTTCAGCACGGAAAAGTGGCTCAACTCCATCCCCTTGGGCAAGGCTTTCGACAGCCGAGCCCGTGCCAGCTGGTCGATCATGAAGACCTCGCTGAACAGCGCAACAGAGAGAGGATCGTCGTGCTTGGACATAGCGCGGAGTAAAGCGCCGCAGCGCAGCAATACGCAAGGGGAATAGCGCTAACCGGGTCAGTCTGCCGCGAGCAAGGCGTCCAGCTTACCGTTCCGCTCCAACGTAGCCATGTCGTCGTAGCCGCCCACATGGGTGCCGCCGATGAAAATCTGCGGCACGGTGTGGCGACCATTGGCGCGGCTCAACATCTCTTGCCGTTTGGCGGGCTCTGCTGCCACGTCGATCTCGGCGTAGCTCACGCCTTTGTCCGTCAGCATCCGCTTGGCGGCGTGGCAGAACCCGCAGAGCGGAGAGGTATAGAGCGTAACATTGGCCATGACAGAGCGCTTTCCTGGAAAACAGTAGAAGTCCCTATCTAGATGTCTCCCCCCACACGCGCTAGGGCCAAGACAGACACTTTTTCGGCACCGGCGCGGCGACAGGCCTCGGTCGCGATGGCAAGGGTCGCGCCAGAGGTCATGACATCGTCGATCAACAGCACATTGCGCCCCTCCAACGCGCTGCCTTTGCGGGGGTGGGGAATAATCGCCTCGTCCACATTCTGGAAACGGGCATCGCGCGACCGCCCCTCCTGCGAGGGGGTCGGGCGCAGGCGGAGCAGTGCCATCGGCTCAACCTCGGCCGTGCACTGGCGCGCCAATGACCACGCCAGCAGGGCCGCCTGATTAAAGCGGCGGCGGGCAAGGCGGGTCCAATGCAGGGGCACCGGGACAAGCAATGGATCATCCTCCAACAAATCCGCCGCCGTCCGCGCCATCCAGGGGCCCGCGGCCCGCGCGATATCGGTTCGGTCCCCGTGTTTCAGAGCCAAGACCAGCCTTCGGCCCACCCCTTCATAGGCAAACACCGCCCGCCCATGGTCCCAAGCGCGGGGCACGCGCTGGCACTCGCTGCAAATCAACGCTTCCCCCTCGGCCGCGGTTTGGCCGGGCAACCCGGTGCCGCAAAGATCGCAAGCTGCCCCCAGAATGAACGGCGTATCGCCCCAACAGGTGCCGCAAATCGCAAAGGCATCTTCAACCCGTGCCGAACAATTGAGGCATTCAGGCGGAAACACCGCATGCAGCATGGTTTGCAATCTCATACCTGTCCCCTAGATACCGCGCAGTGATCCCCTGCGCAGAGCCTCAACTTGCAACAGCCACAGCCCCGCCTGACCGACCAAAATGCGCTTGCCGAGCACCGCGCCCGTGCGACCCGAACCGCCCGTATTGCAGACGCGCGGTTTCTTCACGACGAGGCCATTGCTGAGCTTCAGGAAAGACTCGAGGACGTTAATAGAAGGTTTACGGACCCGGTAATTGTGAGCGATTTCCCCAAAATTTGGTGCGAATTGATTCCAGATGCCCCGATCATCCCCATGACCGAAGCGCTGGATCTGGAACCGGGTGCCCATGATCTGGTGGTTCATGCCATGGGCCTGCATTGGGCCGATGATCCTGTGGGCCAAGTGGTGCAATGCGCCCGAGCGCTGCGGCCCGACGGGTTGTTCCTGTCCGCGGCCTTTGGCGGCAGCACCCTGACGGAGCTGCGACAAGCCCTGGCACAGGCCGAAAGCCAAGTGATGGGGGGCCTATCGCCCCGCGTCGCGCCCATGGCCGAGGTCCGCGATATGGGAGCGCTGCTGCAACGGGCAGGCTTGGCCTTGCCCGTGGCAGATACGCTTAGAAAAACAGTGACTTACGGTAATGCCATCGCACTAATGCACGACCTGCGGGCGATGGGGGAAACCAACGCTTTGGCGGGCCGTCACAGGGCCACGCCGCCGCGCGCCCTGTTTCCCACCGCCGCCGCGATCTACGCGCAGATGTTTCCAGCAGATAGCGACCGCATCAGCGCCAGCTTCGAGCTGGTCTTCCTGACTGGATGGGCGCCCCACGATAGCCAGCAAAAACCCCTGCGCCCCGGTGCGGCCACGTCACGTCTGGCGGATGCGTTGAAAGTGCCCGAGTTTGACGAAGACGCAAAGCCCGTCCCCAGCCGCCCGCTAGATGATAGCCAAGATTGAGATAGCCCCGATGCAAGACACCCAAGCCCCCGCCCTGCCCCACGCGCCTGCCGACCACCCGAAGGTGAAGCGCGGCAAGGTTGGCGTGCTTCTGGCCAATCTTGGGACGCCGGACAACTACGATTACTGGTCGATGCGCCGCTACCTGAGCGAGTTCCTGAGCGATAAGCGCGTCATCGACTACCCGGCGTGGAAATGGCAGCCTTTGTTGCAGCTGATTATCCTGTCGAAAAGGCCCTTCACCTCGGGTGCGGCGTATAAATCCATCTGGAACCATGAGGCGGGCGAATCGCCATTGGCCACGATCACCAAGGATCAAACGGCGAAGATGAAGGCGCTGATGGCGGCGCGCTACGGCGATGATGTGATCGTCGATTACTGCATGCGCTACGGCAACCCTTCGACCCAATCCAAGGTTGATGCGCTGGTCGCCCAAGGCTGCACCAAGATCCTGTTTTTCCCGCTTTATCCGCAATATGCCGGGGCCACGTCGGCCACCGCTTGCGACCAGTTCTTCCGCGCCTTGGAGACGGTGAAATGGCAACCACAGGTGCGCACGACCGAAGCGTATTTCGACAACCCCCTCTATATCGACGCGCTGGCCCAAAGCATTGAGCGGGCCTATGCCGCGATGGAGAAAAAGCCCGATATCCTTGTCGCCAGCTATCACGGCGTGCCGCAACGCTACCTGACCGAGGGCGATCCCTACCATTGCCACTGCCAGAAAACGACGCGCCTGCTGAAAGAGCGTCTGGGGTGGGACGACACGCAGATCATCACCACCTTCCAGTCCAAATTCGGCCCCGAGGAATGGTTGCAGCCCTACACCGTGGAAGAGGTGGCGCGACTGGCGGAGCGCGGCAAGAAGTCCATCGCCGTATGTGCGCCTGCCTTCTCGGCCGACTGCATTGAAACGCTGGAAGAGATTAACGAAGAGATTCGTGAAAGTTTTGAGGAAGCGGGCGGCGAAAGCTTCACCTATATCCCCTGCCTCAACGACGATGACGCCCATATGGAGGCGCTGGCCAGCGTGGTGCACAACAACCTGCGCGGCTGGCTGGACTGAAAGCCGCGCCCAAGTACGACAAAAGCGGGCCCTAGGGCTCGCTTTTAATCATAAAGTCAGAGGTCTGGCGCTTCGCTTATGCGGCCTGCAATTCAGACACCGGACGGCCTGTAAACGTCTGCTCGCCCACGCGTACAGTGACCATGCCACTGGCCAGACGTTTCACGAAATTTCCCTGAATGGACACGCATGTCCCGATAATAACGGTGGTTAGCACAGTTCATCTCCCCAGATACTGTGCCCACACTTTAGACAAATAGGTTAACAAATCACTTAAAAAATCGCCATTGTTGAAAGATTTTCTAAAATTCGTCGAAAATCTCCGTAAATACTGGCCTAAAGCCAATCCCTCAGGATCGGGATCAGCGGGATATCGGCGGGCGGCATGGGGTAATTGCGCAGCTCAGTCGGGCGCACCCACTTCAAGGCTTGCCCTTCACGGGATTGGGGAATCCCCTCCCACTTGCGGCAGGCGAACAGCGGCATCAGCAGGTGGAACTTTTCATAGGCGTGGCTGGCGAAGGTCAGCGGCGCGAGGCAGGAGGCCCAGGTGTCGATGCCCAGTTCTTCCTGAAGTTCTCGGATCAGGGCCTGTTCCGGGGTTTCGCCGTCCTCGACCTTGCCGCCGGGAAACTCCCACAGGCCCGCCATCGACTTTCCTTCGGGGCGCTGCCCCAGAAGCACACGGCCATCGCGGTCGATCAGCGCGACAGCGGACACCAGAAGGACGCTCATGACCGGTAGTCGGCGTTGATCTGGATATAGCCGTGGGTCAAGTCGCAGGTCCAAACCGTGGCGGCCCCGTCGCCAAGGCCAAGGTCAACGTCCACCAGCAATTCCTGCTGCTTCATATAGGTCGCGCCTGCGTCCTCGGTATAGCTTTCCGCGACCCAGCCGTTTTCGGCCACAAGGATATCGCCGAAGCGGATTGTCAGAAGATCCCGGTCCGCCTTGGCGCCGGATTTGCCCACGGCCATGACGATCCGCCCCCAGTTCGGGTCCTCGCCCGCGATAGCGGTTTTCACCAACGGAGAATTTGCAATGGAACGCGCGACGCGGGTGGCGTCATCGTCGCTATCGGCCCCGCTCACGCGGACCTCCACGAACTTGGTGGCCCCTTCGCCGTCGCGCACGATTTGGTGGGCGAGGTCTTGCATAACCGTCAAAAGCGCGGCCTGAAAACCGGCGTGGGGGGCGATGAGCGCCGCGTTGCCAGCGCGGCCCGTGGCGGCCATCAATACGGTGTCAGAGGTGGAGGTATCGCTATCCACCGTCACCGCATTAAAGCTTTGCACGTTACAGGCCGACAGCATCGCTTGCAGCGCATCGGGCGCAATGGCGGCATCGGTGAAGATATAGCCCAACATCGTCGCCATATCCGGCGCAATCATGCCCGAGCCTTTGGCGAACCCCATGATGGTCACTGGCGTGCCATCAAGGTCGAGCGTGGCCACGGCACCTTTAGGGAAGGTGTCCGTTGTCATGATGGCACGGGCAGCGGGCTCGGTCGCGTTGGCATCAAGGCTGGCGGCAATCGTGGGCAAAGCGTCGGTGATCTTGGTGGCGGGAAGCGGCTCTCCGATCACACCGGTGGAGGATGTGAAGACGTGCGAGGCGGGAATGTTCAGCGCCTCGGCAGCAGCAGCGGCGATCAGGTCAACATCGGTGACGCCGCGCTTGCCGGTGAAGGTATTGGCGTTGCCGGAGTTCACGACGATGGCAAAGCCCTCATCGCCCGACAGTCCGGCCAGCTTCGCCTGACAGTCCAACACAGCGGCAGAGCGCGTGGCAGATCGGGTGAACACCCCCGCAATCGACGATCCCGGCGCGATTTCCGCCAGCATCACATCGACGCGGTTGGCTTTCTTGATGCCAACAGCGCCCGCCGCAAAGCGGACGCCGTCAATCTTGGGAAGTTCAGGAAAGCTGGCAGGCGCCAGTGGAGAGACGGTTGGCCCATCTGTTTTAGGGGTAGTCACGCGCGTCTCTCCTTGCTGAGCTTATTCCGCGATCAGGTCTAGGTTGCGGATCATGGCGGGGTCAATCTCCACTTCTGCGCGGGAGACATCGGCCGCCGCGGTCAGCTCTTCCAGTCGGGCATCGACGCGGGCGCGGCGCACGGCCTCTTCCAGCTCGGCGCGGACATCTTCAAGCGTTGGGGCAGCTTGTTCACGAGTCTCGTTCAGCAGCACGACGTGCCAGCCAAATTGTGTCTGCACAGGGGCGGAAACTTCGCCCGGCTCCAACTCAAACACGGCTGCTTCAAATTCGGGCACCATCATACCAGCGGTGAACCAACCCAACGCGCCGCCGTTCGGACCCGAGGGGCCAATGGAGTTTTCAGCCGCAAGTTCCGCGAAATCCGCGCCTGCTTCCAGCTCGGCCAGCATGTTTTCCGCATCTTCCTGACCTTCCAGAAGGATGTGGGCAGCGTTGTATTCGGTGGTAGGCTCAACCGAACCGTAGGCCTCATCATAGGCGGCTTGCAGTTCTTCGTCGCCCAGATCGGCCATGGCGACATCGTCCATATACATCGCAGCAAGGAAGGCACGGCGTTCGTTTTCCAGCCCCAACTCCATCGCGCGGGTGACATTGCCTTCGGCTTCATCGGCCAACACTTGTTGTTGGATCAGCTGTTCCAGCATGCCTTCAAACAGCACCTCATCGGGCAGTTGCTGGTATTCGGCTGGCAACATCTGACGCATGGCGATCAGGTGGCCCACGGTGATGTCATTGCCGTTCACGGTGGCCAAAACGGTCTCGGCGCTGTCATGACCATCGGCATAGGCCGGAGCGGCAAGAGCTGCGACAAGGCTGACCGAGGCTAAAAGCTTCTTCATAGACGAAATTCCTTTGTGTGGAGCGACCATCCCAAAAGGCAGGATCGCCTTACGTTGACTATCATCAGGCCGCCCCTTATCTCGCTTACGGGTTACACGAGCCCCGGGATTGACCGTTGGCGCTATAGGTAGACCGCGCCGCAGGGTCTAACAACCCGAGGGGCCACACGAATTGTTCAGACGGCGACGACCCGCCTTAGAGGTCGTGATAGAGGTTGATGACTATGCTCGGACTGGGAACGATTGCGAAAAAGGTGTTTGGATCGCCAAACGACCGCATGGTGAAAGCCGTCCGACCGATCATCGAGAAGATCAATGAGATGGAGCCCGAGTTCGAGGCGCTGGACGACGCCGGCATCATCGCCAAGACCGATGAGCTTCGTAACCGCGCCCTGAACGGCGAAAGCCTTGATGACCTGCTGCCCGAAGCCTTTGCCAATTGCCGCGAGGCTGCCAAGCGCGCCTTGGGTCTGCGGGCCTTTGACGTGCAGATGATGGGCGGTCTGTTCCTGCATCGTGGCAACATTGCCGAGATGAAAACCGGCGAGGGCAAGACTCTTGTGGCCACTTTCCCCGCCTATCTGAACGCGCTGACCGGCGAAGGCGTCCACGTGGTGACGGTGAACGATTACCTCGCCAAGCGTGACAGCGAATGGATGGGCAAGGTCTTTACCGCGCTCGGCATGACCACTGGCGTAGTGTACCCGCGCCAGCCCGATGCCGAGAAGCGCCAAGCCTATGCCTGCGATATTACCTATGCGACCAACAACGAGTTGGGCTTTGATTATCTGCGCGACAACATGCGCGGTTCGATCGCTGAAATGGCGCAGCGCGGTCACAACTTTGCGATTGTGGATGAGGTTGACAGTATCCTGATCGACGAGGCGCGGACGCCGCTGATTATTTCGGGCCCGACCCAGGACCGGAGCGATTTGTATCTGTCCATCGACAAGATCATCCCGCTAGTCCGCGAAGAACACTACACGCTGGACGAAAAGACCCGGCAAGCGACCTTCACCGACGAAGGCAACGACTTCCTTGAAGAAACGCTTTCCGCCGCAGGTATCCTGCCTGAAGGCCAGTCGCTTTATGATCCCGAAAGCACCACCATCGTCCACCACGTGACCAACGCCCTGCGGGCGCACAAGGTGTTCTCGAAAGACAAGGAATACATCGTCCGCGATGGCGAGGTTGTTCTGGTTGATGAATTCACCGGCCGCATGATGCCCGGACGCCGCATGTCCGAAGGCCTGCACCAAGCGATTGAGGCCAAGGAAGGCTGCAAGATCCAGCCCGAGAACGTGACGCTCGCCTCGGTGACGTTCCAGAACTACTTCCGCCTGTATAAGACCCTCGGCGGCATGACCGGCACGGCCACCACCGAGGCCGAAGAATTTGCCGACATCTACGGCCTTGGCGTTGTGGAAATTCCCACCAACCGCGGCGTTGCACGGATTGACGACGACGATGCCGTCTATCGCACCGGGGCCGAGAAATACGCCGCCATCGTGGAAACCATCCGCGAAGCCCACGCCAAGGGCCAGCCGGTTCTGGTCGGCACTACCTCGATCGAGAAATCCGAGATGTTGGGCCAGATGCTGACCGAAGCGGGCCTGCCCCATTCGATTCTGAACGCGCGTCAGCACGAACAGGAAGCCAAGATCGTTGCCGATGCAGGCAAACTGGGCGCGATCACCATCGCCACGAACATGGCCGGCCGCGGCACCGATATTAAACTGGGCGGGAACCTCGAATTCCAGATCATGGAAGCCATCGCCGCCAATCCCGATGCCGATCCCGAAGAAATCCGCGAGCGGATGGAAGCCGAACACGTGGCCGCCGAACAAGCGGTGAAAGACGCGGGCGGCCTCTATGTTCTGGCCACCGAGCGTCACGAAAGCCGCCGCATCGACAATCAGCTGCGCGGTCGTTCCGGTCGCCAGGGCGACCCCGGCCAATCCAGCTTCTTCCTGTCTTTGGAAGACGACCTGATGCGTATTTTCGGCTCGGAACGGTTGGACAAAATGCTCAACACGCTTGGCATGAAAGAGGGCGAGGCGATCGTTCACCCTTGGGTCAACAAATCGCTGGAGCGTGCGCAAGCGAAGGTCGAAGGCCGCAACTTCGATATCCGTAAGCAACTGCTGAAGTTCGACGACGTGATGAACGACCAGCGCAAGGTCGTGTTCGGCCAGCGCCGGGACATCATGGGTGCCGATGACATCGCCGAAGTCGCCAAGGACATGCGCGATCAGGTGATCGAAGACATGATCGACACCTACATGCCACCCAAATCCTATGCGGACCAATGGGACGTACAGGGCCTGAAAGAGGCCGCGCAAAAGGTGCTTGGGCTCGATCTGCCGATCGAGACCTGGGCCGACGAAGACGGCGTTGACCAAGAAGAAGCGATGGAGCGTTTGGAACGCGCGGCGGACGAATATATGGCCTCCAAGGCCGCGCAATTCGGCCCCGAGCAGATGCGTAACATCGAGAAGCAGATTCTGCTGCAAACCATCGACCAGAAGTGGCAGGAACATCTACTGGCGCTGGAACATCTGCGGTCGGTCGTGGGGTTCCGGGGCTATGCGCAACGTGATCCGCTGAACGAATACAAAACCGACAGCTTCACGCTGTTCGAATCCATGCTCGACGGTCTGCGTGCCGATGTGACGGAACGTCTGGCCCGCATTCAACCTCTGACGCCTGAGCAGCAAGAACAGTTGATGGCACAGCTTCGCCAACAACAGGCCACCGCCGCCGAGGCTGCCGCGGGTGCGGGGGCTGAACCTGCCGCTTCGCCCAATGCCAAGCCCGGTTTTGTTGAGGATGACCCGAGCACATGGGGCAACCCCGGCCGCAACGATGATTGCCCCTGCGGGTCTGGCAAAAAGTTCAAACATTGCCACGGACGGCTTTCATAGTCGCGAATCGGTGCCGCAGGGGGCTGTTCCGCCCTTTGCGGCAAAACTGAGAAGACTTCGGGCAATCCGCCCCGGATTCCGTGCAATTCCGGCACAATGATGCCCCAGTGATAAACGATACCCACCTCTGGAGATTTTGAGGTGGAGTGTCTTTGAGATGCTGAATTCCCTAGTTATTCGTGTGGCCGCAGGCGGCACTATGGTTCTTGGCGGTGCCTTATACGCGATGGAATCGGGCTGGATTGAAGGCCCTGATCCATCCCAAGAAATTAATCATTTTGTTGAAGAACAGACGTTAACCTCGTCTTCGCGCCCTGCCCGGTCGATGGCCCCGCAATTACCGGTGATCGAGCAAAGTGACGTGACCCTGCCGATGGCAGAGCAAACGCTTGCCCCCGAGGCGACGGTTATCCCGGCCTCTTTCGACGACCCATTGCCCACGCCCAGTGCCCCGATCACTGAAGAGACAGAGCTTAGCCCCCTCGGCCTGCCCTGCGATGTCTCGGTCAGTGCAACCGCAATGCCAGCGGCCATGGTGGCGTTGGATGTGATGGCCCCCTGCCGGACTGATGCAGCGGTCACGATTGAACACTCTGGCTTGCAGTTCATCGCCAACACCGATGCCCTTGGCCTGCTGACTCTTGATATCCCCGCCTTTGAGACGCCTGCCTTCTTCTCGGTCAGTTTTGAAGATGACCTGACAGAGACCGTCCTGGTCGGCCTGCCTGATCTGCGCGACTATGACCGGATCGGGCTAAGCTGGTTGGGCGACATGGGGTTGGAATTGCACGCGATGGAATTCGGCGCCGCCTTCGGAGAGCCGGGCCACGTTTGGCAAGATGCCCCCGCAAGCCCCGAGGCTGCGACTTCCGGCGATGGCGGCTTTCTGACCACGGTGGATACGGGCGTCAGTGTTGCGCAGATCTACACCCTGCCCCGCGCCACCCTGCGCGAAGGCGACAGCGTACGCTTGTCGATTGATGCGCCCGTGACGCAGGCCAATTGCACCCGCAACGTGCTGGCCCAGACCCTGCGGGCCGAGGCGGGCAATCCTGTTGATGTGACCGAGCTGACCTTCACCGTTCCCTCCTGCGACGCCGTCGGTGACGTTCTGGTCTTGCAAAACTTGCTGGACGACCTGAGACTCGCCTTGAATTGAGGCCATTGCACCGGGTTTTCGCATGTCGAAGCATCTTTGGGCGGTCCTTGGGGCCGCCCTTTTTTCATGCCTGATCGGGCCTGTCGCCGCACAGGATGTGGAATTGCGCTCGCTGGACGGGTCGGTAGAGCTTGAAGGCAACCTGATCTCTTACGACGGGGCGTTCTATCGCTTGGACACGGTCTATGGCGCGTTGACCGTATCGGCAGAAGGCGTGTCCTGCGCCGGACCGGGGTGCCCGGATTTGACCAACTTCGTGGCCGAAGCCCGCGTGGCAGGCACCGCAACGGTGGCCGAGGGGCTGTTGCCGGAGCTGTTAGAGGCCTTCGCGCAATCCCAAGGGATGCAGATAGTGGTGGAGGACGGGCCGATATACGTCTTGCACCGCGCCGATGGATCTGCGGCGGCGCGCTTCGCTGTGACGCCGGGCAGCACCGATGACGGGTTTCTGGCGCTGCTGAACGATGAGGCGGATATCGCGCTGGCCCTGCGCGAGCCTTCCCGCGCCGAAGTGGCCGCCTCCGAGGCCGCGAGCCCTGACGACCCGCCACTGGACGACCGGGTGCGCGTTTTGGCACTGGATGCGCTGGTGCCGGTGGTCTCTCCGCAGAACCCGATCGACGCGTTGTCACTGCCAGATGTGGCGCGGTTGTTTTCGGGAGAGGTGGTGAACTGGCAGGAATTAGGCGGCCCCGACGCGCCGGTCGCCTTGCATATGCTGGCCCCCGGCTTGGGCCTGTCGCAAGCCTTTGAGACACGGGTGCTGTTGCCCTCGGACGCCGAAGCGGGGCCAGAGATCATTCGCCACGACAGCGCCGAGGCCTTGGCGATTGCCGTCGCCCACGATGCCTATGCGGTGGGCATCACCGCGCGATCTGGCGTGGGCGCGGCCCGTGCGGTGCCGTTGGTCGGGCAATGTGGCTTCCCGCTCAGCGCCAGTGTCGATGCGGTAAAGGCCGAAGATTACCCCCTGACGGCACCGGTCTACATGTACCTTGCGCCCCGTCGCCTGCCGCTGCTGGTGCGGCAATTTCTGGCGTTTACGGAAACCGAACTGGCCGAAACCCATGTGGCGGAGGCGGGATTCGTGAACCAATTGCTGACCCGCACGCCGCTGGCATTGCAGGGAGAGAGGCTTGGCAACGCCATCCGCGCAGCGGGAGAGGATGTGGAACTGGACGATCTCCAGCATGTGATGGAGGTGTTGGGCACGGCTGAGCGCTTGTCCACGACACTGCGGTTCAACCCCGGCGGGGCGGAGTTGGACATTCAGTCCCGAGCCTCGGTCGGGCGGTTGGCTGCGGCGGTGGAGCGCGGGGTGTTTGACGGGCGTCAGCTGATTTTTGCGGGCTTCTCGGACAGTGACGGACCATCGGTGGTGAATGCACGGCTATCGCTGCGCAGGGCTGGGGTTGTGAGGGATGCTGTTGTGGCCGCAGGGATCGCGGGGAGCGAGCGGGTCGAGATGGTTTCCGTGGGCTTTGGGGAAGCGATGCCGATGGCCTGCGACGACACCGATTGGGGCCGAGCGGTGAATCGGAGGGTCGAAGTGTGGTTGGATTAGAGCGGGCGTTCCATGTGGTGTGAGCGGCGGACTGGGGCGCTGCCCCAGACCCCGGAGGTGTATTTGCCAAGATGAAGGAGGGAGCCGCGTTAGAGGTAACCTTCCGCCCGGAAGCTGAGTTCACGGGCTTTGCCGATAACGAGGTGATCGTGGATGGCGATGTTGAAGACACCGGCAGCATCGCGCATGGCGAAGGTCATTTGCACGTCAGCCTCGGAAGGAGTTGGGTCGCCTGAGGGGTGGTTGTGCACGAGGATCAGGGCCGTGGCGTTAAGTTCCAGGGCGCGTTTGACGACCTCACGGGGGTAGACGGGGACGTGATCAACGGTGCCGTTGGCTTGCGCCTCGTCCGCGACGAGGACGTTCTTACGATCCAGATAGAGGACGCGGAATTGTTCCAGATCGCGGTGGGCCATGGCGGTTTGGCAATAATCTAGCAGCGCATCCCAGGACGACAGGATTGGCTTCTGGATCACCTTGGCACGGGCCATGCGGTGGCCTGTCGCCTCGATCAGTTTGAGTTGGAAGATGACTTTGGCGCCGACGCCGTCCACCTCTTTCAGGCGAGCCTCGGGCGCGGCGAGGACGTGGTTGAGGTCGCCGAACTGGGCGATGAGGCGTTTGGCAAGCGGTTTGGTATCGCCCCGCAGGATTGCGCCGTAGAGGATCATTTCCAGCAATTCATAATCCGGCACGGCATCGGCGCCGCCTTCAGTAAAGCGCGCGCGCAGGCGATCGCGGTGTTTGAGGCGGTGATCTTCGGCCCCTTTAGAGGGGCCTGCGGCCTTGCGAGGCGCCACCGGGGCGGCGTCAACGAACCGAGGCGATGCCTCATCAAAGGAGAAGGTGGGTTGATCGGACATGGGCTTAGCTTGCAGCCAAATGGTTAACAGATCGTTAGCCCTACGAGTGCGCTTATTGGAACTGCCAACTGGACAACAACTGCCCGGTTAAGGTCTGAGCGAGAGACTCGGGGTTGGTGACGGGCACCAGATCGAGGTTGATGCTGGCAAGCGCCATGTACCCCGAGATGCGGTCCGGGTGCGGCAGGATGACCGCGCGCAGCATCATGTTATCGCCTGCGTCCTGATCATAATATCCCGCCACAAGCTGAAGCGCGCCCACCGCGTTACCCAGCTCAATCGCTTCAATCGCATAGATTTCAGCCTGCTCAAAGCGGCTTGCCCATTGCGGAAAGAGCTCTGTTTCCAAATAGCTGGCCGCGTAGATCCGACGCGCGTGGACCGGATTTTCGGCGTCTTCAAAAAGCGGCAGGCCGAACCCGGTGATCTGAATATCTTCCAGATAGGCACGAGGTTGCGACTGGGTCGCCTCTTGGTGGAAGCCAAAGACAACGGTGGCCCCAGTGCTTGGCGCGGCATCGCTGGCGACATGTAGACCGAAGTGCCCCGGCACGAGGAAGGTGACGGGCGTTCGCACGTCCACGCCGTGGGTCTCGGCGAAAAATTGATCGAGAGTGTAGGGCGCCATCTCGTCAAACGCCGCTATGGTCAGCGGGTTGAACGCGCTTCCCTCAGCACCCAATTGCACGGATTGGGCACTCGCAGGACCGGTGAGGCAAAGGGTGGCGAGCAGAACTGCAATGCGCATAAGAATATCCTAGGGTTTGAAGGCTCAAATCCTAGGGCAGGTCAGCGATCTGCGTCAAACCTTAGCCGTAGGTCGGGTGGAACCGGCCTGACGGAGAGAGGGTAAAGATCTCGAACCCGTCCGCTGTGACGCCGATGGAATGCTCGAACTGCGCGGACAGGGATTTGTCCCGTGTCACAGCCGTCCAATCATCGGACAGCACTTTGGTTTCCGGGCGCCCGAGGTTCAGCATCGGTTCAATGGTGAAGAACATGCCCTCTTCCAGCACGGGGCCCGTGCCGGGACGTCCGTAGTGCAGAACGTTGGGCGGAGAGTGGAACACCTGCCCCAGACCGTGGCCGCAGAAGTCACGCACAACGGACATGCGCTTGCCTTCGGCGAAGGACTGAATCGCGTAACCGATATCGCCAAAGGTCTTGCCGGGTTTCACCACTTCGATGCCTTTGAACAGCGCGTCATGGGTCACCTGGATCAACCGCTCGGCCTTGCGAGGCAAATTGCCCGCCACATACATCCGAGAGGTATCCCCGAACCAGCCATCCACAATCACCGTCACGTCGATATTCACGATATCGCCGTCCTTCAGCTTCTTTTCGCTAGGGATGCCGTGGCACACCACATGGTTGATGCTGATGCAGCTGGCATGCTTATAGCCACGATAGCCGATGGTGGCGGATTTGGCCCCGGCTTCATTCACCCAAGCCTCGATCTGCGCATCAAGGGCGGCGGTCGTGACACCGGGCACGACCAAAGGCGCGATCCGGTCCAGAATGTCAGCCGCCAGCGCACCCGCCTGGCGCATGCCGGCGAAATCTACGGTTTGGTGAATGCGGATGCCGTCCTTCGTCAGGCGGCCTTTGAAATCGTCCAAGGGAAGTCTCCATCGCCCGTGTCTTGGCCCTAAATAGGCCCGCTTTTCGCAAATTGCCAGTGATGGCTTAGGGCAAGCGCCCGCAGGTGCCTTAACCGGGGAATTGCCGGGCCGGATCAACGGGCATCGGGCCTGTCAGGGTGATGCCTTCGGTCGTGATATCGGTGCCGTGGCAGATAACCTCTACCCCCGCATCGCGGGCCGCGTCAAAGGCCTGCGCATAGGCCGGGTCCAAATCAGGGGCGAGGCGGAAGCGGCTGCAATCGGTGCGTTGCACCACATAAAGCATCACGGCCCGCCCCCCGGATTGTGCAATTTTCGTAAGCTCGCGCAGGTGTTTGGCCCCCCGCGCGGTCACGCAATCGGGAAACTCGGCCCAATCGCCCTCGCGCCGGAGGTGGCAATTCTTGACCTCCACATAGGCATCGGGGCGGCCCGGTTCCGACAAAAGGAAGTCGATCCGAGAGCTTTCATCCCCGTATTTCTGTTCCGGCTTAATGCTGGAGTAGCCAAGAAGCGCCTCAATCCGGCCCTCGGTCAGCGCTTCTTTCACCAAGGTGTTGGATAGGCCCGCATCGATGCCCGCAAAGTGCCCGTCGGGAAGCTCCACCAGCCGCCAGCCGTATTTCAGCTTCTTCTTTGAGTCGTCATTGGGCAGCAGCCAAATTCGCGCGCCGTCGTCCTTCAGGCCCAGCATTGCGCCGGGGTTGGGGCAATGGGCGGTGATCTCGGTCCCGTCGTCCAACACCGCATCAGACAGAAACCGTTTGTAACGGCGCAGAAGGCGGGCAGGAACAAGGGGGGATGGAAAGCGCATGAGGGGGGACGTATACCCACAGGCAACACAATCCAAGGGACTTGGAATATGGGCAACCCAACCGCCGCTATGCTTGTGATCGGGGATGAGATCCTTTCGGGCCGCACGCGCGATAGCAACATGCACCATCTGGCGCAGGCCTTGACGGATCACGGCATCACGCTGGCCGAGGCACGGATGATTAGTGACGATCACGCAGGCATTGTGCGCCATGTGGCCGAGCTGTCCGCCGCTTTCGACCATGTCTTCACCTCAGGCGGGATCGGGCCGACCCATGACGACATCACGGCAGAGGCTGTGGCCGAAGCAATGGGGGCCGCTTGCGGTATCCGCGACGATGCCCGTGCCATTCTGCAAGCCCATTACGACCGATCCGGGCAAGAGCTGAACGAGGCCCGCTTGCGCATGGCCCGTATCCCCGATGGGGCCAGCCTGATCGATAACCCGATCAGTGCCGCGCCGGGGTTCACCCTTGGCAATGTCCACGTCATGGCGGGCGTACCCACGATCTTCACCGCGATGCTGGCGGGGCTCTTGCCGTCGCTGACGGGCGGCGCGCCGATGGTCAGTGCCTCCTTGCGGGTTGAACGCGGCGAGGGCGACATCGCGGGGCCTCTGGGTGATTTGGCAGAGGCAAACCCGGACGTGTCCCTAGGCTCTTACCCCTTCACCCGGAACGGCATTCACGGCTCTAACGTGGTGGCCCGTAGCCAAGACGCGCAGGCCGTTGATCGTGTGATGGCATCCTTGCGTGCGCTGTTCCCCGAGGCGACCTGAGCAACCCCCATGAACATCACCGATATCCTTCCCGTTCTAGCCACCACTTGGCCGTCGGCCGAGACGCGCAGCGTTGGCCCTTTCACCGTTCCCTCCCCTGATCCTGGCGGCAACCGGGTCAGCGCCGCCCGCCTGACCGATCCAACTGCGAGGAGCGTCAGCGAGGAGGCGTTGGCCGACGCAGCCGCGGCGATGGTGGCCGAAGGCCGCGCGCCCTTGTTCCAAGTGCTCGATACGCAAGCCCCGCTGAACGCCATACTCGATGCGCAGGGCTATGCCGCCCGTGACCACACCGTCGCCATGGTCATCCCCGCCGCCGATCTTGCAGCCACACCGCCCCCCGTCACTGCATTTGATATCTGGCCGCCCCTCGCCATCCAGACCGAGATTTGGGACGCCGGTGGTGTTACGGCACCGCGCCGCGCCATCATGGAGCGCGCCGATTGCCCAAAGACGGCGCTGTTTGGCAGGGTGATCGACAAGCCGGCGGGCGTTGCCTACGTCGGCATCCATGGAGAAATCGCCATGCTTCACGCTCTAGAGGTCGCCCCCGTGGCGCGCCGCAAGGGAATGGGGGTTCACATGATGCGCACAGCGGCCAAATGGGCGGCAGACAATGGGGCGACGTGGCTTTCCATCCTCGTGACGCAACAAAACAAGGGTGCGCAACGGCTTTACACTTCCTTGGGGATGCAACCTGTGGGAACCTACGTCTATCGAGAGAAAGTAGGCGGAACAGCCCAGTGATATCTTCTCGCCCGTTCAACCGTCGCAACGCAGCTGTGCTGTGCATGGGGTTGGCTTGCCTACCGTCCTTGGCAAACGGGTTTGAGCTGGCATTTCCCGGCACCGCCGAGTTGATCACCTCCACCAGCGTGGCCGATGGGCGCCACCCCATCGCCTTGGGGCCTTGGTCCGAGGCCGGCTTGCCGTCCCACGATGCGCTTGGGGTCGTGCAACAGTTCACTTGGCAGGTGTCTGGCGCGGATATCACCACCGTTGCCCTGCTCTCTTCCCTCCGAGATCAGATCGAAACGCAGGGGTTTGAGACACAATTCACTTGCTTTGCCCGCGCCTGTGGCGGGTTCGATTTCCGCCATTCACTGCCCGTAGGGTCCGCCCCAGAAATGCATGTCGATCTGGGGGATTTCCACTACCTCTCGGCCACCTCCGATGATGGCGCATCCGAGGTTGCTTTGATGATCTCTCGTGGCGGATCAGTCGGGTTCGTGCATTTGGCCCTGATCCAGCCCCCGTCCGAGGCCGAAGACCCAGTTGTCCAATCCTCTCGTGGGCCTGATGTCGCCATCAGTGACGTCGCCCCCGACGCCCTGATTGCCCGCCTTTCCAGCGTCGGCTCTGCGCCATTGGACGATTTGCAGTTTGAAACCGGGGCCTCGCAGTTAAGCGGGGATGACTACGCCTCCCTGGCCGCGCTTGCGGTATATCTGGCCGAGAATCCCGCGCTTCATGTCGTACTTGTGGGACACACCGATGCGGCGGGCTCTTTGTCGGGCAACATCGCCCTGTCACGGGCCCGCGCGCTGGCGGTACGGACCTATCTGACCGAAGATCTCGGCGTTAACCCGGCGCAGGTCGAGGCGCAGGGCATCGGCTACCTCGCGCCCCGCGCCACCAATGCCACTCCAGACGGGCGCGAAGCCAATCGCCGCGTCGAAGTGGTCATCGCTGATCCTCAATAACAGGCTCTAACGTGCATGTTAGAGCCTGTTTTCAGACGCAAGCTCACCTGTCAGAACAGTCTCGATCCAAGTAGCCCTTCCCTTTCCCTTCCGAAACAAAAAATCCCGGAGGATGCACAGGGCATCCACCGGGATGAGTTGAGCTATCGGGGAGTAAGTTTGCAGAACGTCCCCAAACAGCGCGGCAAAAGGGGGATCACCAGTCTTCGGGGCCTTTGTCACGGAAGGCTTCGACGAGGTAATCAATGAAAGAGCGAACCTTTGGCTGGATGTAGCGGCCCGGTGGGTACACGGCGTAGACGCCTTGGACGTCCGTCGGCAGGTCCGGCATGGCGTCAACCAGCAGGCCCTGACGCATGGGTTCGGCATAGAGGAAACTGGGAAGGTAAGCGATGCCAAGCCCCCCCACAGCAGCATTCAACAGGCTTTGACCGTCGTTGACCGTCAACCACCCGGCGGTGCGCACCTGGCGCTGCTCACCCGAGGGGGCGGTCAGTTTCCAGACGTTGCCCGATGAGGCGTTGGAATAATGCAGCAGCTTGTGTTCGTTCAGGTCGTCGATCCGTTCGGGCCGGCCATATTCCTCGAAGTAGGAAGGGGCGGCGATCATGCGGCGCT
The DNA here is from genome assembly GCA_025141835.1 of Rhodobacteraceae bacterium M385. Lineage (NCBI taxonomy): Bacteria > Pseudomonadati > Pseudomonadota > Alphaproteobacteria > Rhodobacterales > Paracoccaceae > Rhodobacteraceae bacterium M385. Next base: position 210,088 of record CP081102.1, on the reverse strand, counting down.
GGGTCTCGCAAATCTTGCGGGCCATGAGCGAGCTGTCTTCCAACTCTCCCACGCGGATCGCCATGTCGAAGCCTTCTGAAATCAGCTCTACATAGCGGTTATTGAGGACCATGTTCACGGTAATTTCCGGGAAAGCATGGAGAAATTCGCCCAGAATAGGCGAGACATGATTAACGCCGAAATCTGTCGCAATAGAGACCCGCAGCGTGCCCGAAGGGGCGCTTTGCATGGCCGTCACAAGGGCATCTGCCTCACCTGCGTCGTTCAGAACACGGCGGGCGCGGTCATAGTAAGCCAGACCAATTTCCGTGGGACTAACCCGCCGGGTCGTGCGGTTCAACAGACGTGCGCCAAGGCGCGCCTCGAGAGAGGACACGTGTTTCGAAACAGCCGATTTAGAGATCCCCATTTTCTTGGCGGCATCTGTAAATCCACCTTGGTCCACCACGGTGGCGAAGGCTTCCATTTCTGTAAGACGATCCATACTCGTTCTGCCCTTATACTTGTTGTCAGACGTTCTGGCGTTGAATTGGGGCAAAAAAGGGATGGGGCTTTGTTCAAAGCGCGATTATTCCGCGGATCGTTCAAGGCACGGCAACAAAGGTTTACTCATTGTTTACGATTGCACCCGGATCACCGGTGGCATTAGCGTTCCGACAACAATCATCCGCAACAATCAGAGGGTTCACGATGAACTATGCTCTTGCCCGCGCTGAGATGGCCGCCGCTTTCCGCCTTACTGCCCGCGAAGATATGCACGAGGGGGTGGCGAACCACTTCTCCTTGGCGGTGAACGATTCGGGCACACAGTTCCTGATTAACCCTAAGAAACATTTCAGCGTGATGAAAGCGTCGGATCTTTGGGTGATAGATGCCGATGACCCCTCGACTATGGAAGGCGACGATGCGCCGGATCAGACGGCTTGGGGGCTGCATGCCTCCCTTCATCGGCGCGTGCCCCATGCACGCTGCGCGATGCATGTGCATTCGACCTATGCGACCGTCCTGGCGTCCTTACAGGATTCGCGGCTGCCCGCGATCGACCAGAACTCAGCCATTTTCCATAACCGACAGGTGGTGGATGAGAACTACGGCGGCCTGGCCCTGGAAGAAGAAGGGGAGCGCTGCGCAAGGTTGTTCCAAGACCCCAGCATCCGCACGATGATCATGGGCAACCACGGCGTGTTGTTCATCGGAGAGACCGTGGCCGAGACCTTTAGCCGGATGTATTACTTTGAACGCGCCGCAAGGAACTACATCATCGCGCTGTCAACCGGACGGGCGTTGAGAGAGTTGCCGGAAGAAGTGGCCGAGCTGACCGCACGCCAGATGGAGGCGGACGTGGGTGCGGACCAAGACGTGTTGGACGGGATGCGGGCCGTGCTGGACGCCGAAGGGTTGGACTACGCGGCTTAAAGGCGGCGAGTGCGGCGGATAGGGCGCGTATCAGAGCAGATGTTCCGGGCGGGGCTGGTGTTGGAGCCTCCGGCGGGAGTATTTTTGCCAAGGTGAATGAGGGAGCGTGGAGCACTTTGGCGAAACGGGCAGTGAAAAAGCGAACGGCGTCAAAGAAGACGGAGTCGCGCGCGCGTCGGTGGGCAAGGGTGTTTCGACGCTGGTTGCTGCGGGGCGCGTTCGGGCTGGCCGCGCTGATGTTGGTGTGGATCGTGCTATACGCCTTCGTGCCGGTGCCGACGACAATCTATATGCAGCAAGAGCGGGCGCGGTTGGGCGGGGTCGAGCGCGATTGGGTGGCGATGGAGGAAATCGCACCGGTTCTGGCGCGGTCCGTGGTGGCCGCGGAGGACGCGAATTTCTGTCTGCATTGGGGATTTGATATGTCCGCAATCCGCGATGCCATCGCCGAAGGTGCTGCCCGAGGCGGGTCTACGATCAGCCAGCAAACGGTGAAGAACGCGTTTCTGTGGCACGGGCGATCATGGGTGCGCAAAGCCTTGGAGGCGGCGATCACACCGGTGATGGAATTGCTTTGGCCTAAGCGGCGCGTGTTGGAAGTGTATCTGAACATCGCCGAATTCGCGCCCGGCGTATTCGGGGCAGAAGCTGGCGCACAACATCATTTCGGCGTCGCCGCAGCGGATTTAAGCGCCCGCCAAGCGGCATTGATGGCCGCGGTACTGCCGAACCCACAGCAGCGCAACGCCAGTGCCCCGTCGGACTTCGTGAGCCGCCGCGCGCGATCTATTGCAGACGGAGCGGCTACAATCCGCGCTGATGGCCGTGCCGATTGCTTTGCGAATTGATTTTTCCTGATCCAGATTGCAAAGACAGCAGGAACGCGAAAAAGAGCAGCCCCCCATGAACCGCCTCTATCATTTCCCATTGTCTCCGTTTTGCCGGAAGGTTCGTCTGATCCTTGCGGAGAAACGCATTGAGGTGGAGCTGGTGGATGAGAAGTATTGGGAGCCCTCCAACGAATTCCTGCGCCGCAATCCAGCAGGCAAGGTGCCGGTCCTGAAGATCGACGGGCTGACCTTGAGCGACAGTTCAGCCATCTGCGAATACATCGAGGAAACGGTGCCAGAGCCGTCTCTGATGCCGCGTGATCCGGTCGCAAGGGCCGAGGTGCGCAGGCTGGTGGCGTGGTTTGACGACAAGTTCTACAAGGAAGTCACCTGCAATCTGGTGCACGAGCGGGTCCACAAGAAGCTGATGCGGGGCGGGTATCCCGATGGCCGCGCGGTGAAGGCCGGGGCGCAGAACATCAAGTTTCACATTCACTATATGAATTGGTTGCTGGATCAGCGGCGCTGGCTGGCGGGCGACAAGATGACGATGGCGGATTTCACCGCTGCCGCGCATCTAAGCTGTCTCGACTACATATCCGATGTGGATTGGAGCCTGAGTGAGCCGGTGAAGGATTGGTACGCGACGATCAAATCTCGGCCCGCGTTCCGCTCGATCCTGGCGGACCAGATTTTTGGCTTCCCGCAGCCGCCCCACTACGCGAACCTCGACTTTTGAGCGCCTTGAAAGACGCCCTTCTGGCCGAATCCGTTGCGGCGGGTTTTGCCAAGATGGGTGTCTGTCGCCCCAATGCAGTGCCGGAAACCGCGGAACGCCTGAAGGCATTTGTGGACGCCGGATATCACGGGCAGATGGGCTGGATGGCAGAACGGATGCATTGGCGCGGCGATGCCAGCGCGCTTTGGCCCGAGGCGAAGTCGGTCATCATGCTGGCCGAGCCCTACGCGCCGGATATTGACCCGTTGGAGCCCCTGAAGGCGCAGGATTGCGCCACCATCAGCGTTTACGCTCAAGGGCGCGATTACCACGATCTGGTGAAGAAGCGCCTGAAGCGTGTGGGGCGCTGGCTGCTAGAGCAAGCGCCGGGGGAGCAGATTAAGGTGTTCGTGGACACCGCCCCCGTGATGGAAAAGCCGTTGGCACAGGCGGCGGGGCTTGGGTGGCAGGGAAAGCATACCAACCTGTTGGGGCGCGATTTGGGAAGCTGGTTCTTCTTGGGTGCGATCTTCACCACGATCGATCTGCCCGTCGACACGCCTGAGGCCGAGCATTGTGGCAGTTGCACGGCCTGCCTTGATATCTGCCCGACCGATGCCTTCCCCGCGCCCTTCCAACTGGATGCGCGCAAATGCATTTCCTATTTGACGATCGAACATAAAGGCCCCGTTGACGAGGACCTTCGCGCCAAGATGGGCAACCGGATATACGGCTGCGATGATTGCCTTGCCGCCTGCCCTTGGAACAAGTTCGCCCAGGCGGCGCGGGACATTCGCTATGCTCCGCGCGAGGGCATTCAATCGCCGCCACTGGCAGAATTGGCGACGCTGGATGATGCAGGCTTTCGGGAGCGATTCTCGGGCTCTCCGATCAAGCGGATTGGGCGGGATCGCTTTGTGCGCAATGTGCTTTATGCGATTGGCAACTCGGGCGATGCGGCGTTGGCGGCAGCGGCGAATCCCTTGGTGAATGATCCCGATGCGGCGGTGGCAGATGCCGCCCGGTGGGCAGTGGAGAGGTTACAATGAAGCTTCTGATATTCGGCTACGGGTTTTCGGCCAAAGCCTTCGCCAAGGCCGCGCCCGATGATTGGGAGATCATCGCCACCACGCGCTCGGCGGAAAAGGCGGCCCAAATGCAGGGCGTCACGCCGCGCATCTTCCCCGGCGATGACCTACGCCAGGATGTGGCAGAGGCGACCCATATCCTGATCTCTGCCGGGCCGCAGGACGGGCGTGATCCGGTGCTGGCCGAACTGCGTGATGCCTTCGCGGCGGCCAAGCCCGAATGGGTCGGCTACCTGTCCACTACGGGCGTCTACGGCGACCATCAGGGGGGCTGGGTGACGGAAGACACGCCGCTGACCCCCACCAGCGTCAGGGGTGAGGCTCGCGTCGCGACCGAGGGTGAATGGCTGGAGCTCTACCGAGACCACGGGTTGCCAGTGCATATCTTCCGCCTTGCGGGCATCTATGGGCCGGGGCGCGGGCCGTTTGCCAAGGTGCGCAGCGGCAATGCGCGGCGGGTCGTGAAAGAGAATCAGGTGTTCAGCCGCACCCATATCGACGACATCGCGCAGGTGCTTCTGGCCTCTATCGCGCGGCCCAACCCCGGTGCGGCCTATAACGTTTGTGACGACCAACCCGCCCCGCCCCAAGACGTGATCGCCCATGCGGCCAAACTACTGGGTCTGCCGATTCCCCCGGAGGTTGCCTTTGAAGACGCCGAAATGACGCCCATGGGCCGCAGCTTCTATTCCGAATCCAAGCGGGTCGATAACACCCGAATTAAGGAGGAATTGGGGGTAAAACTGCTCTACCCTGACTACGACACCGGACTAACTGCGCTTCTTTCCGCTGAACGCGAAGGCTAACCCTCGCATCGGGCGCGGACTTCGGGTTAACAGGGGCAAACCCCGATAGGTGAACAAACCATGCGTTTCATTTTGATTGCTATTCTCACTCTGGCCGCCCTGACGGGCTGTTCACGGTTCATCGAATATGATGGACCAGAGGTGACGCGCATTGTCGTCTATAAGAACGACCGCATCATGTTCCTGATGCACAACGACGAAATCCTTGAAACCTACGAGATCGAGTTGGGCTTTGCCCCCGAAGGTCACAAGCTGGAAGAAGGCGACGGCCGCACGCCTGAGGGTGAATACATCATCGACCGACGCAATCCGAACAGTCAGTGGTATCTGTCCATTGGGATCAGCTACCCCAATGCCGAAGACATCGCTCAAGCCCGTGCCCGTGGCGTCAGCCCCGGTGGGGATATCTTCATTCACGGCACGCCACGCCCGTTCCGGCGAACCGATGATTGGACCGTGGGCTGTATCGCCGTGACCAACGCCGAGATGCGCCAGATTTATGCGATGGTGGATAACGGAACACCGATCTCCATCTATCCGTAGATCTGCCGTAAGAATCACCCCCCAGCGGCTTGATTCGGCGGCCTTCTCCGGGCGTAAAAGCGCCATAGAATGCGCTCATTCGGGCAGAAATCGTGCCAAAAACGCCTTTAGTTAAAGGGCGATGGGTAGAAGTGTTGCTAATTTGACGACATGGCCCGTTTCCGATGGTGGCGGGAATTTCGCCAGCATTGCAATCAAACCGGGTTGCTGCTTAAAGAAAAGTACGAGGTACAGTCTTGGGTGCCCCAACCTGCGCATAGTGCGCAAAAGGGGCGTATCTTATAAGGATATTTACTATGAAAAAACTCGCTCTCGCTGCTGCACTGTCTGTTGTCGCCACTGGCGCATTCGCAGGCGGTTACGTTGCTCCTACGGTCGTTGAGCCCGTAGTCATCGTTGAAGACACTGGTTCTTCCGCTGGCGGCATCTTGGTTCCAGCCATCGCAGTTCTGCTGCTGGTTCTGGCACTGCACCACTCCTGATCCGCGGATCAGAACTTACGATTTGAATTGGCGCTGCCTTCGGGTGGCGCCTTTTCTTTTCTGCAACACCTTTAATTTCTGTTGCAGAGAATATTGAACAGCCTGTTGCAACACTGGGGGCCGAAAGGCTAATCATCTTGCCAAGGTCTTAAATATATCTGCCCAACCTACGCATACTGCGTGAAACCGGGCTAAGGAGAATACTATGAAAAAACTCGCTCTCGCAGCCGCTCTTTCCGTTGTCGCAACTGGCGCATTCGCTGGTGGTTATGTTGCCCCTACGGTTGTTGAGCCCGTAGTCATCGTTGAAGACACTGGTTCTTCCGCCGGCGGCATCCTGGTTCCAGCTATCGCAGTTCTGCTGCTGGTTCTGGCTCTGCACCACTCCTGATCCGCGGATCAGACACGAATTTGGAAAGGCGCGACCCGCAAAGGTCGCGCCTTTTCTTTTGCGATAACGGTATCTTAGGTGCGTTCAGCCGGGACGGTGCTTACAGACCGGCCTCGGCCTCAATCTGTTTACGAGACTTGCGCGCGCGCTCGGTCGCAGACTTCAACTGACCACAGGCGGCCATGATATCTTCCCCGCGCGGCGTGCGGATCGGAGAGGCATAGCCCGCCTTGTAGACGATATCGGCAAACGCCTCGATTCGGGCCCAATCGGACCGCTCGTAGGGGGCGCCGGGCCATTCGTTAAACGGAATCAGGTTGATCTTGGCGGGGATGCCCTTGATCAGCTTCACCAGACGCCGGGCATCTTCATCGGTGTCGTTCACGTCCTTCAACATCACATATTCAAAGGTGATCCGCTCACTGTTGGAGACCTTCGGATACTCCCGCAGAGCGCCCAAAAGCTCTTCAATATTCCAACGCTTGTTGATCGGCACCAGCTTGTCGCGGACCTCATCGGTGGTGGCATGGAACGACACGGCCAGTTGGCAGCCGATCTCCTGCGCCGTCTTGGCGATCTCGGGCACAACGCCCGAGGTGGAAAGGGTGATCCGGCGGCGGGACAGGGAAATCCCCTCGGGGTCCATCGCAATTTTCATCGCGTCGCGGACATTCTCGAAGTTATAAAGCGGCTCTCCCATGCCCATCAGCACGATGTTCGACACCAGACGCGGCTTGGCATCGCTGCCTTCGCCTGTGGGCACCCATTCGTCCAGATCATCGCGGGCCAGCATGACCTGACCAATGATCTCTCCAGCGGTCAGGTTACGCACCAACTTCTGGGTGCCTGTGTGGCAGAACGAGCACGTCAGGGTGCAGCCCACCTGGCTGGAAATACACAGCGTCCCCCGATCCACTTCGGGGATGTAGACCACCTCAACCTCATGCCCACCAGCGATGCGCACCAGGTACTTCCGTGTGCCGTCGGCGCTAACCTGCTTGGACACAACCTCGGGCACATCGGCCACAAAGGTCTCTGCCAGCATGGCGCGGTAATCTTTGGAAAGGTTGGTCATCTGCGCAAAGTCGCGCACGCCCTTCTGATAGAGCCACTGCCAAATCTGCCCCATCCGCATCTTTGCCTGCTTCTCTGGGGTTCCCGCCTCGATCAATGCGGCACGCAAGCCATCCCGGGTCAGTCCGATCAAGTTGACCGGCCCGTCGGGCAGTTTACGAGGGAACGTGCGAACGTCCTGCGTGATAGGGGCGTTGGCAGAAACAGGGGCAGTCATGACGACACTCCTTTGAGGAACGGTCTTTCAAGAAGCGCCTTCCATATAGGAGGCCGCCCCTCCGCGCAAATCAATCACGGCACGTCAGTTACTGGAGGCGCACCGAACCGAGGCGTCATCCATCGCGCGCGAAAAACCCTGAAGGTCGAAGGTATCCACAACCTCTGTGCCGCGGGTGGAGGTGGCGGTTAGCACCGCTTCCGCTCCGTCACGCATGGCGGCGATGATCCGCGCATCGTCGTCTGGCGACCCGGCCCAAGCCATCGGGCCTTCGGTGAACAGCGCAAACGTCTGATCGCCCACCACGACAGTCACATCGCTGCCGGCCGCGAATTGATACCCGCCAGTGTAGCTGATTTCACCCAGCCGCCCATCTTCAGGCCAATAGGAGACGAACATCAGAACCGTGTCACGGCTGATGTTGCCCGACACATCCGTCCCGTTGCGCGAGGCGGTCGTCCCCGAGGGAGGCGACACAACCCAGCAACGCGCCGGATCTTCCTGCACATAGACAGGCCAAGGGGTATCAGTGGTTTGCGCAAACCCGGGAATCGCCGTGCAAAGACCCAAGGCCAGCACGATCACGCCGCTCACTCCAGTTTTCATGGCGATGTCAGTTCCCGCAACGTGTCTCGGCGTCTTCTACCGCAGCCGTGAAGCCCAGCAGGCTAAACGTGTCCTGCGTCTGGGTGCCCCGCGACGAGCGTGCCGTCAGCACAGCCTCTGCGCCCCGCTTCATGGCGGTGATGATCCGGTCATCGTCCTGTGGCGACGCCGCCCAAGCCATTTCGCCATCGGTGAACAGCTCAAACGAGGTGCTGCCGATCGACATCGTCACGGTGGAGCCATCGGCGAATGGATAGCCGCCCGTGAAGCTGACTTCGCCCAAACGCTCTTGGCCGGGCCAGAACGACACGAACATCAGGATTTCGCCGCGCCGAACCGACACCACACGGCCGTCGCGTGTGTTCACTGTCTCAGACGGCGTGGAAACGACCCAGCACTGCGTTGGGTCATCTTCGACGAACACGGACCAATCGGTCTCGGCGTTCACCCGGTTAGTTGATTCGTCCTGCGCAAACGCGCCTGTGGCCGAAAGGGCCAGTGCGCCCGCCAGAATACCAGCAAGATATGTCTTCATGAGTAAGAGCCTCCAGCCCCTTCGCTGCCTCTGGTCGGCGCCCGTTTTTTAGGTCATCACAAAAGATGGGGCGTCCGACCGTAATTGCCCGTTAACGTAGACGAAAGACGCGGTTGAAAAAAGCCCCGTGTGCGGAAATTCGCCGGGATGTGAACGGAGTAGGAGCAAATGACGATGACAAAGAACGCAACCGAGGTGTTGGTCGAGGTTCACAGAGGCCCGATTCTAGAATGTTCGCACCAAGGACACGTCGCAATTTGGCGTCACGGAGAGGGTCTAATCGGGGGAATCGGTGACACGGAAGCCCGGATTCTCCCGCGTTCGTCCTCGAAAATGATCCAGGCCCTGCCGCTGGTGGAAAGCGGCGCTGCCGATGCGCGAGGATTGACCCCGGAACATCTGGCGCTGTCTTGCGCATCCCATCAGGGGGCCGCGATCCACACCGACCGCGTGAGCGCTTGGCTTGCCGATATTGGCATGTCCGAATCTGATTTTCGGTGTGGCGTGCAATGGCCCAACGATGTGCCCGCCCGCGACGCGCTGATTTGTTCCCAATGCGGGCCGGACCAACGGCACAACAATTGCTCGGGCAAACACACAGGGTTCCTGACCTATAGCCAGCATGTGGGCGCGGGGCCGGAATACATCGACCCGTCACACCCCCTTCAAGCCGCCATTAGCGAGGCTTGGGACGACCTGACCGATGAACCCAACCCCGAATTCGCCATCGACGGCTGTTCCGCCCCGAACTTTGCCACACGCCTGTCAGGCCTTGCCCGTGCCATGGCGGCATATGCCGCTGCCACCCCCGATGGCGGTACGCGCCAAGCGGCGATGGTGCGTCTGCGTGAAGCGATGATGTTGCACCCCGATCTGGTCGCCGGAGAGGGCCGCGCTTGCACCCGCCTGATGCGCGCCATGGGCAAGCGTGCCGCAATCAAGACCGGGGCCGAGGGCGTTTTCATCGCCATCATCCCCGAGCTGAAAATCGGCGTCGCCCTAAAGATTGCCGATGGTGCCACCCGTGGGTCCGAGGCGGCGATTGCCCACATTCTTGGCACGCTTGGGGTTCTGGACCCGCAACACCCCGAGGCGCTTGCCTTCACCCACGGTCCGATCCGCAACTGGAACGGGATTGAGACAGGTCACTACCGCATTGCCGACGCGCTGACTGGGTTGCAGCTGTAACCATCAGCAAAAGCCGCCTCGATCTTGCTGTGGATCACATCCTTTTTCAGGGGCTTGGTGATGTAGTCATCAAGCCCCGCGGCAAGTATACGCTCCCGGTCGCCCTCTACGGCATGGGCTGTCATGGCGATGATTTGCACCCTTGGTAGACCCTGTTCCGCCTCATAGGCTCTGATTTGTTGCGAAGCTTCCAGCCCGTCCAACTTGGGCATGGAGATATCGGTCATCACCAAATCCGGCACGTCGCGTTTGTAGGCATCAACCAGTTCAACGCCGTTGTTGGCGATTTCCAGGTCCAGTTCCAACCCCTTCAACATCGCTTTGAACACAAGCTGGTTGGTCTTGTTGTCTTCCGCTGCCAGAAGCCGCAGCGGCTTGGCTCGCCTTTGTTCTTTTCTGTCTGCCACGATATTTGCGGCGTCAGGCGGTTCCCACAATAGCTGCCTCCGAAACGCGGCAAGCCCTTCATGCATTGCGCAACTCTCGAATCCCTTGGGGGTGTTTTCTGCCGGTTGCACACATAGACGCGGGCCGTTGAAACCGCCCCCGTCCAAGGCGGCGCTGACCTGTTCTGCGCCGATGCTCTGGTCGCACAGCACCACCGCAGCCGTCCCTTCCAGATCGCGCGGTGTGGGCAGCCGCCTGATCTGCGTCGTTTCTGCGTGAAGCCGCCCAAGGGCGGCGAACAACTGCGCCTCAAGGTCAGCGCATTGCCCGATCAACAGCACCCGCGATTTTTCCAAGGGCAGGCCCGCAACTGGCCCTTCCTCCCCCTCCGGGTCGGCCTTCAACGCGATTTTGAACCCGAAGGCAGAGCCTTTTCCAAGCTCGGATTCCAACCACATCTCTCCGTTCATCAGATCAATGAGCCGCTTGGTAATCGCAAGGCCAAGCCCGGTGCCGTCGTGGCGGCGGTTCTGGTCATCTTCGACCTGATTAAACTCCCCAAACACATGGGCCTGCTTATCCGCTGCAATCCCCGCGCCCGTGTCTTCAACCACGACAGACACCTCCAGCGTGTCACCGGGGTCGAACGAGGGCATCGCCATAACATGGACCGTCACATGGCCCTTTTCGGTAAACTTCACGGCGTTCCCGATAAGGTTGATCAGAATCTGCCTGATCCGCCCCGGATCACCGATCAACCGTCGAGGCAGGAAAATGTCGTAGTCCAGCACAAGCTCCAGCTCCCTTTCGCCAATGCTGGGTTCCAACAGGCGGAAAATCTCACGCAGTAGGGCGTTGAGGTCGAAGCTTTCTTCCTGAAGCACGAGCTTACGTGCTTCGATCTTCGAGAAATCAAGGATGTCGTTGATGATCACCAACAACGCCTCCCCCGAACTGCGGATGGTATTGGCAAACATCTGCTGTTCTTCGTTCAACGGCGTTTCTTGCAGCAGTTCCGCCATCGAGACGACGCCGTTCATCGGCGTTCTGATTTCATGGCTCATGTTGGCGAGAAAATTGGATTTCGCCCGATTCGCCGCCAATGCGGCATCGCGCGCCTCGGCCAGTTCCCGTTCGCGGCGAATGTTGCCAGTAATATCGACCGCCAAAGACACGAAATCGCCTTGCGGGGTCTGTTTGTCGTTCAGCCGAATATAGGCGCCGTTCCACAGTTTAATATCGACCTTAGGGATCGGGTCCATTTCCCAACGGGCAATCATCTGGTCCACCCAGTCTTCCGGGTCTTCGCCTTGCAGATCAACGATCCCCTCTTCCACCCCGATGCGAAGAATCGCCTCGTAGGTGGCGCCCTCCGTCACATCGGCGACACCATCAAAAATCGAAAAGAAGGCCGAGTTTGCCGCGACCAGACGCCAATCGCGATCAAAGATCGCAAAGCCATCTTCCGTTGCTGTCAACGCATCCCACAATCGCCGCTGCGCCGTGACCGCCCGTTCAGTCGCCACCTCTAACTGCGCTTCGGTCTTTACCGACAAACCCTTGAGCGCTGCATTTTCTTCACGTTGTTCAATGACTTGCGTAGACAGCGCCGTGGCGTGTTCCGCCAGCTTTCGGTTTGCTGAATAAAGCTCCTCCGACCGTAGGGCGAGCAGTTGCTCGGCCTGTAGGCGGGCACGCCTTTCCTGCGCCATCTTGTCGTTGAAATCTCTCGCCGCCATCGGGTGAAGTCCTGCACGTTTCAGACCCGCCCGTTTTGCGGCAACTTGCTGAACATAGCGTTAATCCGCCATTGCGCGGGCCCTTGCTAGGGGAATCATCGACAGACTCCCCGGCCCCGTGCCACCCTTGCCCCATTCAATTTTGCATATTTTTGTTTGAGGTCCGTATGACGCGCTTATTCGCTGTTGCTGCCGGTATCTTTTTTCTTCTGACCGGGGCTGTGTTTGCTCAGGAAGTTTTGCCCGACCGGACGCTGATAATTGCCCGCGATACCGACCTTCCGGGCAACGATCTGCGCCCGATTCTCGACACCACGCTGACCGATTGCACCGCCGCTTGCCGCGCCGATCCTGAATGCGCGGCGTTCACCTTCAACAGCGCCAATAACCGCTGCTTCCCCAAGACCGCCGCGGGCGAGGGGCTGACCTACGCCGGCGCCATTTCTGGCATCTTTAGCGTCACGCCAGAGCCCGCCCACCGTCTTGCCGCACAACGGCGCATTGATCTTGCCTTCCTGCGGGACGCGGATTTCTCCGCTGCGCGCGACCAGGCCGCGGGGCTAGGGCTGGTCCATTACGCCGGGCAATTCCCCGCCAGCGATTGGCGACGTAGCGCTCAAAACGCTTTTGCGGAGGGGAACATTGAAGGCGCAATGCGCCGGATCGGGGCCGCTATCACAGCAGGAGACATGGCCGAGGATTGGGCGACCTATGCCACCTATCTGCTTGCGATAGAGCCTGAAAACCGCTCGGAAGGACAACGGCTAGAGGAACGCGCCATGCTGGCCGCCCTGAACGCCACCCTCAGGGCCAATGACGGGGCACCCCTTGCCGCCGCACTGGATACGCTGGCCGAGGCGTTGGAGCGGCGCGGGCGCGGGCGCGACACCATCCCCACCCTCCGCCTTGCCGTGTCCCATGAAGATACGCCCGCCCGAGACGAGGCGTTGAGCCGTGTGCTTGGCCTTTATGGCTTCCGCGTCACCGATACCCGTGTGGATATCGAGTCGGACTTTCCCCGCATCTGCGCCATCTTCTCGGAGCCCCTCGCGGCGGGGGGCGTGACCTATGGCGACTTCGTGCAAACCACGGCGTCAGACATCGCGGTCGAGGCCGATGGCCGCCAGCTTTGCCTGTCCGGCGTGCGCCATGGGGGGCGGTATGAATTCACCCTTCGCGCGGGTCTTCCCGCCGCCTCGGGCGAGGTGCTGCACGCCCCCATCTCTCTGCGCCAATACGTGCGCGATCGGGAGCCTTCGGTGCGTTTCGCCGGGCGTTCTTACATCCTTCCGGGGTCATCAAACGGCACTATTCCGCTAGTTGGGGTCAATACAGAGCTTGTGGATCTTCGCCTGTTCCACGTGGCGGACCGCAATATTCTGCGGACCTTGCAGCAGGATTACTTTGGCCGCCCGCTGGCTGAATGGCAGGTGGATCAATTCGCCGAAGAGATCGGCGAAGCCGTCTGGCAGGGGGAGGCAGAAGTCGCCCAAGAACAAAACCGTAGCGTCACCACGCGCCTGCCGATTGGCGAGGTCTTGGAGGGCCGAGCCCCCGGTCTTTATGCTCTGGAAGCCCGTGTGGGCGGCGCTGGCACGGCTGAAGGTGGCGCGACCCAGTGGTTCCTTGTCAGTGACCTAGGCATCAGCGCCATGAGCGGCACAGACGGCGTCCACGTCCTTGTGCGATCCCTTGCCACGACACAGGCCCATGCTGGCGCGACGGTTGAGTTGATCTCGGAATCGAACCGGGTTTTGGCCACGTTAGAGACAGATCAAGACGGCTACGCCCATTTCCCCGCGGCCCTTGCTGCTGGCGAACAGGGCGCTTCCCCGGCGCTTCTGACGGTGCGCCAAGGCGACAACGACCTCGCCTTTTTGTCCCTGCGCGATGCCGAATTTGACCTCTCGGATCGGGGGGTTGAAGGCCGCGCCCCCGCCGGGCCGATTGATGTGTTCCTGACCACCGATCGCGGCATCTACCGGGCGGGCGATACGATCCACCTGACCACCCTTGCCCGAGACCCTCAGGCGCAGGCGATCACCGGGTTGCCTCTCACCGCCATTCTCACGCGGCCCGATGGGGTCGAATACACGCGGCACCTGCTAGTGGAATCCGGCGCAGGCGGTTTCATCGCCTCCCTCCCACTTGGCGCGGATGTGCCGCGTGGCACCTGGCGGTTGGCGATCCACGCGGATCCCAACGCCCGCCCCCTGCGTGATACGCGGCTGTTGGTGGAAGATTTCCTGCCTGAACGCCTCGACCTCAGCATTGATTTAGACGCCGACGCAGGCACCGCGCAGTTTCAGGCCGATTACCTTTTCGGAGCGCCCGCCGCAGACCTTGCGATCACAGGCCGCCTCGCCCTGCGCCCCCGCAATACCCTGCCCGACTATCCGGGCTTCCGCTTTGGCCGTTACGATGCCCCGCCGGAACCCGCGTTCACCAGCCTCGACACTCTCACCACCGATGCCACCGGGGCCGCCTCTGCCATCCTGCGCCTGCCCCGCTTTGACGGCATAGACCATCCGGGTGAGCTGACCCTAACCGCAGAAATCACCGAAGGCTCTGGCCGCCCGGTGGAGCGTTCTGCAACGGCCACCATCCTACCCGACGCGCCCCTGATCGGCATTCGCCCCCTCTTTGATGGAGGCTTGCCCCAAGGGGTAGAGGCCCCCTTCCACCTGATCACGACGGGCGCTGATCCCATGGCAGTCCGATGGACCCTCAACCGGGTAGAGCGGCGCTATCAATGGTACCGGCAGAACGGCAATTGGACGTGGGAGCCGATTACGACGCGCCAGCAAATCGCCATTGGCAACGCGACACTGTCAGCAGAGCCCACCGCCCTTTCCCTTCCCGTAGAATGGGGCGAATTTGAACTGCGCATTGAAAGTGATGAAGGCGGGTTTGCCCTGTCCTCGGTCAGCTTCACCGCCGGGTGGTATGGGGCCAGTGACGGCACCGATACGCCCGACGCGCTAGAGGTGTCCTTGGATGCCGAAGCCTACCGCCCCGGCGACACCGCAACCTTGCGGATTGTGCCCCGCACCGGCGGCCTTGCCTTGGTGCAGGTGGTGACAGATCGGTTGATCGACCAGCAGATCATCGAGCTAGGCGATGACCCCACCGAAATCGCCCTGCCCGTGACCGATGACTGGGGGGCCGGAGCCTATGTTACTGCGACCCTAATCCGCCCGTTAGAGACTGTTTCTGGCCCCACACCTACCCGTGCCATTGGCCTTGCCCATGCTGCTGTCGCCCCCGGTGATCGGGCGCTGAGTGCCACGCTTGAAGTGCCAGAAACCATGCGCCCCCGTGGACCGCTCGACGTGGTGCTGCGGGTGGAAGGCGCGCGGGCGGGCGAGGTTGTGCACGCCACCATCGCCGCCGTTGATCTGGGTATCCTTAACCTCACCGGTTTCGATAGCCCCGATCCCCAAGGTCACTACTTCGGCCAACGCCGTCTCGGCATGGCGTTCCGTGATATCTATGGCCGCCTGATTGATAGCCGTGACGGCGCAGAAGGGCGCATTCGCCAAGGCGGCGACGCGGGTGCGGGGTTGCGGATGCAGGCTGATCCCACGTCCGAAGACCTCGTTGCGCTGTTTTCTGGCCCGCTGACCGTTGGCGCAGATGGCACCGCCCGCGCCAGTTTCGACATGCCCGCCTTCAACGGCACGATTCGCCTGATGGCCACCGCCTGGAGCGATACCGGCGTCGGGCAGGCCGAGGCGGACGTGATTGTTCGCGATCCGGTCGTTGTCACGGCCAGCCTGCCTCGCTTCCTCGCCCCCGGCGACAGTGCCGCGCTTATGCTGGAGATCACCCATGCCGAAGGACCGGTTGGAGAGATGCCGTTAACCATCTCTTCCTCACCCGAGTTCCAGATTTTCGGGCAGATTAGCCCCGCTGTCACGCTTGCCGAAGGGGAAGCGACCCGCCTGCGCATTCCCTTCATCATGGCCGACCGCTCCGGGTTGGCGGAACTGACCGTCACGCTGACCACACCGGACGGCATCGACATTGTTCAGACCCTGACGATCCCCGTGCAAGCCAATGACCCCGAAGTGGCGGAAACCACGCGCTTCACCCTCGCACCCGGCGAAAGCTTCACCCTTGATGCAACGGCCTTTACCGGATTCCATCCTCAAGGCACCCGCGCGATTCTGTCCGCCGGGCCTTTGGCCCGCTACGATGTGGCCGGGCTGTTGCAACGGTTGGACCGCTACCCCTACGGCTGCACCGAACAAACGGCGAGCCGCGCGATGCCGCTTTTGTATCTGTCAGCGGTTGCGCAGGCGCTGAATCTTGGCACCGCCGACGACTTGGCGACGCGGATCGAGGGGGCCATCGCCTCGGTCCTGACGAACCAATCGGCCAACGGCAGCTTTGGCCTATGGCGCGCCTCCTCTGGCGACCTGTGGCTGGATGCCTATGTGAGCGATTTCCTCTCTCGTGCGCGGGCCGAGGGGCACGAGGTGCCGGACATTCCTTTCCAGAACGCTTTGGACAACTTGGCGAACGCTGTCGCCTCTCATCCCGACTTCGAGAATGGCGGAGAGGGGCTGGCCTATGCCCTGATGGTGCTGGCCCGTGAGGGTCAGGCAAGCATGGGCGACCTGCGCTATTATGCGGATGTAAAGGCGCAGGATTTCGGCACCGCTCTGGCCCTTGGGCAATTGGGGGCGGCGCTGGCGATGTATGGCGACCAACCCCGCGCCGATGCGATGTTCATGGCAGGGTTTGCCCGGCTTTCCCTGCCCGCCCTGTCCGAGGACACGCGCCGCTGGCGCGTGGATTACGGCAGCCGCACCCGGGACGCCGCAGGACTTGTGGCCCTTGCCACCGCCGCCGGATCGCAAGCGGGGAACCTGAACGCTGCGGTGCTGGAGATCGCGCCGCCCGTCGCTGATGCCTCTACCCAAGAGGCCGTCTGGGCGCTTCTGGCCGCCCATGCCTTGATCGACAATCCCGCAACCAATGGCTTGCTTCTGGACGGGGCGCCGGTTGTTGGGCCATTGGTGCAGGTGCTAGAGGATGTGAGCCTAACCCGTAGGTTAGAGAATGTTGGGGAGCGCGATGAGGTCGTCACCCTCACCCGCTTTGGCCGCCCCGAAGGCGCGACAGAGGCGTTTGGCAATGGCTACCACATTGGCCGGGAGTACCTTTCACTGGAGGGTGAACCCATTGACCCGGCAAGCGTCGCCCAAGGCACGCGGCTGGTCACGATCTTGACCGTCACAAGTACCGGTGCGCCGGAAGGAAGGCTGATGGTGAATGACCCGCTCCCCGCCGGGTTCGAGATCGACAACCCCAACCTTCTGCAATCGGGCGATATCCGTGCGCTAGATGGGGTAAACGTGGCGATTGGCACCGAGATGACAGAATTCCGGGCCGAAAGGTTTCTGGCCGCCGTAGACATGCGCGGCGGGCAGGACAGAGTGCGCTTGGCCTATATCGTGCGGGCGGTGTCGCCGGGGGACTTCCACCATCCTGCGGCATCGGTCGAGGATATGTACCGTCCTACCTATCGGGCGCAGACGGCCTCTGGCCGGATAAGCATCCTAGAATGATACGCGCCCTCGCGATCACCTTCAGCCTGCTCCTCGCTGCGCTCCTCGCCGGCGGGCTGTTGTGGCTGGACCGTTGGGTTGATGAGACAGAGCTTCCGCCACTAACGCTGGAAACCGGGGTGGAGGTTCTGGACCGTAACGGCGACCTGTTGCGGGCCTATACCGTGGAAAATGGGCGCTGGCGCTTGCCGGTGTCCTATGACGCGGTCGATCCCGCCTATATCGACATGCTTGTTGCCTATGAAGATCGCCGATACTGGACCCACCCGGGCGTTGATCTGCGCAGCTTTCTGCGGGCCGGGTGGCAGCGGCTTACCACGGGGCGCATCGTCTCTGGCGGCTCGACCCTGACGATGCAGGTGGCGCGGTTGTTGGAGGATTCTGGCACCGGCGCATGGGGCGGAAAGATCCGGCAAATCCGCCTTGCTTTGGCGTTGGAGCGGCGGTTATCGAAGGAAGACATCCTTACGCTCTACCTCCACCTGGCTCCCTTTGGCGGAAATATCGAAGGGGTACGCGCCGCGACGCTCACGTGGTTTGGGACTGAGCCCCATCGTTTGACCGCCGCGCAGTCTGCCTTGCTTGTCGCCCTGCCCCAAGCGCCGAACTCTCGCCGCCCGGACCGCTTTCCAGAGGCCGCGGAAATCGCCCGCAACCGGGTGTTGACCCGCGCGGTGCAATTCACCGACCTGACCGAAGCGGAAATCGCTTGGGCGCGGGAGGAGCCTATTCCCACCGAACGGCGAGATTTCCCCGCCCTCGCCGCGCATCTGGCGGACCGGGCGATTACCGGCAGACCCACGCAGGGGACGCATCACCTGACGCTCGACGCGAGCCTGCAACGGCAGATGGAGCGTCTCGCGACGCGCGCGATCGGTGATCTGGGGCCACGCATGTCCGCCGCGATCATGGTGATGGACCACGGCAGCGGAGAGGTCTTGGCCTCTGTCGGATCGCCTGATTACACCGATACCGCGCGAGAGGGGTTCGTGGATATGACCCAAGCCGTACGCTCTCCGGGATCGACGCTAAAGCCGCTGATCTATGGTCTCGCCTTTGACGCAGGACTGCTGCATCCGCAAACCATGATCGAAGATCGCCCGATCTCTATCGCAGGCTACGCACCGCAGAATTTCGACGCCCTGTTTCGGGGAGAAGTCACGGCAACACAGGCTTTGCAAACGTCTCTGAACATACCCGCGGTGACACTTCTGGAGGCAATCGGTCCGCACCAAATGCTTTCGGCGATGGGTCGAGCGGGAATGGCGGTTCACTTGCCAGAAGGGGAGGAACCGGGCCTGGCCATTGCCCTAGGCGGTTTGGGCACGTCGATGCAGGATCTGATGGCGCTCTATGCCGGGATTGCGCGGGGCGGAGTGGCCGCGCCCCTGCACTGGCGGGAGGGGGAAGCGGAGGAAGGGCAGCGCATCGTGTCGGACACGGCGGCATGGTACCTGGGCGATATATTGGGAGGGGTTGCGCCCCCGCCCAATGCGCCGCGCATCGGGTTGAGCTACAAGACGGGCACCAGCTACGGGCACCGGGATGCCTGGGCGTTCGGTTTTGATGGGCAGCATGTGGTGGGCATCTGGATGGGCCGCGCTGATGGCGCATCGGTGCCCGGAGCCTTTGGGGCAGAGCTTTCTGCACCACTACTGTTCGAAGCCTTCTCCCGCATCAGTGACGAAACAACGCCGCGCCGACCGCCCCCGCCGGGTGCTTTGACCCTCACCACTGCGCAACTGCCCGAAACCCTGCGCCGCTTTGGCCCCTCCCCCACGTCCGGTGGAGACGCCGGCCCCGCCATCACCTTCCCCCCCGAAGGCGCGGTTCTGGCCTATCAACCTGGCCTGCCGCTTCTGGCGCGGGTGGCGGAAGGAACGCCGCCGTTCACTTGGCTTTGGAACGGCGCGCCGGTGGCCACGCGCATATACGACCGCGAAATAGCACTAGAAGCCGAGACCGGCTTTGCGGAACTCACCGTCATCGACGCCACAGGCCAAGCCCAGCGCCGCCACGTGGAAATCGAAAACTAGCCCCCGCCACCCCAGTCTTTTGCAAAAGACTGGGGCAGAGCCTTGCAAGGCTCTGGTAGAGACTTTTGCAAAAGTCTCTACCCCTCCAGATCACGGGCGTTCGATAGCAAGCGCGATGCCCTGCCCGCCGCCGATGCACATGGTGATCAGGGCGCGTTTGCCGCCGATCCGCTCCAGTTCATACAACGCCTTCACGGTGATGATCGCACCGGTCGCGCCGACCGGGTGGCCAAGGGCAATCGCGCCGCCGTTGGGGTTCACCTTGGCCGGGTCGAGGCCGAGCCCTTTGTTCACCGCCAGCGCTTGCGCGGCGAAGGCTTCGTTCGATTCGATCACGTCAAAGTCGCCGATGCTCAGGCCGGTCTTCGCGAGCAGGTTTTCGACCGCTGGCACCGGGCCGATCCCCATGACTTCGGGCCGCACACCGGCGTGGGCGTAACCCAACACACGGGCACGGGGGGTAAGGCCAGCGGCTTCCGCCGCCTCAGCTCGCGCCAGCACCAGCGCCGCCGCGCCGTCGTTGATTCCGCTGGCGTTGCCCGCTGTCACGCGGCCGTCTTTTTGGAAGACGGCTCGGAGACCGCCGAGCGCTTCGAGTGAGGTCGCCTTAGGGTGTTCATCCACCTCAAACGGCACCATGTCGCGCTTCACGCGAACCTCTACCGGTACAATTTGCTCGGCAAAGTACCCCTGGGCAATCGCGTTTGCTGCGCGCTCTTGCGAGGTCATGGCAAAGGCATCCATCTGCGCCCGGGTCACGTCGTGTTCATCGGCGACGTTTTCCGCTGTGACGCCCATATGGCCGGTTCCGAAGGGACAGTTCAGCGCCCCCAGCATCATGTCCAGCGTCTTCACGTCGCCCATCTTCTGCCCGAACCGCGTAGCCGAAGAGATATAAGGCGAGCGCGACATGCTTTCCGCGCCGCCAGCGAGCCCGAAATCCGCATCCCCCATGGCGAGAGACTGTATCGTGCTGACAATCGCCTGCGCTCCAGATCCGCAGAGGCGGTTCACGTTCATCGCAGGGGTTGTCTCTGGAATACCTGCCTGCATCGCCGCGACGCGAGATAGGTACATATCGCGGGGCTCCGTGTTGATAACATGGCCAAAGACCACATGGCCGATCTGGCCGCCTTCAACGCCCGCGCGTTCCAGCGCGGCTTTGGCAACGGTCGCGCCTGTGTCGATCGGCGCTGTGCCCGCCAATGCCCCCCCAAACGTGCCGATTGCTGTACGTGCGCCTGACAAGATGACGATATCGTCCATAAAAAAACCCTCCGCGATGTGTCACGGAGGGTTAGAGCCTAGTTACAGCGCTATGCCAATGCGCCGCGCGGATTACACCGCGTCAAATTGCAGAGGCATGACCGACTGGAACAGGCCCGTGTCCATCAGTTTCTGCAACACTGCCGCCGGTGGCTGTTCGTCCAGGTACAACAGCGCAATGGCCTGACCGTCAGGGCCAGAGCGCCCAAGGGTGAAGTTCGCGATGTTCACGCCGTTCTCCCCCATCGTTTGACCCAGGGCACCGATGATGCCGGGAACATCGTTGTTGGTGGTGTAGAGCATATGAGAGCCAATCTCGGCATCAATGTTGATGCCTTTGATCTGAATGAAACGCGGCTTGCCATCGCTGAAGACCGTACCAGCAATCGAGCGTTCACGCTTGTCGGTTTTCACCACAAGGCGAATGTAGCCGTCAAACACACCGGACTTGTCTTGGGTTGTCTGCGACAGTTCAATCCCGCGCTCTTTTGCGATGACAGGAGCCGACACCATGTTCACGTCAGGGTTGCTGGCCTTCATCACGCCCGCAATTGCCGCACAATCCAAAGCCTTCAGGTTCATGCCCGTTACAACGCCATTGTAGACCACGTCGATGGAGTTGATCGGCTCATCGGTGAGCTGCCCGATGAAGGCACCGAGGTGTTCGGCCAGTTTGACCCAAGGCCCCATGATTGCGGCTTCTTCCGCCGTGACCGATGGCATGTTGAGCGCGTTGGTGACAGCGCCGGACAGCAGATAATCCGACATCTGCTCAGCCACTTGCAGCGCCACGTTTTCCTGGGCTTCCGTGGTGGCCGCGCCAAGGTGTGGCGTCACAACGACGTTGGGCAGATGGAACAGGGGGTTTTCCGTGGCAGGTTCCTGCGCGAACACGTCAAAAGCGGCACCGGCGATATGACCGGATTTCAGAAGCTCGGCCAAGGCTGCCTCATCCACCAGACCGCCCCGGGCACAGTTGATGATACGTACGCCCTTTTTGGTCTTGGCGAGGTTTTCTGCCGACAGGATGTTCGCCGTCTTCTCGGTGAAAGGAACGTGCATGGTGATGAAATCGGCGCGGGACAGAAGTTCATCCAGCTCGACCTTCTGACAACCGATTTCCTTGGCGCGTTCTTCGCTGAGGAAGGGGTCATAGGCGATGACCTTCATCTTCAGCCCGAGGGCGCGGGAGATAACGATGGAGCCGATGTTACCCGCGCCGATCACGCCGAGGGTTTTCGCGGTCAGTTCGACCCCCATGAACTTGGATTTCTCCCATTTGCCGTCATGGGTGGAGGCCGAGGCTTCGGGGATTTGACGGGCGACCGCAAACATCATCGCGATGGCATGTTCTGCCGTCGTGATGGAGTTCCCGAAGGGCGTGTTCATCACAATGATGCCCTTCTTGGACGCGGCTGGGATATCGACGTTGTCGACACCGATCCCGGCACGACCAATGACCTTGAGGTTGGTCGCGGCAGCGATGATTTTTTCAGTGGCCTTGGTGGCCGAGCGGATGGCGAGGCCATCGTATTGGTCGATCACGGACAGGAGTTTTTCTTTGTCCTTGCCAATGGACGGATCGAAGGTGACGTCGACGCCACGGTCACGGAAAATTTGGACAGCGGTTTCCGAGAGCTTGTCGGATACGAGAACTTTGGGGGCCATGATGTGGCGCTCCTATAACGGGGCCTGCGCTTGGGGCAGGCTTGGGGATTGAGTTGTATTTACCAAGATGAAGAGGGGAGCGAGGCGTTAGGCCTGCGCTTCGATCTCTGCGTGGAAGGCCCAGTCGAGCCAAGGAAGCATGGCCTCGATATCCGAGGTTTCCACGGTGGCACCGCACCAGATGCGAAGACCCGCAGGGGCATCGCGGTAGGCGCCGATATCCAGAGCGACGCCTTCATCGGAGAGCCGTTTGGCAACGGCTTTGGCGAAGGCGGCCCCGTCTTGGATACGGGCATCGGTGAACTTCAGGCAGACGGACGTGTTGGAACGTGTTGCCGGATCATCGGCGAGGTTCGCGATCCAGTCACGGGCGTCGGTGAAGGCGTGGATGGCGTTGGCGTTGGCATCGGCGCGTTGCATCAGGCCAGAAAGGCCGCCGATACTGTCGGCCCAGTTCAGGGCAAAGGCGTAGTCTTCAACGGCCAGCATGGAGGGCGTGTTGATCGTGGCACCTTTGAAGATGCCATCGATCAGCTTGCCGCCTTTGGTCAGGCGGAAGATTTTCGGCAGGGGCCAAGCCGGTGTGTAGGATTCGAGGCGTTCTACCGCGCGGGGGCTGAGGATGATCATCCCGTGGGCCGCTTCGCCGCCCATGACTTTCTGCCAGGAAAAGGTGGTCACATCCAGCTTGTCCCAGGGCAGATCCTGGGCGAAGGCCGCGGATGTTGCGTCGCAGATTGTCAGGCCAGCGCGGTCCGCCGGGATGGCGTCGCCGTTCGGCACGCGGACGCCCGAGGTGGTGCCGTTCCAAGTGAAGACAACGTCTGTGTCGAAATCGACCTCGGCCAGGTCCACGATCTGACCGTAGTCTGCGGTTTTCACCTCGGCATCGAGTTTCAGCTGTTTGACAACATCCGTGACCCAGCCCGCGCCGAAGCTTTCCCAAGCCAGCATGGTCGCTTTGCGCGCGCCCAGAAGGGACCACATCGCCATTTCCATAGCGCCAGTGTCCGAGGCCGGGACGATGCCGACACGGTAGCCCTCGGGCAGGCCCAGAATGCGGGCGGTGTCGTCGATCACGCCTTTCAGCAGGTCTTTACCCACTGCCGCACGGTGCGAGCGGCCAAGGGGCGCATCTTTCAGCGCGTCTACTGTCCATGTCGGGGGTTTGGCGCAGGGGCCGGACGAAAAGCGTGCGTTCACGGGTTTCGTGGTCGGGCGTGTGCCCGGTGTCTCAGTAACCATCACTGGTATCCTCACAGATATGCGCCCTTCGTTGGGGAAGGGTGTCCCACCGCCGGAGATACGGAGATACCTGCCCCCCCACAAGACGGAAAAGGACGGCAATTGGTCGGAAAGCGCACTTTTATGCCGGGGCTGTTCCCTATCGGAAACTTTCCCGAAGTGTCATGTCAGAAGCAGTTTGGTCAGCGGGCCTCGGGTGCTTTCGAGGCCTGCGATGATGGAGAAGTGGTTTTCGCCGGGTAGTTCTATCACCTCGGTCACAGCACCTAGGCCGAGCCAGATATTAGCCAAAAGCGCGTTCTGGCGGCGGAACTCGGGCCGTTCCTCTGCGCCGACAACACAGGTCAGGCGTGCGCCGGGAAGGGGCGTTTGCAAGGCAGGGCTTTCTGCTGCGGCCTCTTCTTCGGTCATGCGTAGGGTGAGGTTCATCTGCGTGCGCAGCAGGGGGCGCAGGTCGTGGACGCCCGAGATTGAGAGGGTGTGAACCACGCGGGCGGCGACATCCTCTGGCAGCACCCCTTCGCAAAGCATCCGGGTTACCAGATGGCCGCCGGCGGAATGGCCTGTCAGGCGGATCGGGCCATCAATGCGCTGGGCGGCGGCGGTGATGGCACGGGCGACCTCTGCGGTGATTTCCGCGATCCTTGCACGAGGCGCGAGCGTGTAACTGGCCATCGCAACGGCCTGCCCGGCGGCACGGGGCCCAGCGGCCAGATGGGCGAATTCACGGGCTGAAAACGACATCCAATAGCCGCCGTGGACGATTACGGTCAGCCCTTGGGGTGTCCCTTCTGGAAGGTAAAGATCGGCGCCGGGTAAGGAGTCGTCCGGGGTCATCAGAGCAGACCGCGCCTCCCAGCCAGAGGTGATCTCGTGCAAGTTCTCTACATATACGCCGTTGGAATAGGCGTCGTCCCAATCTGTAATCTGCATGGCATCCTCCGTTGCGCCACTTTGGGGCAAATCAGCGGGCGGCGCATCCGAAATACACGCCGGGGGGTGTTCGTGCCGCCGCTCCCTGCTACATCTTTGGCCATGGAAACGCCTTTGCTTGATCTGCGTGACATTCGCAAAACTTACCCCTCCGATCATGGCCCTTTGCGGGTGCTTGATGGGGTATCTGTCACCTTGAGCGCGCGGGAAACGCTGGCGCTGACCGGGGAAAGTGGATCGGGGAAATCCACGTTGCTGCATCTGTCGGGCGGCCTTGACCAACCCGATAGCGGAGCGGTCGTTCTGGACGGCCAGGACATTGGACAGCTTGACGACGCGGCCCGTGCCCATGTGCGGCGGATGCGGATCGGGCTGATCTTTCAACAATTCAACCTTGTGCCCTCGCTATCGGTCGGGGCGAATATCGCGCTTCAGGCGCGTCTGGCGGGGCGCCATGACAGGGCTTTTGCCGCTGAACTGGCAGAGCGTTTGGGGCTGAGCGCCTTGCTGTCGCGCTACCCGGAACAGCTTTCGGGCGGCCAGCAACAGCGCG
Organism: Rhodobacteraceae bacterium M385; assembly: GCA_025141835.1. Classification (NCBI taxonomy): domain Bacteria; kingdom Pseudomonadati; phylum Pseudomonadota; class Alphaproteobacteria; order Rhodobacterales; family Paracoccaceae; species Rhodobacteraceae bacterium M385. The sequence continues at coordinate 184,791 of CP081102.1, read as the reverse complement.
TTGCCATTGCCCGTGCCCTTGCTCCTCGGCCTGCGCTTTTGCTGGCCGATGAGCCCACCGGCAACCTTGATGAGGAGACCGGCGATAGCGTTCTTACCCTGTTGCTAGAGCTGGTGGCCGAAACCGGCGCGGGGCTTTTGATGGTCACCCACTCCCCCCGGCTGGCGGATCGTTTGGGGCGGCGTGTGCATCTGTCTCGTGGTGGGTTGGGCGGATAGAACATGCTCTACACCGCCCTTTTGAGCCTAATTTCCCATTGGCGCCGCCACCCCGGCCAATTCGCGATGCTGGCCCTTGGACTGGCCTTGGCCACCGCCCTTTGGTCCGGTGTGCAAGCCATCAACGCCGAGGCGCGATCTGCCTATGACAGGGCCGCCGCCACCCTTGGGCAGGATCAGATCGCCCGGTTGGAACGCCCCGATGGGCAGCCGATTGACCCCGCCGACTATGTCGCCCTTCGCGCGGCGGGATACCTCGTATCTCCGGTGATCTCGGGCGAGGTGCGGGACGCCAATGGCAGGTTGCGCCTGCTGGGGATTGATCCGTTGACCCTGCCACCCGATGCGCAGGGCCCTGCCTTGGACGGCGGCCTGGATCTTGTCGGGTTTTTTACCGCGCCGGGTGTGCTTTTGATGGGGGAGGCGACGGCCAACGGCGCGCTTCCGGCCGACCTTCCGCCGATCCAGATCAGCGATACGGTACCCCCCGCCGCCGCGATCACCGATATCTCGACAGCCGCGCGGCTGTTGGGCCACGCCGGGCCTTCTTATCTGCTGGTGAACCCGGTCCAGCCCCTTGGTTTGCCGCCCTTGGCTGAGGACACGACGCTAACCCTGCGCGCACCCGATAATGGCGGTGACATCGCGCGGTTGACCGATAGCTTTCATCTGAACCTGACGGCCTTTGGCTTCCTGTCGTTTGGGGTTGGGTTGTTCATTGTCCACGCCGCAATTGGGCTGGCGTTTGAACAGCGTCGTGCCATCGTGCGGACCTTGCGGGCCTTGGGCACGCCCCTTCGCACGATCCTTTTGGCGCTGTCACTGGAGCTTGCCGTGATCGCGCTTCTGGCCGGGGTGATCGGCGTCGCAATGGGCTATGTTGTGGCTGCCAGCCTGATGCCCGGCGTCGCTGGAACCCTGCGTGGACTTTATGGGGCCGAGATCGCGGGCGTGCTTCAGTTCAGTCCCTATTGGGCGCTTTCGGGTCTATTCATTACCCTGATTGGCACCGCTGCGGCAGCGATACAGGCGATGATCCGTACAGCGCGGATGCCGCTTCTGGCGCCCGCGATGCCGCGGGCTTGGGCGCAGGCCTCGGGCCGGATGATCCGCTTGCAGGCCCTCGCGGCGCTCGGGCTATTCGCCCTGTCGGGCGCGCTGGCCCTGTCGGGCGCGGGACTCATCGCAGCCTTCGGCTGCTTGGCGTGCTTGCTGATCGGCGCGGCACTGGCGTTGCCAGCTTTGATGACCGGAGCGCTGTCGTTGATCCGCCCCAAGGGCGCTTTCGCGGAGTGGGTCGTGGCCGATACGCGCCAGCAAATTCCCGGCCTGTCGCTGGCGCTTATGGCGTTGCTGCTGGCGCTGTCGGCAAATATCGGGGTCTCCACCATGGTTGGCTCGTTCCGCGCGACGTTCCTCGGCTGGCTTGACCAGCGGCTTGCGTCCGAGCTTTACGTGACCGCTGCCACCCCGGACGAGGCGCAGATCCTCATGGCCGCCCTCGCCCCAGAGGTGGATGCGATCCTGCCCATCGTCTCCACTCCCCTGCGTCTCTTTGACCAACCGGCCGAGCTATTCGGCGTCGTCGATCACGCCACCTACCGCGCCGCTTGGCCGTTTCTGTCGCAAGCCTCGGACCCTTGGGGGCGGCTCGCGACGGGCGATGCGATCTTGGTGAATGAACAGATGGCCCGCCGTGAGGGCCTATCTGTCGGGGACACCGTAGACATCGCGGGCGGCTTGCCGATCGTGGGGATATACTCCGATTACGGCAACCCCAGCGGGCAAGCGATTGTGTCTCTGACCCGCCTGACAGAGATGTTCCCGGACCTGCGCCCCCGCCGCTTTGCCATCCGCATTGCGCCCGAAGCGGCCCCCGCATTAGCCACCCGATTGCGAGAGGACTTCAGCCTTCCCCCCGACGCCGTGACAAACCAAGCGCAGGTTAAAGCCTTTTCCGTCGCGGTCTTCGACCAAACCTTCCGCGTGACGGGCGCCTTGAACGTGCTGACCCTTGGCGTGGCGGGCATCGCCTTGCTGACCAGCCTGCTGACCCTCGCCAATTTGCGCTTGCCGCAATTGGCCCCGATCTGGGCCATCGGCGCATCCAGGGCGCAGCTTGCTTGGGTGGAAATGGCGCGAAGCCTGATCCTGGCGGCAATCACCTTTCTGGCGGCCCTGCCCGTGGGCCTCGCGTTGGCATGGGTGCTGCTCGCCCTGGTAAACGTCGAGGCATTTGGCTGGCGCCTACCCATGCGCGTGTTCCCCGGCGATTGGCTGCTCCTCGGCCTCTTGGCCCTGCTCGCCGCTGGCCTCGCGGCCCTAGGCCCGACCCTTCGACTTGCGCGGATACCCCCCGCGCGGCTCACCCAAGTTTTCGCACAGGAATGCTGATGATCCGCCCTCTCCTCGCTCTGCTTCTTCTCGCCTCCCCGCTTCATGGCCAAGGGTTCGCGGGCCTCGGCACCGCGGCCGAGGGCTTTGCCGTTCCCACCCCGAACCCCACGTTCTCCTTCCCCGCAGACCACGGCCCCCACCCCGATTACCGGATCGAATGGTGGTATCTTACGGCCACCCTGCAAGGGGCCGACGGCACCGATTACGGCATCCAATGGACCCTGTTTCGCTCGGCCCTATCGCCAGACACCTCCACCGACTGGACTGCGCCGCAATTGTTCATGGGCCACGCAGGCCTGACCACACCCGACGCCCACTATAGTGCAGAGCGCCTTGGCCGCGGCGGCATGGGTCAAGCAGGCGTGTCTACTATGCCGTTCAGAGCCTTTATTGACGATTGGCAGATGACATCCACCACTGCTTCCGGCGACGCGCTTGATGCGCTGTCCCTCACCGCGCGGGGCACAGATTTCGCCTACGATCTGGCGCTGCAAGCGGACGGCCCGCTGATCTTCCACGGCGCCGATGGCTTCTCCGTCAAAAGCGCCGAGGGGCAGGCGAGCTACTATTACTCGCAACCCTTCTACAGCGTCACAGGCACCCTCACCCTGCCCTCCGGCCCTGTGGCGGTCACCGGCGATGCCTGGCTGGATCGTGAGTGGTCGTCGCAACCGCTTTCGGACAGCCAAACGGGGTGGGAGTGGTTTTCCCTGCAACTCCCCGACGGCGCGCGGCTGATGGCCTTCGCCCTGCGCGATACGGCAGGCGCGCCCTTCACCTCTGCCACCTACATCGCCGCCGATGGCACGACCCAAGCCTATGGCGACGGCGCTGTCACACTCACACCCCTGACCATAAGCGACGTGGACGGGCGCGATATCCCCACAGAATGGCGGCTTCAGTTTCCTGAGCATGGGATTGATATCACCACGGTTGCCCTCAATCCAAATAGCTGGATGGACACGTCTTTTCCCTATTGGGAGGGGCCGATTTCATTCACCGGCACCCACGCAGGCCGGGGGTATTTGGAAATGACGGGGTACGACTGAACGGCTCTGCCATGCCTGTCAGAGCCTTCTGAGTATCAAGCCACATCGCTCTATCACCCATACCAGCACGTAAATACTGGCCCCCCGGCCCCTCCACCCCTAAAGTGCCGAAAAATGCAGGAGCCTTTCGCCAATGTTCACCGTCACACTCATGACAAACCACGCCATGTATCTCGACACGAACCTGGTGACGAACCTCCGCAATGCCATGGGCGGTGGCGATGCAACCTGGCTCGACCCCAACCATTGCGCCGAGTTTGACGCCCCGAAAATCCCTCGCAATATCCAGACGGTTTGGGAAAGCCTCAGCGCTGAGGGCGTCGATATGGTGTGGCAGAAGGCGGGCGATCGGAAGCGCAAGATGTTACTGGCCGACATGGACAGCACAATGATCCAGCAGGAATGTATTGACGAACTGGCGGATGAAGCAGGCGTCGGCAAACGGGTCGCCGAGATCACCGCCCATGCCATGAACGGCGAGCTGGATTTTGAGGAAGCGCTTCTGGAACGTGTCGGTCTGCTGAAGGGGCTACCCGAAGCGACGATTGCAACCGTTCTGGAAAAGCGCATCACCCTGATGCCCGGCGGGCCGACGTTGCTGGCCACGATGAAGGCCAACGGCGCTCACTGTGCTTTGGTCTCCGGCGGGTTCACGGCCTTCACGCAGGCCATCGCGGCGAAATTGGGCTTTGATGAACACCACGCCAATACGCTGCTTGCGGAAAACGGCGCCCTAACCGGCGATGTCACCCGCCCCATCCTTGGCCGCGAAGCCAAGGTCGAGGCACTTCACCGCATCACCAAGACCCTCAACATCAAACCCGCTGACGTGATCGCCGTGGGTGACGGCGCCAATGATCTGGGGATGTTGCAATTGGCGGGCACCGGCGTTGCTCTTCACGCCAAACCCACCGTGCAGGAACAGGCGAAACACCGCATTAACCACGGTGATCTGACGTCGCTTCTGTTCATCCAAGGCTACGCAAAGTCCGATTTCATCGCCGCGTGAGTCGGGGGACGGGTCAAGGATCGGCGCAGCCGACGGCCTTGGCCGCTTGTCCTTGAGGCGGCCCGCGACTCGCCCCAACCCTTGCACAGGCCTGTTTGTGGCAAACCTGCCCGCAAACGGCCTCTCAGCAAAATCCTATTCCCTCATAACAGACCCAAACCCGCCTGTTAGAGCGCACGTTCTACCCCTTAGTGGACATCTGCACCCGTCCACAAACGCGAGCCCGCGCGGACGTGCGAGCCTTTAGGCTCGCGCCCCGCGCGCCACGCCCAAACCAGTCGCGAAAGCTATGCTTTCGTCGTCTGGGCGGGAGAGCCCCCTTGCCGAAAGGCCGGAGCCCCGGCGGAAATCACTCCGCCGGAACAGCCGTTTCCTCGATCCCCAAGCCTACGGGGATCTTGTCCAGCATCTCTTTCGGGCAGACCTGCACGAAGTTGGCACGCTCGATATCCCAATGTTGCAGAATATCTCGGGCCTTCACGCTGTTGGTCTCTTCCGCGTGACGCTCCACCAAGCCGCGCAATTGCGCTTCCCAGTGATCGACCGTGACCGGGCATGTCACCAGCGTTTCCATGTTCATCTGCGGCAAGGCATCGCCGTCAGGGTCATACAGATACGCCATGCCTCCGGTCATGCCCGCGCCGAAGTTGGCGCTGATCGACCCGAGGATCACCACGACGCCGCCGGTCATGTATTCACAGCCGTTCGAACCACAGCCCTCGATCACCGTTTTCGCGCCCGAGTTCCGAACCGCGAAACGCTCTCCGGCGCGGCCAGCGGCGAACAGGTAGCCATCCGTCGCGCCGTAAAGCACCGTGTTGCCGATAATCACGTTGTCAGACGCCACCAGCGGCGATGCCATTGGCGGACGCACCACAATCGTGCCCCCCGACAGACCCTTGCCAACGTAATCGTTGCTGTCGCCAGAAACTTCCAGCTTCAGGCCCGGCGCCGCGAAGGCCCCAAGCGATTGCCCGGCGCTGCCCTTCAGCTTCACCGTCAGATGATCCGGTTGCAGGTCATTACGCATCCCGAAGTTCTTCACGATGTGGCTGCTCGTCCGCGTACCGATCGTGCGCAACGTGTTTTGCACCGCATAGGAAAGCTGCATTTTCTCGCCGTCTTCGAGGAAGCGGCTCGCGTCCTTCACGATCTGCGCATCCAGCGTGTCTGGCACCGCGTTGCGAGGCTTGTTGCGGTCGTAAACGATCCGGTCCGCGCCATCGACGGTGATTAGCATCGGGTTCAGGTCCAGATCATCCAGATGCGCCGCGCCCCGGCTGACCTGCGTCAACAGATCGGCCCGGCCAATGACCTCATCCAGCGACCGCGCGCCCAGCGAGGCGAGAATCTCCCGCACTTCTTCGGCGTAGAAGGTGATCAGGTTCACCACCTTATCGGCGTTACCGGTGAACTTGTCGCGCAGGGCCTCGTCCTGGGTACATACGCCCACAGGGCAGGTGTTGGACTGGCACTGACGCACCATGATACAGCCCATCGCAATCAACGCGGCGGTGCCGATGCCGTATTCCTCAGCGCCCATCATCGCGGCCATGACAATGTCACGGCCCGTGCGCAGGCCGCCATCGGTCCGCAGGGTCACACGGCCCCTCAGGTTGTTCATTGCCAGAACCTGATGCGCCTCGGTCAGGCCCATCTCCCACGGCAGACCCGCGTATTTGATCGAGGTCGCAGGCGACGCGCCCGTGCCGCCGTTATGGCCGGACACAAGGATCACATCGGCCTTGGCCTTCGCCACGCCCGCCGCAATCGTGCCAACGCCGGACGACGCCACCAGCTTCACCGTCACCTTGCAGCGCGGGTTGATCTGTTTGAGGTCATAGATCAGCTGCGCAAGGTCCTCGATCGAATAGATATCGTGGTGCGGCGGCGGTGAAATCAGCATCACGCCGGGGGTGGAATGGCGCAGACGGGCAATCAGGTCGGTGACCTTCATGCCGGGCAGCTGTCCTCCTTCGCCGGGCTTGGCACCTTGGGCGACCTTGATCTCCAGCTCTTCACATTGGTTCAAGTATTCCGCCGTCACGCCGAAACGCCCGGAAGCCACCTGCTTGATCTTCGCGCTGGGGTTATCGCCATTGGCCTCCGGCACGAAATGCGCCGGATCTTCACCACCCTCGCCGGAGTCCGACTTCGCGCCAATCCGGTTCATGGCCACGTTTAGGGTCTTGTGTGCCTCGGGTGACAGTGCACCAAGGCTCATCCCCGGGGTCACAAACCGCTTCCGGATCGAGGTGATGCTTTCCACTTCCTCAATCGGGACCGGCGCCCCCATCGGCTTGATATCCATCAGATCGCGCAAATGGATCGGCGGGTTCTGCCGCATGGCCGCCGAATACTGCTTCCACAATCCATAAGAGGCGCGGTTACAGGCTTCCTGCATCATATGCATGTTGGTCGCCTGCCAAGCGTGGGTCTCGCCCGAGCGACGCGCTTTGTAGAAGCCGCCAATTGGCAGCACGCTTTCGCCGCGCAAGAAGCCCTTGGTGTGGACTTCTTCCACCTTGGTTTGCAGACCGCTGACGCCGATACCGCTGATGCGGCTCAACATGCCGGGGAAATATTCCGCCACCATGGCGCGGGACAGGCCAACCGCCTCGAAGTTAAGGCCCCCGCGATAGCTGGAAATCACGCTGATCCCCATCTTGCCCATGATCTTCAACAGACCCGCATCAATGGCCGCGCGGTAGCGGGCCATCGCCTCGGTCAGGTTGCCGTCCAACAGGCCCCGGTCGATCCGGTCGGAGATGCTGTCTTGCGCCAGATAGGCGTTCACCGTGGTCGCGCCACAGCCCACCAGAACCGCGAAGTAATGGGGGTCGATACATTCAGCGGACCGCACGTTGAGCGAGCAGAAAGTCCGCAGTCCTTTCTTGGTCAGCCCCGAATGCACGGCGCTGGTGGCCAGGATCATCGGCATCGCAACACGGCCATCGCCTTGGCCTTGATCGGTCAGCACAATATGCCCCGCGCCCGAGCGCACAGCGTCTTCCGCCTCGGCGCGCAACCGCTCCAGCCCTTCGCGCAACGCGCCAGCTTTGCCGCCCGCGTCAAAGGTACAATCCAACGTCACCACGTTTTCGCCGAAATAGCTGACCATTTTGTCGAACTGCGCATTCGCCACAAAAGGGCTGTCCAGCACGAGGATTTCGGTCTGCGAGCTATCTTCGTCCAGCACGTTCTTCAGGTTCCCGAAGCGTGTTTTCAGGGACATCACCCGGTATTCGCGCAAGCTGTCGATGGGCGGGTTCGTGACCTGGCTGAAGTTCTGCCGAAAGTAATGGGACAGGGGCCGGTACTGCGACGACAGAACCGCGCTTGGTGTGTCGTCCCCCATGGAGGCGAGGGATTCTTTCGCGTCCTCCGCCATCGGGGCGAGGATCTGCTCCACCTCTTCAATGCTATAGCCCGCCGCAACTTGACGTTTGCGCAACTCTGCACCGCTGAACAGAGCCTGTTCCGTCAAGCCACTGGTCTCTTTCTCAAGGTCGGTGATCCGGTCCACCCAAGCGCCAAAATCGCGGCTCGCGGCCAGCGCGTCTTTGATCTCTGCGTCGTGGAATAATGCCTTTTCCTGCATGTCCACGGCAATCATCTGGCCGGGCCCAAGGGCGCCCTTTTCGACGACATTGGCGTCATCCACAGGGACCATGCCGGTTTCCGATCCGGCAATCAGCAACCCGTCACCGGTCACGACATAGCGCATGGGGCGCAGGCCGCTCCGGTCCAGACCGGCACAGACCCAACGACCGTCGGTCATCGCAAGGGCGGCGGGGCCGTCCCACGGTTCCATGACCGAGTTGCAGTAGGAATACATATCAAGCCACGGCTTCGGCAGTTCCGTCGCCGTCTGGCTCCACGCTTCGGGCACCAGCATCGTCTTGGCCATCGGCGCGGAACGGCCCGCGCGGACCATCACTTCAAACACCGCATCCAACGCGGCCGAATCGCTCGACCCGCCGGCAACGATCGGCTTGATATCTTCCGCCATGTCGCCAAAGAACCCGCTCGCCATGCGGATTTCGTGGGATTTCATCCAGTTCAGGTTGCCTTTCAGCGTGTTGATCTCGCCGTTATGGGCCAACATGCGGAACGGCTGAGCCAACCACCACTGCGGGAAGGTGTTGGTAGAATAGCGCTGGTGATAGATCGCAAAGGCGCTCTCGAACCGTTCATCCTGCAAGTCGGGGTAGAACTCGGCCACCTGCTCGGCCAGCATCATACCCTTGTAGATGATCGAGCGGCACGACAGCGAACACAGATACAGCTCGCGGATACCCGCGGCGGCGGCGGCCTTCTCGATCCGGCGGCGGATCACATACAATTCGCGTTCAAACGTCTCTTCATCGACGCCCTTCGCGTTCGAGATGATGATCTGCTCAATCTCGGGCCGGGTCGCGTTGGCTTTCTCGCCCAAGCACAGGACATCCACCGGCACATGGCGCCAGCCGTAGATGTAATACCCCATCCGCAGCACTTCGGATTCCACGATGGTCCGGCACACTTCCTGTGCGCCGAAATCGCTCCGCGGCAGGAACACTTGGCCCACAGCCATCAGCTCGCCGCGCATCTCGTGGCCGGTGCGCTTCACCTGCTCTGCAAAGAACTTGTAGGGGATTTGCACGTGGATACCCGCGCCGTCGCCGGTTTTGCCGTCGGCGTCCACCGCACCCCGGTGCCAGATCGCTTTCAACGCGGTGATGCCCGCTTCGACGACCGACCGAGTGGGCTTCCCGTCCACCGAAACCACAAGCCCCACGCCGCAAGACGAATGCTCGTCTTCCTCGCGGAACATGCCGTTTTCTTCCATCCATTTGCGCTTCGCCTCTTCGGCGGCGGCCCAGTTGGTATCGAATTGGGTCATGGTCATCCTCCTCAGGATTGAGAGCTTGCAGAGGCCTGCGCAGACGCGCGGGTCAATTGAAGAATTAGGTGTCTAAACAGCAATGCAGTGCCGATTGCGATGATGCTGGAGGCCACGTCGATCTGCGTCGATAGCCGGAAATCAGCGATGGAATCGGCGTTCATGTTGATCCGCATCGACCCTGTCGCAAGGGAGTTGCTCAATAGCCAGGCGAGCCACCAGATCAACGTCCAACCGGGCATCCCGTCGGTCAGTGATGGGTTGCCATGCAACCCGTTCCACGTCTGCCGCATCGCCCGGAACGGCATCACGAGGTTGGCGAACGGCACGAAGAACCAGCCAATGGACCAGCCCGGCGTGATCCGCCCCTCGGTGGGTGCAATCGCCTGCGCATTGGCCGCCGCGCGGTAAATCCACATGCCCGCCGCGATGTACGATCCCAACAACGCCAGCAAGAACAACGCACCAACCGCCGCGCCTGTCGTATCCACATCTGCTGCCGCTTGATCCATCTCAAGCTGATTCAGGTTTCCGGTCTCGATCAGTGTGTAGAAGCTGAACAGAGTCGAATAATGCCACAGCATCGCAACCTCTGCGACGCAGTAAAGCAGCAAGAACATCGCGGCGGCGTTGCCGGTTTTGCTTAGGTCATAGGGCAAATTCATCGCTCAGAACCTCGCCGGTAGAACGGTCGCGTCATTGCGCAGCCCGCTCATCACGTCGCCGCAGTCGTATTGCGGTTCCGTCGAAAGAAACCCCGGCTCTCCGGGCTCAGTGAATTCCATCGGGCTGTAATTGCCTTCGCGGACCTCGCCCGATGGGGTGGTGACTGTCTCTAACCCGCCGAAAAACAGGCCAAGGCGCGGGCTCACGAACTGGCTGCCCTCGGTCTCTCTCGGGCCAGCTTCGGTCTGCCATTGATAGGCGAATTCCGTGACCAGAAGCTCTTCCCCGTCCACGGTGACCTCTGCGCCGGTCAACGCGTCGAACCCGGTGTAGTCGCGCTGAAACACGCCTTCGGCCCGTTCTTCGCGGATCGAGAACACCATCGTGTCGCGGCCCGTTTCCAACAGCTCCGACATCGAAGCCGGGTCTTCCTCTGGCTCGATCAATGTGTCGGACGACCCACTGCGCAGGTTGAAGGCCCGCAACCAACGAAATTCCGTGTCCGTATAGCTCAGGTAGAACGCGCCTTCCTGATCCAACGTCACCCGCCAATGCGTCCCCTCCGGGTCCATTTCGCAGGTCCAATAATGCGCGATCAAGCAGGACCGAGATTGCACCGTCAGAAACGCCGTACACCCATCGGGCACCGCGAAGCCTTCGTTAACGCTCTGCGCCGTCACGGGCGTTGCGCAAAACGCGAACGCCAATGCAGTGTTAAGCATTTGGTAACGAATGGCGGGCATCAGGTCAGTCTTTCTGTCTTTGTTGGCCATCTTGGGCAGTTAAATTGATATACCATTGATATACGTGGCGCCGATCTGAGGGCGGGTGTTTTGGGTTCAAAATCGGAATTGATATACCATTGATATACCCGTTGGCGTCATTCCGCGGCGACCGTAGCCCCGGTGTGAACACGCTCCAGGATTGCTTCAGCGGCCTCTCGACCGTCCCGAATTGCCCAAACCACAAGGCTCGCGCCGCGGACGATATCGCCGACAGCAAAGACATTCGGCAGCACCGTTTCATGCCTGTGGTTTGCCTTTACAGTGCCCCAACGGGTCACTTCCAACTCGGGCGCGTCCCATAGAGTCGGGACATCCTCGGGCGAGAAGCCAAGCGCCTTGATAACCATATCCGCGTCTTCAACATAGTCAGCGTTTTCAATGACTTCGGGGCTTTGACGGCCCGTCTGATCCGGCGCGCCAAGGCGCATTTTCTGGACCATCACACCATTCACGGCTCCGACATGGTCGCTGAAGCCTTTGGGCGCGGAAAGCCAAACGAAATCAACGCCTTCTTCCTTAGCGTTCTGCACTTCGCGCATGGAACCGGGCATGTTCGCCTCGTCCCGGCGATACAGACATTTGACCGATGTGGCCCCCTGCCGCGTCGCGGTACGCACGCAATCCATCGCAGTGTCACCGCCGCCGATTACGACCACGCGCTTGCCTTCGGCGCTCAGCTCGCCGCTATCAAACTCGGGCACAGCATCGCCAAAAGACTTGCGATTTGAAGCAGTTAGATAATCCAACGCACGAATAATGCCGGTGCTACCGGAACCGGGGCCATCCAATTCGCGGGACTTGTAGACGCCCGTGGCGATAACAACAAAATCGTGCTTCTCGCGAATTTCCGCGAAGCTGATGTCGTCGCCGACATTGCAGTTGAGCACGAACTTCACGCCGCCATCTTCCAGCAATTGGTTGCGGCGCACGACCACGTTTTTCTCCAGCTTGAAGCCGGGGATGCCGTACATCATCAACCCGCCCGAGCGGTCGTAGCGATCGTAAACCGTCACCCGCAAACCGGCGCGGCGCAGCATGTCAGCGGCAGCCAAGCCACCGGGGCCCGCGCCGATAATCCCAACGGATTCAGACAGTTCCACCGCAGGCGCAATGGGCATGACCCAGCCGTTGTCCCATGCGGTATCGGTAATATATTTCTCGACCGAGCCGATGGTGACAGTGCCGTGACCGGATTGTTCGATCACGCAATTGCCTTCGCACAGACGGTCCTGCGGGCAGATGCGGCCGCAGATCTCGGGGAAGGTATTTGTCGCTTGCGAGATATCGTAAGCCTCCCGCAAACGCCCTTCCGCCGTCAGCTTCAGCCAATCGGGGATGTTGTTGTGCAAGGGACAATGGGACTGACAATAGGGCACGCCGCACTGGCTACAGCGCCCTGCCTGCTCCGCTGCTTTCGCAGTCGCATACTCGCCGTAAATCTCGGCAAAATCTTCTTTCCGCTGGTCCGCTTCCCGCTTTTGAGGCATTTCCTTGCCTACGGTCACGAACTTCAACATGGGTTGCTTAGCCACAACGCTTCCTCCGTCGATTGGAAGGCCCGTATAGCGGGGGATTCGGGGGATAAAAAGACAGTACTACTGACCTAAATTCAAGTGTTGCGCGAACAACAACTTCTAAGCGCGGTTAATAATTCGTAAATACGGCAGCATAGGTTACCTATTTAAGATTTAACCGTTTATATTCAATTTGTTACAATACTCACTCAGAGACGCGTCATGAGCCTCTACACTCTTCTCCTCCTTGCCCTTATCCAAGGTATCACTGAATTTTTGCCCGTTTCCTCCTCGGGTCACCTGATTCTTTTGCCGAATCTTCTCGGGACCGAGGATCAGGGACAGGCCATTGATGTGGCGGTTCACGTGGGCACTTTGGGGGCCGTGATCCTCTACTTCTGGCAGGACGTGAAAGCCGCCATTCTGGGCACACCACGCCTTCTAACCGGGCGCATCGACACGCCCGGCGCGAAGCTGGCATTTTTGCTGGTGATCGCGACGGTGCCGGTGATCGGGTTCGGCCTGTTTCTGGAGATTACGGGCATTTACGACAGCCTGCGCTCCATCGCGGTGATCGGCTGGACCATGCTGATTTTCGGCCTCGTGCTATATTGGGCCGACCAGAAGGGCAGCCACGAAAAGCGTAGCGAAGACTGGAACTTACGAGACGCCATCGTCATGGGCCTGTGGCAGGCCATCGCGCTGATACCCGGCACGTCCCGGTCGGGCATCACCATCACGGCGGCGCGGTATCTGGGCTATGATCGCGAAAGCGCGGCACGGGTGGCGATGCTGATGTCGATCCCCACGATCATCGCCTCGGGCGTCTTCGCAGGTGTCGAGGTGATCGCCACCGCCGACGCGCAAACCGCTCGCGACGGGGCTATTGCCGCGGCGCTGTCTTTCGTCGCGGCGCTAGGGGCGCTGGTTCTGATGTTCAAACTTCTGCGCAGCGTCAGCTTCACGCCCTATGTGATCTATCGAGTGATCCTGGGCGTGGTGCTGTTGATCGTCGCGTATACCTGAAAACGCTTAGGTTTCCCGCAGGTTCTTGGCGCTATCTTTGATGTCCGAGAACTGGCCCGAGGGACGGTAGGGCCAAAGGTAATCCTCCAACACAACATCCATCGATGTGGCGTGAATGCCCAGATCGGCCAGTGTTTGGGCATCATCCGCCACAACCGAATCTGTCTGCAAGCTACGCACCTGATCGCGGGTCAGGATGCTGTTACGGAAGAGTCCGCCCGTCATTTTTGACCCGAAATCGAGGGCAGAGCCCATAATCCCAGCCACAAAAAACGGGATATTCACGATCAAGCGGCGGCGGCGCACCACGTCCAGCATCTTCTGCATCAGCTCGCGGAAAGTTGCCGCCTCTGGCCCGCCAAGTTCGAACGTGCCGGTGGCTTCACCCTTCACGCCAAGAACGGCGGCTTGGGCGACATCGTCCACATAAACAGGCTGGAACCTAGTCTCTGCCCCAGCGATGGGCAGAACAGGTGTATTGCGCGACATGGCGGCGAAGCGGTTGAAGAACGCATCCTCTGGCCCGAAAATGATCGACGGGCGCAGGATCATCGCGCTTGGGAAGGCCTCCAGCACGGCGGCTTCGCCTTCACCTTTGGACTTGGCATACAGGCTTTCGCCGTCTGCATCCGCGCCAATGGCCGAGATGTGGACCAAGGATGTCGCACCCTCTTCCGCCGCTACTCGGGACACAAGCGCTGCGCCATCGTGCTGCACCGCTTGGAAATTGTTCTTTCCGCCCGCGTCGAACGTGCCGACGCAGTTAACCACCGCATCCGCCCCCCGGATCGCCGCGCGCACGCTGGCTTCATCGCGGATATTGGCAAGAATCGGCTCGACCTGTCCGACAACCCCGTAGGGCTTCACAAACAGAGCTTCATTTGGGCGGCGCACCGCAACGCGCACGCGCCAGCCGTCTTTGGCCATGCGGCGGGCGATATAGCGGCCGACAAAGCCGGAACCGCCGAAAATGGTGACGAGTTTAGCCATGGTCAGGCTCCTTCATTCGCGTCTCAGAAGTGGTGATACGTGGCTGCCCGATATGCGGCAAGGCGCAAAAGGTCTCAACTTTCCGCCGACGGAGGTGGAACTATTGCTTAACGGCTGGCGTTATCTTGAGAAGGATCGTACGAGAATCTTATGGGCAGCCGAATTTCCACCGCGTTTCTATGTGCAGCTTTCGCGTTATCTGGCGCGGCGCAAGCGCAGGATATTCAGCTAAATGCCCCCGGATTGGACGAGGATTTGCAGGATCGTCTGCGGGCCTCATCACTGTTGCTTCAAGAAACGGAAGAGCCCCGCACCGCCCAAGACCTGATCGCTGCCGCTCGGGCAGATTACGGGCGCATCGTGGCTGCGCTTTATGATGTGGGTTACTTCACCCCGGTCGTGCGCATTGATGCCGATGGCCGGGAAGTGGCACGCATTTCGCCGTTTGGCGCACCAAGGTCGATCAACCAGATCACCATCCGCGTTGACCCCGGCCCGGCGTTTCAGCTTGGCACAGCCGAAATTGGCCCTCTTGCCCGCGATACTGAACTACCTGACGAATTCCGCCCCGGCGGCGCTGCTTCAACCGGATTGCTGCAAGATACGGCGACCGCTGCTATCGGCGGTTGGCGCGCGGTTGGCTATGCCACGGCCGAGGTTGCAGGTCAGCAAATCACCGCCCGCAGCGCCGAGGCGATCTTGGATGTCCGCGTGCGCATCGCGCCCGGTCAGGTCGTGCAATTCGGCACGCTGCAACCCCAAGGCCAGGACCGGATGCGCGACGAACGTATCCTTGCTATCGCGGGCCTGCCCGAGGGTGAAACATTCTCTCCAGAAACACTCGAACGCGTGGAAGAACGCTTGCAGGACACTGGCGTCTTTTCGGCCATTGCTTTGCAGGAGGGTGAGGTCGGACCCGATGGCGTGATGAACATCGAGGCAACGCTGGTGGAAAATGAGCCGCGCCGTTTCGGTTTCGGAGCCGAGATTTCCACCGATGATGGTGCCTCGTTGAGTGCCTACTGGTTGCACCGCAACCTATTTGGCGGCGCGGAACGGCTGCGGATTGAAGGGGAGGTCAGCGGCATCGGCTCGGAAGGGCTGGAGTTTGAGGATATCGAAGAGGTAGAGGGCATCGACGCCTCCGTCGGGCTCCGTTTCTCGCGGCCCGCGACGTTCACACCCGATACCACCGCCTATTTCGGGATTGGGGCCGAATATCTGGACGAACCCGCCTACTCTCTCACCACGGTGGGCACGGAATTTGGGGTTGAGCATAACTTCAACCGCCGCCTGACAGGGTCGCTTGGTCTTGGTCTGGACTACTACGATATCGAAGATCAGTTCGGCGAGCGCCAAATCACCGTCCTGTCCGCCCCTGTGGGCCTGACCTGGGACCGCCGCGATGATCCGCTGGACGCGCGGGAGCTGTTCTATATTGACGGCACAGCCACCCCCTTCATCACGGATCAAGGCAGCGGCGGCGCGCGAGTTTATCTGGATGGGCGTGCCTACGTGGGCTTTGGTGAAGACAACGCCAGCCGTCTGGCTCTACGCGGGCAGTTAGGCAGTGTTTTTGGCGGTGACATCACCGACATTCCGCCCAACTTCCTGTTCTTCTCCGGCGGCGCGGGCACCGTACGCGGGCAAGAGTTTCAGTCCCTGGGGGCCACGCAGAACGGCCTAGATGCAGGCGGGCGCAGCTTTGCCGGCCTATCCACCGAGTTCCGCCAGGACATCGGCGACACGGATTTCGGTATCGTGGCTTTCGCGGATGCGGGTTTTATCGGCGCGGATGCGATGGGCGGGAACGGCGACTGGCACGCGGGCGCAGGTATCGGGGCGCGGTATGACACGCCCTTCGGCCCGATCCGCGTGGATCTGGCAACGCCGGTGCGCGGCGACGGCGTGGGCGAAGACCTGTTCATCTACATCGGCATCGGGCACGCGTTTTGATCCGGTTCCTACTGATCCTTTGCCTTGCGCTTTTCCCCGCGGTTGCGACTGCACAAGATGACGATGGCACAACTTTGTCTCGGTTTCTGGAAGACCAATTGTCCAACGGTGACGACCGGCAAGTGACAATCACCGGCTTTCGAGGCGCGTTGTCGTCTGAGGCCACGTTGGAGCGGATGACGATTTCTGACGCTGATGGCGTATGGCTGATCTTGGAGGACGCCGTTCTCGATTGGAACCGCTCCGCGCTTTTGTCCGGGGCATTGCAGGTGGAGGCCTTGACCGCCGCGAGGCTGGAGGTTGTCCGCCCGCCACTACCCGCCGAAGGGCTTGGCCTTGAGGATTCCGAAGCACAGCCCTTTTCCTTGCCTGAACTGCCTGTTCGGGTCGAAATTGGCACGATTGCGATCGAAGAAGTCGTCCTTGGCGCGCCCGTTATCGGATTGCCTGCCACCCTTTCCGTGGAAGGCAACGTCTTGCTCGCCGATGGCGCGGGCGAGGCGCAGATAACCCTTGATCGCCTTGATGGGGCCGAGGGGCAATTTGCCCTTGATGCAAGCTATGACAACGCCACCCGCGTGCTGGATCTGTCGCTGTTGTTGGAAGAAGCCGAAGGCGGCCTCGCGGCCGAGCTTTTGGGGCTTCCGGGCCGCCCGGACATTCGGTTGGCGATCGAGGGGAGCGGCCCCGTTGATGAATTCACTGCCCAGATTGAGCTGGCCACAGACGGGGAAGACCGGATCACCGGGCAGGTGATTTCGTCGGTTGGGGAAGGTGGTGACCAGTTAATTGTGGCCGATATTGGCGGAGATATCTCTCCGCTATTGCTGCCTGACTACCGCGAGTTCTTTGGCGATGATGTGCAGCTTCAGGCACAGGTGCGGCAGACTGCGACGGGCGAAACCTCGCTTGAGGCGCTGCGCCTTACCTCGGCCGCGCTGACGCTCCAAGGCGATGTGACCCTGGATGCCCGTGGCTTGCCGATGGATGTATCATTGCTCGGGCAAATCACACCGCCCGAGGGCGACACGGTCCGCCTGCCTGTTGGCGGCGTTGACGCCGAAATCGCCCGCGCCGGGCTCGCTATAATCTACGATCGCGCAGAAGGGGATAGCTACCGGCTACGTCTGGACCTTGATGCTTTGTCAGTGGACGATTTGGCCGTCGAAGACACCGCGCTGGACCTTCAAGGCACCGTCGGAATTTCCGCCACCGGGCTTGATGCAGCCACTTCGATGATTAGTGGCACGATGGCGGGCCTAAGCCACAGTGACCCCGCCCTTGCGCAGGCCTTGGGCAGCCGTGTTGATCTGGACGGGCAGATGTCTTGGGTCAACGGCGCGCCGATGATCCTTTCGGGCCTAAACATCCGGTCCGGTGACGTGACCCTAACGGGCAGCGCATCGGCGCGAACGGGGGAAGAGCGTCTTGATCTGGTGCTTGATTTGTCGGCAATGGCCAGCGATCTGACCCGCTTTGCCGCGCTGTCCGGGCAACCCTTGGAAGGCGCCGTTGATCTGGGCCTGTCGGGCACTGCCGAAGCCCTGTCTGGCGCGTTTGATCTGGCGATCAGTGGCACCGGGCGGGACTTGATACTGGCCGATGCCCTGCCCTCGCAGATCTTTGCTGGCGAAACGCTGTTGTCGGCCCAAGTGACACGGGACGAAACCGGGCTGTCGCTGAACGACCTTAGTCTCGAAAATGCAGAATTGAGCCTAACCGGGGCGGCTGACCTCAGCTCGGGCGATACGTCGGCCACCACCCGATTCCAGCTTCAGGATGTGGGCCTGTTTACCGCCCTCATGTCTGGGCCTGTCACGATTACCGCCGATGTGGCCCGAAGCGGCACATTGCCCTTTGATGTAACGGCCACGCTGACCGGACCGAACGCGATCCGGGCCGATGTCGCCGGAACCTTCAACGCCGATACCACCGATTTCGCCCTTGATCTTGATGCCTCCGCCGAAGGGTTGAACCTTGGTGACGCTGTCCCGCCGCAGCTGTTCGCCGGACGCACGACGCTGACAGCCACCGCCGTACGCGACGATGGGGTCCTGATCCTTTCTGATCTGTCGCTTTCCAACCCGGAGCTTTCCCTAAGCGGGGGCGCAAGCATCGGGCCGGACACCAGCCGCGCCGACATTGACGCGCGCCTGACAAACGTTGGCCTATTCACCGATGCCCTCTCTGGTCCGGTGAGCGGCACCGGGACGATCACCCGCAATGGCACGGACCCTTGGCAATTGAGCACGAACCTGAGCGGCCCCGGCGGCATGAACGCCGCGGTGAACGGGCGCGTCGGCCTGCCCGATGGCAGCGTTGATTTGACCGCGGCTGGTCAAGCACCGCTGGCGTTGGCGAACCGCTATATCGCCCCCCGCTCGATCCGGGGCACGTTGGGGTTCAACCTGTCTATTGAAGGACAACCGGGTCTTGGGGCGGTGTCGGGCTCGCTCAACATCAGCGGCGCGCGGGTTTCTGCCCCGACCTTCGCCGTCGCGATCGAGGATGTTGGCGTCTCGGGCCAGCTTTCCGGCGGGCGACTTTCGATCAACGGAAATGGCACGCTTTCCACCGGTGGGCAACTGAATGCGCAAGGGTCGATCAACTTGGCGAGTGCGGGGCTGGACGGCCAAATCTCCATCGGCCTGCGGGACGCCCGAATCGTCGATGCGACTCTTTATGAGGCGCGGATCACCAGCGCCAACCTTAGCGTTTCCGGCCCCCTCGCGCGTGGGCCACAGGTCAGCGGCACCGTCAACCTCGGCGAATCCGAGATTCGGGTGCCGGAGGCGAGCTTCTATGGCAGCGCCGCCATCCCCGAAATCACCTTCACCGGAGAGACTGCTGATCAACGCCTGACCCGGCGGTTTGCGGGGATGCTCGGCACGGCCGCCGGTAGCGCCAGTGGAAGCGTCACCACGGGGCTTGACCTGACGATCAACGCACCGGGGCGCATCTTCTTGCGCGGGCGCGGGATAGATGCGGAATTTGGCGGCTCTTTGCGGTTGTTTGGCACCACTGCCAACATGATCCCGACCGGACAATTTAACCTGATCCGTGGACGGCTATCCGTTCTGGGGACACGGCTGGACTTCACCGAAGGATCCGCGACGCTACAAGGCAGTTTTGACCCTTTCCTGCGCCTTGCCGCCACGTCGCGCGCCAGCGGCTACGAGATCACCATCAGCGTGATTGGCGCCGCCTCCAGCCCGGAAATTACCTTCTCCTCCAGCCCGTCCCTGCCCGAAGATGAGGTGCTTGCGCAGCTTCTTTTCGGGCGCTCTGTCTCGGGCCTGTCTCCGTTGCAGCTTCTGCAATTGGCCGACGCCGCCACGTCGCTGGCGGGCGGCTCCACCAACTCTGGCTTTATCGCGGGCCTGAGAGAGGGGCTTGGCCTCGACGATCTGGATCTGAGCACCGATGATGAGGGCAACGCAGCCGTGACCGCAGGGCGCTATCTATCCGACAACATTTACACCGACGTGACCATCAACGCCGAGGGCGATGCTGATCTGTCCCTGAACATTGATCTGACCCCAAACATTACTGCCCGTGGCTCTGTCGGATCGGGGGGAAACAGCTCGATTGGCATCTTCTTCGAGCAGGACTATTGACGCCCTCGCAAAGCGCCTATATCAGCCGCTCTCACGACACCTGCCCAGGTGGCGGAATTGGTAGACGCGCTAGCTTCAGGTGCTAGTATTGGCAACGATGTGGAGGTTCGAGTCCTCTCCTGGGCACCATTTCTCTCTCGCCGACAAGTTCGCGCTGACAGAGGTCGATACACTCCCTCTCCGCTATCAGAATAACTGGATGATTTGCTAATGCGTGTCGCGGGGTGTGGGGCGGAATGCTGTCGTTTGCCGGGCCAAGGCCGATGATCGGTCAGAGGTCCGCGGTGCCCGCAAGACAACCTTGTTCATGTGGCCTGTGTCGACCAAGTGAATCGAGGATCATCACACTGCATACCAGACGCTGCTCCGAGCACGTTCACCGCGCCCTTGGGGCATTTTTTACTGGTAGTTTTGCCTGCTGATGTATAGCTCGGCATGTAGTTTAGAGGCATTTCCACGGCGCTCAGTCTTTCATGTTCTGCCGATCCATGGCCTCCCTAAACGCGCGGGGCTGCCCCCGCTGACCTGAAATTTCAATCGCGGGGCATCCGATGACCAACACTCTCTACCAGAACGACCTTCCCGATGGCCTGCAACTAGGCCCCATCGTCGCCATTGATTGCGAAACGATGGGCCTGCATCCGCACCGCGACCGCCTTTGCGTGATCCAATTGTCCGACGGCGACGGCAACGCGCATCTGGTGCAGGTCGCCAAAGGTCAGACCGAAGCACCCAACCTTTGCGCCCTTCTGGAAGACCCGAACACCCTGAAGCTGTTCCACTTTGGTCGCTTCGACATCGCCGCGATGTATCACGCTTTCGGTGCCCTGACGGCGCCGGTCTACTGCACCAAGATCGCCTCCAAGCTGGTACGGACCTATACGGACCGTCACGGGCTGAAGAATCTGTTGCAGGAGCTTTTGTCGATCGACATCTCGAAGCAGCAGCAATCGTCGGACTGGGGCGCGGATGCGCTGACCGACGCGCAAGTGGCCTATGCCGCCTCGGACGTGTTGTACCTGCACGGCGTGAAAGAGAAGCTGGACGTGATGCTGGCCCGCGAAGGCCGGACCGAGATGGCGCAGGCGTGTTTTGACTTTCTGCCGATGCGCGCCAAACTAGATTTGGCAGGCTGGCCCGAAATGGACATTTTCAGCCACTAAAGCGCTTTGTAGAACCGCTCGAAGGATGTGATCCCGTGGCACGCGATAACCTTTATTCCAAAACTGTGGTCTGGGTGAAAATCACCCTGCCCCTGATCGCGCTTGCCCTCTTATCCTCGATCTTTCTTCTGTCCGGCACACCCGACCCCGACGCCGCCCTCGCCTACACCGAGGTCGACGTGAACCAGATTGAGCGCGAGCAACGTGTAAGCGAGCCGCGCTTTGCTGGCGTTATGGGCGACGGCCAAGAGATCGTGTTAACCGCGCAAGCCGTCACCACGGGCGTTGAGGCCACCGATAGAATTCGCGCCGAAACCATTGACGGGCGTATGGATTTAAGCGCGACCGACTACATGACGATCCAAGCCGCGTTCGGAGAGTTCGACATGGCCGCGCAGATGGCCACATTCACCGACGATGTCGTGCTGCAATCATCCCTAGGCTACCGCATTCAAAGCGAAACCATGGTGATGGCGCTGGATGTCATCAACATGCGGTCCCCTACCCCCGTGCACGCCACCGGCCCCGGCATAGATGTGACCGCCGACACCATGGAAGTCACAGGTCCGCAAGGGGAAACAATCCTCCGTTTCAACGGCGCCGTCCGAGTGCTATATGAACCCCAAAGTTAAAGGGTCGCCCATGCACCGTATTTTTGCCCTGTTGGGCCTGTTTCTTCTTTTTGCAACGCCAGCTTCGGCGCAGGTGAACATCGGATTTGGCGGCGTCAGCTACGACGAACGCCAACCAGTGGAGGTCACAGCCGACGGCTTGACCGTGGATCAAACCACGGGCGAGGCCGTTTTCACCGGCAATGTGATCGTTGTCCAAGGGGATCTACGCATGGCCGCCGGGGCGGTTCGCATCCTGTACGGCACCTCCGGCACGCAAGATGTCAGCGAAGTCATCGCCACCGGCGGCGTTCTCGTGACCCGAGGAACGGACGCGGCCGAAGGCGCGCAAGCAAGGTTCGAGGTCGCTTCGGCCCTGTTGACCCTGTCAGGCAGCGTATTGGTGACCCAAGGCCAAACC
The DNA here is from genome assembly GCA_025141835.1 of Rhodobacteraceae bacterium M385. Lineage (NCBI taxonomy): Bacteria > Pseudomonadati > Pseudomonadota > Alphaproteobacteria > Rhodobacterales > Paracoccaceae > Rhodobacteraceae bacterium M385. The sequence continues at coordinate 162,484 of CP081102.1, read as the reverse complement.
GCCATCGCGGGCGATAGCATGGTCGTCAACATGCGCACCGGCAACGGGTCCGTTGATGGGCGGGTGCGGACCGTGCTTGGCGGCACTGAGTAATGGCTTTGAACGTCACAGAAGGCTCTGCCGGGCTGCGCGTTGAGCGGTTGCGTAAAAGCTACCGCAAGCGCCCGGTGATCCGCGACGTGACGCTGGAATTGAACCGGGGCGAAGTTGTCGCCCTGCTTGGCCCCAATGGCTCGGGCAAAACCACCAGCTTTTATTGCATCGCCGGGCTTATCACGCCCGATGGCGGACGGGTCACGATTGATGGCCAAGACGTCACCCTGTTTCCCATGTATCGCCGTGCCCGCGCCGGGGTAGGCTATCTGCCGCAAGAAATGTCGATTTTTCGCGGCTTGTCAGTAGAAGACAACATCATGGCAATCCTGGAAGTGGTGGAGCCTAAGCGCAAGAAGCGGCGTGATCGGCTGGAAGAACTGCTGTCAGAATTCTCCATCGAGCACCTGCGCCGTGCGCCCGCGCTGTCGCTGTCTGGTGGCGAACGTCGGCGGGCTGAAATTGCACGATGCCTTGCCTCTAACCCGCGATATGTTCTTTTGGATGAACCTTTTGCCGGTGTGGACCCGATTGCGGTGGGCGATATCCGCGCGTTGGTGGCCGAACTCAAGACCCGTGGCATTGGTGTGCTTATCACTGACCACAACGTACAAGAGACTCTGGCCATCGTGGACCGGGCTTATATCTTGCACGACGGCGTTATCATCATGTCCGGCACCGCCGACGAGGTGGTCCGCGATGAGAACGTGCGCCGGGTCTATCTGGGCCAGTCGTTTAAAATCACCTGAACCAATTCCATTGACACAGGCCCCCGATTCCTCGTCTGATACGAGGGATGGTTGCGATCGCTTCATCTCTTAGTGCCCGGCACGGAAAGCCGAAGTTTCGACTTCCCCAGCGCACTCTCAATGACATTCAAAATCATCATGTTAACAAGCACGACACAGCGTCGTGTGACCACAAAACCGGAGGTTACATGCGGTATCAGATCAGCGGAAAACAGATCGAAATTGGCCAAGCTCTGCAAACCCACGTGCAGGATAATCTTGGCAGCATTGCCCAAAAATACGCCGAGCGGCCAACGGACGCGACGGTCATCTTCTCTAAATCCGGGCCGGAATATGCTTGTGAAACCACCGTCCATCTGTCGACCGGTCTGACCGCCTCTGCCAAAGCTCATGCCCATGAGATCTACGCCGCGTTTGAAGCGACCGCCGACAAACTTGAGAAGCAACTAAGGCGATACAAGAGGCGCCTAAAAGATCACCACAAAGACCGGACGACCCCCATTGATGTCTATGGCGGTGCCTCGTATATCCTCGCCTCACCGGAGACCGAGGATGAGACGGCCGAGCCTGATACGCTCCAGCCGATCATCGTGGCCGAGATGGAGACCAAGATTCCATCCCTGTCCGTCGGCGAAGCGGTGATGCAAATGGAAATCGCGGGAGCGCCAGTTCTGGTGTTTCGCGAACAGGGGCATGGCCGGGTGAACGTGGTCTACCGCCGTGAAGACGGCAACATAGGCTGGGTTGATCCAGAGACGAGTTAACTAATCTGGCTCAGGGGCAGGCATCTGCCCCGAGCCGACACTTGGCGGCCATAGTCGCCCGTGGGGAGATACGGAATGGACCTTTCATCGTTGCTGACGCCCGAGGCTGTCAGAGTTGTTGGCGATGTCAGCAGCAAGAAGCGCTTGATCCAGTCGGTCTCTGAAATCGCGGAAACGCTGGTTGATGTGCCCACCCATCGAATCTTTGAAGCCCTGCAAGAACGCGAAAACCTTGGGCCGACCGGTGTGGGCCAAGGCATCGCCCTGCCCCATGCCCGCCTGGCTGAGCTGGATCACGTTGTGGGTGCCTTCGTGCGCCTGGAGCGACCCATCGACTTTGACGCTGCCGATCGTCAGCCGGTGGATCTGGTGTTTGTGCTTCTGGCGCCGCTGGAATCCGGTGTGGATCACCTCAAAGCTCTGGCTTTGGTCGCACGCACCCTGCGCAACCCTACCCTTTGCGCGAAATTGCGGGCCAACAACGACCCGCTCGCGCTATTCGCCCTTCTGACTGAAGGCGAGGCGACACAGGCGGCTTAACCGGGCCGCTTGTTCCACCTTGGAAACCCAAATCCGATGTAGTCGCGCCGATACGTGTCAATTAGCGCCTGCTCGATCTTGCCGTCGTACACAGACTTGAGCGTATGGGCCCCAGGCATCGCTTCGCCAACAACCTCTGGCACATCTTCCACACCGACCTGCCGGGCCAAAGCGGGCAATGCGTCCTTCATCTGTTCTTCATGGATCACCGCTTGCGGCACCATGACCGAGGATATGCCCTGCAAAATAGCCGTTTGCGTCGCCCACGCCTGATCCACGCGCACGCTGGTCTGGCCCGCCAAATTACCCTTCAGAAACCCGATGAACCCTTGGAACGCAGCTTTCTGTTCCGCCTCGGACCAATCGGGACCGGGGGCTTTGTTCGGCATCGGCACCTTGTAGCGCTGCCGTAGTGTCTTGCGCGGATCGGCATAGGCGGGGCGATCGTCGGGCAGAATGAACCGGTTGAACACGCAGTAGGCCCGCGCGACCGGATGGCGCAACACGGTGAAACTGCGGAACCCGGGGTTATCCTTCATCCATTGGCGCAGCTGCTTCTGGCTCATTTTGCGGATCAGGGCATCTTTGCCCACACCGCCAAGCTCTCCCATCCAGTTTAGCACCGAATTTTCCGGCGCGCCTTTGATCGGGCAGAACAGCAAACCAAGGGTGGGGTGAGCCACAAAGTTGGGCACCTGCGCGGCGCGCTCCGGCTCTAACTCAGGGGAACGATCAAGCCCGAAGCGGTCCAGATCGCTTAAGGCGCTGACCATTTCATCGTAGTTTTCCACCTTATCGCGCAGGGGCGCGGGGTTTTGCTTTTTCAACTTCTTAGAGGTCGCATCGACGCGTTCTTCCGAGCCCAGAAACGCCGCCAAACCGTTCAGCATTTCGGGGTCGTTGATATCCTCGTAGCGGACTTGAAACGCCACTTGCCCGGTCTTCTGCAACCCCTGACGCAGACGCTCTTGGAAGGGTAGAAGCGCGTCTAACAGCTCTCCGAATTCGGGCGTGTCGAAGCGGATCTTCGCGGTCTTCGCATGCTTCATGTCGGTCAAACGCCACTGCCCCGTGGCGCTGGCAATCTTGCGGCTGACGTAGCTGTCCAACGGATTTCGTGTGAGGATCACCTTGGCAATGCGCGGGTCGGGCAGCACCCGTTCCACCACGCGGTCATCGTGGTCATGAAACAGTCGGAAGCCGGGCAGCCCTTCGCCGTTTTCGATAATCGCCTCTAACAAGCCCAACGGGTCTTGTTCGCGCCTATCCATGTCGTAGCCATACATCTCGAACGTGTTGTGATGGCCAAGGAAGGTGGGATTATAAACCTCCCCCAAACAATTGATGTCGGGGAAATTATTCAGGCTATCTTCGAGATAGTTCGAACCTGTCCGCATCTCGGCAAACAAAACGAAAGCATCAAAACGGCGGGTCATACTTTATCTCACCAAATAGGGGCGATTGTCGGCGCCAGACGGCGGAGGCGCCACGCCTTCTTGCGGGAAGTCACCGACGGCAAAGGGGTTCATTCCTTGGTTCTTTAGGTTTTGCAGGAACTTGGGCAAACCATCGAGGTTTGTCATCCGGGGCGCTTCCGTCAGGCGCGATGCCTGCGCGCCCTCCATCGCATCAAGGATACGTTGCAGATTTTCCATCGGCTCTTCCAGAAACTCGGCCAAGGACCAGATCCGAATTTCCGCCCGTGAACGCACATGGCGCAGGGTGTTCACGAACTCTACCTCTCGGCGCTGCAATCGCGCAGCTTCGGTACGGATATCGCCGAAATTCCGGTTCGCGGTGAACAAACGCACAGCCCAACCGCCGGTAATCACGCTGATCTGCGCATTGCTATCGGACGCCATGAACGCGCCGGGACGTTGGTTATCTTGTGGGCCGTACATGAACACTTGTCGTTCGCCACGGGTGTTCCAAATCAGGTTCGTCAGGAACCGTTCAGGATTGTAGTCGCGCAATTCCGGCGCGGCGGACAGGCAGCCGGCATAAGTGTCAGCATCGCCCGCAAAACGCACCCGCTTGGGATCAAAGATGTTGCCATGAACGCTGGACCCCAAGCGGCGCGACAGCCACGGCTCAAAATCCAAAAACAGGTCATTGAAGCCCTGTAACACCGAATAAGGCGCAGCCGTCTTGCCGTTTTCCCAATCGTTGTTGGGGTAGCGGGACTGCATATAGAGACCTGGCCGCCCCCGTGTCCGACGCTCCAGCGCCTTGGCGAAAACCCGGTCAATCTTGCCCGGCGTCGGCTCCGCCCGGCGCACATTCGCCCCTTCTTCCCCCAAGAACGTCCCATAAAGTCGATCCGCCCGAGGCCAAATCTTACGCGCCACAAAGCAATCTGACCGCCGCAACAGATGCAGGTGATCGTCGTAGAACACATGGGGTTTGCCCTGAAAATCGAACTTCGACAGCGTCAAAGACCGGCTTTCGATGTTGCGGGAGTAGTTGCGCACAAGGGTTTGGTAATAGCTTTCGTCGGGAATCCAGACGCGCTTGAAGAACCGGTCGAACTCCACCCGTTTCGGGTCTTGCAGGATGGCCGACAGCGTTTGCCGAGACAGGCACCACCATTGACTACCCAGATGCGGCAACAGCCCATCCGGCATTTTTCGCCGAAACCCGATGTTGCGCTGGAACTCTACATAGCGATCAAACAGGAAACGGTGCCGCTTCCACGAGAATGGGAACCGCAGTTGGAAGCGTTCGCTGTTCAGCCCATCCACGGTCCAATCCACATCGCGAATCGTGACGCTTTCGATGAAGTCCGTCATCGGACGCGCGGCCAGATAGGCCCGCAATTCATCCACCGGGCGCAGAGGCAAGCACGAACCTGAGGCTAGGTAGACGTGTCGGACGCCTGGAAATTCCTCCAGCATCACCTCGGCCCCGGTCTGGCTGGCCTGCACAAGGCTCCAAGTGCCCCACTCACACTTATGGCGCTTGCTGAACCGCACGTTTTCAAGGTCCGAAAGCTCTCGCTTCAGCCATGTGTTCTTGCTGCTGGCGACTCGTTTATCGAGGTGGATCACGACGGGGCAATCGCGTTCCGCCCAATGACGCGCAACCTCTGCCGCGCGGTCCAGCGCGGTGTGGCACATCATCACAAAGCCCAAAGTGCTCATGCCCAATTGCCTTTCGACATCAGGCCAAGGATCTCTAACTGGCGCCAGTTGATGTATTTCTCGGACCATTTGGACCAGAAATCAGGGTTCTCCTTCAGCCCTTCCGCATAGGCTTTGTATTCTGCGGAGGCGGCGTAATGCTCGCTGCGGGAGAGTTCTTCTTTTGCCTTAGCGCCGAATGTATCCAGAAACTTTGCGTGTAGCAGCACGCCTGAAGCTTTCTCTCCGCCCCATTCGTCGTAGACGTGGTTCAACCCGCGTGGCAGCAGCATGTGCGTGGACGAGGCATAGGTGTAGTGTTTCTGCCAATGGACCAGCGGCGTCTTGTTCAACGCAGGCGCACGTTCAGGGTTATCACTGAAGAACGCCCGCGCCCTGGGACCGCCCTGAATCCAAAGGTTGCCATATTCCCAGTTCCGCGTAACCGAGTAGTTTCCCGCATCGAACCAACAGGCAATCTCGAACGGATTTTGCCCCTCTCGGTAAGGCTGCGCGTCGATGGAGCCTTTGGGGTACATATCCAGCAACATCGCCCCGAATGACTTGATTGAAGAGGCATCCAACCAATCCGTCAGTGCCGGAATGGGGCGGGTATCGCTGAACGGATAGACAAGGAATTCATCGGGATCGACGGTCAAACACCAATGTTTGTGCCCGTACAACCGCAGCAAGCGGTTGATCCAATCCATCCCGAACCGCGACCGCTTATAGCTTTCGTCGGTCCACCAAACGGAGCAATCAGGTTGTTCGGCCAGATATTCCCGTGTGCCGTCGACGCTGTCATTGTCCACGAAAAAGAAATGATTAACGCCTCGGTCCCGATAATAATTCAGGAAGTACTTCAGGCGCACCTGCTCATTGCGCAGGGTGCAGAACAGCAGGATATCCTTGTCCTTAACCGTATCCGTGCGGTCGACAACACTTTCCAGCCCGCGGGATTTACGCCACGCGCGCACAAGGAAACGTTTGCGTTCAAGGCGCAAACCGTACCGCTTGATCGCTTTCATGGGCGGCCTTTCCTGCTCGGCGTTTAGGTGGCTTCTGCCACCGAATTAAAGTGCTCTGCCCAAGTGGCTACCTTCAAGGAGGTTAACTCTGGCCTTGGAGCATTATCGTATAAGTGTTGTTTAATCGTTTCCGCCCAAGGATACGCCTCGTAACTGTCCACGTAAACGGCACAATCACCAAGAGTTTCCCAGAAAACCGGGAGGTTAGAGCATATGGGCACCGCCCCCGCCATTGCGGCTTCCAGCGGCGGGTAGCCATAGCCTTCCGTGATGGAGGGGAACAGAAGCGCCGTGGCCCTTGCCAGCTGGTCCTGAACGGCCGTGTCGTCCAGCAAGCCGTGGGGGCCATTCAATGTGATTTTGATGCCGTAAAGCGGGTGGCTCACCAGCCGTTCCATCAACGCATCCACCTTCCATCCCGTGGCCCCGATGATATGCAAGCGCGGCACCTTTTCCGCCGGAAGTTCTGCCGCCAATAGGTCCCACACATCCAACATAAGCGCGTGGTTCTTCCGTGCTTCGATCGTGCCGAGCATCACGAACAGATCGGGCTCCCGCTCCAGATCGTTTGGCGCGTCCCAAGGGTCAATACCAAGGGGCGCGGTAATCCGGTGGGGTGGCATCGCTTGCCCGGCCCAATAGTCATCCAGACTGTCCGAGGTCGCCTGAGAATTCGCAATCACATGGGTGGCGAAGGTCCGAACCCTCTCAACCCGGCCCGCGAAATTCTGCGGCTGGCTATCGGCCACATAGGCGGGATGGGTCAGGGGGATCAGGTCGTGGATCATCACCATCACCCTTGCACCCTCAACCGCGCGGAATGCGGACAACGTGGCAAGGGACAGGTTGGAATGGCCAACATTGATGTAGCTCAGGTCATTATTCGGACCCCTCGCGATCATCGCGGGCAGGCCTTTGGCGGTGCACCTATCTATGGCGACTTCGCGCAGGGCCGCTTCTGCCCGGTGACGGGGGCGGTTGCCGCGAAACGTCATCTTTGACAGCAAATCAGCCGTGCCAAGCGGGCGGGTGCCCTCCACCATTTCAAGCAAGCGTCTACCGCCAACGTGATCCAGCCGCAGATACCCCCGCGTCGTGCGGCACAGATAGCTTTCGCACCCGGCAGCGACTGCTTCACGTAAATATGCATGTTCGACCCGGTCGATACCCGTCAACGCCCCGCGCCCGACACGCGTCAACAGACGCGTCACGTCTAACCAAAGGCAAGGGATGTCGGCAAACACGCGCATCCCGAACGCCGCCTTATTGCGCGGCGCTACGGATCGACATCATGTCCGCCAGATAATCCTGGAACTCGTCCTTCAGATCATCGCGGGCCAGACCAAAGGCCACAGTGGCTTGCAAGAAGCCAGCCTTAGAACCGCAATCAAACCGCTGTCCCTTGAACCGGTAGCCGTACACGTTGTCCGCGCTGGATATCTCTTGAGCGATGGCGTCCGTCAGCTGAATTTCACCGCCAGCACCGGATTTGATCTTGTTGAGGTGGCCCATCACGTCGGGCGACAGGATGTAGCGCCCGATCACGGCGAGGTTTGACGGAGCATCGCCCGGCGCGGGTTTCTCTACCATGCCTTTGACCGACACGACCGAGCCCATGTCTTCCTTCACATCCAACACCCCGTAGGCCGAGGTCTTGTCGTCCGGCACTTCCATCGCCGCAACCATGTTGCCGCCGAGTTCCGCGTGGGCTTCCACCATTTGCTGAAGACAGGGTGTTTCTGCAGCGATCACGTCATCAGGCAGGATTACGGCAAAGGGCTCATTCCCCAATAGGCGACGGGCGCACCATACAGCATGACCCAGACCCAACGCCTTATGCTGGCGCATGTAAGCAATCGCGCCACTGTCCATGTTGGTGTTTTTCAGCATCTCCAACATCTCGGTCTTACCCTTCTTGCGAAGCGTATTCTCAAGCTCGGGCGAATGGTCGAAATAATCTTCCAGCGCGGATTTCCCACGGCTTGTCACAAAGATGAACTCTTTGATGCCAGCGGCGCGGGCTTCATCAATCGCGTATTGAATGAGGGGTCGGTCCACCAACGTCATGATCTCTTTCGGGATCGACTTTGTGGCCGGAAGGAAACGGGTTCCAAGTCCAGCGACCGGAAAGATCGCCTTGGTTACTTTCTTTTTCATACCTAGCCTCTTGTGTGCAGCACCCCGTTGCTCGGGCATTCTGCCGCCTTGTTATGAAGGGTATACTAACGAAATCATAGGGCACGGGGAAACCATCAATCCATATCCCCCAAGCCTACCACACCCCGCGTGGCAGAAATGCGACGGGCCTCGGCGCTGACGCGGGCCTTAAAAGTGGTAAGCTGAAATCTTGGGCCGTTTCTGTCCGAGGGGCCATAAAGCCCGCCCGTTTGCTCCCACCAACCCCCGTCGGTGAAGCACACCCGGTGCTTTCGGGGCGTCGGCTCAAAAGCAAACAGGCTGACTGGTTGGCCTTTTTCTACAAGTGATTTGGCCTCTGCCCGCAGACGCGGCAGCTGGAAACTACGGCCCGAAAGAAGGCGCGGCGGTGGCGGATCGGCGCGTTGAAACGGGTCGAAATCGGATGCGGGCAACCCCACCAGAGGCACCGCACTTTTCCTTTCCTGCCCCTGGGTGATCCCGTCGCGCAGACTGTCCAGCAAAGTGCGCATTTTTTCAGCATCCAGCTTTCGCGCCTTCACCATCCGCAAAAGACGCGTGCTTTGGACCGCTTCCAATGCATGGAGCGCCTCGGCCTGACCTTCGGGCGCATGTTTGCGCAGGTACACCGCACTTGAGGCCCCGATATCGAACAGGCTCAAAGGGACCCGCGCTTTGGTGCGGCGGCTGCTGGCCTCAAACCCATGATGAACCACGGCGTCCTGTATCCATGCGGTGGGCAGGCCCGCTTGACCCACACGAAACGCCATATCGGTGTCATCAAGGTAGAAATGCATCGCCTCGTCAAAGCCGCCCACTTGCGCCAATGCATCACGCCGGAAAGCCATGTTGGTACCTTGTAGCTTCCGGTAAAAACCGTCTCTGAACGGCGTGTTAGGCTTTGTCGGAACATCTTCTGCGGTGCCGTTCACCGCCAGTGGCCCCCATTGCAACGAAATCCCGTTGCGCCCCAGAACCGGACCGGTGATAGCAGCTAGGTCAGCCCCCTCAAAGGCCCGGACAACGGCCTGCGACCACGTCGGCTCAGGCACGGCATCGTCGTCGATGAAAGCGATGATATCTCCGGCCGCCGCCGCGATTCCGGCGTTGCGTGCGGCCGAGATGTTGGGTGCCCGTTGCGGCAACAACTTCAACGCGCCGGCCACCGGCAACGACCGCACCGCCGCCTGTCCCTGCGGATCCGCCACCACGATCACTTCGCACCCGGCTTTCCCCTGTTGCGACAAGCCCAACAGACACCGCCTCAGCGCATCTGGCCGCCCAGCGCTGACAACAACAACGCTGACCCGCCCGCCGCTCAAGCCGCGCCCATCTCGCGGAGCATCGCTTCGATCCGGGGGATATCTTCGGGGTTGTTCAACTCCCAAAACTTCGCGCCCCTTGCTTCCACTTCCACGCACAAAACCGGGTGGCCCGCCTCTAGGAAGCGGAGCTGTTCCAGACCTTCCAATGTCTCTAACGGGCCGATAGGCCAATGTGGATACGCGCGCAGAGCCCAAGGGCGGTAGGCGTAGACGCCCACATGATGGAACACCGGCGTCGGTGCCTCTGCGGCGTAAGTCTCGGATGTGAACGGCACAACTTCCTTCGAGAAATAGAGCCCCCGCATCTTGCTATCGGCCACCGCCGTTGTACCGCCCACCCGGCCCGCTGCGCGGTCCGCTTTCAGGGCGGCAAGGGTTTCCCCGTCACAACGCAGGATCGGCGTGGCGATGGCGGCTTGCGCATCATTGCGCAACCCCTCCACCAGCTTTTCCAAGAACCACGGCGGCGTCAAAGGCGCGTCCCCTTGCAGGTTTACGATCATCTCGACATCACCCAGGATCTCTAGCGCCTCGGCACAGCGCTCCGTCCCGTTTCGCGCGTCGGAAGAGGTCATCAAGACCTCTGCCCCAAACGCCCGCGCCGCGTCAGCGATGCGGTCATCGTCGGTCGCCACATAGACACTATCGAGCCCCGAAACGCCCTGTGCTGCCCGCCAAGACCGTTCAATCAACGACACGGATTCGCCCGTCGCGCCCGTCAACATCGCAAGCGGTTTACCCGGATACCGGGTAGAGGCGTAGCGCGCCGGAATTACGCAAGCGACCTTTTCTTCGCGCGTCTTCGACACGACACTCATGGCTGTTTCAATTCCACGCCCGGCGCATAGGCGATGAAGAAACCGTTGGCGAAACCGTCTTTGCCGTAATCAAACGGGGCGTGATCCTCGAACCGGACCATCTTCCCGCCCGCGCCGCGCAACACGGCATCGCCCGCGGCGGTGTCCCACTCCATCGTGCGGCCAAGGCGGGGGTAGATATCGGCCTCGCCAGTAGCCACGAGGCAGAACTTCAGGGAAGAACCTGCGCTTTTCATATCGGCGTGGGTGTATTTGTTGATGTAATCATCCGTTGCCTGATCGCGGTGCGACTTGCTGGCCACGACGCGCAGGGCGTCATTGTCGGGCTTGGATACCGACATCGGGTCGAGCCTACCCGGTGCTGTAGGGTCGAACGGGCCAGCTTCCTCAACACTCACCCCATCGGCGGTGGTGTAGAACAAGCGGCCCTTCGCGGGGGCATAGACGATACCGCGAATGGGCGTGCCGCTTTCGACCAACGCGATGTTCACGGTGAAATCGCCGCGTCGCTTGATGAACTCTTTCGTGCCATCCAGCGGGTCCACGATCAGGAACTGATCGGCGCTTAGCCCGTGGCTGTCGGCCTGTTCTTCGGTAACCAGCGTCACGTCTGGGAAAGCCGCCCGAAGATGCCGCGAGATGATTGCATCCGCCGCCTCATCAGCTTCGGTCACGGGGCTATCGTCGGATTTGACCTTCACGTCAAAGTCATCTGCGCCATATACTTCCATGATCGCATCGCCTGCTTCCAGGGCAGCGGCGCGCATGACGGCAACAAGTTTTTCGTGATCCATACGTTCACCCACGGTTGAATTGAAAATTAACTCCTATGGCGTTATCGTCTGAGCGTGTGGGAACGGCAAGCAAAGCCTTAAGGCGTAGCGCGAACAACAAGCCGGACCATGCAGCGGCAGGCAAGGATACTCGACATGTTTGAAACCCGAACATCGCAGTCCACGTGGGCGCTGGTCTTCAATTTTCTGGAGGTCACCTTTTACGCATCTGTCCGCAAGGTTCGTAAAAACCATGGCAATGCCCTGCTGTCGATTGTGCTGTCGATCCTTCAAAGCGTGATGTTTATCGCTGCCTTCTACCTCATGTTCAATTTCCTCGGCGGCCGTTCAGCCGCCATCAGAGGGAATTTCATGATCTATCTGGTCAGTGGCATCTTTCTTTACCTGACCCACATTCAAACGGTGCGCGCGGTGATGGGTGCCGAAGGGCCAACTAGCGCAATGATGCAGCACGGTCCTATGAACACCTTGGTGTCAATCTGTTCCGAGGCGCTTGCCGTCCTTTACACCCAAACGATTGCGATGATGTGTATCCTTCTATTGATTCACACCGTGATCGAGCCGGTGGAGATTCATAATTGGCCCGGTGCGTTAAGAATGTTTCTGTTGGCTTGGGGCGTTGGCGTCGTTCTTGGCATTATCCTTATGGCATGGAAGCCTTGGATGCCGGACTTCGTTCAAGTCCTATCGATGGTCTACATTCGTGCGAATATGATCTTCTCGGGCAAAATGATCGTCGCCAATGTAATGCCTGAAATGATGCTTCCGGCATTCCGCTGGAACCCTCTGTTCCACATCATTGATCAGACCCGAGGGTTCGTCTTCGTGAACTACTTCCCCCACAACACGAATGTCGCCTATCCCTTTTACTTCTGCCTTGGGGCGCTGCTGTTCGGGATGATGTTCGAAAGCTACACTCGCAAACATGCCTCGGCCAGCTGGGACGCGCGGCGCTAGAGACGCGTCACTCCACCACCCGCATCGTCAGATTGATCCGCCCGCCATGGGGCAACAGGGTGGAAGAGCCCGCGCGTATCCTGTCGATGCCATGATAATTTAGCCGAGCGTCCCCGCCCAGAACGGCAACATCCCCAGATTTAAGCCAAATTGATTGCGTTTTTCCGCCGCGCTCGGACCCGCCCACGCGGAACAGCGCCTCGTCGCCGAGGGATACCGACACAACGGGCATGTCGAAATCGGCCTCGTCCCGGTCCTGATGCAATCCCATCTTCGCGTCGGCATCATAGAAATTGACCAAGCAGCTCTGTGGGTCGCAGGACACGCCCGACACAGCACGCCAAATATCCAACGCAATCTGCGGTATAGGAGGCCATTCCTGCCCGTTAGGGTGCTGGCGGGCGTAGCGATATCCGTCGCGACCGCTGGTCCAACCCAACGCCCCGGCCGACGTCATACGCACTGACATCGCCTTACCGCCTTTGGTTTCCGGCCTAAACAGCGGTGCAGCCCGCACGACCCGTCGCACCTGTTCCACCAACTCCGCCTGATCTGCGGCGTTTAAGTGTTCCTGATGCACAACAATTCCACCGACTTCGACGCTCAATGCAGATTCCTCGGATTCCATAAGCTGCTGACGCTTGCAGCCCTAAATTACGCTTCTTATATACCCTCCGAACTCCGGTGAGCATTTTACTTGCTCGCTACAGTCAATTGTTTGGCGGCGCGGGGGCCGCAGCTTAGGCCCCGCTCCCGTCTGTTCGCTTTAGAAAGGGACAACACATGGCTAAAGTCATTGGTATCGACCTCGGTACAACCAACTCCTGCGTTGCTATCATGGATGGCTCGCAACCCCGCGTTATCGAAAACGCTGAAGGTGCCCGTACAACGCCTTCGATCGTCGCCTTCACAGACGACGAACGCCTCGCTGGCCAATCCGCCAAGCGTCAGGCTGTAACCAACCCAGAAAACACGATCTTCGGCGTGAAGCGCTTGATCGGCCGTCGGATCAACGACGAGCATCTGGAAAAAGATAAAAAGAACCTGCCGTTCAAAATTGTCGATGGCGGCAACGGTGACGCATGGGTTGAAGCCAAGGGTGACAAGTACTCTCCCTCGCAGATCTCGGCGTTCATCCTGCAAAAGATGAAAGAGACAGCCGAAAGCTATCTCGGCGAGGACGTGGACCAAGCGGTTATCACCGTGCCTGCGTATTTCAACGACGCTCAGCGCCAAGCCACCAAAGACGCCGGCAAGATCGCTGGTCTGGAAGTGCTGCGGATCATCAACGAGCCAACAGCCGCCGCGCTGGCCTATGGCCTCGACAAGAAAGAGACGCGCACCATCGCTGTCTATGACCTTGGCGGCGGTACCTTCGACGTGACCATTCTGGAAATCGACGACGGCCTGTTTGAAGTTAAATCCACCAACGGTGATACGTTCCTGGGTGGTGAAGACTTTGACATGCGCATCGTGAACTACCTCGCGGAGCAGTTCAAAAAAGAGAACCAGGTTGATCTGACGCAAGACAAGATGGCGCTTCAGCGCCTGAAAGAGGCGGCGGAGAAAGCCAAGATCGAGCTTTCCAGCGCGTCGCAAACTGAAATCAACCAGCCGTTCATCTCCATGGGTGCCAACGGCCAGCCTCTGCACATGGTCATGAAACTGACCCGTGCGAAGCTGGAAAGCCTGGTTAGCGACCTGATCAAAGCCTCCATCAAGCCTTGTGCGGCGGCCTTGAAAGATGCGGGCCTGTCCAAGACCGAGATCGACGAAATCGTTCTGGTTGGCGGTATGACCCGTATGCCTAAGGTTATTGAGGAAGTGACGAACTTCTTCGGGAAAGAGCCCCACAAAGGCGTTAACCCCGATGAGGTTGTGGCCCTTGGTGCCGCCATTCAGGCCGGTGTTCTGCAAGGCGACGTGAAAGACGTTGTTCTGCTGGACGTGACGCCCCTGTCGATGGGTATCGAAACCCTCGGCGGTGTGTTTACACGCCTGATCGACCGCAACACCACGATCCCCACGAAGAAGTCGCAAATCTTCTCGACCGCGGACGACAACCAAAGCGCCGTGACCCTTCGCGTCTTCCAGGGTGAACGTGAGATGGCCGCCGACAACAAGATCCTCGGCCAGTTCAACCTTGAAGGCATCCCACCCGCCCCACGCGGCGTGCCTCAGATCGAAGTGACGTTTGATATCGACGCCAACGGCATCGTATCGGTCGGCGCCAAGGACAAAGGCACAGGGAAAGAGCAGCAGATCACGATCCAAGCGTCCGGCGGCCTGTCTGACGAAGACATCGAGAACATGGTGCGCGAAGCGGAAGAAAACGCCGAGGCCGATAAGGACCGTAAGGACCTTGTTGAAACGCGCAACCAGGCTGAAAGCCTTGTGCATTCCACCGAGAAATCGCTGGAAGAGCATGGCGAGAAGGTCGATCCGTCTACCGTTGAGGCCATTGAACTGGCCCTTGGCGCCCTGAAGGAAACGCTGGAAACCGATGATACCGCCAAGATCAAAGGCGGCATTCAGAACGTGACCGAGGCGGCAATGCGTCTGGGTGAAGCGATCTACAAAGCCGAAGCTGAAAAGGCCGAAGCTGCTGAAGATGGCGCCCCTGAAGAGGAAGAGCGCGGCGTTGACGAAGACATCGTTGATGCCGATTTCGAAGACCTCGACGACGACCGCAAGCGCGACTAAGCGCGATTGAACCCATGCAGCCGGGCGGCTTAACCCCGCCCGGCTCGTGTGTTTCCGAAAGGGAAAATCATGGCAAAACGCGATTATTACGAGGTGCTCGGCGTCTCCAAAGGCGCGAGTGCCGATGAGATCAAGAAGGGCTATCGCAAGAAGGCGAAAGAACTTCACCCCGACCGTAACTCTGACAATCCAGAAGCTGAATCGCAGTTCAAAGAAGCGAATGAAGCCTATGATGTTCTGAAGGATGCCGACAAAAAGGCGGCCTACGATCGCTTTGGCCACTCTGCCTTTGATGGTGGCATGGCGGGCGGTCCGCGGGGCGGTGGCCAAGGGCAAGGCGACTTCGCCTCGGCCTTCTCGGATGTGTTTGAAGATCTCTTCGGTGATTTCATGGGGGGTCAGCGGGGCCGTCCGGGCGGCGCGCGCAATCAGGCGACGCGGGGCTCTGACCTGCGCTATAACCTCTCGATCTCTTTGGAGGATGCCTTCAACGGCCTCGCCAAAACGATCACTGTGCCGTCCTCGGTGCCGTGCGAATCCTGTGATGGCACCGGGTCCGAGGCAGGTGCAGAGCCTACCGGATGCCCCACTTGTTCCGGCATGGGTAAGGTCCGCGCACAACAAGGCTTCTTCACCGTTGAACGCACCTGTCCCACCTGTTCCGGTCTGGGTCAGATCATCAAGAACCCCTGCCGCACCTGTGGTGGCGCGGGCCGTCAGGAAAAAGACCGCGCCCTTAGCGTGAACATTCCTGCGGGCGTAGAAACCGGCACACGTATTCGTCTGTCCGGCGAAGGCGAAGCGGGTCTGCGCGGCGGTCCAACCGGTGATCTGTATATCTTCATCGAAGTGCAGGAACACGCGTTGTTCCAACGCGATGGCCTAGACCTGTTTTGCCGCGTCCCGGTCTCCATGGCCTCTGCCGCATTGGGCGGAGAGATCGAGGTGCCAAGCATCGACGGCGGCCGGTCCCGTGTACGCGTGCCCGAAGGCTCGCAATCGGGTCGCCAAATGCGCCTGCGTGGCAAGGGTATGCCCGCCCTGCGCGGCCCCGGCGTGGGTGAGATGTATATCGAGCTGATGGTCGAAACCCCCGTGAACCTGACCGGCGATCAACGGGAATTGTTGAAGCAGTTTGAAGAAAGCTGCAAAAAGACCAACAACCCCAACGCCACAGGCTTCTTCGACAAGGTGAAAAAGTTCTGGGACACGATCAAAGAATGATCGCCCAGGTATTGCGCCTTTTCTAACCACTCATCAAAGGCCCTCGGATTGCTCCGGGGGCCTTTTCTTCGCAGCGGTCGTTTTGGGGAAGCGTGTGCGTCAGGTTCGTCCAATCTCACACGCCGCCATGACGGCCATGTTCAGAATATCATTCGCAGTGCTGACCGTAGAGGCGATTTGAACCGGACGATCAAGGCCCGTAAGGATCGGCCCAATCACCGTTGCGCCCGCCATTTCCTGCATCAGCTTTACGCTGATCGACGCCGAGTGCCGCGCCGGAACCACCAGCACATTTGCCGGGCCGCTCAGGCGCTGAAACGGGTATTGCGCCATAACCGCAGGGTTAAGGGCAACGTCTACGGTCATCTCCCCCTCGTATTCAAAATCGACGCCTTTTTCGTCCAGAACCGCTGGCGCTCGGTGCATTTTTTCGGCCCGCTCAGACACCGGATATCCGAAGGTAGAGAAGCTGACGAAAGCAACCCTCGGCTCTAGCCCCAGCCCCCTTGCCACCTGAGCGCCCCGCTCGGCGATCAGGGCCATATCGGTATCCGATGGCCATTCATGCACCAACGTATCGCCGATCAGAACGATCTTGCCCTTGTGCAGCAAAGCCGTGACACCAACGGCACCATCTTCGGCCTTGGCGTCAAAGACTTTGCCCACCATCTCAAGCACTTGCGCGGATTTTCGGGTAGCCCCTGTCAGCATGCCGTCGCCGTGCCCGTGGGCCAGCATGAGCGAAGCAAAGACGTGCCTGTCACGGGCCGCCAGGCGGTGAATGTCCGTGTGATCAAAGCCTTTGCGCTGAAGCCGCTTGTAGAGAAAATCCTTGTAGGTTTCCAAATGGCGCGTGTTGGCAGCGTTGACGATTTCCAGCTCTCTCGCCGCATCGCCAAGACCAACACTTTCCAACTTTTCCTTCACATCGCTGTCTCGGCCCACAACCAGCGCACGGCCCAGCCCTTGGCGTTGATAGGCTACCGCCGCGCGTAACACTCGGGGGTCGTCACCCTCGGCAAAGATCATCCGGGCCTGAGCGTTGCGCGCCCGCGCATAGACACCCTGAAGGATCGAAGACGTCGGATCCATCCGCGCCTGCAAATCCTTGGCATATCCGTCCAGATCAATGATCGGCCGCCGAGCAGCGCCGGTATCCATGCCCGCCTGCGCAACAGCTGGCGGGATGGTGTAGATCAGCCTGGGGTCAAACGGCGTGGGAATGATGTAGTCGCGCCCGAAGCTGAGCTTGCGCCCATAGGCCATCGCCACTTCGTCCGGCACATCTTCCCGAGCCAATTCGGCCAAAGCGTTGGCGCAGGCGATTTTCATCTCGTCGTTGATCGCGCGGGCATGGACATCAAGTGCACCCCGGAACAGATAGGGGAAACCAAGGACGTTATTCACTTGGTTCGGGTAGTCCGAGCGCCCAGTGGCCACAATCGCATCGGCGCGTACCGCATGGGCTTCTTCCGGTGTGATCTCCGGGTCCGGGTTCGCCATCGCAAAGATCACCGGGTTGTCGTTCATCGCCTTAACCATTTCGGGCGTCACAGCGCCCTTGGCCGAGACCCCAAGAAACACATCAGCGCCTTCCATTGCTTCTTCCAGCGTACGCAGCTTGGTGGTCACGGCATGGGCCGACTTCCATTGGTTCATACCATCGGTGCGGCCCTGATAAATGACACCTTTCGTGTCGCACACGATGCAATTTTCGTGCCGCGCACCCATGCTTTTCAACAGCTCAATGCAGGCGATCCCAGCCGCCCCTGCGCCATTCAGAACGATACGGCAATCCTCGATCTTCTTGCCGCTAATATGCAGCGCGTTAATCAATCCGGCGGCGCAGATCACCGCGGTTCCGTGCTGGTCGTCGTGGAACACGGGGATGTCCATCAGCTCTTTCAGCTGCTGTTCAATCATGAAGCATTCGGGCGCTTTGATATCCTCTAGGTTAATTCCGCCAAAGGACGGCCCCATCAGCTTCACAGCATTCACAAATTCATCGACGTTCTCGGTGTCCAGTTCGATATCAATGGAATTCACGTCCGCGAAGCGTTTGAAAAGAACCGCTTTCCCTTCCATCACTGGTTTTGAGGCCAGCGCCCCAAGGTTGCCCAAACCCAGCACCGCCGTCCCGTTGGAGATCACCGCCACCATGTTGCCTTTGGTGGTGTAATCGTAAGCCGTTTCAGGGTTCTCGGCGATCACCTCACAAGGGACGGCAACGCCCGGTGAATAGGCCAAAGACAGGTCGCGCTGCGTCGCCATCGCAGTGGAGGCGTTGATATCAATCTTCCCGGGGCGCGGCTCCAGATGGTAGGCGAGCGCCTCTTCGCGGGTGACTTTTTGTTTGTCGGCCATTGGTTTCTCCCTGATCCAGATGACTTAACCGTGCCGCGTCCGATTGGGCAACCGATTGCGCTTCAAACTGCCCCTCGGATTCGTATAGATTTGCCCGTGGGGAGTGCTGATATGAACGCGCAAGTGACGCCGATGATGGCGCAGTATCTGGAGATTAAGGCACAGCATCCCGATGCGTTGCTGTTCTACCGGATGGGCGATTTCTACGAGATGTTTTTTGACGACGCCGTCGCCGCCGCCGAGGCGTTGGACATCGCGTTGACCAAGCGTGGTAAACATAACGGCGACGATATCGCCATGTGTGGTGTCCCCGCGCATTCTTCTGAAAGCTACCTGCTGACGTTGATCCGCAAGGGGTTTCGTGTCGGCATTTGTGAGCAGATGGAAGACCCCGCCACCGCCAAGAAACGTGGCGGCTCCAAGGCTGTTGTCCGGCGTGAGGTGGTGCGTCTTGTCACCCCCGGCACCCTGACGGAAGACACGCTGCTAGACGCGCGGCGACACAATTATCTGGCCGCCTATGCCGATGTGCGTGGCGAAGGGGCGCTGGCATGGTGTGACATTTCAACCGGTGATTTCCGGGTAATGCGCTGCCCCGCCGTGCGCCTTGGCCCCGAGTTGGCGCGACTTTCCCCGAGAGAGGTCTTGGTCTCGGACGGGTTGGACATTGCGCGGCAAGATTCGATCGTGGAACTGGGCGCGGCAGTTACGCCTTTGTCGCCCGGCTCTTTCGACAGCGCCTCTGCCGAGAAGCGCCTGATTGATCTGTTTAACGTGACCACGCTAGAAGGTTTCGGCAGCTTCGCGCGGGCTGAGGTTTCGGCCATGGGCGCGTTGATTGACTATCTGGAACTGACGCAAAAGGGCGCCCTGCCCCTGCTGCGTGCGCCGCGCCAACAATCGGCGGATCGATTGCTGCAACTGGATACCGCCACGCGCCGCAATCTAGAGCTGACACACGCCTTAGCAGGCGGGCGGGCGAACTCGCTTCTGTCTGTCATGGATCGCACCCAAACCGCGGGTGGCGCACGGCTGCTGGAGCGCCGGCTAACCGGCCCCTCCACCGATTTGAATGTGATCCGCGCACGCCATGGGGCGGTGGCATTTTTCGTCACTGACACGCTGGTTCGGGATGATCTGGAGGCGGAGTTGCGCCGTATTCCCGACCTCGATCGCGCTCTATCTCGGCTGGCGCTAGACCGGGGTGGCCCTCGCGATTTGTCGGCCATCCGCGACGGGCTTTTGGGGGCAGAGCACCTCTGCGCCAAGATTAGCACCGTGGACCTTCCCCCTTTGCTGGCCGAGGCCGCTACGAAATTAAAGGGGCACGATAGTCTCTGCGCCTTGCTCGATGCTGCCCTTGTGACTGAGCCACCCGTGCAACTGCGCGACGGCGGACTTATCGCTACCGGCTACCACGCCGAATTGGACGAGGCCCGCACCCTACGGGATGAGGGGCGTAGCGTAATTGCCACGATGCAGGCCGAATACAGTAAGGCAACGGGCGTGAGCGCCCTGAAAATCAAGCACAACAACGTGCTGGGGTACTTCATTGAGACGACGGCAACCCATGCCGAAAAGATGCTCAACCCGCCGCTGTCTGAACGCTTCATTCACCGTCAGACGACCGCCAATCAGGTACGCTTCACGACGGTTGAATTGTCTGAGTTGGAGACGAAAATCCTCAACGCCGGCAATCGCGCGTTAGAGATTGAAAAGACCCTGTTCCAATCCCTGCGCAAAGCGGTCCTAGAGGTTCAAGATCAGATCGGGGAAGCCGCCCGTGGTTTGGCCGAATTGGACCTTGCCGCCGCCCTTGCCCGCCGTGCCCGTGAAGGCGACTGGACCCAGCCCGAAATGACCGAGGACCGCGCCTTCGTGATTGAAGGCGCCCGGCATCCAGTGGTGGAAGCCGCTTTGGCCAAAGACGGTACACCGTTCGTGGCAAACGATTGCGACCTTAGCGCCGATAATGGCGCGGCGATCACCCTGCTGACCGGGCCGAACATGGCCGGTAAATCAACCTACCTACGGCAGAACGCCCTTCTAGCGATTATGGCCCAGATCGGCAGCTTCGTGCCTGCCCGCCACGCAAAAATCGGGCTGGTGAGCCAAGTCTTCAGCCGCGTCGGCGCGTCCGATGATCTGGCGCGGGGACGTTCGACCTTTATGGTCGAAATGGTGGAAACCGCCACGATCCTGAACCAAGCCGACGACCGCGCCTTGGTGATCCTGGACGAAATCGGGCGCGGTACCGCCACCTATGACGGCCTGTCGATCGCATGGGCCACGCTGGAGCATTTGCACGAAACCAATGGCTGCCGCGCACTGTTCGCGACCCATTACCACGAGATGACATCACTGGCCGCGAAGTTGGACGGGCTGACCAACGCGACGATGGCCGTGAAGGAATGGGAGGGTGAGGTGATCTTCCTCCACGAAGTAAAAGAAGGCGCGGCAGATCGGTCCTATGGGGTGCAGGTCGCCAAATTGGCAGGCTTGCCCGATACCGTAATCGCACGGGCGCAGATCGTGCTGGACGCGCTGGAAAAAGGAGAACGGGAGGGAGGCGAACGCAAGGCCGTCATCGACGATTTGCCCCTGTTCGCCATGACGCCCGCCCCGGCGCCCAAACCTTCGACCCCAAGCGAGGTCGAAGAAAAACTACGCGCCGTGCATCCCGATGAGATGACGGCGCGTGAAGCATTGAATTTGCTCTATGAGCTGAAGGCCCACATAAGCGATTAGGCCTTAGCTAGCAGGCGTGGAAGACACACCAACCTGCGCCGGACGCAGAAGACGGTCGTGCAGCAAAAAGCCCTCGGCCATCACTTGGATAATGTCGCCCGCTTTGGTGCCGGGAACGGGGGCCTCAAACATCGCCTCGTGTTCCTGGGCATTAAAACGATCACCAACTTCAGGGACCACAGGCACGATACCGTGTTTGCCGAAAATGCTGATCAGCTCGCGCATTGTCAGCTCGACACCCTCAACCAAACCACTGGCGGCTTCGCGGGTCGCGTCATCGGCGGCATCCAACGCACGACGCATGTTGTCGTAGACCGGCAGCAGATCGCGCGACAGCTTCGAGCCGCCATATTGCTCGGCCTCACGACGGTCGCGGTCGGCACGCTTGCGCATGTTTTCGGCCTCGGCCATCGCCCGCAACATGCGGTCACGCAGTTCGTCACGCTCGGCCTCTAGCCCCGCGATCACTTCATCCACGCCAGATGTGTCCTCGGTCGCCAAAGAAACCTCTGCGGGTTCGTGGTCGTCCGCGTGCTCATCTTCAAAGAATTCGTCTTCTCTCTCGCCCATATTACCCTCTTGGTACTGGCCTCTCAGGACCGGTCGGAAATCAGCCGTCCAACCAGCTGCGCTGTGTAATCTACAATCGGAACGATGCGCCCGTAGTTCAACCGGGTGGGTCCAATGACCCCAACGGCTCCGACGATCTTTCGATCCGAGTTCATATAGGGAGAGACCACCAGAGAGGAACCCGAAAGTGAGAACAACTTGTTCTCTGAGCCAATGAAAATGCGCACACCGTCGCCGTCCTCGGTCAATTCAAGGAATTCGGTGATGTCACGTTTGCGTTCAAGGTCATCAAAGAGCAGCCTGATGCGGTCTAAATCCTCGGATTCCTGAGTGTCAGACAGCAGATTCGAGCGGCCCCGCACGATCAGCCGAGCGGAATTGTCGCCCGTGCCGTCCCATACCGCGAGGCCCGAATCGATCAAGCCGGACGCCAGATCATCAATTTCGCGGCGGCGGGTTTCGATATCGGCCTCTAACTGGGTGCGGATGGAACTGACGGTTTGCCCCTCAATCCGGGCATTGAGGAAATTAGCGGCCTCTCGCATGGCGCTTTGGGTCATGCCAGCGGGCGGGGTGAAAATACGGTTCTCCACATGACCATCCGAAAACACCAACACGACCAGAGATTGCGTGGCGGACAGGGTCACGAACTCGATATGTTGAATGGGCGCTTCACGTTTCGGCGTCAGCACAAGGCTGGCCCCATGGGTGGCAGATGACAGGGCAGAACCGACCCTATCCAGCAAACCAGAGACATCCGTGGCGTTGGCACCCAAGGTATCGTCCAGCGCTTGCTTATCGTCTTTCGACAGGTCGCCGACCTCAAGGAAACCATCCACGAACATGCGCAGTCCCTGCTGCGTCGGCAAGCGTCCCGCCGACGTATGGGGGCTATCGAGCAGGCCCATGTATTCAAGATCCTGCATCGTATTGCGGATCGTGGCGGCGGAAACTTTCTCGGTCAACGTCCGGGTCAACGTCCGTGACCCCACCGGGGCGCCGGTTTCCAAATACCCTTCCACCACGCGGCGAAACACCTCGCGCGAGCGATCGTTAAGGTCTTCAAGCATTTTGCCTTGGTCCGTCATAAAGCGATACCGTCACGTTGTTGGCAGGTTCTGGGCCTTCGGGGTTGCGAAATGACACTGCGCCGGACTATCCCGATGGCAACAGTATCAGGAGATATTTATGCGTCCTTCCGGCCGAAACCTAGATGAAATGCGCGACATTTCCATCGAGACCGACGTAACCCGCCACGCGGAAGGGTCTTGCATGATCCGTTGCGGCGATACGCACGTGTTGTGCACCGCCACCCTAGAGGCCCGCGTGCCGCCGTTCCTGAAAAACTCCGGCCTTGGTTGGGTTACGGCGGAATACGGCATGTTGCCCCGTGCCACGCACACCCGGATGCGGCGCGAGTCCGCGGCTGGCAAGCAATCTGGCCGGACCCAAGAAATCCAGCGTCTGATCGGGCGGTCTTTGCGTGCGGGGATAGATCGTTCTGCCTTGGGCGAGCGTCAGATTACCGTGGATTGCGACGTGATCCAAGCCGATGGCGGCACGCGTTGCGCCTCTATCACCGGTGGTTGGGTTGCGCTGCGGTTGGCGGTGAACAAGCTGCTGAAGTCCGGCGAACTTGTGACCGACCCGATCATCGACCACATCGCGGCGGTTTCCTGCGGCATCTACGCGGGTCAGCCAGTGCTGGACCTTGATTACCCAGAGGATTCCGAGGCCGGGACCGACGGCAACTTCATCATGACCGGTGCAGGCCAAGTGGTTGAATTGCAGGCCAGCGCAGAAGGCGCGACGTTCTCGCGTGATGAATTCAACGCGCTTTATGGCTTGGCTGAAAAAGGCATTGCGGAGTTGGTGAAAGCTCAGGCGGCGGCGACCTCCTGATGCGGCGGTTTTCCGGTGATCGGCTGCTGATCGCGACCCACAATCAAGGCAAACTTGATGAGATGCGGCATCTGTTGGAGCCTTTTGGCATCCAAGTGACAGGTGCCGCCGATCACGATCTGCCTGAACCGGAGGAAACCGAGACAACCTTCGTAGGCAACGCCCGGATCAAGGCCCATGCAGCCGCGAAGGCCACTGGCCTGCCCGCACTCAGTGACGATAGCGGGATTGAAATCGACGCCTTGGGTGGTGCCCCCGGTGTCTACACCGCCGATTGGGCGGAAACCCCAAACGGGCGCGATTTCGTCATGGCGATGGATCGGACCCGTCGGGAGTTGGAGGCGGTTGACGCCCCTGCCCCCCATACCGCCCGGTTCTGCTGCACGCTGGTCTTGGCATGGCCCGACGGTCATGACGAAGTGTTCCCCGGCGTGATGGAAGGCCAGGTCGTTTGGCCCATGCGCGGGAAAGAAGGCCATGGATATGATCCGATCTTCCAGCCAGAAGGCTATGACATCACCTTCGGTGAGATGAACCGCTGGGAGAAGAACAAGATCAGCCACCGCGCCAAGGCCGTTGCGCAACTGGTGAAGATCTTTGGAAACGCCTGATTGGCAGCAGGGGGGCTTTGGGCTCTATATCCACTGGCCGTTTTGCGAGGCGAAGTGTCCCTATTGCGACTTTAACAGCCATGTTTCCGCGAGGATTGACCAAGGTGCCTGGCTGCGCGCCTACCTGGGCGAGATTGAACGTGTGGCGGCTGAATTGCCGGAGCGGACGCTGGGGAGTGTTTTCTTTGGAGGCGGCACGCCCTCGCTGATGGAACCGAGCAGCGTTGCCGCAATTATCGACACTATTCGGCGGGTTTGGCCCATTTCTAATGACCTCGAAGTGACTCTGGAAGCGAACCCTTCTTCCGTCGAAGCCGGACGTTTCGCTGGGTATCGCGATGCGGGCGTGAACCGGGTTTCGATGGGTGTTCAGGCGCTGAATGACGCCGATCTGCGGCGTTTAGGGCGTCTCCATTCCGTGAAAGAGGCCTATGCTGCAATTGACGTGGCGAGGAATGCGTTCGAGAGGGTCAGTTTCGACCTGATTTACGCCCGCCAGGAACAAAGCCTTGAAGATTGGCGGGCTGAGCTGTCGCAGGCCTTGGACTTCGCGGCCGATCATCTGTCGCTCTACCAGCTTACGATTGAACCCGGCACCGCATTTGGGGCGCGGCATGCAAAGGGTGGGTTAAGGGGGCTTCCGAGCGAAGATTTGAGCGCGGATATGTATGAGCTGACGCAGGATTTATGCGGCGCAGCGGGGCTTCCTGCCTATGAGATCTCTAACCACGCGGCTGATTTTGGCCAATCTCGGCACAATCTGGTCTACTGGCGCGCCGGAGATTATGCCGGCGTGGGCCCTGGAGCGCACGGTCGGATCACCTTGGGGGATCACCGATTTGCCACGGAAACGCACCTTCAACCTCAAAAGTGGTTGGACGCTGTGTCTGCCGCAGGAACCGGAGAGAGCTTGCGTGCTGAAGTGAGCAAGCGAGAGCAGGCAGAAGAGTATTTGATGATGTCTCTGCGGTTGGCGGAGGGGTCTGACCTGGCTCGATTTTCGGCGCTGAATGGCGAACCGATCGCGCGGGAGAAGATCGGAGAATTGATCGATCTCGGCCTTGTCGAAGAAAGCGGGACAAGGCTTATTGCCACCTTGTCCGGGCGGCCTGTTCTGAACGGTGTCTTGAGGGCGCTTCTGGCGTAGCGTCTAGTTCGTATTCAACAGACGCAGTAGATCATCAAGCTGCTGTAAGTCTTTGTATTTAATAGATAATTTTCCGCCGCCCGCATCTGTATCATGGTCAATCACGACACCCATGCCGAGAATTCTGGAAAGGTCGCTTTCTAGAATTCGGGTATCGGCGTCCTTCGTCTTTGTACGGGACTTAGGCTTGGATGCTGAGCCCTTAGGTGGGGCCTTGGCGGCTTTCTCAACATCCCGAACGGACAGGCCTTCTTTAGCCGCGCGGCGGGCCAGAGCCAGAGGGTCATCGGCTGTAATTAGAGCGCGGGCATGCCCGGCTGACAATTGACCGTCTTGCAACATAGTTTGAATTTCATCGGGCAGTTGAAGTAAGCGCATCGTGTTGGCCAGATGGCTGCGGCTTTTGCCCATCGCAGTCGCCAATTGCTCCTGCGTGTGGCCGAATTTCTCCATCAACTGACGGTAACCTTGCGCTTCTTCGACGGCATTCAGGTCCGCACGCTGAATATTCTCGATAATTGCGACTTCGAGGACTTCTGTGTCGTCGAGCTCACGCACAATTGCCGGGAGATTATGCACTTGCGCGATCTGAGAGGCGCGCCAGCGACGTTCCCCAGCGACGATTTGAAAGCGAGATGGGTCAGAAGGATCAGGTCGTAGGATCAGGGGCTGGATAATGCCCTTTTCGCGAATTGACGCGGCGAGTTCCTCTAGCGCTGATTGCGAAAACTTCCGGCGCGGCTGATCTGGATTAGGGCTAATCTGCTCCACCGGAATCAGGCGTTCACCACGATGTGGGCCACCGGGTTGATCGCCGGAGGGTGCCGCAGAGGCGCTGGGTTCGATATCTGCCATTAGGGCGGAAAGACCCCGACCAAGACCGCGTTTGTCTGAACCTCGGGCCATCATGCCGTCTCCGTTCTTGGGGTGCCGCGCTCGACCAGCTCGCTCGCGAGATCAATGTAGGCCAACGCACCTTTGGATGTTGGGTCGTAAGCAATGACCGGCAACGCGAAGGATGGCGCCTCGCTGAGACGCACGTTGCGCGGGATCATCGTTTTGAAAACAAGATCGCCCAAATTGGACCGGGCGTCATCTTCGACCTGGCGACTCAGGCGGTTTCGAGCATCGTGCATTGTCAGGACGATGCCATCAATCCTTAGGGACGGATTCGCGGTTTCGCGGACCTCTCGGACCGTCAACATGAGTTGCGAAAGCCCTTCCAGCGCAAAGAACTCCGCTTGAAGCGGCACGAGGATGGAGTGCGAAGCAACTAGCGCATTCAAGGTCAGAAGGCTCAGGGACGGCGGACAATCAATGAGGACGAAATCGTACTTGGCATTGGATTGGCTGAGGGCGTCTTTCAGAAGAAATACCCGGTTGTCGCGTTGCCCAAGTTCTACATCAGTAGAACTGAGGTCTGTCGTTGCAGGGGCAATCGAAAGATTTTCGATTTCTGTCTGTTGTGCTACATCCTCCAACGCGGCGCCGTCGATCAGGATGTCATAGGTCGTGCGTGTGCGTTTGGAAGCGTCGATCCCCAATCCAGTCGAGGCATTCCCTTGCGGGTCGAGGTCGATAATCAGGACCGAAAGCCCTGCTTGGGCAAGTGCCGCGGCTAGATTGATGGCTGTGGTCGTTTTGCCCACCCCACCCTTCTGATTCGTGATCGAAATTACCCGCATACTGCTTCTTTTCTTGAACTTTGGGGCGCAAACCTAAGGACCACAGCGTCTGGATCTGTTTTGCTTGCAACAGCTTCTACCTTGGATTGCCAATCTTGTGGGACCAATTCAAGCTCAGACTTGTAAGAACTTCCTTTAGGGAAAAGAAGGCACGTCGACGGCGTGATATGCGGCAAAGCGTGTTCGATAAGAGCGGCCAAGTTACTTAGGGCTCGGGCGGAGATGACATCAGCCGATTGTTTGGGAATGTCTGCAATCCGGCGGGTAAGAATGTTCACCCTCACGTCCATTTTTCGGGCGGCCTCACGCATGAAGCCACATTTGCGGATATCGCTCTCCACAAGAGTTACTTTTAGGTCCGGCCGTGCGTCCTTCGCCATTGCCGCCACGACCAAGCCCGGGAAGCCGCCACCCGATCCTAGGTCCAACCAATTGACCGCGTTCTCAGGCGCAAGTTCAAAAATCTGCGCGGAATCAACGAAGTGCCGCTCCCAAGCGGTCTGCAATGTAGACGGCGCGACGAGGTTGATTGTTTTTTGCCATTGAAGCAAGAGACCGTGGAATATGCTCAACCGCTCCATTGTTTCACGTGAAACAATGCTCGCGATGTATCGCTGTGCTTCATCATCAGTCATGCTGAAAGCCGGCCAATTTGATGTAGCTTGGTTAGAATTAGAGCCAACGCAGCCGGAGTCATCCCGTCAATTCGCCCTGCCTGCGCCAAGGATTTGGGCCGAACCCGCATCAGTTTCGTCCGTAGCTCATTGGAGAGGCCCACGACGGTGCTGTAGGGGAAATCTACTGGAATTGCTTTATCTTCATCTCGCTTAAGTGACTCCGCATCCCTATTCTGCCGGTCGATATAGACTGCATAGGTTGCCTCGATCTCTAGCTGCGAAGAAATATCCGAGCCCATCGCAGAGAGCTCGGGATGCATTTTGCACAAGTCTTCCATAGAGACTTTCGGATAAGCCAAGAGCTCCATTCCATTGCGCCGCCTACCATCTTGATTGACGTTAATGCCCGCAGAAACAGCCTGCATTGGGGTAATTTGCATCGACAAGAGAGACGACTTCGCCTTGGAGAGAGCCTCCATCTTCGTGACGAAGCGAGTTGTCCGATCTTCCGTTAGTATACCGAGAGCATCCGCCATAGGCGTGAGCCGTTGGTCCGCATTATCAGCACGAAGTGAAAGTCTGTATTCCGCGCGGGACGTGAACATCCGATAGGGCTCGGACACACCGCGCGTCACAAGATCGTCGATCAAAACGCCGATGTAGGATTCGCGGCGACTAAAGTGGACCGACGGACGATCCGTCGCCCGAAACGCCGCATTCAATCCCGCAACAAGCCCCTGTGCCGCTGCTTCTTCATATCCCGTTGTCCCATTGATCTGGCCAGCGAGGAAAAGGCCAGGATGATCCTGAAGCTCCAACTGGTCATTCAAACAGGTCGGATCGATGTAATCATACTCGATCGCGTAGCCCGGTTGAAGCACCTCGGCGCTTTCTAACCCCTTGATAGAATGCACATAATCCAATTGAACATCAACTGGAAGAGACGTCGAAATACCGTTTGGATAGATGACATCGGTTGTCAAACCTTCCGGCTCGAGAAAAATCTGATGCGATGATTTATCAGCAAAACGGACGATTTTATCTTCAATCGACGGGCAATAGCGTGGGCCGACTCCCTCAATGTGACCGCCATACATAGCGGACCGTTCCAGATTCTTTTCAATTATCTCGTGGGTGCGTTCGTTGGTATGGGTGATGCCACATGCAACTTGCTGCGCCTGGACGCGGGTCGTCAGAAAGGAAAAGAACGCAGGGTCATCATCGGCGGGCTGAGTCTCCAACTCGCTCCAATCAATCGACTTAGCCGACAAACGGGGTGGTGTACCGGTTTTCAATCGTCCAAGCGGTAGGGCCATTCCGGCAAGACGCTCGGCTAGTTTGATTGCTGGGTTTGCACCGAAACGACCACCGGATTGCGTTTGGTCACCGATATGAATGACCCCTCGCAGAAAAGTGCCCGTCGTTAGAACAACCGAACTGGCCAACAATTCCTGACCGTTCGTCATAATCACACCGGCAATGCGACCGTTCCGCTCAATAAGATCGGAAACTTCGCCTTCAATTACTTCAAGAAGCTCAACACCGCTCATGTGAGCTTGAATCGCGGTCTTGTATAGCTCTCGGTCGGATTGCGTCCGTGGTCCCTGAACAGCAGCCCCCTTCTTCCGGTTCAACAGCCGGTACTGAATCCCCGAAGCATCAGCTGCACGACCCATAACGCCACCAAGAGCGTCAATCTCTCGGACCAAGTGCCCCTTGCCAAGTCCCCCAATTGCCGGGTTGCACGACATCACCCCAAGATCATCCCGGCGCAGGGTAATCAACGCTGTACGCGCACCTGCCCGACAGGCTGCATCCGCCGCCTCCACACCAGCATGGCCACCGCCAACAACAACAACATCAAATTCCGGATGTTTCACGTGAAACACTCCTATTTCCCGATACAAAACCGAGAGAAAATTTCACCCAAGAGGTTCTCTACATCCACCCGCCCGATCACTGAGTCAAGCGATCGCAACGCTTCTCGTGTATGTTCAGCGGCAAGTTCCAGCTCACCCGTCACATCCAAGACCTCTCGCGCTGCCGCCAGAGCATCACGCCCACGCGCGATCCCCCCCCGTTGTCGTTCTGTTATGACCGACCGCACAGTGCTCATCCGATCTGAAAGAACACGTTCTACATCGTCAATTAATCCCACGATCCCCTCACCCGTCACGCCAGAAATCCCAACACCGTTGTTCAGGTCACTTTTCGCCACGTATCGAAAATCAATCAATTCCTCTAGGGCATCGACGGGTTCCCAATCATCCGTCTCCAAGAGAATCCGCAGGTCAGCTTCCCTTGCCCGTGCGATAGCCCGCTCGACGCCGATCCGTTCAACCGTATCGCCCGTTTCACGCAATCCGGCGGTGTCCAAGAAGGTCACAGGCAGACCATTGATATCCAACCGCGCTTCAAGAACATCCCGAGTCGTCCCAGCCACATCGGACGTAATCGCAACATCGCGTCCTGCTAACGCATTCAAAAGAGTAGACTTTCCCGCGTTCGGCGCACCAAGAATAGCCACCTCAAAACCATCCCTTAGACGCTCTGCCACGACCGTACCCGCGATTTCAGCGCTAAAATCGTCCATAAGATCGTTCAGAAGGACCATGACCTCTGGCACTACGTCCACCGGAACATCTTCGTCCACGAAATCGATCGACACCTCCAGCAACGCGGCAATGCGGATCAACGTGTTCCGCCATGCTTCGGTTTTTTCTGACAATCCGCCTTGAAAACTCGCCTGCGCCACTTTGCGTTGTGCTTCGGTCTCGGCGTCGATCAATCGCCCAAGACCTTCAACCTGGGTCAGGTCCAGCGTATCATTCAAAAGCGCACGTTGGGTAAATTCCCCGGCTTCGGCCAGCCGCGCCATTCCAGTTTCCTGAATAGCGGCCTCTACAGCGCGCACGACCGCAACACTCCCGTGCAGCTGCAACTCAATAATATCTTCACCGGTAAAACTGGCAGGGCCTTTGAAGGCGAGAACAAGCCCCTGATCCAGAACCTCACCTGCCCCAGACAGGACGTTTCTCAACACGAAACGTCCCGCTTCTGGCAAGTCTCCCACCAATTTTCGCGCCACATCAAACGCGTCAGGACCCGAGATCCTGATTACCGCAACACCCGCTTTCCCCCGGGCCGTTGCCAGAGCGAAAATCGTCTGCATGCCGGTTCCTTAGGTGTTCATCGAGTCAAAGAACTCTGAGTTGGTCTTCGTCTGTTTCAACTTGGAAATCAGGAACTCAATCGCATCCGTCGTCCCCATTGGGTTCAAAATACGCCGCAGAACAAAGGTCTTCTGCAAGTCACCCTTATCGACCAACAGGTCTTCCTTCCGCGTCCCGGATTTAAGGATATCCATCGCCGGATACACGCGCTTGTCTGCAATCTTGCGATCCAGAACGATTTCGCTGTTACCGGTGCCTTTGAATTCCTCGAAGATAACCTCATCCATCCGGCTGCCAGTATCGATCAGTGCGGTCGCGATGATCGTCAACGACCCACCCTCTTCAATATTCCGCGCCGCACCGAAGAAACGCTTTGGCCGTTGCAGAGCGTTGGCATCCACACCACCTGTCAGAACCTTACCGGAAGACGGCACAACCGTGTTGAACGCGCGACCCAGTCGCGTGATCGAATCGAGCAAGATCACAACGTCCCGCTTGTGCTCTACCAAGCGCTTTGCCTTCTCAATCACCATCTCAGACACGGCAACGTGGCGCGTCGCAGGCTCATCAAAGGTCGAGGAAATCACCTCCCCCTTCACCGAACGTTGCATGTCCGTCACCTCTTCCGGCCGCTCGTCGATCAGCAAGACGATCAAATAGCATTCGGGGTGATTGGTCTCGATCGAATGGGCGATATTCTGCAACAAAACCGTCTTACCGGTCCGCGGCGGGGCCACGATCAAGCTCCGCTGGCCCTTACCGATCGGAGACACCAAATCAATGATCCGCGCAGAGCGATCTTTGATCGTCGGGTCTTCGATCTCCATATTCATCCGCTCGTCCGGATAAAGCGGCGTCAGGTTATCAAACGCAACCTTGTGCTTCGCCTTCTCAGGCTCTTCAAAGTTGATCTGTGTAACGTTGACCAAGCAGAAATAGCGCTCGTTCTCTTTCGGCGCAGACATAACACCTTCAACGGTATCACCGGTACGCAACGAGTGCTGGCGGATCATGTCCGGTGACACATAGATATCATCAGGACCAGCCAGGTAGTTCGCCTCGGGGCTCCGCAAGAAACCAAAACCGTCCTGCAAAACTTCCAACACACCGTCGCCGGAAATCTCCCAACCTTCTTCCGCGCGTTCGCGGAGGATCTCAAACATCATATCCCCCTTCCGCATGGTAGAGGCGTTCTCGATCTCAAGCTCTTCTGCCATGGGCAAAAGATCTTTAGCGGCTTTCGCTTTCAGGTCAGCAAGACGAAGCGTTTCAACTGTCATGGAAATTTCCAACGTGCATGTGCCTTGGCGCTAACGCCTAAGCACTCGTGTCTTCTATGTAAGATGCCGTAGCCCCGGACGGGGTACGAGATTGGAGATAGGTCCATCTCTCAGCTCTGTCAACTCAGCCTCTTTCGGCCTCCTAACTATAATAAAGAAAGAAAATGAAGTTTTCTTGTAGTTGGTAGTAGGACCGTTAGCATCTCGAAGAACTCACTTCTGCGCAGGTTATCCACAAAGATAGCTGTCCTGAACTGATCTTGGACAAGTTGGGTGTGAATAACCCGTATACAGGTTTAATCGTTATAGATTAGTATGTTACGAGTTTTCCTCAAAATAAAAAGGGTGGAAATTCCTGTGGATAGATGTGAATAAGCCGCTCACGTCAGAATTATCCAAGAACAGATACTCCCCGGGTAAAACCCTTTGGCCTTTTCTTCAGAACTCGGGCAGTTTGGGGGCAGTCTGAAAAACCCGCTCGCTTACGAACACACCCTCCCATCTTGATCCCAAAGAATTCCAAAGAATTATCCACAACATGTCGCGCCTTATTCTCGCCTCCGCCTCCAGTTCCCGGCAGTCCATGCTCCAGAATGCGGGCATTTCCTTCGAATCAGTGCCGGTACGCATCGACGAAGACGCCATTCGCCAATCCCTTGAGGCAGAAGATGCCTCCCCCCGTGATATTGCTGATGCCTTGGCGGAGTTCAAAGCCCGGAAGGGGGCAGAGAAGAAGCCAGACGACATAGTATTAGGATCAGACCAAATCCTTGCACTAAAAGGGAAAATTTATTCCAAACCCGCGGATAAGGCTGAGGCAGCTGAACATCTTCGCACCCTCTCTGGACAAACCCATCACCTATATTCAGCCGCTGTCATCTATGAAGGGGCCAAACCTATCTGGCGCACTGTAGGCTCTGCGCGCCTGTCCATGCACGACCTTTCTGACGCCGATATTGACCGATACCTCGACAAAGCCTGGCCCGAGGTTTCGGGCTGCGTCGGCGCCTATCAGGCCGAGGCTTTGGGCGGCCAACTCTTTTCGCGAATTGACGGAGATTGGTTTTCCGTCCTCGGCCTCCCCCTGCTACAGTTGATTTCTTACCTTCGGACGCGTGGGATGCTTACGTCATGACAAAAGAAATGATCCCCCTCGCCGGCGTGATCGGTGACCCAATCGCTCACTCCCTGTCGCCGCGCCTGCACGGCCACTGGCTGAAGCGCTATGATCTGCGCGGGCACTACATTCCCTTGCATGTGAACCATGTCGATCTACCAGACGTCCTGCGGACCCTGCCCCGGATGGGGTTTGTCGGTGTAAATGTCACCCTGCCCCATAAAGAGTTGGTGCTTTCTCTCGCAGATAGCGTGACGGACCGCGCTGCCCTGATCGGGGCAGCAAACACGCTGACCTTCACGGCAAACGGGCAAATTCAGGCCGACAATACAGATGGCATGGGGTTCCTTTCGAACATCCGCCAGACCTTGCCGAATTGGTCCGCTGCTAACGGGCCGGCGCTGGTATTGGGCTCAGGTGGTGCGGCGAAGGCCATTGTGTCGGCGCTGGTCTCGGACGGCGCACCTGTCGTCCATGTAGCCAACCGTACCCGCGCCCGGGCGGACGCGTTGAAAGATCAGTTCGGGGCCCGCGTGTCCCCTCAGGATTGGACAAGCATCCCCGACCTCATCGGCGATGCCGCCTTGATCGTGAATACAACGTCACTGGGAATGTCAGGCCAAGCGCCGCTGACCCTCGATCTGTCACGTCTCTCCCCGGCCACGGTAGTGAACGATATCGTCTACACCCCGCTAGAGACTGATCTGTTGAAAGAGGCCGCCGCCCGAGGCTGCACAACCGTCGATGGGCTTGGCATGCTCCTCCATCAGGCGGTGCCGGGGTTTGAGCGCTGGTTCAGCTACACGCCAATGGTTGATGATGACCTTCGTCAGGCTGTTTTGCAGGGATGAGCATTGTTCTCGGCTTAACTGGTTCAATCGGGATGGGCAAAAGCACCACCGCCAAGATGTTCCGTGATCTTGGCGTTCCGGTCTGGGATGCCGATGCGACCGTTCATAAGCTCTATGGCGTGGGTGGCGCGGCGGTAGAGCCCATCGCGGCGCTACTGCCCCATGCCATCGTAGACGGTGCCGTTGATCGTGGCGTTCTTCGCGCTGAGATTGCCAAAGATTCGACCCTATTGCAGCGGATAGAGACGATTGTTCACCCCCTGGTAGGAGACGATCGTGCAGCTTTTCGGGCGCAACATGCCGATGCTCCGCTGATCGTGTTCGATATCCCGCTTCTGTTTGAAACCGGGGGAGATGCGCAATGCGATGCCACGTTGGTTGTCACCACCAGCCCGCATGAACAGCGCCGCCGGGTGCTGGCCCGTGGCACGAGTGAGGAAACCCTGAACGACCTTCTGTCCCGGCAAATGCCTGATACGCAAAAGCGGGACCGAGCGACCTATGTGATCCACACGGATACGCTGGACGGAACCCGCGAAGACGTGGCACATCTGGTTTCGCAACTGACCCAAGGCACATGATTGATGCGTGAGATCGTCCTCGATACGGAAACCACTGGCCTTAACCCCTACGATGACCCCCGTCACCGAATTGTCGAGATTGGGGCCGTGGAGGTGTTCAACCAGGTCGCGACCGGAAAAACCTATCACCAGTATATCCAGCCCGAACGCGACATGCCGAAAGAGGCGTTTGAAGTGCACGGCATTGGCGAAGATTTCCTGGCCGACAAGCCTGTTTTCGCGGCAATCGCGCAGGATTTTCTGGATTTCGTGGGCGATTCCCAGATGGTCATTCACAACGCTGAATTCGATATGCGTTTCCTGAATGCCGAGCTTGAGTGGGCGGGGAAACCAACGCTGCCCAATAGCCAAGCTCTTGATACGCTGAAAATCGCCCGCAAGAAATTCCCCGGCTCGCCCGCGTCTTTGGATGCGCTGTGCCGTCGGTTCGGCATTGATAACTCCGCCCGTGAAAAGCACGGCGCGTTGCTTGACTCCGAGATTCTAGCCGATGTGTATCTGGAACTGACAGGCGGCAAACAGCCGGATTTTGCCCTGTCGCAGACCAAATCCAACAACGCTAAGCAGGAGGAGGATGCCAATTGGCGTCCGAGACCACGCCCAAACGCCCTGCCTTCACGTCTGACGGATGAAGAAAAGGCCGCTCACGCGGCCTTTGTCGAAGCTTTGGGAAAAGACACGATCTGGTCGCGCCTTTCCTGATCTCAGCTAAAGCTTACGCTGTGCCTTGGGGCTGCTGCGCTTGACGCGCGGCAAGCTGCTGGCGGTAAAGCGCCACGAAATCAATCTGATCAAGGTTCAGTGGTGGATAACCACCGTCACGCGACACGTCCGAGATGATGCGGCGCACGAAGGGGAACAGCATCCGAGGGCATTCGATCATCAGGAACGGGTGCAATTGCTGCTCGGCAATGTTTTCAATCAGGAAAACGCCGCCATACTCAAGCTCGATCAGGAAAATCGCCTTGGGCTCATCTTCCTTGGTCTTGCTCTCGACCTTCAGCTTCATGATGACGTCGTACTGGTTTTCCGTCGTCCGCTTGCGGGCGTCCAGCGCCACCTGCACCTGAATGTCAGGCTGGCCTTGGGCTACAACGCCGTTTTGCACAGCTGCATTTTCAAACGACAGATCGCGGATGAATTGGCCCAGGATTTGCATCTTGGGAAGTTGCGCGGCAGGCTCAGCTGCTGCGCCTGCGGTTGCGTCGCCGTTAGCAGAGGCGTCGGACATAGGGTCTCTCCTTAATTCGAGGTCGGAGGTGCTTTAGCAGGCCCGTCGCCCGGCCTCAATCCCTGCGCCAGCCCGAGGGGCCAGAGGGGTGCTCGGGATCATCAGCAGTAAAGGTGCCTTCGATGATCGTTTCATCCTGTGGTTGCCAGCCCCGATCCGTATGCACAGTTTGCACATTCACCCGTTCCTTGATCCGTTTCAGCACGAAGCGACGGAACGCGGGCACCAGAAGTGCGAAACCAAGGGCGTCGGTGAAGAAACCCGGCGTCAGCAAGAGCGCGCCGGAAAACAGGATCATCGCGCCATGTGCCAAAGGCTCGGTCGGGTCGCGGAGGTCGTTGAAGCTGTTCTGCAACTGCGCAAGGGCCTGCGCCCCCTGGCTCTTAACCAATGCCGTCCCGGCGATGGCCGTCAGCAGCACAATTGCCAGGGTCGGCCAAAGGCCAAGCCAGCCACCGACTTGGATGAACAGACCAATCTCGATCAGCGGAACCGCGATGAATACAAAAAACAGCCACATTATCTTAACGCCTTTTCAGCCTTCACGCGGCCCTTTCACCGCAAACCGTGTAAACCGCACCCATGCACCTCGGCGCAATGGACTTGATCCCACCCCTGCCCTACATATGTGGCTGAAGATCAATATTTTAACCCACACACCCAATCGAGGTGACATGAACTCCTCCCTTTTGTCCTTGTTGGTGCTGGCTGGCATCGCAGTTTTTCTGATTTTGCGCCTACGTTCTGTGTTGGGCTCTCGGGATGGGTTTGAAAAACCGCCCGCCCCCGCTGGCACCCGTGTCCGGCGAGAGTTTGAGGTCATCGAAGGTGGCCCCGACGAAGACATTACCGATCACGTCGAAGATGGCACCGATAGCGCCAAGGCACTGGCGGCGATGAAGATGGCAGAGCCCGGCTTCCGCGTAGGTGAATTCCTCGGCGGCGCACGGCAGGCCTATGAGATGATCTTGATGGCCTTTGAAAGCGGCGACGTGGAAGGGCTGCGCCCGTTCCTTGCCCCCGATGTGCTGGAAACGTTTGAACAAGTCATCAACCAGCGCAACGAACAAGGCCTGAAGATCGAGGCAGAGTTCATCGGCGTGCGCGAAATCACCCTGCAAGGTGCCACCTTTGACCGGGCTACCAGTGTTGGCGAAATCACCGTGCGTTTCGTGAGTGAGCTGACAAGCGTTGTGCGCAACGCCGAGGGTGAGATCATCGAAGGCGACAGCACGGCGATCAAGCGCCAGCGCGATGTGTGGACATTCGCCCGCTCTATGGGGTCTGATGATCCGAACTGGGCCTTGGTGGCCACCGACGGATGACCGATGAGACGGCTCGCAAGTGTCATTGCCTTTCTGATGATGGCGAGCATCGCCGTGGCGGATGAGCCTGTGCAGCTTCTTGATTTTGACGACCTGAATGGATGGGCCACGGACGATCACGCCGCGGCCCTTTCGGTTTTCCGAAACACCTGTATGGATCTTGAGGGCTCGGATTGGGCGGCGCTGTGCAATGTGGCGGAAACCGCCCCTGATGCCCGCACCTTCTTCGAGCTGTTCTTTCGCCCCGTTTTGATTGGTGGCGAAAGCCCGGCGCTATTCACGGGTTATTACGAGCCGGAACTCAGCGGTTCACGTACCCGCACCAGCCGTTACCGCTTCCCGGTCTACCGGATGCCGCCCGAGGTCACGGGCCAATGGCTATCGCGTGAGCAGATCGAGGATACCCGCGTGTTGGAAGGCCGAGGGCTGGAGATCGCCTGGGTGGATGACCCGGTGGAGCTGTTCTTTCTGCAAATCCAAGGCTCTGGCAGGATAAGCCTTGCGGGCGGCGGAGCCATTCGGGTGGGTTACGGCGGACGCAATGGCCATGAATACCGCTCCATCGGACGGGAACTCGTGCGGCGCGGCGTGTACCAGCCCCATCAGGTCAGCGCACAGGTGATCCAATCATGGGTACGGCGCAACCCGTCACAGGGGCGCGATCTGTTGCACCATAACCCCAGCTACGTTTTCTTCCGAGAGGTCGACATCACCGACCCGAACCTCGGCCCCCTTGGGGCGATGAACCGCAACATTACGCCCCATCGCTCTATCGCGGTGGACCCGGATTTCACCCCTCTCGGCGCCCCTGTCTGGATCGAGAAAGAGGGCAACGACCCGATCAACCGCCTGATGATTGCCCAAGATACCGGTGGCGCCATCCAAGGCGCGCAGCGTGCGGATATCTTTTTTGGATATGGCGATGAGGCCGGAGAAGCCGCTGGCGTGATCCGCGACCCAGGCCGCATGATGGTGCTTTTGCCGATCGAGCGGGCGCATCAGTTGATCCCGGACGCTTAAGCAATGGTGCGGCGCAGCAAGAGAGGCATGTCGGAGGACGACAAAGCCCTATGGGACCGGGTCGCAGCCACGGCAACGCCGATGGACCGCAGCGGCGCGCCAAAGATCACCGAAGACGCACCCGTTAAGAAACCCGCGCCGATCCGGCCACAGCCAAGCACCACCGCCGAGCGACTGCCCGCGTTCCGCGTGGGTGAGAAGTCTTCGTTCAGCAAAGGCACGGTCAATCACGTCCCGAGCCTTTCGGCGCAACTGGCCCATGCCCCCGTCCGCATGGATCACGGCACCCATAAACGCATGACGCGCGGCAAGCTAAAGCCCGAGGGCCGCATCGACCTTCATGGTATGACCTTGGCCGAGGCGCACCCCGCCTTGATCAGTTTCATCTTCCATTCTCACGAGATGAACCGGCGTTTGGTTCTGGTGATTACAGGTAAAGGCAAAGACCGTGACAGCGGCGGGCCGATCCCGATCCGACGCGGGATATTGAAGCATCAGATACCCAATTGGCTGACCTCTCCGCCTCTTGGTGCGATGATCCTTGATATCCGAGAGGCCCATCAACGCCACGGCGGCGGTGGAGCTTATTACGTCTACCTCAAACGGCGGCGCTAGTTCTGGTTCACGGGCGTAAGTAACACCTGCGTCGCGTTCTGGATCGTCAGGATTGTGCCGGGCAATAGGCCGGTTTGCTGGGTCGTGTCCTGCTCAAACGCGCTGTTAAGCTGGGCCACCTCTCGCAAGATCTGCACCACGGCGGGCGAGGTAGCCCCGGCAAAATGGTTCAACGGATCACGCACACCGCCCGCGAAGGCGCTCACGTCGATCAAGGTCACTTCAAAATCCGCAAGGTCTTCAGGGTTCGACAGGTTGCCAACCCGTTCTCTCAGCCCGGTAATTCGGGCCGAGACCGTTAGCGCTCTGTCCCGTTGAGAGGTGAAGATAACAAAGGGCTGTGGCAAGGTGCCAATTCGCGCCGCTTGCCCCCGAAACACGTCCACGTCGATATCGGGAGAGAACAAGATCACGCCGTTGATCCGGTTCAACACGGTGTCTTGGCCGCCGATGCGAAGTTGGCGAAGAACCTCCATCACCACACCGGACCCAAGCGAATGGGCGGTCAGGACGATATCCAGACCCGCGGCGACGATCTCACGAAGTAGCGCCTCCAGCCCATCGCGGGCAAACAGAGCCGAATCCCGGTCATAGGCATAGCCCAAGGGATGTCCGGCGCTGGGCCACGAGTAATGAACGGGAATGCCGGGAATAGCGAAATCGTGGTGGATTTGCGCAGTCCGATAAAGGCCAGTTCCGACGGTGCTGTTGAAGCCGTGGATGAACACCATAACCTCGCGGGACCCGGACCTTTGCGCCTCGGCCTGAAGGGCGGCGCGAAAGGCCTCGGGCGATCGCAAGTGGTTGCCGGCGCTGGCAACAAATTCGGTTTGCAGATCAGGCCCCCGGCGTCGCGGGCGGCCGGGCTCCACGGCCCCGACTTCCCTATCGGGCGGAACGGAAATGTTGAATTGCGTGAACGACAGCAGCTCCTGCCTGTCAGACTGGAACGCGCCATCGCGGAAGACGCGATTGGTGGCCGCAAAGACCGTCTCATTCGTACCAACCGAGGCCGCTTCCGGCACGATCATGATATCGGGCACCGCCCCGCATCCCACCAAAGGCAGGGCAGCAACACCGCACATCAAGGCGCGACGGGTGATCGGGGCGTTCTCCATAGGCCCTGATACCAGCAAGCGCTTACAAAACGTAGCGACTTAAATCGGTGCTGCGCGTTAATTCGCCGAGGTTCTCTTCCACAAAGGCGGCATCTACCTTTACCACGTCGCCGGAACGGTCGGGGGCGGTGAAGCTCAGCTCCTCAAACACCCGCTCCAGCACTGTATAAAGCCTGCGCGCGCCGATATTTTCGATGCTCTCGTTCACTTCGGCCGCGATATGCGCCAGCGCTTTGATCCCGTCTTCGGTGAATTCTACCGTGACTTCTTCGGTTGCCATAAGGGCCGTATATTGGCGCGTCAGGGCGTTGTCGGTTTCCGTCAGGATGCGCACGAAATCATCTTCGGTAAGCGCCCGCAGGTTCACGCGGATCGGCAAGCGGCCCTGTAATTCCGGTAACAAGTCGGACGGCTTTGCAATGTGGAACGCGCCCGAGGCGATGAACAGGATGTGGTCGGTCTTCACTGGACCATGCTTGGTGGAAACGCTTGTGCCTTCGATCAACGGCAGTAGATCGCGCTGCACCCCTTCACGGGACACATCGGCACCGCGGGCATCGGATCGGGCGCAAACCTTGTCGATCTCGTCGATAAACACGATCCCGCTTTGCTCCACCGCCCGCAGAGCCTCTTTCGTGACGGTTTCCGCATCCAGCAGTTTGTCGGCCTCTTCCTCGATCAGCATATCATAGCTGGCGGCCACGGTCAGACGCCGCTTTACGGTGCGCCCGCCCATGCCTTTGAACAGATCGCCCAGGTTCATCATGCCGGGGCCCATGCCCCCCATGCCGCCCGGCTGACCGGGGATTTCAAAGCCACCAAGAGGGTTAGAGGTATCGGCAACCTCAAGCTCAATCACCGTATCGTCCAACTCCCCCGCGCGGAGCTTTTTGCGGAACATCTCGCGGGTTTGATCGCGGGCGCTTTCCCCCGCCAAAGCCTCGATCACGCGGTTTTCGGCGGCATCGTGCGCCTTGGCCTTCACCTCTTCGCGCATGTGCTCGCGGACCATCACTTGCGCGGATTCCACCAGATCGCGGATGATTTGTTCAACATCGCGGCCCACGTAGCCCACTTCGGTGAACTTGGTAGCTTCAACCTTGATGAACGGCGCTTTTGCCAGTTTGGCCAAGCGGCGGCTGATCTCGGTTTTGCCGACGCCTGTGGGTCCGATCATCAGGATGTTCTTTGGGTAGACCTCATCACGCAGGTCATCGCCCAACTGTTTGCGCCGCCAACGGTTACGCAGGGCCACGGCGGTGGCGCGTTTGGCGTCGTTCTGGCCGATGATGAAACGGTCAAGTTCTGACACGATTTCGCGGGGGGTTAGGTCACTCATGATTGAGCCTCCTTTGCTGCCCAAGGGGGCAGACGGGTTTTACCGGGGAAGTTGGGAAGGCCGCGCATGATCGCGCCACGGATACGTTCCCATTGGGCGCCAAGCACTACCATGCCGACCCCAAGAAGCAGGATCACCAGGAAAGCGCCTTCACCTTCAACAACTGAAATGGAGAGCGCCACGACGTAGCCAACGCCCGACACAAGGAAAGAACGGCGGTCAATCACCACGGCAAACAGCGCCATGAAGGCGATGAAGACCAGCAGCATCAGCTTTGCGCCCGCATCCGGGTTTTGGAACAGGCTCAGCGCCACGGTGTTTACGATCGCGGGTGCGGCGATGACGTGCAGCCAAAAGCCCGAGGCGGCCCGCCGCGTCACGCGGTGCGGGTCGCTCATGTCAAAGGCGAGCGCAATGGCAAGGCCCGCGAGGCCAAGAAGGATCGTGATGATCGCAAAAGGGCCATCGGCGGACAGAAGAAACAGGTCATCAATCCCGTCCGGCACCGTGCCGCCAATAGTGACAAGCCCGAAAGTCAGCACCACAACGGACACAGCGATCAGCGCAACGGTGAACGGCACGCGGTAAAGCAGATAGTAGAAAGCCAGCAGCACACCAGAAAGGCCCGCAGCCACCGTCCAACTGGCTTGAAATGTCATGTCCATCATCGCTGCAAAGGACAGGCCGAACTGCACGGCGGAAAGCCCAAACATCACAGCCAGCGCGATAGAGGGGGCCACCATGCGCCGGGTGAGGGTGAAGTAGCGTGCCAGCAGGACCAGCACACCCATCGCCGCGAACGAAAACACCATCCCCAAGACGTAGCCGCTGGTGGTGGTGAAGATCGACAGACCCGTCACGCCCGTCCAGCCCGCGAACAGGATCGAGAGGCCGACGACGATGAAGATCTCGTTGAAGCCTTTAAACAGCTCAAACGGTTCATCAAGGCCGCTCCGCCGCGCCCGCACGCCCTCACGCTCTTCCGCCAGCGCCAGCAGAGAAGCCGCCTGAGCCTCGGACATCAGGCCCGCACCAACAGCGGCGCGGAGGTCATCGCGGGTCA
Organism: Rhodobacteraceae bacterium M385; assembly: GCA_025141835.1. Classification (NCBI taxonomy): domain Bacteria; kingdom Pseudomonadati; phylum Pseudomonadota; class Alphaproteobacteria; order Rhodobacterales; family Paracoccaceae; species Rhodobacteraceae bacterium M385. Next base: position 119,856 of record CP081102.1, on the reverse strand, counting down.
CATCGCTCATGCAGAGATCGTTTCTACGGTCAGGTTACCGTTGGTGTAGACGCAGATGTCGGATGCAATCGCCATGGCATCGCGGGCAATCGCTTCGGCGTCTTTGTCGCTGTCGAGCATTCCGCGCGCAGCGGCCAAGGCGTAGTTGCCGCCCGATCCAATCGCAGCAATGCCGTGCTCTGGTTCCAGCACATCGCCCGCGCCGGTGATGATGTACAGCTCGGACCCATCGGTGACGATCAGCATCGCTTCCAGTTTTTGCAGGTACTTATCGGTGCGCCAATCCTTGGCCAGTTCAACGCTGGCCCGCTGCAATTGACCGGGCGTCGCCTCTAGCTTGGCTTCAAGACGCTCCAACAGGGTGAAGGCATCGGCGGTGGAGCCCGCAAACCCGCAAACGACATCGTATCCGCCCGGCGACAAACGCCGCACCTTGCGGGCGCTGCCCTTGATGACCGTCGGCCCAAGGCTGACTTGTCCGTCACCCGCTACAACCACTTTGCCGCCCTTGCGCACGCCAATGATCGTTGTGCCGTGCCAGCCGGGGAATTCATCTTTCGCCATAGGGGCCTCCATCCGTTCAGGCCCTATATGGACAGCGCGATGGCCTCTCGCAACCTATGGGCTAGGTGGGGTTGGCAATTCGGTGGTATTGCCGGGTTAAGTCCGGTCGAAAATCAGGTCCGCATAATCATCCAGGTAAATGCGCAGCCACGGCGTATAGAGTTCCGGCGCGGCGGCGACTTCGGCCTTCAACGTGGCAAGGGGCCGCCAAGCGACATCCATGACCTCATCGGGGTTCATGACTGGTTCTTGACCCAACGTCACTTCGCCCACAAAGATATCCACAACTTCATGCTCAATCAGGCCGCCGCCCACGTCCGCCCGGTATTCCACGGTATCCCGAAACGTTAAGGAAATGCCTTTAATCCCCAGCTCTTCATCCAGCCGCCGAACGGCGCAATCCATGCCGCTTTCGTCCCACTGGGGGTGCGTACAACAGGTATTCGCCCAAAGCCCGGGCGTGTGGTATTTCCCCATCGCCCGCCGTTGCAGTAGCACGTCCCCATCCCTCAGCAGAAACACCGAAACCGCCTTGTGCCGGAGCCCGCGCTGATGCGCCTCCAGTTTTTCCACAGGTTGCAAGGTTCCGTCGATCCAGGTGGGAATGTGAATTTTCATTGGCGTATCGGCTGTTTCAGGGCCCCCAAACGGGGCCGGGTTCTTGTTGCAGCGCCACATGCGCTATTGCGCGTAAATTGACCAGTGGTGCGGGTTTATTTCCGGTCATTTGTGAAAGCGCCCGCGTCGTTTTATCAAAGTTCAAGACCAGGCAGGTATTGGCGAACAGTGGCCCCATGTCGTTATGCCTCACCAAAAGGTGTGAACATTCGTCAAGCAACCTAGTTATACATTCATCAGCTTTAGTAGGAGACGATCAATGAAGCCACTTTCTATCCTAGCCGCCACAGCGACACTCCTTACGACCCCTGTTTTTGCCGATGGCCACGCCACCGGTGACGCCGCCGCCGGAGAGCGTACTTTCCGCCAGTGCATTTCCTGCCACGTTGTTGTGGATGCCGAAGGGGAAACACTCGCCGGGCGTAATGCGCGTACCGGTCCAAACCTTTACGGCATTCATGGTCGGACTATCGGCTCGGTCGAAGACTTCCGCTATTCCGCAGGTCTTGAAGCCCTGATGGACGCAGAAATGACGTGGGACGAAGAATCCTTCGTTGCCTACGTCCAAGACCCAACTGGCTGGATTCGCGAAGCAGCTGGCGACGACAGCCTGCGCGGCGCGATGAGCTTCCGGGTCCGCTCGGAAGAAGACGCGCTGAACCTTTATGCCTACCTTGTATCGCTCGGTAGTTCGGAGGAGTAATTCTTCCCCTGAGATGTACGTGAACAGGGCGGCTCCAGTTCGGGGGCCGCCCTTTTCGTTGCCCATGTGCCGTTAGCCTTCAGCAACCTTCTTTTCGCGCCATAGGGTGAACAACCCGGCGCAAATCACGATGCCCGCCCCGATCATGACGTTGTTCGCCAAGGTTTCGTGAAACACGAACAATCCGATGGCAGAGGCGAAGACCAATTGCAGATAGGCAAAGGGCTGCACCTCGGAGGCTTCGGCAACTTCATAGGTTTTGATCAACAGGAAATGCCCCGTCGCCCCCGTGACGCATAGCGTGGCCATCCAGATCCAGTCGGTCGAAATCATCGGTTCCCAAAACCAGACGCCGATGCAGGTCGAAACGATCGCGCCCATGGTGCCGGTCCAGAAAAAGCTGGTGGCCGCGCGATCTTTGGCGGCGACGTAGCGGGTCAGCAAATTGTAGAGCGCAAACATGAATGCCGCCGTCAAAGGCACCAGCGCGTAGATCGAAAATACGCCGTAGCCCGGTTGCAGAATAACCAAAACGCCCACAAAGCCGATGCCGATTGCCGTCCATCTGCGCCACCCGACTCTTTCGCCCAGAATGGGGCCGGAAAGGGCCGCCACAAGAAGCGGGTAACAAGCAAACATGGCATGAGATTCCACAAGGCCAAGCAAGACAAAACCGCCCACCATCACACAGATCTCGGTTGCTAGAAGGATACCCCGAAACGCTTGTATGAAGGGTTGAGAGGTTTGGGCCGCTGCCCGCACGCCGCCCGCCATGCGCGACGCGATGGTGATGACGAAAGCGGCGAAGAACCAATAGCGGATCATCACGACCATGAAGACGTTGTACTCAGTCGCCAAATGGCGGCTGATCCCGTCTTGAACGGCGAAGACGAAAGTGGTGGCAATCATCAGGTAGATGCCAAGTTTAGGGTTGCTGCTCATCCCAGTTTCCCCCGTGTCATGTGACGTTTCCTGCCAAAACCTGTGACCCGTTCGACGGTGAAGCCAGCCTCTGCCAAAGTTCGGCGAATGCGTCCAGCGGCCGTATATGTGGCAAAGGTGCCGCCCAGAGCGGTGTGTGCGGCGACAGAATGCAGTAGATCATCCTCCCACAGCTCGGGATTTTGCGCCGGAGCGAAGCCATCCAGAAACCATGCATCGGCTCTAAGGGGCAGGGTAGGCAATGTTTCGCGGGCGTCGCCGATGATGACGGATAGCTCAAAATCATCGCCGGTAATCTGCGGCTCAAACGGGTCTTCCAGCAAGATATCCACCGGAAGATCCGGGAAAGGGACAAGGGCGCGGGCGCGATCTTGGGGACTGATAGGAAATGCCTCAAACGAGGTGAAATGCAGCTTGCCCGAAGTGCCCGACTCCCGAAATGCTTGAAGCGTCGCCAGAAAGTTCAGGCCGGTGCCAAACCCAAGTTCTGCCACGTGAAAGCCATCCCGAAACCGCGCGGGCAGGTCGTTGCCACCAAGGTAGACAAACCGGGTTTCCGCCAGGCCGTCGTTAAGGGAATAAAAGGGGTCGGCGAACCGTGTCGAGACCGGAACATTGTCTCGCCATTCGATGTTGTGCTGGTCCTCGATCATGGCGCGTCCTATCCATTCTGCGGCGGACCATCTGCCAAGCCTGACGGAGTTGCAATGACCGAAATCACAGTCAGAGGGGCCGGCATTACCGGGCTGATGTGCGCATGGATGTTGGTGCAACGGGGCGCAAAGGTTCAGGTGGTCGATCCTAATGGCGTGGCGGCGGGCGCGTCCGGTGGCATCGTGGGCGCTTTGGCCCCCCATGTGCCGGAGAACTGGAACCCGAAGAAAGCGATGCAATTCAACGCTTTGGATGGGGCCGAGGCGTTGTGGAAGCGCATCGCAGAAGTCGGCGGCAAGAACCCCGGCTATGGGCGCACGGGGCGGATACAACCGCTTGCCGATGACGCTGCCGTTGCCTTGGCCCGTAAGCGGGAAGGGACGGCTACGGCGCTTTGGGGGGGTCGTTACACGTGGCAGGTCATTCCAGCGCGCGAGGTTTCCGTTGGCATTGAAACGCCCACGGGCCTTGTGATCCACGATACTCTCACCGCGCGAATCCACCCTCGCCAAGCCTGCGCCGCGCTGGCCGCCGCTTTGGCTGTTTCGGGGGTTGAGGTCGTGCCCGAAGCCCCCAAACGCGGGATCGAGGTTTGGGCCACCGGAGCCGCCGACCTGTCCGAGATATCGAAGGCGCACGGCAAGCTGGTCGGCGCGCCGATCAAAGGGCAGGCGGCTTTGCTGAAGGCTGATCTGCGCAATGCCCCGCAGGTGTTTGTGGATGGGTTGCATGTGGTCCCCCATGGTGACGGTACGGTGGCCATCGGCTCCACCACCGAGCGGGAGTTTGACGCAGCCGATACCACCGATATGCAGCTAAATCCCCTTATTAGTGCCGCACAGGCCGCTGTTCCGGTCCTGGCCGATGCACCGGTTATTGCCCGCTGGGCAGGCGTGCGGCCTCGGGCCAAAAGCCGTGCACCGATGGTGGGGCCGCACCCGACGCGGGACGGCGCGTATATCGCAAATGGCGGCTTCAAGATCGGCCTCGCCATGGCCCCGGTGATGGCCGAAATGCTCACATCGCTGATCCTTGATGGCCACGACACGATCCCGCCAGAGTTCCACCCAGACGCAAGCTGTTGACCTTCCCAATGTGTGGGGCAAAGGTCGCCCAAACGGGTGGAAAGGCGCGACATGACACAGGTTCACGGCGGTAAAATTCTGGCTGATCGGTTGGCGATGCACGGGGTAGGGCGCGTGTTCTCGGTTCCGGGCGAAAGCTTTTTGGCGGCGCTTGATGGTCTCCATGACCTCGACATACCCAACATCGTTTGCCGGCAGGAAGGCGGCGCGGCGATGATGGCGGAAGCCCACGGCAAGATGACAGGCCAGCCCGGCGTGCTGTTCGTGACCCGTGGTCCCGGCGCGACAAATGCCAGCGCGGGCCTGCATATCGCCATGCATGACGCCACGCCGATGGTGTGTTTCGTGGGGCAAATCCCGCTGAAACATCGGGACCGCGGCGTCTTTCAAGAGGTTGATTACAGGGCGTTTTTTGGACCACTGGTAAAATGGTCCGCAGAAGTAGAGCGTACCGATCGTCTGGCCGAATACATCGACCGTGCTTTTGCCATCGCCCAATCAGGCCGCCCCGGCCCTGTCGTCCTGGCCCTGCCCGAAGATATCCTTTCAGCGCTGGCCGATGTGCCCAAGCAACGCCCCGGCGCGCGCGCACCTGCGAGTGTTCACCCCGATGATATCGCTCCGATGGTCGAGGCGTTCGCCCTCGCCAAACGTCCGTTGATCCTTTGTGGCGGCTCTCATTGGAGCGAGACGGACAAGCAAACTGCGCAGTCTCTGGCCGAGCGGACGGGTGCACCCATCGCCGTGACGTTCCGGAGGCAAGATTACATCGACAACGACCATCCGAATTACGCGGGCGATCTTGGCGTTGGCGCAAACCCGGCGTTGGGGAAACGCCTGACGGAGGCCGATTGCATCCTGCTTCTGGGGGCGGAACTGAACGACATCACCACGGCGGATTTCACCTTGCTGAACCCAGCCAATCCGCCGGTGATTTTGCAGGTCTCCCCCTCGGCCGAGGCGGCAAGCAAAACCTACCCGGCAAGCTTCGCGATCACCGGCACCCCTATATCAATGCTATATCAATTCTTGTCGGCCACGTCAGAATGCGGTGACCGGGGTGCGGCGGCAGCGCGGGCCGAATACGAGGCTTGGCAACAGCCCCAAGCCACCCCCGGCGACGTCCAGATGGAGCAGATCATCGGCTGGCTACGCGACAACGCCAGCGCCGATACGATCATCACAAACGGCGCGGGCAACTATGCGGCGTTCCTGCATCGCTACCACCGCTTCCGGCAGTACGGCACGCAGCTTGCGCCGACCTCAGGCTCGATGGGGTATGGTCTGCCTGCTGCGATCTCGGCCAAGTTGCAGAACCCTGATCAGCCGGTGATTTGCCTTGCGGGTGACGGTTGCCTGCAAATGACGATTAATGAGCTTTCGACCGCGCAACAGCATGGGGCCGATATCATCGTGATTGTCGCCAATAACGGGCGCTATGGCACGATCCGAATGCATCAGGAGAAACACTATCCCGGGCGCGTGTCGGGGACTGATCTGTTCAACCCAGATTACGCCGCGCTTGCCGGGGCCTATGGCGGCACCGGACACACGATCACGGAAAACGCGCAGTTCGCCGACGCATATGCCGAGGCCCTCAAGGGCGGGTTGCATATCATCGAGCTGAAGCTGGACCCCAAAATGTTGGCGACCACGAAGAACCTATAGAAAAAGGCTCTAATCGGCGGGATTGTCCAACATTTTTACTTCGCGCTGCGGGAACGGAATCGAAATCTCGTTCTCGCGGAACGTATCCCAAAGCGCCAGATAGACGTTCCCGCGAATGTTGGTCAGACCGCCCGTGGGGTCCTGAATCCAGAATCGCAGGATGTAGTCCACACTGGAATCGCCGAAACCCACCACGTGGCACACGGGCGCTCGGTCGGGCAGCACGCGAGGCACGCTTTTTGCCGCGTCGATCGCCAGTTTGCGCACCAGATGGGGATCATCGGCGTAAGCGGTGCCGAAATAGATATCGAGGCGCACAAAATCGTTGGAGTGGGACCAGTTCACCACTTGGCTGGTGATAAGGTCCTCGTTGGGGATCAGGTATTCCTTCCCATCGCGCGTTACGACGCTGACGTATCGCGCCCCAAGGGAGTTAATCCAGCCGAAGGTCTCGCCCAGGGAAATTACGTCGCCGGGCTTGATCGACTTATCGAGCAGAATAATGACCCCGGACACGAGGTTAGAGACGACTTTCTGCAAGCCAAAACCAAGACCCACACCAATCGCACCGGACAGAACGGCAAGCCCGGTCAGATCAATCCCCGTTAACCGCAGACCGGCATAAACGGCGATGCCATAGAAGGTGAGTTGCAGAAACTTGACCGCAAGAACCCGCATGGAGGGCGACATTTCATCGTTCTTCTCGATCCGCGAGCTGGCAGTGCCGGTCAGGAAGCGAGCGATGATGATGAGAGCGGCGACGACAAGAACGCCCTGGACCACGGTGAACAGGGAAATCCGGGCATTGCCGATGTCAAAACCCACGGAATCAAGGATCGCAATGGCCTCGTCCCGGACGTTAAGGATTTCAATCGTGACGTAGATCCAGGCGCCGTAGCGCACGATGGTCCGAAAGAAGGCGGATCGGATCAGCCGGGTGACAAAAACCACGAAAAGCCAAGCCGTCGAAAGTTCCGCTGCGATGGTCAGCAGGAAGGACCGGGACGGCCAGGTCACCTCGCGCATAATCAAGACGACGAGCCAGATCAGCATGACGAAAAAGATGATGAACAGGCGGCGATTTATGATCGCAAGGATGCGCATTCGCCATGTGGGCCAGCCTTCCCGCGATGCCATCCAGTTACGGATCGGCCCGCCAAAGATGCGCCGCATCAACCAAGCGCCGGCCAGAAGCACCAGAAAGATGCCAACCTGATAGGCATTCCAAGGGCGAAGGAGAGAGGAAAGAAACGTCTCGAATTGGCCGATTAGACCCGAAATCTCACCCATTGCGGCATTCAACGCCTGCGCTTCGACGTCGATAATTTCCGGCGGAAGTTCCTCAGGGTCCATTCTGGTCCTCGTTTGTGTTCTTATAGCCTACGCTTGCAGGGCGGCTTCGGGCAAGCGCCACCCTTGGCAAGCAGCGCGCACCCGTGTAATTCCTGCCCCATGAGAAGCTTTTTCGATATCGGCGACCGCGCCCGTCTGCCTTGGCGCTTTTTCGGCGCGCAGACGCTTTGCCTTGGTGGGCTATGAGCTAGCGCGCCTGAAGATATCGACCAGACCCACACCTTTTTCCGACAGGATCCAGCCATGACCGGCAAGACACTCTACGACAAAATCTGGGACGCGCACCTCGCCCATGAGGCAGAGGACGGCACCTGCCTTCTCTATATCGACCGCCACTTGGTCCACGAAGTGACCAGCCCACAGGCGTTTGAAGGCTTGCGCATGGCGGGCCGCGGCGTTCACGCGCCCGACAAGACCATCGCCGTGCCGGATCATAACGTCCCCACGACGCCGGGCCGTAACGACCCCAAGAACATGACCGAGGATAGCGCCATTCAGGTCGCTGCCCTCGACAAGAACGCCAAGGATTTCGGCATTCACTACTACCCCGTGTCCGACGTCCGCCAAGGAATCGTGCATATCGTCGGGCCCGAGCAGGGTTGGACGTTGCCCGGCATGACAGTGGTCTGCGGCGATAGCCACACCGCCACCCACGGCGCGTTCGGCGCGCTGGCTCACGGCATCGGCACGTCTGAAGTGGAGCATGTTCTGGCGACGCAAACGCTGATCCAGAAGAAATCCAAGAACATGAAGGTGGAGATCACCGGCAAACTCGCCCCCGGTGTGACTGCCAAGGACATCACCCTGACCGTAATTGGCCGCACAGGCACGGCGGGCGGCACCGGCTATGTCATCGAGTATTGCGGCGAAGCGATCCGCGATCTGTCCATGGAAGGGCGGATGACCGTCTGCAACATGGCGATCGAGGGCGGCGCCCGCGCCGGTATCATCGCCCCGGACGAGAAGACGTTTGAATACTGCATGGGCCGCCCCCACGCCCCCAAGGGCGCCCAGTGGGAAGCCGCGTTGGCGTGGTGGAAAACGCTCTACTCTGACGACGACGCCCAGTGGGATGAGATCATCACGATCCGAGGCGAAGATATCGCGCCGGTTGTGACCTGGGGCACCTCGCCCGAGGACGTGCTGCCGATCACCGCAAATGTGCCTGCTGCCGACAGCTTTGAAGGCGGCAAGGTCAACGCGGCGCAACGCTCGCTTGACTACATGGGTCTGACAGCGGGCACACCGCTGGATCAGATCGAGATCGACACGGTCTTCATCGGGTCCTGCACCAACGGCCGCATCGAAGATCTGCGCGCCGCCGCCGAGATCCTGAAGGGCAAGAAGGTCAAAGACGGGCTGCGGGCGATGATCGTTCCCGGATCAGGCCTTGTCCGGGCACAGGCGGAAGAGGAAGGCCTGGCCGACATCTTCAAGGACGCCGGGTTTGAATGGCGCCTTGCCGGCTGCTCCATGTGCCTTGCGATGAACCCCGATCAGCTTTCCCCCGGAGAGCGCTGCGCGGCCACATCCAACCGCAACTTCGAAGGCCGCCAAGGCCGGGGCGGGCGCACACACTTGATGTCGCCTGCAATGGCTGCCGCCGCAGCGATCACGGGCCGCCTGACGGATGTCCGCGAGTTGATGTGAGCGCGACCAAACCCTTGCAAGGGTTTGTACAGAGCCTTGCAAGGCTCTGGTTACGCCTCCGTCGGCTCGGGCACGAACCGGCGGGCGGTGTGTTCGCGTCCCAGGCTTAGGCATAGGATCACGACCGGAAGCAGACCAACGCCAGCAATCACAAGGGAGGGGCCAGCGGCCTCTCCCAACCGTTCATCGGCAGCGAGGCGGTGGGCCTGCACGGCCAGCGTGTCAAAGTTGAACGGTCGCATGATAAGCGTCGCGGGAAGCTCTTTCATCACATCGACAAAGACGATCAGAAGCCCGGTCAGGATCGACGGGCGCAAGATCGGCAAATGCACACCCGCCAACATCCGTCGCGGGGTGCGGCCAAGGGTACGGGCGACCGCATCGACGTTGGGGTTAATCGTGCTCAAGCCCGCGTCGTAGGCACTAAGCGCTGCGGCCATGAAGCGGACGCCATAGGCGGCAATCAACAACCAGATCGAGCCGGTGATAAGCAGCCCGGTGTCTATGCCGAACCGGGCCTCCATAAAGGCATCAAGGGCGTTATCGAAGGCAGCGAAGGGCACGATCAGCCCCACGGCAATCACCCCGCCCGGCACCGCATAGCCAAGGCCCGCCACGCGGATCGCGGCCTTGGCGGCACGGGTTGGATGCAGTCGGGCGTTGAAGCCAAGGATGACGGCGGCACCGACGGTGAACAAAGCGGCGATCGAGGCAAGGATCAGTGAGTTACGAAGAAACCGCAGGTAGCGGTCTGTCAGCATGTTGTCGAAGTGTTCCCACCCCAGTGACAGCAGCAAACCCACCGGCAGCAAGAACCCCAGAACCACGGGCAGCCCGCAAAAAGCCACCGCGCCTGCGCTTTTCCACCCCGAAAGCTCCACCGCTTGCATCGCCTCAAACCGACGCCCCGCCCCGTGTTGGCGTTGATCGCGCCGCTGCCGCCTCTCCAACGCGGCAATAACAAGCGCCACGATTAGCAGGCAAAGGGCCAGTTGCGCCGCGCCGCCTCGGTCGAAGAAGGAGTACCACGCTTGGTAAATGCCCGTCGCAAAGGTCTGCACGCCGAAGTAGGACACGGTGCCGAAATCGGCCAAAGTCTCCATCAGCGCGAGCAATACGCCGCCGGCGATGGCCGGTCGCGCGATGGGCAGGGACACGCGGATAAACGCGCCCCAAGGTCCGGCCCCAAGGGTTCGCGCGGCGATATAGGCGGTGGCGCTTTGTTGCAGGAACGCGGCGCGGCTCAGCAGGTAGACGTAGGGGTAGAGCACCAGAACCAACATCAGCGCCGCGCCGCCAAGGGACCGGATTTCCGGGAACCAATAATCGCGCGGCCCCCAGCCGGTGAAGTCCCGCAAGCTCGATTGCACCCAACCGGGGTGGTCGAGAAAATCGGTGTAGGCATAGGCGAGCACATAAGCCGGGAAGGCCAAGGGCAGGGCAAGGGCGATTTCCAACACCCGCCGACCCGGAAAACGGGTCGCTGTCACCAACCAAGCGGCGCCTGTACCGATGACCGCCGTGCCCAGGCCCACCAGCAGAATCAACAACGCGGTGGTACCCGCATAGCGTGGCAGGACCGACGTAGAGAGGCGAGAAAAGGTCTCTACCCCGCCCGTCAGAGCCGCAATTCCCACGGCCACCATCGGCAAAAGGCACATCGCAGCGGCGAGCCAAGCAAGACTACCAAGCCGTAGCGGTGAGGGGATGCGAAAGTTTCGAGCCATGATCCTTTGTGTAATTGTCAGGATTGACCCGAATTGCAAGCGGTACGGCCCCAATGGGGCAGCTGCGAGGAGCGGAGCGAGGAGGGGCTATTTATCCCGACGGGGCCAAGGGCCTCGCCTCTCAGACGACAGGAACGGCGCAATGCGCAGGGCGCTGGGTGTTCCCACGCGGGTGCGGGTCCGCAGGACCGGCGTGGTGGCAGAGGTTCCGCCACGCTCTTCGCGCACCACAATGTAGATACCTGATGCAATGATGATGGCCGAGCCGATCAGTGTCGGCCTGTCCAACGTTTCATCAAACAGAAGGAAGCCGTAGATCGCGGCCCAGATGATCTGGCTGTATTGCATCGGCGCGACTATTACCGCGGGCGCAGCGCGGTAGGCGAAGATCAGGCAGGCGCTGGCTACAAGAGCGAATGCGGCAATCACGGCAACAGCGGCAAGATCTTGGCCGGGCATCGGATCGTAGAAAAAGGGCAGGGCTGCCCCCATCAGCACAAAGTTGGCCACCATTGGGTAAAGCAGCATCACGACCGAGCGTTCCTCTCGTCCGATCTTGCGCACAATCAACGACGCCACCGCGCCGCCGACCGCCGCCAACAGGGCCCCGATATGCCCGAGAGAGAACTCTGTCTGGCCCGGTTGCAGTACCACCAGAACGCCCACCAACCCGACGGCCACAGCAATGCCGCGGCGCAGGCCGACCTTCTCGCCAAGCATGGGGATCGCCAGAAGCGTAATCAGCAAAGGAGAGGCAAAGATGATCGCGTAGACCTGCGCCAAAGGCAGCACGGTGAAGGCGTAAAACGCGCTGATCCCCACCACGACCGAGGCCGCCGTGCGCAGGGCGACCCACCACGGATGATTGGGGCGCAAGTTCGCCTCGGTCTGGTCGCGCAGCAGAATGAAGGTGGCGATGGGAAAGCCGAACAGAACCGAGAAGAACACGATCTGGATCGGAGAATAGCTTCCACCCAGATACTTCACGATGACATCGTGGGTTGAGAAGATCCCGAAGGCCAGCAACCCAAGCAGGGCGCCGCGAAGGTTGGAGGAGGGTGTCACTTGAATGTTCCGAACAGAAGGTAAAGGTCTGGTAGCGATATCAGCGTTGCGGCAGTGATCAAACCACCGCAGCGCATGGCTGTCATGCGTGATTTATCCGGTCGCGAGTTACGAGCAAAGATCCGTCTGCCATGTGACGGTATTCACGCCGCGCCAGCAGAGGTAGCTCTGCTGCATGTAGCTCAGCGTCCAAACGTCGTCCTGCGGGAGGAGGACATATTGCGTCCGCTGGCCATTCACCGAATCGTCGGCAAAGCCCGTTTCCGACACAAGGATCGTAATTTGCCCGGAGTAATGGGAACTGACATCCACAGAGAACGCGGGCGGCCGCTCTTCCCCCTCATAAGGATAACCGGCCAAGGCTTCATGGGCGATTTGCAGGGGGTCCTCGAAGGTATCACCAACCGTATAGCCATCGGCATGGACTGCGGTGGTCAGAAGGCAAAGGGCAGAGGCGAGGCGGAACATGGCAATCTCCTTGGCTTTTAATACCCATGAGATTGCCATGTCTTTGGTCCTCTGGCGAGGGGCCCTTAGCTCGCTAGCTTTGCGACAATCGCGTCGCCCATGTCCGATGTCGAAATCGGGGTGCCGCCATCGGGGCCCATCAGGTCTGCGGTGCGGGCGCCGTCGGCCAGAACGCCTTCGACAGCGCTTTCCAGCAAGGTCGCCTCATCGCCCAGATCAAAGCTGTAACGCAGCGCCATGGCGAAGCTGAGGATACAGGCGATCGGGTTTGCTTTGCCTTGGCCGGTGATGTCAGGGGCCGAGCCGTGGACGGGCTCATACATCGCCTTTGGACGACCATTGGCCATCGGCGCCCCGAGAGAGGCCGACGGCAGCATCCCCAGCGATCCGGTCAGCATCGCCGCACAATCGGACAGGATATCGCCGAACAGGTTGTCGGTCAGGATCACGTCAAACTGCTTGGGCGCACGCACCAGCTGCATCGCGCCGTTGTCGGCGTACATGTGCGACAGCTCGACCTCTGGGTATTCAGCGGCGTGGATTTCGTTCACCACATCGCGCCATAGGATACCGCTTTCCATCACGTTGGCCTTCTCCATGGAGCAGACCTTGTTGTTGCGACGGCGCGCCAGTTCAAACGCGGACCGCGCGGCACGGGCGATCTCGCCTTCGGTATAGCGTTGGGTGTTGATGCCGACACGCTCATTGCCTTCAGTATGGATACCGCGAGGCTCGCCGAAATAAACGCCCGAGGTCAGCTCGCGCAGGATCATGATATCTAGGCCCGAGACGATATCGCGCTTGAGGCTGGAGAAATCGGCCAAGGCGTCAAAGCACTGGGCCGGGCGCAGGTTGGCGTAAAGATCCATTTCCTTGCGCAGACGCAGAAGGCCACGTTCGGGCTTCACGCTGAAATCAAGGTCGTCATAGGCCGGGCCCCCAACGGCCCCCAGCAGAACGGCATCAACGCTTTGCGCCTTCTCCATGGTGGCATCTGTCAGCGGCACACCGTGGGCGTCATAGGCGGCACCACCGACCAGATCTTCGGACACATCAAAGGTAATGCCACGGGCGGAGCCGAACCAATCAATGACCTTACGCACCTCGGCCATGACTTCGGGGCCGATCCCGTCGCCGGGAAGGATAAGTAATGAGCGGTCGGTCATGGGTCTATTCCTCGTCTGAAACTGTTGCCTTTGCGGTATCGCGCGCCTGCGGGGCCGTCAAGAAAGCAGCGGAGAGATTGCATCGTCCAAAGCTGCCCAAACAGCCGCTACACGGGGTTGATGGCGCAAAGTAGGGTGCGCCGTCAGCCAGACGGGAAGGGAGGGCAGGGTTAGTTCGGGCAAGACGGCGCGAATGCCGGGGGTGCGTTCTGCCACCAGCTTTTGCCCCGCGCCAATGCCACAGCCGGACGCGACGAAGTTCCAATAGGCCACCTGATCATCGGTGCAGGTGGTGAAGAAATCGCGCGTCACCTCCATCCCCATCTGGCGCATCCCGCGCAGGATCAGATCGCTGCGATCGTAACCAACCATCTGATGATGGCGCAGGTCAGCGGGGGCTTCCGGCAAACCGTGGCGGGCGATGTAGCGGTCCGAGGCATAGAGCCCAAGGGGCAGATCACCCAGATGCTTGGCCACCATGTCCAGCTGCGTCGGGCGATACATGCGCAGGGCGATGTCGGCCTCGTGAAACAACAGGTTTTCAGAGGTGTCCGTGGCTACGACATCCAGGGCAATGTTGGGGTGATCCTCGCGTATCTGGGCAAGGATATCGGGCAGGATATGGGCGGTGACAAAGACCGAAGCGGTGATCCGCACGCGGCCACTTGTGTCGGGCGATTGCCCTGCCGCCAACACGCTGACGGCCTTCGCCGCCTCGTCCATTTGCCGGGCGGATGGCAGGAGTGTTTCGCAAAACGGCGTTGGCGTCAGGCCACGGGCGTGGCGGGTGAACAGCGGTTGCCCCAAGGCCTGCTCGGCGGCTTTGATCTGACGCCCCAAGGTGGGCTGTGTCAGCGCAAGCTGATCCGCCGCGCCCGAAAGCGACCCGGCCTCTGCCACGGCAAGAACGGCCCGCAGAAGGCTCCAATCCAAAGATGTGTCCATGCGTTTGTGCATATCAGATGTCAGAATTTTCGCAATATGAATGCGAATGTGCATAGGAAAAGAAAGGGGCCAGCAAAGAAGGAGACCTCACATGCCCCGCACCGCCCTTATTCTTGGATCAAATGGCCGGTTTGGCCGCCACATGGCCACTGCGCTTTCCCGTCATGGCTGGATAGTGCACCGTTTTGACCGGACCACAGATACTTTGCCGAAGGCCGCCCGCGGGGCCAATCTTATCGTGAACGGTTGGAACATGCCCTATGCGAAATGGGCAGAAGAAATTCCCCGGCAAGCGCATCAGATCATTGATGCGGCCAAGGCCACAGGCGCGGCGGTTCTGATCCCCGGCAACATCTACGTTTACGGAGAGGACCTGCCAGAAAACCTGACCCCGGCCACGCCCCATAAATCCACTCATCACTTAGGCAAAATCCGTCGCGAAATGGAGCAAGCCTACCGCGACGCGGGCGTTAAGACGATCATCCTGCGGGCGGGCGATTACCTTGATACCGAAGCCTCAGGCAATTGGTTTGACCTGATTATTGCGGCGAAGATCGCGAAGGGGAAGTTCAGCTATCCCGGTCCCTTGGACCGTGCCCACGCATGGGCCTACCTGCCCGATGTGGCCGAGGCTGGTGCCCAGATCGTCGAAAGGCTGGACAGCTTGCCCGCGTTCTCGGACATTCCGTTTGATGGCTTTACGTTGTCAGGGGCAGAGATGGCCGAGGCGATTACCCGCGCCACCGGGGCTCCGGTGTCGCCAAAACAGATGAGCTGGCTACCGTTCTACATCGCACAGCCGTTCTGGAAAGAGGCCAAGCACCTGCGAGAGATGCGCTATCTCTGGAACCGAGCCCATCGTTTAGATGGGACTGCCTTGGCCAAAGCGGCCCCCGATTTCACGCCGACCCCCTTGGATGATGCCTTGCGTCAGGCAACCAAGCCGCTGCTTCAATAATCCACATCAACCCAGACGATCCGGTGGTCCGAGGCTTCTTGCACAGCCTCGACCAGTGGCCCGTCTGTGGGCCAAAGCACGCCCGCGTCGAGGACGGTCAGGGTGCGGGATGGCAGCAGGTAATCAACCCGAAGATCGCCGGGTGACGGCTCGTCCCAATCTGCGGTTGGCAGGTCGGGCAGCGGGTCTTGCAAGGCGGGATGCGCCAGCAAGTCCTGTAGGGGCGCGCGCAGCCCCTCGCCGCCCGAAGGATCGACGTTGAGGGTGCCCATATAGGCGAAGTGGGCGGGGGCGGAGGTGTCCAGATACTGGTGCCAAAACCGCGTTTCATCGGCGTTGCGCAGGCCGTTGCGATCTTCTGGACCATCAAAAACGGGGGTTGTTGCGTGAGACATAAGGACGTGGAACGGGCCGTTGGGGGCCTGAACCTCTACCTCCCAAGCGCCGACAGAATGTAGGCGAAGCAAGGGAAGGGCGGCAGCGAGATTAACCTCGGCGGCACTGTTGCCGGGCACATCGGCCCACAGCACGTCCGAAAAATCCTGCACCTGCCCCAAGGGATAACGGGACAGCAACCCCATGCCACCCTGGCCGCTGAACCGCCCGTATCCATGGGCATCTTGGGGGCCATCGGTGCGCCCGTCACCGTCCAGATCAAGCCCCGTCAGCAGCCCGGAATTGGGGCGGAGGGTAAGGAAATGCGGATAGCCAAGCGCCTCGGCCAGCGCGGTAAGGGCAAGGTGATTTCCGTCATAGTCGATGTCTTGCAGGGCGAGGATATCGGGGTTGATCGTCGCGATGACGTCAATCGTTGCCGCAATCTGATCGTCTTGGCGTAGGATATCGCGCAGGATTAGGCCGGGGCCGCGTCCGGAAAGATCACTGTGAAAACTCGCAAGTCGAAGCGGTTCAGCCTGTGCCGCTCCGGTGCTTAAGCAGCCGAGGAGGACATAACAGAGCCCGACGCGTTGGTTTCGACGCCAGCTACCAAACGGGCCCGCCGCGAGCGGATCATCCGTGCCACGCGAAGCATTGCTTGGCCCCGCATGATCAGGCTGAGGGGGAGGAACATCCATATCGTAATCGCCCATACCATTGTTTGCGGCGACCGGAGGATGGACACCTGCAACTGACTGGCCGCCATGACGGCCACCACTGGGATTACAAATGGCGCGAAAATTCCAAAGATAATGTTAACGCGGCCGTCACGGCTTAATCTTTTCACAACATCTCCGCCCGCGGTGGGGTCGAATGTGGGCAGATTTACCCAAACGTTGAAGCTCGACCCTCGGTTCGGCCAATTTCCAAGCCGCAGCAGGGTCGCGAACATGAATAGCGAAATCAACGTCAGGAGAATGGACAATCCAGCCATCGCTTGGATCTGCGCGGCTACAGTCGGGTCGACATCGGCAGGCAGGTTGCTAACGATAACGCGCAGAGGGCTGTAGGGGAAATCGAGCGCTTGCCCAACGACGTAGCCAAGGGCGGTCACGACCATGGAAAGCGTGGAATCGTCGTGGGTGCTGCCACTGATAACGCACAAGCCAAAAAGCATCAGAAAAAGCGCGACTATACGGATACGGTTTATCGGCGGCGCGTCGCGGAACTCGATCAAGCTGGGGAATTTCGCACCGTATTCAAACAGGATGATCGCCGCGAAAGCCAAGGCCACCAAGGTCGACATCTGGGCGCCTTCAGCGCTCGTCCCTGGCAACAGCAGGGACGGCGTCAAAACGACGATAACGATCATTATCGCCCGCACAAGCGCGCCGACCAATCTGGTGAACACTGCATCTACCTCAAACATGGTGTCGGTTCATGCCAACACACTTATTCTGCCTTCTGACCCATTTCGTGGCACGATTGGTCCAATTTCATGTGAATTTGTTCCATCGCACCCAGCATGAGCACTATTTTGACACAATTGTGCCCAATTTGGTCCGATGCCGCAATGCAAAACGGCGCCCTTTCGCGTGAAGGACGCCGTTTAAGAGGCTGAGATGTCACAGTTTTGCATCACAGCGATTCTAGATTGGATGGGTTTAGACCCAAGGACGCGCCTGCGCTGCCTCGGCCTCAAACGCTTTGATGGAGGGGGCTTTCTCCATCGTCAAACCGATGTCATCGAGGCCGTTCATCAAGCAATGCTTGCGGAATGCGTCAACTTCGAAGCTGATCGAGCCGCCATCGGGACCGGTGATTGTCTGGCTTTCCAGATCAACAGAAACCACAGCGTTAGCACCCCGATCGGCGTCGTCCATCAGCATATCGACCTGCTCTTGCGGCAGAACGATCGGCAAAATGCCGTTCTTGAAGCAATTGTTGTAAAAAATATCGGCGAACGACGGCGCGATCACACAGCGGATGCCGAAATCCAGCAACGCCCAAGGCGCGTGTTCGCGGGACGAGCCGCAGCCAAAGTTGTCGCCCGCCACAAGGATTTGGGCTTCACGGTAGGCGGGTTTGTTCAGCACGAAATCAGGGATTTCCTTGCCCTCGTCGTCAAAGCGCATCTCGTCAAACAGGTTCACCCCAAGGCCCGAACGCTTGATCGTTTTCAGGAATTGCTTGGGAATAATCATGTCGGTATCGACATTGATCAGCGGCATAGGTGCTGCGATGCCAGTCAGTTTGGTGAACTTGTCCATGGGCGCTCTCCTTCGTTCAAAGGACGGATTAGCGCCTTGCCCCGGGTAGGGCAAGGCGTAGGGCGGGAGTTGGCCCGCCGTTAAAGGGCCTGCTGTGGCTTAAGGTGCGGTAGAGAACGTCATATTCGCCCAATGGGTCACCCAAATGGCATCGCCTTCCTCGGCGGGTTCGACCGCTTCCAGAAACACCGCATCGGCCATGTAGCTCATGCCCGGTTCAACCGGCAGAAGTACCACGCCATCGGCATCGGTGCGATGATAGGTAATCGTCACCTCGCCCTCGGCATCTTCGGCAAACAGTTCGACCTGATAATCCGCCTGCAATGCGTCATCGTACCAAAGCTGCATCGGCATCCCGGCAGAGATATCGTCGGTATAGGGATTGGCCAATGCCACCAGTTCCGTGCGCATTCCCACACGGCTATCTGCGCCCGCACCTTCGCCGATGGCGACCAGGGATTTGGCGTAGCGGATGTAATCCTCAGTCACGTTTTCCTGGCTAAGGCCGCGCGTGGCGTGCATCGCGGTGACATCGCCCAAGTCCTTGTGGATCGCGAAGTTCAGGAACCGTTCCCACGTGGACCACGTAAGCTGGTTGGCTGTTGTCTGGTGCACGATAACAGCAAGGCCATCGGACAGATCGCCCATCTGTAATGCGGGAATATCCCCGAAGCGGCCTTCGGGCTGTAGCGCTTGGCCCCCGTTCAACACCTCGAAACGGTCAAAATTTCGGGGCAGAAAGCTCATCGCGGCACCTGAAAACTCTTGCCCGACCCGAAGATCTGCCAACAGCGTCTCCCCAATTTCGACCGTGAAATCCTGCGGGTCGATCCAAAATTCGTGAGCGATGCCCTTGCCGGGGACGGCCAGAGCCGCAATTGTTGCGAACAGATACACGGGTTTCATTAAGAGGGTCCTTTAATATGATTGGTTTAACCATGGTGCGGCGCATCGCGCTGTCAATGGCGCTTGTCTTCACGGTTCTGCCAGCTTGGGCGCATGAGATACGCCCAACCATCGCAGATATCGAAGTGGGCGAGACAGAAGTCACCATGTCCCTACGCGCGACGCTAGAGGCGTTGATCGCCGGCATCGACGTCAGCGCGGTGGAAGACACCGACGCCGCCCCAGAGGCCGCAATCTACGACCGGTTGCGGGAAATGGGCCCGGCAGAACTTGAAGCAGAGCTGCGCGAGGCATGGGACCGTATCGCGCTTGGTTTCATCATTGAGGTGGATGGAGAACGGCTGGAGCCGCAGATCATCGCCGTGCAAATCCCCGAAGTAGGCGACCCAGAGCTTCCTCGTGACTCTTTGCTGACCGTGGGCGCGACTTTGCCCGAAGGCGATGCAGGGGTGCAGGTCGGTTTGTCGCCGCAGTTTGGCACGTTCGTTCCGCGCCAAGTGGGCGGCGGGGACGATGCTTACGAGGGCTTCCTTGATGGCGGAGAGCTAACGCCAGAACTGCCCCGCGCAGAAATCCTGACGGAAGGCGCGATGGAGGTCTTTGTGCGTTACGTTGTGTCCGGTTTCGATCACATCATCCCCAAGGGCCTCGATCACATCCTGTTCGTGCTTGGACTGTTCTTTTTTGCCACTCAGATGCGCCCCCTGTTGTTGCAGGTCACGGCCTTCACGGTGGCCCATACGATCACGTTGGCTTTGGCGGCCACCGGCGTCGTCTCTATCCCCGGTAGCGTGGTGGAGCCGCTGATCGCCGCTTCCATTGTCTATGTCGCGGTGGAAAACATCCTTGGGATCGGCAACACCAAATGGCGCACGATTTTTGTCTTCGGCTTCGGCCTTTTACACGGCTTGGGCTTCGCCAGCGTTCTGGGTGATTTCGGCATCGCCTCGGGTCGGTTCATCGAGGCGCTCATTGGCTTCAACATCGGCGTGGAACTGGGCCAATTGGCCGTCATCGCCATCGCCTTCGCTTTGGTCGGCTGGTTCATGAAAAAGGACTGGTATCGCACCGTTATCGTGATCCCGGCGTCCTTGGTAATCGCCGCGATCGGCGCATGGTGGGTGGTTGAACGGACCCTTCTTTGAGCTTCGTCCGAGAGAACGCCCGGTGGCTTGCCACCGGGCTGCTTCTCAGTTTCGGATCATCGTTTGGGCAGACCTATTTCATCTCGATCTTTGCGGGTGAAATACGGCTGGCCTACGGGCTGACGGATGGGCAGTGGGGTGGCATCTACACGATTGCCACAGTGTCTTCGGCCTGCTTGCTGATCCTGTTCGGCGGGCGTGCTGACACCGTGCCGCTGTCGCGTCTGGCGTTGATTGTGACCAGCTTCTTGGCGCTCGCCTGCGTTTTGATGGCCCTCGGCTCTTCGGTTTGGGTGCTGCTAATCTCGGTCTTTCTGCTGCGTTTTTGCGGCCAGGGTATGATGACCCATATGAAGGCCACCGCCATGGCGCGGTGGTTTGTGGCGACACGGGGCCGCGCCATGGGGCTGACGAACCTTGGCTATCCTCTGGGCGAGGCAACGCTTCCGATTGTCACCATCCTGATTATCGCGGGCATCGGTTGGCGGGCCACCTGGGGCGTCGCGGCGGCGGTCATTGCGCTGGCCTTGATCCCCGCGCTAATATGGCTTCTGGCCCAAGATCGTGCCCCCGCCGGATCAAACGGAGGCCAAGGCGCGCCGGGAATTTTCGGCAAGCATTGGACCCGCGGCGAGGTGCTGCGCCATCCACTGTTCTACGCCCTCGTGCCCCTGCTTCTGACGCCGGGTTTCATCGGCACCGTCGTTTTCTTCCACGCCGTTCACGTGGCCGAGGTCAAGGGCTGGACCCTGACCGCCATGGCCCCGAGCTACGCGGTCTATGCGGCGGCCAGCGTCACGATGGGGCTTGTGGCAGGGTGGGCCTCGGACAGGTTCGGACCGGCGCGGTTAATGCCGATTGCCTTGGTGCCCATGGGCCTTGGCATGTTCCTGATCGGCCCTTCGGAAACGCCGTTTGGCTGGGTCGTGGCCTTGGCTCTGGTAGGGGTGACCCAAGGGACGGTGGCGGCGTTGTCGGGCACGTTATTGCCCACCTTGTTCGGCACCAATCACCTTGGTTCTGTCCGCTCCATCGCGACTGCGGTCATGGTGTTTTCCACCGCCATTGGGCCGGGGATCACCGGTTGGTTCATTGACCAAGGCGTCACCTATCCGGAACAGGGTGTAACCCAAGGCGTTTGGTGCCTTGCGCTATCGGTGGTGTTGGTGCCGGTGATGCTTTGGACTGAGCGGTTACAAACGCAAAAGGCGCCCGGTTAGGGGCGCCTTTCGGTTGTGCATTCAATGAGGGCAGAAAGGGATTATTCCCAGCCCGCCTCGTTGAAGATCTGCTGAGCAAGGGGCAGGTTACCCGCCACTGCTGCAAGGCTCACGTCGTCGGCTTCAAACTCGCCCAATTCCTGTGCCGAGGCCGCAATCGCCACGCCTTCCACAACGGGGTATTCGTCGTTGCCGGCGCTGAAGTATTCCTGCGCTTGGTCAGAGGCGAGGTATTCCATAAACGCAATTGCTGCATCCAGATGCGGCGCATTCGCCGCCACACCGCCGCCGGACAGGTTCACGTGGGCGCCGTTGCCACCTTGGTCAGGGAAAACCCAACCGATGTTTTCACGGTCTTCCGCGCTCAGGCCTTCCACATCACGGCGGATGGAACGCGCCATGTAATAGGTGTTTGAGACTGAGATGCCGCACTCGCCGGAAACCAAGCCGCGCAGCTGGTCGGTATCGCCGCCCTGTGGGTCGCGCGCCATGTTGGCCACAACGCCCTCGGCCCAATCGCGGGCTGCTTCTTCGCCGTGGTTCTCGATGAGAGAGGCCAGAAGCGTCTGGTTGTAGGTGTTGGTAGAAGACCGGATGCAGATCAGGCCTTCATAGGCAGGATCGGCGAGATCAAGGTAGTTAAGGGGCGGGTTTTCGACACGCTCGGTATCGTAGAAGATGATCCGGGCCCGCTGCGAGAAGCCAAACCACATGTTGTCGTCGTCGCGCAGGTTAGCGGGAATACGCTCGGCCAGCACATCGCTTTCAATCGCCTGAAGTACGCCCATGTCGGCGGCCCGTTGCAAGCGCGATGTATCAACCGTCAGGAACACATCAGCAGGAGAGTTCGCACCCTCAGCCGACATCCGCGCGATCAGCTCGTCGGCGTTGCCTTCGATGCGGTTGATGGTGATGCCGGTCAGTTCAGTGAAGTCGGAATAAAGGCGTTCGTCGGTCTCGTAGTGGCGCGAGGAATAGAGGTTCAACTCTTGCGCCTGAGCGGCCAAAGCCGTGGACATGAAGATCGTGGTGCCCAAAAGGGCGGTCAGTGTGCGAGTCATTAGAGGCTCCCTAGTTAATCTGACTAAAACAGTCAGAGGCTTTGAACCGAAGACAACCTGCCCCGTCAAGGTTTATCCGACCAAAACAATCGGAAACGCGCCCCCTTGCGGCTGCGAGGAGGGAGCGTAAGGTCCCGACGAGTGGTGCAAGGGAGGAAGCTAACCATGCGCGCAGGCTTGTCTTTTTTGATCGTCGCCTACTGCCTCAGCCAATTTTTCCGCGCTTTTCTGGCGGTCTTGGCCCCGGTGCTTCGGGGCGAACTTGGCATGACGACCGAGAATCTCGCGACGGCCTCGGGCCTTTGGTTCGCGACGTTTGCCGTGATGCAGCTGCCTGTCGGGTGGGCGCTGGATACCCTTGGGCCGCGCAGAACTGCCGCCAGCCTTTTCCTGCTTGGGGCGGCGGGCGGTTGCGTTGTGTTTGCCTTGGCGCAGGGTCCGGGCGGGATCATTCTGGCAATGGGTCTGATCGGCATCGGCTGCTCACCCGTGTTGATGGCGACCTACTACATTTTCGCCCGCACCTTCTCTGCCGCGATGTTCGGCACCTTGGCGGGCGTCACGGTTGGGGTCAGCTCCCTCGGGAACCTGTTATCTGCCGCGCCGCTGGCTTGGGTGGTCGAGGCCCTTGGCTGGCGCGAAACCCTGTGGATCGCGGCGGCATTCACCGGCGCTATCGCCCTTGGTGTGCTGGCCTTCGTACGCGACCCGGCCAAACCTGAAGGAGAGGCGAAGGGTAGCTTCCTGCAACTTCTGCGCATTCGTGCCCTTTGGCCGGTCTATGTGGGGATGCTGGTGTGCTATGCGCCCACGGCGGGTATCCGAGGGCTATGGATCAGCCCCTATGTCAGCGATGTTTTCGGGGCCACGCTGCAACAGATCGGGGTCGCCACATTGGCGATGGGTCTGGCGATGGTGGCGGGCAATTTCCTGTACGGTTTCGCAGATCGGCTCTTTGCCAGTCGCAAGTTGACGATCTTGGCGGGGAACGCGGCCGTTGCCTTGCTATGCCTTTCGTTCTTCGTGCTTCCGCCCGCAAGCTTTGCTATTTCCGTGATGCTTTTCGTGGCCATCGGCACCTTTGGCGCGTCTTATCCAGCAGTCATGGCCCATGGGCGCGAGTTTCTGCCCCATCACCTGACAGGGCGTGGCGTAAGTTTGATGAACCTGTTCGGAATTGGGGGCGCGGGCGTTATTCAGTTCGCCTCAGGCCCGATCCACGGCGGGTTAAGCACCACCATGGGCGCAAACGCAGCCTATGGTGCGTTGTTTGCGATTTTTGCGGCGGCGATCCTTGTGGGGCTCGCCGCCTACGCGTTTTCTAAAGAACGGCCTGATTAGACCGCTTTACTGCGGCGCGACCGTTTAGGCCGCTTTACTGCGGCGGGGACGCCGAGGTTTGCGGGCTTGGCCATTACCACCACCGCCACCATTGCCGCCGCCGCTTTTGCCCTGAGGCTTGCGACCGCCGCCGCCCCCGCCCCCGGGACGACCACCACCGCCGCCGCCACGACGACGCCCACCACGCTGAGGTTTCTCAACCTTCACCGCTTCGGGCCGTGTGCCAGAGGCTACTGGGATCGTGATCTTCATCAGTTTCTCAATCTGCACCAACAGATCGACTTCTTCGGCAGAACAGAACGCAATCGCTTCACCCTCACGACCGGCACGGGCGGTCCGGCCAATGCGGTGGACATAGTTATCAGGCGTGTCGGGCAACTCATAGTTAATCACATAGGCGACGCCGGGGATGTCGATGCCGCGTGCGGCCACATCGGTCGCCACAAGGATCTTGATCTGACCGTCGCGGAACGCCTTGATCGCGCGGTCGCGCTGACCTTGGCTTTTGTTGCCGTGGATGGAGGCGGCGTTGTAGCCGTCGGCCACAAGGCCCTTCATCAGCTTTTCACAGCCATGCTTGGTGCGACCGAAGACCAGTACCAGCGCATCGGGGTCTTGGTTTAGAACCTCACGCAGCTTTGCAGGTTTCGCGGGTTTGGGCATGAAGTGCACCGACTGCGTGACCTTGTCCGCCGCCTTGCCGGGAGGCGAGACCTGAACCCGTTTGGGGTTGTTCAGGTAAGCGCCGGCAAGCTCTTCCATCTGCTTGGGCATGGTGGCCGAAAACAGCATGGTCTGGCGCGGCGTACCCAAGGCAGGCGCGATTTTGCGCAGGGCATGGATGAACCCCATGTCGAGCATCTGATCCGCTTCATCCAGCACAAGGTGCTTCACGGTCGAAAGATCAATCGCGCGACGGTCCATCAGGTCCATCAGGCGGCCGGGTGTGGCGACAAGAATATCGGTGCCGCGCGACAGAACGCTGATCTGGCGGCCAATGCTTTGCCCCCCCACAACGGTCGTGATCTTCACCGGTGTGCTGTTGGAGAACACGCGCAGGTTGTCGGCGATCTGGTTCACCAGCTCTCGCGTCGGGGCAAGGATCAGGGCGCGGGCCGTTTTAGGCTCGGGCTTGCCGTGCAGAGACAGAAGATGCTCCATCAACGGAAGGCCAAAGGCCAGCGTCTTGCCGGTGCCGGTTTGGGCAAGGCCCATGATGTCGTGACCATCCAGGGCGATTGGGATGGCCTGGTTTTGGATTGGCGTAGGCTCTTTAAAGCCAGCTTCTTTCAGTGTCTTCGCAAGGATCGGCTTCAAGCCGAGCATATCAAAATCGAACAAATCGTATCCTTCGTAACGCGCACCGAAAGGCACGCGCGGAATGCACCACAGAACTGTGGCGCGGCTAGGGTGCGACCGGGCGGCTCATCCGCCGATCGTCAGAGCCCTGCGTGATGGGGGTCTTGGAAAAGTATATCGGTGCTGTGGGCCCGTTTCCCGCGAAGGGCGTAGGCGACTGCTCACGCGGCAGTGCAGCATCCGTAGGGAGCAGATGGGGCAGATAGCCCGTTAAGTCAAGCTTTGTGAACATCGGGCCAAATCACGGGCAATGATGCAACCGTTCAGTAAACTTCACTCCAAGCACCCTTCCCTTGAGTTTAGGCATCCATTATGTGCCGCAACATCCAACCAAAGGATTAAGGCAATGGGTTATAAAGTCGTCGTTGTGGGCGCCACCGGAAACGTGGGCCGCGAAATGCTGAACATTCTGGACGAGCGCCAGTTTCCGATTGATGCGATCGAGGCGCTGGCCTCTCGTAAATCTATCGGGACGGAATGCTCTTTTGGCGACAAGACCCTGAAGACAAAAGACCTCGACACGTTCGACTTCACCGGCTGGGACATTGCGCTTTTTGCCGTGGGTTCGGAAGCCACGAAGAAATACGCGCCCATCGCCGCCAAGTCGGGCTGTATCGTGATCGATAACTCGTCGCTCTATCGCTACGATCCTGACGTGCCGCTGGTGGTGCCAGAAGTGAATCCCGAGGCGGTTCATGATTATGCCAAGAAGAACATCATCGCGAACCCCAACTGCTCTACCGCGCAGATGGTTGTGGCTCTGAAGCCCCTGCATGACCGCGCCAAGATCAAGCGCGTTGTGGTTAGCACGTACCAGTCTGTCTCCGGCTCTGGCAAAGAGGCGATTGATGAGCTGTGGAAGCAAACCAAAGGCATCTACGTGCCCGGCCAAGAGGTCGCCCCTGAGGTTTACCCCAAGCAGATCGCCTTCAACGTGATCCCGCACATTGATGTCTTCATGGACAGCGGCGATACGAAAGAAGAATGGAAGATGGTGGCCGAGACGAAGAAAATCGTCGATCCCGCCATCAAAGTCACGGCCACCTGTGTGCGAGTCCCGGTTTTCGTTGGCCATTCCGAGTCGATTAACATCGAGTTTGAAGAGTTCCTCGACGAAGATGAGGCCCGCGATATCCTGCGCGAAGCCCCCGGCATCATGGTTGTCGATAAGCGCGAAGACGGCGGCTATGTCACGCCGATCGAATGTGTCGGTGATTTCGCCACGTTCGTTAGCCGTATCCGTCAGGACGTGACGATCGAAAACGGCCTGAACCTGTGGTGTGTATCCGACAATCTGCGCAAAGGTGCGGCCCTGAACGCGGTGCAGATTGCCGAAACTCTGGGCAACCGGGTGCTGAAAAAAGGCTAACGCCTTCAGCCGTTTAGACTGACATCGACAAAATTTTTGACGCAGGCCCAAGGAAACCCCTTCGGCCTGCGTCTTACTTTGTAGAACTGGCCGGGATCGGTCGGGTTTTCCGCCCTTGGCAGGGGCGGCGTTCCTGAGTGAGATTGGCTGTGACTCATCCTGCAAGGGCGTCCCCTACGTCCACCCATCTCGTTATTAAAGGACTGACTTCCAGTCCGAGCGCTTCGCTACATGAGGACCATTTTGATGAAACGTATTCTTCTGACGACCGCGCTTTGCGCGGCTCTCCCATTCGCGGCCCATGCCGATGATATCGTGATCCGTGCCGATCTGGCCGAGGCGACAGTCTTCGGCTCGGGCGCAGAGGTGTCGCGGGCTGGCACGGCAGTGATCCCTGCCGGACGCCATCGGCTACTGATCGCGGTGCCTGATCTGGATGCCATTTCGCTGCCGCAGATTGCTGGCACCGATGGCGTGCGTTTTGGGCCGCCAACGCCGCTTTATAACCACCCAATCGCAGAAGGGGCGCTGGATACCGCCGCCCAAGCCACTGCCCGTGAGGCCGTTGAAGCGGCGGAAGACGCCATGGCCGAGGCGCAAGACGCGCTAACCCAAGCCGATGCCGAGCTACGCGCGATTGAAACGCAACAGGGCTACATCGCCGCCATCCTGCGTGGTGGGGAAAGCGGCGTTGCGATGCCCGACGACCCCGCGCAGGTGGCATTGTTCCTGTCCACCTTAGGCGCTGAAACGGCGCGGTTGGCCGCCGAGGCGCTTGACGCCCAAGTCGCACGCCGAGATTTGGTGGAGGCGCTCACCGACGCGCAGCGCGCCTATTCCGACGCCGCCCGCGCCCTGCAAGTGCTGTCCCCATTCGGCCAGCAGATCAACGCGATCTCGGTAGATGTCGTCGCCGCAGAGGACACCGATATTGACGTTGTGTTGGAATACTTCACCCCCAACGCGGGTTGGCGGCCAAGCTATGAGCTGGACCTCGATACAGAGGACAGCACCTTGGCGATTGATCGTTTCGTGACCTTGCAAACCTACGGGCCCGCCCGTTGGCAGGACGTGGACGTGGTATTCTCCACCGCGACACCGGACAGGGCGCGGGAACCCTCTGCGCTGGTCTCTCGTCCAGCGCGGTTACAGGAACCTGTCATTGTGCAAAGCGGGGCCCTCAGCCGCTCGATGGAAATCGCAGATTCGATCCCCATGCCTGCGCCTATGGTGACAGGCTTTTCCGCTGGCGCCCCTGCCGTGGTGGTCGAAGAGGTTGCCGTATCAGCCGCATTTGAAGGGTTGTCGGTGTCCTACCCCTACCCCGAGCCGATCAGCGTATCAGCTACGGGCGAGGTTCTGTTGGCGTTCGATACCGTCGATCTGGTCGTCGAGCAGGAAAACCGCGCAGTGCCGCGATGGGACGAAACGGCCTTCCGTATTGCGATGGTCGAAAATGACAGCGGCGCCCCGATTCTGCCCGGCGAGGCCCGGTTCTATCGCGACGGTGCGTTGATGGGCGAAGGTGCCTTGCCGCTGATCCCCGCAGGGGCCGATGCCGAGATAGCTTTCGGGGCGCTCGATCATCTGCAACTGACGTGGATTGATCGGTCATTGGCCGAAGGGGACCGAGGGTTGTTCGTGACCTCCTCCACCCAAGCGCGTCAGATCGCGTTCGGTGTAGAAAACACGGGGACCGAGGCGGAAAGCGTGCGCATCCTCTATGCCACACCGTTTGCCGAGCAAGAGGATTTGGAGCTCGACCTCACCCTTAGCCCGCGTCCGTCCGAGGAAGATATCGACGATCAACGCGGCGTCCACGCTTGGGATCTGACATTGGCCCCCGGCGCGGAGCAGTTGATTGAGATGGAAGTGGAGTTCACTTTCCCCGAGGGTCAGATTTTGGATTGGCGGCCCTGATTATTCATCCTCAAACAAAATGAGGTCATCGTCATCGGTGCCCGCAAAATCACCCGAGTCTGGAAACAGGCTTGGGTGATTTTGTGTCTTGGGAACGGCGCGTTTTAGAACTCTCTGCGCTACATGGGTGTGGGAATGGCCCGGAAAAGGCGCATCGAAGCGGCGGATCAGATCGGCATAGGACCACCCGAGGGAGGACGCCTTACAGATCCGTGTCGCAGTGGCCGTGGAATAAAGCGCCAAGCCGCCGCCCCTCTCGCGGAAAGTGTAGCCATGGGATGCAAGCCTGCCCTGCAAGTCGGCCCATCCCTTGGCCTGCGAAAGATCAGCTGCGAGGAGCGCCCGGAGGGGCGCGAGGAGGTCAGACGGCTCCTCCGCCCGAAAGGGCGTCCTCGCCGCCTCAAAACGTAGGCTTTTCGAAATCAGACGAGCAGCGTGATCAGCAGGTGACACGCCCGCCGCCCGTGCGCCTTGGCGCAGGGCGTGCAGCATTTCCGGTGGTAGATCAATCACAAGGGGCGCGGTCATATCCATGACCCAAGTCTTGCCGATTCTAGTTGATGGAAGGTTAACCTAGCCTTCGACCGTTGCTTGCAGTCGTTCTAACCCGCGCTCGTAATCGGCACCGACCCATTGGTCCATCATCAGGCCAAACCAGCGCCCTACTGGGCCGCTGCCCATATCGGCGGTCAGGCCCCATACAACGCGGGTTCCATCGCCTTCTGGCGTTAGCCGCCACCAGGCTTCCGCCGTGCCCATGTCCCCGAAATCAAGCGCGGTACGCACGCTTTCATTCTCCACGACCTCAAGGATTTCTTGCCGCCCGTTGCCGACGTTGGGATGGTCGGATTCCCAAACCATCACATTGCCGACACCCGCCTCGGGCCCCGAATAGGTGACCACCATTTCCGGGTCGAGGTCGCCCCATGGGGACCATTCCGAGAAGGCTTGCAGAGAATTCACATGAGGGAACACAGCTTCGGGGGCGGCGTCTACAATCACGTCCCGTTCAACAGAGACGTAGCGGGGCAAGAACATGCCCACGATGGCTGCAACGGCCACAAGGGCCACCAATCCAATCAGGATGTTACGGATCAAGCGCATGGTGTCCTCCGATTATCGCCCATTTGCAGTCGCACTAAAGTCTACCACGGATCAGGCGAATCGTTCGGAAAAACTTGGTTATTGGCCCCCCGAACACAGCACCTGCGCCGGAAGCCAAGGTAATCTTCCGCTTAGGCTGGCTTAAAATGGCCAACGCTCCCATCAACGGTTTCGAGCTCCATATCAGCAATATCGGCCCATAGGCCGTGCAGGGTGATGGTGCCCGCATCCACGGCGTCCTGCACGAATGGATAGGTAAGCAGGTTCTGAAGACTTACGTGGATGCCCTCTTTCTCCAACGCGGTTTGGCGGTGTTCGGGATCTTCGATATCGGCCACTGCATCGAAGCCGGGGCGTAGAACGTCCAACCAACGGCCGATCAGGCTTTCTTGTTTATCAAACTCGGGCGCGTTGCCTTCGCACATGGAAATACATCCAGCTACACCACCGCAATTGGAGTGGCCCATCACGAGGATATGCTTCACCTTCAGGTGCTTAACAGCAAACTCAACCGCAGCGCCGGTGCCGTGATGGTTGCCATCGGGCGTGAAGGGCGGCACCAGATTGGCGATGTTGCGGTGGACGAATAGTTCTCCGGTGCGCTGCCCGAAGATGGAGTTGATCGCCACGCGGCTGTCGCAGCAGGCAATGACCATCGCGCGCGGGCTTTGGCCTTCTTCGGCCAATTTTCGGAACCAATCCTTGTGCTCTGGAAAGGTGTTAATCTTCCAGTCCTTGTAACGCTCCAACAAATATTCGGGCAGGGAGTGTACGCGATGCATTGATCTACCTTCTGGCTAGTGTGGCTTCCTTTCATAACCTGCATTCGCCGCGAATTGGAGATGCTTTTGCCTGTTGAGTAAATCTCTTCTTCAGCACAAGCGCGCATACCTTTCCCCAATATCCCAATGATGGGCGTCCTGTGGTGGGGGCGAACGAAGTGGAGTGAGAAATGCTGCTGACAGCCAGGGCCGAACTGTGCCCGACGATCGCAACAATTGCGCCCGAAGAACCGGCGCGATTTAATCCTGAATGCCTTGAAGAACTTTGCCTGAAAATCGGAGAGGTCCGTGCCGAGGCGGAAGTCGCCCTTGCGCTGCATCGCATCTCGGAAGCGCTGCCGACGCTATATGCCACGTGCCGCCGCAGCGGGCGGGAGTTCGTGGTCGCGTTAGAGCATCTTTGCAAAGACGCGGAATTGATCGGGATGGCAACGCTGGCGCGCGTGGCGCAAGATGTGTTGGAGACCTTCATCGCCGGGAACGAGGTCGCTTTGGCCGCAACCATGGCGCGGCTGGACCGTGTTGGGGAACGCTCGATCCACGCGGTCTGGGATTTGGAGGATCTTTCCGGCTGATCTGGCCTTGCAGAGCAGGCTCTGACCTATAGGCTAGAGGCACTCAACAACGGTGCGCTCCCTATGACGATGATGTTTGCTCAGGCCAGCTCGGTGGCCCTTCCTATTCTGCTGACGAGCCCAGAAGCTTGCGAAGTTACCTTGGCTGGATTGCCCGAAGCGCAGGCGCAATGGGCCGCGTTTCATAGTTTTACAGGCGCTTTGGGGCAGAGCTTGGTTCTGCCCGGCGACGGGTTGGCGGGCGTCCTGATTGGGACGGGAACTGCCGCTGATCGGGCCCGTAAACGCTTTGCCGTTGGTGCAGCGATTGCCGCCTTGCCAGAAGCGACCTACGCCTTGAGTGGACTGCCCGATGGACAGGGCGAAGAAATCGCCCTTGGCTATCTGTTGTCCCTCTACCGTTTTGACCGTTATCGCAGCCAGCCGCGCCCGAAGTCTCGGCTTGTTGCGCCCGACGGGATTGACGCCGATCGCCTCTTGATGATCGCGCAGTCCGAGGCCCTGACCCGTGACCTGATCAACACACCAGCGGAAGATATGGGCCCCGATGCCTTGGAAGCGGCCGTCCGCGCGCTAGGGGTAGAATTTGGGGCCGATGTGCGAACCGTTGAAGGGGCGCAGCTGCTAGAGCAGAACTTCCCATTGATCCACACCGTTGGCCGCGCCGCGTCGATATCGCCGCGGCTGATCGAGATGACTTGGGGCGGGACTGGCCCCACCCTGACCTTGGTAGGCAAGGGGGTTTGCTTTGATACCGGCGGGTTGAACCTGAAACCCGGCGCGTCGATGGGGATCATGAAGAAAGATATGGGCGGTTCGGCCAACGTCTTGGGTCTCGCCCGGATGATTATGGCGAGCGGCATGGGCGTGCGTCTGCGCGTGTTGATCCCTGCGGTGGAGAACAACGTGGCAGGCAATTCCTTCCGCCCCGGTGATATATTTACCGCCCGCAACGGGCTGACGGTTGAGATTAACAATACCGACGCCGAGGGGCGCTTGGTTTTGGCGGATGCACTGGCCTATGCGTCCGAAACGCCGCCGGATCTGTTGATCTGTATGGCGACCCTAACGGGTGCGGCGCGTGTGGCTGTTGGCCCCGATATCGCGCCGTTCTTCACCGATGATGACCCACTGGCCTTGGCGCTTTCAGCGTCCAGCGCGGCTGTCGCGGACCCGTGCTGGCGTCTGCCATTTCACGACGCGTATGAGCCGATGATCGAACCGGGTATTGCGGACCTCGACAATGCGCCGGCGGGGGGCATGGCGGGGGCGATCACGGCAGCTCTGTTCCTGCGACGCTTCGCGCCCGTGCCTCGGTTTGCACATTTTGACATCTACGGTTGGCAACGCACCAACGCCCCCGCCCGTCCGAAAGGTGGTGTCGGCCAAGGCATTCGCGCGTTGTTCAATGCCCTGCCCGAGGTTCTGTCCCAATGAGCGATCCCCGTACGACCCCCTACAATGGCCGCGTTGCCCATACCTCTTTGAACGGAACGGTCGAGGCCGAGCGTTACTCGGAAGGGCGTTGGATGATGGTGCAGCAGCCCATTGCCAATCTGACTGACAAACCCCGCGGTGCACGCGCCTCACAGCTGGTGTTTGGGGAGCGTTTTCTAGTGCTCGACACCGAAGATGGTTTCGCCTTCGGCCAGTCCGAGCGGGACGGCTACGTCGGCTACATCTTGCAAGGGGCCCTGACGGGAGCGGAACCCGCGACCCATTGGGTGATCTCCCCCGCGACGCATTTGTATCCGAAAGCAGATTTGAAGGTTTCGCCGGATGTGTGCCTTTATTTCGGAAGTCAGGTGAAAGTGACCGGGGAAAGCGGCGACTATAAGCGTATACACACCGGGCATTTCATGCCCTCGCAACATCTTATGCCGATTAAGGCCCGGTTTTCGGACCCGGTGGGGATTGCGGATCTGTTTCTGGGAACGCCCTATCTTTGGGGGGGGACCAGCCGATGGGGGATTGATTGTAGCGGCTTGGTGCAGGCCTGTTTAATTGCCTGCGGTGTCGATTGCCCCAGAGACAGTGACCAACAAGAGGCGGCACTGGGGGAGGATATCCCCAGCGATGAGGCGTTGAAGCGCGGCGATCTGATTTTCTGGAAGGGCCATGTGGGCATGATGGCGAGCGACCGCATGTTGTTGCACGCAAACGCTCACCATATGTCCACCGCCTATGAACCGTTGAAGGACGCCGCCGCGCGGATTGAGGCCAATGAGTACGGCCCGATTACATCGCGTAAGCGCTTATCGCTGGGGTAGGGTGTTTGCGGCAAGCCGACCCTCCGGGGGGAGGTGTATTTGCCAAGATGAAGGAGGGAGCGCGATTGCGGTGGTGTGGATTTAATCCACGACCCGGATCATTTTGCGCTCCAGGACCCGAAGGACGGTCTTTAGGTCGTGGCCACGCTTCAGGATGCGGCCGTCCATGCCGATGACAGCATATTGCCCCTGTTTCTCGCGCAGTTTTGGGCGTTTCTCGATCCGGTAGATCGGGTTTTCAGCCGAGCGCTTGAAGATGGAGAAGACGGCAACGTCTTGCAGGTGGCTGATCCCGTAATCACGCCATTCGCCTGCGGCGACCATGCGCCCGTAGAGGCCGAGGATGGGGCCGAGTTCGGTGCGGTGAAAGGCCACTTGGTTGTGGGTTACGGTGCCGCCGGTGGGCTGGAACTGGATTGCCATGTAGAGATGGTGGGGTTTGGTGCTGCTGCGGTCAAGCGGTGGCACGTGAAAAACCTGCGTGGCCTAGCGGAAAGGCTGCATCCGCCCACCTCACTCAGGTAACCCGTCGATGCAGGGTATCATGTGCAACGCATCGTCCCACCTAGCCCGTGAGCCGGTGCAGATATGCGCCTCGGGCCTCAGGGCGACTTCTGTATCGAGGGCGCCGGCGGGAACTGACAGAAGGCCCTCCTGCGCCACAGGCATGCCCGAACCGCAGCTGGTGCAAAAAGCCCTGACGTGGCGCGTTTCCGGCAGTTGGAAGACCGCAACAAGATCTGCGCCCGCCAGCCATTCGAGCTGTGCCGAGGTGGAGAAGAGGTTCGCTGAATGGGCCGAGCCGCTGTCCTTCCGGCACCGCGTGCAATGGCACAGGAAGAAATGCTCGAACGCGCCGTCGATACGAAAGCGCACCGCGCCGCAAAGGCATGTGCCATTCGCCCTGTCGCCCATTGTTTGCCTCCTGCGCTGGATTATTATTGTGTGGACAGATTGATCCGACCGGGCGGTGGTCTTCAAACGAAAAAGCCCCACACGGCTGGGTGCGGGGCTTTCGATGTCTTGGGGTGGCAGTTTACGCCCGCACGAGCTTCTCGTAGCTCTCTGCGATGTCACGGGTCAGAGCGCCGACTTCGAAGTTGTAGTCTGCGATGCTGCCCACGGGCGTCACCTCGGCTGCGGTGCCGGTTAGCCAGCACTGCTCGAAGCTTTCCAGTTCTTCCGGCATGATGTGGCGTTCGTGCACCTTGATCTGCTTCTCTTGCAGCATCCCGATGACCGTCTGGCGGGTGATGCCGTTCAGGAACACGTCCGCCGTTGGGGTATGCACCTCTCCGTCTTTGACGAAGAAGATATTCGCCCCCGTCGCTTCGGCCACGTAGTTGCGGTAGTCCATGAACAGCGCGTCGGAGCAGCCTTTGGCTTCGGCCGCGTGCTTGGAGGTCGTGCAGATCATATAGAGGCCCGCGGCCTTGGCGTGGACCGGGATCGTCTCGGGTGAGGGACGCTTCCACTTGCTAATATCAAGCTTCGCACCCTTCATCTTCGCGTCGCCGTAGTAGCTGCCCCATTCCCATGCGGCGATGGCAAAGCGGACAGGGTTGCGCGCCGAGCTGACGCCCATGTCTTCACCCGCACCGCGCCATGCGACGGCACGGATGTAGGCGTCGGTCAGGTTGTTGGCCTTCATGACCTCGTATTTCGCCGCTTCAATTTCATCCACCGTGAAGGGGATTTCAAAATCGAGGCAAGAGGCGGAATAGCGCAACCGTTCGGAATGCTTGCGGCTTTCGAAGATCTTGCCGTTATAGGCGCGCTCGCCCTCAAACACGGAGGAGGCGTAATGCAAGGCGTGGCTCATCAAGTGGACATTGGCAGAGCGCCAGTCGACGAGCTTGCCGTCCATCCAGATCACGCCGTCCCTGTCGTCATATGCTGCCATTGGTCTCGTCCTTCAATGTTGCCCAAATCCTAGGCGGTGTTTTCAAAAGTTGCGTGGTATGGGTCCGTTTCGGTCATAAAGTTACGCAATTCGTCAGTTTGGCTAGCAATTGATTCTTGGAAAGTCAACAAGGCTGACTTAAACTGGGAAAAACAAGAAAGGGGGGGTCATGTCAGATCGAGGCGCAGCCATGGGGCGGGGGGATAGTTTGCTATTCCTCACCGACGAACAATTGCGCCGTGGCAGTGAAGCGATGTTTTTTGCATATCGGGGGTTTACCGCCGACCCTGACATGATCCTGGCCGAGCGTGGCTATGGCCGCGCTCACCACCGGGCGATCCATTTCATTAACAGAACGCCGGGAACGACGGTGAACAACCTGCTGTCGATCCTTGGGGTGACGAAGCAATCCCTGAACCGGGTTCTACGTGCCTTGATTGAGGATGGTTTGGTTGAGGCCCGCGTGGGCACCCGCGATAAGCGAGAGCGGCACTTGTTCCTGACATCAGAGGGCGAAACGCTGGAACGCGCCTTGAGTGAAGCGCAGCGTAATCGGTTAAGGGCGGCTTTTCGCAACGCCGGCCCCGATGCCGTGTCAGGTTTTCGCGCTGTCTTGGAAGAGATGATGGACCCGGACATGCGCCGCCACTACCTTGAGGGTGTGGAACAGAACCAATGACAGATATCGGCGCCCATCTTCTGATCGTCGATGACGACGAGCGTATTCGCACGCTTCTTCAGAAGTTCCTGATGCGTAACGGATTTATGGCTACAGGCGCGCGCAACGCCGCTCAAGCAAGGGTGCTTTTGGCGGGGTTGAGCTTTGACATGATCGTGCTGGACGTGATGATGCCCGGAGAAGATGGATTAAGCTTGTGTCGTGATATTCGCACGACGGCGGCCACACCGATCCTTCTGCTTACCGCCAACGGAGAGTCTGGCGACCGGATCGAAGGGTTGGAGGCAGGGGCCGACGACTACCTTGCCAAGCCGTTCGAGCCGAAAGAGCTGTTGCTCCGCATCAATGCAATCCTGAGGCGGATGCCCGCCCCGGTGGAAGATGCGACGGTGCCGCAAGTCCTCCACCTTGGGCCGGTGCGATATGATATTGAACGTGGAGAGTTGTGGCAGGGTAAAGATCCCGTCCGACTTACTGCGACCGAGGCAGCGCTGATGCGCATTTTCGCCCATCAGCCCACCGAGGCCCTGTCGCGCGGAGAGCTTGTGAGCCTGCTGAACCGGGACAAGGTCGGCGGAGAACCAGTGCAGGAACGCGCTGTCGATGTGCAGATCACGCGACTGCGCCGCAAGATTGAAATGAACCCAAAGCAGCCTCGCTACCTGCAAACCGTGCGCGGCGCGGGTTACATGCTTTCGCCCGATTGACCGGGCTTGGGCGGTGGGAAATCACCGCGCTCAAGTAGCCCGACGGGCGGTAGCGCATAAAATCCGCGCTCAAGTAGCCCGAAGGGCGGTAGCGCATTAAAACAGGACTCCCGTGAACCGATGCTGATTATCAACAACCCCAGCGGCCTTCAGCACGAGATGCCCGATGGCCATCCAGAGCGTATCGCCCGGTTAGAGACTGTTTTCGCCGTTTTGGCCGAGGTAGAGGCCGACAGGGTAGAGGCTCCCTTGGCCACGGAAGACGACATCGCCCTGTGTCACCCACAAAGCTACATTGACGCCCTGCGCAACGCGATGCCCGAGGCCGGGATGGTTCAGATCGACGCCGATACCAGTGCGTCGCCGGGCACGTGGGAAGCCGCGATGCGCGGCGTTGGTGGCTGTCTTCTGGCCGTAGATCGTGTCCTGTCCGGTGCCCATAAGCGCGCCTTTGTGGCCACGCGCCCACCCGGTCACCATGCCGAAAAGACCCGTGCCATGGGGTTCTGCCTGTTCGGCAATATCGCCATCGCCGCCCGTCACGCGCTGGAACGCCATGGGTTGTCCCGTGTGGCTGTGGTTGATTTTGACGTTCACCACGGCAACGGCACCCAAGATATCCTTTGGGGTGAACCTCGGGCGCTGTTCATTTCCTCTCATCAGATACCGCTCTATCCCGGTTCGGGTGCGGTCCATGAACGGGGCGCCTCTGACAATGTGATGAACCTGCCGTTGCCCCCCGGATCAGATGGGCAAGCGATGCGGTCACGCTATGAGAGTCATGTTTTCCCGCGCCTGCGTGAGTTCGCCCCCGAGTTGATCCTGATCTCTGCGGGGTTTGATGCCCATACCCGTGATCCCCTCGCCAATCTGAATTGGGAGGATGAGGATTTTGCCTGGGTCACGCGGGAACTGGTGACGCTTGCCG
Organism: Rhodobacteraceae bacterium M385; assembly: GCA_025141835.1. Lineage (NCBI taxonomy): Bacteria > Pseudomonadati > Pseudomonadota > Alphaproteobacteria > Rhodobacterales > Paracoccaceae > Rhodobacteraceae bacterium M385. The sequence goes on along the minus strand of CP081102.1, from coordinate 82,373 downwards.
AAGAGCTTTGCGAAGGCCGCATCGTCTCGACTTTGGAGGGCGGGTATGATCTTCAGGGGCTCGGCGACGGCGTGCTTGCCCATGTGACAGAGTTGGAGGACCACGATGACCGATAAACCCATCGAGGAAATGAGCTTCGAAGACGCGATCCGCGAGCTAGAGCAGGTCGTGACCCAACTGGATCGGGGCGACGTGGCGCTGGAAGATTCCATCAAGCTTTATGAACGTGGTGCAGCCCTGAAGGCCCGCTGCGAAGCGAAGCTGAAAGAGGCCGAAGAAAAGGTCGCGCAGATCACATTGGACGCCAACGGCCAGCCCAAAGGTGCGACCCCGGTTGAGGGTCTGTAAGGCGTGTTCGAGACGGCCCTGAGCGATGCGCAAACGCGCATTGGCGACTTCCTGACTGCGCAAATGGCGCAATTTGGCGATGACGATATCGCCCGCGGCATGCGCTATGCCGTAGGTGGCGGTAAGCGCCTTCGTGGGTTTCTGGTGTTGGAAAGCGCGGCGCTTTTTGACGTGCCGCAGGAGCGTGCCCTATATGCGGCGGCGGCGGTGGAATGCTTGCACGCCTATAGCCTCGTCCACGATGATCTGCCCTGCATGGACGACGACGACCTGCGCCGGGGCCAACCCACGGTTCACAAGAAATGGAACGAGGCGACAGCCGTATTGGCCGGCGATGCGCTGCAAACCTTCGCGTTCGAGTTAATAAGCGGCGAGGACGCCGGCACGGCGGAGGAGCGGGTGGCCTTGTGCGCAAGCCTCGCGAAAGCGAGCGGCGCGCAGGGGATGGTTTTGGGCCAAGCCCAAGATATTGCAGCGGAAACTGCCGGACGCCCTCTGACGCTAGAAGAAATCACCGATCTGCAAGCCAACAAGACGGGCCGTCTGATCGAATGGCCCGCCCTTGCGGGCGCGGTGCTTGGCCACGCTGATCCCGCGCCGTTGCGGGCTTATGCCCGTGCCATTGGCCTCGCGTTTCAGATTGCCGATGACATTCTGGATGTCGAAGGCGATGCGGCGCTTGCGGGGAAGGCTCTGCGCAAGGACGCTGATGCAGGAAAGGCGACGTTCGTGTCTCTCCTCGGGCTTTCCGGGGCCAAGGCCCGCTCCCAAGCCCTCCTCGCAGAGGCTACTGCGGCGCTTCAGCCCTATGGCGATAAGGCGCAGACGCTTCGCGATTTGGCGCACTATATAGTGACACGTGACAAGTAATTACAAAGGCTAGCCCAATGAGCGAGCGCCCGACGACACCATTGCTGGATAAGGTGAACTCTCCCCATGACCTCAAGGGGTTGGGCGATGCTGATCTGAAGCGGCTGGCCGATGAATTGCGGGCCGAGATGATTTGGACCGTCAGTCAAACCGGCGGCCATTTCGGGGCGGGTTTGGGCGTCGTGGAAATGACTGTCGCGCTGCACGCGATCTTTGATACGCCCCGTGACAAGCTGATTTGGGACGTGTCGCACCAATGCTACCCCCACAAGATCCTGACGGGGCGGCGCGAGCAAATGCTGACCATCCGCCAGAAAGACGGCTTGTCGGGTTTCACCAAACGCTCAGAATCTGCTTACGATCCTTTTGGCGCGGCGCATTCTTCGACCTCGATTTCTGCGGCCCTCGGTTTCGCCGTCGCCCGTGATTTGGGCGGGGATAGCGATACCGGCCATGGCGATGCGATTGCCGTGATTGGCGATGGGGCCATGTCTGGCGGCATGGCGTTTGAGGCGATGAACAACGCGGGCCATCTGGGCAAGCGCCTTATCGTGATCCTTAACGACAACGAGATGTCCATCGCCCCACCAACAGGCGCAATGTCTTCCTATTTATCAAGGCTTTACGCAGGTGCTCCGTTTCAGGAATTCAAGGCCGCCGCGAAGGGTGCCGTGTCCCTTTTACCCGAACCTTTCCAAGAGGGTGCCCGCCGCGCGAAGGAGCTTCTGAAATCCGCTACTGTCGGTGGCACCTTGTTTGAGGAGTTGGGCTTTTCCTACGTCGGGCCGATTGATGGCCATGATATGGAGAGCCTCCTGTCCGTCCTGCGGACCGTAAAATCTCGCGCCGATGGGCCGATTCTGATCCATGCGATCACCAAAAAGGGCAAGGGATACTCAGAGCATCGCGCCGATCGGGGCCACGCCACAGCCAAGTTCAACATCGCCACTGGAGAGCAGGTCAAAGCCCCCTCTAACGCGCCGAGCTACACCAAAGTGTTCGCGCAATCCCTGATTGCCGAGGCCGAAGACGACCCCAAAATCGTCGCTGTTACCGCCGCAATGCCCGATGGGACGGGCCTTGATCTTTTCGCCGAGCGGTTCCCAAGCCGTTGTTTTGACGTGGGAATTGCCGAGCAACATGGGGTGACTTTTGCCGCAGGCATGGCAGCGGGCGGGCTGAAGCCTTTCGCCGCGATCTATTCCACCTTCCTGCAACGGGGCTATGACCAGATCGTCCATGACGTGGCCATTCAACGCCTGCCCGTGCGCTTCGCAATTGACCGGGCGGGACTTGTGGGGGCCGATGGCTGCACCCATGCGGGCAGCTACGACATCAGTTACATGACCAACCTTCCCGGCATGGTCGTGATGGCCGCCGCCGATGAGGCCGAGTTGCGCCATATGGTACGCACGGCCTTGGAAATTGACGACCGCCCCAGCGCCTTCCGCTTTCCCCGTGGGGAAGGTGTTGGCGTTGAATTGCCGGAACGCGGCACGGCCTTTGAGATTGGAAAAGGTCGCATGATTTCAGAGGGTTCGCGGGTTGCGATCCTCAACTTCGGCACCCGACTGAAAGAGGTGCAAGAGGCCGCTGAAACCCTATCGGCGCGCGGCATCACCCCCACCATCGCCGACGCTCGTTTTGCTAAACCGCTGGATGAAGAGCTGATCCTGCAACTCGCCCGCCACCATGAGGCGTTGATTACCGTCGAAGAAGGCGCTGTGGGTGGTTTCGGCTCTCACGTCGCGCAATTGCTGGCAGAAAAAGGCGTGTTCGACACCGGGATCAAGTATCGCTCCATGGTGTTGCCCGACATCTTCATCGACCAGGCCAGCCCTCGCGACATGTACGCCGTAGCCGGGATGAACGCCGAGGATATCGTGGCGAAAGTCCTCACCACTTTGGGGGTGGAAGTGCTGAGCCAGCGGGCCTAATTCGCGCCCCATGGGTATATCAATGGTATATCAATCGGAATCTGACCGCGCCCGATCCAACTTCTCTTCGATCGCCAAAAGACGCTCCATCACTTCATCGCGATAGGCATCCGTCGCGGCGTTGCTTTCCTCGGCGTGGGCATCTTGCATCGAGTTCACGACAAGGCCCACGATCAGGTTCACCACGGCAAAGGTCGTCACCATGATGAACGGGACGAAGAACAGCCAGGCGTAGGGGAAGACCTCCATCACCGGGCGGACGACGCCCATGGACCAGCTTTCCAGCGTCATGATTTGGAACAGCGTGTAAAGCGACAGGCCGATGGTGCCGAACCATTCGGGGAACGGGTCGGCAAATAGCTTCGTCGCCATTACCGCACCGATGTAGAAGATGATCGACATCAGCAGAAACACCGATCCCATGCCGGGCAGTGCCGTGAGCAACCCCTCCACCACGCGGCGCAGTGAGGGAACTGCCGATATTACCCGCAGCACCCGAAGGATGCGCAACGCCCGCAGCACGGACAGGCCTTGGGTTGCGGGGAACAGCGCGATGCCGACGATGATGAAATCGAACAGGTTCCAGCCGTTACGGAAGAAGCGGAAGCCGTGGGCAATCAGTTTCAGAGCGATTTCGATGATGAAGACGCTCAGGCAGAGCGTGTCGAGAAGCTCGATCAGCGGGCCGTAAGCCGCCATGATGGGCGCGGATGTTTCCAGCCCCAGAATGATCGCGTTGAAGATAATAACGCTGACGATGAAATTGCCGACAGAAGGCCGCGCAAGCCAAGTTGCAAGGCGGGTACGAAAGTCGGACATGGGGGCGCTCCTTTGAATCAACCGCTCATATGGGCAAGGGAGAACCGCGCTGCAAGTTCCACGTGGGGCGACCAGCGGAATTGGTCCACCGGTTGCACCCAATCCAGCTTGTAGCCCGCTTCCGTAAGGATCGCCGCATCCCGTGCAAAGGTGACGGGGTTGCAAGAAACCGCAGCGATAACCGGGGTTTGCGCCTTGGCGAGTTCGATGGTCTGCGCCTCGGCCCCGGCGCGGGGCGGATCGATCACGATGGCGTCGAACTTTGCCAGCTCGTCCGGCAGAAGTGGGCGGCGAAACAGGTCGCGTTGTTCCCAGGTGATCGGTTTCAGGCCCGTGGCAAACCGAGTGGCGTGGTCGAGCGCGTCTAGCAGGTCGGGCGCTGCCTCGACCGCATGAACCGGCGTGGATTGGGCAAGGGGCAGGGCGAAGGTGCCGATGCCGCAGAACAGATCTGCGACGTTTTTGGCCCCCTGCACGGCCTCGGCCACGGCAGCTTGCAACGCGGCTTCGCCATCTTGCGTGGCTTGCAGAAACGCGCCGGGCGGCGGCACAGCGCGGGCTGAGCCGAGCGTCAGGCGCGGCGGGGTTTCCGTGAACACGGGCTCATCCCCCCAGGTCAACCGCGAGAAGCGGCCGCCTGCAACTTGGGGCAAGGCCGCGCGGAGCGGTCCGTCGAGGGGCTTTGCCCCGGTCACCAGAAGGTCGATCCCGGTTTCCGTCATTGTCACCGACAGGCCCAAAGTGGCCGAACGCGACGCGCCGGTTTTCACGATTTCCTCAAGCGCGGGGATCGTATCTAGCAGCGCAGGATCGAGTAGTAGGCAGTCTCTAATAGGCACGATAGTGCCTGATTTTCGGGCGTGGAACCCGATCATTGCGCCCTTCTTGGTGCGCGTCCCCGCAAGGGTTGCGCGGCGACGGGACCGGGGCGCCGATGTCACGATGGGGCGCAGGGGAACGAGTAGATCATGGGCTTGCAAAGCCTTTGTGATCACATCTTCTTTCCAAGCCGCCACGAAAGGGTCAGCGGCATGCATCAGGCTGCACCCGCCGCAGGATTTGTAGTGCGGACAGGGGGCTTTCACCCGGTCCGACGACGGCGTGACAATGGCGGGTGCGGTCATCCGATCGCCCTCCACCTCGCCCGAGACCACTTCGCCGGGCAGGGTGAGGGGCACGAAAACCGGGCCGTCCGCGATGCCGTCGCCGTGGTGGCCGAGGCGTTTGATTGTCAGTTCAACCATGGGCCACCGCCAATCCACGCGATGGGCGGGCAAGCAGAGGCAAACGATCGAAGTGCGGGCGGCCGTCAATGACGGTGAAATGGCTGGCATAGGTCATGGGGGAGCTTTGCGACAAAGCACGCGGCGGGACAAGTCCCGCGCTAGGCCGGAGCCGCGTCGTCCAGCCCGATAAACCCGCCCGATTGCCGATTCCAATACCGCGCATACAGCCCATCCCGTGCCAAAAGCGCGTCGTGGGTGCCGTCTTCGACGATCCTGCCGTTATCCAGCACGATGATCCGATCCATCGCCGAGAGGGTAGACAGGCGGTGGGCGATGGCGATGACGGTTTTGCCCTCCATCACGCTGTGGAGCGTGTCTTGAATGGCGGCTTCAACCTCGGAATCGAGCGCGCTTGTGGCCTCGTCCAGCACAAGAACCGGGGCGTCTTTCAGGAAGGCGCGGGCAAGGGCCACACGCTGGCGTTGTCCGCCCGATAGCTTCACGCCGCGTTCGCCCAAAAACGCCTCGTACCCCGTGTTGTCACGGTGGTCGCGCAGGTCTTGGATGAAGTCGTGGGCCTCGGCCCGTTTGGCGGCCTCGATCACTTCGGCCTCGGTGGCATCGGGGCGTCCGTAAAGGATGTTGTCCCGCGCCGTGCGATTAAACATCGCCGTGTCCTGGGTGACCATCGCGATCTGTTGGCGCAGACTATCTTGGGTGACGCGGCTTACATCCCTACCATCAAGTAAGACACGACCCTGCTCGGCATCATAGAGCCGCATCAGCAGCGCCACGAGGGTCGATTTACCGGCCCCGGAAGCCCCAACAACGCCGAGCTTTTCGCCGGGGGCAATCGTCAGATCGATGGCATCAATCCCACCGGTCCGTTGCCCATAGGCGAAGGACACGCCGTCAAACTCGATCGCGCCGGATAGCCGGGGCAGAACGGGGGCATCCGGTGCATCGGTCAGCCCATGGGACGGGGTAAGGGTGCGCATCCCGTCCTCTAGCTCACCCACATTGGCGTAGATCCCCATCAAGGTGAAAGACACCCACCCCGTCATCTGGGAAATGCGCATGGAAATCGCCCCAATGGCGGCAATATCGCCGGGGGTGGCTTGGCCACTTTGCCAAAGCCAGACACCGCTGAGCACGAGAACCACAGGCAGCAGTCCGGCGGTGGTCATCAGGGCGAAACGGAAACCGGTAGAGAGGGTCCCAAACCGCAGCGCGGCGGCGCGATAATTGCCCATCGCCTCGGTCGCGGCGGCGTCTTCGTGGTCGGTGTGGCCAAACAATTTGACGGTCTTGATATTGGTGATCGTATCAACAACCTGCCCCGTCACATTCGCCCGCGTGGCGGCCCGCGCCTTGGCTCGCACCCGTATGCGCGGCAAATACCAACGGATCATTACGGCATAAATCCCACACCATGCCAGCAGCAAGACAGCGATGCGCCAGTCAATCGCCACCAGCAAAACCACCGTGCCCATCAGCGTAATGATGGCGTAAGCGGCGGCGTTAATCACTTCGGTCACGATGTTCACAAGCGCGGTGGCGGCTTGCATTTGCTTTTGCGCGATGCGGCCCGCGAAGTCGTTATCGAAGAAGGTGATGTCGTGGCCCAGGGTCCAGCGATGCAGCCGAGATTGCACCAGTGGCGCGATGTTGGGCGGCAGGACAATCCCCGTGAACGCAGCGGAAGAGCCGAAGAACAGCGGCCGGATCATCAGGTAGAACAGGATGTAGCCCGCGATCAGCAGCCCGTGGGTGCCAAGGTAATCGGCTGTTGGTCCAGTGGTCGTGTCGATCAACGCGCCAAGATACCAAGCGGCGGCGACCTCCATCAAGCCGGCAAAGCCCGAAAACAGCGCTGCGACGAACATGATCGGCCATGCGCCCGAGAGGCACCATTTGATGAAAGGCCAAAGGGTTTGGGGCGGCGGGCCATCGGCTTTCGCAAAGGGAGGCACAAGGCTGGAAATCCAGTCTACAAAGCGCGTTAGGGTCTTCACTTGGCGGTATCCTCTGTATCCATGTCGGCCCCGATGAAGCCACCTGATTGCCGTGCCCAGAAGCTGGCATATAGGCCGCCTTGGGCCAAAAGCGCGTCATGCGGGCCGTCTTCCACCACGCGGCCGTCATCCAACACCACGATCCGGTCCATCTGCGCGATGGTGGACAGGCGGTGGGCGATGGCGATGACAGTCTTGCCCTGCATCACCCCGTAAAGCGTTTCTTGAATCTGCGCTTCAACCTCGGAATCGAGCGCGCTCGTCGCCTCATCCAGCACCAAGATCGGGGCGTTCTTCAGGATCACACGGGCCAACGTGACCCGCTGCCTCTGCCCGCCCGATAGCTTCACGCCTCTTTCCCCCACATGCGCGTCATAACCTTTGCGGCCCTGTGGGTCTTCCAGATCAAGGATGAACTCATGGGCCTCGGCCCGTTTGGCGGCTTGGATCATTGCCGCGTCCGATGCATCGGGCGATCCGTAAAGGATGTTATCGCGGACTGATCGGTGCAGCAGGGAGCTGTCTTGTTGCACCATACCAATCACCCCGCGAAGGCTGTCTTGCTGAACGAGCGCGATATCTTGACCGTCTATCAGAATACGACCCTGTTCTGCATCGTAGAACCGCAACAAGAGCTTCACGAGTGAGGATTTTCCGGCCCCCGACCGCCCCACAAGCCCCACCTTTTCCCCCGGCTTGATCGTCAGCGAGATACCATCCAGCCCGCCCGCTGCGCGGCCATAATGGTGGCTGATCCCATCCAGCATGATTTCGCCCTGCACCAATTGCAGGGGTTTGGCGTCGGGCGCATCGACCAGCTCAATCGGCACGGTAATCGTCTCCATCCCTTCCGCGACAACGCCGAGGGCGCGGAAGAACGTGGACACGGCCCACATGATCCAGCCAGTCATGGCCGACAACCGAAGCGCCAAAGCCGTCGCGGCCGCGACCACCCCGACAGAGGCAGCACCTTGGGACCACAGCAGAATACCCCACCCCACGACCGCCACGATGAGGAAGCCATTCAACGTGACCAGCATCACGTCCATGGTGGTGAAAATCCGCATCTCCTTGGCGAAGGTCTGGCGGGTGAATTCGATGGCTTCTTTCGCGTAGGCCAGTTCCGAGTCGTTGTGGGCGAAAAGTTTCACCGAATGGATGTTGGTATAGCTGTCCACGACCCGCCCCGTGGTCATGGACCGAGCATCGGATGCGGCTTTGGATGCGGGCCCGACGCGCTTCATCGTCCAGCGTAAAAGCAGCGCGTAGAGGGTGAACCAGATCACCAATGGCAGGGCCAGACGGGGATCTGATCCCATCAGCAAAATCGCGGCCCCCACCAGATAAGCGAGAGAGAAGGTGATCGCGTCAAATACCTGAAAGATCGCGTCCCCCGCGCTACCCGGCGTTTGCATGATCCGGTTGGCGATGCGGCCCGCAAAGTCGTTTTCGAAGAAGCCAACGGATTGGCGTAGCACCTGTTTATGGGCGCGCCACCGGACCAACGCGCCGAACTGCGGCAAGATCGCATTGTTCAACAAGGCCACGTCGATGCCCTGCAAAACGGGCCGGATCGTCAGGATAAACACGGCCGCCAGCGTCAGTTCCAGCCCGTAGTCGGACAGAACCGTGGCGGGGTCGCCTTCGGTCATCAGGTCCACCACTCGGCCCATGTACCAGATCAGGCCGATCTCGATCGCGGCAACGACGACAGACATGAATGCGGTCAGCGCAAAGAGCCCCTTGAAGGGCTGTGAATAGTCCCAAAGGAAGGGCCAAAGACGGCGAGGCGGCTGATCCTGTTTGGCGTGGGCTACGTAGGGATCGACCAGATTTTCAAATATCTTGAACATGATAATTCCCGGTCAGGACAGAGGTATAACGCCCTGTCGGGGAAATGGCCATGCATGGGAGGGGCTTGGCAGAGGTGCCCTTCAGGGACAGAGCAGTTCTGCTTTGGTCAGGGTGAAGTCGCTACCAATCCAACGCGCTTCCAACGCCTTCAGGTGATCGCCTAGGGCCTTGCCCTGCAACGTAGGCAGGTCTGCGGCCTTCACCGGGAAGACGGCTTTCGCGCCTTGTTCGGCCAGCCGAAGGGCCTCTGCGCTGGGGGGCTGTTCCGCGATCAAGCCCCGTAGCAGCAAGATATCACGGGCGGCCTTCGTGCCATGGTGGTACCCCAACGCGCCGGGAGGGGTAAGTGTGCCCATCTCATCGCGGAACAGGACCAGTTGCTTGGCCTCTGCCTTGGATAGGCGAAGGTTATCCGGGTCGCCGCCCAATGCCGCCAAGCGTCGGATCGCATCGGGCGCAACGTCGCCTTCCAGCCCCGTCAAAAGGGTCAGAGAAGGCGCATGGGCCCCCGGCAGAACTGCGGCGAGGACGCCGGACTGATCCATCGCCGCGACAGCGGGCGCGGGATCAGGCGCGCGGAGGAGCGTTTTGACCTCGGCCCCGATCCGTTCGCGCGACAGTTTGGCGATTCCGTCCACCCCTTGCGCACAGGCGGCTAGCCCGTCGGCGTCGATGCCGCCCGCGGGATCGGCATACCAAGCGTGGAAGCGGAAGAACCGCAGGATGCGCAGGTGATCTTCGGCAATGCGGGCGCTGGCCTCGCCAATGAAGCGCAAACGCCGCGCGGCCAAGTCAGCCAAGCCTGCGCCATTGGGGTCTAGAACATTGCCATCCAGCGTCGCGTAAAGCGCGTTCATGGTGAAATCGCGTCGCGCGGCATCCTCGGCCAACTCACCGGTGAACGCGACAGAGGCATGGCGTCCGTCAGTCTCTACATCGCGGCGTAGGGTCGTTATTTCAAAGGGTGTGCCATCGGCCAGCACGGTCACTGTGCCGTGGTCGATACCTGTGGGGATGGTCTTTAGCCCGGCCCCCTGGGCCAGCTCGATCACCTGTTCAGGCAGCAGTTCCGTGCAAATGTCGATATCCGCCACGGGCAGGCCCAACAATCCGTTGCGCACACATCCGCCCACAAACCAGGCGCCATGACCTTGCAGCGCCTCAAATACCGCGACCGTGCCCGCATCGGTCAACCAAGGCGCCTGCAACCGCATTACGCCACCCGATCCGCTAGGCCCTTTAGCATCCGGGCCGTTGCGCCCCAGATGTAATAGGGGCCGTAGGGCACCACAAAGAACTCGCGCCGCATGCCGCGCCACCTGCGGCCTTCTACGACGTAGTTAGCGGGGTCCATCAGGAACGACAGCGGGACGCGGAACACCTCGGCCACTTCGCCGGGTTCGGGCTTGGGGGTGAAGTCAGCCTCGATCCGAGCCAAAAAGGGTGTCACGTTGTAGGAGGTTACCGTTTCATGGGGCGGCAATTCCGCAAGGATGGTGACGTTTTCCGGTGCCAGCCCAATTTCCTCATGGGCCTCGCGCAGGGCAGCTTGGGCGGGCGTTTCGCCGCCATCAACCTTACCACCGGGAAAGGCGATCTGGCCGGGGTGATGTTTGAGAGTAGAGGCGCGTTTGGTCAGCACCACCTCATCGCCCAACACGCCGATCAGCACGGCAGCAGGGCGCAAGACACGGTCGGCGGGCAAGGTCACGCCGGGGTTCAGATCATAATCCGACGATCCCGAACCAAAGGGCCGCGCCAGAGGTGTCTCCAGCGCGGCGGTTATTGTGTCTAGATCAAACAGGCGACCCATCGGGGGCCCTTTCGGCCTCGAACCCTAAGGAGAGGGGATCAAAGTCATAGTGGTTGCCGCAGAACTGGCAATCCGCCGTGACCCGGCCTTCCTCGGTCGTCATATGGGCGATGTCCTTGGCCGAATAGATCGACAACGACTGCCGCACGCGATCCTCGGAACAGGTGCAGCCAAAGCCCACGGGCAACGCGTCGAAGACACGAGGTTGTTCCTCGTGGAAGAGACGCACGAGCAGGTCCGTCGGCGACACATGGGGCCCGATCAGCTCCATCTCGTCTGCGGTATCCATCAGGATGTTGGCGCGGGACCAATCCTCGGCCTTTTCGTCGGACACCAGATCGTTAGCAGTCAGCGTGCCTTCATCACTTGTGGGCGGCTCGGCCGCTTCCAGCGAGGATTCCGGCATCACCTGAATCATCATGCCCCCGGCACGCCAGCCCTCGGCCTGACCGGGTTCCTGCGCCTTGCCATAGGACAGCTTGAACGCCGTCGGAAGCTGCTCGGACTGTGCGAAATAAGTCTCTGCACAGGCAGTCAGAGACCCTCCGCCGATTGGTGTGATGCCTTGATAGGGTGTCATATCCGGGCCTTGGTCGATCAGGATCGCAAAGTACCCAGAACCGATCTGCGGGAAGGCAGGGGCTGTCAGGTCCACACGGTCCTCATCATAAGAGGCATAGGCGCGGATGCGCGCGGGCTCTCCCTCGGCTTCGGGGGCAAGGAAGTCGGTCGCAATCAAGCGGATTGGCCCGTCGGAGCGCACTTGCAACGACAGCTTCCAGCGCAGCTTCATGGTCTGCCCAATCAGCGCCGTCAGCAGGGCCATTTCGGCCACCATCGCCTCGATCGGGGCGGGATAATCGTGCTGAGACAAGATCTGGTTCAGCGTCGTGTCCAACCGCGCCACACGGCCACGAATGTCCGAGCGATCCAGTTGGAACGGCAATACCGTGTCGTCCCACGCGAGTTTTGTGGTCATAGTCATGGGGGGTCCCCCCTTTTTTGCGAATTTTTCAAAGTCTGGTCCCATATAGGGAGTGCTGTCGCAACACCAAACCCCCCTGTTGCCGCAGTTCTGCCTTGCGTCCGCCGCATGGGATTGGGACATCAGGGTTAATCAGGGGCAAATCCCGTAAAGACACAGGCGTAACGTAACGATGAAAATCCTTTTTGTGCATCAGAACTTTCCCGGCCAATACCGAGAGCTGTTCACTTGGTTAAGAGAGCAGGGCGAGCATGAGCTGGTGTTCCTGACTCAACGCAAGGATGTACCGGGGATGGAGGGGGCGCGGGTCGTCACCTACAAGACCCACCACAAGCCCGCCAAAGACGCCTACGCCCTGACCCAATATTGGGAAGAATGCACCGGCAACGGGTTTGGTTGTGCTCAGGCCGCCGCAAAGCTGCGGGCAGAGGGATTCACCCCCGATATCATCCTCGGCCATGTCGGTTGGGGAGAATTGACCTTCCTGAAAGAGATTTGGCCAAACGCGCCGATCATCGGCTATTTTGAGTATTATTTCCTCGCCAAGGGCGGCAGCGTCGGGTTTGACCCCGAATTTCCCGCCAGTCCCCATGCGCCTTTCACTATGCATGCCCGCAACGCGGTGAACTTTGCCAATATCCAGACCGTGGATCAGGGCCATTCCCCCACCGGCTGGCAACGCGATACGTTCCCCGACAGCTTCAAGGAAAAGATCTACGTCAAGCACGACGGCATCCGCACCGACAAGCTGACGCCCGACGCAAAGGCTGAAGTTGCCCTGGGGCGCCTTGGGCGGTCTGTTACCAAAGACGACGAGATTTTCACCTATATGGCCCGAAATATGGAGCCGACACGCGGCTTCCATAGCTTCATGCGCGCGCTGCCCCATATCCTTGATGCGCGCCCTAATGCACGGGCGCTGATCATTGGCGGATCGGATGTGTCTTACGGCAAGAAATCAGGCTCTGAAGGCGGGTACAGAGCCGAAATGGAAAGGGAAGTTGGCGACGCCGTTGATTGGTCTCGCGTCCATTTTCTGGGGCGGGTGCCCTACGAGGACTACCAAAAGATCATCCAAGTCAGCCGCTGCCACATCTACCTGACGGTGCCGTTTGTGCTGTCGTGGTCGTGCCTAGAGGCGATGTCGATGGGGGCGACGATTGTGGCGTCCGATGTGGCCCCGGTGCGCGAGGCGATTGAGCATGGCAAGACCGGCCTGCTGGCGGATTTCTTCGACCCCAAGGATATCGCCCGCAAGGTTGTGGATGTGTTGGAACGCCCCGGCACCTACGCTCACCTTGGCCCTGCGGCACGGGCGCATGTGGTTAAGAACTACGATTTCCAGAAGGTGTGTCTGCCGGAACATCTGCGCCAGATGAACGCTCTGGTGCCCAAGGCCAAGCGGATGGCCATCCCGGGCTGAAGCCCGGTCTACTGGGGGCAGCACAATCGTAGACCGGGCTTCAGCCCGGGACCCACGGTGCCTAATCTGCGATGTTGCTGGCCGCACCCACCAGCCCAAAGGCCGAGCCGATCAGGCCAAAAATCGTCTGAACACCTGTCACGGGGCTTTCCGTCACCAGCACCAGATCGCCGGGAAAGATGCGGAAGTTGCGGGCCGAAAACAGCCCATCGGCGTTGGTCATATCCAGCGCGAACACAACGCGGGCCTGATCCGGCCCCCGCGCGTCGGCCCGCACGGCCGAGGAGGGATATTCCCGTAGCACCAGGATACCGCCAGGGTCACCACGGCGGCTTTCCACCCCGCCGATCAGCGCCATAGCATCCAGCGCGGTCACGCGATCTTGTGGGAAGGCGTGTTGGTTCTGTTCCCCCGCCGCCCCCAGAGACAGGAAATAGCGGCGGTCTTCCTCGACGATCACCCGGTCGCCGCCCCGCAAGAGCGTATCCAACCCCGGTTCTGCAAACAGCCGGTCAATCGAGGTACCATAGATGGAGCCAGCCCGGATTAGCCGAATCTGGGGGTTCTCCAGCCCCGCGCTGACCCCGCCCGCATCAGCAATGGCGTTGAGTACGGTGTAATTCCGGTCCGGCATCGGCAACCGCCCCGGCGCGCCTACACCGCCTACCAGATCGACAGAATTTGTGCGCCCCTCGACCAATTCCAACTGCACCTGCGCGGAAGGGGCGACCACGTCGATTTCCTCCTGCAACCGTTGCCGCGCAAGTTGCGTGGTCATTCCAGACACCTGCACGTTGCCCACGTAGGGCACAAAAATGGTGCCATCGGGGGCCACCGTCAGGGCATCAATCACGGTAGAGGCGTTGTTTTCCGTCAGCAGACTGTCATCGGCGCTGTCCCAAACGGTCAGCTCTAACCTGTCGCCCGTGGCGATCACCTGCGTCCGCGCCCCGCCCGAGGTGGGTATCCAGTTCAGGTGACGCTCCCCCGTGGCGGGCCATTGGGCAAGCGTGGGAAGGAAGGCGCGGGTCACGGGGTAGACCGAGAAATCTGCAACCTCTCCACTGGCCACTTCAACGACTTCACGTTCCACCGGAGCGCTACGGGGCAGGGCATCGCAAGCTGCCAAGGCAAGCATCATCGCGGCAAACACCACGGCATTTCGAAGTGGCAAACGGGCCATTTGTGCCAAAGATCCCCCCAGATCAGGTGACAAACCTATATCCGTGAGAGGTTTACAGCGTGCTTGCGTTGCGTCAACGCGCCCGACGCTCTTTCACCAAGGGGCGGTGCAAATTTACCCTACGGCAGCTTTCTGCACATGGGCTTTGACCTCAGGGGCCGTTCCGTGGCAATCGGGGGGCCAACGGAAGACGGCAAGTCGAGCAAGGCACACCGCAGATGGCAGAGCATATTCTTTTGACGGGCGGGGCCGGTTATATCGGGTCACATACCTACGTGGCTTTGATTGAGGCTGGCTATGACGTCACCATCCTGGACAATTTCCAGAACGCCAGCCGATCGGTCGTGGATCGGCTGGAGAAGCTGACCGGCAAACCTGTAAGCGTGGCCGAAGCCGACGTGCGCGATGCGACGACCCTTGGCAGCCTGTTTTCCGAACATCAGTTCGATGCGGTCGTTCATTTTGCGGCTCTAAAGGCGGTGTCAGAGTCGGTTGAACGCCCGCTCGACTACTTTGATGTGAACATCAGCGGGCTGATTAACCTGCTGCGGGTCATGGATGCGGCGGGGTGTCGGAAGATCGTGTTCTCCTCCTCGGCCACGGTCTACGGCGTGCCAGATGAAACACCGACGCCAGAAACCGCCGAGTTCCGGGCGATGAACCCCTACGGCCAGACCAAGATTTCCGGCGAGCAGATCCTCAACCAACTGGCGGCCGCCGATGAGCGTTGGCACATCGGCATCCTGCGGTACTTCAATCCCGCCGGCGCTCACGAAAGCCACCTGATCGGGGAAGATCCGCGCGACATTCCCAACAATCTGATGCCCTATATCGCCAAGGTCGCCGCCGGAGAGTTGGATGAATTGCAGGTTTACGGCGACGATTATGACACCCCAGACGGCACCGGGGTGCGCGACTATATCCACGTAGAAGACCTTGCCCGCGGCCATGTCCTGTCGCTTGGGGCGCTTTTGGGGGATGACCAAAGCCACTTGGTGAACCTTGGCACCGGCGTGGGCAATTCCGTGATGGAAGTCGTGGCCGCCTACAAGCGCGCCTCCAACCGCGATATCGCCAACCGCATTGTGGAACGGCGTGCCGGGGATGTGCCGATCTACGTGGCCAAAGCCGACAAGGCCGAGGAAATCCTGGGTTTCCGCACGGAAAAGACCTTGGACGACATGTGCGCCTCTAGCTGGGGTTGGATCGTCGGGCCACATTCATCGGAGGAGCCCGAGCAATGAGAACGGCGCTTGTCACCGGCTCTGCCGGGTTCATCGGCTACCATCTGTGCGCCCGCCTATTGGCGGATGGCTGGCGGGTGATCGGCATCGACGCGATGACCGATTACTACGAGGTCGCCCTGAAGGAGTCGCGCCTTGCGATGCTGATGGAACACGACACATTCGTCCCCGTGCAGGAGAGGATCGAGACGCCCGGCGTGTTGCACGACCTGTTTGAAACCCACCGCCCCGATGCGGTCATCCACCTCGCGGCGCAAGCTGGTGTGCGCTATTCGATCGAGAACCCGGAAAGCTATGTGGAAGCCAACCTGATCGGCACCTTCCGGCTGTTGGAAGCCATGCGCGCCTTCCCGCCCGCCCATTCGCTTCTGGCCAGCACGTCGTCCGCCTATGGTGCCAACACGGAAATGCCCTACGCCGAGACGATGCAGGCCGATCACCAAATGTCGTTCTATGCAGCCACGAAGAAGTCGAACGAGGTGATGGCCCATTCCTACGCCCACCTCTACAATCTGCCGATAACGATGTTTCGCTTTTTCACCGTCTACGGCCCTTGGGGTCGCCCGGACATGGCGCTGTTCAAGTTCACCAAAGCGATCCTCAACGACGAGCCGATCGATGTCTACAACCACGGCGATATGAAGCGCGACTTCACCTATGTGACGGACCTCGTGGACGGTATCATGCGTCTGATCGAGGCCGTGCCGGGGACCGACGGCGTGGAGGGCGATAGCCTGTCCCCCGTCGCGCCGCACCGGATCGTGAACATCGGCAATTCCAATTCCGTGCAATTGCTCGATTATATCGAGGCAATTGAGGCGGCCTCGGGTCGCACCGCCAAAAAGAACATGATGCCCATGCAACCGGGCGATGTGCCTGCTACTTGGGCCGATGCCAGCCTGTTGCAGCATCTGACCCAATACAAGCCGAAGACCCAGGTGCCGGAAGGCGTCGCCAATTTCGTCGCGTGGTATCGCGATTATTACAATGTCTAGCCGAATTTTTTATTGAAGGCTCGTTCAAACAGCCAATATTCAAGATTCCAGCGAAAACCACGATTGAAGTGGTGGACATGCAGTTTGCTCCACGGTTTGGTACCGCCGTAGAAGTGCAGAATTTTAGGGTCTTTGCGGGCTAGCGCATGTTGAGCACGTTCAGCTTCGGTGTACGGCGCACGAGCAGTGGTCCCAATCGCCGACCACGCGTTCCATGTTTGATCGAGTTCTTTCACACGACCTGCGAAGAGAAGGTTGATCAAATCCTGGTCAAACGTCGGATACTGACGCGCGCGTTCATAGTCTAAAAGCAATTCGTGGAGTTTCGCATCCCGACGAATAGCGTCGCAGTCGAAGATCATCACGCCGCTATTGTAGTAAACTTCCAAATTCAAGCCGAAACCTTGGAATTGTTTAAGCGCCTGCTTTGACCGTGTAGAGATAGCCCTTTGCCTTGCTGTTGTGGCATTTTCAATCTCGCTCGCCCGACGATAGTCACGGAAGAGAATTATGTCGCGGGCTGCGGCAACAAGATTTCCCTCTAAGTCGTAATCGTTTGCAATCGACATGTCATGGCGCACCAATATGTCGCCGTCTAAATAAAGTACCCGACCTTCCATCAAATGCGCAATTAGCATCCGCCCGAACGCAGCTGGTGGAAATCGGTGCTGATGATCAATTGCAACCTTCTTCAGAAATTTGGGAAACACATACTCAAGGCGGGCATTGGGGAATTCCTTCATCGCCTTATCAAGACGGGGGAATTTCCCTTTTGCGTCTTCGGTGCAGAACAACACCATACGGACCGGTCCAGTCGCATGCTTCAAAAGGGAATAGGCGGCAATCTCAACCCGAGGTGCGTACCCACCGTCGGTAGCCAGAACAACCTGCAATTCACCAGCGCGTGGCGGTCCAATCGGTGTATCCTCCAGCATTTGCGTTCCTCACCCCTTGCGTGTTGGCTTCTTTTCAGTCGCCCCAATGCGCGTCAACACCCATAGAAATTTGGAAGGGACGAGGCATTCGCGCGTTGTGAAAAAGTCAATCATGCCGTAATCGCTGCTTACCACCGAAGAATAGGATGACCACCATGGCGCGCTTGTATGATAGCAGGAAACGTATCCTTGTGACCGGCGGAGCGGGGTTTATTGGATCCCACCTTTGTGACCGTTTGCTTGCGCAAGGACATGACGTGATCTGTGCGGACAACATGTTTACGGGAACGAAGCGCAATATCTCACATTTGGCGGGTAATCCGATGTTTGAGTTTCTGCGCCACGACGTCACTTTTCCGCTGTTTGTTGAGGTGGACGAGATCTACAATCTTGCTTGCCCGGCCTCGCCAGTCCACTATCAGTATGATCCGGTGCAAACGACCAAAACTTCCGTGCATGGAGCGATTAACATGCTTGGGTTGGCCAAACGATTGGGCTGCAAGATTTTGCAGGCTTCTACCAGTGAGGTCTATGGCGACCCAAAGGTGCACCCTCAGACCGAAGATTACTGGGGTAGCGTCAATCCCATCGGTCCCCGGTCATGCTACGATGAAGGCAAGCGTTGTGCCGAGACGTTGTTTTTTGACTATCACCGTCAGCATGATCTAGACATTCGGGTCGCGCGTATTTTCAACACATATGGCCCTCGGATGCACCATGCTGACGGGCGCGTTGTTTCCAATTTTATCGTACAAGCGCTGACCGAATCCGACATCACCTTGTTCGGCGATGGAGAGCAAACCCGCGCATTCTGTTTTGTGGACGAGCTGGTTCAAGGACTGATGGCCCTGATGGCCTATGAGGGCGAACAACCTGGCCCCGTAAACTTGGGAAATCCCGCTGAATTCACGATGGCACAGTTAGCTAACGCAGTTATTGAATTGACAGGATCTAAATCTGACATCACCTATCAGCCTTTGCCGCAAGATGATCCAAAGCAACGTCGCCCCGATATATCCCGGGCGCAGACGCTGCTAGATTGGACACCCACGATCCAGCTAGAGGACGGCTTGCAAAAAACCATCTCTTACTTCGAAAATCTTCTCCCCACTCTGGCCTCACACCGCTAGAGTACGGCTGACGGCAATAAAGGTTTCCCCATGCGTATTACGATGATTGGCACGGGCTATGTTGGCCTCGTATCAGGTGTGTGTTTCTCGGACTTCGGGCATGACGTGATTTGTGTCGACAAGGACCCCTCGAAGATCGAGATGCTGAACGCGGGGCAGGTTCCGATCTACGAGCCGGGCCTTGATGCGCTGATGGCCAAGAACGTGGAGGCGGGGCGTCTGTCCTTCACCACGGATCTGAAAAGCGCTGTGGATGGCGCCGATGCGGTGTTTATCGCTGTCGGTACGCCGACGCGCCGGGGCGATGGCCACGCGGATCTGACCTATGTGATGGCTGCGGCCGAAGAAGTCGCCCATGCGATGACAGGCTATGGCGTGATCGTCACCAAATCCACCGTGCCCGTCGGCACCAACCGCAAGGTCAAACAGGTCGTCCACAAAGCGCGCCCTGATCTGGAATTTGACGTGGCTTCCAACCCTGAATTCCTGCGTGAAGGGGCCGCGATTGACGACTTCATGCGCCCTGACCGTGTCGTCGTAGGTGTTCAGACGCCCCGCGCCTCGGAAGTGATGGACGAAATCTATCGACCCTTGTTCCTGCGTGATTTCCCGGTTGTCACCACGGACCTCGAATCCGCCGAGATGATCAAATACGCCGCCAATGCTTTCCTTGCGACGAAGATTACCTTCATCAACGAGATCGCCGCCCTTTGCGAAAAGGTCGGCGCGGATGTGAAAGAGGTCTCCAAGGGCATCGGCATGGATGGCCGGATCGGCAATAAGTTCCTGCACGCGGGCCCCGGTTATGGCGGCTCGTGCTTCCCGAAAGACACCAGCGCTTTGGCCCGTATCGGCCAGGATCACGCCGTACCGCAGAGCATTGTGGAAACCGTGATCCGGGTGAATGACGACATCAAGCACCGCATGATCGAGAAGCTGCGCGATCTGTGCGACGGCTCGTTCAACGGCAAGGTGATCTCGGTGCTTGGGGTGACGTTCAAACCTAACACCGACGACATGCGTGATGCGCCATCACTGACGATTGTGCCTGCTTTGGTCGGCGGCGGGGCGAAAGTGCGTGTCGTTGACCCCCAAGGTTTCCGCGAGGGAGAGGCGCTTTTGCCCGGCGTGAACTGGGTCGATGATCCATATAAATCCGTACAAAACGCCGACCTCGTGGTGGTTCTGACCGAATGGAACGAGTTCCGTGCCTTGGACCTGAGCCGTGTCGCCAAGAAGATGGCGACACCCCGGATGGCGGACCTGCGCAACGTCTACAGCCCTCGTGACGCCAAACGCGCCGGGTTCGAGGCATACGAGGGCGTCGGGCGGTAAAATCCGCCGTCCGATGCGGCCGTTTCCAAGGCGTCGGAGAAAGAAATTTGGCTGCCCGGATTCGGGCGCAAGACCCAAGTGAATAAAGGAAAATCTGCGCTTCGGCCGGCGACAGATTTGAATTTATTACATTTTTTTTGCAACCATTTCCTTCGGTGGCCCGTTGCTTAACCAATGCAACCGAAAGGAAACGACATGAAACGCTTTGCAACAATCGCCGCCGCTACCGCTATGCTGGCCGCCCCCGCTTTCGCCCAAACCACGACCGAAGTCGCGGACGAAATCTTCAACGCAAGCGAAGATATGCCAATCGAGCAATCTGACTCCACACCCCTGTCGGGTGAAGTTGATTGCATGGATCCGACGGCTGAAGTGGTCAACGAAAGCACCGACTCTGAAAACGATATGATCGGCTGCACCACCGGTGCTTCCGGTGAGCCAGAATTCGGCGAAGAGATCTTTGAAGATCTTGAAGAAGCCGACGACGACAACAACTAATCGGCCTAGCCTTTAGTAGCCGAAAGCCCCCGTAGCCATCGCTGCGGGGGCTTTTTGCATCCGCGAGCTATGCCAGCCCCGCGCGTAGCAGGTCGTGCAGGTGGATGATCCCAATTGGGTGCCCGTCCGCGTCCAACACAAAAAGCGCGGTAATCTTGTTGGTGGCCATCATGCCCATCGCCTCTGCCGCCAAAAGGTCCGGCGCGATTGTGCGCGGCTGGTTGGTGGCCACTTCGCCTGCTGTCCGCTCGGTCAGATGGGCGATGTTTCGGCGCAAATCGCCATCGGAAATGACGCCCACAAGGCGGCCATCAGTGACCACACCCGCGATGCCGAAGCTTTTCTCGCTCATCACCACAAGGGTTTCAGCCATCGGCGTGTTTGCATCCACCAAGGGCAATGCCTCGGGGCCGTGCATCAGTTGCGCGGCGGTGGACAGCTGTGCGCCCAGTTTGCCACCGGGGTGGAAGGTGCGGAACTGTTCAGGCTGGAATTCGCGTCGCTCCATCACCGCGACGGCAAGGGCATCGCCCAAGGCCAGCGCCAGGGTGGTCGAGGTCGTGGGCGCCATCCCCAGCGAACAGGCTTCCTCTGCCGCCGGAAGGGTCAGGCGGAAATCAGCGGCGCGCATCAGGGTGCTATCGGGCTTCTTGGAGATGCCGATCATCGGAATCGAGAAGCGGGCGACGTGGGCGATGATGTCGCTCAACTCCGACGTTTCGCCGGAGTTTGAGATCAAGATCACCAGATCCCCCGGCATCACCATGCCCAGGTCGCCGTGGCTGGCCTCGGCGGCGTGAACAAAGGCCGACGGTGTTCCGGTAGAGGCGAATGTGGCGCTAATCTTGCGGCTAATGTGGCCGGATTTGCCGATACCGCACAGGATCACACGGCCCGTTGTGGCCAATATCGCCTCGGCGGCGGGGGCGAAATCGGCGGGCAAGTCATCGGCGAGGGTCGCTACGGCACGCGCTTCGGTCCGTAAGACGCGGGCGCCTGTGTCGCGCAGGGATTGTGCTTGGTTCTGGGTCATAGGGCCGTTTAGCGGAGCATCGCGCCCTTGGCGAGAGGATTGGCTTTTCGCGCCCGCCGCGCCGTGGCACAAAGTAGACCATGAACAGACGTTTCGGACACTGGCCTGACCCGGCCCATACCTACCGCCCGCGCCCGGGTATCTATGCGATTATCGACGCCGGAGATGGTCTTTTGGCCAGCTTTCAGGATGCGCCAACGCCTGAATTGCAATTGCCCGGTGGCGGTATTGATCCCGGAGAGCAGCCCCTTGCCGCGCTGCACCGAGAGGTAATGGAGGAAACCGGCTACCGCATCCACTCCCCCCGGCGATTGGGGATGTTCCATCGCTATACCTACATGCCTGATTACGACCGCTACGCCCATAAGCAATGCCACATCTATGTGGCGCAGTTGGGCCGGCGGTGGTCTGCCCCGACCGAGCCGCATCATACGGCGGTGTTCCTTCCGTGGGATGTCGCGTTAGAGAAACTGGCCGTATCAGGAGACCGTCACTTTCTAAGGCAGTATCTGGCGGGCGCTTAACCCCGACCGGAGAAGGTGAACAGCAAGGCCGACAGGTCATCGGGGAATTCGTCAGTGCCCGCAAAGGTGACAAGCCCGTCGCGCAGGGCAGCCAGAAACGGCAGACCTTCATGCCGCTTATGGCGTTTCATCAGGGTAATCAGCCCCTCATCGTCCAACAGCGCATCAGCGGAATCGGGGCATTCAGTTAGGCCATCCGAATACAGAAGAAGCCTGTCGCCGGGGTCCATCTGCACGTCAAACGCGGTGAACGGCATATCCGGCAACAAGCCGACGGGCGGGCCGCCATCACCGACCATATCCACCTTTCCATTTGCACGCAGAACCATCGGGTTGGGGTGTCCGGCTTGAACCATGCGCAGGTGGCCTGTCGTCAGATCGGCAATGGCAATGCAGATGGTGAAGTAGCGATCAGTCTGCACCTCCTTCAGGAGCAGGTCATTCATGCGGCTGGCTGCAATTTCGGGGGAAAGGGCGGCGAATGCGCCATCCGCGCCGCGCGTCATGGCGATGTTCTGGTCGGGGGAAGCATCCGACAGCATCCCGGCCACACGGGCCGCCAGCATAGCCGAGGCGACACCATGGCCGGATACGTCAATGCTGTAGAGCGCGACGATATCATCGTTAACCGTGAAGTGGCCCACCATATCACCGCCGACATGACCGCTTGCCTCCAGCAATAGCGCCACATCCGCCCCGTTGAACGCGCAATGGGTGTCTTGCAACGAGCCCATCTGAAGCCGCCGGGCTTCATCCAGATCGCGGTCAATTGCCCCGTACAGAAGCTGCAATTCGTCCAACGTGCGTTCCAACAGGCCGTTCTTGCTACGCAGTTCGCGCTGCATGTCTACGATCCGTGCGCCCGCGTTCATCCGTGCCTGAAGTTCGGGCGGCCGGACGGGTTTGTTAAGGAAATCATCCGCCCCCGCCGCCAAGCCTTCCGCCACGGCGCTGCGTTCTTGGTTGGAGGTCAGCAACAGGACATAGGGGTAGGTTTCCGTCACCTCCGCCCGTAGGCATCGGCAGAATTCCGGCCCTGTCATTTCGGGCATCATCCAGTCGCATAGGATCAATGACACGTCCGGGTTGCGCGCCATGGCTAACGCTTCCACCGGGTCGCCGGTTGCGATGGCGACATGGCCCCATTTGCGCAGGAGCGCACTGACCATATTGCGCTGTGCCGGGCTGTCATCCAGCACCAACACCGTTAACGGAGTCGCAGTGACATCCGCGCTAGCAAGCTGCGCTGGAACGCCCCTTTGGGGTTTGGAAATCACTGCGCCCATTGCTCGCCCTCGACCTGATTCACCGGCAGCTTCGAAGATTTTCTTTAACGTCCCATGAATCAGACAATTTGAGAGGCCCGCCCCCTCCGGCCCATCATTTGTTAACGAACTGCGCCTATAGAGGTCGCTTCGACGGTTAGGAGTGTGACGATGACCCATGTGGATTGGACCCGCCTGAATGAGCTGCGTGAAGACATTGGGGAAGAAGAATTCGCTGATGTGGCCCTGCTGTTCGTGGCAGAGCTTCAGGAAACCTTGGGCAACCTTGCGCCGGGCACCGCCAACGCGGCGGATTTCCATTTTCTGCGGGGATCTGCGGCGAACCTTGGGTTCATAAGCTTGGTGAAAGCCTGCACGCTGGCGGAGGCTGCCTGTAACGACGGCGATACCCCCGATCTCGCCGCAGTTCGCGATGCCTTCGCCGCCGCATTGGCCGAGGTTGCGCCGCAAGTGCCAGAGCTGGCGAGCGCCGCTTAACCCGCGCTTAAATCAGGAAATCTGCAAGGATTTGATCGTCGGTAATATCGCGGAACCCAAACCCGCGAGAGGCGACGCGATCTTCCAGCTCGGGGAAACTGCCCGCCCGTTGTGATTCGATACCGATCAGCACGGACCCGAAGTTGCGGGAGTTCTTCTTGAGATATTCAAACCGGGTAATGTTGTCGTCGTCCCCCAACATATCCAGAAAGTCGCGCAACGCGCCGGGGCGTTGCGGCAGGCGGAGGATGAAGTATTTCTTCAGGCCCTGCCATTTCTGCGCCCTCTCTTTCACCTCCGGCAAACGCTCAAAATCGAAGTTGCCGCCAGAGGTGACGCAAACCACTGTCTTGCCCGCGATCTGATCGCGCAGGTCTTCCAACACGTTGATCGACAGTGCGCCGGCCGGTTCCAGCACAATGCCTTCAAGGTTCAGCATTTCTTGAATCGTGACGCAAATCCGGTTCTCTGGCGCGATCAACACGTCGCGCGGGGGCACGCTGCGCAAAACCTCGAAGTTGCGGTCCCCAATGCGGGCCACGGCCGCGCCATCCACGAAGGTATCGGTGATCTCAATCGTCTGCGGCGCGCCGATTTTCAGCGCGGCGGTCAAACTGGGCCCGCCCGCAGGCTCTACCAAGGTTGTGTAGGTCTCGGCCCCTACTGCCCGCAAATACGACAGCATCCCAGACGACAAGCCGCCGCCGCCCACAGGCAGCACCAAATGATCCGGCGCGCGGCCCAATTGGTCGATCATCTCCACCGCGACCGAGGCTTGGCCCTCGATCACATCGGGATCATCAAAGGGCGACAGAAAATGGGCGCCAACTTCATCGCAATAGGCCTTCGCGGCAGATTGGGTTTCGTCGAAAAAGTCGCCTTCCAGCACGATCTCAACCGCGTCTCCGCCAAAGGTCCGGGTCTTCAACACCTTCTGTTCCGGCGTTGTGACGGGCATGTAAATCCGCCCCCGCACCCCGAAATGCGCGCAGACAAACGCCATTCCTTGGGCGTGGTTGCCCGCGCTGGCACATACGAAATCCATCTGATCCGGCTTTTCCGTCCGCACTTTCCGCATGGCGTTGAACGCGCCGCGCAACTTGTAGGACCGGACGGGGGAAAGGTCTTCGCGCTTAAGCCAAATATCCGCACCGAAGCGTTCGCTCAGATAGGCGTTCTTCAACAATGGCGTCGCAGGAAACAAATCCCGCAAGGCGGATGTCGTGGCTTTGGCGGCGGTGGCGAAATCTTTCATGGCAATGGCTTGGCGCGTCTTGCCTCGCGTGTCCAGCGCCAGTTGGCAGAATCAGTTCAACTGACGCCCTTGGATCAGGTTGCCGTAAAGCGTCGTCATCAACGCGAGGTTTATCAGCATCTGCGCCCACCCCACTGCAACGCTCAGCAAGATGCCGATGGTAGAGAAGGTCACCTGCTGCTGCGGCCCGATGGGTGTCATCACCTCCACCGAGGTGCCAAAAGCCGCGACGATCCCCTGGTTCAGGATTGTCGAGACGAGGGCGATCACGATGATCGGCAAAATGATCTGCCCCGACACTGGCGCGGTCGCTTTCCAGCTTTCGCTGATTTTTAACGACTCACCAATCGCTGCCGCAGGCAGGATCAACCCGACACGGGTCGCAACCCAGGACAGGCCAAAGATCAACCCGACGCCCAGTAAAACTGCCACGGTAGGGCTTTGAGATACGGCAACCACGATTCCCACAACGAGTCCCGCGCCAATGCCGGCACCGATCATAATCAGAAAAACCAGCACCGCATTGCCGAAGTAATTGGCGATCTGCGACCCCTTCCAATTGGGGA
Organism: Rhodobacteraceae bacterium M385; assembly: GCA_025141835.1. NCBI lineage: Bacteria > Pseudomonadati > Pseudomonadota > Alphaproteobacteria > Rhodobacterales > Paracoccaceae > Rhodobacteraceae bacterium M385. The sequence continues at coordinate 56,622 of CP081102.1, read as the reverse complement.
ACATTCCGCGCGGATACTCCTCAAGCAGTACAAAGCGATGCCACGCCACGGCGGCCCAAAGCCAGCACACAAGCCCGGCAATCAACGTCAAAAGTGCGCCGAGCAGGTTCAGGCCCCCGAAATCTGCCAGCCCGGTGACCGGGTCCACATGGAAGGCGCTGCCGTCCAGTAAGCTGGGGTTTGTGGCGAACGCAATCACTAAAGGAACCGCCAAAAGCACCAGTGTAATTCGCGCCGCTTGGGGCAGATTGCCGAAAACCTGCGCGAAGGCGTGGCGAAGTAGCTGATAGCCGTAGTCCATGGGATGCTCCACTTGCTTGCTCCGCCCTTGAAAACCCGGTATCGCCGCCTGCGTCAACTGTGCATCACGGAGTACCTTTCATGTCAGCGCCCAAGAAGGTTGTGCTCGCCTATTCCGGCGGCCTCGATACCTCGATCATTCTGAAATGGTTGCAAACGGAGTATGGCTGTGAGGTCGTCACCTTCACCGCCGATCTGGGCCAGGGCGAAGAGCTAGAGCCCGCCCGCAAAAAAGCCGAGATGATGGGCGCCTCTGACATCTACATCGAGGACCTTCGCGAAGAATTCGTGCGCGATTTCGTTTTCCCGATGTTCCGCGCCAATGCGCTCTATGAAGGGCTGTACCTTCTGGGCACCTCTATTGCGCGCCCCCTGATCTCTAAGCGTCTGGTCGAGATCGCCGCGGAAACCGGCGCCGACGCCGTCAGCCACGGAGCGACCGGAAAAGGCAACGACCAGGTCCGGTTTGAGCTTTGCGCCTATTCCCTGAACCCTGAAATCCAGGTGATCGCCCCTTGGCGGGAATGGGACCTTGGCTCTCGTACCAAGCTGATTGAGTTCGCTGAAAAGCATCAGATCCCGATCGCCAAGGACAAGCGCGGCGAGGCACCTTTCTCGGTCGATGCCAACCTTCTGCACACGTCTTCCGAAGGCAAAATGCTGGAAGATCCCGCTCAAGAGGCCCCCGATCATATCCTCCAGCGGATCACCCGCCCCGAAGATGCGCCTGACACCCCCGAAATGGTGGAAGTCACCTTCGAGAAGGGAGACGCGGTCGCCATCAATGGCGAGGCCATGAGCCCGGCTTCAATCCTGACCGAGCTGAACCGCTTGGGCGGCAAACACGGCATCGGCATCCTCGATCTGGTAGAGAACCGTTTCGTGGGCATGAAGTCCCGTGGCATCTACGAAACTCCGGGCGGCGCGATCCTTCTGGAAGCCCACCGGGGCATCGAGCAAATCACCCTCGACAGCGGCGCTGGCCACCTCAAAGACAGCATCATGCCCCGCTACGCAGAGCTGATCTACAACGGCTTCTGGTTCTCGCCCGAGCGTGAAATGCTGCAAGCCCTGATCGACAAAAGCCAAGAACATGTGACAGGCACCGTGCGCCTGAAACTCTACAAAGGTGCGGCCCGTACCGTGGCCCGCTGGTCTGACCACTCGCTCTATTCCGAGGCCCACGTGACCTTCGAAGAAGACATGGGTGCCTACGATCAGACCGACGCCCAAGGCTTCATTCAGTTGAACGCCTTGCGCCTGAAATTGCTGGCTGCCCGGAACCGCAAGTTCACCAAATAACCCGCGCGGCCCCGGCCCCGTGAACAACAAAAGCCCCCTCCCCGAAAGTGGAGGGGGCTTTAATAAACCCTCAGACACGCACACGCCGTTCCCAACACGCGCGCCGCTCCCTCCTTCATCTTGGCAAATACACCTCCGGGGGTCTGCGCATCCCTTGGATGCGCAGAGGGGGCTGGCCCCCTTCCACAGAAAACCAAGCGCGCAAACGCCGCCAATATTCCCCAAGACGAAATGAAAGACGCCAGACAGGCCTAATCCTGCGCGGTATCCACGCAATGGCGGCGGAACGCGCGTTTGAGCATTTCCAACTCTTCGCGCAGCAAGGTCAACTCGCCTCGGATGTCGTCATCCATGGCCGAGCCGGACATCAGCGTCAGCCGGTCCAAAACTTCGCCCGTTGCCGTGGACCGCAGGCCCACCACTTGCACGCCGTCACTCAGCACATCGGTGGGCAGGTCCAGCGCGACATGCATCGCGCCCGCCTCACTGGGGTGCTCGGTAATCTGCGCCACACCCACGATGCGCCCCTTGTGGAGCGCTTCAATCTCTGTCTGTCCGGCACCCGTCAGCACGCCCTCATAGCGCCCTGCTTGCAGTGTCGTGCGCACCAATGCTTCTGCCATAATCCGTCAGTTCCTTAAGGTTCGGGCGTCCTAGAAATCGGCTCTGGGCGCGCGCAGCAGGACCATGTCCCAAAGGGCGATCCGGGTCATTTTGGGCCCTTCCACGATCAAATCCAACCAGGCTTTTTCAAGCCGTTTCTCGTTGATCTTGGTATAGGCGAGGTCAAATTCAGCCTGCCCCGTGGTCCCATCAAATTCAATCTGGCGGACCATTTGTTCCACATTCGGCCCGTGTTGAATGTTCAGGCGGGCGTAGATTTCCACCGGCTGTTCCCGGTCCGCCACAAGATTGACCGCGATGAAGTGGTTACGTGTCAGCCCCACCATCGCCTCAGGCGGGAGGTCTTGCACGAAGGAAACGAAGGACCCGTCCGAGCGATACACCTCTAGCACCAAACCGAAATTGGCCCCCCGCGCCCAATGGGGGGCGCGTTCCTGGCGAAGGCTCATCTCGGCGTGGTTGGCATCGTGGAAAACCGTCGCCCCCCCACTCAATGGCTGCGGAGAGTTCAGCCCGACAATGCCCTTCGGCCGCATTTCTTCGCGCCAAACGGCAGGTCTTGTGACCCAATCACATTGGTCCGGGCGGTCAATGCCATCATCGCCCACGGCGCGTGACAGAATGGCAGAACGCGATTGCGCTGCCATCGTGTCCAAACGATCGCGCATGCCCTGAATATCGCCATTCATGCGTTTGAGTTCCGCCAAGGACAGATCTTTTGGCGCGCGCAACGCGCGTTGCCAGCGCTTCAGGGTCTGACCAAGGCCAAACCCTCCAAAAATTCCGGGAAATTCCTGACCCATGACTGCTGTCCCTTGCACCCTCACCCCGCCGTGGCATCCTTGTAGCAGATGTCTCTTGGCAATCGGTTACCGGAATATCCGCTGAAAAAGGCCGGTACGGAAGGGGGTTGTTAACTCTTCGTTAACACCCTGTGGCACCTCTGCCGCGCCACTGGCGGTGTTGGCACTCTGCACGGCAGCGGCAAATTGTGTTAAAGTTGCAAGCGCTTGGGCGTCATCAACCTGGGCATCGTCCAAGGTAAGCACGGACAAGGTCGCCAAGCGGGGCCCGATGGCCATATAGGCACGCCAGTAGTCCGAAGCCGTGCCAACCATCTCTCCGGCGCTGCTGTCACGGGCGTGAAGTAGGAACATGCTCGATTGAATACGCGTATCCAAAATCTGTACCGATTCCGGATCTCCGGACCGGCTTAACAAGGCGCGCCCATCCTCGGACAGGAAGAACACCTCTAACGCGGCAAGGTTGGCGGTCAGGCTCGCGCCGGAAGAGGGCGCAGAAACCGCTGCTGTCAGAAGGGCAGGCACATCCGGTTGCGCCGCGCGGGCCGAGCCCGAGATGGCAGCACAATTACCCAGAAGCACAAAGCCTGTGTCATCGGTGTTGCGCGTCGCGGTTGGATCTACGCAGAAGCCAGCAGGCCCGGTGATCGTGACCGCATCCGCAGTGACCTGCACCTGACGGGGCGCGTTTTCATAGTCGCCGCCCCCGCCAAAACCCAATCCGCCGACACAGCCCGCCAGCGCCAGAGACGCCAGCGGGCTGAGCCATTTAGATATCCGCATAGACGTGCTTTTCCGCTTTGCCACCGGGATGGGTTACCGCGCCATAGCGGGCCTCGCCCACAAGCTGCGCGTATTTCCACAACGCGCCCGAGGCGTACATTGTCTCACGCGGGCCTTTCCAATTGGCGCGGCGGGTTGCCAGCTCATCATCGGACAGGGCCACAGACAGCTCGCCGGTCAGCGCGTTGATGGTGATGACATCGCCATCCTCCAGCAAGCCAATCGGTCCACCCACGGCGGCCTCTGGTCCTACGTGACCAACGCAGAAACCCCGCGTCGCACCCGAGAAACGGCCATCGGTAATCAGAGCCACCTTCTTGCCCATGCCTTGGCCGGACAGCGCCGCCGTCGTGGCCAGCATTTCGCGCATGCCGGGGCCGCCCTTGGGGCCCTCGTTGCGGATGACGATCACTTCGCCTTCCTCATAGCCCCGTGCCTTCACGGCCTCGAACGCATCTTCTTCGCATTCAAACACGCGCGCCGGACCCGTGAACACTTGCTGTTCCTCGTCCATGCCCGCGACCTTCACGATCGCGCCTTCTTCGGCAAGGTTGCCGCGCAGACCGACAACACCGCCCGTGGGCGTCAGGGGGTTGGCAACGGTGTGGATCACACGGCCATCGGCCTCGCCTTGGATGCGGTCCAACGCCTCGCCCATGCTTTCGCCATTGGCGGTCATGCAATCTTCGTGGATCAGGCCCGCTTTGCGCAGTTCCTTCATCACAACAGGCACACCGCCGACCTCGAACAGGTCTTTCGCCACGTATTGCCCGCCGGGCTTCATGTCGACGAAGTAGGGCGTATCCTTGAAGATTTCGCACACGTCAAAGAGGTCGAAGTCGATCCCCGCTTCGTGGGCAATCGCCGGAAGGTGCAGACCTGCGTTGGTGGAGCCACCGGTACAAGCCACAACGCGCGCGGCGTTCTCAAGGCTTTCGCGCGTCACGATATCACGGGCGCGAATGTTCTTTTCCAACAGAGTCATAACGGCGCGGCCTGCGGCCTCTCCGTATTCTTTGCGGCCCTCGTAGGGGGCGGGCATCCCGGAAGAGTTCATCAGCGCAAGGCCAATCGCCTCGGACACACAGGCCATCGTGTTGGCGGTAAACTGGCCGCCACAGGCACCGGCGCTTGGGCAGGCGACACGCTCCAGGATCGCCAATTCCGCGTCGGACATCTGGCCCGCTTGGTATTTGCCCACGGCCTCGAACATATCTTGAACTGTGATGTCCTTGCCTTCGTGCTGACCCGGCAGGATCGAGCCGCCGTACATGAACACGGAAGGCACGTTCAAACGCACCATCGCCATCATCATCCCGGGAAGGGATTTGTCGCAGCCCGCAAGGCCCACCAGCGCGTCATAGCAATGGCCGCGCATCGTCAGCTCCACCGTGTCGGTGATCGCATCGCGCGACGCGAGGGATGAACGCATGCCCTCGTGGCCCATCGCGATGCCGTCGGTGACGGTGATCGTGGTGAACTCGCGCGGGGTGCCGTTTGCTTCTTTCACGCCGCGCTTCACCGATTGCGCTTGCCAGTTCAGGGCGATGTTACAAGGCGCGGCCTCGTTCCAGCAGGTGGCGACGCCCACGAAAGGCTGGTCGATCTGCTCTTGCGTCAGGTCCATGGCGTAGAAGTAAGACCGATGCGGCGCGCGTTCGGGCCCCTCGGTCACATGGCGGCTTGGCAATTTGGATTTGTCTGGCCGATTGGCGGTCATGGCGCGTCTCCCTGAAACTTGGCTTTGGCTTGGGCCGAGATTTGGCTTTGCCATGGGATAGAGCGCTGCGCGAAAAGGGGCAAGAGAGGCAGGCACCGGTTCTTCGGACCCTGCCTGCGATGTTCAGGCCAAAGGCGATCCGTCCGAGCCCAGAAAGCTCACGTTCGTGACCTGCCCGGACGACGTGACCATGCAAGACCAAATGCCCGTGCCCCCGACTTGCAACGTGTAGTCCTGAACGCCGCCGCGCGGGTCGGACCCCAGAACCACAACGTCGTGGTTGTTAGTCTCGACCTCGACGGCCTGAATGCAGGCAGAAGACATGGTGGCTTCTGCATTTGCCACGGGCGCTTGCGTGGTGACGCATCCCGCTGCTGTGATGGTCAAAGCAGCTGCTCCGAGTATCTTGAATGATTTCATGAATTGTCCCCTCAATATTCTATAAATTCCCTTGGAATAGGCTGGCGTGTCTTTCTTGTTCGGTCAACCGCGTCTCCCGCTGATTGCGAAGCCGCCTAGGGCGCGATAGGCTAAGAATAACCGCCGAAACAACAAGGCACCCCGATGCAGTACCCCGCTCATATCGAGTTCGTTGCCCCGGCCCGAACCCACCCACAAATCTGGCGGCTCCTGCTTGGGCTGTTGCTGGCAATGGTCATCTATGGCCTCGGCATCGCCTTGGTCTTCGGCGTCATCTTCCTGGTGTCCGGCCCCCAAGGGATGGAGCAATGGGCCTCGGAAATGGTCGAGGCGACAGGCCCGACCGGCACGCTCTTGGTGATGGCCACTTTCGTCGGCATGGCGCTAGGCCCGATGATCGCGGTTCTGGTGCTGCACCGTCGCCGCGTCCGAAGCCTGTTCGGACCGCTGCCGAAAGTGTTTCGGCACTTTCTGATTGCCGCGGCTGTTTGTGCACTTGTCTATGGGGCGTCCTTCTTGATCCCCAATGACGTGGCCATAGAACCAGCGATGGAGAGGGCACTGTGGCTTTCCTTCCTGCCGATGGCCTTGGCGGGTGTCTTCATCCAGACCGGCGCGGAAGAGGTGCTATTTCGCGGCTACCTCCAGCAGCAATTGGCCGCGCGGTTCAAATCGCCGCTTTGGTGGATGGTTCTGCCGTCGATCCTGTTTGCCTCCCTGCATTATCAACCTTCTGTCATGGGCGATAACGCGCTCTATGTCGTGGCCGCCGCCGGGCTGTTCGGCCTTCTGGCGGCTGACCTGACCGCTAAGACAGGCTCTATCGGCGCGGCTTGGGGCTTCCATTTCGCGAATAATGTCGTGGCTATCCTGATTGTCGCCCTCGATGGCCCCCTCTCGGGTCTTGCGCTTTATGTGGCACCAATTTCAGCGGCGGCCGCCGAAATCAGGCCCCTGATCCTTCTGGATATGGGGACGACGGTGGTCACATGGATCATCATCCGCGCCGCCGTGGCCCGCACATGACCGATGGGTATTTGCAATTTGGCCAATTGCACAATATCTCGACTCCAAGCCCAATGACCGGATTTTTGCGACCATGAACTGGATTTCCAACTACGTCCGCCCTCGGATCAACTCCATCTTCTCCCGTCGTGAGACGCCCGAGAACCTGTGGTCGAAGTGCAGCGAATGCGGCACGATGCTGTTCCACCGGGAACTGTCGGACAATCTTAACGTCTGCACCAACTGCGATCACCACATGGCCCTGTCCCCGCGTGACCGCTTCACGGCGTTGTTCGACAACGGCATCTTCACCGAGATCTCCGTGCCCGAACCGGTCGCCGACCCGCTGAAGTTCCGTGACCAAAAGAAATACCCGGACCGCATGAAGGCCGCCCGCGCCAACACGGCCGAGGCCGAGGCGATGTTGGTTGCCGAAGGCGAAATGGGCCGCACACCTATTGTCGCTGCCGCACAGGATTTCTCTTTCATGGGCGGCTCCATGGGCATGTTCGTGGGCAACGCCATTATCGCCGCTGCCGAACGCGCGGTTGCCCTGAAACGCCCCCTCATCCTGTTCTCCGCCGCCGGCGGCGCTCGGATGCAGGAAGGCATCCTGTCGCTGATGCAGATGCCCCGTACAACCGTCGCGGTGCAGATGCTCAAGGAAGCGAACCTTCCCTACATCGTGGTCCTGACCCACCCCACAACGGGCGGCGTCACCGCGTCTTACGCGATGCTCGGTGATGTCCACATCGCCGAACCCAACGCGCTGATCTGCTTCGCAGGCCCCCGTGTGATCGAACAAACCATCCGTGAAAAACTGCCCGAGGGCTTTCAGCGCGCTGAATATCTCCTCGACCACGGCATGCTGGACCGTGTCACCCACCGGGCTCAGATGCGCGAAGAACTGATCACCATCACCCGGATGCTCATGGGCCATTCCCCCGCTGTCGTCGGTGACCTGCCCGCGCCCGACAAAACCCCGGCCGCAACCCCAGAGGCCGCGTCTGGCGCAGCGCCAGAAGACACCTCGTCACCCGGCCCTGACACGCCCCCTTCGGCCGATTAACACGCGCCGCTTCCCCTTCATCTTGGCCAATACAACTCATGCACCCCGCCTGAGCCCGGTATAACGCCAAAGGGGGAGCCTTTCGCCCCCTCCCATCGGTGCCTTGCCCGCAGGATTTGCCATGACGCCTCAATCGGATCACCTGCTCGCGCGCATGATGGCGCTGCACCCCAAGATCATCGACCTGACCCTCGATCGGATGTGGCGCATCCTCGCCGCGCTCGACCATCCCGAACGGCGCATCCCCCCCGTGATCCACGTGGCGGGCACCAACGGCAAAGGCTCCACCCAAGCGATGATTCGGGCGGGCCTCGAAGGCGCAGGCCTTACCGCCCACGCCTATACTTCGCCCCACCTGGCACGGTTCCACGAACGCATCCGCCTAGCCGGAACCCTGATCGACGAGGATCACCTCTCGACAACCCTCGACATCTGCCTCAGTGCCAACGGCCCCGATCCGATCACTTATTTTGAGATCACAACCGCCGCTGCTTTCCATGCCTTCGCAACCACGCCAGCCGATTACACGCTGCTGGAAGTGGGCCTCGGCGGCAGGCTCGACGCCACCAACGTGATCGACACGCCTGCCCTGTCCGTCATCACTCCCATTGATCTGGATCACCAACAGTTCCTTGGCGATACGCTGGCGGAAATCGCGACCGAAAAAGCGGGCATCATCAAACGTGGCGTGCCCGTTATCGTCGGGCCCCAGAAAGACGCCGCCCTAGAGGTGATCGAAGATAGAGCCGCCCGCCTTGGCGCGCCGGTCATCGCCCATGGTCAGCACTGGCATGTCTCCGCCGAACGTGGCCGCCTGATCTTCCAGGACGAAACCGGGCTGCTCGATCTGCCCATGCCCGCCCTCGCCGGGCCGCATCAAATCCAGAATGCGGGCACTGCTTTGGCGGCTCTGCGTACCCTAGGCGTCGGCAACCCCGATGCCGCGATGGAGAACGCCACCTGGCCCGCGCGGATGCAGAAACTCCGCTCCGGCCCCCTGGCGGACACGGCCCCCATGGCCGAGCTTTGGCTCGACGGCGGGCATAATCCCCATGCGTCCCGTGCCATTGCCGCCACGCTAGAGACTTTGCCGAAGCGCCCCACGTACCTGATCTGCGGGATGCTCAACACCAAAGACGTGACCGGCTACATGGCCCCCCTTCGCCCCTGGGCAAAATCCCTTACGGCGGTCTCCATTCCGGGCCAAACGGCAACGCTCAGCGCCGAAGACACCGCTTCGGCCGCCCAAGCCGCCGGGTTAGAAACCCACATCGCGCCGAGCGTGGATGAGGCGTTGGCCCAAATCATCGCCACCGACCCAACCGCCCGTGTCCTGATTTGTGGTTCTCTCTATCTGGCTGGTGAGATCCTCAAAACCAACGGCTGACGCCAATGGTTGACCTGCGCCGACGCGCACGCCACCTTTGCCCCATGGTTCACCGCGCCTCCTTCCTCACCGCCCTCCTCCTCACAACCGCGCCCCTGAATGCGGCGCAGTTTCAGTTCTGTTGGGTCGGGGCCAATGGATACACGATGGAAGGTCACATCGGCTTTCCTGATGCCCTTCTCGACAGCGGCCTTATCACCCAAGATCAAGTCACCGATTTCCAGATCATCGGCCACATAGACGGCGTCGCCATCGGCTCTTGGAACCTGACAGAGGTCACGACTGACACTTCTTGGTTACTGAGGTTCGATACCACCACCCTGCAATTCCCCACTGGCGGCATCAGGGCGGAGAATTCATATCAGGAATGGAACGCCAACGGCCAAGTGAACAACTGCGGTGCGCAGGCGGGTTTTGGCTGGAACGGCGGCAATTACGCCCAGGACGTGTGCATCAATAACCTCTGGATCGAAGACAGCTCGATCGACCCCAACACGCCGCTTTTCGTGCAACCGATGGATGTCGCGCTTATCTGCGAATCCACAATACCGGTAAGCTGATGGAACACCCCGTAGATCTTTCCACATGGCCCCGTGCCGCGCAGTATCACTTCTTTCGCACCTATGATCGCCCCCACTTTGCGGTCACCTCTCGGATCGACGTGACCGATCTAATGGTGCACCTGAAACCTTCTGGCGTGTCGCCCTATCGCGCTAGCCTCTTCGCCATAGGTGCTGGCATCCACGGGGTGCCTGAGTTGTTGATGCGGTTTCGCGGCGATCGTGTCATCCGCCACGATGCCGTGGAAATGTCGATGACCGTGCCCACGGATACAGGCAGTTTCACCTATGCCTATGTGCCCTTTGATCCCGATTTCTTCCGCTTCGACGCAACGGCCAAATCCCTGATCGACGCTGCGGCGAAGTCCGGCAACCTCGCGGCCAATTTTAACGAGCGCGATGACCTGTGCTATATGTCCTGCCTGCCTTGGCTGGATTACTCTTCAATCACCAATGCGATGCCCGGCCCTGATGACTGCATCCCCCGTGTCAGTTGGGGCAAGATAGTCGAGAACGGCGGGCGCTGGTCCATGGCCATGACCCTCGAGGTGCACCACGCCTTGGCCGATGGTGCCCATGTCGGGGCCTATTTCACAGCAGTGCAAGCGGCCTTGGACGGGCTGTAGAGCGGGGCCTATCCCGCTGCCAGCGCGCCCCATTCCGCACCCTGCATTTCGCGCAAACGGCTGGCGGTGCGTTCAAATTCAAAGACGCCCGCGCCTTCAACGTAAAGCGCCTCTGGCTCGGCCTCTGCGCTGGCGATCAGGCGCACATTGCCTTCGTATAGCGTGTCAATCAGCGTCACGAATCGCTTGGCTTCATTGGCATTGCCGGGGCCCATCTTTGGGATATCTTCCAGCACCAACACGTTGGCCGCCCCCACCAAGGCAAGGTAGTCAGCTGGCCCCAAAGCGGTGCCACAAAGCGCTGCAAAACTGGCCCTTGCCTGCCCCGCCCAGAACCTTGGGATCACCACATCGCGGCCTTTCACCTCTAGCGTCAACGGCTCATCCCGCCCGCCGGTCAGGTCGCGCCAAATGACATCAATCGCCCGCTTTGCATTGGCGTCGGCAGGGGTGAACCAAACCGGCTCTCCGGACAATCGGTCTTGGCGATAATCAGTCTCTGCATCGAGCTGATAGACCTCCATCCGATCTTCCAGAAGCTCGATGAAGGGCAGAAACAACTGCCGGTTCAACCCGTCCTTATAAAGGTCTGCTGGTGGCCTGTTCGAGGTCGTGACAACCACAACGCCCGCCTCAAACAACCTCTCGAACAAGCGCCCCACGATCATCGCATCGGCGATATCGGTGATCTGCATCTCATCGAAACACAGTAACTTCAGGTCGCGGGCGATATCTTCGGCCACCGGCTTGATCGCGTCGTCCACGCCGGTTTTTCGAGCTTCATGCAGCGCGGCCTGAACCTCTTGCATGAAGGCATGGAAATGGACCCGGCGCTTCTCGGCGATGCCCGCGTGCTGAAAGAACAAATCCATCAACATGGATTTTCCGCGTCCTACGCCGCCCCAAAGGTATAGCCCCCTCGAACCGGTCGGTTCTGCCTTCCGAAACCTTGCCAGAAAGCCCTTGGGCTGCGGCGCATCAAGGGTGGCACGCACCTCTTCCAAACGCGCCATAACGGCACGTTGCGCAGGGTCAGGGCGCAAAAGCCCCTCAGAGACACGGGTATCGTAAAGCAAGGTAAGCGGCTGAGACATGGCGTCGTTCTATCGGAAACCTAGGGCGTTTGCCCATAGAAATCAGCGCCTTCAAGGAATGTGAACCGATAGGTCACAAGCACTGATTTGACGCGCCACCTCCGGCCCGTCACAGTCGCCCTGAAACCCGGAAAGAGTCCCCAATGGATCGCCAAAACAACTTCTTCACCCCCGTCCTGATCGGCGGATGTGCCATCATCCTGATCAGCTTCGCGATCCGGGCCAGCTTCGGCGTGTTCCAGATCCCCATCGCAGCAGAATTCGGCTGGCTAAGGGCGGAATTCAGCATGGCGATTGCGGTGCAAAACCTTGCATGGGGCATCGGTCAGCCGGTCTTCGGCGCAATTGCCGAGAAGTTCGGCGACCGCAAAGCGATCTTCCTGGGTGTCGCGCTTTATGTGGTGGGCCTAGTGGTATCGGCCTATGCGATCACCCCCGGCCAGCACCAATTGCTGGAGGTGCTGGTGGGCTTTGGCATTGCGGGCACAGGTTTCGGCGTGATCCTCGCTATGGTCGCCCGTGCCGCGTCTGACAAAAACCGCTCCATGACACTGGGCGTGGCGACCGCCATGGGCTCTGCCGGGCAAATCATCGGCCCCCCCATCGCCGAGGCGCTTTTGGGCGCCTTCCCCTGGCAAACAGTGTTCCTGATCTTCGCGGCCCTGGTCTTCGCTTCGCTCCTGTTCCTGCCGCTCCTCCGCGCGCCAGAGCGCCCGTCCTCGCCGCAATTGGAAGAGACATTGGCGCAGATTCTCGGCAAAGCGATCCGCGATCCCTCTTTCACCCTGATCTTCATCGGGTTCTTCTCCTGTGGCTACCAACTGGGCTTCATCACAGCCCACTTCCCGGCCTTTATCACCGAATTCTGCGGCCCCATTGCCCCCGGCGGCGTCCTGCACTCGTTGGGTGTCACCACGACCTCTGCCCTTGGCGCCATGGCCATCGCGGTGATCGGCGCGGCTAACATCGGGGGCACACTCCTCGCGGCCTACCTCGGGAACACCTACTCGAAAAAGAACCTCCTAGCCGCCATCTACACAGGCCGCACCATCGCGGCCGCAGCCTTCATCCTGCTTCCGATGACACCCACCTCGGTCCTTGTCTTCTCTGCAGTGATGGGGTCCCTCTGGCTCGCGACTGTTCCCCTCACCAGCGGCCTTGTCGGCTACATCTACGGCCTCCGCTACATGGGCACGCTCTATGGCATCGTCTTCTTCAGCCACCAGTTGGGCAGCTTCATGGGCGTCTGGCTTGGCGGAGAACTCTTCGATGCCTACGGCGACTACACTGCCGTCTGGTGGGTCGGCGTCGGCGTCGGTGCCCTAAGCGCCATCATTCACCTGCCAATCAAGGAAACACCCCTCGGCCAACGCGCGGCCCTCTCGGCCTAGCTCCCCTTCATCTTGGCCTTACACCTCCGGGGGGTCTGGGGGGCAGCGCCCCCCAGTTGCCGGGTCTGCCCCCCCTAATTGGTCGTGCGCAACGCGCGCGAAATAAGCCTATCCGGCTCGCACCGCGTCCAGAATATAGCGGGCCACCATCAAATCCAGATGCGCCCCTCCGCCATTCTTGCACAGCGTAATTTCCGTGTCCGAGGCCCGTGTCACCGCTTCCATCTCGTAGAAATCCGCCACTACATCGCTCTCAAAGAAAACCCCTGCCTCCAAGGGTATCTTCAACTCTCCGATATGCCCCAGCGTTGTGGCCCGGCTGTCCACAAAAACCCGAGACCGCCTCAAGGCATCATCGTCGGCTTCCCGCATGTCTGGCCGATACGCCCCGATCAGGTCCAGGTGCGTGCCCGGTGCCAGCCACTTGCCCATAATCACAGGCTCCGTCGCCATTGTTCCGGTGCCGATGATATCGGCCTCGCCCACGGCGGTCTCCAGATCTCGGGCAATCTCCATGCCCTCATAGCGTGCTGCAAAGGCGGCGGCTTTGGCAAGGCTTCTGTTCCATATAGTGAACTGCGCGTCAGGGAATGCCGCCGAATAGGCATGATACAGCGACTCCGCCACGCTGCCCGCCCCCACAAGCAGGATGCGCTTCGCGTCCGGCCTCGCCAGCTTCCTCGCCGCCAAAAGACTGTCGCCCGCTGTCTTCCACTTGGTTAGCAAATGGAAATCTATGATCGCCTCCAGCGTGCCGTCCCGGTCCGAGAACAGACACACGCCGCCGTTGATCGCAGGCTTTCCCAGATCCTTGTTGCCCGGAAAGATCGTGGCGGTCTTCACCAATTGGCCCAACCCGTCGATCCACGCCGCGCGGCTAAGCAGTGTATCTTCGCCGCGATATAAGAATGTGTCGTCGATCTGCGCGCGCGGCATCCGGTGGCCCGCCTCTATGGCGTCACTCAAAGCGATCCAGTCGAGCGAGGCTTCCGCCTCAGGTCCGATAATCAGCGTCATAACCCTGCTTCCTCCTTGCTCAACAGCCCTTCTTGTACCAGCCGTTCGGCCCATCCTTTAGGGCCATCAAACAGATGCGTTTGCCATCCGCGCTTGGTGGCGGCTTCAATATTATCGACCCTGTCGTCGGCGAAAAGCAGGCTCTCAGGGGCTAGGCCACAATCCGCCTCCACCTGCGCATAAATCTGCGGATCGGGCTTTGTGATCCCCATATGGCCCGAGATATAGGACCGGTCGAATTCACCCAAAAACGGATATTCCGGCAGGGCGATGTCAAAGGTCTCCACCCCGAAATTTGACAGCGCAAACACGGCGACGCCACGACGACGCAATTGGCGGAGGAGTGCCACCGACTGCGGAATAGAAGGAGAGGCCATGTGCAGCCAATCGTCGTGCCACAGCATGATTTCATCGTGAAACGCGGGGTAGGCGGCGGCGCATTCCTGCACCATCTCCAAAAAGTTCTCTCCCTGATCCACGCGGTCGTTCATGGCGTGCAGGTCCACGGCGGCGAACATCTCGCGCCGCCGGACCTCTCCGATCACACGGTCATAATGGCGCTCGGGTTGCCACTCGATCAGCACATTGCCGATGTCAAAGATGACGGCCTGAACCGCCATCAGGCGGAATACAGGGCTTCGGCGTGGAAGGTGATGTGGTCTTCCATGAAGCTCGACACGAAGAAATAGGAATGGTCGTAACCCGGCTGCATCCGCAGTTGGATTTCCTGGCGGCGCAGGGCCGCGGCGTGGGCCAGTGCTTCGGTTTTCAGAAGATCGCCAAACTGGTCGTTTGTGCCCGTGTCGATCAGCATCGGCCCGTCAAAACCGGCGGCGTGCATCAATAGCGTGGCATCATGGGGCGCCCATATTTCTTGATCGTCGCCCAGATAGGCGGTTAGCTGTTTGCGGCCCCACTCACTTTCCGTCGGGTTACAGATCGGCGCAAAGGCAGAGACCGAGGCGAAGCGATCGGGGTGGCGCATGGCAATCGTCAACGCGCCGTGTCCGCCCATGGAATGTCCGGTAATCGCCTGGCGGTCCTGATCCAGCGCAAAATTCTTGAACACCAGCGAGGGCAAATCATCGACGATGTAATCCCACATGTTAAAATGCGGGGCCCAAGGTTTCTGGGTGGCGTTTACATAGAAGCCAGCGCCTTGCCCAAGGTCATAGGCCGGATCATCGGCCACATCTTCGCCGCGTGGCGAGGTGTCGGGGAAAATCACCGCGATGCCTTGTTCGGCGGCCCACCCTTGGGCGCCGGCTTTGCTCATGGCGTTCTCGTGGGTGCAGGTCAGGCCCGACAGATACCACAGGATTGGCACAGGGCCGTCTGCGGCTTCACCGGGCATGAACAAACCAAAGGTCATGTCCCCGCCTGTGGCGTCGGATTTATGGGTGTAGACGCCCTGCGTGCCGCCAAAGGCTTTGTTCTCAGAGATGGTTTCCATGGCTCGGTGCCCCCAGTTGTTTTGAATGGGTTAACGCGCCAGCGGGTTGTGGCGCAACGGTTTCATCGCGTTTGCCGCAGTTTACGTGCCCGTAACGCGGGGATCACACACCGGAGATCGGCGCCAACCAAGCGATGACGGCAGACACGGTCAGGATAGACAGCGCGGTAGACACAAGGATCGCGGCAGATACCCGTTGCGGGGCCACGCCATAGTGCTGCGCGAGGATATAGACGTTCCCCGCCACGGGCAAAGAGGCCGCGGCGATCATCACGGCGGCGTCGTAGGGCGGCACATCGAAGATCAACAGAGCGGCGACCGCCACGGCTGCCGGGTGCAGCACCAGTTTGCAGAATGTGAGCCACCCCGCGACAGACATCCGCTCGGCTGACTTTCCGGCCAGCGATGCGCCAATGGCGAACAAGGCGCCCGGCGTCGCGGCAGCGCCCAGAATCGCGGTGAACTCATTCACCGGGCCGGGCAATGTCCAACCGGTACTGGACCACGCCAGCCCCAAAACGATCGACACGATCATCGGGTTCTTCAGCAGGCCGATCCCCACCGTGCGCAGCACCCCAAGCGACATGCGCCCATCGCGGCTTCCCGTCACGATAATCACGATCAGGCTGGAGAACACGATCAGATCCAGGGACAACACCAGCAACACCGGCCCCGCCGAAGCCTCGCCCAACAGCACAACCAGCATCGGCACGCCGAGGAAACCGACATTGCCGATCACGGCGCATTGGGCCTCGAACGCGGCCTCTGTCACGGGGCGTTTGCGCACCATCGCGACGGCGGTGGCAATGAAATAGACCACGAAACAGCCCGTCAAATAGGCACCCACGAACTGCCAATCAAAGATTTCGGCCAGCGAAAGATTTGCCGCGAACCGAAACAGCATCGCCGAGAGGGCAAAGTAGAAGACGAACTTGGTCAGGTAAGCTGCGGCCTCCGAGGTGAAGAACCCCGTCCGACAGGCTTGGAAACCCAGAGCGATGAGGGCAAAAAACGGGAGCGTCTTCAGGAAAATTTCAAGCATGGCAAAGGGCTAAGCCAAGCGCTTGGAACTGTCCAGACGCCGGGCGCGGGTGGCCCTTTCCCTCAGGTCCAACTTGCCGAAACTAAACTATTCAGTTTACAATATCTGTCAGGAGAGGGACGCCACCCCCATGCAAAAATCATGAACGCTGAGATGCAGATCAAGAAGGGTCGCAAGTACGACCAAGTGATTGGCGGCGCCCGCGCTGTCTTCATGCGTGAGGGTTTTGAAGGCGCGTCCGTGGATGAAATCGCCCGCGATGCCGGCGTGTCGAAGGCGACGCTTTACAGCTATTTTCCCGATAAGCAGCATCTGTTTTTGGCTGTCCTGAAGATGGAATGCACCGCCCAATCCGAGGTGGAAGTGTTGTTCGAGCAATCGGGCCTGAGCGTCGAAGAAAAGCTGGTCGTGATCTGCAAAAAACTAGTCACGTTTTTCCTGAGCGATTTTGGTCAAGACATGTTCCGCGTCTGCGTGGCCGAGGCCAAGCGCTTCCCGGAATTGGGCGTGACCTTCTATGCCAGCGGCCCCAAGAACTGGGGCGAAAAGATCGCGGGTTTCCTGTGCACCGAAAAGGCCCGTACGGTGTTGGACATCGAAGACCCGCTCCTTGCCGCTGACCAATTGGCGCAGCTTTGCCGCTCGGACCTGATGCTTAAGGTCATGTTTGGCATCGAAAAAGACCCCTCCGAGGATGAGCTTTCCCGCGTCGCGCATGAGGCAGTGCGGACTTTCCTTGCCCGTTATCGCCGCGTTTCCTAGGCCACGCTAAAGCGGTAATCGCGGGCCACGTCATCGTCCTGATAGCGTAACTTTGCGCCCCCATGCAGATCGCGGCGGTTCCCAGACCTTGCCCCCTGAAAGTGGGATAGACCCAGCACCCTGCCATCTCAAATTCCAGATCGGGGTCTTCAAGGGCCCGCCAGACCCGCAGACCCATTAATCCAGCCTGCGCACCAGAAGCTGGTTGCCCTGCCCACGAGTGACTTCCAGCATCTTCAGGCTCTCCACCAAATCGCTCAGCTTGCGGGCGCCATAGGTGCGGGTGTCAAAGTCTGGATTGGCGGTGGTCATGTATTGGCCCAGTTGCCCCAGAGAATACCAGTCGTCGTCCTGCTCAATCGCCTCCATCGCACGGAAAATCAGGTCGCGGGCCTCGTTGATAGGCCGGGCTTCAGGCTTGGGGTCTGCCTTGGTGGCGGGGGTGTCTTTGGGCTGCTCGGGCAGGATGTTCTCGATAAAGATGAACCGCTTGCAGGCCTTGCGGAACGCCTCGGGGGTTTTTTGCTGGCCGATGCCGTAGACGTCCAGACCCTGTTCGCGGATACGGCTGGCCAACCGCGTGAAGTCACTGTCTGACGACACCAGCACAAAACCATCAAAGCGGCCCGAATGCAGCACATCCATCGCGTCAATCACCAGCGCGATGTCGCTGGCGTTCTTGCCCACGGTATTGGCGGGTTGGTGAAATGGGACGATCCCGTATTCCGCCTGAACCCCGGACCAGCCCTTCATGTGGGTGGAGCTGAAATCCCCGTAAATCCGCCGGACAGAGGCTTCGCCAAAGCGCGCAATCTCATCAAAGATCGCTTTGGCATGCTTGTGGGATGTGTTGTCGGCATCAATCAGGACGGCAAGAAGTGGCGTATCATTAGCCATGGCGTTTCCCCTTTTTTCCTTGTGTGGCACATCGAGGCAGGAAGGGGAACGCCGCTAATCCTCACAAGGGATATCGCCCCGAATACGGGCGGCCAAGGTCTCGGCCTCGGCCATGTTGTAAGAGCCGCTGATGGAGATCGTGCCGCCGGTAATGGGTTCCATCACCCGTGGGGCGGTGATGACCTCTTGGCAGATGGAAAGCTCAATCTGCTCTCCGATATGTTCGCCCGTTTCCGTCGCCAACCATGCGGCAAGGCCGGGGCCGAAGGTGAGGTTAATCGCGATGGAGCCGGTTTCTGGAACCGTTGCAGCACGAGCCTCCATGATTTCCTCGGCCAGCGCTTCGTAAGTGTCCGACGGGCTGCGCAGAACGGGGCCGTGGATCGGTGCAAGGGTCGGCGAGAGAGATGGCAGCAGACTTGTGTCGCCAGCGTCCTGCGTGGGGCCTTCAAAGCTGTCGCAAGTGGCTCGCCCAGTCAGCACGTCTGCTGCAAGCGTTGCTACCGCAGGGTCACCAAAGGGGATGACAAGGCGGCCCGTGGCCATGGAAGATGTGGGATAGAAGTTGGCAAATTCCATGCCGCAAAACGACAGGCTTAGTCCCTGCGGTGGCGAGTTCTCCACGTAGTAGGCCAGGTCTGGCCAGGCCTCTGTGTAGGTAGTTAACACAAGGTTTGCGCCGTTGGTCGAAATCTCCGCAAAGGCGTCAGCTTCGAAAATGAAGACCTCCCAAGGCAGGCCAATGTGCAAAGGCCCATTTAGTTGCGCCGCGGCGGCCGACGGGACACCTGCGAGGAGCGCAGCGAGGAGGGGGTGGAGCCGCAAATTGATCTCTCCGAGTCAAAGGAAAGGGCCACCCGCAAGGGTGACCCGGATCGCTGCAAAGCGGGGTGGCTTATTTGGTGCCGCCGGGCGTGGGTACAGGCTGTGGCACAGACGCGCCGGGCACGCCGTTGCCTTCCACGACTTCGTCCCAGATATCGCCTAGGCGATCCGCAATCGTTTCACGCGCATCGCTGTCGTCATCAACGTTATAGACCACCAGGAACGGCGCCACGAGGCCCGATTCGTCGGCGCAGATGAACAACCCGTCCACCACTTCGCCACGCAGGTCATAGCCGCCAATGGTCCAGTTCGACCGTCCGGTAAAGCCGTCACCGCCAAAGCGCGCGCGGTAGGTATCAAATGTCGTTTCCGCGTAGTTCATGCAGGTGTCACGGTCCGAGATCGAGGAGAAATCCGTCACGGTCCATCCCTCGGCCTGCGCCGCGCCTGCGGCCGCAAGCGTCATGGCTGCGGCTGTCATAATAGGTGTGAGTTTCATGTGGGGGTCCTTCCTTTGATCATTCGCGGGCAATCTCGGATCATTCAAATAACGCCTGATCGGATCATCCTCTTGTATTTCTGGGGCGACATCGCGCCGATACGCCTTGCTTGTTGTTTCCAGCCAACTTGGCTTCTCGGTAGAGATTGTGCCAATCTCGGATACAAAGCAACGGAGGATACCATGACCTTCCGAACCGATATCGGACCCACAACATGCCGTGTGTTCGCCGTGGCTCTCGCCTTTGGGATGGCGCCTCTTGCCGTTCACGCGCAGGCACCCGACACCTGTAACCGAACGCCGATGGAAGAGGTGATCGGCCAAACAACCTTCTTCGCCATGAACGTTGTCTACGAGATCGCGGCATACGCCCCGGAGCAAATCGTTCGCATTTTGCGGCCCGGCGAAGATCCGGGGTTCGCACGGCCCACGCGAATGACCATTTACCTCGACAGCGACGGCCGCGTCCGCGAAGTGCGTTGCGATTAAGGCCGACCTACGGGAATCCTACAGTGAGGGCACGGGCGCTTTGGGGTAAGGTAGCGGCCATTATCTAACGCTCTTTTCCCCTTCGGAGTAATTTTCATGTCCCTTACGACCAAGGCAATTTTCGCCGCCCTCACCCTGTCCCTCGCGCCTGCAATGGCGTCTGCGCAAAGCTTTTCCTTCACCAGCCCCGGTGGCGGTTACGGGATCAATCTTGGCATCAACCCCTATGCCGGCATCCCCGGCGTGCCGATGCGCCCGCATCTTCCGGTGCGGCCCGTTCAGGCCCAGGATTGTGGCGCGCAACAGTATCAGAGCCTTGTGGGCCACCATGTGTCCGTGGCCCATAGCTATGGCGTTCAGGCCCGGTATTTCACGCCCGACAGCCCCTATGGCACGATGGATTACCAACCCCATCGCCTGAATGTCAGCACCGATGGCAGCTATATCATCGACCGGGTTTATTGCGGGTAATCGCCGCTGCGGGCGGGCGGCCTTGCGTCGTCGCCCGATTCCCCCTATATCCCCCTCAACAGCGGCGCCGACACGATGGCACCACCGACATTCTCAGCGGGCCGCACGGCCCGCTTTTTTGTTTCTCGGGTCCATTTTCTTGAGGGGACGCATGTCTGATCTGATCGCCAAGACCTCCATGGACCGCCGGATGGCGGAAATCGTCTCGCCCTCGATCGAGGCGCTGGGGTTCGAGGTTGTGCGCATCCGTGTGATGGGCGGCAAAACCAACACCCTGCAAATCATGGCCGAACGCCCCGATGGCGGCATCGACGTGGATGAATGCGCCCAGATTTCCAACGCGATCTCTGTGTTGCTGGATGTCGAAGACCCGCTTGAAGAAGCCTACGCCCTGGAAGTTTCCAGCCCCGGCATCGACCGCCCCCTGACGCGCCTCAAGGATTTTGAGACGTTTGAAGGGTATGAAGCCAAGCTGGAAACGACCGAGATGATCGGCGGTCAGCGTCGCTTTAAAGGTGTGCTTGCTGGCGTGGAAGATGGCGAAGTTCTGGTCAATCTGGAACAGGGCAATGA
This sequence comes from Rhodobacteraceae bacterium M385, assembly GCA_025141835.1. NCBI lineage: Bacteria > Pseudomonadati > Pseudomonadota > Alphaproteobacteria > Rhodobacterales > Paracoccaceae > Rhodobacteraceae bacterium M385. The sequence continues at coordinate 35,510 of CP081102.1, read as the reverse complement.
AACGGTGACCGTCGGCCTCAACTTCGAATGGTTGAGCGACGCCAAGCTGGTCCTGACGGACGAGCTGATCAAAGAAATGCTGAAACAACGCAAAGATGCGGGCCTCATCAACGAGGCCGACTTTGACGACATTGAAGAAGAGCCCGGCGACGATGACGCCGCTGGCGCGAAGGAGTAAGACATGGCCATTACATCAGCCAACCAGCTGGAATTGCTGCAAACCGCGGAAGCCGTGGCGCGCGAAAAGATGATCGACCCCGGTCTTGTGGTCGAGGCGATGGAAGAATCCCTCGCACGGGCGGCAAAGTCCCGCTACGGCTCCGAAGTCGATATCCGAGTCTCCATCGACCGGAAGACAGGTCGCGCCACCTTTACCCGTGTGCGCACCGTCACCGACTCTGACCTGATCGAGAACGAAAAGGCCGAGCTTTCCTTGCGCGAAGGTATCTCGACCGTAAAGCTGGAGCGCCCGAATGTTGTGGTCTTGAACGCCAAGGCCCACACCTACGACGAAGAAGGCGAGATCGTGGAAACCCGCGACGTGCGCCGTTTTGTGTTGCGTAAGCCCAACGACAACGACCGCATCATGATGGAAGGTGTCGATCAAACGACAGACCCCGTTGTGGGCGACCTGATCGCTGACGAAGTGCCGCCCGTTGAAATGGGCCGGATCGCTGCGCAATCGGCCAAGCAGGTGATCTTGCAGAAGGTCCGCGAAGCCGAGCGGGATCGTCAATACGCCGAGTTCAAGGACCGCGTGGGCGAGATCATCAACGGCGTCGTCAAGCGCGAAGAATACGGCAACATCATCGTCGATGTGGGTGCCGGCGAAGCGCAACTGCGTCGCAACGAAAAGATCGGCCGCGAAGCCTATCGCAACGGCGACCGCATCCGCTGCTACATCAAAGATGTGCGCCGCGAGAATCGCGGTCACCAGATCTTCCTGTCGCGCACCGCGCCAGAGTTCATGCGTGAGCTGTTCAAAATGGAAGTGCCAGAAATCTACGATGGCATCATCGAGATCAAGGCCGTTGCCCGTGATCCCGGCTCCCGCGCCAAGATCGCCGTTATCTCCTACGATAACGGCATCGACCCCGTGGGTGCCTGCGTTGGTATGCGCGGCTCGCGCGTGCAGGCCGTTGTGAACGAGTTGCAGGGCGAAAAGATCGACATCATCCCGTGGAACGAAGACGCGCCGACCTTCCTGGTGAACGCACTTCAGCCAGCGGAAGTCTCCAAGGTTGTTCTGGACGAAGACGCCGGCAAGATCGAAGTCGTGGTTCCCGATGAGCAATTGAGCCTTGCCATTGGCCGCCGGGGTCAAAACGTGCGCTTGGCCAGCCAGCTGACCAACCTCGATATCGACATCCTCACCGAGGAGGAAGAATCCAAACGCCGTCAGGCCGAGTTCGAAGAGCGTACGAAGCTGTTCATGGACAGCCTCGATCTGGACGAATTCTTCGCACAGCTTCTGGTTTCCGAAGGCTTCACTGCCTTGGAAGAAGTCGCCTACGTCGAAGCGGACGAACTTTTGGTCATCGACGGCGTGGACGAAGCCACAGCCGAGGAGTTGCAGGCCCGTGCCCGCGACTACCTGGAGGCCCAGAACAAAAAGGCGCTGGAAACCGCAAAAGAACTGGGTGTGGATGAGACCCTCATTGCATTTGACGGCCTGACACCCCAAATGTTGGTGGCTCTTGGTGAAGATGGCGTGAAAACGCTGGAAGACTTCGCCACCTGCGCCGATTGGGAACTGGCCGGTGGCTGGACGACCGATGGCGGAGAGCGCATCAAAGACGACGGTGTTCTAGAGCCCTTCGAGGTCTCGCTTGAGGAAGCGCAAAACATGGTAATGACGGCACGCCTGCAACTGGGTTGGGTCACAATCGAGGAACTGGAAGCCGACGCCGCCGCCGAATCTGAAGCAGCCGCTGAGGAGGGGGCAGAGGGCTAAGGCCCTCGGCCCGGATCCGCGAATGTCTCGTGGTGGCCAACATAAGGACCGAAGTGACGGTCCCGAGCGGAAGTGCATCGCAACCGGGGAAATCGCGCCAAAGCGCGGTTTCATCCGCTTTGTGGTGTCTCCCGATGGGCAGGTTGCAGCGGACACGCTGGAAAAGCTGCCCGGCCGTGGCATGTGGGTCAGTGCGGATCGTGCCGCGCTGGAACTCGCGGTGAAGAAGAACCTGTTCTCGCGCGCCGCAAAGCAGCCTGTGCAAGTGTCCCCGGACCTTGTGGAGCTGGTTGAAAAGCAATTGACGCGCCGCGTGACCGATCTGATCGCGCTGGCTCGCAAGAGCGGAAAAGCGGTCGCGGGATTTGAGAAAGTGAAAGACTGGCTGGCGAATGAAAACGTCGGCGTGCTGCTTCAGGCCTCCGATGGGTCGGAACGTGGCAAATCGAAACTGTGGACCCCGGAAGGGGCCAGATACTTCGGCATCCTGACCGCCCAGGAATTGGGTTTGGCTTTCGGACGCCAAAGTGTGATACATGGCGCGCTTGCCGCTGGTGGATTGGCCCCTCGTGTTGTAGAGGAAGCCCGGAAACTCCAGGGACTGCGCATCGCAGACGGTGGCCAGACCACCGAGAAGGACAGACGGAACGCATGAGCGACGAAGACGGAAAAAAACCCCTTGGCCTCTCCGGTGGGGCGCGGTCAGGCCGCGTAAACCAGAGCTTTTCACGGGGTCGCACCAAATCTGTGGTGGTCGAAACCAAACGCAAGCGCGTGATGGTGCCCAAACCCGGTGCGCCCTCTGCTGCGATGCAAAACGCCGAAGGCGGCAAACGCGACAAGTCGGTGCCAGACGCCGAGATGGAGCGGCGCCTGAAGGCGTTGCAGGCCGCCAAGGCCCGCGAAAGCCAGGAAGCCGAAGAGCGTGTCAAAGCCGAGCGGGAGCGTGAAGAAGAACGCAACCGCCGCCGCGCCGATGCCGAAGCCAAAGAGCGTGAAGAACGCGAGCGTGTAGAAGCGCTGAAGGCCAAGGAAGAAGAAGACGCCCGCCGCAAGGCCGAAGAAGAAGCCCGCCGCAACGCGCCGCCCGAAGCGGCTGCACCTGCTGCGGCTGCCGCTGATCCAGCGGCTGCGCCTTCCGGTCCCCGTGGTGGTGGCAAAGCCGCCCCCGCCCGCCGCGAGCCCGAGCGTGACAACAAGCGTAACGACCGTGGTAACCGCGGCAATGACGCCGGTGGCCGTCGTTCCGGCAAGCTGACCGTAAACCAGGCGATGTCTGGTGGCGAAGGTGGCCGTCAGCGCTCCATGGCCGCGATGAAGCGGAAACAAGAACGTCAGCGTCAAAAGGCGATGGGCGGCTCAGTTGATCGTGAAAAGGTTATTCGCGACGTGCAGATTCCAGAGACGATCATCGTCTCGGAACTCGCCAACCGGATGTCTGAGCGTGTGGCCGATGTTGTCAAATCGCTGATGAACAACGGCATGATGATCACGCAGAACCAACCGATTGACGCGGATACTGCGGAATTGATCGTGGAAGAATTCGGCCACCGCGTACAGCGTGTGTCCGATGCCGACGTGGAACAGGTCATCGACACGGTCGAAGATGATGAAGGCAAGATGCAGCCGCGTCCCCCGGTCATCACGATCATGGGTCACGTCGACCACGGCAAAACATCGCTTCTTGACCGTATCCGTCAGGCCAACGTGGTCTCTGGCGAAGCGGGCGGGATCACGCAGCACATCGGGGCCTATCAGGTCACAACCGAATCCGGTGCGGTTCTGTCGTTCCTTGATACTCCCGGCCACGCGGCGTTCACGTCGATGCGGGCGCGCGGTGCTCAGGTAACGGATATCGTAGTGCTGGTTGTTGCGGCGGACGATGCCGTGATGCCGCAGACGATTGAGGCGATTGCCCACGCCAAAGCGGCAGAAGTGCCGATGATCGTGGCGATCAACAAGATTGACCGTCCCGCCGCTGATCCGATGAAAGTGCGTACAGACCTTCTGCAACACGAAGTCATCGTGGAAGCGATGTCTGGCGACGTGCAGGATGTTGAGGTATCGGCCATGACCGGCCAAGGCCTGCCAGAACTGCTGGAAGCCATCGCGCTTCAGGCGGAACTTCTGGAGCTGAAAGCCAACCCTGATCGCGCCGCCCAAGGTGCCGTGATCGAGGCGCAGCTTGACGTGGGTCGCGGTCCTGTCGCCACCGTTCTGGTGGAAAAAGGCACACTGCGCCAAGGCGATATCTTCGTCGTGGGTGAGCAGTGGGGTAAAGTTCGCGCGCTGGTCAACGATCAGGGCGAACGCGTAAAGGAAGCCGGTCCTTCGGTTCCGGTTGAGGTTCTTGGCCTCAACGGTACGCCCGAAGCGGGTGACGTCCTAAACGTCGTCGATACCGAAGCCCAAGCCCGCGAGATCGCTGAGTATCGCGAGCAAGCCGCCAAAGATAAACGCGCTGCCGCCGGTGCCGCCACAACCCTCGATCAGCTGCTGGCAAACGCCAAGGCAGACGAGAACGTGCGCGAATTGCAGGTGGTGATGAAGGCCGACGTGCAGGGTTCTGCCGAGGCCATCGTTCAGGCGCTTGAGAAGATCGGCAACGACGAAGTTCGCGTCCGCGTGCTGCACTACGGTGTCGGCGCGATCACGGAATCGGATATCGGTTTGGCCGAAGCCTCTGGCACCCCGGTTATCGGCTTCAACGTTCGGGCCAACGCGCCTGCGCGGAACGCTGCGAACCAAAAGGGCGTAGAGATCCGGTATTACTCGGTGATCTATGACCTCGTAGACGACGTGAAAGCGGCAGCTTCCGGCCTTCTGGGCGCGGAGATCCGCGAGAACTTCATCGGCTATGCCAACATCAAAGAGGTCTTCAAGGTCTCCGGTGTTGGCAACGTCGCAGGTTGTCTTGTCACCGAAGGCGTCGCCCGACGCTCTGCCGGTGTGCGCCTGCTGCGCGACGATGTGGTCATCCACGAAGGTACGCTCAAGACGCTCAAGCGCTTCAAGGACGAGGTCAAAGAAGTCCAGTCTGGGCAAGAATGCGGTATGGCGTTCGAGAACTACGAAGATATCCGTCCGGGCGACGTGATCGAAATCTTCGAGCGGGAAGAGGTTGAGCGGTCGCTCACCTAATCCCAGCACTTAGTTAGGAAAAAGGGCGCCCTTGCGGCGCCCTTTTTTGTTTGTCGGTCTCATAGCACGGCCCGGTTCCCCGCATACGAAAAGGGCGCCCCAATGGGACGCCCCTGATCTGGGAGAGATCAATTTCGCTACGACTTAGTTGTCGTCGTCAGCCGCGGCCAGACGGTCGAAGATGTCCGAACCGTAGGAAGGCGTGCCGGAAACAACAGTGGCGCCGTTTTGGCCAGTCAGCTCATCCGCGGAGTCTGCGGATTGGTTGAAGATTGCGAAGGCTTCGGCCAGTGCGGAAGTCCCTTCGGTGGAGACGCGAGTGCTGTCGTTGCCGCGGAAGTCTACAACATCAGAAGCAGCGTCTGCCGACTGGTTGAAGTGGGCGATTGCGAAGGCAGTAGAGGTCGACTGCGCAACAGCAGGGGCGGCGATGGAAGCGGCGAGAGCGGCGATGATTGCGATATTTTTCATAACGTTAGTCCTTTGTGTGTCTTGGATAGGTCGCGTTTTTTCGCGGCCCTTGGGTTGGTTTGTTTTAGGGGAGCGAAGCGTTGTGCTCCGTTCCGATGACACAGATATGGACCTTTCCATCACGTGTTTCCATACACGTAATCGGGAGATTCGTGAAATATTGGTGCGTAAATGCACGATACTGCGCGTGCGCCGCACCAAGCCCACGGCCCCGTGAAGCTTCGTCTCGCGACCGTGAAAATCAGGGCGAATTCTGCAACATTTCCCCCCGGTAGCGACCAGATTGGGGATTCGGACAAAGGCAACAAAAAACAAAAAAAGGGGACACCTCACGGCATCCCCTCAAATATTTCGTCACTTCACTGCCCTTACGTGGGCGTGGCCTATTGAAGGAGCCGCTCGCTCAACCCCAGGGTCGGAAGCTCTCCGGTCAATTGCGCTTCATAGATCGGCAGGCTCTCGATCACGCGCATGATGTAGTTGCGGGTTTCCGTGAATGGCACGTCTTCAATCCAGTCTAGGATATCGTCGGCCTCCCTTGGGTCGCCGAACCGCTCCACCCACTGCCGCACCCGACCGGGGCCCGCGTTGTACCCGATTGAAACGAGCACGGGGTTGCCGTCATAGGCCTCCAACAACCCGGCGATATAGTTCGATCCAAGCAGCACATTATATGCGGGGTCGTTACGCAAGCGCGTTTCCGAGAAGTCGATGCCCAGTTCACCGGCCGAATCGCGCCCTGTGCCGGGCATGACCTGCATCAGGCCCATCGCCCCGGCACCCGAGACGACCACGGGATCAAACTCGCTCTCGCGCCGGGCGATGGCCAAGGCAAAGGCCCGGGGGATCGGCAGAGAGACATCCTCCAGATCCGCAAGGGGATAGTAGGCGGGGAAAATCTCGTGCCCCGATTGCGCGGCCCGTTTAGCGACCAGAAGCGCGTAGTGCGGCTCCCCCAGTTCCAACATCAGGCTGCCCATCATTCCGGCTTCGGTTTCGTCCAACCGTTCAGTGATGTGGGTAAAGAAGCGTTCGGCCAAGTTGATCTCTCCGGCTTCATGCAGAAGCATGGCGGCGTGGAAAACATCGAGGTCGGCAAAGCTGGAGTTCCGCCAATCGCCGTAATCGCGCGTGCCAAGGAACTCCGGATCTACGGGAAGCCCGCCACGTTCCTGCGCCAACTGGCCGTAGAAACTGGACTGATACTCTGCTCCTAGTGCGTAGCCCGCTGCGGCGGCCTCGGCATTGCCTGCGGCTTCATGGGCGCGCCCCAGCCAATAGCCTGCCCGCCCGACCGAGATCGGAGAGAACACAACCTCACGGAACTGCTGGAAGTGCATCGCGGCAATTTCCGCCCGGTCCAGTTGCAGCGCGCAATAACCCGCTATCCATTCCAGATCAGAGTAGCGGATATAATCTTCATCGGGATCAATATGGTGATTGGCGGCATAGGTATAGCAAGTCTCGTGATCGCCTTCACGCATCACGTCACGGGCCAGATCGGCGCGACGGCGGCCCCATTCGGCGGGGCGTCCCAAGCTGGCCGCAGAGGTGGAGCGTTCGACCATCAGCTCTCCGGCGGTGTCCCAATAGCCTTCGCGCATGCGCCAGATGAAGCGTTCATAGGCAAGGCCCGGGTCCCCTTGAAGGGCGGCAGGTATCGCGTCGATCAAGGCGTTCACGCCGGGGGCTTGGTCGCGCAGAGCCAGACGGGCCTCGGCCAAGGGAATGTAATCTTCGGGGACAAGGCCAAACATGGCGCGGGCGCGGGTTTCAGAATTTTCCCACAGCAGATTGTCGAGCCGTGCAATGTGGTGTTCTTCGGTCAGCCAATCGCCGAACGCCCCGTTTAGCGCTTGCGCATTGGTGCCCGTCATTACGAGAGAGGTCCAGGCGTTGACCACCACGGCCTCGGCCACCACGGGGTTGCCGGTATCCGTCAAGGCCTGCGCCAAGGCCAATGCGCCTGCGCCCGTTTGGGGCAAGACATCAGCGAAGTAATCTAGCACGGCAGCCGCTTCGCTACCCACGGGGATAGAAGGCTCCCCCTGTCGGCGTAGATAGGGCAGGCCGGGCCAATCGGGGTTCCGGTCAAGGAACGAGATATATTCCTCGAAACTGCCTTCCCCGCGGCGCAGGCGCGTCCATGCCAGAATATCCAGCGCCACGGGATCGGTCAGCCTGTGGGCCGCCTCGGACCCGGCGGCGAGATCACCGGCGCTATAAGCCGCAAGGGCCTGAGAGAGCGCCTCTGGGGCGGATTGGGCGAGGGGGGCGGTCGTGCTCGCGAAAGAACACAGGACAAGGCTCGAAATCAGGCGTCGCATGGTCACGCGGCGTCTCCTACTTAAGTTGTCCCCAGAGCACCAAGATAGGGCAGTTGCACAAAGACGCAACTCACGAACTTGGCAATCGGGCGCGTGGCTTGTATTGGAGCGGGAAATTGCCACTCCAACCCTTATGTAAGGACGCGAATGATGTTCTATGGCTCGATGCCCGCTCTGGTCACTCCGATGACAAATGGTGCTGTGGACTTTGACGCGTTGAAACGTCTGGTGGACTGGCACATTGCCGAGGGGTCCAACGGGCTGGTTCCTGTGGGCACGACCGGCGAAAGCCCCACCCTGACCCATGAAGAGCACGAGCAGGTGATCGAGACGGTGGTGAAGGCCGCCGGGGGCCGTGTGCCCGTGATTGCCGGCGCCGGGTCCAACAACACCGCCGAGGCGATGCGCCACGTGGAACACGCCAAGGCCGTAGGGGCCGATGCGACGCTGGTGGTGACGCCCTATTACAACAAGCCAACACAACGCGGTCTGATCGCCCATTACGCTGCCTTGGCGGAAGTCGGCATCCCGATCTTCATCTACAACATCCCGCCGCGTTCCGTCATCGACATGACGCCCGAGACGATGGGTGAATTGGCAAAGCTGCCGATGATCGTCGGCGTGAAAGACGCGACCGCCGATTTGGCGCGGGTGTCCAAGCAGCGGGCAAGCTGCGGCACAGACTTCATCCAGATGTCCGCCGAGGACGCCAGTGCCCTGGGCTTCAACGCCCATGGTGGCGTTGGCTGTATCAGCGTGACGGCCAACGTGGCCCCGAAACTCTGCGCCGAGTTCCAAGCCGCCATGCGCGCGGGCGATTTCGCCACGGCCTTGCAGTATCAGGACCGTTTGATGCCCCTGCACGAAGCGATTTTTGCAGAGCCCGGCGTCTGCGGCGTGAAATACGCCATGTCGGTTCTGGGGCTGTGCTCGGACGAGGTGCGCTTGCCGCTGGTGGGTGTGGAAGACAGCACCAAGGCCGCGATTGAGGCCGCGTTGCGCCACGCAGGGCTGGTTAACTAAGCCCTCCACCGTCGCGACGGGCCTAGCAACGGGGCGCGGGAACACCTATATCCCGCCCCATGGCCAAGAAACCCGAGAACCCGAATTACAAAGTCATCGCCGAGAACCGGCGTGCCCGCTTCGATTATGCAATCGACAGCGATCTTGAGGTTGGGATCATCCTTGAGGGGTCTGAGGTCAAGAGCCTCCGCCAAGGCCAGTCCAACATCGCCGAGAGCTATGCCGAGGTGAAGGAGGGCGAGTTGTGGTTGGTGAACTCCTACATCGCGCCCTACGTGCAGGCGAAGACCTTTGGTCACGAGGAAAAGCGACGCCGCAAGTTGCTGGCCTCGAAAAAAGAGCTGTCCAAGATGTGGAACGCCACCCAACGGGACGGCATGACGCTGGTGCCGATCGTGATGTATTTCAATCACAAGGGTTTGGTGAAGCTGAAGATCGGCATCGCCAAGGGTAAGAAGGCGCAAGACAAGCGCGAAACCTCGGCCAAGCGCGATTGGGATCGCCAGAAAGCGCGGCTGTTGAAGCACAACGGGTGACGCTGGCCGGGCGTGGTCTGCCGAGGGGGCAGCGCGGGCGTCGGGTGAGGGATTGAGTTGTATTTGCCAAGATGAAGGGGAACGGTGCGCCCCCAAGGCTTGCGTGGCTTTTTGGGGCGGCGTAGGAAACTTGGAGTCTATGAATAGGAGTGCGCGACATGGCCGGAGTGATTAAAGGCGACGACCCCAAAACGCTGGTCTCGACCGAGTGGCTGGCGGCGCATTTGAATGATCCCGATCTGCGGATCATCGACGCCTCGTATTACCTTGCAGACATGGGGCGCGATGCCCGGGCCGAATATGATGCGGGTCACATTCCCGGTGCCCGGTTCTTCGACATCGATGAGATTTCCGACGCGAGATCAGACCTGCCGCATATGCTGGCTCCGGTGGAGAAGTTCATGTCGCGGATGCGGGCGATGGGCATTGGAGACGGGCATCAGGTTGTTGTCTACGACGGGATGGGACTGTTTTCGGCGGCACGGGTTTGGTGGAACTTCCGGCTGATGGGGAAGACGGACATTGCGGTTCTGGATGGCGGATTGCCCAAGTGGGTTGCCGAGGGCAGAGAGCTGGAAGACATGGCGCCGATCGTGCGGGATCGTCATATGACGGTGCAGCGCCAGGCGCATTTGGTGAAGGATGTCACGCAGGTCGCCTCGGCCAGTAAGCTGGGGGATTGGCAGATTGTGGACGCCCGCGCGCCCGCGCGGTTCCGAGGTGAGGAGCCAGAGGCGCGTCCCGGTTTGCGGGCGGGGCGGATTCCGAACTCCAAGAACGTGCATTATGCGACGTTGTTCAACGCTGATGGCACGATGAAAGAGGGCGCGGAACTGCGCGCGGCATTCGAGGCCGGCGGCGTGGATGTCGATAAGCGGATCATCACCACCTGCGGGTCAGGGGTGACGGCGGCGATCTTGATGCTGGGGCTGATGCGGTTGGGCCAAGAGGATGTGTCGCTCTATGATGGATCCTGGGCTGAGTGGGGTCAGTTTGAGCAGCTGAGGGTTGAAACCGGATGAGCCGTGTGATCCCGGCAGGAACCACTGTCCCGTTCACCATCACCTATCTGGAAATGTCCGAGAGGCCGACCTATGGCCCCGCGCAACTGCCCGGCGATATTCGGCTGGAGCGGGCGATTGACCCGCCGGTTTGGTATTTCCTATCGCTCTATGATGCGGTGGGGCGAGAGTACGAGTGGCAGGACCGGTTTGAACAAGCCGAGCAAGACCCAGAGGCGTTGCAAGCTTTCGTGAGAAGCCCCGACGTGGTGATCTGGACCGCCATCAAGAATGGTTGGCCGCACGGGTTCTTCATGCTCGATTGGCGCGAGCCGGGGGAATGTGACCTCGCGTATTTCGGATTGGTGCCGCAGGCTGTTGGCGGCGGCCTTGGGCCCTTGCTGTTGCAAACCGCGATTGCCACGGGATGGGCGAGAGAGGGTGTTGAGAAGATGACAATCAACACCTGTACCCTGGACCATCCGGCGGCCCTGCGTCTGTATCAAAAGATGGGGTTTGAGCCGGTCCGCCGGGAAGAGCGCCAGCGCGTTTTGTCCTTTGATCGGATCGAATGATGTTTGAGAACCTGACTGCTCCGGAGGCGGACAAGATCCTGCGTCTGATGGCGATGTTTGCGGCTGACACGCGGCCCGGCAAGGTAGATCTTGGCGTGGGCGTGTACCGGGACCCTCAGGGGGTTACGCCGGTGATGGATGCGGTGCGCCAGGCCGAGGTTATGATCGCCGCACGGCAGCGGACGAAGTCTTACGTCGGTCTTGCCGGTGACCCGGCTTTCGCGAAATCCTTGGGTGGCCTTATTCTGGGCGACACGGTGCCAGCGGATCGGTTGGCCACCTGTGCCACCCCGGGCGGTACCGGGGCCGTGCGGCAGGTGTTAGAGATGACCCGCCGCATTGCGCCCGATGCGGTAATCTGGGTGCCTTCGCCCACATGGGTGAACCACAACGCGATCATTGGCCATCTGGGGCAGACCGCGCGAAACTACCGCTACTATGATGCGGCCACGGGTGGGCTGGATCGAGAGGGGATGCTGGCCGATATGGCGCAAGCGAAGGCGGGCGATCTAGTGCTGCTGCACGGCTGCTGCCATAATCCCACGGGCGCTGACCTGTTGCCCGACGATTGGCGCGCCGTTGCCGATGTGCTGGAGAAAACCGGCGCCATTCCCTTTATCGATATCGCCTACCTCGGCTTTGCGGAGGGGTTGGAGGAAGATGCCTTTGGCACCCGCCACCTTGCCGCCCGTCTGCCCGAGGTGCTGATCGCGGCCAGTTGTTCCAAGAATTTCGGCCTCTACCGAGAGCGTGTGGGCCTTTGCATGGCGGTAACCACAGGCCCCGCCCCGAAAGAGGCAGCCGCCGGGATCATGGCGCATCTTAATCGGCAATCCTACGCCTTCCCGCCGGATCATGGCGCGCGGGTGGTTCAAGTGATCTTGGACGATCCAGAGCTTCGGGAAATGTGGTCGGATGAGCTGATGCTAATGCGTGAAACGATGAACATTAACAGGGCTGCTTTGGCCAAGGCTTTGCGGGAGCAGACGGGATCGGACCGGTTCGACTTCCTTGGAACGCAGCGGGGCATGTTCTCTCTCATCGGGGCGACGCCGGATCAGGTTGAGGTACTGCGCAACGATCACGGCATCTATGTTGTGGGCGATGGTCGTATGAACGTGGCCGGGCTGACGGCGGATACCATTCCGAAGGTGGCCCGTGCCGTGGCGCAAGTGCTGGCTTGACCCAAAGCCCATAGCAGCGTAGCCAGCGCGCCTGCCCAGAATGGGCCAAGTCTCCGACTACCTTGTTAAAACGGAAATAAAATTATGACCAAGCTTCTGCCCGGCATCCTTGCCATGGCGGCCATCGTGGTGGCTTCCAACATCCTAGTGCAATTCCTGTTCGGCCAATGGCTGACCTGGGGCGCATTTACTTACCCTCTCGCCTTTCTTGTCACCGATGTGATGAACCGTGTTTATGGCGCCACTACTGCCCGTAGGGTGGTTTTCGTGGGTTTCGCCGTGGGCGTTGTCTGCTCTCTGATCGGGACGCAGATCATGGGTGAGTTCGGCCCGCTTGTGACCCTTCGCATTGCTCTGGGCTCTGGCATCGCCTTCCTGACGGCTCAGCTTCTGGACGTGGCGATCTTTGACCGTCTGCGCGGCGGGGTATGGTGGCAAGCCCCTGTAATCTCTAGCCTAATCGGGTCCAGCATCGATACGGCCTTGTTCTTCTTCATCGCCTTCTCTGCCGCCCTTTCCCCGCTTCTTCCCGGAGACGTGGCTTGGGCGAATGAGGTGCTTCCGATCCTTGGCGTCGGCCCTGAAGCCCCGCTTTGGGCCTCTCTCGCGATCGCGGATTGGGGTGTTAAACTTGCCCTCGCTTTAATCGCTTTGCTGCCTTTCCGACTCATCACACGGAAAATTATCGCACATCCTGCGTAAAAAGTTTTGACATCCACCAGATGTGTGCCAACCTGTGGATAGTTGAAACAAAATCGGAAGGAGGTGATCCAGTGTCTAGAGGATTATTGGAGAATGGTGTCGGGACAACTTGGGGGGCGCGCCGTTAGGCAATCCTAGGGCCAACGCCCACCCAGGTGAGCCGCAGGTTCTAACCGCGCCCACCTCCTGATTTCTCGAAAGGGCTGCTCACCTTGGGCAGCCCTTTTTAGTGCTAAAAACGCGGGTCACACCCTGTACACTGGGGCGTACACACCCCGTACATACGAAGATGAGGCCGATGCTGCGGATCACGGACGACATCACCATCGAAGATTGGGAGATCACCGAAAGCTTCGTGCGTGCCAGCGGGCCGGGCGGGCAGAACGTCAACAAGGTGTCTTCGGCGGTCGAGCTGCGTTTCGAGGCGGCGCGGTCCCCGGCGTTATCGGAGGCCGTGAAACGGCGGCTGCAACGGCTGGCGGGCAGGCGCTGGACGAAAGAGGGCGCATTGGTGCTGTTCGTAGCAGAGGAGCGGTCACAGGCCCGCAACCGAGAAGTGGCCCGTGAGCGTCTGGCCGAGCTGATCCGCAAAGCCCTTGTCGCGCCAAAACGCCGGGTGAAGACACGGGTGTCGCTGAACCAGAAGCGGAAGCGGGTGGAGGCGAAGAAGCGGCGCGGGGAGATTAAGGCGCTGCGAGGTGGGCCGGACTTGGATTGACAAACGCCGCGCCGATACCAAATATTGGTACAGGCTAGTTTGGAGATCACAGATGGCACGCAATACCTCCGTTTCCCTTGGCGACCACTTCGGTGAGTTCATCGACGAGAAGGTGAAAGAAGGCCGCTACGGCTCCGCCAGCGACGTGATCCGCGCGGGCCTGCGCCTGTTGGAAGAAGAAGAAACCAAGCTGACACTTCTGCGCGCCGAAATCGACAAGGGCGACGCGAGTGGGATTGCGGAAGGCTTCGATTGGGATACCTTCCTTGCCGACATGAACGCAAAGCACGGTCAATGAAGCGACTTGAGATTGCGCGGGACGCTGAGGGCGATCTGCGCGAAATCTGGCTCTATTCGCAAGAGCGCTACGGCACGCAGCAGGCCAATCACTACCTTCATAGTATTCGAACCCGCATGGATGGCCTTTTGTCTGGTGTCACCGTTTCTCGCCCGGCGTTTGAACTACGGCCCGGTTTGCGCCGAGCTTTGGCAGGGCAGCATGTGGTGTTCTTTCGGGAAGACGCGGAGACCGTGGCGGTGGTGCGGGTGCTCCATCAGCGGATGGATGTGGGGCGGGTTTGAGGGGTGGTGGGGTCTGCCGGCCCTACGGTTGCTCAATCTATGCTCGTTCAATTAAGGCTTCGCTGGTCGCATATCTTTTGGCGATTTCATTGGATTTGATCCGTAAACCTCTGACGGGAGAAACTTTGTATGCTCAAACTTCAATAGACGTTCAGTAGGAAGATTGTCGAAAAGTTCGAAACGTTTCGCGTAAATGGTGAAATTCCGCCCCTCATCTGAAATGCAATTATAAAAGATGATCAGAAGTTCTTGGTTCGAAAGTAGCGACCTTAAGATCTTTCGGTGATGGGATTGGCAATGCGGGCTTTCATCGACGAATCTCATGAAATTGAAAAGGAACCTAAAGTAGTGCCCCAATTCAAGTTGTTGATCGCGCCAAAATGACTTGTAGGAGAACTCAAGGGTATATTCATCAGACCAAGAGGAGTTTTTCGCTTGGTGCTTTTTGTAGGTTCTGGATAGTTTTGTATAGAAGGTGTTGAAGCAATCTCTGCCCGAAGTTACGAACCCACTGCTCGTATTCCGAAGGTCAATAGATGAAAGGATATTCTCGTACGTTGACACTAAACCAAAAAAGGCAGCATCGAACCTTTGAGCGTCCAGTCCATCGGATTGTTTCTCCAGAGCTTCGGCTGACCTACTCAGTTCCTGTCGAGATAAACCGAGCTCGGTGGCCTGTAAGGAGATAGTGTAGAGCACTCCGATAAAGGTGAAAAAGGTAAGTATTGGGTTAAGAACGCCCGCGACAAAATCGCCCCAAGGGCCAAAACGAACGTATGCCTCCGCTTGGTTATAGCCCACGATGTATACGCATAGCATGGTAAAAATTGCGATTAGTGCAACAGCAATGAGCGCTACAGTTAACCCCTTTGACTGTTTATCACCTTCATTCATACCACAACCTCAACCCGTTCCTGTTCCCCAACCCCAAACACCCGCTTGTAGCGCTCAATCTCCTCGACTGGCCCCATGGCCTTCTCGGGGTTGTCGCTCAGTTTGACCGTGGGGCGTCCGTTCGCTGATACAGCTTTGCAGACCAAGCTGAACGGGGCGAGGGCGTCGTCTTTGACCAAGCCGCGGAAGTCGTTTGTTAAAAGCGTGCCCCAGCCGAAGGACACGCGGACGCGGCCGGCGAATTGTTTGTGGAGGGTCTCGATCTTGTCCACGTCGAGGCCGTCGGAGAAGATGATGAGTTTTTCGCGAGGGTCTTCGCCACGGCTTTTCCACCAAGCGATGGCGTTTTCGGCGCCTGTGGCCGGGTCGCCTGAGTCGATGCGGATGCCTGTCCAGCCCGCCAGCCAATCCGGCGCGTTATCGAGGAAGCCCTGGGTGCCGTAGGTGTCGGGCAGGATGATGCGGAGGTTGCCGGAATGCTCCTCATGCCAATCAGAGAGCACGTCATAGGGGGCATTGGCCAGCGCGGTGTCGCCCTCGGCCAGAGCGGCGTAGACCATGGGCAGTTCGTGGGCGTTGGTGCCGATGGCTTCCAGATCCCGGTTCTTGGCGATGAGGCAGTTGGACGTGCCGGCAAAGCTTTCACCCAGACCTTCGCGCATGGCTTGAACGGCCCAATCCTGCCAGAGGAAGGAATGGCGGCGCCGCGTGCCGAAATCGGCGATGCGAAGGGTGGGGTCGCCTTTGAGGCGTTCGATCTTTTCCCAGAGTTTGGTCATGGCGCGGGCGTAGAGGACCTGGAGTTCGAACCGGCCCATGGTGTCCAGAACGGCACGGCCCCGCAGCTCCATCAGGATCGACAGAGCGGGGATTTCCCAGAGCATGACCTCGGGCCAGGAGCCTTCAAACGTCAGCTCGTACTGATCGCCGACGCGCTCAAGGTGGTAGGCGGGGAGTTGCAGGTTCTCGAACCACTCCATGAAATCGGGGGAGAACATGGAGCGTTTGCCGTAGAAGGTGTTGCCGCGCATCCACGTCGACTCGCCCCGGGTCAGGCGAAGGGAGCGGACGTGGTCGAGTTGTTCACGAAGCTCCCCCTCGTCGATCAGGTTAGCGAGGGGAATGCGCGTGGTGCGGTTGATGAGAGAGAAGCGGACCTGGGTGTCGGGCTTGTTACGGAACACCGACTGACACATCAGCAGCTTGTAGAAGTCGGTATCAATCAGGGAGCGG
Source organism: Rhodobacteraceae bacterium M385 (assembly GCA_025141835.1). Taxonomy (NCBI): domain Bacteria; kingdom Pseudomonadati; phylum Pseudomonadota; class Alphaproteobacteria; order Rhodobacterales; family Paracoccaceae; species Rhodobacteraceae bacterium M385. The sequence goes on along the minus strand of CP081102.1, from coordinate 19,169 downwards.
ACGATCGGGTCGATCTTCCATTTGTGATTCCAGACGCGGGTGGCGATATCGACCATGGCTCTCTCTCCGTTTGCGGGTTGGTTAGAGCAAGCCGAAGGCCGGGGCGCAAGGTGAAGCTCAACTGCGGTATTCGGGGTTCTCAAAGCCGAAGCGGGCCCCGGCGTCCCAAGCGGTGCGGTCGTTGCCCTCATTCGGGTAACCGCCGGCGGACTTGAGTATCCGCGCGAGGTGGATGAGGTTCCACGTCATGATGGTGGTGTTGCGCTTGGTGAAGTCGTTGTCGAAGCCCACACGGGAGCCGTCGTCTTTCTCGTCACCATAAGAGGGGCCGGGTCCGGCCTCGCCGATCCAGCCGCAATCGGCTTGGGGCGGGGTCGTGTAGCCCAGATGGTTCATGGCGTAGCCGAGTGTCATGGCGGCGTGTTTGATCCCGTCTTCGTTGCCGGTAATCACCGAGCCCGCGACTTTGTTGTAGAACACTGACTGGCCCTTGTCGTTCAGCTCACCGGACATGCCGTAGAGACGTTCGATGAGGATGCGGCAGACGGAGGATTCCTCGCCCAGCCAAAGGGGGGTTCCGATGACAAGAATGTCGGCAGCCAGCACCTTTTGCCAAAGCGCGGGCCAATCATCGCGGTCCCAGCCATGATCGGTCATGTCGGGGTAGATGCCGGGAGGGACCTGGTGGCTGAGCAGGTGCAGATGTTCGATAGCGACGCCTTGGGATTCCATGATGTGAGCGGAGGCATTGAGCAGGAGTTTTGTGTGGCTCTCACTTGGGGTGCGTTTGAGGGTCGTGTTGATGAACAGGGCACGGAGGCTCGGCGTGTCGGTCATGAAGAATCCTTTGGGCGGGCTTTGGTGGGGTCCTATCAAGGCCATCGTGGGGCGCGGCCCGGAGGTTCCCTGCCGTTTATTGCGCTCGGCTATGAGGGGCGTGACCATCGCGACGGCGGCGCAATGGGGAGCCGTTGGGGAGAGTTGTATTTACCAAGATGAAGGAGCGGGCCTAGCGCTCGTCCGGGGTGTTGACGCGTTTAGAGAGTTCGGCGTGGGTTTCGACGCGCTCGGAGTAGCGGTCCAGCAGGTAGGCGCGGTTGTTGCGGGTGAGGTGGGTGAATTTGACCAATTCCTCCATCACGTCGACGACGCGGTTGTAGAGGGGGGAGGGTTTCATGCGACCGTCCTCGAACTGCTGCCAAGCCATGGGGACAGAGGATTGGTTGGGGATCGTGACGAGGCGCATCCAGCGGCCCAAGATGCGCAATTGGTTGACGGTGTTGAAGCTTTGGGAGCCACCGCTGACCTGAAGGACGGCGAGGGTTTTGCCCTGGGTTGGGCGGACGCCGCCGAGGGAGAGGGGAATCCAGTCGATTTGTGATTTCATGATCCCGGTCATTGCCCCATGGCGTTCGGGAGAGACCCAGACGAAGCCGTCGCACCATTCGGCGGCATCGCGGAGTTCAGCCACTTTGGGGTGGGAGGCCGGTTCGGCATCGGGTTGCGGCAGTCCGGTGGGATCGAAGAGGCGAACCTCGGCCCCGAAGCGGGTGAGCAGGCGGGCGCATTCTTCGGCCAAGGAGCGGGAGTAAGAGACCTGTCGCAGGGAGCCGTAGAGGATCAGGATGCGGATGGGCGTTTGGGTTTGGGCCGGAAAGAGGGCATCGGCATCGATTTCTGGGAGGAGATCGGTGTCGAGGGCGGGGAAAGTCGTGTCGGTCATGGGCGCTGCGGTTTTGGCGAGAACGGGCCTCTCGCAATGGGGAGGGATACGGGGTAGGTCAGCGGGATGCAAAACGAAGATATCTTTCTGGTAGCGGTGCCCGGTTTGGAGGCGCCTTTGGCGGTTGAGGCGGAGGCCTTGGGCTTTGAGGGTGTGAAGCCCGTGCCCGGCGGGGTGATCTGCGGCGGCGGGTTAGAGGCGGCGGCGCGGGCGAATGTGCAATTGCGCTGTGCGGTGCGGGTGCTTTTGCGCGTGGCCGAGTTTCGGGCGATGCATCTGGCGCAGCTTGATAAGCGATCCAAAAAGGTGCCGTGGACAGATTGGTTGCAGCCGGGCGTGTCGGTGCGCGTGGAGGCGGTGTGCCGACGGTCGAAGATCTACGTGAACAAGGCGGCGGTTCAGAGAGTCTCGGGCGGGTTGGAGGCGGCGGGCATTCCGGTGGCCAAGGATGGCGCGATCAGCGTGAAGGTGCGGATCGACGATGATCTGTGCACCATATCGCTTGATACCACGGGAGAGGCGCTGCACCGGAGGGGACATAAGGAGTTTGTCGGCAAGGCGCCGATGCGCGAGACCATGGCGGCCGCGTTTTTGGCGGAGATGGGTTTTGATGGAACGCAGGCGGTCGTGGACCCGATGTGCGGGTCGGGGACGTTCGTGTTGGAAGCCGCAGAACTGGCGCTGGGATTGATGCCGGGGCGGTCGCGGGGATTTGCGTTTGAGCAGATGGTCGGCGGCAGCGCGCTGGGCGGGGACAGGAGCCTCCGGCGGGGATATTTGAAGAACGAGGAATTGGGGGGCGGTGGTACTTTGGCGCCCGCGTTCTTTGGGTTTGACCGCAATGATGGCGCGATCCGGGGCGCGGTGGCCAATGCGGGGCGGTCCGGCGTTGCCGATGTCGTGAGATTCGAGCGCGGCGCGATCAGCGATCTGGAGCCGCCCGAGGGCGTGGCGCCGGGGATCGTTATTGTGAACCCGCCATATGGGGGCCGTATCGGGGAGCGAAAGTTGCTATTTGGCCTGTACGGGGCGCTGGGTGCGGTTTTGGCGGAGAAGTTTGTCGGTTGGCGCGTAGGGATTGTGACAAGCGACGGCGGGCTGGCGAAGGCCACGGGGCTGGCGCTGGAGGGGGGCGGGCCGGTCGACCATTCAGGAACCAAGGTGCAGCTGTGGCAGGCCGCGCTCTGACGGGAACCATTGCGACATCCACGCGTTAACAAGCGATTGCTTACGAAGGATGATCCCCGATGGAAGAAGTGGACGCGAACCCCGGTCTGATTTTTGACCGCATTGACGCTTGGCTTGACGGGTTGTTCCGGCTGTTGCCCAATATTGCCGTCGCCGCATTGCTGTTGGTCGTGTTCTGGTTCATCGCCAAGGGTGTCGGATCGCTGGTGGACCCAGTCGGATCGCGCGACACAGATCCACACCCACGGCAGGGTGTTGCAAGCCGTCTATAAGGCGCTGGACGACGATGGGATCGACATGCCGTATCCCACGCAGGTGCATCTGTTTCACGATCAGACCGAGGAAACCGACGGCGACCGGGCCAAGCAACGCGAAGGCTGGCCCGCGACGGGCGACGACCCGCGGCCGGCAAGAGAGAAGGACCGAGAGGCGCGGAAGTCGAAAGGCGACGGCGACGGGCGGGATCAATCCGAGAACCGATCAGAGGCGTGATCAGCGCGGGTCGATCCGGGTGACGCCCAAAAGCAACTCGGGGTTCAGCGTTTCGCCGTGCAGGACGGAGATGTCGCCCGTCGTCTCCAATACCACGGCGCGCACCTCGGCGGTGTCCATCACGTTGGCCTCGCGCAGTTTGGCAAAAAGGTCTTTTCGGGTGACACGGGAGGACTTGAGGGCGGCTTCGTTGACGACGCCGTCCTCCATCAAGATGACAGGTGTATTCTGCATGAAAGCCATCGCCTGAGCCGTGGAAAAGCGCAGTTTGGCGATCAGGTACTGGCATCCAAGCAGTGCTGAGGTCGCAAAAATCGCCTGCCAGAAGGCCGACCACTCTGTTGCCTGAGTGGCGCCTGCAAGAAGCGAACCGGTCGCAACGGTGGCGACAAAATCAAAGGCGGTCATCTTCGAGAACGTGCGCAGGCCGATTACCCGTACCACGAGAATTACCCAAGCGAGGCCGATGGCCGACAGGATTACGGAGCGGGCAATGACGTCGAGCGCCGTTTGGTCGTAGAACATTGAGCCAGCCTTCTCCACGGTTCGGTTAGCACGACTCTAGAGCGTGGGTTTGGCGAAGTCACGGCGCCGACTCAGTACACTCACGGCTGTGTTCACATGGGTCTGTTCGGTGCTTTTGTTCGCTGGGGCGCATCGGGGTTCAGCATAGCTGGCAGCCGGAGATCGCCTGCACCGGATAGTTCAATTGCAAAGTGGCCAGCGTGAGATGTTCACGCCCGGTCATGCCCGATGTGAGCGCCTAAAACGCCAGCAGCGCCGAAGGGGCCGGCAGGCGTAAGGGCCAAGCGGCGAGGAAGTCGGCCAACAGCCCAATATAGTCAGCCACCATATTTCACATGTGGCGGCCGGAGACGTCACAATTGGGGCAAAAGGCCTCGTTGTTTCAAAGGGTTCATGCTGTTAGCTGATCGATGAGTGACTGCGGTAATTCTACAGAGAAAGAGGGTACGTGACGTTAGATTGGCCAACGCTATTTCGGGAATTCATCACGCTGATTGTGGTGGTCGATCCAATCGGTTCCCTTCCGGTTTTTCTGTTTGCGACGGCCTCAGTTCCAGTGGCGTTGCATCGGCAATACGCGATCCGCGCCGTTTTGGTGGCGGGCGTCGTGCTATATGGGTTCCTGATCGGCGGGCAGGTCTTATTGGAGGCGATTGGCCTGAGGCTGGGATCGTTTCAGATTGCGGGCGGGGTGATCTTGTTCCTGTTTGCCCTGACGATGATTTTCGGGGAGCCCAAGGCCGCGCGGGAAATCGAGGAGGCCGAGAGGGATCATTTGGCGGGCGCCGTGTTCCCGTTGGCGATGCCCTCCATCGCGTCGCCGGGGGCGATGTTGGCGATTGTCATTCTGACCGATAACCACACCAATCCCGTGTCCGATCAGGCGGTGACGGCGGGCTTGTTGTTCGTGGTGTTGCTGATCACCCTTGGGGTTTTGTTGATGGCAGGCCGGTTAAGCCGGGTGATCGGGTCTTCCGGGTCCAGCGTGGTGAGCCGGGTCATGGGGATCATTCTGGCTACTGTCGCGGTGGACGCCACGTTGGGCGGCTTGGAGGCCTTGGGGCTGTTGCAACTGGCCCCTGTGCCAGAGGTGTTGGGCTAGCTTCGGCAAGCACCCGCGCCCTGTGACAGGCGCGGGACGTTTGCTTTCGGGCTTTGGGCCCTACTGCTTAGGGAAGTAATCCTCGCAGGTGCCTTCACGGTACACATCCGCCGTGCAGCAATGCAGCCCGCCGCCGAAAGCGTAGGCGTCGCGCAACTCCACGGGGACGACCTCTAGGCCGAGCTTGTCCATCTGCTCCATCTGGTAGACCTCGGAGGCTTCGACGCAGACGGTTTTGGGGTCAAGAACCAGCACATTCATCGACAGCCAAGTGGAGGAATAGCACAGCGGCGGAGGGGCGTTGTGGGCTGGTTGCGCGGCATCGACGATTTCCCAGCCGTTCTTTTCATACATCGCGCGTTGATCGGCGGGCAGGCGACGTTGCGGGTTGTTGAGGATCAGGCCGGGGCGCAGCGGCGTGAAGGTTGCGTCGATATGGATCGGGTAGGGGTCGCCGGGAAAGTTCACGGTGTGGACGCGATGGTCGGGGAAGTGACGGCGCAGCCATTCGATGCCTTTGAGGTTCGTGGTGAAGCCGTGTTGCACCACCAGATCGCGGCCAAAGCGCAGGACATCGGCCGCATCGAACAGGGGTTCTTCCTCGGTCGTGACAAAGAACTTCTCTTCCGCCCATTTCAAACGCTGAGCATTGCCGATTTTGTCGGAGAGGTAGTCGGGGTGGTAGTCGGCATCGGTGAGGCGCGGTTTGGGGGCGGCCTCGTGCCGGAAGTTCGGGTCCTCCTCCCAATACTTCTGAAGGAGGGGCCGGTAGTTGAGGTATTCGAACCAGCGGCAGCGATAGGACATTGTCGCCTCTAGCATCTCAGCGCCGACAGTCAGAAGCACGTCACGGGGCGGCATGCAGCCGAATTGTGATGCGGTGTGGAAATCGGGGGTGGTGGCGGGTTTGGAATGGTCGATGGAGGTCGGACGATCGACACGGATGCCACGGTCCTGCAACTGCTTGGCGAAATTGTCCAACAGCTCATTGGCGCGATCAATGGTTTCTTGCGGGCGGCGGCCCCATTGGCCGCGCATGTCGCTATCTTCGGGCACCTTCGCGTCCAACGCGGGTTCCTCGGGCGGGATGTGGCAATCATCGGCGCGGCCCACGATGACGTGACGAAGGGGATCCCATTCGTTCCAGCTGTTGACGATAGTGTTAGTCATGGGCGGTTCTTCTTTCAGGTATCGGTAAGGGGCCGCACCCCTAGGGGAGTGCGGAGGATTTCAATGTCTAGGGATTGGCCGATCTGGGTCAACGTCACGTCTTCAAACCGATCAGGCCAAGGGATGTCATGGAGGTTTGCGTAGGCGCGGGCGCGATGCAGGTAGGCCGCTGCATAGGCGCGGTAAGTGTCGAGCAAGCTTTCGGGGGAGGCCAAGGGCTGCGGTAAGGAATTTAGGAGGTCTTGCTGCTCGACCGAAAGCAGGCGGTTCATGTGCAACGCGCCGCCGCGGTGCGGGGCATTTGTTTCAGCGATCAGAAGATCAATCAGCAGGTTGCGCAGATGAAAGATGCCCGTGACGCCGTTGATATATTCTCCCCGGCCCATCGCGACGGGAAGTAGGCCGAGGATGCGGATGAATTCCTCAAACTGGTAGGCCATGCGTCTTGGATCGGGGCGGTTGTGAGCTTTCTGGGCGGGCAGGCTGAAGTACAGGCCATCGTGGTCCAGCAGGGGGCGGAGGCTGTCCTGGGCGTGGCCTTGCAGCTGCGCGGGCGTCAGCATCAGCACATCAATGCGAGTATCGGGCGCAGTGATCGCGTTGATAAGGACCGGGGCGACAGTGCGGTCCCGCCAAAGAATGACCTCTCCCACGCAGGCCACTGCCTGCCGCCAAAGCGCGGCAAGGGCATCTGTGGCACCTTCATCGCTAACCATGATAAAATCGAGGTCGCTATAGGCATCGGCCAGACCGTTACCGTAGCTGCCACTGAGGTACAGGCCGCGCAGGGAAGGCGCGGAGCGCAGGGCGTCTGTAATCTGTTCAGCGGCAGGTGGGATCATGTAAGCGTCACGCCCGCCGCTTGCATGGCGCTGCGGGCCGCTTCCAGCGAGCCGTCAAAGTCAATCGCCCGGCAGAGGTCTTCACGGACAGTCACGGCAAAGCCCAGTTTCGCCGCGTCCACCGCCGAGTAATTCACACAGAAATCCGTGGCGAGGCCCACCAGCGTCAGATCGGTGATGCCCCGCGTGCGCAGGTAGCCTTCAAGACCTGTGGGGGTTGTATGGTCATTTTCAAAGAACGCGGAATAGCTGTCGATCGCGGGGTTGAAGCCTTTGCGGATAATCAGATCGGCACGGTCGGTTGTCAGGTCGGCGTGGAACTGCGCCCCGATGGAGCCTTGGATGCAATGGTCGGGCCAAAGCACCTGCGGGCCATAGGGCATCTGCATCAGGCTCATCGGGGCGGCATCATGGGACGAGGCGAAAGAGGAATGGCCCGCCGGGTGCCAGTCTTGGGTCAGAATTACCGAGGGGAATTCGGCCATGAGCGCGTTGATACCGGGCACGATGGTGTCGCCACCAGATACCGCCAGTGCGCCGCCGGGGCAGAAATCATTCTGAACATCAATGACAAGAAGGGCGTGGTGGGCAGGCTGCATTGGGGGTGCTCCGCAGGGTCAGGGGTAAAAGACCACCCTACGGCTTGAGGCGGCGCACGCAACGGCGTATCTGAACGCCCATGTTTACCATTGCCGCCCTATATCATTTCACTCGGTTCGATGATCCCGACGCCTTGCGCCTGCCGTTGCAGGATGTGGCGCAAAGGGCCGGCGTGACCGGTTCCCTGTTGCTGGCCCCGGAAGGGATCAACGGCACCATCGCTGGGACGCGAGAGGGGATTGATACGGTTCTGGCCCATGTGCGTGCCTTGCCGGGTTGCGCCGGGTTGGAGTGGAAAGAGAGCTTTGCGTCAGAGCCGCCGTTCGGTCGCCTGAAAGTGCGCCTGAAGAAAGAGATCGTGTCCATGGGCGCACCGGGGCTGGACCCTGCCCGCGTGGGAACGCACGTCGATGCCGCCGAGTGGAACGCCCTGATCCAGGCGCCCGACGTGGCGGTGATCGACACGCGCAACGCCTATGAGGTGGAGATCGGCACGTTTGAGGGGGCCGTGGACCCGGAGACCGAGACCTTCCGCGACTTCCCCGCCTGGTGGGAGGCCAACAAAGACCGTTTCGCCAACCAGCGCATCGCGATGTTCTGCACCGGAGGCATCCGCTGCGAGAAATCCACCGCCTACTTGAAAGAGCAGGGCGTAGAGGATGTGTTCCACCTGAAAGGGGGCATCCTGAAGTATCTGGAAGAGGTGCCGGAGGAAGAGAGCCTTTGGCAAGGCGGATGTTTCGTTTTTGATGAGCGTGTGGCCGTGGGCCATGGTTTGGAAGAAATGCCCTATGAGCTGTGCCGCGCGTGCCGTCACCCGATCAGCTGCGAGGAGAAGGCGGATATAGCCTTCGAGGAGGGGGTCTCGTGTCCTCGGTGCATTGATGTCCACACCGATGCGGATCGGGAGAGGTTCCGGGAGCGGCAGAAACAGATTGCGCTGTCCAAGGCCCGTGGGGAAGTTCATTTCCGCGGATAAACTGCGCTTCGGTGGGGAGGGCAGCGGTTGGGGCCGCTGTGGGATTCGATATTTGTAAAAAGGTGAAAGGGCGGGTTAGCGCGCCCCGCGACGGGCGTGGAGGATGCCTGCCGCGAGCACCAGTGCCGCAATCGCCGCGCCGATGGACGAGATCTGGATCACGGTCTGGAAGCTGGTGGCTTGGGCGATGAGCCCCACGGCGGGGCCGGAGAGGAGCCCGGAGATCATCAGCGTGTTCCAGTAGATGGCGGTGGCTTGGGCGGGGCGATCCTGGGCGAAGCTTTGCACATAGCTGATCCCGAGGCTGGCGAAGAGCCCGTAGTAGAGCCCTTCGAGGGCCGAGCCGAGCATCATTTGCGGAAGAGTTGTGACGGTAGACAGCAAGAGAATTGCGCCGATGGCGATGCAGCTTGTCACGAGGAGGGGGCCACGCAGGCCGAAGCGGGCCATGAGGAAGGGCGTGGAGAAGATCGCGAAGACCTCCACAAAGGTTTTGACGGTGAAGGCGAAGCCGGGGGCGAAGCCGGGCAGGCCGACCTCGGTCACGAAGAACAGCGGCAGGGCGGTGAAGGTGAGGCCGTGGGCCACGGACATGGCGAAGATGAAGCCCGCCGCCAGCCAGAGGCCGGTGTTTTGTGGCACGGGGTGTGGTGCGGCGGCGGCGGGCGCGGGCGCTTTGGCCTGCACGTCTCGGGGCAGGGTGACGTACCACATGGCCAGCCAAGTGGCGCCCAGGACGGCGGCGCCTTTGAACACCACCTCATTGCCGAAGTGTCCGGCGGCCAGAAAACTGAGGGCGGGGCCGATCATCCAGGCGGTTGAAGTAGTCGCGCGCATGATGGCGTTGAAACGGGTACGTTCGACGCCGTGACGCTCGGCCATATGACCGCCGAGGCTGAACATGGTGGAGATCGCAGAGGCACTGCACCCGTAGCCGATTACGCCGATGGTCAGCATCACCGGAAGCGTCGGAGACACGGCCATCGACAGCGACGCCAGCGCATAGCCCGAAGCGGCAAAGCCGATCAGCGGAAACACCGCGACGCCCGCGTCGATGCGCCGGCCAAAGGCGCGGTTCGCGGTGACGGTCAGCGTGATGGCGAGAAAGGAATAGACGCTAAGCATCCAGTTTGGCTGCCCCAGCCCATCAATCAGGAAGAACCCCATGAACGGCACCACGGCGGAATTGCTGAGGGTTCCGGTGAACAGCAACAGCAAGAACGGGACGAAGCGGCGGGTAGATGTGGGGGCCATGGCAGAGATCTCGCACGGGGGACGAGGGAGGCCAACACGAAAAAGCCCCCGGCCGGAGCCGAGGGAGTTTGGGACACGCCTGAGTGATATGTTCGTGTCGGGACTAGGAGACGAAAGGAGAGAAGTGCCGGACACCCAACCCATCAGGGGAAACGGGGGCTAGGGAAGGGTTGAGTGTCCGGGATCTCGGCCAGCGGACTGGCCGATCCGGGGAGGCTGGTTTCAGGGATTACCAGCCGAATACGAAGACGAGGTCACCGTCGTTGCCGTTCTGGGCAAGGTGGGCGTCGGTGTTTTCACCGAACTGGAAGACGCCGCCGGCATTGCCGCCGCCACCTTGGGCGAGGGAACCGTTGTGGCCGTTGCCTTCCTGGTGGATGACGCCAACGGAGCCGCCCTGGGCTGCTTGGGTCAGAACCTCGACCGGGTCACCACCGTTGGCGATTTGGTACAATACGAGGGCTCCGGCGATGGCATCACGTTCCTGCTGGTTGCCAGCGGTGATGCCGAAGCTGATCTGTTGAGCGGCAACCGGAACAGCGGTGGCAGCAGTGGCAAGAACGAGGGCGGCGGCGGTAAAGGTTTTCTTAAACATGGCAGTGTTCCTTGAGAAAATGGGTTTTGAAAAAGGGTCGGATAAAAGAGGTGTTTGAAAAGGTCTTGGTCTTGAAAAGGGTCTTAGGAAGCGGTCGGGCAGCTATAGGTGCGGCCGTCGATTGTGAGGGTCATTTCAGCATCGAGGCTGGAGGCGGAGCCGCTGGTCATCATGCGACCCAGCTCTAGCGTTTGACCGGCACGAAGCGAGAAGGGCCCGCCTTGGTTCATCCGGGTGCCGGGGCCTTCGACGCGCAGTTGGTAGATGCCAGAGGTCGCCTCGGTTGCTTGGATCACCGGTTCCAACTGGAGAAGCCCGTTGTTGGTGCCGATGGAAAGGGCGCAGGCCACGGGGGCTACGGATTGGGCGTGGGCTTCGCGGGTTACATCTGCGGTTTCGGCAGAGATCGCGGTGCAGCCCAGGACGGCCGTGGAGATCGCAACAACGGTTGCGGCGACTTTGGGGGCCGTGTGGATTTTGGAAAACTTGGTCATTGGCCTGTCCTTTGAATGAATGGGATCGAGTGGGTGGTTGAAAATCGGTCTTGGAGAAAAGGTCTTTGGGTAGGTTACTCCGGGAGCGGGGCGAAGGGGGAGAAGGGGAATCCCGCCCCCGGAGGGGTCCGGGCTGAAGGGGCAGCCCGGATATTTGCGGCTTAGTTGGCCTGGATGATCAGGGCCGTGTTGCCGACGCCGTTCTGGTTCAGAACACCGGTGTTACCAACGCCGGACTGGATCACTGCGCCAGTCTGGAAAGCGCCGTTCTGGACAACTTCACCGTAGTTGAAGGCACCGGACTGCTGAACTGCGCCAGCGTTGAAAGAACCGTTCTGACCGACAACACCGGTGTTGAATGCGCCGTCCTGGCCAACAACAACCGTGTTGAAGTCGCCGTTGGAGATGGCTGCGGCGGTGTTGTTCCAGCCGGCCTGACCGATGGCAGTGTTGTTGCAGTTACCGAACTGCTGAACGCCTGCCTGATTGTCCCAGCCGAACTGAGTGGCTGTTGCGAGGTTACAAGCGGAGGCGGCGCCAACAGTTGCGATCAGAGCGATGGAAGCGGCGGCGGTTTTGATGATTGCGAGTTTCATTGTGTGAATTCCTATAAATATAAAGTTTTGGTTTAGGTGTGTGTTTCAGGTTCGTGTTGTGCAGCTCGTATTTGGGTAATGCCCTGTGAGCCGATGACCAACTTTTGGCGCATTCCGCCGCTGTCAGACAATTTCCAAGAAAAGAAAGGTCATAACAGGGCGATGTTATCCAATGTCATCGGGTTAACTTATTGATTTATTGTGGTTTTGAGGCGCGGTACCCAAAGGTGACGCAACGTCCGAAAACGATGCGATAGCAGTCTGACCAAGCCATGCAGAGGCCGTGTTATCGGGTGTCAGAGCAGCAGGTAAGGTTTCCCCGCAGTTTTCCGAGAGGGGCCGAGAAACAGGATTCGGCGAAAGTTCTGCTTAAGGTAAGGCTGCCCTTACCCTTGGCGTCGTGATTCGAATCAATCAGGGCGCAAGGGGTGTGCCGGGAAACGATTCATCCCAGTTTTCCTAAACTGGAACGAGGGGGAGAATCATCTGGTTGAGGGGTTTGAAGCTGCCTGACGTTTGCGCGCCTTATGGAGCAAGGTGGCAGCGGAGAGGGTAAAGGGGGGCCAGCCCCCCACGAGATTTTTCCCGAAGGGAAAAGATCCCGTTCCCCCCGGAGGTGTATGGGCCAAGATGAAGGGGAGGCCGAGGGCACGGTTTCGGAGTGCGAGAGAGGTCGTGGGGATTTGGGGGGGGGGGGAAGCCGGGGCGGGCGTTTGGGGCAAATCGGCGGGCGCGGCGAGGGGTGGCCTAGGCCCATGCGGGTAGCATGGGCCGAAGGGTTGGTGATTAGAAGTCCAGGTTCTCGACGCTGAGGGCGTTGTTCTGGATGAACTCCCTACGGGGTTCGACGACATCGCCCATGAGTTTGGTGAAGATATCGTCGGCGTCGGCCAGATCGGAGACTTTGACCTGCAAGAGCGTACGGGCGTCTGGGTCCAGGGTGGTTTCCCAGAGCTGGTCGGGGTTCATTTCGCCCAAGCCCTTGTAGCGCTGCATTTGCTGACCCCGGGCGCCTTCTTCGAGAATCGCGTTCAGAAGCTCGGTCGGACCGTGGATCAGCTGATCGCGATCCTTGCGGGAAAGCGTCGCCGGATCTTGGTAGATCGTGCGGCTGTCTTGGGAGACCTCGGACAGTTTGCGGGCCTCGCCCGAGCGCAGGACGGCCCCATCGAGGGTGCGAATTTCCTCGACCCCGCGCAGGACGCGGGAGAGGCGGATGCCGTGATCTTGGGTGATGCGTCCGTTCCAGCCGCGTTCATATTCCACCGCCACCAGATCCAGCCGTTTGGCCACGGTGTCGGCCACGCCTTGCAGGTCGGCGTCCGCTTTGCCTGCATCGAACGCGCCCGCAAGCGCGGCTTGCTCCACGATGTGGCGCGGGTAGTGAGTGGGGAAGGCATCGAGGATACGTTTGAAGTTCCGCGCCCCGGTGACGACGCGGGCAAGGTCTTGCCCGGCGATTTCCTCGCCCGAGGGTAGGCGCAGCGTCGCGCCTTCGATGCCTTGGGCGATCAGGTAATCTTCGAAAGCCGGTTCGTCCTTCAGGTAAACCTCGGACTTGCCCCGGCTGACCTTATAAAGCGGCGGTTGCGCGATATAGAGGTAGCCGCCTTCGATCAGCTCCGGCATCTGGCGGAAGAAGAACGTCAGCAGAAGCGTACGGATGTGGGCGCCGTCGACATCGGCGTCGGTCATGATGACGACCTTGTGGTAGCGCAGTTTGTCGATGTTGAATTCATCGCGGCCAATGCCAGTGCCCAGTGCCGTAATCAGCGTGCCGATTTCCTGGCTGCCCAACATCCGGTCAAAACGCGCCCGTTCGACGTTAAGGATTTTACCCTTCAGAGGCAGGATCGCCTGATTATGGCGCGAGCGCCCCTGTTTGGCGGAACCGCCAGCGGAGTCACCCTCCACCAGAAAGATTTCAGACTTGGAGGGGTCTTTTTCTTGGCAATCGGCCAGTTTGCCGGGCAGCGAGGCGATATCCATCGCCGTTTTGCGCCGGGTCAGTTCACGCGCTTTGCGGGCTGCTTCGCGGGCCAAAGCGGCCTCGATAATCTTGCCGACGATCTGCTTGGCCTCGTTCGGGTGTTCCTCGAACCATTCCTGGAGCTTTTCGTTCACCAAGCCTTCGACGGCGGGGCGCACTTCGGACGAGACCAGCTTGTCCTTGGTCTGAGAGCTGAACTTCGGGTCCGGCACTTTTACCGACAACACGCAAGTCAGACCTTCGCGCGCGTCGTCTCCGGTGAAGTTCACCTTCTCGCGCTTGGCGATGCCGCTGGACTGGGCATAGAGGTTGATCGTTCGCGTCAACGCGCCCCGGAAGCCCGCTAGGTGCGTGCCGCCGTCGCGTTGAGGGATGTTGTTGGTGAAGGGCAGCACGTTCTCGTGGTAGCTGTCGTTCCACCACATGGCGACTTCGACGCCGATGTCGTCCCTCTCGCCGGTTATGAAGATCGGCTCTTCCATGGCAGAGGTTTTGGAGCGGTCGAGGTAACGCACGAATTCGCGCACGCCGCCCTCATAGAACAGCTCGGACTCCAGCGCTTCCGCAGGGCGTTCATCACGCAGGATGATGCGCACGCCGGAGTTCAGAAAGGCCAGTTCCCGCAGGCGGTTTTCCAGCGTGGTGAACACATATTCGAGGTTCGAGAACGTATCGGTCGAGGCCATGAACCGCACTTCGGTGCCCGTCTTGCCTTCGGCGTCGCCCACCACTTCCAGATGTTTCGCAGTATCGCCACGCTCAAACCGGGCGATATGTTCCTTGCCGTCGCGCCAGATGCGCAGTTCCAGCCAATCGGACAGCGCGTTCACAACCGAAACGCCAACCCCGTGCAGACCGCCGGACACCTTGTAGGAGTTGCTGTCGAACTTACCGCCCGCGTGCAGTTGGGTCATGATGACCTCGGCCGCGGACACGCCTTCTTCCTCGTGGATACCCACCGGAATGCCGCGCCCGTTGTCGTGCACGGAAACGCTGCTGTCGGCGTGAATTGTGACGGTTACGGCGTCTGCATGGCCGGCCAAGGCTTCGTCGATGCCATTGTCCACGACCTCATAGACCATGTGGTGCAGGCCCGAGCCATCGTCGGTATCGCCGATATACATGCCGGGGCGTTTGCGAACAGCCTCCAAGCCCTTGAGAACCTTAATAGAATCGGCGCCATAGTCTTCGCCGTTTGCGGGTGTATCGCTCATGTCTTTTTTATCCCGTTCTGTTGCTCAAGATATACGCATTTGGGCGCGCATTGTCACGGGATGAACACAAGATTTAGGGGCTTTGCAGGGTGTCGAGCAACGCAGTGATCGCGCTGACGGTATTCCAGTTCCGTGCCGTCACCGGGCGACCTGCCAAATGCTCAAATCTGGAGGCGATTTTGGAGCGTCCAAAGCCGTCAGGCGTGTGCAGCCACGTGACGCCGGGCGCGGCGTGGAGCCTCTCGTTCGGGGTAAGGTGCTGCTGCATCGGCGTGTGGTCGAGAGGTGGGCCCGCGTGGAAATACCCGTGCACAACCTTCGGCGTGTCGGTTGGGAAAGGGTTGGTAGCGGCGCGGTTTTGCCAGTCAGACACAGACAGGATCATCGGCCGAAACCCATGTGCCGCCTCGATCGCATCGGCCAAGGCTTCCGTATCCACGGGGGTCAGGCAAACCGCATTGCCCGATTGCAGATGGGTCTTCGCGCCACCAGCCCCCAGATCATCCAACAGCCCGCGCAAATCCGCCATCGGTAGCTTTCCGTGGCCGCCCACGTTGATCCCGCGCAGCAAGATCACCTGCGCGCTCATGCCACCACGCTTTCGCCGTTGGCTTCCGTCACCTCGAAATGCTGTGCCCTCTCGCCCAGTTCCGTGAACAACTCAGGCCCCGTGCCGGTCATCCAGGCCTGCGCCTCCAACGCGCAGATTTCATCAAACAATGCGGCGCGGCGGCCTGCGTCCAGATGCGCGGCCACCTCGTCCAACAACACCAAAGGGGCGGCCCCGGTTTCCGCCTTCAACGCCCTCGCATTTGCAAGGATCAAGGAGATCAGCAACGCCTTCTGCTCTCCGGTCGAACATTGTTTCGCCGGCACAGCCTTGTCTCGATAGATCGCTGACATATCCGCCCGATGCGGCCCCACCAACGTGCGCCCCGCCGCCAAATCCCTTGGGCGACTATCAGCGAACGCCATGGAAAAGTCCTCGACACTCTCACAGGACCCCTCAGCCTCGATACCCAGATCAGCCGCCGGAAAAGCCGTCGCCGCCCCCTCCTGCGCCGCACTGATCCGTTGCAATGCTTCTTCCCGGCCCGCCACAATCCGTGCGCCTGCCTCCGCCATCTGTGCCTCTAACGCGCGATACCAAGCGGGATCGCGCACATCATCGCGCAATAGGCGATTCCTTTCCCGCATCGCCTTCTCGTAACTCAGCACGGCTTCCGCGTGATCAGGCAGAAAACTCAACGTGATCCGGTCCAAAAACCGCCGCCGCCCCTCTGCCCCCTCACTCCACAACCTGTCTTGGGATGGCACCAGCCAAACAATCCGCAACAGTTTCGCCAAAGCCACCTGTGGGGCGCTCTTGCCATCGACTTGGGTTGTCCTCGGCTGCCCCGGCTCTGCGGTCAGCGCGATCTCGTGGCCGACCCCCGGTCCCGCGACCTCCGCTGCCACCTTCCAACCAATCGCCTCAGGCCTGCGAATAATCTCTTCCGCCTGCGCCCGTCTTAACCCGCGCCCCGGCGACAGCAGCGATACAGCTTCCATCAGGTTGGTCTTGCCCGCGCCATTGGGCCCGAACAACGCCACCGGACGCCCGTCCAGTGCCATGCGTGCGCGCCGGTGCGACCGGAAATGCGACAACGCCAAAGACGAGACAAACACGCGGCTCATCTCGCTCCCTCATTCATCTTGGCAAATACAACTCAATCCGACCGATGTTACACGCGCATCGGCATGACGACGTAGATCGCGCTGTCATCATTACCTTCGCGCATCAGCGTCGGTTCGGCAGGGCTGGAGAACATGAAAACCGCGTTCTCCCGGTCCACTTGGCTGGCGATTTCCAGCAGGTACTTGGCGTTAAAACCAATCTCCAGCTTCTCGTCGGCATAGGCCACAACCAGCTCCGCCTCGGCATTGCCGCTATCAGGAGCGTTCACGGACAAAACCAATCGGTCCTCATCCAAGGCCATTTTCACCGCCCGGGACCGCTCCGATGATACCGTGGCCACCAGATCAACCGCCTTGGCAAAATCGCCTGCGTCCACTTCCATGCGGCGGGTATTCCCAGTGGGGATTACCCGCGTGTAGTCGGGGAAGGTGCCGTCGATAACCTTGGATGTCAGGGTGATTTCGGGCGTAGCAAAGCGGATTTTCGTCTCTGACACAGACACGGCGATCTGGGCGTCGTCATCATCCAGAAGCTTGCGCAACTCACCCACGGTTTTGCGGGGTACGATCACGCCGGGCATCTCTTGTGCTCCGTCGGGCAGCGCGGAATCGATCCGCGCCAAGCGGTGTCCATCGGTGGCAACGGCCCGCAAAGCCTTGCCGTTGTCGCCGTCGGCGATGTGGAAATAGACGCCGTTCAGGTAGTAGCGTGTCTCTTCCGTGGAAATCGCGAACTTGGACTTGTCGAACAACCGGCGCAGCTCGGGCGCTTTGGCCGAGAAGTTGGCGGTGTAATCGGTCGATGCCATCACCGGGAAATCTTCGCGCGGCAAGGTCGCCAGCTGGAACGAGGAACGCCCCGCCTCAATCGTTAACCGAGCGGCGGTTGTGTCTTCTGTCAGCGACACCAATGCGCCGTCGGGCAATTTCCGTACAATCTCGTGCAGGGTCACAGCGGAAACCGTGGTGGCACCGGCGCGTTCCACTTGCGCGGGGGCTTTATCGACAACCTCGATATCAAGGTCCGTGGCGCGGAAGCTGACGGTGTCGCCTTCGGCCTCGATCAGCACGTTGGCAAGGATCGGAATGGTGTTCCGACGCTCCACCACGGATTGCGCCTGAGAGACAGCGCGCAGCAGAGTGGCGCGTTCGATGGAGAGTTTCATAGCTTCGCTCCGACAGAGTGTGGGGCCACGAGATTACTCGGACCCCAGATATTCACAAGTTGAATAGGATACTGCGCCCTCGCTTGCCAGCGTCAAGTGGCAAGCGAGTAGTATAAAGCGAAACCTTAGGCTTCCAGCGTGCGGCGCAACAGTTCTGCATCTTCTGCAATTTGGCTGTCGGCCTGCATCAGTTCTTCAATCTTGCGCACACCATAAAGGATCGTGGTGTGGTCGCGTCCGCCAAATTTCTTGCCGATTTCCGGCAACGACCGCGTCGTCAGTCTTTTGCAGAGGTACATCGCCATTTGCCGCGGCCTGGCGATCACCCGCTGACGATTCTGGCTGATCATATCGACCTGGCGGATTTTGTAGTATTCGCAGGTCTTTTTCAGGATCTCGTCCATCGTGACTTTCTTGTCGGTCGCCCGCAGAACGTCGGTCAGACATTCCTTTGCCAGATCAACTGTCACTTCGCGGCGCACCAGATCGGCAAAGGCATAAAGCCGCGTCA
Organism: Rhodobacteraceae bacterium M385; assembly: GCA_025141835.1. NCBI lineage: Bacteria > Pseudomonadati > Pseudomonadota > Alphaproteobacteria > Rhodobacterales > Paracoccaceae > Rhodobacteraceae bacterium M385. The sequence goes on along the minus strand of CP081102.1, from coordinate 1,051 downwards.
GAGCGCCTTCCAGAACCCTAACGTTCGACGAGATTTTCTGGGCCAAATACTCCAGCACGCCATCGGCAAAATTGATGTGCTGATACTTCGCGCCCATCATCTCGGCCTTGTGCTGCAAAACGCTCAGGCGGAGTTCATAGTCGGTGGGGTGGATGTCCACGACAAGGCCACATTGCAGGCGCGATGCGATCCGGTTGTCCAACTCTTCCATATCCACGGGCGCGCGGTCGCCCGAGATGACGATCTGTTTGCCCATTTCGACAAGGGCGTTGAACGTGTGGAAGAATTCCTGCTGGGTCGAGGTTTTGCCAGCGATGAACTGAACGTCATCGACCATTAGAATATCGACCGAGCGGAAGGTCTCTTTAAAATTGAATGTATCTTGCTCGCGCAGGGCGCGCACGAAACGGTGCATGAACTGCTCTGCCGAAAGATACAGGATTTTCGCATCGGGGAATCGCGACTGAAGATCCCAGGCGATGGCGTGCATCAGGTGCGTTTTACCAAGGCCAACGCCGCCATAAAGGAACAGCGGGTTGAATGTGACGTCCAGGGTTTCGGCGACACGACGGGCGGCGGCATGGGCCAGCTCGTTCGGTTTGCCGACAACGAAGTTAGCGAAGGTGAAGTTCGGGTTCAGATTGGTGCCGGAAATCTCGCGCGCGGCGGTGGTGGCCGGGGCCGGGGCTGGCGCCGCCGCAGGTGCAGGAGCCGCGACGGGTGCGGGGGCTGCAACAGGGGGGGCCGCGACGGGTTCTGCCGGTGCGGGGGCTGGCGTGTTTGCCGGTGCCACTGCCGCAGCCGAGCCACGGGGTGCAACGGTAAACACGACACGATCGGCCGAGGCGCCATGGGCGGACAGATGGCGAAGAATCAGGTCGCCAAAGTTGTTCGTGACCCAAGAGCCAATGAAATTCGTGGGAACGTGGAAGTGTGCCGTCCGCTCATCAACGCGATCGAATGCGATCGGTTCAATCCATGCCGAGAAGTTGTTCTTACCGACAACCTTCAACAGCTCTTGGCGCACATTATTCCATGTGTCGTTCGTCAT